>NZ_JAJTMX010000002.1:0-1403451 GCF_021297775.1 Legionella sp. 16cNR16C
CAATCCTTCATGGCGTATTTCCTTTTGTTGATTTTGTTCTTGCGGAACTTTCTTCAACAGGATACGCCACCTAATTTATTTTTCCATACACCAGATTCGAGCATAACTCATAACAATATCCCAAGACGCTGTAAAAACCTTAGTTTTAAATAAAGAAGAAAATTCTTTCTCTTTTGCTAAACAACAGCGATTTGTTTTTTTTCAGCGATTAAACCTTTCTCAAGAATCAACGCCTAAAGAGATTGAAAAAGCTTTTCGGCATTTGGCGAGAACCTGCCATCCAGATAAAAATCCAAGCCCAGGTGCTGAACAACAATTTAAAGAGCTCTTAGAGGCCAGGAATTTTTTGTTAAATGGAAATAATACTGCCATTATTTCAGATCCTTTATATGTTGAAAATTCACCAGGAGAATCTCCCAATTTTAAACGAAGTTACTCATAAACCTATGACGGAGTTTAATTAGTAAAAGTATTTTCTTCCTTAGCTTCATGTTCCTGCCCATGAGTAAGGATGTCGCTGACATCGACTAAAGGCTCTTGAAAACCAAAAAAATGAAAGCGAGATTTCTTCGTGATTTGAGGTTTAGATACCTTTACTTCTGGTTGAAGCTGTCGAATAGCCTCAGCTTGCTGCTTGAATGAGTGGGCAAGGTTATAGCTATCAATGGCTTTTTTATTACCTTGGCTATGACGTTCTAAATAATCCTCTGATAATGTGCCTCGCACTAATAACTCAAGCAATTCGGGATAAACGTCTGGATGGTCAGCGCTAATACTGTGTTTACTATCAAAATTGATCTCAGTTAATGACTCAGGTAATTGTTCGTACAATAAACTGGCATTTATGCGCGGTTCTGCGACATAGTCTCTCGATCCAGAAACACAGCAAATAGGAAAAGCCTGGTATAGTCCTTTATGCGCAGAAATTTTCTCCAGTAAATTAAATTGGTTGAAGTGATGACTGAAAAAGTAATTAAGCACATCCAGCGAGCAACCGGTTAGTGAGTCATACATTCCTGCACAAGAGGGGGAAGCCCAACTGAAACACCATAAGAGATTGCGGGTAAAATCAGGGTGATTCATCATCATTTGGCCAACCCACTCTTCTTTCAATTTTTCATATTTATCTGCATATAAAGGAGCCAAGCCGCAAGCAATATGCTGTTGATAATCCAATGCGTTTTGAATAGTGCCTGTCATGAGCTTATTAACTGAGAATTTTAATTCCTCGAAATCGGTGCGATAGGTATAATTCTGCTCAACATAAGTGGTACTTTGTTCAATTGCCTGATGACTTATAGGACCTACAATAGAGACAAGTTGATTTAATCTAATGGTTGAGTCTGGATCATTTATCCACTGAGGCCGACAGGGAGGCATCGACATTGCCGTCATACTCCCGAAAGAACGTCCCATTAAACGTAAATCCATTTTTGAAAGATTTAATTTTTCTTGTACTGCCTCTACGACCTGAGCAGCAATTTCAGCATAATTTTCAACATTAAACTCAGCCTCAAAATCCTTAGCCTTATCACTTCGGCCACAATGCAGAGGGTCAAATAATATAAAATGCGGAGGTTGTCGGCCTGCTTTTTTACTTGCCTTGGTCAGGCTTTCAGCCAGTTCTTCCATAGCAACATGAGTAAATCCTGGTCCGCCAGGAATAAGTAGAACATAGGGCCTGTCATCTGCTTTATTGCCTGTAACCTGGCAATAAATTTCATAGCCTTGTTTAATTTTTAATTTCTGTTTGAACAAATAGCCTGTCATCTTTATCCCTAAAAATAATGCCTGCGGACGATTAAATCATACACAAGTTTGAAAACCAAGGATTTCTACTAACAACAATAAATAATTGCTATTCCGCTTCTTTCTTCATTATTTTTTAATTTCATATAATCTCGCAGCAGATATTTTCTGTCCTGTTTTGTATGATCTTTATTACGGCAATTAAATGATTTACAATGAGGCATACTGAATTAATTGCGATCATTTTAAATATGCCTACCACTAGAGATTTACGAGATGCAATTAGTGCAGGAAATCTTGCACAAGTTCAAGAATATTTAGCGTTGCGAGATAATAATGGTGTTCCTGTTATTAATATTAATTCTGATTATGGTCGTGGAGATACAGCCCTAATCTGGGCTCTATTACAACGCCCCATTAACTTACAAATTGTTCAAGCAATTCTCGATGTGCGTGATAACAGTAATAACCCTATTATTGCAATCAATCACTTAGCCCCCCTAGCCCCAGATAGACGTGGTACTGTTTTTTCATTCGTATTACAAAGAAACATTGCACCAGCTTTGAGACGACAATTACTACAATCGCTTTTAGATGTGAGAGACGCCAATGGAGAGTTACTTGCTGATGTATCACAAGACGATTGCGAGACTCCACTTTTAAAGCAAGCACAAGAATTGGAAGATATTGATTGTTTCCGAATTTTACAGGATGTGCGCAAAACAGACGGTACCTTTGCTCTGGATATTAACGAAATTAGCGATGAGAAAACAGTACTTGATACAGCACTGGAAGATGGAACTTATTACCGGGTTAGTCAACCGATGATAACGGCAATCCGCGAGCTCGGTGGAATTAGCACGCTTGACATGACACCTGAGCAACGGCAAATTAAGATAGGGCAAAGAAAGCTTGCACAAGGGCTCGCATTATGTCGAAGACTGGATCAGTTAAGAGAACAACACGAGCACTTTCAGGTAAATACACGAAAAGCTATAGCTTCCCTGGATAATTCAATACATAGAATACAGGAAATACCAGGAATACAACAAACTGATGCCGTACCTAATGTCCTCATTCAACCTGTTGTTGCTGAAGATCAAGTTAACCAATTTAATGCCAACGCACAAAATACTCATGATCCTTCTGTAACCCATACCGCTAAAGGGAGTCTAATTGCGCTACATACGCGATATGCTGATAAATTAAAAGCCTCTGGCAAACAAGCTCTCATCCTTATTGAGCAATTGCTCCTGAATTTTGACTACAATACCCTAATTATTGATCAACGCTATACTTCTAAACAGAAAAAAGAGTTTGCGCAAGAGTTTTTAAATCTACTTAAAGTCAAGCTTACTACCGTACATTCTTATACAGGACTTACAATTGACACCATTGTAGCTCTAGTTTGGCAAGGGGTTATTGATAATGATTGCGAAGTTTTTCCAGAAGATATTCGGGTTACTTTTGAGCCCGATGCAACTACGGCCCCGGACTATCTTATTACAACAAAGAAAGCCTCGCTCGTTGAAAAGCTTATAGAAGCCGCTGTGGTTTATAAGCAAGAAGGTAGAAATTTAGATATTTGTGCAGGTGGGTCAATCCATAAATTGCTTGAATCATTAAATAAAGCTCATATTGATGTAGTCATTGTAACCGGGCAACAAGCTATTGGTTCTGCCGCAAACGACATGGCGATTTCATTGGTTGGTGTCGAATTAATGAAAAAAACTGAGGCGGAACGAGCAGATATACTATCAAACTGGGTATGCGGCAATTATGAAAGCCTAAAATTTAAGCAATCTATGGAAGCAATAATTGCTACAAAACTCAAAGAACATTTTGGGATTTTACTCACAGAGGCCAATATTAAGGAAATAACAGACAATATTGAATATTTACCACGTCCTAAACGACCTGATGAAAAACTAAATGCCTTAACTGATGAGATTGAGAATAGTGTAATTAGCGTTGGAAGTGCTGAACGAAAAGATATCGTGGATAAGCTTCATCAACAAGCCAGGGACATTTATTATGCGCAAGGGAACTACCAGGAAAAATATAATCTTCTTTTTGCCTCCTATCAGAGGTTAAAGGAGGCAGATGATTTAGTTCAACAAGTGAATGAACTTCCTGAGGAACATCAAAACGTTACCAGAAACCGAGTCACTGCTGATTTAAAGCGTCGAGTTAACCAGGTATATGATCAAACTGATTTAATCGTCCGTAACCAAATTCAAACTTACCTATGTTATTTACAAGGCTTTGATAAACTAAGTGAAGAGATATTACGTCTTGATACAGAAAAAAGTAACCAGGATAGGTTATCCATAGTGGCTAATTTAAAACAAAACATTAGCTCGATAGACTATGAGAAACCTGATTCATTGGCCAATACAAAAAACCTGATCCATGACGATTTGGAAAACCTTAAACAAATTGATAGTCTTGCAAAGCAAATTAGTCTCATACAAGCGAGTTATAAAGGGAAATCACCGAAACGGTTAGCAAGCATTAGAGAGTTAAATTCTGCGATTGATGTATGCTATAACAGATTAGCTAGTGGGGAAAATTTAAGGAATATTAAAATAAATTTAACCGAGAAAATAAATGCCATTTATAACTCGGTTAAAGAAGATCATCGAACTCAGGGTGGTTTAAGGGTGCTAGGACGCTTTCAATCTGAAAGCCGATTAATCAGACTAATGAATAACTATAGGAATCAGAATTTGGTGGGGGAAGAGGAATGTAAAGTTGTTTTTTTTCAAGAGTATAATTTTATTTTCAAAGGTAACAAAGCGGGATTTTTTAGTCGCTATAGACAGAGTAATGTCGGTAATAATTGGTCTTTGAGCAAGATTATTGAGCATGCACTTGAAGCCAATAACCGTAGCAGAGAAGCCTGTATTAATTTAGCTTGGCTAGACAGACATGGAAAATTACTTGATACCGCACCTGCACCCATAAAAGCTGCATATACTGAAAAGTCATCTTTATATTATAACAAGAACCCTTGACTGGAGCATATTAAGATGTTCATTAAGTGTGCAATTACAGATTTACCTGACTTTGAAAATCTCAGATAAGTGCTAGCTCGATGGCAATTTTTTTATAACTGGCAGCGTACTCATGGTCCACTAAAAAGAACCCTCGGCTAGCGTGGCTGTGAGCAGGGAGTATCCACTCAACAATCCATTGTTGAAATAAATTCCTTGAATACCTATGAAGCATGGGGTGTGCGCCTCTTGTATTCAAGTGGCTTAAGAGGGGAAAACATACGGGAGTTGAAAAATCATTTTCGCACATTATATCCAGAAGCTGATTTTTATGAACAGATAGTTAATGCTCTTCAAGATTTGATAGAACTCCAGAAACTCACTGTATCTGATGCTATCGAAGAGATAAAAAAAATGGATGTTGAGCAGATGATTTCTTGTTTTTCGATTGATTAGCTGAAAACCAAGTCGGAATATGAAATGAATTAATTTAAATAGGCATAAACGTTAAGATATGCTTGAATCTCCCACATTCTGGATTCGCCCATATACCAAAGCGGGTGGGGCTTCATGGCAAGAAATATTTACGTGTATAATCCGCATTTTTGTAGATCAACTGGAATCCAACTGTGATCTTAGCAACTATTATATCGCCTACCGAGTTTAATTATGAGAGTCAAAATAATTATCCTCAGATAACGAGACTTTTGTCCCAGGTATATTCTGAACAGCTACTGCATGCCCGGACAGCTTGCTTAATCGAATTGAACGAGCAATTAGTGTCGGAGCATCAAATCGAACTAATAAAAAAAACAAAGGCTCAGGTTGAGCTTTTTCTATCCTATTTGCTTAATGCACACGAGGATGGAACACTTCCATCGGCAATCAAGCTATTTAAACAAGACTATCAAGCCGGGGCCAGTCGTATTGTTCCCCTTCATCCTGATATGCCCCAAGCGAAAGCAATCAGAGGAAAGATTGCATCTTCCAAATTACCCTTTATGCTTTTTTCAAAAAGAGCACAGGAAGCTGCTGTTAAGCGCGGGGAGGTTAAGGTACTTAGATTAGAGCCGCAGAAAAATGATTATCAATGCGGTACTTATTATCCTTCTCTTTTGGAGAGAGAGCGTTGCCGTATAATTCCGTGTTCGCGCCACAAAGGATTCGTAGAAGTAAAGTTAAATAATCAGCAACAATTGGTTATTCAAAGCTTCTCAAGCCGTGCTTATAAAGATATCGCTGGAGCTGAGGGGTTTGCCATGTACGTAATGCTTGAGGACGGTAGTTTTTATGTTGGCACACGTCGTTGGTTCCCTTCTAAACCAAATGAAGAGCCTGCTTTTTTTCATTCTTCGTTGAATGAGGGTAAGCCGGTTGTTTCTGCGGGTTTATTAGCAACAGGTTCTGATGAGAATGACATAATGAGTACGGAGGCGTACAGAGTCTAAGTATAATTATGTAATCGGCGATTTTCCGATATGAGGTATAGATATTTCGTTAAGGCGCAAGTTTTCCGGAGCGTTAGGCCTTATTGGGTTGTCTCAAAGAATTAGGTTTCACTTTATTGAAACAAGTGAATGCATCATAATAAATAAAATTACAGTAGGTAGGCGCAATGTCCATTAATTTTCAAGAAGTAAAGAAAACCTCAGAAGATACTATTTTAAAGGCAGGTGGAGAAATCTTGCCCTGGTTGCCAATAATAGATTGGACTGAACCTCGTATAGAATCAGAAATTGTAGATAGAGCCTTAGTAGTGAACGCTATCTATCAAGTATTTCTTGGGGCACCAAAGGATTATATTTTGCAATGGCTTTCTCAAAATAAGCTGCTCTCCTCATTAACCTCTTATGAACATTCTATCCTTGATTCATCGAAATCTTTGACTGAAGAAGAACAAACTTATCTGTACTGGCTTTTAGAGTCTTTATGGACAATTGCATGGGCAACACAGTTAGTTCAAGAGCTACCTTTCAATCAATCGGTGGGTGATGAACTTGCCTCCTTAAGCCCTAATCTTCAGGTAGAAAAAGATGGAAGAAAGTATAAAGCTTCCATGAAGCTTAGAAATGCTGAGGAACTGTATAGTATGCGGGATCTTTATTACCGTTTGCATTGGTGGGCAAATCAGAATATTGTCAAAAATCAGCCGAGCGTTATTGAATATCCTATTATTTTCGAGAGACGAAAAACACTTGAATGGATTATGGATCGAAACAGTGATTGGGATTCTCTTGATCTTGGCTTATGAGGCTTTGAAAGAGTAAGCTCCTTGCCGCTATATGGCGGCTCCGGAGGAGGATGATAGCAAAGAGATTTTGTTGTTTGCATCGGGGATGACCGATACACCACTATCAAAAAAGCGCACTGAATTACTGGACTGAGATCTCCCCCTCGGAGGGGTAGCTTTCCCTACTGGCAACATTTCAGCATCCTCTTCATTCTCTTCGATAGCCTGTAACATAAAACGAACTTCCTCTTGAATATCCATGTGGGTTATTTCAAGAAGGGTTTCGCCTGCTTCACTAAATAAATCCGGATCAGCCCCTAGCCGCAAAAGTGCTTCAAACGTATCAATATTTCCAAAAGCCGCAGCAATGAACAATGCGCTGTAACCATTTTTCCCTTTAAAATTTAAAATAGAGTGGTCGGCTTTGATGAGGGAAATCACTTTTTCGATATCGTCATGTTCTGTGGCGTACAGAAGTTCATATCCTTTAATTATTTGTAGCATCTCAGATGGTCGAGGGGCGATATCCTTCGCTGTCTTCCCACGTTTGTTTTTAACAAACGGGTTTGCACCCATCCTTAATAAATATTCCACAATACGCTCGTTTTGCCTGTTGACTGCAATAATGAGCGCAGTGTTTCCAGAATAAGCTGATTGATAATCAATCGCAGCCCCAGATTCCAATAGCTCATCAATCTTCAATGGCGCTGAATCAAAATGAGTACCTCTTCGAGTAGCCGTAAGCTAGATCTTTCTTCTGGTGGCAGCACTTCCAGTCGGTATTCATTCTCTTTCTTCTTTAGTAAGGAGTGAATTGTCGATTCGGGTACTGCGAAATCACTTGCAATCTCAGAGTTAACATTTTGCAGCAGCGGATCCGCTCCCTTGTTAAGTAAATAATTAACCAGCTGTTCGTTATTAGACACTGCGGCATAAATTAAAGCGGTTGAGCCAGTTATTTCATCCTGAAAATTAATATCAACGCCATTTTCTAAAATAGCCATGATTTTAAAAAGGGGAACATTTGGTTTTGAAGCTGCGCGATGTAGTTTATATTCATAGGTATAGTGGCTTCTATCAACGCGTTTAGGATAGTTTTTCTGCTTCTCTTTGATAAGGCTATGCAGACTTGTCCCTTTTGAAACTAGCCGTTTTGCAGGAATTCTATTATGTGAATAACCAGATGTATAGGCAAAGGGATTGGCATTATATTGTTTCAAAAATAATTCAGCCAAATCAAATCGTTGGCTCATAAGGGCTGCAATAAATGGGGTCTCTTTTTCCTCCTTTCCTCTAAGATTGATAGCTGCTCCAGCATCAATTAGGGCTTTTACAATTTCGAGGTTAACGTTGGATTCGGTATTTTTGATATGCCGGATTAATCTATCAATATGTTTCGAATGCCTTTACGAATAGGTCCAGTGCACCTAATTTAGCTGCATTAAATAATTCAGCCTCCTCTTTGCAAAAGGGATAATCCCTGTATTCCCACGAAGCAACTTCCCGAGTGCAGCTATAATCTGACTGCATAGCCTTATAAAAGATTTTTCTGTAATCCACGTTTTCTTCGTTGATAAGCGGGGGTAAATGATGGGGAAAATATTTTTTTAAATTGTTCTTCCATAGCCAATTATCCGTTGTTACTCGATGAAATAAAGTGGAAACATGGTGAACTGAGGGCAAGTCGCCTGCTGGCAAATATGAAAAAATATGTAATAGTAAAGATTCAGGAAGCTCATCAAGTAACATAGGCATTGCTTTCTCGCTTAATATTTCGATCCTCATCAGATTGCTGGTTGATATATGAAACATCACTTCATAGAATTGCATCCGATAAAGGTCAATTTAATTTTAAGATGCAATAATAACATAAATTGTGAGCAAATAAAAATCTATTTGGCCTGTCATTGTCATGGTTGGTCTATCTTTGTTCTCTCGTGATCAATTACATTGTCCCTTGCGCTTGCAGGCCAGGTCGTTCATATGTGGTGTCACTCAACTTGTTTAAGGTGTTTAAATTTGAAACCATGTCGGAACAAGATGAACTAATCAAAACAACAAATTGCGAAGATAGGACAAAGGGTGGCGATACATAAAAGAGCGCATAATTGTTTTTGAGACGGGCTGTGGATGACCCGCGTTGGGCAGTTCGTGAATACGCACATCCGGACGATGATTAACTTCTATAATGACTCCACCGGTTTCCACAATGGGCTGGTTGATATCCTCGCATTCAACATCGATTCCTGTCAGCTGCAGATTGAGCTGTTCGGCAACCTGAATCATCAGTTGCCGATTTTCGCGGCCTATTTCTTTGCCCAGGGATTCATAGCTTCCTCCTCTGGTGCCGTTAGACGTGTAAGCTAAAACTATCCGCTCATCCTTTGGAGGAATATAATCCAGACTGATATCTAGCTCCTTAAGTCGAATCATGCATTCATCGTCTGCAATGATTGGACCCAGATCAGGATTTTCTAAAGCCTCTCGTTCGATGTTTGCAGCATCAATTAATTCTTTGATAGTATGACTGCCATTGCCAATAACATTTGCCGGGTGGCACAAAACGACGCCAATGACTTCTTTATTGAAAACCAGCACCCGATAGGATTTTAAATTCCCGTGAAATTCTTCAACCAAGAGATGATGGTGTAGAGAAAATATGCGGACCAGATGACGGTTTAATTCCTCAAGAGACTGAATATTACAGAGAACATCCATTCCCAGCGAACCAGTAAGCGGTTTTATAACCAGTGGAAAATTTAAATCAGCGATTCGCTCATTGAGCAGATTATTTTCAAAATCCTCAAGATTCAAATAAGCGGCTTTAGGAACTGGAATGCCGGCACTTTCCAGCAAAGTGTTTGTGTAAAATTTATTGATTGCGATTCTTGCGCTGCAGCTATTGTTAAAAGGGGATTCATTGTAAGAAAAATGGTAGTGGTGTTTTCCCAGCACCACTTCAAAGCCATCAATTTCTTCTCTCAATATTACAGGCAGGCCCAGAGCCTTTGCGCTTAAAAAAAAACGCTCCGTATTCGGATGAATGATAGTTCCCTTAATGAAATTTATAGTAACTCCCCAGGTACGTCATCCTGAACGGAGTGAAGGATCTCAATCTGCTTAGAGCTGAGCCAGATTCAGGAGATCCTTCACTGCGTTCAGGATGACGTACCAGAGGGGTTACAATTTATATCAATCATCATAATTTAGAAGAGTTGTCTATTTCAAGCGTCTTTGCTGTTTAACCAGCTCATCAACTACTTCATTAAAACGGCAGGCGATCTCTGCCATGCATTCGGCTGTTAAAGGGCCATTGATTGACAATTGATAGTCTCCCTTGGCATTTCTCGAAAAGTAAATCCATAAATTCTGATTGCCGATGGGGCGGTTGAGCCCTCCAAAATAACTGGGATAGCTGTAATGCAAATCGGCAAATTTTGTGTCTGCCACTTCTTTGCCAAAGACGCTGGCTGTCATGTTGATAAGTACTTTCAGACCATCAGGTTTCTGCAAAGGCAGCTTCCATCCAAATAATTTATTAAGTTTTATTTTAAGCCGGCTGCTTTTCTTTAATAAGATGCTCTGGCTTAAATAATCCAGATAGTAGGGTACAAGTTTTTCATTGATTACTTCATTAAATGACTTGCCAAGAAGCCATTTATTCCACCAAAAAATAAGCTGCTTGCTTATTGAGAAGTTAGATCCATTTATCCCTGTATTTTTAATAAAATACGAACACCTCTGGAAAGGGGCAGTTTTTAAAAGTTCGGTTTCCACCGCTTTGATGCGATCAATAAAAGAAAGATTATCCTCATAACTTAAGTTGATACGTTTATACTGTGAAAACAGACCCACAGTGGATTTATATTGACTGCCTTCACGACCGGTATGAATGAGGATAATGGGAATTTTTTGCTGCTGGCTCATTTGATGAAATACCATCTGGCAAATTGCAATAAGCCCTGAACTGATATTCAGATTATTCGCTGCATGCCATTCAACGATTGAACTTATCCCTGGATTGATTGTGTAATGATTCATGTGTTGAGGCCGATAGACTGCGGCGTCTGGCAAATGATGATGAGCGCCGAAATACAGGTAATTGCAATCCTGATTGTATTCCTGCCAAAACGAAATTTTATTATCTAAATCCTTCTGATATTGGAAATTATTATTTTTAACATAATCTAAAAAGGATTTTTTCTCAGGCATTGGAACCAGCGACTTCCCTTGGGAAAGCGCCTCATAACAAGCTCTGAATTCAGCGAATACAATATCGCAGGATGCATCATCAACAATGATATGTGGTAATACCAGATGTAGTTCATGTAAGTCATTATTCAGCTTATAAAGATAGGCTCGAACCAAGGGCGGATGATCCAGCTCAATAAGCCGCATGGTGTTGTTGTAAAATTCCTGGCTGAGCAGATTGGATTCATTGTTTAAAGAAATATCTTTATAAATCAATCTGAACTCCCCCCGTTTTTCCAGAGTCTGAGTGGGAACTGATTGATTGAACTGAAGCCAGAATGCAGCATGCTGATTAACAACAAAATCCAGCGCACGGTTGACATAATCCTTATTCAACCTGCCGTGAAGTTGCAACTGCATGGACGTGTTATAGCCATAATTCAGTTTATTGATTGCCCAGAAACTAAACTGGAAATCGCATAAAGGGACTTCTTCTCTGAGCCATTGCGTATCCTCAGCAGGTGAATCAGTCTGCTCATAAATTAGCTGCAATTCCCGGGCGATATTTTCGGCAATTTTTTCAATACTTGGATCATTGATGAAATATTCAATCGGTATACTCAGGTTTGGGCATTGCAATTTATCATGAATACGATTGCGAATTTCAATGGACATCAGCGAGTCTACCCCAAGTGAAAACAGAGCACTCTGAGGTCGAATTTGTCTTGCGTTATCAAGTGCTAATACATCAGCAGTGATTTCACATAATACCCGACTCAGAAGACCAGTGCGCTCAGCATGACTTCTCTGACGTAAGGCATTAAAAAAATATTGAACAGGTGGTTTGTTTTTAGCAAAATCCGAGAGTTCAACTTGTCTTGCCGAGTGTTTTAAATAAATGTCCCAATGCACACGACAAACGGCGATTTGAGCTAAATCGGTATTTAGCAAGCAATCAAGGACATTCAGATTTTCTTTTTCCAGAGGGATGAAGCCGAATTGCTGCAGGCCCGGGGTCAGTTTCGCCGTCATACCCTTCGCGTTAAAGGGACCCCAATTGATCGATAATCCCGGCAGTCCCTGCTGTTTTCGAAAATGAGCCAGGCCATCTAAAAAACCATTGGCAGCGACATAGTTTGCCTGCCCACGGGCGCCCAATAAGGAAGCAGTCGAGGAAAACAACACAAACCATTTCAAGGGCAGCGATTGGGTGAGTTGATGCAGGATCAAAGCACTGTCCATTTTAGAACTCAATACCGTCTGTAGATCTTCATCGCTCAAATTAATAATTAAACCATCTCGTACTATCCCGGCAAGATGAAATACCGCAGTTAATGGCGGGTATTTTTGCTGAATTTCATTAAATAATGCGTACATTTGCTGGTAATTGCTGGCATCTGCCTGATAGTGCCTGATTGTAACCTGCTTGAATCGGGCAGCTTCAATTATATTCTCTGTCGCGGGCGAGCAGGGGCTTCTGCTGGTAATAATTATATGTCTGGCGCCTCTTTCAATGAGATAGTCAATCAGATCGGCCGCAATAGCCCCGGTGCCGCCAGTAATCAGGTAACTGCTTTGGTTGTCGAATATCTGTTCTTCATGCTCAATGTGGCTGCTTAATTCTTTTCTTTTGATTCGAGGCACATATACGCCTTCCCGCAGCGCAAACTGATTTTCCTCGCCTGGATTCAGCAGATAAGGTAAAGCCGACAATAAATCGCTCTTGTCATCCAAATCAATAGTAAAGTTGCGGTTCAAATCCCATTCATTTCTAAAGCTTCGCCAGAATGCGTTCGCCATACTGTGATAAGGATTTACTTTTTCTCCATCGTGAATGCTATGTGCGTTTTCAGTCAGCAAGAGGAAGCTTTGCGGGCGGGATTTAAATAGCTGCTGGCAGCAATGGACGAGTTCATAAAACTGACCTTGCTCATATAGGAAAATGATATTTTTATCAGTCAGGTTCATCAGCTGACTGACATTGGAAAACAATCGGTATTTAATATCGCCCAGCAGTTGGACTGCTTTTTGTGGATCACTGGCAATCACTAAATATTCTGGCAATTCTGGAACAGAGTTTATCGGAGGCAATTGATGCCACTGGGTTTCATAAAGATTTTGCAGCATTACTTCTTGTAAATTCAGATCATTTCGTGAAATGGGCTTTAACACAAGCCCCTCCAGGCGGGCAATCAGCAAACCGGAATGATCATACAATTTGATTTCAATAACGGGGTCTTTCCCGGCAAAGTCTTTTTGTCTGACAAGATGTGCCCAAACACTTTTTGGCGCTTCCTGAAAACTGGTCATGCGCGAAAATGAGCAGGGAAGATAATTTCCCTCGCTAATTAAGAGAAGCCTGGCCGATTGCATGATGCCATCCAGCAATGCAGGATGATAATAATAGCCATCATTGCTTTTATCAAAGCGAATCTCTGCAAGCAGACTGTCCGCGTTGAAGCGCAATTCTTGCAGCACCTGGAAGGACTTACCGTAATTTTGTGATTGCTGCTTAAATTTGTCGTAGATTTGCTCGGGCTGGTAATGCTGAGTATATTGCGATTTCAGATGCTCAAGATCAATTTGTTCAGGAGTTTCCGACTCGCTTGCATGCAAGCTCATTGTGGCAAATAACTGCCACTGCTCATCTTTTTTGACGAAATGCCTGATATCAAAAGAATTATTGTCAGCTGGTTTTACCTGAAACTGCAAATCAAGGGTCTGGCCAAGGGCCAGATGAGACAGCATATTAAACTGCTCGATACAAAGGGCGGACTCTTTGAAAATCAATTTAGCCGCTGACAGGCCGCATTCGATGCTGGCCGCGGCAGGAAATATCGTTTTGCCAAATAATTGAAATTGATCCAGAAACCCTGAAAACTCCAGACTGGTTTTCTGATTAAAGAGAAATTCATTATCCGGAAGTGTCAGCATTTGCCCCAAAAGTGGATGAATTTGTTCCACATTCAAGGCGCGGTCATTTTTTTTGTCTGCCCAATATTCATTACGTTCAAAGACATAGTGAGGTAATTTAACCTTTATGAACTCAGCGTTCTCACCATGATAAAAAGAAGCCCAATCGATGGTTTTACCCTGAAGATAACTGAGCAACAGATTTTTCAACAACGGAGTTGTTTCCTCCAAATGCCCAGTCTGATTTTTCCAGGAATACAGAAGCTGGCCATCGCTAATCTTTTGAGCGGCTTCAACAGGATCTTTGGCAACCAGAACCAGTCGATAGGCATAATGCTCACGGCAAGTCGCCGCTGTGAAGCAGATATCTCTGAATTGAGCTGAGGTGGTTTTCAGAAACTGCTGATAGCGCTCAGTCAACTTCTCAAGTGCTGTGGGAGATTTTGCCGACAAAATCAAAGCATATGACTGTAAACTTTCTGAAGCGCCTACAAAAACTTTCTCCGGGAATTCCTGAAGAATGACATGGGCATTGGTGCCGCTAAAGCCAAATGAATTAACCCCTGCATATCTTAAATGGCCAGAGCTTTTCCAGTCCAATGTCTGCAAAGCGATATCAGGATTCCTGACTTTGATATTCGGGTTTAAATGCTTAAAATTCAGATGCTTGTAAATTTTTTTGTGTTGCAGGCCAATCACGGTTTTAATCATGCCGGCAACGCCTGATGCCGCTTCAAGATGGCCGATGTTCGTCTTGACACTGCCAAGATACAGGGAAGAATCACGGCGCTCCTGGCCATACACGCTATGAATGGCATGCACCTCAATGGGATCACCCAGAGGGGTTCCTGTACCATGCGCTTCAATATAACTGATGTCCTCACTGGCCAGACCTGATTGTTGCAGGGCTTTTAACATTACAGCTTCCTGGCTTTTGCCATTAGGTACGGTTAAACCTGCTGCCTTCCCATCGTTATTGACTGCCGACGCTTTAATCACCGCCAAGATAGTGTCTTTATCGCGAATCGCATCTGCCATACGTTTGAGTAATAGAACGCCGCAACCCTCACCGCGGGCATAGCCATCGGCTTCGGCATCAAAAGTCTTGCATTGGCCGTCTGGCGATAATGCATTGGCTCTGCATAGGGTGACATTGGATTCAGGCATCAATAATACATTTACGCCGCCTGCCAGGGCATAGTCAATTTCATGGCTTTTCAGGCTGGTACAGGCATAATGAATAGCCACCAGCGCCGAGGAACAGGAGGTATCGATACTTAAGGATGGGCCTTTAAAGTCAAAAATATAGGCAACTCGTCCTGGAATCAGGTTTAATACATTTCCGGTAATCGAAAAAGTGCTTAGTTCTTCATTCGAAAAACCGGATTTTTCAAGGCTTGCATAGTATTCATTAGGTCCTACACCCGCAAAGACCCCGGTTAGACTGCCGCGTAAGGATTCAGGGGGATAATTGGCATGTTCCAGTGCTTTATAACTGCATTCCAGAAAAAGACGCTGCTGGGGATCCATCAATTTGGCTTCACGCGGGCTTATTCCAAAAAAACTGGCGTCAAAGCCTTTTATATTCTCGATTAATCCCATTTTACTGACATAGGATTTACCGGGGGCATTTCGATTCGGATCATAATATTTTCGATTATCCCAGCGCTCAACAGGAATATCCTGGATGCCGCTTAAACCCTGCTCGAGCAGGGCTTCAAATGCGTCAAGATCAGCCGCTTTGGGAAAAGAGCAGCTCATGCCAATAATGGCGATATCATCCTCTTGCGGTTTCATCTCAGTTTGAATCAAATGATCAATTGTCTGAGCCCCAAGCTCGCTATGGATGTACTGAGCCAGTTTGGTGATTGATGGATAATCAAAGCCGATGGTCGCCGCAAGTTTCAGCAAAGGTTCCAGCTTTTTCCTTAATAAGCTTGCCAGTTCGGTCATCATTAAGGAGTCAAAGCCGATTTCAAAAAAACCTTCATCCTCATCAAGAGGTTCCTGTGCAGAAATTTCCAGAATTTCCCTGCAGACGTCTGTGACCAGGGCTTTACAGCTTTGCAGGCGTTTATCCTCGCTGCATTGAGCATAATGTTGAAGCCATGATGAGTGGCGGGGTTCGCCTGATGGAGGTTCTTTTTCATCCGCTGCCTGTTCAAGTGATTCCGCCAAAGCCTGATAGAATAATGGGCGGGGCTTATGCACAAAATCCAGCATGAATTGCAGGTATTGAGGCGATATAACTGTCAGCTGTTTTAATCCGCTATGGAGCAGGGTTCTGATAAATTCCTGTCCCTGGGCATTGCTGATTAAAGATTCTTTTAATCCCTGATCGCGGGCCCGTTTGATTGACATCCCGGCTTCCCCCCAGGGGCCCCATTGAATGGCGATACCAGGTAATCCCAACTGCCGCCGATAGCTCATTAAAGCATCCAGAAAACTGTTGGTGGCGCTGTAAACCGATTCTTTATTACTGCCAAAAACGGAGGAGATAGAGGAATATCCAATAAAGAAATCCAGATCAACGTTCTGACTTAGCTCATGCAGATACCAGCTGCCTTCCACTTTAGCGGAAAATAAATAATCGACATCGGCATTCTGGTGTTCAAGTAGTGAGGCCTTTACAGCTGCCCCGGCGGCATGAATAATTCCTTTTAACATACCATCTTTATTGAGCTCAACAAGCAATTGTCTCAGTTTTTCCCTGTCGGTGATATCCAGACTGATTGTTTTAATACTGGCATCGGGATAATTCAGCTGAATGGTCTTAAGCCTTTCTTCAATACCTGGTTTTTCAGGATTTCTACCCAGAAGAATTAATTCCCTGGCTCCGCTTGCCAGTAAGGCCTTAGCACTTATGAGACCCAAGCCTCCCAGTCCGCCGCTAATCAGATAGCGAGCCTTAGGATTCAGATTGGTTTTTTCATCAGGGAAGGGTATTTTCTTTAGCCGGCTTATCAAACGCTTTCCCTGCCGATAGGCAACCACATGCTCATAGGAGCCGTCATGATTATAATAAATTTCATCCACTATCCGGGGGATATCCAGTTCATCGAAATCGATAAGAATGCTCTCAAATTGCGGTAATTCCAGTGTGAGGGTTTTGCAAAAACCAGCAAGAGGGCTGTTAGCCAGATTGGGAGCGCCTGCAAATTCTGCAATGCCATTATGACTGAGCACAATCAACTTTAAGTCAGCATGCTTTGCGTCAAGCTCTTTGACTAGATTCAGGAGCTGTTTAATGTTGTTTTTCTGAAATTCTAATAGCGAATGAATGTCATCCATTGGTATCGACTGCAGGCTTGCAGCGAAAATAACCCCATCCAAATCTTCCAGAGAATAATTTTCTTCCGCTTGAATGATATTTAAGCCCTGGTTTTCAAAACCGGATGCTAATTCAGAGGCTCCTATTAAAAGCCAGCGTTTGCGGTTCTGACCGCCATTCTGTTTATTGAGGGCCTGGGGCTGCCATTGCAGTTGAAAACACCAGTCATCAGGGATTGCTGTGTCTGCTGAAGTGTTCTTATTCTCAAACCAGTATTCCTGCCGATCAAATTCATAAAGCGGTAAATTGACCTTTTCAAATTGAATGTTCAGCGAGTGGTAATACGCTTGCCAGTCGAAGGTCAAACCTTCCTGCCAGGCCGTTTGCAGTTGATCAAGGCTCTGCGGTTGAGAGCGAGTTACTTCTTCTTTTTTAATCGGATAAATCATGTAAAGACGTTTTCTGATCAGGGTTGCCGCCTCAGCAGCGGTACTGGCGCGAAGAATGGTTCTGAATAGATAGTGACCGCGGCAAGTGGCCGCCGTATAACAGATATCGGCAAACTCATCCCTGGTATCCGATAAATATTGTTCATAGCGAGCGATAAGTAATTCGAGTGATTCCTGGCTTTTAGCGGATAAAATCAGGAGAAATTCCTGGGAAAACGCTCTTTTTTCAACAGCGCGTTCCGGAGCTTGTTCAATTACGGCATGCGCATTGGCGCCGCTAAATCCAAAGGAGCTGACGCCTGCCCGTTTTAAATCCGAAGTATCAGGCCAAGGCATAGTTTCTAAGGGTATAGCAGTATTTTTAAGTTCAATCTCAGGGTTTAGCCTTTTGAAGTTTAAATGCTTAAACAGACGTGCATTCTGTAAACTTAAGACTGTTTTAATGACACCCGCGACACCGGATGCGCTTTCGCTGTGACCAATATTGGTTTTAACCGAGCTGACATACAGCGGATGCGCCTGACTGTGTGAAGAGGAAAAGACTCTGGTCAGTGTATTCATTTCAATGGGATCGGCCAAGGGGGTACCGGTTCCATGGGCTTCAATGTAATCGATTGACTGAGGATTGAGTTTTGCCTTGGCCAGCGCGCGACGGATAACCTCTTCCTGAGCGATGCCATTTGGAACAGTAAACCCACCACTTTTACCGCTGCTGTTAGTTGCGGTGCCTTTAATCACCGCCAGAATAGTATCATTGTCTTTCAGGGCTGCCTGTAAGGGTTTTAAAATAATCACTCCACAGCCCTCACTTCGCGCATAGCCGTCGGCATCCTCGCTAAAGGTTTTACAGCGGCTATCGGGTGAGAGCATTTTGGCTTTGGATAAGGTAATATTGGAGTTAGGGGTTAATATGACGTTAACACCTCCTGCTATCGCCATGCTGCAGTCGCCCGCCTGCAAGCTAAGACAGGCATTATGAATAGCAGTCATTGAAGACGAGCAGGCGGTATCCACCACCTGAACCGGGCCATGTAAATCAAAGGCATAAGCGACTCGTCCGGCTAAGGCATTCAATACATTGCCTGTAGCGAAATAGATGTTCAAATCTTCGAGCCCAAGGCCTGCGTTTTCCATAATTCGCGGGTATTCGTTGGTACCAATCCCTACGAATACTCCCGTTTTGCTGTTTTTGATGAGGTCAGGAGAGAGGTTGGCATGTTCCAGCGCATGATAGCTGCACTCCATAAAAATACGCAATTGCGGCGACATGAACTTGGCTTCGCGAGGGCTGATATTAAAAAAATTGGCATCAAACTGTTTAATATTATCGAGTAAGCCAAGCTGCTTAACGTAGAGTTTTCCGGGGGTTTCAGTATTTGGGTCGTAAAATTTGTTATTATCCCAACGATCCAGGGGAATGAAATCCATCCCGCTTTTACCCTGTTCGAGAAGGGCAAGAAATTCATTAAGATTGGGCGCTTTGGGGAAACGGCAACTCATACCAATAATGGCAATGGGTTCATCTTTTGATAATTGCGGTGCAATCGCTTCAATCGCATGCGGTTCATGGTAAAAATGTTTTTTGTCGAAGCAATACAGCGGTAAATTAACCTTGTTATAAGCAATATTTTCCGGGGTTTTGACATTGTGGCCGGCCATAAATTGCTGGTAAATGGCTTTCGGTGTATCAAGAATCAGCCGGTCTTTTTTGACAGCAACTTTTTCTATCGCATAATGGGCTGATTCAATCGCACGCACGAGTTCCTGTTTATCGCTGGCCAAAATAGCACAGCGAAATTTATAATGATTGCGGCAGTTTATTAAACTAAGGCAAATATCGTGTAAATTGTCGCTGCTGTTTTTCAGAAAGTCAGGGTATTGTCTGAGCATCTGTTGTAATGAATTTTCGCTGTTAGCGGAAATAACAAAGCATTCCTGTCCTTGCTCATCTGTTATCTGCTTTGGCCGTTCTGGTGCTTCTTCTATTAAAAGACTTACATTAGTGCCGCTGAAGCCAAAATTGGTAACCTGAGCGATTCGTTTTTTATGAGTTTGCTTCTTATATGAAACGGCGGTTATTGGAAACAGCGCTGGAATTATTTCTCGATGGATTGCTTGATTCGGATTTGAAAAATGCAGGTTTGGTGGAATGTGTTCATGTTTTAAGGCATAGATCACCTTAATCAGCGAGGCAAGTCCTGAACAGGAAATGGTATGGCCGAGATTGCTTTTTAATGCGCCTACGATTAATGGCTTGGTTTCTGAATGATGGCCTTGGTGGACTGTTTCGATTGCTTTGAATTCTACAGTATCACCCGCGGTAGTCCCGGTTCCATGCGTTTCAATGTAATCAATGTCTCCTGGAGTTATTGCCGCGTCAGCGAGAACAGCCTTGTGCATGGCGATTTGCGCTTCCACATTGGGAGAAACCATGCTGATGCCTCCTCCATCCTGGTTCATCACCAGACTTTTTATCACGGCATGGATGGTATCCCCGTCTTTTATCGCATCACTAAGTCGTTTTACAATCACCACTGCAGCACCTTCGCTGCGTACATAACCGTCTGCCTGACTATCAAAACTGCTGCACTGACCGCGGGCAGAGAGCATATTGGCTCGTGATACGCCAATAAAATTTTCCGGACAGAGATTCAGATGGACTCCTCCGACAATCGCCAGCTGACATTGTCCTGTTCGCAGTGCATTCGCCGCGAGATACAAGGCGGACAATGAAGAGGAGCAGGCGGTATCCACGGCCATCGCCGGACCTTTCAGGTTCAGATAATGGCAGAGTCTTCCCACGCTGGCACTTGCGGCCACGCCCACAGGGGTATATTCATTGAACTCGATTTGGTCTTTAATGTTTAGCTGATTGTATTCATGGGTAGATAGCCCGCAATACACCCCGGTGTCTGAACCCGTGAGTGTATCAGTGCTGATATTGGCATGATTTAAGGCGCGAATGGCCACTTCTAAAAAAAGGCGGTGCTGAGGGTCTATTTGTTTCGCCTCAACTGGCGATATTTTAAAAAAATCGGCATCGAAAAGATAAGGATCTTCTAAAAACCCGCCTTTACGGCTGACGATTTTATTAGTTTTATTTCGATCGGCATCATAATAGGCGTCAATATTCCAGCGATTTGGTGGAACCTCTTTTATTGGCGTTTGGGCTTCCATCAACATGGCATGAAACGCCTCACAATCTTCAATATCAGCATTCATGCCTGGGAACAGGCAATTCATCCCGATAATAGCAAGCGGTTCACTTAAATTAGAGTCTGATTCCACACTTTTATCCATTTTTACCACTGATTCATGCTCCGAAACGCTGATCAACCGCTATAATCGCAAAGAGATGCGATAAACAAAGTATTCAGTAATTCCCCAGGTACGTCATCCTGAACGGAGTGAAGGATCTCAAACTGATTAGAGCTGAGCCAGATTCAGGAGATCCTTCACTCCGTTCAGGATGACGTGGCTGGGAAGTTACAGTATTCATAATAGGAAAAACTGGTGATAAATACTATTAAATCAGAGTTCTTCTTTAGCGCTATTAAGACTGATTATAAAAATGGCACAAGTTAAAGCTGATTTTTATAGTAACTATTTTACACTTATAGCAGATAGCGCCAGACTAAGCGGGTTGAGGTCATGTTTGGCCTGCATTTATTTGTCTCTTGTTACACTAAAGGTTAGTTGATGAAGTTTTCTTCACTGAGTATTAAAAATGAGCTTTCGAGAAGCATTCTGACGGTTTTTTCTGATCCAGAACAATCAGTGAGCCTGATTGATGAATCAACGATTCTGGATAAAGCTCAATGTTTAGCCAAAGTTGATGAATATCTGGAATGGATTAACTCATTTAATATTCATTCGGTAATGGTTCTGGGAGCGCCGTCGATCGATTATCTTTGCCTCTGCTATGCACTGATTATCAGTAATCGATGCTTTATTCCCTTGCATCCTTCAACCTCTGCAGAATTAATCCACAATTATCTGCAGCGCTATCCCATCGATTTATTGCTGGTGCAGACTGAATTGGGCGGGGAGTTCTCTCAAACGTTCAATGAAAGTAAAGGATTTTTATATCATCAGTCCGAGATATCCAGAAATGCCTGCCTAGTGCCTGGGGAGATCCTGTTTACATCCGGAACGACCGGATTTCCCAAGGCGGTTCATTATCAATTCAATACCCTGTCTGATTATGTCAACTGGTGTGTAGATGAATTTAAGTTGAAGCAGGATGACTGTTTTTTGTGTACCAGTGAGTTTTCATTTGCTGCGTCAATCCGCGCTTTGTTTGTGCCATTGCTCTCAGGCGCTTCTCTCTGTTTTATTGATAGACATTCTAGCAATAAATTGCAGGCGATTATCAACGGATTGTTAACAAAGCGCATCACGGTTCTTAACCTGACCCCCAGTTTATTCAAACAACTGGCCAGGCATTTAAGGGAGCAGCATTTGCTTGAGTGTTTAAAGACAGTTCGACTGGTATTATTAAGCGGGGAGCCAATTCACGCTGAAACGATTAATGACTGGTATGAGGATATTAATCCGCAGACTGTTTTTTACAATTTATACGGTACCACGGAATGCTTAATTCCTTTTTACAAAGAAATAAACGCGCCTTTAACGGAAAATGAAGCCCTGCATTTGGGTAACTTAAGAGGTGGATGTGATTTTAAATTGATATCAGATTCGACGAAGGGTTATGAGTTATATTTAACAGGAAATATATCAACCGCCTACCTGGACCCTGATCTTAGTCAGGCCAGTTATTTCGAAATCAGCGATCGCCGTTTCGTTAAAAGTAACGACTTTGTGACAATGCAAGCGGCGCAATTGTATTTTAGCGGGCGTTCGCAGCGATTAGTCAAACGATATGGTCAGTTAATCAGTCTGAATCAAATTGAGTTTGTGCTGAAGAAAGCATTTCCTGAAACTGGTTTTGTTGCAGTCCAGGAAGAAAACCGTGTATTGTTATTCATCGAGAGTGTTGAGAATAATCGATTGCTAAAGCAGGTGAAACATCATTTGCAGGCGCATCTTCCAGACTATATGCACCCGAATGAGTTTATCTTCTCTCAGGAATTCCCTCTGACAACTAGTGGAAAAATCGATTATTTAAGGCTTAAACAGCAATTGGTTTCTGCAGAAGTTAATCATTTATCCGATTACTTCAGGCCTTTTTTTGGTGATCGGGAATTTGATCTTAAGACCAGGATAGGGGATTTAGGACTTGAGTCTGTAGATTATCTGGAAATGGCGGAAACTATCCAGAAAATAACCGGTAAATGGCTGGATATCTCAAAAATTAAGGACACACTCCCGCTTTCGGAGATAGAGTCTTGTTTAAAAAATGTAGACGAAATGCCCTCCGAATCCCGGAGTCGAGTCCGGTTAAATCCAATTCAGAAAGCCGTTTACAGTCGGGAACTATATGGTTTGGATAAAGAGGGCGTGTATCAAATTGCTTTCTGGTGTCTTAAGCAAAATATCGATGTCAAAAAGTTGCAAATTGCAATAGCAGATACGCTTGCAAATCATTTTATGTTATCCAGTCAACTGAAATGGTTGGATGATGATTTCTATTTTGTTCAATCACCCTTACAAGCGAGTTTTCAGTTGAGGGCCCCGGTTTTCTTTGGCGATAAAAAGTTGCTTTTACAATTGAAAACCTATGTTTTAAGAGACCAACTGGTGAGAGTTTATGTCTATAAAAAGAAGAATCGAAATTTTCTGGTCATGGCGTATCACCATATCGCAATTGACGGTTGGTCCGCATTATTGATGCGTGAAGAAATCTTTCGCCGTTACGAAGGAAACTTCAATCGTAAGCAAAAGAGAAGAGATGACATTTTACAATTGAACCAAATCAATGAGATTTCGGTGGACATAAATGGCAATATTGAAGAGCTTAGAGCCTGTTTGGCGCCAGTCAGTTTTGGAGATTATAATCATTTAGGGGCTATTTTTAAGGGTGCATCTGAAAAACGAAATACCTGTTTTATGATTGAGAAAAATACGATCGATGGATTTTCTGACAAACATAAACTTCAGGACTCGCCTTATAGTGTAATTTTCGCCTTGCTTCTACAGCAGGCAATCTCAAAACTGGCAAAAACCGATAAGCTTTTCTTTTATATCAGCTTTTCTAATCGTAATCTTCCTATACCACAGGTCCGGGATTTACTGACTAATCTGGCTATCGGCTTGCCTGTATTTCTGGGCAGCAGCCATTTACCACTCAAAGAGCGTGCCCTTGAGTTAAAAAATACCCTTGCTGTTTATTTCAGAATGGCGAGTTATACCAGCTATAGCCGCATACTTGAGCATGATCTCATTCCTGAATCGATAGTGGACGCTACAAAGCAGCCTTATATGCTGGTTTACACTTATATCAACAAGCTGGTGCAAGACAGCTACACTCAAAACAATTATATCGATTGGGATAACTCGATCAACTGGATGAACTGTGAAAAAATCCGCATCATTTTTATGCGCATCTATGATATGGGAGATCATTTTGTATTCACTTTGGATACGCAAATGAAAACTGGCATGCATGAGTGTTTACTGGATGAATTTAACAATCTTTTGAAATAGTAACGATATGAAACTTTTAAAGTGGTTTAAGAAAAAAACAGATGCCATTCCAGGGCGAATACTGCGGGCGGGAAGCAGAAAACGCAATAATGCATTCTATGAAAATTATTTTTCACTGACAGCAGCTGGCGCCAGACTAAAACTGGTGGAAGCGATGTTTAAGCTTAACCTGTTTGCCTTATTTGAAAGTCAGCATACAGTAGAGGAAAATGAAATCATCAAGCGGCTTGGATTGCATCCTGTCAGAGGGAAAAAATGGCTGCATTTACTATCCAGTGAACATTTCTTAATAAAAAAAGTCCACAAAGAACAGGCTAGTTATCAATTGCCGGATAATTTCAGGACACTTCAGGAAAGCGGTGAAAATGGCTGGTGGGGAATGCAGTTTTTTTTCGATATATGGACCGAATCTGCAAGTGAAAATCTAAAAGATGCCTTGCAATTCGGAAAGGTGAAAACCGATGCTCCCTGGCCGCCGAAAACAGCACAGCATGCCGCCTGGCTTGAGCAGTGGATGGCTGGTACATCGGATATCACAATCCGTTGTATTCTGGAGCAGGTTAACTTTAAAAAAGTGAAGCATTTTCTGGATGTAGGCGGGGGGGATGGCACAATGGCTTGCGCTTTTGTGTCAGCTTATCCGCATCTTAAAGCGACAGTGTATAACTTGCCCGCCTCGGCTGAAATCGCAAGACAGAATATTGAATCACGCGGATTAAGCGAGCGGATAAAGGTTATTGAGGGCAATTTTCTGGAGGATGATGCCTTTCCTGTGGGTTCTGACTTAATTATTTTCGCGCGTGTGCTGTTCGACTGGGATGAAACAGTAGCCCGTAAGCTTTTGAGAATGGCCTATCAGTCCTTACCCCGTGAAGGGCATGTCGCCATATGTGAGGTTTTCAAAGATCACAATAAAGATTTTTGTCTTGCTTGTGAATACCGTTATATTTTTCAGGATGATTTTGGCGTTAATGTGATGAAGTACACCAGGGAGTATATCACCTTGCTGGAACGGATTAATTTTACGGTTCTGCCGCAAAAACAGGAGTCAATCAGCAAATTCCCCTGCTCGGTGTTACTGGCTAAAAAATAATCGCGAAGCCTGGGCTAACCGGGGCGAGGAGAAGGGGAGCGCTCCTTTTCAATTTCCTCTATACAGAATAGGAATTTTTTAAAGATAGCTTCCAATTCCTTAGGGTCTGCTTTCTCGAACTCAGCAATGACCTCGGGTATCTGATCTCTGATATTTTTTATATGATCTTCGATAAAGTCTTCGGCTTCATAAGCTTTTTTCAGGAAACCGAGTTCCGCCAAAAACAATTTTAATTGCTGCATATTACTGCAATCAATTCTGGATTTGAGCACCATCTTATCCAGGCTGGACATACACTGTTCAAGTTCGCGCAGTTGGGACATACAATCTCCTGCCCTTATAGGCCAGTTTGCGGGTTAAATTCATTCGTTGGCTTGGAAGCCTGCTCTTGCTGCTGTAATTGTTCCATCTGCTGTCGATATTCCTGAGTCGTCACCCGGTTTTGATCCAGAGCTGGTGTTTCATACGCTTTTCTTGGCGGCGGAACAGGCGCTGCTTCTTCCTTAAACAGTGATGATGAAGATAAGGAGAGTCTTAGCGGCGGTTCTGGCGGCTCTTGCAATTTTAAAATCTTGTTCCAGCCTTTTTCCAAATCAGCTTTAGGGTTTACATCAATCTGGTGTTCTCGGTAAAAATCTTTTTCGACCAGCAAAACCTGAATCAATTGCTCCTCGCTATCGCCGTAAATAAATTCGCCTTTTGGGGTGATCATTAACCAGGCTCCCTCGATATTGCAGCCGTAGGGATTGCGCATATCGAAGCCATGTTGATAAAGATCATGGATATTCTGATCATGTTGCGGGTGCGGTATCTTATAGTGAGTCGCTCCATTGTTGCAAGCGATTTGCGCATGATGCTTTAAATGTGAGAAATAAATATCAATCCGCCAGGGACTTGTTTCTGAATCTGCGGGCAGCGTTTTCTGTAATTCATTTCTTAAAAATAAATCAAATTCAGCACTGGGCGGACGTGAACCATTTTGTCTGAAGTGTTCAAGTACGCTATCCATTATGGTTTGTAAGGCCTGCAGATTGTAAGGTTCACCCAAGACATTTTCCTGGTCGCGATAGGCGTAATTAATGAGTTGCTGGAATAAAAACTCATGCGGGGTAATGCAACCTGCGCGTGAAATGGTATAGGGCGTAATTAATTGATTAGCATTTACGGATAATATCAGCCTGTCGAAAGGCGACAATTGCTCTGGAGTTTTATTCTCTATTTGCTGCTTTAACTCTTCCAGATATTTTTCGGTTTGCTCTCTCAATTGATTCATATTGGCAAACATTACTGAGGGGAGTGCTGCGCTGGTGTTGCAGGCTTGCTGGTACTCGATTGCCATATTGAGGGGATGGCTTAGTAACAGACCATCCCAGTCACCAGCAACAATTAAGGCAGATTGATCATAGATGGATGCGATGGTTTCTTCATCAAGGATGGCAAGAATTTTTGCAAGCGATTCCGCAGTATTCTGATTAAACTCTTTGACTCGATGGTACTCGGGATGGCTTTCGCCCATTACTGTTAAAAAATCAGCACCTGTACGTGGAGTATTTGCAAATACCATGGCGGGCTTAAGATCTTCCGCTGTTGTCGATTCGCTTAAACTGTAAAATAGTGGAAAGCTGCAATGAAAGAAGCGTTCATAAATCTCATCGGGTATGGCGCTTAACGTTTGGGGCTTATTCAGTATATTTTTATTTTTATCCCAGTCAGGCTGATTGGCAGGGTTATCCCAGGGGCGTGAATAAAATAACTGCTCCTGCACACCATTTTTTAAATGAACCGCAAATTGTCCCTTAAATTCGGCGGCTCCTTTGCCTGCTTTATACCCAAGCCGTAATTGCCCTGATTCGTCATCGTAAGCTAATACCTCTAAATCGCCGCCTGCTCCCGTTTCCCTGATAATATCAAGCATGTTAACAGGAAGTTGGAGCAGATGCTGATAGTCAATAGTTTTGATAGGACAGTTCAGGCGTTTGGTGTCTTTGGGATCAATGCCGCGCAGAACGTCATTTTCCAGACGGGTAAACAGGACATCAGCTGCCAGAGCACCTTTAAAAAATCCCTGGTTACTGGTTTTTGATGTATTAAGGCCGCTTTTTGGGCTGCGCTGCTTATTATAAACGGGCGGAGAACCTGAGCGTAAAACCACCATGCTATTAAAACTTTGAGCGGCGAGCACATTCACCGTGGCAAATTCAGTCTGAATGCCGGCGGCCTGCATTGCCATTGGACCCGTTTTAATTCCCTGGACTTCATTGGCTGCACGTAAAAGAAAAGATTCTTGCTCCAGATTATTTTTACTTGATTTCATCATGCTAATAATTTGTGCGCAGTTTATAGGAATTATAGACACTGAATTCCTGAGGGCAACCACCTGGTTCTTTACTTTTTGCTACTGATTGCGTAAAATTTGGCTCTTTTATACAAGGAATGCACTATGTTGCTTGCTGAATTTGATTATGATTACACCTTTGTATCTCGTACCACCAAACAATTTATTTCATCTCTTTTTGAGACGGTAGACACAAATGACGGCCAAGCGTTGACAAATCTGATGGCTGATGGACTTCCTTTAGAAGTTAGCAACCAATTGCTTGTCGGAGGAGGTGTCATTAAGGCCGTTAATCGATTGGATGAGCAAGTCAAAGCGGTAAAAGCCGCCCTGACATTTGCATTACTAAGTGCTGCACAAAAGGATTATTCCAATATTGTCGATATTATTGCCAAGTCATCAATCAGTGGTAAAGCCGCTTCCCATCTATTTAAGCCGATTAGTGTCGATGATACAGATAAGGCAAAAGCGTGCAATATACTAATACATATTCTGTATAATAAGCGGAATGAACTCGCATCTAAGGAAGAGAAAAAGAGAGAAGAACAGCTTAAGCGGGCGCAGGAAATTTTTCTACTGACCAATACTTTTATTATCGGCATGATTCAAACTGGTTACTTAGTGAGTAATGCAACTGAGGCTGCAGGCGTAATGTCGATTCATATGAAAACCTACCTAACAGGTTTGGCCAGTCTGCTTGAATCTTATCAGGAAAAAGATCTCAAAGAGCCGCCTTTTGACGAAAAAAAGCAGGAAGAGTTTGCAAAACGACAGTCTGGTATTAAATTCTTAAAAGATCTGGCTGCTGAGAGTTCTCCTGCGTTTTTCCTGTCAGCCCAAGCTGTCCAAGCCAGGCTAGACCAGGCTAAGCAATTAGTAGAGGATTGTGGCTATAAACCTCAGTTCTAAATTGGTTGAACTATTCTCCGCCACTTCCGCAGAAACGGAAGTGGCCTGCAGCCTTGTCTAAGCTTTTTGCAGGTTTATTTCTTTTACCCTAAGCTCTGGCACCAGGCGATAAGTAAATCGCAATATCCTCAAATGATAGTAATAAAGCGAGTTGCTGGTTAAGTCGAGAAGTACATAAAAGCCGGCGGCGCCAGAGGGGGTAAATCCAATTGTGGGAAAATGGGGATGAGCGCCGGTGACGCCATACCATGACCAGGTATAGAAAGTGGTACCAGTCAATTCAACATAATAAACCATTACAAACATGCATAAATAAAACAATTTGTTCTGACGAAACCTTAAGACCGTCAAAAATACCAGATAGCCAATGAAACCTGCGACATCGTGAATCATAAATAAGGATAGAAATGCTGCCAGGAAAGCGAACTGGGCGAGGCATTCCTTTATTTTCACATGATTCAAAAGTACCCATGGATGTTTGCTGGTATAGTAAACGGTAGCGTAGATGAGGGCATGTCCCAAGGGGATATAGATGGGAATATTTTTCAGGCGGTAGTCATAAAGCCCCAGGATCAGCGAGCCTAGAATTTCAGCAAACAGACTGGAAATGGTCATCAGTAAAATCAGCCAATACAATTTGCCGCGCGCATAAAATAGGAAGAGGCTGTACGTAATCACCGCGATAAAATTGCAGATATCCTGCCCGTTACTAATGTATTGGGCTGCCCAGGGACTGTCTATTAAAAAAAATAAAGGCGTGCCGAGCAATAATGATTTGATGAGTTTATACATCACTTGATTAGAGTGCACAGTGGTATTTACCGACATATCCTATGGACATTAAAAAAGACTGGTTGACTATAATAGCGTAGCTTCTGTTGGGAAAGCATTATAAAATACTTTTTTTTAAGCCTTGAACTGCTATTGAGTTAAGGAATTATTGTAGGTTGGGCCCTTGGCCCAACAAAAGGGTTGAACCACTCCAGAACTCAATGTTGGGCCAAGGGCCCAACCTACTTAATGGCAATGTCTCTAACTCTCTCCCTAAGGGAGAGAGGATTTTAGGATGGCAGTGAGGGCAGAATGAGTCGTGAAGGAAATGCTGATGAGCAAGGGAAAAAAAATTATTTCGTTGACGAATTGGGTCGAACGGCTTGTACGTAATCCCAGTCTCTATGTTTCGGGAGTTGTCAGCGCATTACTGGGCGGCGCTAGCGGGGGGATCATTGGTCTCTTTTCCGGTGGATTTATCGCACAATCATTCACGCTTTGTACCAGCACCAGCGGCTGTTTTTTAAATGTAAATCCAGCAATTATCATTGGAGCGCTTATAGGATTAATTGCCGGCACTTTATTGGGTGGGGCAGTGGCTATCGCTATTACTTCATTTAAAATTTATAAAAAAACCAAGAACTACCCGGTATTATCGCAAGACAACATCGCACAGGTGATATCAGCTTCTCTCTGGATTAATGCGGAAATTATTATTGGTATGGATTTGGGAGCTATTATTGGCAGCCTGAAATCCGGGGGCATTGGAACAATAACAGGAGCCGTATGCGGTCTTCTGATTATCTGGCTAACCTCAGCACTTAAACCGTCCAGAAAAGAAGCGATTAAAATTGATTTGTAAAATCCTCTCTCCCTCAGGGGAGAGAGTTAGAGACACTGCCATTAAGTTAAGCTTAGTTGTATATTACTTGTCCTCCCCGCGAAGGCGGGAATCCATCTCTGAGCTCGTTATAATGCCAATTGAGGAATGGATTCCCACCTTCGGGGGAATGACAAAATTTACTTAAACTTAATGGCAGTGAGAGTTAGAGAGGGGGCTTTCTCTTTTATTGACCCTATGGGCTGGAGGATAAAACAACTTCCTGACTAAGGCTTGAAATAGGAGGCTGCTTCCTCATCAAGTTCTTCTTCAATATCAGCTTTTGCCTCTGCCCGGAGCGCCTTTAAAACACTCTTGTCAAGCTGATCTTTAGCCGTTTGTCGAAGATCATTTTTCTTATCCGCGCGACTGATGGGCTGATAAGGCTCATTGTGCGATTTTCTAGCATTGACGGAATTGCTCAGTTTTAAAAATTCTTTCATTCCTGTACTCGGGGTGATGATAAAAAGAGACATTACACTATATCAATGAAATGCACTTGTAAATGCTTAATAAAAAGCAGGCGTATCTTATATACAAGCAATTTATTTTCAATAGCTTATGAGTTATCTTATCGCCTGTTTCTGATGGAGTCAGAAATCAGGCGTATTAACTCATTGGATTTGAATATGAAAACCCTCTTCGCTAGATTGATAATCACTCTTTTCTTTACTTTGATAAGCATTACCAGTAATGCCCTGCCAATCCCGAAGTTTTCTGTGGATGTGATACAACGGGCGCCGTTGGAAATCACAAACAATGGTGTCGCTGTTGCTGTATACAGGGTAACCAATAACACAGCAATTCCCAGAATTTTAACGACCAAGCCAATTAAAGGCATTGTACAGCTTGCTGGTGGGAGCGGAGTGTGTTCTTCTCCGTTTCTTCTGCAAAGAGGGGAATTTTGCCTTCTGTACCTGCAAATTAATGGCAGCCTTATTGATCCTGTGGTCAAAGGCGGGCCTATTGTCTGTAAAACGAAAGCGCCTGGTGATAATTCACCTGATGAATTTTTATGCTCGCAACCCAGTATACTGGATAGCCTCGATGTAACCCGTATTGAACCAAAAAATACCCCTTGCACTGTCGATGCTCAATGCCAGACCAATTTTTGCGATCCCCTGACTCACACCTGCAGTTCCTGCAGATCCAATAACGACTGCGCCCCTGGCAGTATTTGTAACAGCTCGGGAACTTGCACGGCTCCCCCGGGGATTCCCTGCAGTGTCAATACCGACTGTCAGAGTAATTTCTGTAGTCCTGTGACTCATCTTTGCAGTAATTGTACGACCAGTGCCGAATGTGTGGCTGGAAGCTGCAGTAGTGCTGGTATCTGCGTTTCAGGCAATGGCGCAGCCTGTTCGGGTAATCAAAACTGCATTGCCGGAAGTCTGTGTCTTTCTGGTCAATGTGCTTCCCCCAATGGCGCAGTGTGTCTAACCAATGCAACTTGTCAAAGCGGCTCCTGTATTCTTGGACGTTGCCAGGGATTAACTAATGGCAGCTCCTGCATGTTCAATTCAAATTGCCAAAGCAATTTCTGCTCGGCTGGAGTCTGTGCTACACCCAATAATGGCGCTCCTTGTACATCATCTTCGCAATGTCAAACGGGTTATTGTTCTTTGGCAACGCAGACTTGTGCCCAACCCAATACTGGTGCTCCCTGTAGTGCGAACTCATCCTGCCAGAGCAATCAATGTGTTAACGGCGCCTGCGCGGCACCTGTGCTGATTTGTCTATCGGCTGCTGACTGCGCCAATGGCGAAAACTGTATGGCTGGAGTTTGTACCCAAATGTGTACACCACAAAGCTGCAACCAGATTCCCGCAAACTGTGGATTTAACAGTGATGGCTGTGGAGGAACAATAGATTGTGGTTCCTGCCCGTTTCCGCAGACTTGCGGTGGTGGTGGCTACTCTCTATGTGGTAACAATGTTTGCACGCCGCAGACTTGTCAACAACTGGGGGCGAGCTGTGGACCAATAGCTGATGGTTGTGGTGGTGTTAACAACTGTGGCAGTTGTGCACCAGGGCAATCCTGTATTGGAAATACTTGTCAGTAAGAAGGAAATTAGAGCCTGACCTCTCCTAAAGAGAGGTCAGGATGAATAATGAATAAATGGACATTTTGTAGTCATAATGGTATTGTTGTGTTCTTTATTGCTGTATGAAATGACCATGTTCAGAACTTTCCGATTTAATCCATATACTCCAAAAAAGCAGACTTCTCAGTCTTCTCAGTCTTCTCAGTCTAGCCAGGTTATCCAGGATAATAATTCTTTAAAAAATTATATTCCGCAAGCGGAGCTTGACCAGTACAGTCTGAATCCGTTATTTCTGCAGTTAATTGAAATTCCTATAGAACGATTTCAATACCAGAAAGCGGCAGAGATTATTGGAGATTTCATCAAGGCTAATGGCCGGGAAAATGATAAATCTTCTTTGGAAGATGCAGTTAAAAAAAGAATAATCGAATGCTTCCACAGAGTGATGCGTTTGCCAAAAGATGTGTTCGTTACCCAGCATCAAAAAGAAGAGGAAATTAAAATTCATGTCAATCCATTACTGGATATTTTCTTAAGTCAATTTTCAAATGCATTGCGTTTAAACAGCAAGGCGAAAGAACGCCAGTGTAATTTCAACGAAGCTTTTCGTCTTTTCTGCCGCATGATTGCGATAAAGGCCATGTTGGAAGCTCAGAACCTGCCGCTGCCTTTAACCGCATCCCAGGAAGCCTCTTCAAAAGATGTCAGACGCTCGTTCAATGCACTTGAAAAGCGTGCGGCTGAAAAGTTGGGAAGCACAAACCCATCTGAAATACCCCGGCTGATATACAACGAGTCTCGTGGTAAGTGTACTAATGGCAAAATGGCTTCAGGCCATTTTATGGATTCCAGGCGATTACAGGCCCGTTATACCGATAAAAAATTATCACCTGCTGATGCCTGGAAGGACAATCAGACCAAACTGTATATTTTTGAAAGTTTTTTCAAACGTCATCTTCGAGAACATGAGAAAACCTGTCGCGAAGGCAGCCAACGCAGATTAGGCGGTAAAACACTGGTCATAGATATCGTCGGACGAAGAGGCTGTGGGCAATTTAGCCCGCAATTGACTATTGATATACTTCAATATCTCCAATGTGTTTATTCCCCGCTGGTAATTCGGAATGTAATAGACAACAGTGCCGGTTGGGGGGATCGTTTCACCGCTTTTATGGCCTGTCCCCAGATTGAGTGGATACTGGCTAATGATATTGCCGACCTGCAGCCGATCTATGAACGCATGCGTCAATTTTTCAAACCGCAGAAAAAGATTGCTTATCTGCGTAAGCCTCTGGAGGATATACAGCCTGAAGATTTACCCTGGCAAAAAGGAGAGGGTCCTATGCGTTTTGACGCGCTTATCAGCAGCCCCCCTACCACTCAGGAAATTTATGGAAGTACCGAAGGGCAGGCTTGTGAGGTTTATAAGACTCCACAGGACTACATGGACAAGTTCCTGGTTAGTCTTGTTCACTGTGCACAAGTGGTGTTAAAAGCCTCTGGGGTAGTGGCTTACGAAATTAAAGGTAATGGTTCCAAGACCAACAATAAAGAGTTCAAATATGACTATCCGAGAGTCTTATCTAAATGTTTCGAGCAACATCCCTCAGTGTTTTCTAATACCAGAATGACATTGATAGAATACACTGGCTTCTCTAAAGCCCGATATGGAACGGAGGGCACCTATCTGGTGAGTGCTCAATATACACCAGTTATGCCGGCGCAGTTATTAGACCTATTACCTATCCCTGAACCAGCTTCCAATTCAGACAACACAGATAGTAATGCCTCCGTTCAGCCAATGATCATAGGCGAGAAACGCAAACGTGATGATACACCGGAATCTCAGGAAACAATTGCCAAACAGCCGCGATGCTCTGAAAAAGCTGAGCTTGACCATCCTGTTCGCTTTGATGAGCAAATAATTAAACCTGATGAACAATTCAGACGCAGGATTCTTATTAAATTCGGATTATTCAAGCCGGAACTGACCTGTGATCAATCAGTATCTCCAGCGCCCCTTGCACCTGCCTCATAAAAGTTTCGGTTAAACAGGCGCTGCTGTTATAATGCATTGCCGAGTCCTGAAATTGGCAGTAAAGTAAAAAATTGGCTCTGAACGGTATTGGATGGAATAGACGAGTGATGAATATTTTCTCTGTTAAAAACATTGCATCAATGTTGCTGTTATTGTTTCTCTATACCGGATTAGCCAATGCTTACACGGTTCCCAAAGCGTTCATGGATCTGTATTTTGATTTCACTGGAACGAATGAACCGGATTTTCCTAAAAAGCATAAAACAATCTCACAATGTCTGCTGCAATCTGAAACAGCTAAAAATAAAACCAACCCATTTGCCGGGCCGCTTGTGTTGGTTCTGGACTCGTCCATTTATATCTATGATAAAAACCGCAAATTACTCTTTAAGAAATTGCTTCGCACCAATCGCGCCAGTGGGTTTTATGAATTAACCGCTATTTCGCATATTGGTCCGGCACTTGCCTATCTGGCAAAAATCAAGGAAAACGGCGATCCTTTCTGGCAGCCGGCGATGAATTCGCTGCTGACTAATATAAAGCGTGTACGTGCTCTCAATGCCAGCACCAAGAATAACTGGCTTGAGCGGGCAAATATTAAACCCTGGCAGCATCATATTCCGCAAATCAGGGCAATGACCGATTATGCCTTATCAATGGCTGGGAATTATATTGTCTCAGTTCAAAAAGGGGCGCCTTTTGATTTAAGAGCTGTACAGGCCAATTTTCTAAATGGCAATAAAGAATACCCCATTTCCTATAATACGGTGATGGTTGGAACGTTCATGTTAACGGCATTGGAAAGTATGTCCGTGGTGCATGATGAGATTGCCAAACTCAAGCTAGACTGGCCTCATGCAATGGTTATCGTTCGGAATGTGGCAGGCAATAATGTCACCTCGGGCTTAACCGAAGGAAGCAACTGGATGGTCGCTTTTATAAACGCAGTTTCAGAAAATACACTGCCGCGCGATCGTCTTTTTATTGCCCCCTATGCCAAAGTGATTCCTGAAGTAGGCCAGTCTTTACTGCCCGAGTCCGCCTACAACTATTATGTTAAAAATGTCTGGGGAAGTGTCTATAATCGCACGCATGTCGCCAAGGCAGTATTTACTGATTTGGAAACAATTTATCTGCCGGAAAGACCCGCTATTCCGGGCGATTTTCACTATTCCTCGGCAAACGATATTATCGATTTTATGGTTCGATTAAAGCATTCCCTGCAGGATTCGAGAGAAATGCTTTCCAATACCGTCGGCTACTGGATGGCGGGGGAGCTGCAATCCAAAGCCTGGGATCTTAAGGCAATTCAGATCCCGGGATTGACGACTGGCTTCCCTGAGGGAATAACCGCTTATCCTGAGAAGAATCCGGAAATAGGCAGTACATCATGAAAGGCTTACTCAGGCCGCTAACAGGGATGCTGCTCTTTTTGCTTTGCATAAACGCCCATTCTACCATGTTGAAAATGTATCAGACCCTTGATACCTCGGGTGCACGCGAACTCACCCCCTTTAAGCTAAATGGCAAACAATATATTGGGGTGGCTCAATTGGCCAAAGATATTCCGCATGCGCCTGCCAATATGAATGGCGGTGATTCAGATGTGGATGTATTGATTTATCAGATGGGAAAAAAACAGTTTCATCTTTACCAGAAAATCCCGGGCCATGGAAATGAAGGCCTTACTTTCTTTAAAATAAATGACCAGGCATTCATTGCTGTTCCCAGCGTTCGTTCAGGCCCAGGCGCGCCTTACAATCTGAATACCTACTCGATGGTTTATCGCTGGGATGGCAAGTACTTTATTCCCTTTCAGCAATTTTATGGGCGAGCTGCCAAGCAATGGCGCTTTTTTTCTATCGCAAACCGTAAATTCCTGGCTTTAGCCACCGGTGTGGAAGTTCCCGGGCAAAAGCCAGTGCCCAATGATTCCAGAATTTATGAATGGAATGGTAAAGAATTTGTCTTATTCCAGAGCCTGCCCAGTCGATGGGCCTATTCCTTTACTGCATTTAAAATCGGAGATGATACCTATCTGGGGCTTGCTGATCATCTGGATGGTGTGACAATTTTTAACTGGAATGGCAAACGGTTTAAACCTATACAGCATATTTCCGAGCGGGGTGCGCGAGCGCTTAAGCATTTCAAAATTGAGAATGAGCATTATCTGGCCTATGCCAATATCCACAAGACTTCAAAACTGCTTCACTGGAATACAAAACAGTTTGAGGAGTATCAAAATCTTTCGGAGTCAGGAGGAAGAAATTTTAGCTGGTTTAGCCTTAATGGCCAACATTTCCTTTTTCTGACAAGATTTATTACCGGAAGTAAAGAAAAGCCGGTTAGTAATCTGGATTCCCTGCTCTATGAATGGGAGAAAGGGAAATTGCATTTAGTTGAGAAATTGCCGGGATTTGGCGCTGTTGCAGCTCATTTTTTCAAGTGGAATAATGAGAGCTTTCTCACTCTGGCGAATAGTCTCAGCAAGGATATTCGTTTCCGGGTAGATTCTGTCATTTATAAACTGGATTCAGACACTCAGTAATGCAGAGGTTAATAATGCCGGATGTAATACATATTGCAGTTCATTTAAAAGATACTGGTAGTATTACTTCGGGTAATCAGCAAAGAACCTTCAAAAAAATTACTTTTTATTTTAACAATCTCGGTGCGGCGAAGCGAAAATACGAAGAGCTGGTTAATCATAAAAGCATCAACTTACAGGAATTGTCTATTACATTCCAACTTCCGACAGTAGAGCTTATTGAGCCTTCCATCTCGGTCGACTGGGGGCAAATCGATTTCAAACTGTTTTATCAGGCTTCACAATATCCCAAAGATCAAGTGGTGGCCAGTGGAGAAAGCATCATTCGATTTGTGACCAATCAAAGCAATCTGGAGGAGTTGAGTAAAAGCCAGCTCTCGGTTGTAGAAGCGGATGATCTGGGGAAGTTGCTGGCAGAAATCTCGAGCAGCATAATGCAAATTACTATCAACAGTGAGCAGGGCATTGTTCCCGAGGAATTTACAAAGAATTATGTGGGCGGCCTGCTTAAGCGTTTAAAGGACGATAGTGCCGGATTGGCTGATATTCCCAAAGCGATTCCAGATCGCTTGAAAGATAGCATAATACAAGGTTTTGCCCGACAGATTCGATTGGCAGCTTACAATACTAAAACGCAGATCAGCGCCGCGACCAGTCATTTCTTTCGCGCTTTTCAGGAAGAAGCTTGCTCTGATTCACCTCTGTTGACAAAGCCGGAGCATGGGCTGCAAAAAGAATCATTTTCATTGCCTGAACAATCATCAGCGTCTTTATAATAGGGAAGAGTCCTGGAACTACCCAATCCATGCACCGTGTCCTTCCCGCGCAGGCGGGAATCTATTCCATCACGAGCACTGTGCCAACTCATCGATGGATTTCAGCCTGCGCGGAAATGACAGAGGCGTTTCCCTTTGTGTGTCACTTATCCGAGGCATCCCGGCAATGTTTGAAGCCATAAGTAGAAAGCGAGGCTTTCATCTCGAGGACCTCGGTCAGTCTTGACATTCTTTATTCATCAACTTAGCATGCAAGAATTTTAGTCTGGAAACACGATGGAAATTGAGCATTTACGCGAATTGGTAAAGGACGATTTAGAGGCTGTTAATGCTTTAATCCTCGAAACGATGAAATCACCCTCGCGGCTGATCAACGAGATAGCCGATCATGTAATCCACAGTGGCGGCAAGCGTTTGCGTCCTTTGCTGGTATTGCTGGCCAGCCGTGCCTGCCTCTATCAGGGTAAGGATCATGTGATGCTTGCCACTATGGTCGAATTTTTTCACACAGCCACCTTGCTGCACGATGATGTGGTTGATGAGTCCACTTTACGCCGTGGCCGTGAAACTGCGAATCAAATCTGGGGCAATAAAGCCAGTGTACTTGTAGGTGATTATTTATTCACCAAATACCTGCAGCTGATGGTAGAAGTAGGAGATATTGAGATAATACAATTGCTGATTGGCATTGCTCCTCAAATGGGTTGTGGTGAAATTCAGCAGTTTGACAATCTGGGAAATACCGAGATGTCAGTCGGTGATTATTTTGACCATATTCGGGCAAAAACATCGCTGCTGTTTGCTGCATCCTCGACCATGGGGGCTATGATCAGCAAAGCCGGCGAGGGAATAAAAAAAGCTATGTATGCCTATGGATTGCATTTGGGTAATGCCTTTCAGTTGATCGATGATGCACTCGATTACTGTTCTGACGCCAAAACGCTGGGTAAAAACATTGGCGATGATTTGGCAAGCGGCAAGGCGACCTTGCCTTTACTTCATGCCTTGAAATATTGCGATTCAAAACAGCAGCTAATCATCAGAAGCAGCCTCGAGGAAGGCTCACGCCATTATCTACCAGAAATTCTCGAAACCTTAAAAGAAACCCAGTCCATTGAATATACTCGAAGTCTTGCTGCAAAAGAAATGGATCAGGCGATAACCGCATTGCAGATTCTGCCCGACTCAGTTTACAAAAACGGGCTAATGGATTTGGCGCAATATGTGATACACCGCAATTATTAAGGCTAACTAATGAAAGCGCTTGATCAACTCTTAACCCCTTATTGGGGCTCGGAAAAATGGATCCTCGAAGGTTGGAACAAGATCACTGAGGAGGAAAGAGAAAGTATTGAGGCCAGAGTAGAGTCTCTTTTTAGAAATGGCCTGCCATTTGAGTTAAAACACGACAAGATTCTGTATCTTTACATTTTTTCTTTAATGGCGCAGCTCGAAGTGCTGGGAATTCAGTTGCCAATGCGTTTTGAAGATAAAATGTATAATCCGGAATTCAAAAAACGCATGCGGGCCCAGCTGGTTGACGAAATTTTTCATACCATTGTGTTTACGCGCATCGTGTTTATGCTTGCCGCCCCTTATGGTTCACCGCCTGCCTATAACGAAGAGCTCGAGAAGGTCTGTGAGTTTATTCGCTCGCTGGATTGCCTCAAAGTCGGAATGGTCGTAATGAATCTGATTTGTGAGGGAATGGTAGAAGAAGTTTTTTCTACTTTTTATCAGCAAAAAATTGCCCCGGAAGTATTCGAGATTATTTTAGCCGATGAACATCGTCATGTCTGCGAAGCCGATTTATATGCTGAAATTGGATTACCCGACCGTGAGGTTCTGACTGAAACCTTGAAAACAATGGAAGATCTGCTTATTTCGGTATTTACCCGACTTCCCAAATACAACACCTCCTTAACGACTCTGCTTGGCCCGGAAGGAACTGCCTCTTTTATGCTGGCTCTGCATGAAAAGCATAAGCGGCAACTTAAAAAGATTAATATGGTTCCCAGCGAAAGGCTGGAAATGCTGTTTGAAGTGGGTCCTGATGCCTATGCACAAGTTCAACCGTATCGAGATGAACTGCATAGTGAAATGCATGCGGAGATCAAAGAAGTTGAAATGACGACTGTGCAGAAAGTATTAATGACACAGTTAAACAATCCGGGCGATCCGAATCTGACCCTTCAATTTAATATTGATATCAGTGAATTTGGTTTTTTTGAGCAAAACTGCCCGCAGGAGAGACTGACTGTATTGATGATGCAGGCTGTCAGTCTTATGTTGACATCCGAGGAATCGCTGCGCAATTTTATCAGTTTTAAAAAACTTCACCAAAGCCGAAGCGCTTATGTCGCAGTGGTAGAAAAACTGGCTCAGCGTAAAGATCATATCGTTACGGTGTTTTTTAAAGACTGTCATGAAATGACAGTCGATGAATTGTTAACCAGAAACAGCCGTTCCCAGCAGTTGATGACTTACTGCTATGACAGGCGCGAGCAGGTTGAAAAAGACAATCCCGAATTTAAAAAGCAACTGGATGCTGAGCTGTACAACTATGCCCACGATCTTTATCCTTGCCCCTCGCCAGGGAGTTACGGTGCCTACGTATGTAATCTTGGGGCTTACGGTTATACCCAGGCGGTTTCCCCCTTGTTTAAGCAAACAGGTTTTCATGTAGTGTTGCTCGCTGTGGAGCGAAAACCAGTATGGAATGAGGTCAGTAAATCCTTCGAATCAAGAGAGATTTTACCTGTTTCAATCAGTATTGATAATCGAATTTTCGATGGGCTAATGCCGATTCCGAAACTGTTACAGGAATGCTTTGGGCGTGCATTGCAAACCATGCAGGAAAAAATGACCAGCCCGCTGATTGACAGAGAATCTAAAGAAGCGAAATTATATAAGTCAAGAATTGATAAAATAGCCAACGATCTGGCTGCTCAGGAAAGCCTGTTGGGCCGGGATAAAATTACTGTTCATCTACTCAATAAGAATAAGCACGCTGTATTTAAAGAAATGCGAAGAGTGTTTGGCGAAGATGTCGAGTTATATGGTAAGCGTTTGAGCAAATATTCCGATTTCAAAAATGCGGCTGACAATCTTTTGCTGGATTATTTGGGTTTTGAAGCAGAACAAGCAGCGCAAAACGCCAATTTTACAAAGATCATCGATAAAATTCTCGCTGAAAATAAAGAGTTCGGCTATCGAATGCTAACTGGTCTGCAAGCGGCTTGGCTTGACTATGTAGACGTGGAAGCTTTATTTAATGCAAGCTTTAACAAAATTGCGGAATCAAGACTAAAGCGGCTTGCCAAATTCATCCCGACGCTATGGCGAAGTGCAATGGAATAATTGTCTTCGCAGGTGGGGCACTGCCATTAAGTTAAGGTAATTTTGTCTTTCCCGCGAAGGCGGGAATCCATTCCTCAATTGGCATTATAGCGAGCTCAGAGATGGATCCCCGCCTTCTCGGGGAGGACAGTTTATATACAACTGAGCTTAACTTAATGGCAGTGACCCTAACCCTCTCCCCCGCTTCGCGCGGTGGAGAGGGGATAACATTATTTCTTAACCTGACGGCTATGGGCCAAGGGCCCAACTTACATGCTTAAGGATTTACCTGGGGAATGGGAGTTTAAGCCTGATTGAAAGAGGTAGCAGCGCTGATCTTATTTACATCCATGCCCTCTGCAATAGGTGGATATAATGCCGATTGCCAGAAGACCAGATTAGTATTAGACCCATAAGTAGTGTTTAATTTTGATCCAGTGTAAATCGATGAACCGAAGCTGGCAACAAGAGAAAACATAGTCACTAAATTCTCATCATTATGACTATGCGCTATATCATTCGGCGAACGTCCCATTGAATTCTTAGTGAAGGGTGAGGCTCCGAGGACTAATAATTCCCTGACAACATCTACATGTCCATTCCTTGTTGCCTCATGCAGAGGGGTAATCCAGGAATCTCCCTGATGAATGGGGCTTGCCCCTTTAGAAAGCAAAAATTGAACAATACGAAGATGCCCGTAAGCACAGGCTTTCAGCAGACACTTCTGCAGCAGCCTGTTGTCCGGTTTATAATGTTCAACCATTGCCTTAAGGATAGCAAGATGGCCTTTGATGCTGGCAATAAATAAAGGGTTAGGGCTTTCTACTTCCGAATTTAAATCATTTGACAGGGGTAACTGGGCTCCTCTTTTCAATAAAGCCATTACCAGAGCTAAATTATTATTAGCGCAGGCATGGTAAAGTGCTGTTTTACCCTTCTTGTCGATTTGATTGAGGAGAGCCGGATATTTATCCAAATGATTGAGAATGATCTCCTTATGATTGCCGTGGCAGCTAACCCAAAGCATTCGCTCTGGATCTGGCAAGGCTTTGCAAGCGGGTGATGCATACAGCTCGTTAACTAATGTGACATTATTGGCATAAGCTGCTGCATATATACTATTAATCCTGACTTCAATTTCAGGATGGCTCATTAAAATTTCAATAACCTGTCTATGGCCATAACTGCAGGCCAGTGATAACGCATTGACCTTCCCAGCCTCATGATTGATTTTGTCCTGTTCCAGTCGTTCCTTAACCAAATCCGAGTGCCCATACTGGCAAGCCCGCATCAGCGGTGTGTATCCTTCTGAGCATGTTCTCGTTAACTCATTGGTTTCCAGCAAGCGAACCAGTTCGGTATTTCCGGTGAAACAGGCTAAATCCATTGGCATGCATTGAATATCTTTTTCATTGAGTTTTATCGTTTCTGAAAGAATTTCGCTTGCTTTGGCTATATTTTCTTCGATACAGGCGAGCAAGAGTTGATTCCACTGGGTATCATTTACCAATGAAGCTCCCCGTTTCAAAAGCAGCCTGGCTCGTTGGGGGGTAAATTGAAGGCTAAACTCAAGCGCAGCAGCAAGACCATCAGTAATTTCACGGCATATTGAAAGTTGCTCCATGTAAGTATCATTGAATTGGCTGCGCTTGTCTGTTGGAAAGGGATAAATCCTGGAGGAAACAATCTGATCGAGAATCATCTTGTTCTGATCTCTGGCTTTTCGTCCCAGGGTTTGTATAAAGGGAGTCTCCAGACCCTCCAAAGTCTTGTCAATATTTACCCCGATATCAAGAAGAAGCTTCAGTACCTTTAAATACTTCGTATAGCGGGGCTGATTGACTCTTTCTTTTTCAATCCGGTTGAATAATGCATGAAAAATTGTTTTTCCCTCTTCAGAGCTGTGTTCAATATCTGCTCCAGCTCCAATCAAATTCTTAACTGCCAGGGGAAGACCTTCAGCACAAGCGATAAACAGCGCTGTTTCTCCCTTATTATTGGTTTGCTGGGGACTGGCTTTCGCAATGAGCAGATGTTCTATTATCCTTTGATGATTAGATGCACAGGCAAGGTAAAGCGGTGTTTCGCCCAGTTGATTGGTCTGTTGAACACTGGCTCCATATTTTAGTAATAAACTGACAACTTGTTCATGTCCCATTTTGCAGGCAATTAATAAAGGCGACATTTGATCCAGGCTAATTGGCTGGTCAGGATTTGCTCCCGCTTTTAGAAGCGCTTCCACAATAGCGACCCGGTTTTCCATGCAGGCAATATATAACAGAGTGCCGGAGGGAATGGACTGAGGACGGCTTAAAGGGTTCCATTCCTCTTTATCAAGATCTTTTTTCTGAGCAACTATCAGTTTAACCAGCTCTGGATTATCTTGCTTATACAAACCCTGCATTTCCGATGTAAACATCGAGTGCCTTTTTTAAGTCAAAGTGGGCATTTTGAAAGCGATGGCGAGTCTTGTCAATACGAACCGGGTTTGACTTCATCTAAACTTCCAGGCAACACATCGGATTGCTCTGAGTTGGGTTTTTTTGTACTTAATTTATCCAGACTGAGTTTCTGTTCAGATTTGAAAAAAAGATGTCGTCGTTTGGGAGCTTGTGCTGCGCCCGGCTCCTCTGTTGCTGCTACAGGTTTATATCCACCCGGATTTAATTGCTGCCGTGATTCTCTTCTGAAAAGACCAAAAACGCTGGGATGAGTAGGTTGAGGCTTGACGCGTACCGCATGGCTTCCATCGTCGAGATGCTGAATCTTTTCCAAAACATCCGGGTTGGTGATCTCGTAAATACTTTCTTTAAGCTCATCAATCTTGGCCTCTGATTTCTCGTCGGTTGCATAGGTATCGGCAATTGATTTCAATTCCTGCTGCAAGGTATTCGATACCATGATGTCATTGATGTATAAAGCTAGTTTCTTAATACAAAAAACAATTGAAACCACCGAACAGGTAGCCAAGGTGAGAACAAATCCGGCAGGTAAAAAAGCACAGGCAGTGACTGAAATTGCCAGGGTAAGGGCGGCAACTATATTAATGATGAAGGCATTTCGCTGTTTGATAAAATCATAATTTAAGCGAGCACCTTGCTGATGGTACAGTGTCAATGAAGCGAAATTATGTTTTTCTTCGGGTGAAAGCTCCAGCGTTTGAGTGTGATGAAGTTCAAGTAAATAAAACAATTCCTTTAATACTTCAATCACGGCGGCTGCAATAAAGAAAAAAGCAGCTAATGGAACAAAAGTATACTTGGCAGCCATCAATATGGTTTTAGCAACAATATTTAAAGTATTATTTAAAACAATAAAGGCATCATCTCGATAAATCTTTTCAATAGGGCGGCGGTCATTTAAATGACTGAAGATCACTTGAAAAATAATGGAAAAGATAGAGACGATAATACCAAAAACGGGAAGCAGGCCGGCGGAAAAAAGTAAAAAACGAATGATCTCTTCAAGCTGGGAATGAAAAATACCCGCCATAATAATAAGAACAAGACAGATCGGCACTAAAATTTTGAGTGCAAACAGAATATTATTGTAACGTTTGCGCTTTTCGATAGCATCGATCAGATTATTGAGCTGGATGGATAACTCATGGTCACGAACTATTTTCTTTAAAAATTCATAGGTAGAGAGATTCTGGGCGAAATAGCTTGGCCACAATTTGAAATCAATATGCAGGCTTTGTAATAACTCAATGGCGGCATCCACACATTCATCAGTTGAATCAATGGGAGTGACATAGAAATCACGCTCGAATGACAGAAAATTATTGTCATATTTTTTAAAATGCGTTTCTACGTCTTCCAGATCGCAATCGGCAGCAATAAAGCGGGTAAAAATTTTCAGATTATCTTCAATTGCTTGCACGTGTATTTACCATAAATCAAGTCAATAAAGGTTCCATTTGTTACAAATAATTGCAAATCGATCAACATCCATTCTATCAACTCACCGCCACATTTTCTCATATAAATTCAAATAATGGAAATATTTATACAGAGTGTTATGAAAATAAAGGAATTATTTTACACGCCCCTGCCTAAAGTTCACGTTTTATATGGCGAAATTCTCTAAAGGGCTTTATTGTACATCATTTGAACTAAATGATCATTGTTTTTTTGTTGAACCCTGAGAAAATGATAGGTATCATGACCAGGATTTTCTGTTTTTTTAACAAGGAGTGGGTTATGAAACGTGTGCTGCAATCTTTTTCTCTGGCGTTACTGGTTTCATCTTCAGCATTTGCCTTCAGTGATAGCCCGGAAAAATGTCCAAGTGTTGAGTCACTGCAGGCAATTGGTATCAGTGATGCAATAGATATTGATCTGGGATGGGTAGGACTTAACTGGAGTAATTATTACGATACCCAGGACAAATGGACTTTCGGTATTTATGTTGGTCAAGTGAAAGGCAAAGAAGTTGCAATCAAGAAGGCAAACCGCCTGGTTAAATCGATTAAAAGCAGTGGCGGCCCCACGCCTGATGGCTATCTCTGGGCCTGTGAATATCAAAACCCTCAAGGTCAACCAATCGCTATGGCCATTACTCCACCTGTTAATCCAGGCGACATGATGCGTAGACTGGTCAAGTAAGTAGAATGGTTAAGTAAATAGAGTAGTATCCTCTGAGGACGTTTCATCTCGAAGATTGCTGCGGGTAGTTACTACCATTAACTTAAGGAGTCCTTCCCGCGAAAGCGGGAATCCATTCCTCAATTGGCATTATAGCTAGCTCAGGGATGGTTCCCCGCCTTCGCGGGGAGGACAGTTTTTTTCAAGGATTTTTATGCTCAATGCTTGGTTAACGACAGTGAGCCTGGCTGTGACAATAGGTGATGCTAACTATCTACCAATAGAAATAATAATATTGACAATGAGAAAGGATTCTATACATTAACAGCCATTCCGAATAATAAAATCAGGGATGTTAGAATGGTGAAGTTTTTTGATAGTTTTACTGTAACGACTGCTGCAGCTGCTGGGATACCTACTGCCAGCGCCTCCGGACCAGGATTTGGACTCTCTCAGGCTGTAACGGCTTCACAGAATGCTGCTACGGTTTTGTCCGACAAGAGTGGCCGACGTGATTCATTACTCCACGCCTTGAATGTTTTATTTGAAGATCCGGCCGACATCGATCATAGTGTTTTAGACAGCTATATGAAAGAACTTCGCGGAGGATTAATTGCAACCAATGACTCCCTCGCATTTATTACCCGATACATTTCTCTCGCGATGGTTAGCGGAGTGAGTCACCTGGCACAAATTCCCAGTGATGGGGTCACTGTTACACAGAAAACTGCTGAAGGTTTATCCAGGTTAGACATTCCCAGCGATGAAATGAAAAATGCGAGCACGAAAGCATTTATTTTTAATCCGCAGGATCAAAAGCCTTCAGCCAGTATTGATAGCGTGGCTGGCCTGGTCAAGGACCAGGGTGGTCAGGTGATGGATAATGTCTATAACGCAATCAATATTGCTGAGAACTCCCATGCCGGAACTCACGCCAGAACAGCTGCCTCGACAGGGGCTGGCGGCAGCGTCACTGCAACCGCATTCATACCTTCCGCTGCTGCTTTGCTTACCAATATGGTTGGTCAGCTTTTCAGAGAGGGAAGTGCCGTCAGTCATTTTCTGGGACAGGAATCAGCGAGCGAAGCGGATGATAAAAATGTCTACCATGCAAGTAGTGGCGTAAAGAAAGCTACTCAGGATTCTGATAGCCAGGCATCGCAACGGCAATTAAAAATTCTTGAGAAAGCCTTATCCCACATGCAGGCCGCGGCTGATTTATCATCCAATCAAAGTGTTAGTACTCCCTTGGCGACCGCTCTTTTCCGCGTGGCAGCATTATCCCTGTTTAGCGTGGCGTCACGCCTCGTTAACAAGACTGCCATTGCTGCGACAGAGGGACGGGTACAAAAAGCGCTCGCGCAAGCGACCGAACAAGGCCCTTCTGGGGGTGTCGATCGTATTAACAGTTTGCATTCCAATCTTTTCTCATTGTCTAACATCATGCGTCTTTGCGCAGAAAACCTGGGAGGCTCATCGGCTGTCAAAACAGCGGCACAACTCAGTGAAACTATCGCTGGTCGTTCGATGAGTGTGCTGCTCAGCCATATTAGTGAATTGGCCCAAGCCTTACGAGGACTGGCTAAGCCTCAGCAAAACTCTGCAGGAGGCTATGATTCAGGAACAATTGATAGTTCGGTTGATTTAGCCAATCCTGAAGTCCTGGCGCAATTTGAAAAAGCAATCAAGGGTGTACTTGATGGGATTGAAGAGGCTAATGGGCAGCATATTATTCCTAACCTTAATCAGGATATGGCCAGCCAGTTGGATGTGAGTGCTCATGGTACTGTCGCCTCACTTGTGACCACGCATAGCCTATTCAATTCAGTGACAGTCTCGGCAAATGCCTCCAGAAAAGCAGTTAAGACCAATGAGGCACAACAAAATGAAGCCTTACTGTCAACGCTTCCGAGTATTACGGTAACGCTGAATAACATCCAGGCATTTACCCGCAATTTCATGGCCGAAATTGAAAAAGATATCGCTCCTTCCAAATCCAGAAACGGTTCTCTGTTATCAACACATGATACAGTGGGAAGTAGTACTGCTGCGGCGTATTGGGCTGCCTCTGCCATGGTTTTACTAATCGATGAGATGCTTACTGCCTGTCGCTCTCTGACATTAATCGATCAAAACCGTCTCCATGCGGCTTCAGAAAAAGCGAGTGAAGTGCAAAGTAGAAAGCACTCTAATCAGGCATCTCAGCAAATCAGTTGGGATAGCCACTCGGAACAGGAGTACAGCGCTACACATGCAATAACTGCTCTACGCCTCACCTTATCACATACAGGTTTAGCTCTGATACGAATTGCAACCGATTTAAACAAGGCATTGAAAGATAACCTGGATACTGTTCAACATAATCTGGCAATGCATACTCTTCAACAAAGTGTATTACATTCTCTTGCTTATACTACAGCCAGTCTTGCCGAGGGATCATTGCTTGCAAGCGGTGCAGCCTCTGCAGCACCTATGAGCATGCATGGATCCGTCAATTGGACACATCAAAAAGTTCATACTACTGATGGACATTTGCATCCTGCACAGACCCACGAAAGCGAGAATTGCAGTAGAGGGGATTGCCAATCGTCTCAGGCAACTGGTTTTAGTACCGACCTGGTGGCGGGAACAATCACTAATGTCATGAAAGTGCTGGCACAAGGCGGTTTAATTGGTTTGGATACTATGCTAAGGCTCATAAAGCTATTAGAAATTGTTAGTCTGCATCGTGATTCTCATATTGCGCTGAAATTAGAATCCACTGATTCTTCCAATCCCAATGGTCTATTGATCAATACCGTAGATGAACCCAGTGCTGGCTCTAGCGCGGGAACCTGTGCAATTCTGATTAATCTTCTTGGCGCCTTTCAAACACTGGATCAAAGTTCAGGAACTCAATCGACTTTAAACGCACAACGTAAATTGCAAAAAATTATAGATAGTGAAATTGCAGATATTGCAGTCTTAAAAGATGATGAAGAACGGGGAGAAAGGAAAGGATTAAAAGAGTTTTATAAGATCATTATTGGTTTGTTAGCACCAAATGCCTCCGCTGCCAATTGCGAAAGTTTAGTCCAACGTCTTGATTTTGGTGGGATTTCTCTCTCAAGTTACCATACAAGATTTGGCGCATACAGTGACCGACCTGCAGCGGATTTAAGCTTCGTGGATCGATTTGCCAATCAGGATGATGCACAGGGAATATTGCGGCGATTTGTAAATAAAGCTAAAACCGATTTTAATTTGTTTAAATCATTACATGAGCAGCTGCCACAGGCACAAAGAACTACAAAAGCGCAGATATTATATACGCATGTATTCGAAGAGCTTTATCAAAATTATAAACAAATGAAAATGCTTAAGCTTGCAGAGCACAGCTCAAGAAAGATAGTTCCTGGCCGTGATGAATTTGAGAGCGATCTGGGCTTAGTTCACGCACAACCCGAAGAAGAACATCAAACAGAAGCCCCCAGACTGCAGAATTAAACTATATGCGAGAACATTATACGGCCATACCCGAGCGCCACAGTGAACCAGTCAGTTTATTGGACGCGCTCAGAACTAAACTGCCGCACAGCATGCGTGAGCATTTAAATTCACAAACACTGACACAGGTTTATTTTTTATTAACCATGTTGAGTGATGAGGCCTGCGTCAGGCAACTTCATCAGCAATTACAGGAACACTATAAACCTGTAACTACTCATACACCCATCGAGGAGGCATTGACCCTTGTGGGGAGGCTACAGGAAAGTCCTTGCAATCACAGAACTCCTTTCAAATATCGCCTGCCTCATTTTTTGAGTGAATATCCGGTACACAGTAGGGCTATCAACCATAAAATTAATCGATTCAACCGGCTTATTGAAAGCTATCATCAAAGCGGATTTGATCAACGCCTGAATACACAAGCTTTGAATGAGGCCTATCAGAATGTCTTAAGAGCGATAAAAAAACATCACATGGGTTGCAATATTAACAACCTATGGCAATTACTCAAGGCCATGAGTGCCTGGTCGGCCATTCCTATTGATAATCTGTTGTCGACCTATCCTTCTCTGCTAGCCCCAGCCATCAATCAAAATAAACCCGAAGTGGAGTCAGGGACACCATTGCCCAGAGATCCGGTTATTCCAATTAATCCGGCTATAGCGCCCAATAAGTCAACCCCGGATATCTCACCCTTTACCGCCACATCAGATTATCAGATTAGCAAGGCAGGACGTATTGCAGATGCCAGTGTCTATTTATCAACACATGGCTTTGCTCTAAAACCAGGCGGGCATGCCGATGCCTTAGCCAAAAAATTGCCTGACTTTTTACCTTGGCAGCAATGGCAGGCGATGATCCGCCGTCAATTATCGCAGTTGATTGATTTACCGCTCAATGAAGAGTTTTTTGACTGGATGCAAACCGTATTACAGCGCCTTGGCATTCAGTTTATCCAGTTAAAAAAAGATTCTTATGATTCTTATGTAAGCCCTTTTTTAGATGGCAAGACCATATTAAATTCTTTAAATGAAGAAATGCTGGTGGGCATTTTGCAAGAGCAGCTTTTGCAGGCCAATATTCGCATCGATTCTGCCCATTTGCCTGTAATTAGTCGATATCTTATTCGTTTTTTACAGCGATTTCAGTTCAATCGAGGACAGGCATTAGGTATCGGGGCCAACTGGGGTGGTGTCGTCAGTGATTCCAACGATGCAGGCATGGATACATTTCGCTTAAATGATCCAGAATGGGCAAGCCATTTTAAGAATCTAAGCGTGCATCGCCAGGGACCTGCTGAAGCCCGTATGAATGCAGCAATTGGGATTAAATACGAACTCGGCGCGCTTTTTTCAAGCTTTAACTATATGACCACTTTGCAGCCCTCGGAGTATTCTGAAACAGTTTACAATGCCTTGGTTGACAATCTCGTTGCTCATCTTTTTCCTGAGCCGCCGTATTTTGAAAATAACGCTTATGTCAAATATCGCCGCCATTATGTCAGTTCTTATAGCGATGCCGGCTTACAGCAAATCGATTCTTTTTATCAGCCAGACCCGCAAGGTACCTATTTTAAAACTGCGAAGGGCGATTTTAAACAAACTCCCATGTTTCGTCAGGCAGGCTCCTTGCTGGTGGAAGCGTTTCCACGAGATACTGGCTCAGGGGATTCCTTGCAATCTTTTTTCGTTGCCAATCCCTTATGGCCGCTTCAACTGCAGTATGCCCAGTGCAACTCTACTGGTACGCGTGGGCATCTGGTGTACAATCCTGTTGGGCCTGATGAATTTATCCCCGATGCGTTTTATGGGCAGGTAATTCGAGAAAGCGATGAAATTTTTATCCCTTTTATCGGTGTAGTACCTAAAAATTTTGATAAACATTTTCAGCAGGAAGAGCTTTGCGCATCGTTTGTTGTGCGAATGCTGCAATCTTCACGCTTAATGATTTATTGCCCTGCATTTCATGCTTACTATAATGCTATCGCCACCCGATTTTTACCGCCAGCCAGTAATAATACGCCGCTATTAACTCATTGCTATAACGATGAAATCCAACGTAAATGGCAGTCATTTGATGAGGCATTACATCATCCGCAACGAACAGCCGATAATTGCCATAAAGCCTTTCTTTCATTGTTCAAAGAGCTCATTTACAGCCTTTATTCCTGCACCAAAGACGATGTGGACCTGCATTATTATTTTATGGAGCTAACCACCTCTGCAGACGCATTTGAACCTCAAAGCCGATCCACTTGTGAGCGTTTGATTCGTGAGCTGACAACGCTGAAACCTTTTCAAAATACCAGAGCTTCTAAATACTGTGAAGCTGTATTAGGATCCCTTAAAGAATTAACTCAATTTTACTATCCTTCTCCCACGGATGAAACGGCAAAATCCATAGCAGAGCAAGCCCGATTACATGTTAAGCCTTTATTGGCTTTGCAGGAAATAAAAGATTATTTTGCCGATTTAACTCAACACAATTCTGCGGCTAATATTTCAAGAAAAGTTTCGCCGGGATTAATGCATAATGCGCTTGCCTATCAGGCTCCTTCTCCAGCAATCGCTGACGATTTTTATCGTCGACGACACCAGGACAATTTTCATTCAGGATTTCGTGATCTGGATGGTAATCAAATTGCTACACCTTCTGGTCGTGAGATCGGTTTGGATTTGAGCATTAAAACAGTGGGCGCCTTATTGCCTTTAATTCATCGTGATAAAACCGTTTTTAGCGTGCTGACCCAGCCTTTTGCTCAAGCTTATATTGCAGGCTATCAGGCTTATAGCACTGAAGAGCAATACAAAATAATCCATGCCATTTTGTCCGGTGCAGGTGGCTTTATTTATGGTATCGGTTTAGGAGTGGTTGATAGCTTAAGTTCAATACCAAAGGCCATTTATAATAGTTTGCTTGCTCCAGTAACAAGGCAACCCAAATCCAATCATCCTCTTGCCATTTCCTCTGCACCAGGTAATGAGCCCGGTCTGCGGGTTCAAGCGATGATGGCTATCCGCGACCACCTGCTGCGGCTCATAGCTACCGCAAATGGGCATGAATTATCTCAGGATGAATTGATTAATCTCTTATTAATTTACGTGAAAAAAATTCACCCTGATTTATTATCCGGTCGAGTATTCCGGGAGGAATCATATAAAAAAATATTGTCTGACGCATTTCCCCTGACCGCCGGTGAATGGAAGCAATTATTTGACCCAGCGATTAATGCGGCAAATCCTTCTTTGCGACAAATAGTTAATCAATATGCCTTGCAGATTGATAATGTTTTAATTTATGCCCTCTATGAATGTTTAACAGCTCCCCAAACTGCACAAATCACAGAGCAAGTGACTCGATCGGTGATTAAAAATCATAAATTAAAAGATCCCCAGGATAAGGCATTGCTTGCTCTGGTTTTCTACTATAACAGCTATCCCGAAGCCAGAAGGGCAGACTTGGCTCAATATCGTTTTCAAGGATCTGCATTGGCCAGACTTCGGACAAGAGAGCGAGTTTTACGCAAACTACAAATCTGGTTGAATAATGCACTCGATAGACAATGGGCCCTGGAAGCTTCACTCAATTATTCTCTGGAACAGTATACCCTTCTACTGAATCAATCCACGCTGGCAGGCATTGTTGCCGAGTTACCCGATAGCATGAAAGAAATCCTCAAAGAAGTTTTTTCGAGATCAGAAAATGAGGGAAGAATATTAAAACGCTATCGACTGAATGAAATAGAAAAAGCTTTCCTTTTGCGATGCTCTAACTGCTATAAATCGATTATTTCTCCAGATAAACGAGCGGCTGTTTTAGAGCAAACGCGTATTGATAATAAGAATGATTCATCCTTAAGTACAAAAACACGCGAGCACTTAAAATTAACAGAGTTTGTTCAACGTGAATGGCAGCACAAACTGCTGGGAAGCGAGCAGTTGCAATCAGTGATTGATGAAATAAAGAGGCAGATTGGCTCAGCAAATCATTCAATGGTTGATGATCTTTTTGTTCTTTATAAAGAGGCCCTGCGAAATCCAGGATGCTCCAGTGCATTCGATGCGTTTTATGAAATGTCCATGAAAATGCAGAGCCAATACAGGCTGGGGAGCCCTCTGCGTGAATGGGTCAATGTGACCATGAATGCATTCATGAATCTTCTTTTGGATGACATGACCTGGATTAACGACAGAGAATCAGGCAATCGCCTGAATGAGTCGCAAGCCATTGTGCAATGGTTGAGTCATTTGAGCAGCGCTTCGAATGAGATACGCTCGATATTAAGACAGCAAGTTGAGCAGGCTGGTTCACTTGATTTGGCGGCATGGCGTTGCCAGCATATTCTGCACGCTTTGGAGGGATTAAAGCCCCAAGTGGAACCTGTTCGACATACTGGAATGCAGAAACTATTACGGGTAGTGGTTCAAAACAGAAATGTGATCACCTCGACCGCTGAGCAGAAAGACCGGGAAGTAGCAGTCAAAGCACTGTGTAAATACTCTGTTACAATGCAGCAGGCACTGCACCGCGTCAGCGAAAAAATCCCTGGCGCGGATATTGTCAGGCCTCTTGAAGTTACATTGAAAGGCCCACGCTAGATTGCTCCTCATTCGCATCTTGCGGCGTGGGAGAAGACTGTTTTGCAGAGATTGCCTCTTTTTTTGCTGTCCGTAGTTTATTGAGCTCGATAATCACATCGTCTAACTCGCCATACAAATGAAATGCAGACTCATAGGCATCCAGTTTAACTGCGTCTCTGGTGACAGGATCGGTTTTATTTATTTCATACCATGCTAATAGGTTAGGTATACCATAGTAACTGCTTCGATATTTCACGGGAATACTATCAAAATAACAATGAGAAATTGCATCCTCGAAGCGTTTGAATAAAGGCTCTTCTTCCGGAGTCAGATTAAGTTTTTCGATCCGGTCTGCTATTAGTTCACGATCTTTATAGTCTTCTATATATTTTTTAGTTCCTGAATTAAATCCATCTTCTGAGGTAGAGGCTTGTTGAGGTCTTTCAGCAGACAGGCGGCTCAAAGTTACACTGGTTTGCCTGAATGGCTCAGTTACCGTTTGCCTGGCAGGATGCCCCAGATTGTGTCGACGATACCCGGGCTGCAACTGAGGTAAAATCCTTCCTGCACAAGTGATCTGGGCGTTACCTATTGGATTTTCAATTGAATTAATAACAGCTTGAGGTGGTTCTTGGGTAAAGACGATGTTTCCTTGTCCGAAGACGGTTAATTTCAAATCATTGGCCACAGTGCCTGCAAAGCTGAGTGTTCCATTGCCATCTTTATAAAATGTACAGCCTCGACCTACTTCTCCTTCTATTCTCAGGCTGGAACTGCCGCGAACAGTCACATGTACGTATTCAATTTTTCCTGTAACAGTCGTTGTGCCGCTACCTTCGCGAATAAAGTCGCTATCGGATGGTATTGTTTCCACGCTTATAGGTTCAGCATCCGCATGTATGGTTGAGGGTCTTTGGGGCCCTGTAAATAATTGAATTGCTTTTCTTAAAAACATAACCTCTCCTGAAAAGATGAATTATACATGCTTTTCAGGGCATAAAAATAAGAATAATTAAATGCACAATCGCCTGCATTAAATAAGACCAAACTCAATTAGCGTCTTTTCAGATGCACCATGAGGTTTTAATTTGGCCTGAGTTTTCATGTTTTCAATCACTGCGTCTTTAGTGGTATTAAAGAAAAATAAACTGTATTTTCTTAAACTGTACCAGGAGGCATGTTTTGAATAGCTTTGGCGAATGTCATTTAGGGAAAATTCCCTGGAGGGAGCGGCCCCTTGTTCGGGTAGCGAAAATTCCCTAGAAGGCGCGCTGACTTGTTCCTGAATCGTTTCTTCACCTAAAATTTCCCTGGCAACTTTGAATCGTTCGGGTAGTGAGTATGAGGTTCGGTTACCAACTCGTTTCGAGTCAACTGCTTTTCTTAAGGCTTGCTGTTCCTCGTCATTTTTTAGTTTATAAGGACAAATCACTTTCGGCATCCAGGGAATATATCGATTGGCTGCAAATTGATTATAACGATTGTTCCATTCCTCAGGAGTCTCAATTCGAGTTTTACCGGGTCTCGGAGCTCTGTTTCCGGGAATTATGTGTTCAATTTCCATCAGACAATCCATTGTTGGCTTTAAGAAAATTCCTTGTTCCAGAAGGGTTGAAGCGGATTTATAATCAGGCATTTTATGATCAAAATAAGTCAAACCTACCGTTAACTGAAGATTATCCAGTCTTGCAGCCACTTTTTTTTCTTCTTCCGTGAGCAGATCTTCAATCAAAGGAATCGTCTGATGGGGTAAACACACACTTGCAAAGTTTGACTTGCAGGAGCCTGGACCTGCTTCGACAATCCTTCGGCTTTGTTTACTCATAAAGGGTATACCAAAATAAAAGGTATACTGTGAGCTCGAATCCACATTTCTCAGGTTTCTTAAATTGGATAACTCTCGTGCCATATGCGTACCGCTATATGCTGCATCATCCAGAATTAATATCTTTCTCACCTGAGGATGCCGGGCAAGGCAGACGTCCAGACTCAAGCTTGTGGTGATTGCTGTGGGCCATCGTAAACCACACTCTTCCAAAGCCAGGCCCGAAACCCATTGCTCACTGGCTCCCTCATCAAGTTTACCCAGGGTATCCTGCGTAATGAGCAAAATGTAAGGCTCATCACCGGCCTGATTAAAAGCAGCAATAGTAGCTTGTAATTGAGTCATAAACGTTTCAAAGGAAACATAATTGACATTATCAATAATTTTTTGAGAAATTGATGCGCTCTCCGGCAGCTCAAATTGGCATTGATAGGCTTGCCATGCTTTCAACACTTCCGGATTTGGTGGACAGGAGAATAAGGGCTTTATACTGGGAAAATGAATACCAACACTGGCCGCCATATCAATTTGGTCTTGTCTCATAAAATTAACCGTGAGGAAAAAAGGCATTTTATCATAAATGAGACATTTTGTGTAAAAAACAATCCTTAAGACGAATAGCATCCCTATGAAGTATTGCGTCTACAAATATCGATTGTAGCTTCCTGAATTGGACGGTGATTCCTGGTCTTTAACTGGAAAACGTCGATAAAAAAAACTATCGGGCATTAACTTGCGGCATTCTGAAAGAGTACCCAGCTCACAGCGTACTGCACGCTCAAAGTTAATTTTATCGCTTGTATTTGAGATAACTTTGTTAGCAAATTCTTTTGTTGGTTTAACAAACTGAGAATGAGATAAGGCAACACTTGGCCATTGATCTCTGATACTTTCTTCTGTACGCCCCCTTTTTATTTGATCACGTTTCAAACGTCTGTCAAAACATTCTTTTTCATCACAATCGATAAAAAAACTATAGCTGTAAAAAGCTCGCAGGGCAGGGTCATGTAAAGCTAAGATACCTTCAATTACAATAATTTTTTTAGGCTCAACTTTAATGGTTTGAGAAGTGCGAAGTGACGTTGAAAAATCATATACAGGCATTTGGATGGGCTCAGCTTTTCGCAACTGCTCAAGATGCTCAGCAAATAATTTAAAATCAATCGCTCGAGGATCATCAAAGCTTATTCCGGCAGGAAGAGTGTCTACACCGAAATAATAATTGTCGAAAGAAATAACGACACAGTTATCTCCGTAATATTCCTGAATTAACTTACTTGCTTTGGTTTTTCCCGATGCAGAATATCCTGCAATACCAATAAATATCGTCAAATTAGTTTCCTTAGCAGTTAATTTCTGGGCGTTCTAATCGCGATTAAAATCAAATAAATTCTTGCTGTCAATATTAAAAACGGGAGTTGGTTTGATTATTATTCATTGATTAATTATTGAGCCAAACTATTGTAATTTGTTATTTAATTAGCCCTTAAAGGTTTGGAGTTTCAAATCCAGCGCGACAATGTAAACCTTGGTCCATTTTATGCCTAAGGAATCCTTCAGCGTGAAAGCTGAGCGCCAGGGCTTAAGAGTGCCTGACGCCGCCGGATACATTCGCCGGTTCGAGCGAGAGAAGTCCGAAACCCAGAAATATGGTTATTGCGGGGTAGGGGATTTATCCATATGTGCTTTAAAAGTGTCACGAACTTCCAATAAGCGTTGATAGGCTTCCTGAGTAGGGTGAAACACTGTTGCTGCTTCAAAATCACTCACATACTGATTAACTCTGGATAACACGGCAGTTTGTACTTCAGGGTTATATTGTGTAAATTCATTTTTTACAGCATCTAAAGTGACGTGAGATTTATATCCGGATACAGGTCCATGGCAGGTGCTCATGAAAGCGGAATGCTTCACTTCTTTATTATATACATAAGCATACACGTTACTTAATAACGCTGCGTCCTGCTTTTCAAATATACCGAAAAAAGTGGGCTTGAATTTAGCTTTTAAATGATCTCTGTAAGACGACTTCATAGAATCTCCTTCGTTCAAATTAACAGGTGGATGGCACAATTATACGAAGTAATTATTAAGACAATCTTAATCCTAGCTTTGAAGATTTTTTGCTCATGCATTGATTTAATCCTTTAAATTATGATAGGGTCATTAAATGAACAAATTTCGTTCCCTAATCATGCTGATACTCTTGAGTGCTGTCATTCTTGCACCACTCAAGCAGCCCTCTTGTATTCGAGCCGCGGATGCATCTCCTCATTCCTTTGCAATGACGCCTTGTTCCGTTCAACAGATTTTGAGCAGCGGTTGTGGCTCTGTTTATTATTGGCTTGAAGAAGAATCTCAATCCCTGCAACAAATGCTATTGCAAAGTCTTATTGGTCTCTTAAGTTTTCTGCTGATTTTTTCAAAATATCTTTCACCTTCGGATGAAGTTTACCGCCCGCCGATTTGATTCCTTTTATTCAAAATAATGTAACTCCCCAGTTACGTCATCCTGAGCGTAGCGAAGGATCTCAAACTGCTTAGAGCTGAACCAGACTCAGAGGATCCTTCACTGCGTTCAGGATGACGTTGAGACGATTTGATTGAATTAACATCAAACTTATCCACAACCAGGGAGTTACAAAATAATGAAAATAATTTATCAAGGAATCAAAATGAAAAAACTGATTTTGTCATTATGTATAGCATTACTCTCTTGTTCTGCTTTTGCGACAGGCTTTGCTGGAAATCCTATGGCTGCGGTGGGTTTCATCCAGAATAATAGTCCCGTATTGTATCTAAGTGTCTTTTTTGGTTTAGGTGTGCTGCTGGCATTTACGCCCTGTGTTTTACCGATGGTGCCAATATTATCCAGTATTATCACCGGGCAGGGAGCTAAGAGCGGGCGTGAAGCGTTTAAGTTGTCTTTAGCCTATGTGCTGGGCATGGCGCTTACTTATGCGCTGGCGGGAATGCTGGCTGCCTGGTTTGGGGCTACAGTGCAAACCTTAATGCAGCAGCCTGTGGTTATTGGAAGCTTTAGTATTTTATTGACGCTAATGGGGCTGTGGTTACTGGGAGTCTTTGAATTTCGGCTTCCAGCTTTCATGCGCTTTTCTCACAAGAGCTCAGGTCGTAAGGGAATCATTTCCTCCGCTTTAATGGGCTCGATTTCAACTCTGGTTGTATCGCCTTGTGTAACAGCGCCTCTGATTGGGATTTTGACGTATATTGCAGAAAGCAGGCAGGTTGCGCAGGGAGGGCTTTTACTCTTTGTTCTGGCTCTGGGAATGGGATTGCCTTTGTTGCTTGTCGGTGCAGGTTATGGCCGTTTTTTACCTGCTTCGGGCCCCTGGATGATTCGCATCAAACAACTGTTTGCGCTTATGATGTTTGCTATGGCGGTATGGCTGTTAAGTCGTGTCGTGCCAAGCTTCTGGGCTGATTTACTCTGGATCCTGGTTTTGCTAATTGCGGGATGGATTTTGGGCGCCTTTCGTAAGGAAACCCGGTTAGGCGGGCGGATTCTACAAAGCTTTGCCTTGCTATCACTGATGGGAGCGGGAGCCATAGTCTATCAACTGCTTACGCCTGTTTCAGTTGCCGAGCCGATTAGTCAGTCTCCCTTTATTAGGGTGTCCACGCTTGATGCAATTAACACCAGCCTGGCTGACGCCAAGGCAAGTCATAATAAGGTGTTCATAGATTTCTCTGCAGATTGGTGCAGCGATTGCCAGGAGATGGATAAGCAGGTATTCAGCCAGGCCGACGTTATTGATGCCATGCAAGGCATTGTCAATTTGCGGGTGGAAATCGGTGAGAAATCAGAAGAAGTTGCTAAAATTCGCGAAGCGTTTCACATTTATGGCACTCCGACAATGCTATTTTATGATGAGCAAGGGCAATTGCTTGGCAATTTAAGTTCAGTAGGATTGATTTCCAAGGAGGAAACCTTGAGTTTATTCGCGCAATTGAAGAGGTAAGCCTATTTAGCCGAATCTCAATGGTTCGGCTAAATTCACTGGGGCAGAAAGTATTGATGATTTTAGCCCATCACTTAAATGAGATGTCTGCAGTATATCGTCAGGATAAAAATAACTGGGTTGATTATAGTCAATATGACTAGCATCGAGTTAAATGCGGGCAATTGTATATAATCAATACATAGTGCTCTGAAAAGCAGTGGTAACGATGGATCTAAAACACCTTATTTCTCACTTTCGTGCTTCCAATTCTCCTGAGATAGCAGAGGAGATTATTTCATTATGGGGCGGGACGCAGCCAACCGATGATATGGTAAAGCTTATACTTGAGTCACGCCAATATCCTGGTCAGGGGAGACGTCCCTGGGATGATCACTATACGATTATAGTTAATGCTATTTTAGATGCCGGATATCCGCTGGCTAATTTATTAAGCATACAAAAAGAGGTTGAAAAAAATGACAAGGATGAAAAGAAAGGTTCCTTAATTCTATATTTGGATAGATTTAAAGACAAGCAAGAGGAAATGAAAGTCTTTGTTGAGTATCTTTCGCAAATTGAAACGCCCTCCCTACCTTCTTATCCGCTTATCGAATTTTTCTACCAAAAATTGCCAAAGACTACGCAAACACCTGAGATTGAACAATTTGCCGAGTTATTTAATCAGTTAAAGCTGGAGTCAGGAGTCAGTGACTACCTCCACTATGCCATTCAAAGAGATTCAACACTGCCAGATGAAATGGCCAGTCAAGAACAAAAAAGGGCCGCCGCGATATTTGCATCTTTTCTTAAAGAGGCTCCTGGCCCGAAAGTATCAAATACACTCGCCTTAAGGAAAATTATAAACAATAACGAATTAACAAATGAAACCTTACCTGGATATTTCAGGTCAGGGGTTTTAGGGGTGCCTGTATTATTAATGTTGAAGCGTAGAGAACAGATAGATGCGATAAATTTTGTCAGGAAGAAATTGGAAACAGGGGAGATTCCGGTTGATGCTGATGTCCTTCAATTCTTAATGCCTGATCTTGAGAAACACTTCTTTGAAAACTATGACGATAATACCTTTGCTACCCTGGTAAAATTTTCTGCCCTTAAGCATACTATATCGTCCAGAAGTGATGCAAAGCCGCTAGTACTTCAATTGTATGAGAAAGTGAATAGCTTTCAATCTCGCACGAAGTCCGAGCCATTTTTCCAGAGACTGCTTAGCGATGAAAATTATCCTGGCTTAAATACTGTTTATACATCCAATTTTTTCGGATTAGAGGTGGCACAGCAGTCTTTATTAAGCTATCTGATAAAAGAAAAATCCCAATATAAACCCTGGGTGGATGATAGTATTAAACGTCTGCTTGCCAGAAGTGATATTGATGTCAATGTTCCTAATCATAAGCCCTTAATTCATGCTCTGGAAAAGAAAGATAAGGAACTTATTCTCCGACTACTCGAAAAAGGTGCCAAAATTCCCGCTTCATTTAGTGAGGCCGATTTATCCTATTTACTTAGCGTACTGAATGAAGAAAAAAAGCCGGTGGATAGAAAAGTTTTTATACAGATTCAAGCGTATCTTTATAAAGAGTTTACTAATCGAATACCTCAAATGGTTTTTCTTACAGAACAAAAGAATCAGGACGAAGCAAAGACCAACAAGCAGGATTCCTCTGCAGAAGAAGGAAAAGTCATTTTTGATGTTATCTATAATAATGATGGTTATGACTTAAATAATGAATTAAAGAACCTATCGCTGTATCCTGATATTAGCTGTAGAAAGGGATCCGCACTGAAGTTTAACGATACACCCATTGGATACAATATACGCTTTCCCCATGGTAATGATGAAACAAAAAAAATTCTGGTAGTAATATATGGAGGTCACCAAACCAATAATAAACAGGAATTTGCTTATACACCTATGGGTTCTAAATTATCACCATCAAATAAGGCTTTAAATAAGGCTTTGCTTGAGAAAAATGTAGTCACTATAATGTTGAACTTACCTGATTTATTAGAACTGGAGGTCTTTCAAGGGCAGATGCCTGAGGAACTTTTCAGGAAAATCCAGGCCTGTGTGAATTATTTTTATACTGTTATCAAAGATAAACCGGAATCAATTGATACTCGCTTATCCGCTTTAAGGGATAAACCTCTTTTTCTCACAGGTGCTAGTTTCGGTGGATTAATGACGATGAGACATGCTGAACTGTATCCAAAAACATTTGATGGTTATATTTCACGGAGTGGAATCCTGTCTGGTCAAAAGGAGGACGAAGTGGATTTTCTATCAAGGGGAGAACTCTCTGCTTATCTGAATCCTGCAGAAGATAATGAAATTGAAAAAATCACTGAACCTGTTTTGTTACTGCATAATATGGATGATAATAATGTTGTCGTCAGTGTGACCTTGGATTTTTATAAAAAATTTCGTCAGAAAAATACAGCCGAGCTGGCCACCCTGGTTACCACACCAATAGGCAGTGCAGCTGTTCTCAATTCTCATATTAATAAAGGTCACGCTATGCCGAGTAATCCAAAGCATTTCGAGCGCCTTGTCCATTCAATGACGAAATTTATGGAACAAGGAGCTTCTCAGGTACCTGGTTTGTCAAGATTAAGAGAATACCTTGGCAAAAAGAAAGCCAACACATTTGTTAAGAACAGTACAATAACCAGAAAATTTCTTGGTGAAGCACTAGAGTTAAATAAACGCTGCAAACACCGATTTATAGATGTGCCTAAGTATTGGGAATTGGACTATAAACAGCTGTATGCGAGGCTTTACTATTCTGCTAGTCTATCTAGATATAAATCACTTTTACAAACAGAAATGCTGCGTCTTCAGGACAAGATGACGGATGAGCATATTAGTAAATTACTGGCATTACAATCGGAGATTTTTTTTGAGTATATCAATGAAATTTCTTCCGAGAATTTAATGCCTGACTCCCTGAGTGATCGCGAAGAATTTGCTAAAAATCCAGCAGTAATCGAAGCGTTCAAAGAAATATTCAGCCAGCTTGATCAAGCGAAGGCGTCAACTGTCTTCTATATACTTTTCAATTTATATAAAGCCAACCCTGATTTGCTTACTCCTGTCATCCAGCAACTCGATAAAGACCCGATTTTTTGTGATGACCTGGAAAAAGCCAAAGAAAAATTTATTCATACATTAGAGAAGAAAAAAAGTTTAACATTTACGATATGGAAACAAGTGGCAGAAAAAGTGTCACCGAAAGAGAGTGAAGAACAAATTATTGATCAAAATAAGTCTCAACCATGAGCTCATGGTTGCTGTTTATTCGCGCAATTGAAGAGATAAAAAGCTTTAGCTGAATCTCAATGGTTCGGCTAAAGCTTTACAGCGGAATGAATTAAATAGCTGTTATGTTTTCCGCTTGAAGACCTTTGGCACCTTGAGTAACAACGAATTGTACCCGCTGACCTTCAGTTAGAGTTTTGAATCCAGAACCTTGAATTTCTTTAAAATGAGCAAATACGTCTGGACCGCCTTCTTGCTCAATAAAACCAAATCCTTTAGATTCGTTGAACCATTTAACGACTCCAGTTACTGTTTTAGACATAAGTATCCTTAATAGTGTTTATTTATAATGCCGTAAAGGCGAAATTTAGCCGGAACAGATCAAAAATTAAAAACTAACGAATGAGGGATTAAATGAATAAATCGACGATTTGAGAGTATAAAATAGACATTTTCAAGCTGGTATTAGAATATCACTCTCTAATAGCATAAGTCAATATAATGGGAAATTATCCTGGCCTACCCTTTCTTAGATCATCATAATTCAATTGTGTGATCAGATTTCTGAGCTGGGATTTAATAATCTGCTGATGAAAAATCCTTATAATATTAAAATAAAGCTTTCCCCAGGCCTTTTTATATTGAATAAGTGTAGTGAGCTGGATATTGCGGGTTGTTCGCTGGATAATTATCCTCACATCCAAATGTTTATCATCTTCCCCAAAAAGTAACTCATCGTCGCTAAAGTCATGCAATTTAAACAGTCCGATTCTCTTTCCGATGATTAAATTAATCTCGAGCTCTTCATTGGGTATATCCCTTGTTTTCAAACCGCACCAGCCTACCAGCCTGTTTCTGAGATACAGCAGCTTTCGTGCCCATTGAGGTGAAGAATTAAAAAAGAGTTTTGCTATGCTTTCAATGGAATGATTTGAGTCAGCAGCAAGTACTCCTGAAAATGTATCGGAATAGTGAAATCCTGGAAGCGCTTTATTAATAAATTCGGTATTCGGTCTATTAATTTTTTTAATAGCTATAGGGCATGTTGACATCGGTTCTCTTCCTGACTTTTGTAGGGCCCTCTAAAATATAACATCCAGGCACCTCATTTCTATGTTATTCACAAACCAGGTTTCGATATCGGAGAAAATACTCGATTTATCTCGCATTTTATTTGTAATTTGTCTATATGATATTTAATCAAATAGAATTAAAATAGATCTTATTGGGTGTTTGAGGTCTCTATGAAATTTTACCATGCAACTGCTCTTGCTAATTACAGGAAAATCAAAAACGAAGGCTTACGGATAAATCAGCGCGGCAAAAATAAATATGGTTTAGACCATAAAATTGACTATGCTCATATTTACGGCTCTGAATCAAAAGCGAGTCACTATAGGAAAATGCCCTGTATTCACTTCACAAGTAAGCGTAATGTTACTTTCTAAAGTGAACTGATAAAAGACAGTTTTAACGTAGGGGTCAAATATTTAGAAATCGATATTGATCCTGACCATTACGATGTAGAAACAGATCCCGAAGACAATGACAGCTATATCTGTTTCGATAATATTCCGCCCGAGTGCATTAAATCGATTGAGTTAGACCAAAAAGAACAAGATGATTTAGAAGTTGATGTTCTTTAACCTGCAGTAAAATGAATGCACAGATAGGTAAAATATTAATAGAACAAGGAAAGTTCGAGGAAATAAAGCGCAATAAATTATTCGATACCTGGCTCGAACAAATAGAAACTTTCGAAAACCTGATTGAATCAATTTTAGATACGACAGTTATTTCCGAAGGGTTTTTATTTTTCAAACCTCAAAAAATAGACCTTAATGAATTATTATTAAAAATAACCAAAAGATTTGATAATAAAGTTTCTTATAAAGGCATTTCAGTGGTCGGCTTTGGGATCCGTTTAGGATGGAGCAGATAGTAACAAATTTAATTACTAATGCTTTAAAGTATGGAAAAGGGAAGCCGGTCAATGTACAGCTGCTTGTTGATAAGGCCGGGACATTAAAAATAATGGTGCAGGATTTCGGAATTGGTATAGCTCCAGAGAATAGAGAAAAGATATTTAAAAAGTTTGAACGAGTTAATCATAAAAGTGCAGTAAGAGGTCTTGGATTAGGGCTCTATATAGTCAACCAGATTGTTGCAGGAATGGGGGGGAATATATCTCTGGAAAGTGAGGTTGGTATTGGTTCTACTTTTTGGGTCACCTTGCCAATTCCAGAAGAAAAGGAATGGGAAGAACTTACTCATCAGAACTAAAGTCCGGCGGCACTGCCATTAAGTTAAGAACCCTGTCATTCCCGCGAAAGGCGGGAATCTATTCCTCAGTCGGCATTGTGGCTAGCTCAGAGATGGAGCCCGCTTTTCGCCGGGGATGACAGTTTAATATACAATTGAGCTTAACTTAACAAGGCCCCATCCTACCTCTCCCCCACGATGGGAGAGGGGATAACATTACTTCTTAGCCTGACGGCTATGGGCCAGGGCCCAACATATATGTTAAGGGTAGGAGCAATTCTCAACACAGCTTAACAATTTTTCAGGAAAAAAGACTTTAAGAATTAAAGAAAATCGAGAACCAGATTATAAACACAGGAAAAAATATAGGCAGCCAGGAATCCTGCCACAATAATTAAAGCAGTTCCAATGCAGACATTGGTAATTGTGGGGATGACAGTAATGTACATGCTCCCAAACATGGCCACCAGGGGTTTGCCTGTATACATCCAGAATGCCAGCAAGCCTGCACAGAAAGTTGCTATTCCCGCGAGCATACTCGTGGTTATAGCCAATGCCAGCGGATTAAGTTTTTGATACTCCATCGCTAATCCTTGCAAAAAAATGATTTATATTCATTATACTAGTAAATTTGCAAGTCTGATATAGAACTTTAAGCACATCGCTGAATCTACTTGCTAAACAATTCAGTTAGCTGTTATATTTTTAATCCCACCCATTAAGCCGTAATTCAAGGATCATGAAGAAATTTAGTTCAGTCGTTTTACTCATGGCTGCCACAACCGGATTTGCTGGCAATTTCAAACAAACTATAGAATTTAACATTCATCCCAGCTCTGAGATTATCAGACCCCCTTATTTAAGAGTATGTTTTTCAACTACAGATTTTTTTGATCTCGCTCATTGCGCGACATTAAACAAGACGCAAACCAGTAATTCCTATAGTCACGGGCCCAAAAACTGGTTTTTAATAGGAGATGGTTATTATTACCATCAAACCTATCTTGATAGCTGCTATGCCTTGTTCCATATGACTACGCGAACCCCCGCAGGCGATGGCAAGTTAGTTGTTGATGCCAATATCACAATTAAAGATCATTCTCCTGCGGCACCCGAAGCGGTTTATACCAATTGCACAGTAACCTGGGTTCCTGCTGGCTCGAAATAATTTCATGACTGGTAATGGCTGCCATTACCAGTAGCACCTTTTGTCCTCATTCATTTGTCCGATAAGCCTGAATTGCCTAAAATTAATTTAAGGAATTACCGGAGAATATCATTAGCGACAACTCGATTTATTCAAGTGAGGAGTGCGAAAAAATTGCCAGAATGGCGGCTCTTCGCTATGTCAATGATTCAATTCCTGGAATAAGGCGTCGAAAATGCGGTAAAGGCTATGCATTTTACTATCCCGATGGCAGTCGAGTTACCCAAAGCGATGAATTACAGCGGATTAAGTCTTTAAGAATTCCTCCTGCCTATCATTCCGTATGGATCTGTCCCTTCTCAAATGGGCACATTCAGGCGACTGGCCGGGATGCGCGAAATCGAAAACAATATCATTATCATCCCCTGTGGCGAGAAGTCAGAGACAGGTTAAAATTCACCTCCATGACTGATTTTGGACGTGCTATTTCCACCATCCGCAGTCATATCGCCTATGAACTAGGAAAGCCGCCTTCTTTAAATAAAAAGCAAATCATTTGTGCCATCATTTACCTTCTGGATAAATCAGGGGTCAGAATTGGTAATAAAATCTATGCAAAAGAGAACAAAACGTATGGGATTACCACCTTAAGAAAAAAACATCTTTCCATCAATGGCTCCAAGGCTATCTTTAGTTTCACCGGGAAAAATTCCAAAGCCTGGGAAATAGTTCTGGATAATAAAAAAATTATCAAAATCCTTAAAAAATGCGAAGAAATTCCTGGTTATGAAATTTTTAAATATTATGATGAAAATAACAATGTCAACTGTATCACCTCCCAGGATATCAATTATTATCTTCAATCGTTAACTGGTTTACCTTTGACCGCCAAGGATTTTCGCACCTGGATTGCCAGTCGGGAAAGCTTTTGCCGATTGCTGTCCGCCTCATTTTCAGAGACTGACTCTGCTGCAAAAATTAAATCCATAATAAAAGAAGTTGCCGAATTATTAGGCCATACGCCCACGATTTGTCAAAAAAACTATATTTTTCCTGAAATTATCACGAGTTGGAGTGATGGCCGATTAGAACGCTGGTTAAATGTGAATGCTGAATCTATCAGACAAGCCAATAAAGATAATTTATTTCTGATGTGGTTGGAGAGTCTACAGCCTTAATTTGTGTCTTTCTTTATAAAAAGTACTAAAATAAATACAAATAGTAATTCAGTAGTACATCATGACATTTTTAGTCACCTATCTGGGCACCGATACCGAACATACCCAAGACACTAATACTTTCTACCCGCGGGGCGAAAGTTTAAGCGGCGCTGCCAATGCAGTGGCAGGCACGCTGCGTGATGAGCTGGTGAGTGACAAGGTAGAGCATCTAGTCAGTGATCAACAAATTCTTATTGATGGGCCAACGACTTTAGGTACCGAAGTGGGCGATCGCATCGCTCGTGGAGTACTCGCAATGATTGATGCGCTGAGCCGCGGCGAGAAAGACTTCGCTATTGCAGCCCACAGTCGTGGTGCGGTTCAGGGAATTTTATCAGCGCATGAAATGGAGCGCATTCAGAATTTATTCAAGCAAGACCCTTTGCCTGTCAATCTTATCGACGAAATTAAAAAAAGCCCTTGTCCCTATACTCGAGCTGCTTTTAACACAACGCAATTATCCGAAAGGCTAGGCAAGATCAATCTGGAAAATGTGGGAAAGCATATCCAGGACGCTAAAATTTCCATGTTCACTATTGATCCTGTACCTGGCGGCCGTTATCACGGAGCTCCAGTTGCCTGGGTTGACCCTCGCTTTTATCGAATACCGGCCATTGTTAAGCACTATGAACAATATGTGTATCAAAATGAACGGACTCGTTGTTTTAAAGCCATCGTACCTGCCTGTGATTCACCAGACACCGTATTTAAGCTTACATCATTACCGGGACACCATGGAACCGGCTCGGGGAATGCCAAGGATCAGCAGTTCAGAGAAGTGCCCAAAGAGAAGGGGGTGACCACACATGTTCAGGATCTGCTGGTATTAAAGCTGTTGGACTTTTATCGAAGAAATAATGTGGAGTTTAAATCCGATACGGACCTTAAGGATGCGCCGATTAGTGCGGAAATGAAAGAATTGATTTCGCCCTTGCTTGCCTTAAGGAATGATCCGGCAAAATATAAAGCCAGACTGGAAAAAGAATACCTGGCTGCTTATAGCGAAATTGTAAAAAATCGAGAGGCCTACAAACATTTTGATAATACGGGCTATGCGGTATTGGGTCAGGAACAGGGTATTTGGGCTCTGTTCGGTTTGAATAAAAATGATCGTATCATCCACTATCAGGGGCATAACGATACTTTTCTAAGTACAGTGGTTTCAGAAGCAATGGGTGAGAATTTTCTCAATTACGAACATGCCCAGCTTTATTTAAATGATCTCCTGAAGTTGGGTGAAGATTCAACTTTGGCCGCTATGATTGAAAATGCATCCAGGAAATTTAGTGTTATGGCAAGGCATGTGCACCAGTTGTCCCAGCCGCAGTTAATCTCAGAATCAGTTCATCAGGACCAATTTGCCTTAGCACTGAAAGAAACACAGGGACAAGAGCTGTTGTCAGACGCACTGAAGTTTCTGATTCGTGAAGTCAGTGAGGCCTATTTAAATAATGAATTTAAAAATGCCCAGGAGCGTGGCGAGGTGTTTAATGCGGTGAGTCAGGCATTTGCTACATTTACTGAAGCAGGGCAAAAATATCCACTTGCCGCGAATATTTTGGATGAACTGCAAAAAGGATTGAAAGCAACGCTTCAAACCAAACAGGCCATGCTTATTGAGCAAAGTTCCAAGGTATTCAAAGAGATTGACCGCTTTCATCATCTGGATGCCTTATTCAAACAATTAGAACCCGTTCTTAAACTCGACAATGCAGAGCTAAAAGAAATTCAGGCAATTTTGCGCGAAATGCAGCAGGAAATTTCATCTGCCAGAGAGCAGCAGTTTTCCGCCAGCAAGCTTGCGCTATTGACTGAAACCTATTACATGAAACTGGATGCTTACCGCACAGGACATTCGTCCCCGCAAGCCTTGCCGTATATCGATCAAATCAATATGCTGATGCTGGAAACCCTGGAGAATCAGCGGGCTGAAAGTACTTCTGTGGAAAGAAAGATCCTGGAGAGTCTGGAAACTTACCGGGCATTGGATGATTTCATTCGCGGTCTGGACGATTTTCAGGAGTTTAATCTTGATCTCGATCTAAAAGAAATGCAAAGGGAATTATCTGATAAGCAGGCCATTCTGAAGCAGTCCACCGCGGACTATATTTTCAAAGAAAAAATACCTCTCGAGAAAGTAGAGGCTATTTGTGGAGAGACTAATAAGGCGTTTTACAGCAATGTGGCTTATCAGGCTATTGCTTTGGGAACTCCTGACCCGGCTCTGCTGGCCAAAGAAAAGGAGGTTGAACAGCAGTATGAGCGAGTAGGGGAACTCGAAAAAGTGACTGCCAGGCTACAACAGAAAATAGAGGAGCAACAAGCGTCTCTGGCACAAAATGAGGAATTAATTGCAGAGCAGGAAGGTAAAATCAATCAAAGAGATCAGCATATTGGAATCATTGAAGAAGAGCTTAAAAAACAAAGTGCTGTTTTAGAAGTGAATGTGGCGGCATTAGGTCTGGAAAAAGCTGCCAATACGCAGCTCAAAGCAAAATATAATGATATTGAAGAAGCCCAGTGTCTGATCCTGATTGAAAAAAAACTTTACCCCCTGACGCAGAATTACCTTCAGCACTTATGGAAAGATATCCAAAAGCAAGCTAAAACCAATGAGCCTTTTCCAAACAACTGGAGACAGGCTTTGAATAAAGATTATCCAGGGGTAGATAATAAATTGCTTGTAAAATTCAGCATAACCGTTAACTTGTTGGAGAAGCTCAATGATAGAGAGTTAACCCCTGATCATAGCGAACGGGTCAGCAATTTTTATACGATGCTGGATTCCAGTCACAAGTCGTTAAGCCAACATCGGGATGAACGCTGGAATCATTTTGTTGCGAAGGCTGTTGTCTTTGTAGTTGCAACCGGCATCTTACCCGGATTGGCAATACTAGGCATAATGGCGCTAGCCAAAGGACATTCTCTTGGCCAAAGCTCAGGCCATGCCTTCTTTAAAACCGCCAGGGAAGAAATTACCAAATCAAATCCAGAGCTTATTGAGGAACAATCGCTTGATCTCAATCCCGGAGCCAGCGGTCGATAGCTTTGCGTTTGAATTTTATAAAAACTTGATTTTAAGCGTAATTTAATTACATAATGTCTTTTTAAATTCATTGTGCTCGAATTATGAAGCAATTGCACTCACAAACTTTGGTGCGCAGACTGGACTGTTCAAGTTTGGGGAAGTAATTCTAAATGGCGCTAACCGATCATTTCTCCCCAATACCAAGATAAAGCGCTCATTAATTAATGAGATCATTATCATGAAATCCAAATTTTCAAAAGACCGTTTTTTTAATGCTGCCGATGGGCAAGTACGGAAATTAAAACAACTTGATGCATGTATCGCAAAGTTAACTCAGAGTAGTTCTGTCGAAGGGTTTCCGCCAGGAATTTTCATTAATGAACATCATGATCATAATTTCCCTAAAGAATTCCTGATCGCTAATTTTCAGTATTTTAAGAAAATAGGTATAGAGACATTTTTCTTTGAATTTGCCGACGATGAGGATCAACACCTGTTTGATAGCGCCCTGAATAGTGAAGGAGTCGCCGCTTTAGACTCTGTCGTAATCCGTGGCAATCATAAAACGAGAACTGTTGCTATCACAGCAATTCAGGCTGGAATCAGAGTCGTTGCACTGGACTGTAAGCAGGCCAGAGAGGGGAGCCCTGAGTATTTTCGGCATCCAACCAAAGAAGACTGGGATGCATATTATAAAAAAAGGGATGCCATCTTTGACGAAAATGCACGCAGAATATTTATTAACGAGCATCAATCCAAGCCCTATCTTTTTTATTCAGGACTTGCTCATGGGAATAATCATCATGGGTTTCCCAGCTTTTTTCCTGGGCCAAAACTTACATTACTGCTATCGGATGATAATTTCAATTTTCAGGTTAATGGTATAAAACAACATTTACATGTTGATGATATTATATTTAACCAGGATCTTGGCAGAGCTTGCTTTGTGTCAGAAGATGGGCCATCAGCCAATGATCAAAATCCCTATTTTTGATTAAAGGCTGGAGATAATTTCCTAGGCTAAAGAAAGCTACATGCAAACAGGCGCTAATCAAAAGTGAATTACAGACTTTTATCTACAGAGGCTGTGCTCTTAGCCTGATTCTCGAAATTTTCTCTTAAAGTACGTTCAATTTTTTCAAACGCGGTTAGAGAAGTCGTTTTAATATTAAAAAAAGAATAAAAAGAGCCTTGAGAAGTTTTCAATATTTTTAAATCCTCTCCCCTTTTTATTTCATTTAATTTAGATTCAAACGCATCGATATTCTCACATTTTTCCAAAATCTTTTTTAATTTAATGAGAATAATTGTTTTGAGGAAATCACCTTTCGCGCCCTGATAATTTTCTGATTGTGCCTCAAACTTATGATTTGAGCGGCCCTCGTTCTGCTGAGCTACGGCATATTTATAAAACTGCTTTAACTCTCTGACCTCCACAGGATCAATAGTTATAACGGGATTTTTTGGTATAACAGCGGTTTGTGGGGTGCTCTTCTCAAATTGTTTTTCTTCTTCGGTTTCAATACTGTGAAGATAATGGGTTTCATTGACTGCGTCGAACATCTCGTGAGCATCTTGAATGGACTGACCATTGTAATGGTTAGGATTATCTGTGCCTTTTGCGATAATTTCTTTGTCCATCGTAACCGTGGTCATGAGAAAGCCCTGCTGCTGTCTAATAAGCTGAATATGGCGGCGGGCAAAATCCATACAATCTGCTTTACCTTGAGGATTCCTGGATATTTCTCTGAAAATGGGCGTCCAATTGAGATCCACAGTTTTTTTAGAGCGGTCCCTGGTAGTTTCAAGCACGTTTGCTACATTAAGTATTAAAGAAAAAATATCATTTTTACTTGTCTGGTGCTCGGCTTTTATTTTTTCAACCTGACTATTGGCATTATGGGCTCCGACATACTCATTACCAACGATTGCATGAGCGATGGTCGCAGAGTCAATGGAAGATGGGATGTTTAGCTTTTTTAGCATAGCTATACACTCGGTTTCTCCATATTCTGCATAGTTGGTTCCATTACCATAATCAGGATTATTTTGAAATTTTTCAGTAGTACCTGGTAGAAAATGGCGCCCGCTTGCTCGCATCAACGCTGCGATTTGCAGCGCCTTAACCGTTTCATCATTCAGTTCCACTAATTGGTGACGCCAGTCAGTTGGAAGTGATTCCATGTTTCTTTTCATCAGGTCGATAATATGAGGAATTAAGGCAGCAGCTCGATTTGCATTATCAAAACCATGTATAGCTCTTGGAGTATTTGGCGTAACCGTGGTGGTTCTATCTAAAACTTGACCAAATGGGGTATTGACTTTTTTATGCGTTGGAAACGCTTTTTTATAGACCTCTTGGCCGATAAAATTAGCTATTTCTGCAATCGGCGAAGAAAAATCTGGAATTGCCATTGGACTAACCTATAGAATGTAATACTCCTAATTTTAGATCAAATATGAGCCAATTTAAATACCTAATGCGCAATTGGCCTTAATATTATTGATTTTCAAATGATTCATATTTAGAAGATACAAGATGTTTTCCAAAAAATTCTGGATGACGCTCGCAAAAAAGCATCACACCGCCTATCACAGCGGCGGGCATGGAAAAAAGATTTAGGAGGGGAATAAAGCTGGCAAGGTTGATTGAAAAGCCAAAGCCTAAGCTTAGTAAGCGATTGCCCCTCATTTTTTGCCGCATTTCTTTGAAATCAACCAAGTTATTGTCCATTGCAAAATCCTGATATTGAACGCTTAGCATCCAGGCGTTAAACCAAAACCAGAGAAAGGGATATACCGGATGGATTACCGGAACAAAGAATAACAGACACATTCCCAAAAATCGCGGCAAGAAATAGGCGAGAAACTGCACCTGCCGTTTAATAGTACGAAATACAATGTCTTTAAAGGAAAGGCCTGGAATAGTGCGTCCATAAAGCAGCAGTTGCGCCTTTTCCGCGAGCAAGCCATTAAACGGTGCCGCAATGATGTTAAAAAACACCGTAAACATGGAGAGAAAAAGCAAAAAGAAGCTAATGCAAAAGATAATTAAAAAAAGCACATTTAAAAAATGAAGCCAGGCTGGCAGTTGATCCAGGTAATAATAGGCATAGGGAAAAAGATAGTGATAAAGAAGGAAAAATAGCCCTGAGAAAAGCAGAAAATTAAATAATACCGGTAATATAACAAAACGCTTCAAACCTTTCGTCAAAAGGCCGCGAAAACCCATAGACAGGTACATCATTCCCAAGAAAAAATCGTTCATTGTCTTCCCTGGTGGTTTATTATAAGTCACAGACCAATCGGTTGACATTTTCCTGATCTGGGGCGATTGGGTCTAATAGAATGGAAAAAAATAACAATATCCTGATATAGTTTTAGGTATTTCATCTCAGCTGTCAAATGAAAGCATGATTACACGTGATTAATAGACACTTCGTGTATATAATGGCAATCAGTGCCTAAAAATTAATCACAATTTGAGGCGTTTCGCTATTGCTAAGCTCTACCTATACTAATTGTGCTTTGCAGTTTCCACTATAAAACTCATAAATAGATTTAAATCATGCGCATACCCTTTGCCGAACCTGTATCCCCACGATATATTCATATTAAAAACAGGAAGGTTCACCTTTTGGTTCCAGTGGTCGGTGGGGAGGAAATTAGCACCGATAATACCTGTAAGTCGACAATGGCCTTACGAGATTTTTTTGATGGCGGGGCTATTCGAGAATTAAACGCTTATAAAAATGCATTAATCTTTGATATTGGCTTGCTTAAAACTGATAATCCGCTACGTCAGGAAAAAGAGGATCGCTTAGCGCAAATAGAATCCTATATAGAAGCCCTTTCTGCCATGCGATACAATTATATCGCTGCGCTAAATCGCTATTTAATGAAACCCTCTAACTTATACAGCATTCAATTACGCCCGAAAGAACAGAACGGCCAATCCCGTGTTGTAAATCCTGCCTTTAGTCTTATCCGTAAGAATGATGCCTCAGGAATGCCCTTATCTCCCTTGTTTAACGCCATGCACGAGACCTTTCCCAATACCAGGATAGGAATTCCGGACCCGCGATTGAAGCTTAGCAGGGCTGTGTTAAGTGCATTGCCAGAATCCCCTGGATTTGAAGAGATAGCGAGCGTTTTAACCGATAAATGTAAAGAGCATTTTAAGCTGGATATAGACTTCACCGTAGAACAACAACACATCGATGTTCTGATGGGCTTTGGGCCCACACAGCCTGCAACAACAGAAAACTATATCGATGCCCTGTTAGGGAAATGTGCCCCGGATATGTGGGTAACCATTCCAAAGCCGGCCTCACCTTTTTATAGTTTGCCAGCAGCTATGCCTGTTAGTGAGAGAACAGAGCATCTTTCCATCATAACCCAATTTTTTCTAGGCAACCTTAACATGTATTGTAAAGCGAAGGGAACCGCTACTGAAAATTTTGGCGCTATTTTAGATGCATCAAGTGCTTTAAGTAAGGATTTAGTAGCAGTCATTTCTAATGCATTAGGCTTAGGCGAGAACGTTGAAAAGACGATTTGCGTTTTTTGTAATGCACACAGGGAATCCTTTAAACTATCACAGGCTTTAAACGACGAGGATGTTTCTGCCATTCAACAGAAGTTTGAGCGTACCTGGCGTATTATCACAGCGACTAAAGAAAATCCCTATTTCGATGATCTCATGCTTTTAGATAAGGAAGCCACGGGAAAAGCTGCTCGATTCGTCACCCATCAAGGGTCAATTTGCGTCAACTTCGCGGAAATTGTGGATGCAACCGCGGCAGCGACAAATCCCAGGTATTTTGCTGGCATTCGCGCGGACTTTGAAGAGCATTCTGCTGAAATCCCGGGCCGAAATGAAGGGATTGCTGGTGAGGTCGATGTAGATCTTGAAAAGCTTGTAACTACCATCAACGAGGAGCAAATTAAATATCTGCCTCAATCAGTGCAAACCACATGCCGAAGACATCCTGATTTTCAAGTCCGCCAGCTTTTGCAGGATGTAGCGAAAGGACGCCAAGATGAGGCAGAGGCTTTATTAACAGCTTCAGAAACTAAACAAGCCTTGCTTCAAACGCCAGGCGCTTTTACCGATTATTCGGGACGAACCTTTTATTGCACGGCTTATGAGTATGCCTATTGGGCTAAAGACAGGCATATGCAACGTATGTTAGAGAGTCATATGGATGAAAATACTAAGGCGCAAATGCTTATCCGCATTGACTCAATAGAAGCCAATGGTCTTCGCTATCAACAGAATGGTAGAGAACATTGCTCTGCCCATTTTGACTTCACTCCATTAAAAAAGGCACTGCAAGTCTTTGTGGATGGTAATGATCGATGGTATAGGACTGGCAATTGGCGTGCAATTCGCAGAGCCCGATTGGCTGTGGGCAAAGCACAGCGTGACGTGCCTGCTCATGTGGCTCAGGAATATTGCAGAACCGACCGCTCGTTTCACCCGACACCTTCATTCAATGAAATTACATTGCCCCGGGTTTTAAAATATAACAATTGTACAAATGGTCGTGATGAGTATTGGTTTCCGCTGCGCGCTTCTGATTCCGGCCTTGGTTTTGATTTTGCATTTATGCGCGACGCTCGTTTGATGCTGTTTCTCGGCGGTGTGCCAGATTGTTCGCCCGCCGATATTGATTTGGCGGCTATAATCCAGCTCGATAAAGTGAGAACCGCCGATCTCACTCAGTCCCGTGAAAATTTACTCCCGCCGGCGATTTCGCCCAGTGTGACGAGGCAACTTTCTCCTTAAGGATAGTTGCGGCGATGCTTTAATCCCTGGGAGATTAAACCGATGTGCCTGGTTGCAAAGTGGAATTTTCTTCAACACCCTCGGCGGTGGCTTTACCCCAGAATACAGAGGACCAGGAGTTTTCGGGCTTGGAATAGATGTTGGGAACCTGGGATACCTTTCTGTTCACATAGTCCTTAACAAATTGTGCAATCTCGTCAATCTGTTTTTCCCGCATCTCGACTTCCTGCTGTAATTCAATAAAACTGAATACCTGATAATGCGCTTTGATTTTCTGGACTTCTTCAGGAAATTCCTGTTCAAAGAAATTCTCTTTGTCAGCACTCCGGCGGTAGGCTTCCAGCAACTGATCGAGGCAATACTCTGTCATGGTTGAGGTGTTAAAAGTTAATGCTTTACGGGTAAAGCAAACAGCGCCTTTTCGGCCATTTCCATCGCTTCTGATCTGGCTGTTCTCAGGAAGCTGTCCCCAGGGAGTTAATGAGGAGTAAATATTTTTAAATTGCTGCTCTCTGAGATCTTCAGCAGGGGCGTCTGGTTCAAAACGCGGCTTTTTCGCGGCCAGAGCTAATCCCTTCAATGCGGCAACTAACGGCGCGCAAACGAAGCCAAGCACCAGTGCTATGATCACCGGCACCACTTTTCTGAAAAATAAAATGGTGGCGGCAACAGGTAAGGCAGCGGCCAAAGCGAGTGCATAGCCGAAGACCCCCACTGATTTGGATAGATTATCACGCTTATCGCCAGCTAAGCCGGAGAAAACAGGTAATTCAAGTGAGCCATTGAGGATCGAGCCGGAAAGGCTTAGAAAACTTCGCGCATTATGGTAGACGAGTTTGGCGCTGGCTATCGTTAACAGGGTGAGAGCTCCTAAAATCGAACCGATAACGATTCCCGGTAAGCCGAGAAGACTTTTACTGAGTAAAGAACGCTTGGCTTCCTCTTGTCTATCGGGATAATCGAATTCATTTTCTTTACTCAACCCCAGATTGGCAACGACAATGTAAGTCCATTTGCCGCTTTGAATGCTATTGGCGACTACTTGCGACATAATGGAAATCGTTACAAAAAAGACGCCGGGGATTCCCCCAAGCAAGAGGCCTGGAGCACCGAATATAAAGCGATTGGCAAAAGAGCGCGGAATTGCTGGCGGAGGAATTTCTTCCTCTGGAGGAACGGTGGAGTTCTGCAGGTAAATAAAGCTTTCAACAGCGGTGTGCCCGCTTTCCACAATGATTCGTTGAGTCACTGCAGCGAGGATAGCAAATCCTGCGCTGATACTTCCGATGAGTAAACCCGGAGAGCCTAGAATGAATTTTCTAAAAACAGAGCGGGAGTCATCGTCAAGACCTGCTTTATTGCCGTTAGCAGGGGTTATCAGATAATAGGCTGAAAGGCTTAAACTGACTGCGGTCGTATAAGAGTTACTTATAACCCGGGCCATGCCGACTGCCAAAAATGACAATCCGCCGGCGAGCCCGCCAAGAACCACTCCAAATAATCCTAAACCATAGGTGTGGAAAAAGGGGCGAGAGTCCTTTTTCAATCCATATTCAGTATTCTCGTCTTCTGGAGCAAGTGCCAGATTAGTCGTGGAGATCAGGACATGAACGAAGCTTGCTGCACTATTTGACAGTATGCGTCTGGCTCCAATCAGACAGAAACCTAGTGCACCAACTGTCAATCCTGCAAGAATACCTGGCAGCCCTAAAATCTGATTGACTAAGGATCGTTCTGTTTTCGCACTTTCTTTTAGTCTTACCGAGCGTGCTTCGTTGACCACGGCTTCGTAGACCATACTGCCGGTAATCGCGCTTTCAATCACCATACGCCTGGCGATTGTAAATAGTATGGCGATAGACGCGGTAATGCTTCCTAAAATTAAGCCGGGGAATCCAAAGCCAAACTTGCGTGCGCCACTGCGAGGGTCATGCTGCAAATCGCCTGCAATAGTCTCCTCATCATAATTCACGGCATTGATAGCGCTTATCGTCAGACGAAAAGCGCTTTCCAGTGAATTGCTTATAACACGAATTGCTCCGACGGCAAGAAATCCCACGCCTCCGATGACTGAGCCGGCAATAAAACCCGCTGCACCAAAAAGATAGATATCATAGAACAGGCGTTGCTGCGCTGATTTTTTATTCTTTAAGTTTTCGGGAAGCGCTTTATCGACAATGAGTTCGGCAACTTCTTTACCGGTCTTCGCAGTTTCAATAATCACTCGTCTTAAACCGGCGATTAGAAAACTGATTGCCGCAGGAATCACCCCAATGATTAAACCCGGAAGACCGAGTACATAGGTACGGAAGAGAGAGCGGGTTTCATGTTGCAGACCGGCTTTAATTTCCTTATGCACTACGATATTAATTGCCGAAACGCTGAGACTGAATGCCGTTTGAAATGAATTGCTGATAATTCGCCCCAAAGCGACATCAATGAAGCCGACCATCCCGGCAATTCCACCCAGAATAATGCCGGGAAGTCCCAGACCATACGCGATATGAGGAGGACGTTTGTCCTGTTTTAACCCCCAGGTTTTGAAGCGGTCTTCTTTATGCAGTGCCAGATTAGTTACCGATGCAAAACTATGCGCGGCACTTTCTGCTGAGTTGACGATGATACGGGCGAGTCCAACGGCCAAAAAGCCTGCAAAACCAAGTATAGCCCCGCCGGCTAAACCTAAACCTCCAAAGATAAAACGATCGAGTGGATGTCGTTTATTATCAGTAAGCTCAATAGCCTCTGGTAATGCCTGATTCACCACAACCGTAAACGCTTCCTGCAGTGAGACGATGCTTTCGCTTATGACCCGCTGAATGCAGCCGAAAGTAAAGGCCAGTGCCCCTGTGAATAAACCCATTATCAGGCCGGGGAAACCCAGGATATATTTATGAAAACCTGGTCTTTGATCCCCTTCAATAACATTGCTCTGACGATTAAGGGCCAATTTGTAGGCAGAACCGCTGACACTAATTGCTGTTTGAATTGAATTATGGATGATTCTGGCCAAAAGGACTGTCGTAAAACCGAGTGTTCCAGCTGCCGTCCCTAAAAGAAGACCAAAGCCGCCCAAGATATATCGATTGGTAAAGCTTCGTTTATCATTAGTGAGCTTACCCTCATCCAATTCGTCTTCTTCATCCAGTGCGAGATTGGTCACTGCCGCAAATCCCAGTATTGCGCTTTCTGCTGAGTTTTTGATTATTCGGGCCGCAATAATCACCAGAAAAGACAAACTTCCGGCGATAGTACCAAGCACCAGTCCTGGAGCGCCAAACAGAAAGCGATCAGCAAAACGTCGCTCTGGTCGAAGATCAGGTAGAAGTGAAAGGTCCTCTGCTTCTTCTTCCAATGCGAATTGGCTTATTTCAATAAACACAGTGGCTGTTGTTTTTGCACTTTCAATAATTATTCGCCTGATGCTGCTGACGCCGATAGCCAGTAAGGCGGCAAAGGCTCCAATGATTAGTCCGGGTAATCCCAGCACATATCGATGCAGTGCACTTCGGTGATCCTCTGATAATCCGCCTGGTAATTGTTCATTTGAATGTCTCGGCAGATTGGCGCCAGAAATTGCAAGGTGTTTAGTTGTCTGCCATGAGTTGCTAATAATTCGAGAAATACCAATGGTGAGGAAGCCCACAGTGCCTAAAAAAACTCCAAATGGAATTCCCATCGCCCCTAATAAGTATTTTTGCGCCCAGGAACGCTTGTCCTTTACCTCAATCTCGGAATCCAGAACCAGGTTGATTTCTGAAATGAAAATAGCCCGCGTGGTTTTAAAGGAATTACTAATAACCCGCCCAATACCGACAACTCCAAATCCAATGACACCTGCCATTCCTCCAAGCAGGAGGCCAAAAGCCCCCAGGATATATTTTTGAGCAAAAGGGCGTTTGTCCTGGTTTAATCCCCATTCCTCAAATTCATCGTCTTCGTCAAGGGCCAGATTGACTACGGAAGCAAAGCTGTGCGGAATGGTTTTAAAACTATTGGTGATGCTGCGAACAAAGCCGATAATCCCGGCTGATACAAGGCCTAGTGCTGTGCCGAATACCAATCCTGGCAGGCCGTAAACCACCCGATACCAGGGCATGTTGCCTTCGGGGGAGGGCAATTTTTTTTCTGGTATATCCAGAAGAGCCAGATTGGTTGCCCGGATGAAAAAACTGATTAGGAGCAGAGTTGAATTATAAATGAGCGGCGCTATGGTTAATGCCAATACCCAGCTCAAAACCGTTACCGGAATGATGGTTAAGGCAAGTTGACCTAGAATATTTAAATCAGACGGCTTGGGAGGTGTTTTTTTGAGAATTTCCTGCTCGAATGGGGCGGTCTTTTGAGCAATCAGGTTGAAGTGGGCTCTAAATGTATCTCGGGTAAAATAGAAACAAATTTCGCCAATTCGTTTCAATCCACTCAATACAACAAACAAAAAGTGACCCAGCGCGTGTGCAGCCTCAATCAGTAATTCAATCATCTTAGCCAGTCTGGTTAGTCGAGGACAGGCATATTGTATTTATTTTATAATTCTTAGTCAAATGATGTGCAAGTTTGATATAAAATTTAACAATAAACTTTCATTGTAACTCCCCACGTCATCCCGAGCGAAGTGCGTGCAACTGCAGGGAGATCCCTCGCTGTGCTCGGGATGACGTGGGGAGTTAACTGACATTATTTATGTGCAGTTGCTGAGTAAATAAGACTTTAGAATTCTTTAAATTCAGTCTAAATCTGAGGAATTTCCTATAATTAAAAAATAGACATGAAATCAGGAGAAAAAACCATGAGGGCGATATGGAAAGGGGATATCTCTTTTGGTCTGGTTTCTATTCCTGTTGGAATTGTATCGGTTGAGGAACGAAAAAGTTTAAGTTTTCATTTAATTGATGCCAAAGATCATGCACGTATTCGTTATCAGCGTGTTAATAGTAATACTGGTGAAGTAGTTGACTGGAATAATGTCGTAAAGGGGTATGAATATGAAAAAGATCATTATGTTGTGGTTGATGAACAGGCTTTTGAAAAAGCAGGGCCTGACGTTTTTAAATCCATTGATATTGATGAATTTATTGACGCTAAGGAAATCGATCCTCTTTATTTTGACAAAGCCTATTATATCGTTCCTGAGAGCAAAAACAAAAAGGCCTACGTCTTACTCCGGGAAGCATTGAAAAAAACCAAAAAAGCAGGGGTCGCCCGTGTCATTATCCGCACAAAGGAATATTTAAGTTTAATACTGCCGCATGATAATGCATTAGTGCTTAATCTGATTCATTTTAAAGATGAAATACGTGACGAAAGCGACCTTGGCTTCCCTTCGGACAGTTTAAAAAACTATAAAATCAGCGATCGGGAAATAAAAATGGCTGTTTCATTAATTGAGGACATGAGTAACAAATGGGAGCCTGAAAAATACCATGACGATTACCGTGAAGCTCTGCAAAAATGGATTGATTCCAAAACAGAGGAATTGAGTAAAAGTCCGCGAAAAGCGGTAAAAAACCAGCAGAAAGATGATGTGGTTGATTTTATCAGTCTCTTGAAAAAAAGCATGGGTAAGAAGAGTAAAGAGAAAGAGGGCAGTTCCCGTAAAAAGACCTCTGCCAAATGAAATGGTTTATACGCATACGGATAAAGCACTATTTAATACAGATTATCAATTAATATAATCGGGAATGGCTCTATTCCATTTATACAATGAATAGCCAATATTACTTGTTTACCATGAAAGTAATATATAAGGATCTAAATATGTATAAATGGACGTATTGTATCGTATATTTTTGTATAATTTTCAGTTTCACAGAATACAGTTGGGCCGATAATTTTCAACTCGAATCTAGAAGAAAAGTGACCGTTACACTGTTCCAGTGGCCCTTTGACTCTGTGGCAAAAGAATGCGCAATGCTTGCAAAAACAGGGTACGGCTATGTTGAAATTTCTCCGGTGCAGGAGCATATTCGCGGGCCGCAATGGTGGACATCCTATCAACCCGTCAGTTATCAGATAGCCGGGCGTTTAGGGGATGAATCGTCTTTCAAAAACATGATTACACAATGCCATATGGCGGGTGTGAAAGTGATTGTGGACGTGGTAATTAATCATATGACCAGAGGTTATGGAGTAGGTACTAAGGGAACCCGCTACAGTAAATATGATTATCCTGGCACTTATCAGGTGCAGGATTTTCATTGGTGCCGCACGAATATTAATGATTATTCTGATCGGGATAATGTACAAAACTGCGAGCTGGATTCTTTAGCGGATTTGGATACCGGCAGTGATTATGTCCGCAGTAAAATCGCCTCATTTTTAAATCATCTGATCGCTTTGGATGTAGACGGATTCCGTATTGATGCTGCTAAACATATCTCTGCTGATGATCTTACTGCGATTCGGGGGCGGCTAGTCAAAAATATTTTTTGGGTTCAGGAGGTAATATACAGCGAGGGAGAAGCGGTTAATCCACTGGAATATCGCCATTTGGGTGATTTAGACGAATTTCGCTATGGACGTGACCTCAAACGTATTTTTGAACGTGAAAAACTGGCCTACTTAAAATCCTTTGGTGAAGCCTGGGGCTATTTACCGGGCAATATTGCCCGCAGTTTTATCGATAACTGGGATACAGAGCGAAATAACTCCACATTGAATTATAAAGAGGCTGAAAATTATCTGCTGGCAAATATTTTTATGCTGGCACATCCCTATGGCTCACCGAACGTGTATTCGGGTTATCGATTTAATCACATTGACGCCGGACCTCCGGTCACTACAGTTTGCTCCAGGGATTGGGTTTGCCAGCACCGCTTTCCTGCAATTAAGAATATGGTTAAATTTTATAATGCAGTGTTTGATACCCCATTGACTGACTGGTGGACGAATGAAAGTAATGCCATTGCATTTGGGCGTGGTGATAAAGGATTTCTGGTAATTAATCACGAAGAGTTTGCAATTACTGAAACATTCAAGACGTCTTTACCTGCTGGGGTTTATTGTGATGTGATTCACGGTAATCCTGATTTGCGAGGAAATTGCACAGGAGAAACTTATCAGGTCGATGAAAAGGGAAAATTTACGGCCAGAATAGAAGCTAATGATGCGCTGGCAATTTATGTCGCGGAATAAGTGTCGTTTCCGCGTAGGCGGAAATCCATCTTCCAAACAAAGTTAGGAACGACCTTGAGAAATAGATTCCCGCCTACGCGGGAACGACACGATAATAGACCTGTTTGAGCAATTGTTAATTCATCCGCTGACTATATAAACAATGAGGGAACCCTCAGGGGGCACTGCCATTAAGTTAAGCTCAATTGTACATTAAACTGTCATCCCCGCGAAAGGCGGGGATCCATCTCTGAGCTAGCCACAATGCCGACTGAGGAATAGATTCCCGCCTTTAGCGGGAATGACAGAAGTCCTTAATGGCAATGCCCTCAGGGGCGAGGGGCGCCACTTATAGGTTTTAATGTCAAGAAAAACTTAAGACTGGAACTATTTACCTACCAGAACTTCAAAAGGCAGTTCTTTTAAAATATCGCTAATTAGCAAACACTTGTCCCGGGACTTCAATTGTCGCTGTGTTAACAAGCAATGATATTCTCCATCGGCAATCCCGGAGAGTTTCTCATTAGAAAACTTGACTTTATCCCAGGGTTCATCAAAGTCAAGAATACCGCTGAACCAGCGGCAAGCGATGATGATTAGCACAGCTCCTTGGTATTCACGCTGAAAAGCAATAAGATGCCTGCTCAGTGTTCCTTCGACCGTTAAGGGCTGATAATTGCCTTCGGTCAATAACACTTTATATTGTTTCCGCAGATGAAGCAGCTGACGAGTCAGATTGAATTTGATTCGTCCATCCTGCCAGTGGGTGAGCAGGCTTGATAAAGCCTCATCACTGGCTAAATTTTTTAGTTTCTCATAATCTACAGGGCGCCGATTATCCGGATCCACCAGGTCGAAACGCCAGGTTTCATTACCCTGATAAAGATCGGGAACCCCTGGGGTGGTGAATTTAATCAGGATTTGTGACAAGGAATTATACATTCCGAAAAAAGCCGTTTTTCTGGCAAAATCCGAGAAGTTGCATACAAATTGTTTATCTTTTAGAATTTGGTTCAGAAAACTAAGACAAGCCTTCTCATAGTTTTCTTTGGGTTCAAACCAGCTTGTGTGTTGTTTACGCTCACGCATTCCTTTAATAAAAAATTGCTCCAGCCGCTGCTCGTAATCACAATCCCCGGATGGTAATGGCCAGATCCCTAACAGAGATTGATACATGGCAATTTCATCGACAGGATCAGGAGCAACAAGCGTCTCAAGCTCTGTTTTCTTGGATTGATTATGTATTTGCCATTGCCTTAGTCGCTCATTCCACTCATCGGCTAATTCACTTAAAACATTCAGGCGTGCACGAAGGTCTTCACTCCGTTTGGTATCATGTGTGGAACTCGTATTGAAACTATACGGCCAATGGGTTTGGCGTGAAATAATGAATTCATGAAAGAGGGCAAGATTGCCGCAGTGTGCATTTAATTCAGGAGAGCTACCCACCTCATACAATGAAAGTAAGGCCGTGTCATTGTAGCCCGCTGTATCCTCAAAGCCTTTCGCCATTACCGGACCACTGAAGACCTCCCAATCATTTCGCCACTGCTGCCACTGCTTTTTTCTCAAAGCATCAAAGCATTCAGGATACTGATCAAGCAGTAGACTCTTAAATAAAAGGCCCAGCTCCCGATGTTCGGCTGGCAATTGACTCAGAATGGATTCCAGAATTTTTTCTGCAAACGCATAGCTGTCAGGTTGATGATATAACCGGTAAACCGGCATTCTGCTCGAAAATTCCAGCAAAAAATCGCCTGTTTTTTGAGGATCATAGTCATTAAGGATTGGGATAAGTGTGGAATGCAGCCTGTTAAATTCTTTTTCAAACAGCTTTTTTATTACTAGCTTTAGTGATTGTACCCGTATTTCCTCAGACCGCTGGGGTTTATCGCATAGCTTCTGATAAACCGTATAAAGTTTTTGAAGTCCTTTGGGGTCAATATAAATCTGATTCATATGATTAAGCCAGTCGTAACCGGTGGTTCCTGCAACTGGCCATGAAGGTGGTAAGGTTTCTTCAAATCCAAGAATTTTTTCGACTATCACATAAAAATCCCTGCCAATTTCTTCCTGCAGCTTCTTTAAATACGCCAAAGGCTGTCGTAAACCGTCGATATGATCCACACGTAAAGCCTGAATTTTACCCATCCTGATTAACTCAAGAATCAGTTTATGAATATGGGTGAACACAGCTTCTCGTTCTGTATTCATACACACCAATTCATTGATATCAAAAAAACGCCGGTAAGTCAGTTTGTTCTTATCCGATGAATCCCATTTGATATCAAAAAAATCACTATAAGTGGAGTTCTGATGTTTATTGGCGACATCCTGCCAAAGTGCGTTGTTCGGGCTGGCTGCCATGTGATTGGGCACAATATCCACACAAAGACCCATTCCGTAGTTGGCCAGGGCTTCGGTAAATTGAATAAAGGCTTCTTCTCCTCCCAATTCCTCATTCAGCTGCTGATAATTGATAACATCATAACCGTGCATGCTTCCGGGCTGTGCCTGTAAAAGAGGAGAACTGTAGACATCGCTGATACCAAGCTGATGCAAATAAGGAAGTATATTGATAGCTTCCTTGAAGCCAAACTGTTTGTGAAGCTGCAGGCGGTAGCTGGTCAGTGGAATAGTCATCAGACCTCCAGATTAAGTGCTTCGCCGAGGGATTTCAGCAGGGGTTCAGGATTATCGGCAGCAAGAAGCCGCTTTGTCACATTCTGCAGATGCCAGTAATTGATCTGAAGCGGCAGCGCATTCAGCTGCTTAATGAAATCAACCAGTTCAGTCAGTAACTCACTATTCTCAGGCTGATTTTCGAGTTGTATCGCATAGCGCTTTATTAAATGTCCGGCACGAAATCGAATGGAATCATCCAGGCGAATATTAAAGCGTTTGATCAGTTGAAACAGATTTTCCAACACTTCGGGGTTTCTTTCTTCATTATTGAAGTGGTCAAACAGGTCTTTATTGACAATATAAGCTATTGACTGAGCTACCGCCTTCGGCATTGGCATATGCAGATCCGAGATAAAGTAAAGGAGTGCTGCATTGTTGTTCATGAATTCATGATAGCGATTTTCCAGCTCGCCGGTAACGGACGATAAAATCTGGCCAGTAATTTTTAACTTCATATCATGGAAGAGGTCACGAAGAGACGTCGTTGCCTCGCCAAAATGTTGTTCAAATAATTTGACCAGCTCAAAAATTTCGCCCTTTTCGAATAACTCAAATAATTCATTCTCGACTGTTTCAAGTTGAGGGTCTGGACTACGAATGGCGCAGATGAGATTCTGGTCTCCTTGATAAAGCAGCGCATACCAGACCTGTATTGATTCCCCGGTAATTTGCGATCGAACATCCATCAGGCCCGAAAACAGTTTGACTTTACCCGCTTCAGCCTGTTTTGATTCTCTCAAATTAACCTCGTAACAAAATATGAGGATGGATTCCGAACCCTTGTATTCGCCGAAAGGAAGACTGACAGCCAGATGCGCTGAAACCTTAAATAAATCAATGACCAATGGTTTGATGAATAACTCATAAATTCGCCCTCCATTGGCAAACTCGGGCAGGTTTGAGGGAACCTCAGATAAACGATTAATAAACTCGGCCTCATAATCCACATCAGTCAGTTCCCTGGCCAATTGAATAGCACGGGCTGCATATTTTAAAATCTGAGTGGTTTCAAGACCGGATACCTCATCAAAAAACCAGCCGCAGCTCGTATACATCAACATGGCATGCCGCTGTAATTCCATCCATTTTAAAACCGCTGTTTCTTCCAGGGCGGACAGTGGATGACGGACATGCTGTTTTAAAAAATCACTTTGCTTACTGCGATCATTAATCACTTCAATATAATCGTTTCTGGCTCCCCAGGGGTCGTGTAACAATGTCTTTAGACTGGTTTCAAATGCCAGGATCAGCTGATCACGCAGCCAGTCCAGAGCGGCTCGCAGAGGACCGCGCCATTGCTGATGCCAGTCCTGACGGGTGCTGCAGCCACAATCGCTGCGCCATCGCTCTATGCCATGTGCGCAGCTCCAGGAAGAGTTTTCATGAATTTCTACCTGATATTGCGGCGGCTGCAATTCCAGAAAATATCCATAGTTGATGAGTTGTACATCCTCGGTGTTCTCAATAATATTCAAGGCATAGGCTAAGCCCATATCGCCATGCGCATGATGATGGCCATAGGATTCGCCATCTGTAGCGATATGCATTAAATTATGCTCTGTCTTCTGCTCTGAAAATGAATTGAGCAGACGCTGAGCAAAATTTTCACCCTGTGTCAGTAATTTTTCAAAGGCTACCGCTTTGGATACCTCACCATCGTAAAAAAACAGAGTGATGCTTCTTCCTGAGGGAAGTTGCTGCTGGTAGGAGGTTCCCGGAATGATGCCCTCAGTCCATTCCTCGTCATTGAAATGCCTGTATCGTCTGGCCTGATTGGGCGCCAAAATGGTAAACTGAATACCGAGCTCGCTCATAAAATCGAGCGTTTCTAGATCCACTGCCGTTTCCGACAACCACAGTCCCTCGGGTTTGCGCTTGAAATAATGCTCAAAGGTTTTAACGCCCCACAGCAATTGAGTATATTTATCCCGAGAATTTGCGAGTGGCATAATCAGATGATTATAAGCTTGTGCCAGGGCATTGCCATGTCCCTTGAATTGTTTCTGGCTTTCTTTATCAGCCTCCAGGATTGATTCAAGTAGTTGCGGGGCCTTCTCCTGAATCCAGGACAGCAGAGTAGGGCCAAAATTAAAGCTTATTTTACTGTAATTATTGAGAATCTCAGTGATTTGCCCCTTGGCATTTAAAATCCTTGCCCCAGAGTTAGGCAGATAACATTCGTCATTTATCCGCTCATTCCAGTCATGATAGGGAAAGGCGGAATCCTGAGTTTCGATTTCCTCTAGCCATGGATTTTCCCGTGGCGGTTGATAAAAATGTCCGTGTATACAAATATAATTAGCCATACTGATTATCCTTAAACAGTAAAAATCCGAAAGGGGGAAGCTGATCGTCTCGCCATTCAGCCTGGAAATTGTTTGTCCATTGCTGGTGGTAAGAATTCAAAAGCAGTGTCCAGTTGCCGCTCAGACTATCGGCGATGGAGTGGTTTTCCTGCGAAAAGCTGGCAAGTATTAGAACCGGTTCTTCCTGATGATGCTTCAGAATAGTTAGCAGTTGTTTTTGTTGATCCCAATGAATTTCCTGCGCATTTTTGTCCAGCGTATTGATTGCCTTGAGCGAGCGCCGAAGCTGAATTAACTGTTTATAAAAATTCCATAGTTTTCTGTGCTTATTATCCTGTTTCAGATGATGGTTAAGCTTACTCGTCTGAAATGTTAATTCATTTTGGGGATCAGGCAGCGAGTCATCTATAAATGAAAATTCCTTCTTCCGGCCCTGGCGTACCGCTTCAATTAACCGGGGATCGGAATGGCTGATAAAGTAGAGGAAAGGGGCAGGGTCTGCATATTCCTCCCCCATAAAAAGCAGAGGAATAAAGGGGGAGGTCAATAACAGACCGGCTGCCAGTTTTAATTGTTCTTCGTCAAGCAAATGATTTAAACGCTCCCCCTTCGCCCGATTACCAATCTGATCATGATTTTGTAAACAAACCACCAGGCGTTCTGAAGGAATGGCAACAGAACTTCGGCCATGAGGTTTTTTTCGGAATACCGAATATTCCCCCGAATAGACAAAGCCTTCACGAAAGGCTTTCATAAGCTGTTCAAAGCGTCCAAAATCCTGATAATAATTCTGTGTTTCGTGGGTAAGAAGGCTGTGAATCGCATGATGGAAATCATCGTTCCACTGCGCATCAATTCCATAGCCGCCTTTCTTTTTTTCAGCAATCAGTCTGACATCATTGGCATCATTTTCGGCAATCAGATAAAAGGGTTTTTTAATTTCTTTTGATAGCTCCTGCACAGCGTCAGCCAGTTCTTCAAGAAAAGGATAAGCCGATGTATCGATAATGGCATGCAAGGCATCAAGACGAAGGGCATCAATGTCATACTCAATAAACCAGTGCAGCGCATTTTCGATAAAATAGCGCCTGACATGATGGTTGAACTGATCATCAAAGTTGAGCATTTGCCCCCAGGGACTTTGATATTTTTCCGTAAAATAAGGGCCAAATTTGGTAAAATGATTGCCTTCCGGTCCGATGTGGTTATAAACCACATCGAGAATTACGGCGATATCACGTGAATGACAAGCCTGAATCAACGCTTTCAAGCCTTGCGGCCCCCCATAGGAATTTTGAACTGCGAAGGGATAGACCCCGTCATAACCCCAGTTTCTATCCCCTGAGAACTGAGCAATGGGCATTAACTCGATGGCGGTGATTCCCAGATCTTTTAATTCATCCAGATGATTAATAATGGCTGTAAACTGGCCTTCATGCGTGTAGGTCCCCACATGGATTTCATAAATAATATAATTCCGAAGGGGGATATTTGGCCAACGAGACGCAATTTTCTGTCGCTCAAGGATAGCAGCAGGACCGGTAATACCCTGAGGAAGAAAATCGGCCGCCGGATCCGCAAATCGTTGGTTATCAAAAAGATAATAATAACTATCCCCCGGTTTAATGTTATTGAGAGCAAAAAAATAATAGCCGTCTTTTTGTTCCAGCATTGGAAAAACAACTGTATTTCCCCTGGTATCTGTTATTTCCAGCTGAGGTTTGACTGCATTGGGCGCCCAAACTTTGAATTCGCAATGGCCGCTGGAGTCAAGATGTGCCCCCAAGAGTCTTTTGTTTATTTTATCCATTGATAAATCACCAGACTGAGCCCAGGCAGGGTTAATGACAGAGAGTATGGGCGGTTGTGGAAAGGGCAGGCTTCAGCTGTGAGAAGTTCATTCTGATTTTGAGCGGAGCCGCCATAAAGAGCAGCGTCACTGTCCAGCAGCAGTTGCCAGTTCCCCGCTTCAGGAACTCCAAGGCGGTAATTGCTGCGAGTCACTGGCGTACAATTGAAAGCAATCAACAGGCATTCATTCTGACTCGATTTTCGGATGAAGCTGTATACGCTGTTATCGGCATCACTGCAATCGATCCATTCAAAACCATGGGCTTGCCAGTCAAGCTCATGTAAGGCTGTCTGGGAACGATAAAGCCGGTTGAGATCACGCACCCAGTGTTGCAGCCCCTGATGAATTGGATAATCCAGCACATGCCAGTCGAGACTACTCTCATGGTTCCATTCACTATACTGACCAAACTCAGAGCCCATGAAGATTAACTTTTTACCGGGCAGACAAAACATATAGCCGTACAGGAGGCGTAAATTGGCAAATTTACAGTATTCATCCCCAGGCATCTTATTAATGAGCGATCCTTTGCCATAAACTACTTCGTCATGTGAAAGTGATAATGTGAAGTTTTCTGTAAAGGCGTAAACCATACGAAAAGATAATTCATGCTGGTGGTAGTGCCTGAAAATGGGATCGCGGGAGAAGTACAAGAGGGTGTCATGCATCCATCCCATATCCCACTTAAAACCAAACCCCAAACCTCCAAACTCAATGGGAGCGGAAACGCCTGTCCAGGCGGTGGACTCTTCCGCGAACATTTGAATATCTGGAAAATACTGATAGGCAGTTTTATTCAGTGTCCTTAAAAAATGAATGGCTTCCAGATTTTCATGGCCGCCTTTTTCATTGGGCAGCCATTCCCCTTCTTTGCGGGAGTAATTCAGATAAAGCATGGAGGCGACTGCATCAACGCGAATAGCATCGATGTGATACTTTTCAAACCAGAACATCGCACTGCTGATAAGAAACGCCTGTACCTCATGCCGGCCATAGTTGAAAATGGCGCTCTTCCAATCCGGATGAAATCCTTTCCGCTCATCGGAATGTTCGAAAAGATGGGTTCCATCAAATTGTGCCAGACCATGCTCATCCATAGGAAAATGCGAAGGAACCCAATCTAAAATGACTGCAATATCCTGCTGATGCAGGTAATCGATTAAATACATAAAATCCTGAGGGGTTCCGAAGCGTGCGCTGGGGGCAAAATAGCTTACAGTCTGATAACCCCAGGAGCCGTAAAAAGGATGTTCCATAACCGGGAGGAATTCTACATGGGTAAATCCCATCTGCTTTACATAGTCAGCCAATAAAGGCGCCAGTTCGCGATAGCTTAAATAACGATTATTTTCTTCTGGAACCCGCCGCCATGAACCTAAATGGACTTCATAAATAGAGATGGGAGAGTTTAAACTCTGCTTTGATTTTCTTTTTTTAAGCCATTCCTCGTCCTGCCATTCATAATCCAAATCCCAGACAATGGAAGCGGTGCAGGGTGGCGTTTCCTGATAAAACGCAAAGGGATCTGCCTTCTGAGCAGTAAATTGCAGGCGATCGGATTCAATAGTGTACTTATATAAATCCCCAACCTTGACGCCGGGTATAAATCCCTCCCAGATCCCGGAGTTCCCCCGCGAGCTTAAAGAATGCTCGGTTTTATTCCAGTGATTGAATGAACCCACGACCGATACCTGCGATGCATTCGGAGCCCATACTGCAAAATTAACCCCAGTAACATTATCCTGCTTGCTAACATGTGCGCCAAGGTGCCTGTATAAGTGAAAATGGTTTCCCTCATTGAAGAGATGGAGGTCCTGTGCGGAAAAAAGACTTTGGCGCGGGTGCTTCACCGGCCTTCTTCTCTTGTGAATTTCCTTTAATTGTCTGCTGATTGTGGACATTTGCTTTATCTGCTCCATGGAGTAGCGCAACTTTCTCTGCCAATTGGGCTCTTCAGTTGCATTGGGGATATTTTGGGAATAAATTTCGCTCCAAAGATCTTCTATGTTCACAAGCTGCAAGGCGGCTGGGCTTTGCGCAAGCATTTGCCAGGTGGACGATAGGAGATCGGCGGAATTTAACTGTTGTTTCTTTAAGGTGGCAGTTAATGTTTTTAGCTGATAACGACGTTTCTTATGCATTTGCCTGGCATAGGTTTCATCGATTAATTTTAATTCCTGAAATTTAGTAATATCGAGACCCTGGCACCAGGCAGAAAAAGGGGGCATATCATGGGTATTGATGCAGGTCAGCGTTTTACAGGTTGTGGGAATTATTTTTTCGCGGGCATCCAGGGCATATTGTAAAACGTTCATGTTGAGCATCCCATGATGCTTCATCAGCCGGTTTGTTTCAGGAGGAACGGAGCCTAGGTTTTCTCCGACAATCATCACCTGATGCCGATGCGATTCCAGACAGAGGATGGCATATATTTCTTCTGCTGGATACCTAAGATAAGCCCCCTTGCTTGCGGGATGTCCTTCGGGGATTAAATATAAACGATTGAAGCCCATGACATGATCAATGCGCAAAATATCAACCTGCTTAAAGATGTTTTGAATCAGTTGAATAAACCAGAGATAAGCCTGCTCGCGTAATTTAGCAGGATTTAAAGCCGGCATCCCCCAGTTCTGGCCTTCAAGAAATAAGGGATCAGGCGGCGAGCCCATTGCAGTTTCAGTCAGATAAAGTGTTTGCTGACGCCAGACATCAAAGCCATTGCGATGTGCACCAATAGGTAAATCAAGATAAAGGTATTGGCCTCGCTGGTTGATTTTCTTCTTTAATGCGCTAAGTTGTTGATGCAACTGCCACTGCGCGGCCAGATGATAATGATACATTTCACTGGGCACATCCTCCTCTGTCAAAAGGCCGTTCCTTTGTCTTTGCGGCCAGTTCCGCCATTCTTCACCAGTGCATTCCATGTAGGCTCTAAAGAGTGCATAAACTTTGATTTCAGGATGCGCTTCGATAAATCGATTCAGTGCCTCCCGGTTTTCGGGCAATCCAAGTATCCGTGTGAATTGTTCGCTGGCGATTTCGCGCTTTAAAGAAGCAGTCCGTTGATAATCAATGAATGGCAATTGGTTCAGCGCTTCGATGGCGGCGCTAAATTCAGGGTCTATTGGTCCGCATTGCCGTAAATCAAGATAAAACTCATTGGCAAACAGACGACTGACTGGGGAATAAGGACTAGGCTCACAGGGAGAATTAAGAAAGGCTGAAAAAAGTGGCGTGCTGGCAATGAGCCCGAGTCTTTCTTCTGCCATCCACTGAGACAAAGAATCCATATCGCCCAGATCGCCGCATCCTATACTTTTGTCAGAATGCAGAGAATATAATGGACAAAAAAGGCCAATTTTTTTCTCATCACAAAGTCTGTCGTCAAAATAAATAGTTCCAGGGGCTGAAATTATCAGACTCTGGTATTGTCGCTTTCCAGTTTTGAGGGTGAATTGATGATAGCCAAAAAGAAGAGCAGGTAATTGAATATTAATCTGATAGGAATCGGCTGATATTTTTTGCTGAGGCCTGATATTTACAGCTTCCTCAATTATAGAGCCCTGTTCAGTTATTAAAGACCAGCTGACTGCTGCTGCCTCTTCTGGCAATAACCGGAATTTTATAACTGACTGTTTCTGATCCCAGACAACATACACTGGCTCTAAGGGCTGTTGAGACAGGTTTTGCTGGTATTGCTCAAAAACTGGAAGGACTTCATGAATCGCATTAACAGGATAACCCAGCATACGAATCAGGCTCATCAGCGTCTCCACAGACGCTTCGACCTGTTCTTTCCAGGCATTGCGATAACTGGTTATTATACCGAGCTGTTCAGCGAACCGTTTTAAAATAATAATCTGTTCTTCGTCCTTTGCCACTCATCACTCCAATAATGCAATCAGGCCCTTGCAGGGAACATGAACCCAGTCAGGACGGTTATTAATCTCATATTCAATTTCATAGAGCACCTTTTCCAGCATAAAAATTTTCAATAAAAATAGCAGGTTGCCTTCATCAGCGGGCAGCAAGCTGCGAATACCGTCGAAATTTAAATAGCTGCCTAAATAGAGTTGACAGATCCAGGCATAGAGCTTTTCAGGTGATAATTCTTTTAAGGCTAAATCCATCTCCTTGTTTTGCGTAACGGTGTAAACGGCATAGTGAAAAGAGCGAAGCATTCCGGCAATATCTTTCAGAGGAGAACGTTTTATCTTGCGTTCAGACAAGGGGCGGTTAGGCTCTCCTTCATAATCAATAATGATAAAATCATCACCGGTATAAAGAATTTGTCCGAGATGAAAATCGCCATGACAACGAATTTTTTTACCATTAAAACGTTTATTCAAAAGGGATTGTACTGTTGCTTTTAAACGGCTTTCAGCCAGTTTGTCCTGAAGAGAGCTGTATAGCTCAGGTTCAAGCGATGATTTTAATGAACTGAGATGCTTTTTAGCTTTAGTAAGAATAGAACGCAGGGACTGATAGAGACTCCGCTGATCAAACCAATTGAAATCTTCCTGTTTAAAATCCGAATTCGAAGAGGATTCGGCTAAAGCGATATGCATGGCGGCTGTTTTTTCGGCCAGTTTTTCTATGGAAGTCGAATAAATCCCCAGCATTTGGCTTACCTGTTCAGGAACCGGTACCAGTTTATGCCAGGGCAAATCCACTGCTGGAAAAACCAGCGAGCCGCTGTTGCCTTCTTCCAGCAAATTACTTAAATGGTTGATACTGTAAGCCCAGGCATCCCCTTCATTCGGAATATGTTCCTGAATAATACCTAAGGTAACCGGCTTACCCTGATCTTCATACTGCAAATGAGAAAGGATTTTGGGCAAGCGAAAATTACTCTTTTTCATGAGTAATTCGGTAATTTCTACTTCAGGATTAACACCTGTTTCACAGCGGCGATATAATTTAAACAATGCAGCATTGTATCGTATGGATGTATTGGATTGCTCGGCATTAATGGGTTCTTTTTGAAAATTGCTTTCTGACAAAAGGTGTTTCTTATACCCGCGGTTAGGCATTATCGAAAGTTTACCCCGGGCCCCCTTCAACTGACGATTGGAGCCGAATAAATTAAATAATTCGCTCCATAAAGAAGGAATATGTGCCGCATCTACCAAATACGCCGATTGCATTTCTGTTTTTAGAGTACATATAACTTTTTGAGTGGCGGTTTGGCTGATTTCATGATGATCTTCTTCTCTGGTAATGAACAGAGAATATTTTTCCGCTTCCTTGTCTTTATATTCAACCAGGATAATTAACAGATAAACAGGGGTTGGTTTTTTCAGTGCCAGAATAGAATCGTAAATCGAGAGCCTGGTGATCTTATGGTTTTTTGAACGATACCATCGGCAATTGATAATGTAATTTTCCAATACAGTTTCAAGCTTGTTTTTTGCTTTTCCTTCAAAAATTTCTGAAAGATCCTTTTTGATTTCTATTTCATCCTTTTTTCGCTTATCTGAAACAACGGATTCTGGTTTCTGTAATTCAAGCCATAGAAATCCATAGGCTGGAAGCACGAAGAAATAGGGTGTTTCCTGTATCGAGGGAAATTGATTTTTTCCAAACACTTCCAGTAGTTTAAAATTAACGAAACTGGACAAATCAAGAAAAGTGGATTGAATATTTTTTGATAGATTAATCAATACCAGTAAGCGCTGCTCTTCATAAGTTCGATAAAATGCGAGAATTTTGGGATTTTCAGCGGTTAACAATTCAATCGTTCCCCGCGAAAAGGCAGGATAACTATTTCGTACTTCGATGGTATGTTTCATCCACCATAATAAAGAGTGAGAATTTTGCAATTGCAGCTCAACATTGACTGCCTGATAATTATATTCCGGATCAATAATGACTGGCGAGTAAAGCCTTTGCGGGGTTGCCTTGGAGAAGCCAGCGTTTAAATCAGCTGACCATTGCATGGGCGTTCTGACCCCATTTCGATCGCCAAGATAAATATTGTCTCCCATACCAATTTCATCGCCATAATAAATAATAGGAGTGCCTGGCAGGGAAAACAGCATGGCATTTAATAATTCAATTCGCCGCCTGTCGCCATCAAGCAAAGGGGCCAACCGTCTGCGTATTCCCAGATTGATTCGCATTTGCTGGTCCTGGGCATACATACGGTACATGTAGTCACGCTCTTCATCGGTAACCATCTCAAGAGTTAATTCGTCATGGTTACGAAGAAAGATAGCCCACTGACAGTTTTCGGGAATCGCCGGAGTCTGTTCAATAATATCAATGAGTGGAAAGCGATCTTCCATTTTGACAGCCATGTACATTCTTGGCATCAGTGGGAAGTGAAAGGCCATCTGACATTCGTCCCCCTGGCCAAAATACTGTACGGCATCGTCAGGCCACTGATTAGCCTCTGCTAACAAAAGGCGATTGGGAAATTTATGTTTGACATGAGCGCTTAGCTTTTTTAAAAATTCGTGGGTTTCAGGCAGATTTTCACAACTTGTGCCTTCCCTTTGAAACAGGTAGGGAATGGCATCAAGCCTTAAACCGTCAACGCCCAGGTTTAACCAGAAGTCGACAATTTTAAAAACTTCTTTCTGAACATTCGGATTATCGTAGTTCAAATCGGGCTGATGCGAGTAAAAGCGATGCCAGTAATAGGCTTTCGCTACAGGATCCCATGCCCAATTTGAGGTTTCAAAATCACGAAAAATAATGCGCGCGTCGCTGAATTCGCTGGCATCATTACTCCAGGTGTAAAAATTCCGCCAATAGGAGCCAGGCTTTGCCCGCCTTGATTTCTGGAACCAGGGGTGTGCATTGCTGGTATGATTGATTACCAGTTCGGTAATAATTTTAATATTACGCTGATGGGCTTCTTTCAGCAGGGCTTTAAAGTCTTTTAAAGAACCATAAATGGGATTAATGCTGCTATAGTCCGCAATATCATAGCCTTCATCTTTAAGTGGTGAGGGGTAAAAAGGCAGAAGCCAGACGGCATTAATTCCCAGAAATTTCAGGTAATCGAGTTTTTTTATCAATCCTTGAAAATCACCAATCCCATCGTCATTGCTGTCAAAAAAACTGCGGATGTGAATTTGATAAATGACTGCATCTTTATACCAGTCAATACGTTCTCTGGATTGGCTATCCTTGCTCATGTTGGATTCTCTCTGATATGAAATATGTGTGCGCAACGAGCTTTGGCTGGATCCAGCTCTACATAACAGGAACCCGTATGCCACTGATAGGTTTCATCATGCAGTAAGTCATGTACTACAAAGTCATCTCCCGGAAGCGGAAGATTATTCCGCTTAATGTCAATAAATCCCGATTGCGTATACTGATAGTCAAGATTAACCACAATAAGTATATGATCCTGACTTTCTTCACAGTGTTTGCTGTAGCAAATCAGTTGTGGGTTATCTGTATTGTGAAAGCGAATAGACCGTGTATTCTGTAAAGCCGGATGATCTTTTCGTATGTGATTGACTCTTGAGATTATCGCATCAATATTCTGACTGCTCTTCACATGTCGTTTGATCTCATATTTTTCAGAGTCAAGATATTCCTCGGCTCCTTCATGCAGTGGGGTATTAATACAATTTTCATAAACAGGGCCATAAAGCCCATAATTACTGCTTAAAGTGGCCGCCAGAATGAAGCGCGCAATGAATGCAGGCTGCCCGCCTGTTTGCAGACATTCGGGTAGAATGTCAGGGGTATTCGCCCAGAAGTTGGGTCTGAAGAAATCAGAAACCGGTTGAGAAACCAACTCTTCCATATAGGAAGTCAATTCTTCTTTTGTATTGCGCCATGTGAAATAGGTATAAGATTGACTAAAACCACATTTAGCCAGGTGATACATTACCTTGGGACGGGTAAATGCTTCCGACAAAAATAAGACTTCAGGGTGCTCTTTTTTTATTTCCTGAATCAGCCATTCCCAGAAAATAAAAGGCTTGGTATGAGGATTGTCTACCCGAAACAAAGTGATTCCGGCTTTGATCCAGTAGTCTATAATCGATTTAAATTCCAGCCACATGGCCTGCCATTGTTCAGAGCCAAAATTTAAAGGGTAAATGTCCTGATATTTTTTAGGTGGATTTTCTGCATATTGCAGTGAGCCATCTGGTAAATGTTTGAACCATTCCGGGTGTTTATGCAGATACGGATGGTCCGGACTGCATTGAAGTGCGAAATCAAGGGCAATGTCGATACCCAATGTGCGGGCTTTATTAATCAATTCCTTGAGGTCTGTATAACTGCCCAGTTCTGGATGGATAGCCTTATGACCCCCCTCCGTGCTGCCTATCGCCCAAGGGCTGCCTGGCTCATGCTCCATTGCGGTAACTGAATTATTTTTACCTTTACGATTGGTTTTACCAATAGGATGAATCGGAGGAAGATAAATTACATCAAAACCTAATTCCTTAATATGGGGAAGATAGTTAATCAAATCCTGAAAATTTCCATGCTGACCTGATGAGGAAACAGATCGTGGAAACACTTCGTACCAGGCACTAAATCGAGCTTTAACCGGATCAACCCGAATACTTAGAACCTTCTCATAACGAGTTATAAAAGCAGGGGTTATATGTTCTCTCAGCCACTTTTTGATATTATTTTTTGAGAAAAATTTTTCGATTTTTGAGTAAGATTTTTCATTCTCAATTTTGTCGACAATTATTTGAATTGTTTTGTCGTCTTTTTTGACAAAATTTTTAAAAAAGTTTACTCCGATCGCTCTTTCATTTGCAACGTCCATTTTTAATTGCATTTTTTTGACAAATCTTTTTTTCCATGTTGAAAACTCATCGATCCATGCCTCAATTGTGAAATGATAAATTCCTAGTTTCTTTGCCAGGAACTTTGCGGTAACACAATCATTATCAGGAGAAGAGAACTTTACTCTTTTCCATTTATCTTCGGACTCATGTTTGTAAACTAATTCTGCATATATTTCATCGATTCCATCCGTGAAAATATCAGCATCTATAATGATAATATCATCCAGGATTCGTTTCACCTGATATTTTCCATTATCAATACTAGGGTTAACCCTAGTAATAAAAACTCGTTTCAATCCCTCAATGTTTTTTAGTGAACTACTCATGACTTATTGTCCTCTTTACAGGGTCCTTTGATTTGGAATACAATGAATTTTATAAAACAATATTTGCTAATTATCTGATGCTACACTATTTTTATTTACCTGACGACCTAATTGGAATTTTAAATGTTGCAGATGAAAAGGACTTTTCTATACCTCGCGCTGTTATCTTTTTCCATTAATTTTGGATTCACTTTCCAATTATCAAATTTGAGTGCGCTTTTTAAAATTTCGGGAGCAAACGATTTTATATTGCCTTTGCTCTGGTTAATTCCGCCATTAACCGGTGTTTTTATACAACCTTTGATTGGGTATATCAGTGATAAATCGGTAACTAAAATTGGACGAAGAAAGCCCTATATTCTGGTGTGGGGATTAGTCGGCGCTTTTTCATTTTGTTTATTGCCTTTGCAAAGCTCGCTATTTAATATTGTGCTATTTACTTTCTTTATCGACTGCAGTCTCAATGGCAGTGCAGAAGGACTTCGCGCCCTGACTGCGGATAGCTTTCAGGAAGATAAAACCCGTATGCAGGCGTTTTCAGCTGAGGCTTTTTTTGCCGGACTTGGTGGTGTTTTAGGTGCTTTTCTACCGATTGCAGTGCATAAAATTATTGCTATTGAATCAAGTGATTTTGCGCTTCCATTGAATCTAAGTATCTCCTATGTTACTTGTGGAGTTTTATTCATAATTGTTGTGTTTTTCTTCCTTAGAAAAGTAGACGAAAAACCGGTAAATTTGCTTAAACTTGATTTTGGCCTGTTCTGTAAATTGCTAAGGGAGCTTGCAGTCAGTATTAAAGGCATACGCAAGGAAATCAAAAAAGCCGATTCCTTATTTTTGAAGTTATTGATAATTCACAGCATATCCTGGATGGGAGTTTTCATATTTTGGCTATATTTTAGCTTGTGTATCGCTCAGGAAAATTATCATTTTCCCTATACCGGTTCGTCTAATGAAAATCTTCATTTAATGAAGGCTGCCAGCCTCGACAGCTCATTTTATTTTTCGCTCTATCAATACGTTAGTCTTATGTTTACTATGCTCGTTTTTATATTCTCAAAATATATAAGAGTCGAGACTTTGCATGGATTCGCATTATTTGGCGGCGGTATAGGCGTGGGTCTAATTGGTTTTGTAAGTTCTTCAACCAGCCTTATCTTTTCATCAATTTGTATCGGAATAATGTGGGGAAGTTTAATCTCTTTACCTTATGTGGTGTTGTCAAAATTTTTGCCCAGGGAAAGTATCGGTACCTATCTAGGCATCTTTAATATGAGTATTACTTTTCCTCAGATCATTTGTGCTTTGATATTACCTCCTGTCTACTTTTATTTTCTAAAGTCTCATGCCGCCTATGCACTGTTATCAGGAGGAGTTTTAATCCTGATAAGCAGCGTCTTTTGGCTCAGGTTATTTCATTTTCAGCCTGATCTGCGTCGTGTGCCAGCGTTGTTGAATAAATAGAAAGCCTGTCGCAACGCGGATTAAAGGATGTTGATTCCGAAAAACGGCAGGCTGTAATAAATCCCGCTTAATATTAAAATAATGACTGCAATTAGCGTGATTGTTCTATTCATGTTTTATAAATCCTTGTTTGCAAATCTTTCGGCTTATGTGCCTGGTCCTCCCAGACGCCAGATGCCATCCCATTCAGAAACCGGTGAATCGAGAAATGCCTGGCAACGTTTTATATACACACTGGCCAATTGATCATCGGGATAGACTGGGGTAAGTGTTTCAAACAGATTAAGCGCATTTAACCATTCGCCTTGCTGATAATAGCTAAACGCTTTGGTGAATGTTGCTTTGTATTGGTCCAGATTTTGGATGTTGTCGTCAGTAATAAGTTCATAAATACGGGTACTTTCCTGCTTACCACGAACTGCAATCTCATCAAGCAGGCGAAAATTAAACTGATCGGCAACTTGTTTGAAAGTGCTTTCGCTGACAATGACCTGAGTATGATACAGTTTGTTCACTGCTTCAAGGCGGCTTGCAACGTTCACTGTGTCACCCAGGGCTGTATAACTGAGTCTTTCTTCAGAGCCGACATTACCGACAATCGCCTCACCTGAATTAATTCCAATGCGAATATGGAACAGAGGAAAATTATTCTGCTGATTGAGCTGATTGGTAAGCTTTAGGCGTTGAGCCATATCAATAGCTGTCTGGCAGGCATGCAAAGCATGCTCTGGGTCACTAAGAGGCGCATTCCAAAGCGCCATAATGGCATCACCAATGTATTTATCCAGTATTCCCTCGTGCACGATAACGGCTTCGGTCATCGCCTGAAAATAATTGGATAAATACGTGATCAATTGTTCCGGACTTGATTGTTCTGTCAAATTTGTAAAATTTTTAATATCCGAAAATAGTACTGTGATTTCCTGGCGCTCACCACCCATTTCTGCAATTTTTCCACTTAGAATCAGTTGTTTTACTAAACTGCTCGGCACATAGCGCTGAAACGATAAAAGGCTGGATTGCATATGAGTAAGACTGGTATCCATATAATTAATTTCTTTGATCAGCGTCTTTATAGGCGGTCTTTGCTGTATGTCAAGACGGGCTATCTGCTGGGCTTCATTTGCAATCTGAATAATTGGTTTTGAAATCCGTTGTGAGAAAACGCGGGCAATGAGAATGCCTAGTAATAATACGCAGGCTGTCCATAACAAGGTATGAAGGCGCAGAGTTCTCAACGGAGCTAACACATCACTGGCCGGAACAATAATCGTGATGTACCAGGGTTTTGATTGATGCGATTCCATAATCGGTCGATGAATGAGGAAATATTCCTCGCCTTCATGCTTAAAAGAGCTCACTTCAAACAAGCCGGTCGTTTTATTTAAAATTGATGAAGGGATATCCAGTTTTTTCAAATGATAGGCGAGATGATTTTTGTCTATAACAAGATCTTCCTTTTCATGAGGGATGCGATAAGCGATGACTTGTTTGCTATTATCAGTGACATAAATCAGTGAGTTTTGAGTGAGATTGAGCTGATTAATAAAAGTCTGGATCCCTTCGATGGACAAATCCATCGCGAAGACCCCAATAAATTTATCATTTTTATTATAGACAGGTATTGCTGCGGTAACGCCATACACAGTACTTTTATAGTTACCAAAATTTACGAATTGATATACATTAGTCCAGGTGGGTTTTCTTATAGCCTCCGCTTCCAGATACCAGGGGCGCAGGCGCGGGTCATAGTCGTGAAGCGTTACTGTTTCAATCAGCTGGCCTTGTTCATTGTATTCATAGCGTTCTTTGATAGGTGGAACATTGGTGTTTAAAATATGATTTAAGCCAATGATATTTTTTTGCGTGCGGTCGACCCCATAGAAGTCGCCTTCTTTGGTTCCATAATAAATCATAAATAATTGAGGGGTATCACGAATTGATTCGAGGAGGTATTTGTCAAATTCTTTCGGATCGATAGGGTCAATAATCTTTTCTTTTAATAAATTTTTCATTTTTTGCAGATCCCGGTTCAAGGGATGCAGGTAATTATGGATGCGTTCATTAAGCAGTAGAGTCGTTTCAATAATGAGATTTTTTTCGCTTGCACCAAGGATTTGATTTAAAGCGCGATAATTGATAAACATAATTGCAAAGCCGATTAACCCTAGTAGCAGAACAAAGAGGGTAATGATGCTTAAGCGGATACTTACCATGAATCCTTTTAATTGCATGAACATTTCTCGATTTTTTCTCTCTAACAAAGTATATGAGTGTTTTTAAGGCTTTGCCTGCGATTTTAAATAGCAGGAAAGGCTTGGTCGTATTTTTGATTAACTTTTTTTCAGAGCTCTGTTAATATGCCATTGGATAAAAAAACCTGCTAAAGCGATAAATCGTTTTGCATTCGGAATCAAACACTTCAATTTCCGAAGCAGGGAATGACTCACAATGAATAATAATAATCGGAGCAAAATGTGGCTAAAAGCTCGCAAAAAATATGGTTTTTGCAACTCATTCGATCTGTGGGCTGTGTACTGGTTATCTATACCCATTGGTTTGGTCTGATTTTAACCCCTAATGCCATTCATGAAATGATTTTTCAGGATCCCCTTCCTGATTATCCTCATGTTCAGCTCACTGAATATCTGGGCATCATCTTCAGCCATTTGGGGCTTAGTGATTTCAGAGCCGGCTTTTTTAGCCTGGGCTTATTTTTCCTGCTTAGCGGCTATATTATTCCTTTCTCATTGAGAAATTCGACACCCTTCACCTATCTTGTTCGTCGGCTATTTCGTATTTATCCAACTGCTATTGTCTGTCTGATTATCGCGGCCAGTACAATCACCATCGCAAATCATTATACGGGAAGCTCACTAATCCCTGACGTTTTTCAGCCCCGCATATTAATAGCGAACCTGCTATTAATACGAGATGTTTTACATACGCATCATATTGAAAGGGCGCTATGGACGCTCGAAATTGAAATGCACTTCTATCTTTTATTTTTTGTCTTTTTTTATTTTTCCATTGAAAAAAGAGTTGAAACATTTTTATTGTCCGCGGCGTTCATGCTTTTTGCCAGCCAGTTCTTTGTTTATTTCAGTGGATTTTTCCATGATGAAACACGCACCCTGGTCTTTGGCTTCGGCAACTTTCTCGCCATGAACAGCAGTTACATTACTTATATGTTTGTGGGCACCGCATTTTATTATACCTTGTCAAAGCAATGGTCTGTTCTGACGGGAATTACCACAACCATTTTGATGATGATGCTTAACTATCTCTGCCTGAATACGGGAACTATTTTAAATGGCACTGGCAGTTTAATTTTTATTAATCATTGTTTCGGGATTGTCATGTTCCTGTTCCTGTATCGAATCAATGATCGAATTCCTTACAGCAAATACCTGAATCACTTCGCTGAAATTTCCTATCCTCTTTATTTATTACACGGATTTACTGGTTATACGATCTATTTCCTCATTTACCCGCTGACTCAGAATATTGCCTTGTCGGCAACCTTATCGCTTTCTCTGGTATTTATTCTGGCAAACCTGGTCCATTTCACCGTGGAAAAGCCAAGCATGACTTACTCCAAGAATTATCTGAAAGCCCGCGAGGGAAGAAGCAGGGCTTTGGCGGGGGATTTGCAGGCTACGGCGGATTAAGAGCCTGCCTGTCTCGACAGTCACTTAACAGTCACAGGACCCAGACTGTCGAGATCAAGCACCTCAACTGGAATGTCATCCAATTCATCAATCTGCTTGACAGCTTGCAATTCCTCTTTAATTGATTTGAACATTTTGGAATCGTAATTCACTCCCTTGATTTTACTGTAAGAAACATTATTCACAATGACATCTTTAAGAAAGTCTGCGAACTTAAGGATGGCAATCCCCAGGGATTCAACAACCGTTAATTCCTTTTGTTCTTTTCTATCAATTATCATTTGAGCAGCAGGACTAAACTCAACACCATGTCTCTGCAAATCACGTAAAAGCAAGATGTTGGTATGCTCAACTGCTGACAAACTTAAGTTGACTGTTTTCATTAACTCTCTGGCAATACCAGGTTTTTCCGAGATTAAATAACTGGTGACTGAACTGCGGTTGGCACGTATCGCTTCAAGCAGATAGCCGATTTTCTGTTCGTCTGTCAGTTCAGTTCCGGAGGAGTGAAGCTGTTCCATAAGAAGTTTTACTGATTGAACATCGCCGCTGCTAATCGCATGGCTCATGGGACTGGGATTTTTGGAACTGGAATATTTACTTTGTCCTAAAATTAATTGAGAAAGTTCTGAAGCAACATTGTCAGGCATACTTTGTATAAATCGAACCAGCTCCTCTTGGGGAAATTGAGCTTCTAATTTCTCCTTTGCTTTTACAAAGTTTTTTTGCGCATTCTCCAGTGATACAGCTCTGTAATCCTCTATCAATTCGGCAAGCAGGGTCGCATTTTTACCGGAAGCCATAGCAGAAATGAATACACCGGAAGGCATATATTCCTCGTAAAATGTTTTAAATTTTGTATCTGCTTTCAAAATTCCTATTATATCTTTTCTACCCAGGCTAAAGGCGTAGTCCCAAATAAGGAGCCTCTGATTATCTTTGTCAATGTGCGCGAGTAAGGCTTCAAGTGCTGAGGTGTTATTGGACTTTACCGCGGCCATGGCAGCTTCCGCATAACCGTTCGCCCCACGTTGCTTCAGGTATTCAATAACTGATTTATCATTGTGCGCGGCAGCAGCAGGGAGTGTTTTAAAGAGTTGGTCGTCGCATTCGGCAACCAGGTTGGGGTCGGGGAGATATTTTTGGTATAAACTTTCAACATGAGGGAATACTCTTTCTTCATTTTGTTTTTCAGGATGTCTCAGTATCTGTATTTCAAGCCCCAAATTGCCTTTGCTATAATGAAAAACATTAGAATCAAGTTCTTTGATTAAAGCAGTTTCATCAGCAAATTTTTTAAATCCACTGCTGTAGTTCGGATCGTAGACAATATAATTACCATTCGTTTTATGGATAGAAATGGCATGATTGATACTAGCGACAATCATCACCTCATCGTCTTTGAGTGCAATATCCTGTAAGGCTTGTATCCAGTTACTCTTTGAAGCGGCCATGCAAAAACTAAAAGAAGAACTTAGTGGAATTCCTTTAATTTTTAAAGCCTGCATCGCAGTGACCTGATGCAGCTTATTATCAAATTCGTGGGGGGCAAAGGCTAGAAGCGTCTGAAAGGCAAAATTATTGATGTCCTCGTCGGTGATATTGTTATCCCGTTTTCCTTCTGAAATATATTTCAGTATGTTTTCAAATTCCTTACTTCGTCCTTCAAGCACATATTTTGCATGAACGATGGCGAGCCCATTACAAATCCCGGTGCGGTTCATTTCAAAGGGGAAGTTGTTGGCTTTTAAATATTTGTTTAAAACATTAATAATTCGTCCCTGGTTAACATCGGTACTCATAAAGGCTACCTCACCTGTATTACGCTGTATTTTTTACTATTGTAATCAATTAAGATTAAGAGAGGATTAACCAGGCTTTATTCAGAGTTGCTTGCCAGGATTTATTTACCTAAGTGCCAGGCTGCTGCACTTTATGCGCGATACCTAAAGAAGTAAATTTAACTGCCATCCCCCGTGTAGGTATTGTTGCGTAGGTGCACAAAGAACCGTCTTTGCGAGCGTTAGCGAAGCAATCCAGATCCTCACTTTATTCAGGCTTCGATCTGGATTGCTTCACTTTGTTCGCAAAGACGACAGGTTAGTTACTTGATTCTATTTACGCAACAACTCCTTCCCGAGAATGACACAATTTCCGTAACCTAAGCGCAGCTCAGAGAGAACAGGAGCGAATCACATTGGTTTAGTCGTCTTCAAACCCGATATCGGTATGTCCATATGGTAAATATAATGTTCAATAATTTGTCTTGCCTGCTCGCTGGTTAAGGGTTTAGTGATAGCCCCTTCCATGAAATAATCATTGCAATCGATTTTAACCACATCGGCCTCATAACCGGTTAAAGCAATGATTGGTACGCGGAAACCGCTTCCATCTTCCATCTGGCGGAATTTCTTGGAAACAATATATCCTGAACCATCTTCCAGGCCAATATCCATAAATACCAGGTCATATTTTCCAGGTTTAAATAAACTGGTTGCTTTCTCTCCGGAATCAGCGACATCCACCTGACAGTCGAGCTGCATTAACAGGGCCTGCACGGCTTTTTGAGCGATGGCATTATCCTCAATCATTAATACTTTGGGAGGATTTTTAGGGTCGCGAAACACGAGCGGATGGGATTGCTCTGTATCGGAAACATGGGCTTTAAGCCGTTCTTTGAGCTTGCCCAGTTCTTCTTCCATTTGCTTTCTTTCAGTCATATCTACCAGAATAACCACCATGCCGGTTATTTGTTTGTGCTCATTAAACAAGGGAATACGGGAAGAATGATAATAGACAATCTTTTCACTGGCGTCGATTACAGGGGCTTCTTTTACGTCAATCAGTGGTTTTGCTTCAAGCAGTGCATTAATATCATCTTGTTTGAGCTTCTGAATTCTTGCCTCGGAAAAATGACTTTTTTCTACGAGCTGTGAGTAAACAGTCCCTGGCAAGTCTTCCAGTTTTTCCAATTGTAAAAGATCAAGAAAATTCTGATTACAATCGACAATCATACAATTTTTGTCTAATACGTAAACCAGATTAGGCATGTAATTGATTATGCTGTGATAATAATGATGCAAAGACTCTAGGTTATTTAATTCTTCATTGGTTGCATCAGTCATTCTTAACCCTCCTCTTAAGGTTCACCAAAAGTATAGACCATTTACTGCTATATTTTTGAGTAAAATGGACTGTTTTTACAAAGGTGACCATGGATAAATATACGGACCGCTGTCAGGCAGGAAGACTGCTGGCTACATACCTTGAAAAATACAAAAACAGCGATGGAATTGTGCTTGGATTACCGCGCGGAGGAGTTCCTGTAGCCTTCGAAGTAGCTAAAAAACTTCACCTGCCGCTGGATGTGGTAATTGTAAGGAAGCTGGGATTGCCAGGTTACAAAGAGCTGGCAATGGGTGCAATTGCCTCCGGAGGTACTGTCTTCTTTAACGAGGAGTTGATTAAAAATCATAATGTATCCGCACAAGCTATTGAAGCAGTTATCAAAGCAGAAACGCATGAGCTTTTGCGGCGGGAAGCAGTCTACCGCGGCAATCGGCCATATCCTGTTCTGACTGGAAAAAAAGTTATCTTGATCGATGATGGTATTGCCACTGGCGCCACACTCAAAGCGGCCGTGGAGGCAATCAAAAAACAGAATCCCTCCTCGATCACCATTGCTGTTCCGGTTTCCGATCCTATGGTTTGTAAAGAACTTGAAAAACTCGTTGATGAAGTGGTTTGCCCGCTTATGCCTCCTGATATTCAGGCAGTAGGGCTTTGGTACGATGATTTCCGACAAACCAGTGATCAAGAAGTACTCAGTTTTTTAAAGCCTATTTTTTAATCAAAACCTCTTTACAGTTTTGTAAAAAAACTTGACTTTTCGGATGCAATCGTTGTTAAATATCTGAACAAACTACTCAGGAGGCAATGATGCGATTGCTAAAATTATTTCAAATACTGAATAACATTGAGCAAAACAGATACTCAACATCCCAACCACAAGAGGTCAATCTGGCCGAAGAACAACGGCCTGAGATACTGCTAATTACCTGTGTCGACTCTCGAGTGGTTCCGGAATTAATATTCAATGCCGGACCTGGCAAGATATTTCCAGTAAGAAATATTGCAAATCTCGTACCGGCTGATCCAGCTAAAAGCGCCGCGTCAGGTATAGAGTATCCCCTGGCCACAATGGATAGTATTCAACATGTCATTATTTTAGGGCATTCCAATTGTGGAGGTATGAAAGGTCTTACCAATCCAGGAATAAAAGATAAGGTGCCTTCAACTGCGTCCTGGTTGAAGAAACACGCAGCGGGCGTCATTCCCAGAGTTTCTGCAATGCCTGGTTATTCAGATCTTTCTGAGCGGGAAAAACTGGATCTGATTATTCAAACCAATGTCGAAATGCAAATGGAGAAATTGTTGGAGTATCCTCTGATTAAAGCAAAGCAAAAAGAGGGGGTCACTGTTCATGGATGGGTTATGGATGTTGGGGATCAGGTAATTTCTCAGGCTTATGATATGGAGTCGAAGCAATTTTTAAGCCGCGACGATGCCGAAGAAAAGATATTAAATCAAATTGCCAGACAAGCGCTGGAAAGGGTGACCCTTGAGTATATAAGGACAGCAGTTGGCAGTGCCAATGCAGGTGAGGATATCAAATCGCTGATGGAAAAACTCAAACAATTAAAAATCAATGTGGAGCCCATTTGGAAAGAAATTGAGAGCAGTTTTAAACGATATTTAATGTCACATTTGCATGAATTATATAATGGAAATGAGCCTGTTTTACTCAAATTAATGGAATCAGTTCCGCAAATGAAATTAGCGAATTTACAGGCCATGCAACAGGAAGTAACAAACTCTGTTCCTTATCAGAACTATTGCGCAGGCCTGGTTCGTCAAGGGGGATTTCTGAGTGAACATCGCGCTGCCTATGCCAGTGTTTCTATGGCCACGGATGTAGTCGCTGCAAACACAGGTTCAGTTGCTAGGCTTTAAGCACTAGAAAATACGCGGCAATATAATTCGGTAATTTCTCAGTTTTACGAAAAAACTCTTCTCGGCTGGAAAAACTTCCAGCCAGATAATCAACCTGGTATAAATTATTGGCAAAAGCACCTCCAGTATCAGCCAGAATACCCATGCGGGTAATCGATTGTTTTTGTGCATTCGAGTATTGAATCAGAAGGAGTTTTCCCAAGCCAAATTGCTGCAGATCGCCGGCAAATGTCACCTCAGTATTAACTGTAATCTTATGATCCGCGTCTTTTCCATACCCTTTAATGCCTTCGACTTCTCTAAAATACCAGAAACGCTCCTGTGCATAGGGCTTCTTATTGCGATCATAGGCAATATTATTGCAGCGATGGACATTGAATATTTTTTGCTGGCCATTGGGGAAGGAGGCTACCAGTGTTCCTTCCATTAAAGCTTCTTCAAGATCTGCCCGGCTTAAATAGGCTAATACAGGCACCTTTTTTTGCTTGAGCGCTCCTCTAAGAATCGCTTGTTTCCCATAGCGAAAACGGGTTAATTCCGGGTGCTGATTAGCTTCCTCAATAGTCAGCTGATGTTCATCATTCGGCAATCCATACAGGGCATAGGGATGTTCTGGAGTTGCCTTTTCGCTGACATTCGCCTGGTGCACAAAATATTTAGTCATTAAAACAGAATCTTTGGGCAAATTTTTCAACAAAGGCTTGCCGGAAGTGAACTTCTGAGCCTGAGTTAAGTCTGGATACCAGCGGATAAATTCAAAATTTGCCCTGATAAACGAAGGATCACTCATCTGCTTTTGATGCTGACAAATAAAAGCGAGCGTTTTTTTCACTCTTTCCAGAGAAACAGGCACTATTTTCCCGCCATGAATGACTTGCGGATCATAGCCTGGCCCTTTATTCAGATAAGCTAAAGTTTCTTTAGCGGTCGAGCATAGCGCTTGAGTATTGATTTCATAGACGCTTTGCAACTGTGGTTGCATGGGTTGAAATTGAGGGGCCGCTGCCAGAGTAAAACTAAGTAATAAGAAGGGCAATAAGCATCGCAGCATTTTATAATCGCATAGATAAAATAATGCTTTTAGCAGAAAATCCTTTGAGTAACAATTGAAAATTTGTAATCAGGGGCCCGAGTTGTTAACTTCTGCGGCCAGGATAGATTATTTTAAATACTTTGGACTTTACTATGCAAAAAATTATTTTTATCACAGGTTGCTCAACGGGCATTGGTTATGAAGCAGCCTGTGCTTTGCATCAAAAACAATATCGGGTTATTGCTTCCTGTCGAAAAAAGGAGGATTTAACCCGCCTGGAGGAGCAGGGAATTGAAGCCTTGCAAATGGATATGAACGATAATGCTTCGATTCATCAAGGCTTTGAGCTGCTAATGCAAAAGACCAATGGCCAACTGGATGTATTAATCAACAATGCCGGCTATGGGCAGACCGGCGCTTTGGAAGATATAGAACGCAATACCCTGCGTGAGCAATTTGAAACTAATGTGTTTGGCTTAATGGAGCTGACCAGGCTGGTTATACCAGTAATGCGCAGGCAAAAAGCAGGCAGAATAATCAATATGAGCTCCATTTTGGGACTGATCAGTATGCCGTTTCGGGGAGCGTATAATGCATCAAAATATGCAGTAGAGGGTCTAAGCGACACGCTAAGATTAGAACTTCAGAGTTCCGGCATTAAGGTTATCACCATAGAGCCCGGCCCAATTGAAAGCCGTTTCAGGGACAATGCAATCAGTTACTCATTGACAAAGATTAATCAGAAAGACAGCCATTTTTCCAGACAGTATGATTTTATGCTGAATCATTTTCGCGAGCAAAAATCGAAATCAACGTTTACCTGCGGGCCTGATGCAGTGATTAAAAAAATCATTCATGCAATCGAGGCAAAAAATCCCAAGCCTCAATATCGAGTTACCTTTCCTGCCCATTTTCTTGCATTCCTAAAACGTATATTAAGCGTTCGCATGCTGGATCGCTTTATTGGGTTTGTTTCAAGAAAAGAGCTGGGTGAGTAAATTAGTTCTTGGTTGCTGCTACAAAACCTGTCTTTGCGAGCGAATGTGAAGCAATCTATTTCATTGCCTCATTAAAACTCGGATCTGGATTTCTTCGCCAGGGCTCGCAACGACGATTTCTTTCGGTGTAGGCTTTCGCAATAAAAACATGCCCTAATACTCCCTTAAGAATAACTTGCGATAATCGCCCGAAGATGTGAGAAATCAGGGCGAATTAAATGGTTAAAGAGGTTAAAAAAAGATTATCCTCCGATGAGCTGAATTCGATTATCGGAAATACACTTCCTGATGCTCAGAAACGAGCAGTATTTCAAGCGGCTTCTCATTATTTTCTCGATAAAGACGAAGTAAGAATAACGCTCGATTTTTTTAATTTAATTAATCAGATTATTCCCAATCTGGCTGAAAGCGATTTAATTAATCAAGGCGATATCCAGCGAAAGGCCATTTTATTTGTTGAAGAGGCGAAATCTGCTGATTATCCGGCTGTATTGAATATACTGAAACAACACTCTGTCCAGTTATGCTTAAAGCCTCGATTGCTTTTTTCAATCCTGCAAAAAGCCGCCAGTTTTCCCAGCGAATTTGATTTTAAATTAATGGACTACTATTTAGGACATTGGGCGAATAGCGGGCTGCAGTTTTCTGAGTTATATGAACAATTCAGGGAAATTGATAAAGCCTGGTTGTCAGAAAATAGTGGATGGATATTCAGTTTTATTCAGCATATGGTCGATAGGAGAGCCTTCGCTCCGGAAGAGATATATCGTTTACTTGCCAGATACAATGATTTGCTCTCCCAGGAAAATGGGCAAGAACAGGCAAAGCAAATACTGTTTTTATTGGAATCGAGCTTTAAAACCAATCATAAAAGTGTTGAATATATCCTGTGGTCGAATATTGCTGATTATTTTACGCGAATCAATCCCGCTCTTCATGACAAGGCAGCAGCCGTAGTGGCCAATTTTATTCACTTGATTTCAGATACCAGGGGAAACCCTGGACTGTGCTTTGAAGGTTTAATAAAACAGGATGTATTTAATTTCTCAAATCAGGAAATAAGGGAATTTCGCATCTTGCTTATGAATGCGCTGACACAGAGAATATTCCATACCCAGGAGCTTAAATCAGAGCTTCTTTTTTTCTGGAATGAGTCACGCAACGACTGCCTGTTAAAAGATTGCTTCGCAGCTTATGCCTGCGGTGTTGAAACCGCTCTGCAATCGCCCTCAACTCCAGAAGCTTCTCAGAAGCAAGTACTGCTTTCTATAGCCCGCGAGTTGCAATCGATAGGAGAAAAAAATCCCACAATCAGCGAAAATTCCCATCGAGTCAAAGAGCTTCATGGCCATCTGCAACAGGCAATTAAAGGCTATGAAGCCAGATGGTTTAAATCAGATGCGCGAACTCATGAAGTAAGCAAGCTGAAGGCGAATGTTGATTCCTGTTTTAAAGGCAATACCGACAGCTCCCATTATTCGGCAGTATTGAAACTTATTCGTGATGCCAAGAAAAAAGCAATGGCTGATGATGAGGTGATTAATACTTCGGGAAGCCGATGGTATGAGCTATTCAAGCACAATGGCAAGGGATATAGCCGTTATTACCAGACCTTAAATCAAATGCACGATATGGTTTTAGCCGCCTGGGGAAGTGATAATCAGGCAATTAACGAGCTGAATCAGTATTACCATTACATTGAAGAAGATATTACAGAAACTATAAAATTAGTAAGCGCTTCGATTAAACATTGGCTTGAGAATGATAAAACGTACCAGGCTTTTAAAGCAGACAATAGTAAGCGCTCTTTTTTCTATAGCGAGAATCGTTACATGCAGCTTAGTGCTTGTGACGAATTTGCAGACGAATATCAATGGGGTAGTATAAAAGGCGTCTCGGAAGCGTTGCTCAAAATTGAAAAAGCACTGCCGCCGTATATTAAAAATTTAGTCAATGAGTTAAAGCAGTCTCTGGATGTTTATCAAAGAGACGAGCCGGATTATCAGCTCAATGGCTTTAATCCGGATCACTTGTTTTAGCAGGTCAGTCACTCATCCAGAGGTTTCAGATTTTCAAGAGTGGTTGGAATCAATTCCGACACGGTAGGATGAATATGAACGGCATCTCGAATTAAAGTATAAGGTTTGTCCGCATACATGACATCCAAAATGGAATGTATGATTTCATCCCCATTCACTCCCAAAACCGCAGCCCCCAGAATTTTGTTGCTCGCGGAATCAACAATCACCTTTATGAATCCGGTCGGCTCGCCTTTGATCATTGCTCTTTTAACCTGCGTCATAGGGCGCTTGGCCACCAAGGCTTTATAACCAGCTTTTCTGACTTGCTCCTCAGTCATTCCACAACGTCCCAGAGGCGGGTCGATATACAAGGCATAGGTCATAATCCGGTCATTGACACTGCGTTTACTGCCATTTAGAAGATTATCGGCAGCTATCTGATAATCATTGTAAGCGGTGTGGGTGAATGCGCCTCGTCCATTGCATTCGCCCAAAGCCCATATACCGCGAACGGAGGTTGCCAAAAACTCATCGACCTCAATGATTCCGTGAGTATTGCGTTTGATATCGGTATTTTCAATTCCTAAATCTTCTGTGTTCGGAATTCTGCCAATAGCCATTAACACATGGCTTCCCCGATACAATTTACTATCGTGATTGCAACCAACCTGAGCAATGACCGCATCGCCCTCACGGTAAAATGACAGGCATTCTGTTCCTAACTCTACTTGTATTCCTGATTCGCGCATGATAGACAAAACGGTTTCTGAAACGTCAGGATCTTCACGGCCAATCAGTCGGTCGGCCTTTTCGATCACCGTGACCTGAGAGCCGAAGCGCCTGAATACCTGGGCAAACTCAAGACCGATGTAACTGCCGCCAACCACAATTAAATGCTCGGGAACGGTATCGAGCTGAAGAATAGAGGAATTGGTAAAATAGTCGATGCTGTCAATTCCTTTCATGGGAGGAACAAAGGCACGAGCTCCCACATTAATGAATATATGATCAGCAGATAAATTTCGGTCATTGACGCTGACAGTATGATTATCTATAAATTTCCCCTGACCATAAAATACAGTGATATTAGGAGTATTTTTTAACCAGTTTTCAACGCCGAGTGAGGCTTTCTGGATAAAGGCGTCTTTTCGGGCCTTAACCTTCTTCATATCCGTGCGGATGCTGCCGCTTATTTCAATTCCAAACTCATTCGCTATCTCAGCGTGATGTGCTATTTCTGCGCTGGCTACATAGAGTTTGGTAGGAATACAACCGGTATTTACGCAACTTCCTCCAAATTTATTGCGCTCGAGTATAGCAACCCTCCAACCTTCATTGGCCAAACGCACCGCCAATGAAGGACCTGCTTGTCCTGTGCCTATGATAATGGCATCAAACTGTTCAGCCATGATGATCTCCCCTGTTCCTTTTAAACTTAGCACAGGTTCTAAACCAGGTTCGCATCTTTGACATCCAGTAGAAAAATCTTTTTGTCGGTATCGCTGCTAAGCGAAACCCGAATGGAATGATTTTTCATTAATTTTTTACAGATGTCATAGGCGTCGTTCTTGTTTTTGGATTTTTGCAGCCTGAGCCAGGTATACAGAGTCAAAAATGAGCCATCACTATGGTTTTCGTAAAATGCATTGTGCGAAATAATCCCTGATTTATCTTTGATATCAGCCGGCATCAGATAACCATAGCCGGTTGTAAACACAAACAGATTTTTTGTGCTGCGTTCTGCTTCAGCAGGGATATCATCTTCTTTGAATGTCCACACATCTTTGACATCCTCATAGGACACTAATTGCAGCCAGGTGTCGTCAATGGATGGGAAAAGATTATAAATGGAAATACCGCTGATGGCCTGTAACTGAGCAGGTAAATCCACTGTAATCCATTTAACCAGTTCGACTTCTTTCTCCAATTGATCCAGGGAAGGAGGAACACGATAGATTCCGAACCCATAGCCCCAGAACGCCCATAAATATCCATTGGCTTCTTTATAGGTTTCTTTTTGCTCTGCACTTAATGACGACTCCTTGGCTGGGATACCTTCTCCACCATTATCGGTTTTGGATGACAGCCAGCCGCGGTTGACAAATTCAACGCCAATACTGGTTGGGTTCATTGCCGAGCTGTGATTTTCATGTTCTACCAGATCGTTGAATTGTAAAATAGTGGCATCTCGCCTGACCGCCATGTGTGAGGTTTCATTGACCGAGTCGTCAAATCCATCGCCGGTATCCGCAGCGGATTCATGAAGCACCAGATGCCTGATACTGAAGGGATCACGGTAAGCGTTTTTACGGCGATTGTGAACGACCGAGCTATCTGTTTTCCAGTCTTTATAATTTTTAATTCCGGAAATGCCGCTGTTAAATTCGATTGTGTTAATGACGATGGCAGTACTGCTGGAAGGGTTATACTCATTCAGATTCTTAACAATATCGGCTTCTGTGGGATCATTACCTTCGCTGGGTGTAGCAATTTTATCAATAAAATGAACAACCTGAGTGGAGGGGACCAGCGGACTGTCGGTTACCAGTTCATTGAAGCTATTGGAAAACTCCTCAAAACTCTGGGTCAGCTTTTTACCTTGTGCGGGATCAATGAGTTCGAGGGTTTTCTTATCATTACTTATGCCGGTAATAATACGGGCGTGCGCTGAGAATCCCTTGCCCTCATCTGCATCCGTAGTAACCCAGAGCGGGCCGTATTCAATCAGCCAGGCATGATAATTTTCAGCGGCGTAGGGAGCAACCGGCTCGCCTTTCATTTTCAGGGCGGTGATAAAATCCTGTTTTTCGGTATAGGGCAGGCCCTGTTTCTGATTGTAATAATTCAGATACTGTGGCCCTGCCTTGGTCATTACCTGCTCGACGGTATAATTTGTGCCGTCTTTCCAGCACATCATCATCGTCGCCACAGTAGCCCAACAGGTATTGGCGCTTTCCTGTTTAATCGGAGTAATTCCTCCCTTGCCGATTTTAGTTTCAATGGCAGGGCCTGAGCCGGCTTCATCATTAAATTTAGTATTAATCTTAGTGCCATCGGGCTTGGTAACCGCCACTTCACCACTTTTACTTTTACTGACTTTATCAAGGTTTTTATTAATACCTTCCTGAAGTTTATCAGCATTTTCATCTTTTGCCGGTGTATCCGATTTAGCGCCTGCACCTAAATAAGCATTAAGCGCTTTTTCAGTCAGTTCAGTTTTTTGTTTGGCATCTAAATTCGGATTACTGTTAATCGCTTTAATCGCGTTATCCAGACGGCGCTCCATAATTTTTTGCATTTCAAGTTTGGCTGCTTCCTGACCAAATGTTTTGGTCGCATCAAACGATGCTTTAAGCGCTTCCAAAGCATTCGTTTGATTTTGGCTTAAGCCGGTTATATCGCGGAAGGAATCCCCTTTTCCAAGAAGTGATAAGGTGCCGGCGATACCTGTTGGATCAGGCACATTGGGAGCATTTTGAATATTGACCACCGGATTCGCCAATGGAACAGGCTGTAAATTACCCGGATCCACTCTGCGGCTTTCGGTACTGATTGGGCTAATCGCTGTCGGACTATCCGGAATGGGAGATTCTTCCCAGCGCCAGAATCGGCTTTCATCTTTTTCCTCACAGGAATTACAACGTCCCATCATGGCTTCCGCATAAACCCCCTTGGTCGGAACACTGATGGAAATAGGATCGGTGGCTGAAACCATATAATAATCAAAGAGCGAATCTGACAAGCCAAAATTGGGATCAAGATTTAAACCCTGAGCCACTGGAAATACCAGGCTGTTGCCGACAATACCGATTAACTCGTTTTCAACAAGGGAGGCAAGACTTCGACCCTGACCTTTTTCGCCGGGTAAAATAATGCCATCAAGCAGCATGAACCGTCTTTCCGGTGACATATGGTACCAAAGTGCTTTATGGTAATACTCAAGATGATCATTCAAATGGCTTAGCAATGAGTTTAAGACCGCCAAATCATCTTTGCGCGGATCACGTAATTCATCAGCGCCTGGACCCGCGTAAAGAGTCGCGCCATCACTGGGTGATAAATCATCCTGAATACTTTGATAGCGGCAGAGAAAGCCTTCATAATGCGCTGTTTTATAGCGAATAAATCCTGAAACAATAATTATTGATGAATAATCAGGTAATACATTGGTCGTACCGCAGCGAATTTTAAGGTAGTGCAATTTGTCACGGCTAAACTGTGAAGGGCCCATGAATCGGATGGTAATATTGAGAATACCTTCCTTGCGGTAACGGGAAGTCAGGCTGCTATCGAAAGCCATCGAAGCGATTTCATTGCCGGTTTCATCGGCGACATGGAAGGTCAGGGTGCTTACGAAGGCGGTGGCAATCTTTTCTCCCAGCACCCGATGGAACACTTCATCCTTATTGCGGGCATTTTTTAAGTAATGTTCATAAAACCCTTGCGGTGTATCGGCTCCCATGAAGGGAATGAGACTTTGCCAGTTCGCCTCGTTAATATCTTCAACCATCTTTTTCTGATAGCCGATAATGCCGGTCGGCCCATAGATGGGCTTGGAATAATCATCCGTTTCCACCAGTTTGTCTTCTGGGCGACGGATAATAAATCGAATTTGAAAGCTGCCGGATGCATTGATTATTTTTTCGGAAGCGAAGGTGCCGGAGGGAAAATTGCTGTCTATCCATTTATTTTTAACCCGCGTTGCCGCTTCAAATCCTTTGGCAAGCCCGGGATTCATTAAAGCAAGGGCCAAATGCTCTTTCCAGCGCAGTACTTTATCCAAATCAAAACTGGTCATGGGTAAGGGTACAAACAGACATTCCCTGGCATCAGCAAGGCGTTGTCTGACTTTGAAGTGACGCAGTACCTCAAAATATTGAATTGTGATGGCATGACAGTGATTGTAATTGGCAACTGTTTCAGAAGAAACTTCAAAACGTTCCCCCTGAGAAACGGTTTGGATAACGGAAGACCGCTGGCTGCGTACGGCATTTGCAGATTGCACAATTCGATCTCTGATTTTCTGCAGATCGCTGGCTGATGTCTGTCTCAGACTATCCTGTGAGGCATTCGAGCTTGAGTAACCAGCCCCTCCGGATACGCCAAACAGAAGACCGCCCACAAAGCCGCCGATACCGGCGCTGGCGCTGGCTGTTGTGGCGCTGGAGTTGCCTCTGACATTTTCCTGAATTACTCCTTTGGTGATTTCAAAAATATCCCGATCGCGTCCCAGTGAATTATAGAGGCTTTCTTCATATTCAATCGATTGAACATTGGAGGCTGACTCCCGACGTTCCCAGTCAAACACCACAATCTGTTTCTTTTGGCCAGGAGCCAGAGGCAGGCTGTATAAGAGATCGCCGAGTGAATAACCATCGGCAATCCATTCCGATTTAAAATTAAGTAGATGGCCATGCGCGACTGAAACCGATTGATAAAGTGTCGCATCCACATCCCAGTGAACGGTATTGTTAGCATCCAGAATAACCCTGCCCAAAGGCTGGGGGGGAATAGGGGCTATTTGTTTTTTAAATTGCAAAGCTTCATTCAATTCAATCAGGGAAACGATGTTATCCTTGTTTAAACCGTCTTCATTTTTTAGAAAATTGTGCAGCACATTGCGGCTGATTTTTATTTTCTTCAGTGATTCCGCCATTTCATTGCTGGGTGCTGGATTGACTGTTCCTGGATTGGCTCGTGATATACTCATTTCTGAGGGAGTAAAGCCGCCACGCATGGCTAAATGATTAAATGCGGGCAGTTTGAGAATAGGGTCAATAATTTCCCAGATCTTTATTGGATGTTTATTCAATACTTCTTCCAGTGTAATCTCATCGTCTTCCTCGAGAATAAAACCACGAATTTCTGGCTCAGTAGTGCGGATTAAACTGAAAAAAGAATATTCCTCCAGAACGCGTTTATTGTTCTGCATATCGATTTCCTGGCAACCGCAGTCTTTTTCAGTTATTTCTTCGATATCTTCAAGTTCGGCAACCAGGATTACGTGCCGTGGAAATTCCAGCAAAGAGGCCTCGCCATCAACCAATACTTTATCAAGATGTATGGGAATGGGATTTTCTTTTACATTTAAACCAATTCTTGCTGCCGCATAGGAAAAATTACCTTCAGGATATTCAATAAAAAAATAACCGCCTGCTTCAGTTCTAACTGTGGCTATTGCTTCAATAGGGCTGTCATTTTCTCTGGATGCTTCGAAAATAATCTGAATATCCTCCATATTTTTTCGCCCCAGTTTTTCCAGAAGACGCCCATAAACAAACAAAGGTTTTCTTTCCGGGATAATTGCGCTTGGCTCAGGAAAATTAGCAGGATTGTAATCAAAGTCCAGAGTGACGGGTCTTTCTTCCCGAAGCTCAGTAGCTGGTATAGAGTTCTGCGCCAGGATATTCCCTGATTTTGAAAATAGCATCAAAAATATATCTCTATCCATTACCAAATCATTGGTAAATTTAAGAGATAACTCTGCTGAAGAGGATGGGTAATATTTTTCAGTCTTTGGTAAAAAATTACCGGATTCTGCTTTGATAAAATAGGAAGACTGTAAAATAAGATCCTGCCACGGAATTTCGTTGGCATTTGATTTCAATTGAAGTGTAATTTTCATGTTAATTTCAGCGTGCTGCAATGGAAAAACTGCAGTAAGGGCTGCTCCATTTTCTGTTGAACCGGACTGGAATTATTCCTTGCCGATATAATCTTTCCCTGATCAATTTGGAGTATAGCTGAAGAAAAAAAATTTATTTTCTCATTAATAAAAAAAACATTTGACAGTAACAGAAAAAATACAATATTTTGTAACTCCCCAGGTACGTCATCCTGAGCGCAGCGGATGACGTTGAGACGATTTGATTGAATTAGTATTAGTAAAGGACTAACTAAAGATGTTGACGATTAATCCCGATATCGCAAAAGCAAAGACAATTCCCTCCGAGTTTTATACTTCCCCTGTCTGGTTTGAACTGGCCAAAGAAAAAATCTTTGCTCGCAGCTGGCAGTTTTGCATGGGAATGGAGAATTTGTATCTGGAGCAGCAGCTGGTACCGTTTACGCTGCTGCCGGGATTTCTTGATGAGCCGCTGCTATTCTCGAGAGATGAACAGGGCCGCTTAAATTGCCTGAGTAATGTCTGCACTCATCGAGGGAAAATTTTAATAGAGCAACCCTGCAGCGCTCAGAAAATAAAATGCGCCTATCATGGTCGGCGGTTTAATCTCTGTGGGAAATTTTTACACATGCCTGAGTTTGAACAGACACAGGATTTTCCTTCTGAAAAAGATGATTTAACGCAGGTTCCTTTTGCCTGTTTTGATCCATTTATTTTTGCTTCTTTAAATCCACTAATTCCATTTGAAAGCGTTATCGCTGAAATCAGGGATCGATTATTCTGGTTACCCATGGAAAAAATGCGTCTGGATGTGAATCGTTCGCGTGATTATCTGGTTAAAGCGAATTGGGCGCTTTATTGCGAAAATTATCTGGAAGCTTTACATATACCATTCGTACATCATTCACTAAGAAAAGCAATAGATTGTACGACTTATACCACCGAAATTTATCCCTATTGCAATTTGCAACTGGCTTTGGCCTCGCAGGGGGAAATCAGTTTTGAATTGCCTGAAAATGCTGTCGACTATGGCAAGGAAGTCGCTGCTTACTATTACTGGATTTTTCCAAACACCATGTTGAACTTTTATCCCTGGGGATGCTCTGTGAATGTGGTTAAGCCGATTAATCCCGGCTTGAGTAAAGTCTCTTTTCTAACTTATGTTCTGGATGAATCCAAATTAGGGCTGGGTGCGGGTGGTGAACTGGATAAAGTGGAGCGAGAAGATGAGGCGGTGGTCGAATCAGTACAGAAAGGAATCCGCTCGCGCTTTTACGAAAGCGGACGGTTTTCTCCGACGAAGGAGCAGGGTACTCATCATTTCCAGCAATTACTTTGTCAGTTTTTAAATGAATAGAAGAGTTTTTGCTGATTATGATTTAGGATGAGTGTGGCTGATGGTTCTAAAAGGATTTTGGAATGAACAATACACAAGAGAGTCATAGTCTACACCGTAAACTGAATGCGCGTGTACTCAGTATGATTACTCTGGGAGGCTCTATTGGAACAGGAATTTTTCTGGGAAGCGGCAATGCCCTGTCGCTTGCAGGTCCAGGCGGAACCCTGTTTGCTTATCTTCTCATAGGTTGTATGGTGTATTTTCTGATGACGAGCCTTGGTGAAATGGCTGCTTTCATGCCCACTTCCGGCTCGTTTTATGTGTATGCAACACGCTTTGTCGATCCTTCGCTGGGTTATGCCCTCGGTTGGAATTACTGGTATAGCTGGGCAGTTTCTATTGCCTCTGAAATAGCTGCTTCCGCCATCATTATGCAATACTGGTTTCCACAGAGTTCCTCCTTATTATGGTGTTCACTGTTCCTCTCTCTGGTGATTGGTTTTAATGCGATTTCCAGCAAAGCATTTGGTGAGGCGGAATACTGGTTTTCTTTTATCAAGATTGCAGTGATCATTTTATTCATTGTTGCAGGTTTAGGCATGATCACCGGATTAACCGCCTATGAACCTGTGGGTTTCAAAAACTGGCATATTGGAGATGCGCCTTTTCATGGCGGTGTCTTTGGCGTTTTTGCTGCCATTATGGTGGCTGGATTTTCTTTTCAGGGTACGGAGTTAATTGGCATTGCTGCAGGAGAAAGTCAGAATCCCGAGAAAAATGTTCCCAAAGCAATTCAATTGATTTTCTGGCGTATTCTGCTGTTTTTTGTTCTCTCGCTTCTGATTATCAGTTTATTAATTCCCTATACTTCGCCTCAGTTGATTGAAAGCAGTGTGTTAATGAGCCCCTTCACTCTGGTATTCAAGCATTATGGCTTTGCTGCAAGTTTCATGAATATTGTCATTTTAATAGCCATTTTATCGACAGCAAATTCAGGAATATACGTGGCAAGTCGTATGTTCTGGTTCTTGGCAAAACAAGGGCACATCCCTTCTGTATTCAGCCGGGTTAATCGCAGGGGAGTGCCCATGGCGGCACTAATCGCCACAGCCGGTGTCGCATTGCTGGCTTTCTTTTCCTCTTTTTTTGGTAATGGACGCGTTTATTTATGGTTACTGAATGCCGGCAGTCTGGCTGGATTTATTGCCTGGATGGGAATTGCAGTCAGCCATTATCGTTTTCGCAAGGCTTATCTGCTAAAAGGCTATGAGCTTAAAAACCTGCCCTACAAGGCCAAGGCTTACCCCTATGCGCCGTTGCTGGCGTTTATGCTTTGCCTTATTGTTATTGGCGGCCAGAATTATAAAGCGTTTTCTGCTTCACCTATTGACTGGTATGGCTTGCTGATTTCCTACATTGGCCTGCCTTTGTTTATTGCTGTGTGGCTAATCCATAAATGGTTTAGAAAAACAAAATGGGTAAAACTTAAAGACTGTTCTTTTGCTTTGGATTAGCATTTTTCTGTGATTAAAGGATAATAGGAGAAAAAGGAAGCGACCCATTATGACTGGAAAATCAGCAGCCAGAATTCTTTGGCAGACTTATTTGCAGCAGTTAAGCGATATATGGACTTTTGGCATTGAAAATGATTTCAAGCTTTTTTTAAGCCCATTGTTCATGCGGCTGAAACTTGGCAGTATTTTCAATCTGCAGGAGCATTATTATATCCAAGGCTTTATTCGGCTAATCAGATCGCTTCCGGACGCAGCACAGAAAGGCTTTCTCGAAAACATCGCATTGGATGATTTACAGTTATTTGATATCAACTGGCAGCCGAATGTTATTGTGATGACTTATTTGGAAGAGCCCAATCTGAATGCGATGGCAGAATATATTGTTCGTTACAAGCAATTGCTTGCAGACACTAAATTGTTGCGCGATGAGATATTCGTCCTGGAGCAGGCTTTGGAGTTATCCCCGGATAATTTATTGTATCGAGCGCAATTGAAGCAAAAAGGTCGCCTGCTTGAAACCCATTTTCAAATGCCCACGGATTCAGTGCTGACGTCCATCCAAAATGCCAAAGGAAGCCCGATCTTTTCTGCGGTGACTCCTTTGGCCGAGAGGGCGATTAATACGGATTGTGTTTTAAAGCCTGGCTGAGTACATTCACACGGATGCCTACGTGCCCCGATTTATTCGGGGCATCCAGTGGAGCCACTGCCATTAAGTTAAGGAATCATTGTAGGTTGGGCCCTTGGCCCAACAAAAGGGGTTGAACCACTCCAGAACTCAATGTTGGGCCAAGGGCCCAACCTACAGGTAATTGCAGAATTCCCGCAACTGATACCCACGGAATAATATCCAGAGACCCATTTTTTTTGTACAATTTCAGCTAATCTATTCGTGGAATTTTCTATATGTCGTATATTCAATCAACCGCTCATTTTGAGACCATTTCTGACTTTCTGCGTTTTGGTTACAGCGAGGCGAGCAAATCAGGGCTTTATTATGGTCATGGAACCGATAATGCCTGGGACGAAATATTCTGGCTGGTTACCGCCAGCCTGCACCTTCCGATTTCTGTAGACAGGCAGCTTCTGTCTGCCCGTCTGACCTCAGCCGAGAAAGAAATGCTGGCTGAGCGTTTAGCCAAACGTATTATTGAGCGTATTCCGGTTGCTTATTTAATCCAGGAAGCTCTTTTCTGCGGTTTGCCTTTTTTTGTAGATGAGAGGGTTCTGATTCCACGTTCTCCAATTGCTGAATTAATCAATCATCAGTTCTCGCCCTGGATAGAGGCGAATCAGGTGCATCGAGTACTGGATCTGTGTACTGGCAGCGCCTGCATTGCGATTGCCTGTGGCTATGTGTTTCCTGATGCTCAGATTGACGCAGTCGATTTGTCTTCTGAAGCTCTGGAAGTTGCCAGAATAAATCGGCAGAAACATGAAATGGAAGAGCAGCTGCAACTGATACAGTCTGATTGCTGGGAAAAAGTACCGCCTGTGCGCTATGACATTATTGTTTCCAATCCGCCCTATGTTGGATCTCAGGAAATGGCCACATTGCCTGAGGAATATCGCCATGAGCCGGAAATGGCGCTGGAATGTGAAGAAAATGGGCTGGCCATTGTTGAAAAAATTATGGCAAATGCCCATGATTACCTGACTGAGCATGGTATTCTGGTTGTTGAAGTGGGGAATAGCGAAGAGGCTTTAATTGAAGCCTATCCTGATTTGGATTTCATATGGCTCGATTTTGAGCATGGGGGGCATGGTGTTTTCCTGCTGACTGCCCGGCAATTAAAATCATATTTTGGAAAACAAGGCGAATGAGCGGCAATACGTTTGGAACGCTTTTTAAGGTGACCACTTTTGGTGAAAGCCACGGGCCGGCACTGGGCTGTATCGTGGACGGCTGCCCTCCAGGCTTAATGTTGTCGGAAGCGCTGATACAGCCCTTTTTGGATAAGCGAAAACCTGGTCAGTCAAAATACACCACCCAGCGTCGGGAAAGCGATACGGTACAGATTTTGTCGGGTGTGTTTGAAGGAAAAACTACCGGCACACCCATCGCGTTAGTCATTCACAATACTGACCAACGTTCAAGAGATTATAATGATATCAAGGACTTGTTTCGGCCAGGTCATGCCGATTTCACCTATCATCATAAATATGGGCATCGCGACTATCGCGGAGGCGGTCGTTCTTCGGCGAGAGAAACAGTGGCGCGTGTTGCTGCAGGGGCAATCGCCCGATTATATCTGAAACAGTTTGCTAACATTGATATCGTCGGTTTTTTGCAGCAAATGGGTAAAATTGAATTGGAATTTGTCGATGAAAGCGCTATCGGGCAAAATCCTTTTTTCTGCCCAAATCATCATCAGCCCGCAGAGCTGGCAAATTATATTGATGATTTAAGACGGCAGGGCGATTCGGTAGGTGCTCGAGTAACAGTTATTGGCAGGAATATTCCTGTGGGTCTTGGCGATCCTGTTTTTGATAAACTGGATGCCACCCTTGCCTTTGCAATGATGTCTATTAATGCGGTCAAGGGCGTAGAAATAGGCGCTGGATTTCAATCAGTCACTCAGCAAGGCAGCGAACATCGTGACCAAATGAGCAAAGAGGGTTTTTTAACAAATAATGCCGGCGGCATACTGGGAGGAATTTCCACAGGACAGGAGCTTAAAGTCAGTATGGCTTTAAAACCTACCTCCAGTATTGTCAAACCCGGACTAACCATTAATACACATGGCGAAGAAGTGACTGTGGTGACAAAAGGCCGCCATGATCCCTGTGTCGGGATTCGTGCGGTTCCAATCGCAGAAGCAATGATGGCGTTGGTGCTAATGGACCATTTCTTACGGCATCGTGCTCAAAACAGTCAGTAATAATCGATACAATTAACGGGGTAAAGTATGAGCAGGCGATTAAATATAGCGGTAGTAGGAGCCACAGGGGCTGTCGGAGAAACCTTATTAGCTGTACTGGAAGAGCGTGATTTTCCAGTGGATAATCTTTATCCCTTAGCCAGCGAGCGCTCGGTCGGAAAAACGGTTCAATTTAATGGTCAAACTCTCGATGTGATTGATTTGGCACATTTTAATTTTCATGATGTGGACATTGCGTTATTCTCAGCGGGCGGCAGTGTTTCCAAACATTACGCGCCGATCGCCGCAGAAGCTGGCTGCATTGTCATTGATAACACCTCCTGCTTTCGTTACGAAGACGATATTCCTCTAGTAGTTCCTGAAGTAAATCCAGGGCGCATCAGGGATTACCAAAATCGAAATATTATCGCCAACCCCAATTGCTCCACCATTCAGATGGTTGTAGCCCTGAAACCTTTACATGATGCAGTGGGAATTTCCCGTATTAACGTGGCAACGTATCAGGCAGTTTCTGGAACCGGAAAAAAAGCGGTCTCAGAACTGATTGAGCAGGTAGGAGAGCTGCTTAACGGCCGTCCGCCCAAAAGTTCAGTCTATCCCCAGCAAATCGCTTTTAATGTGCTGCCGCATATCGATGAATTTCAGGAAAATGGCTACACCAGAGAAGAGATGAAAATGGTTTGGGAAACCAGGAAAATCATGGAAGATGATAGTATTCTTGTCAACCCGACAACTGTGCGAGTTCCTGTTTTATATGGTCATTCAGAAGCAATACATCTCGAACTCAAAGCACCCTTATCGGTAGAAAAGGCAAGAGAACTACTGAAAAAAGCGCCGGGCGTGGTCTTGGTCGATGATCCGGAAAAGCTGAAATACCCAACGCCGATAACTCATGCGATCGGTCGCGATGAAGTGTTTGTAGGACGTATCAGACAGGATATCACCCATCCGAATGGGCTTAATATGTGGGTGGTTGCCGATAATATCCGAAAAGGTGCTGCCAGCAATGCGGTTCAGATTGCTGAGATTTTACAAAGAGAGTATTTGTAATCGCAAAGGCTTGAAATTTGAAAAAAAAGGCCCAAATATAAACAAACAGTGTTTCATGCAACCGGTGCGCACCAGCAGGTGTTATACCCGGTTGAAAAATCTGAATAGTCAGGTTTGAATAATCTATACTTTTATTAGTTTCTTAATGTAGGCACGAAAATGTCATTGCTCAAGAGGCGGACAAAACAACCAAAAGATTTTGTAATCACCCAGCATCCCCGGGATCAAACAATGAATGCCGGGTACAGAGCCACGTTTTCGGCTGTGGCACAATCGGAGTCGTCCGCTGTTTTTGTTCAATGGCAAATCAGCAGAGATCAGGGAAAAAGCTGGCTTAATATTCATAATGCCAATCACAATACCTATACCACAGAGCGGCTGACCCCGACTGCAAGTGGTAATCTTTATCGTGCGGTTTTTTCTGACGGAAAAAAATTAACACTGGCCTCTGATGCTGCTCGATTGACGGTTATTGATGTATTGAACCGCGGCAGGGCAAGGGGATTGCCAGGTGTCGATATTCCTGATCGCTCAGATCAGAGTTCTTATCTGGTTGATGAAAACCGTTCCACTGAGCGTAAACGGCGTTTACTCGAACAGGATGGACATCGCAGGCTGGCGAGAGTTCATGCACGCGAACACAATGACGAGGAAGTGAACAGAAGCCCGGAAGGTGAGTTGCAGAACTCGATCATGCAGCATCCGCTATTGGCTGATCAGCGCTATGATGGCTATGATCCAAATGTTAACCCTGAACCGCCGCTGAATTCAGAGGCGCGTCGGGAATTTGATAATGAAAAGCGTAAACAGGAACAGGAAAAACAATTGCGATTGGGTAATATGCCCAAGTTCACCGCACCAAGACCGAGTCCTAATTAATGACAATTGCAAATGATATTATTAGCGGCCGCATGCCTGACTTTGAGTTCTATTTGCGACAGGGCGAATCTCTTGATGATATAGACGAGTATGGGTTTACGCCTTTAATCGAATGCGCAGTCGCCAAACGGCCTGAAATTGCAGCTCAGCTGCTGGGCAGAGGAGCCAATGTGAATAAACCGGACGTCACTGGACGAACTCCTTTGCATTGGGCGGTAGACAATAATGATTTGAATATGACGCGTCTATTGCTGGAACATCGGGCCAATCCAAACGCCTATACTAACGCCGGGTTGTCTATTCTGGTTTACCCGGTTTTACGCAGTCAGGACAGTTTAAAGCAGATTCTTTATCAACATGGCGCAAGACTTGATTTTGCCCTTGATTTTATTTTGGGTAAATTGCTGGGGCATCGTTTTGAATTGCAGGGGGATGTGGATATTGTCAATGCCGATAATGAATTCGTCGAGCTTGATTATGAAGGCTTCATTCTGGAATTCACTGTCGCTATTCTTAAGGATTCACTGCGACGCTTTATCAGTTCCTATTCAACCCGGCATTTACGGGGCTATTTTCCTTTGCTGTACACCATTATGGATGGCTTTAGTGCCGCTGCTGAGCTGTTGCAGCTACAGCATCAACCAGTATTCACCGAGCAGCATTTTGCGCATCTGAATAACTTGCTTAAGTCACCCATTCTCATTCTTCCGGCTGCGAGCCGCGGACATGCCCTGGGATTTATACGTTATAAAAACTGGTGGGCTAAAATTGACCGGGGTGAAAACAGTTTAAAGGAAGGCTCTGTTAATATATACCGTTTAGGGCGGCCTGATGCGGTCAATCTGCCTTTTTTAAGGGAATTTCTTTATAAAAAGCAACCGCGCAGTTTCTTTCATCAAACTATTAATCAACTACTGGGATTGAGCCCTGTTCTGCAAATGCCAATCAGTTCCCAAATCAGCGGTAACTGCTCCTGGGCCAATATACAGGCTATCGTGCCTGTGGCTTATGCACTGCAGGAACTGGAGGAAAATAAGCATTTTTCAGTGGATACAGCGCTGGCTTTATATGATACCTGGGTTGAATGGGATAAAGACAGAGCATTAGATGATGCAATCCACCGCTTTTACCGTGCAAACAGTCTAAGGCAGGCCAGTATCTGTTCCATGCTGGCGGCAGTACTTTATCAGTCCTGCGACTATAGCAATCCACATCATTTGATGCGGGCTGAAAAAATTCTGACCCTGCTAACCCTCCCGGATTATTATTATATCTTAAGAAGCTATCTGGAAGAGTATTGCATCACCCGTCTGACCCGGCGTGGCAATAACCTGCTAAAAATACTCGATGACTGCGGTATTAATCCGAATATCGGTGTAACGCCGATTGCGACTGGTTTAAAAGAGAGAAAATAGCAGATTCATTGATTTTAACTGCTAAATTTGTTTTTATTAAGCCTTTCGTTCAAACAAGAATGTCTATGTTTAAACAATTGTACCGTTATTTATTCCGCTGGGAGTCTTTAACTAAAGAAGAAATACTTGAAGCTGACCGTTTTTTTGCCTCTTATTCTAGAAACTCAGGTTTTAAAGGCTATATCTATGCTTTAAATGTTGATTTATATAAAACGCTTTACCCGGATTCACAGGATAGGGGCTATGCGCATGTAGCCAGCGATTCTCATCTCCAGGTTATGTTTGGCTTGCTCAATCAGCAACACTCTTACTTTAAAGAAATTTCGGATAGTTTATTCAATGCCTTTAAAAGCTATTATTTTCTTTTTGAGACGCTTCAGATCAATGAAAAGTCTCAGGACAAAGTCGATTCATTCAGATATGCCTACAATGTATTACTATGTTTAGGCGGGCATATCGAAACCACGCTTGATTGTCTGGACAGGAAGTGTGTAACCCAGGGAAGCTGGCAGTCTTTTTTAAATTATATCCCACCGAAATCAGACGTCATTGAAATTGAGCACTGGCAACGTCTTTTCTTTGAGGATTTTATAGCCACCAGGCGATTGTTTCATCTGGCTGCGGTGATCGAGAAAGCGCTTGGCAGACCTCCTTTAAACATTGACGAAGCGCGCACTACAGCAAAGGCATTGCGATATGTTTCTCAGGCAGCGCATCCAGAATTTGCGGCGTTTTGTGTTGAGCACTTTGTTCCGGAATCAGTGTATGAGTTGTGCATTAGTGCAAATCAGGAGAATAGCCGTCAGGGTTTTAAAGATATCTTAGGCCATTTTAATGAAGAGCAGCTCCTCGAAATGATTGAAGTTGCGCCCATTGCTAACCTGAATATCGCTACGATCGAACTTCTGTTGAAGAGTCTGAAAACAGAAGATGCCCAGATAAAATGTCTGAAACGTTTTGAATCGAAAATTAGCAACATTCAAAAAGAATACGAATTTTTTAAATTGTTTGATGTTCTTGGAAGCGCAAAAGCTCAGCAGCAGATAGTAACTATTGCTTCTGCGGAAAAACTGCGCGTCTATCTTGATAGCTTTTACACATTGGAAATGTATCTTAAATCCATAAAACCTGAGTTTATTCCAGACTTCCTTTCAACGATTGTTGGCCAGGATAAGTTAAATGCCCTGGTTTCGCAAGAGTTTCACTATGATAAACTGCTAAAATTTCTCAAGCCCTTGGACATACCTCACCTCGCATTTCTACAAAATCTATTTAGTATTGAAAAATTACGCCTTTTTGCAAAATCAAGCGCATCTCTGGCTGCGCAATTAAGCGCGCTCCCGCTGGATTGTCATATGGAATATTTGAAAGATATCGTAGGACCAAAGCAATTAAGAACCGTGATCGGCCAAAACTATTGCATGTTAGCCACTTTGCTTAATCCAGTGAAAGATATTCACAGGAAAAGCCTGCTGTTTGATATTCTTGGGGAAGAGGAAGTACAGGCTACAATCAAGTGCTATGGTGATCTGCGCGCAAGAAAAACAATCAAATCTCTTATTCATCCTGAGCACCGTAAGGAGTTTAGGACGCGACTTATTAATGATGTGGAAAAAGAAGCAAAAAACTGGGTCAAAAAGCAACGTCAAATAATCATAAATAATCCATTTAAAGTAGGTTTTTTGGGTATGGGGGGCGGTGGTGTCGATATTACTCTTCCCGATAAAACTCAAAAGAGAGTACCTAAAACAATTGGAAAGCTATGGGAGTACTCATGTAATGCCAAGGCAAAAAAAATCTCTTATGTAGATGCCCGCAGGGCTATGGAGGATTGTATGAGTCAAAGTAAAAAGAAAAACGACTGGATAACCTTCTTCTCCAGAGGAAAGGAAACGAAAAGATATTATAAACAGGAGACCGCGGCTTTGGACGAAAATCCAAAAAATGAGTTTTCAAGCTAGGATTTCTGTTATGATGTTTATTTATATCTAATTTATAAACGTGCTATCACAATCCTGCGAAATATTAGCCGGGGTTGGTCCCGCGCTGGCCGGCAAATTGCAAAGCTGCGGGATTAATACCATCGCTGATTTAATCTTTCACCTGCCTTTCCGTTATCAGGACAGAACGCGGGTGACTGCTATTTGTGATTTGAGACCTGATGATCATGCAGTTATTATGGGACGTGTTTGCAAAACAGAAGTTAAATACGGCAAACGGATGATGCTTTATTGCTATGTGGAAGACAAAACGGCAGTCATCAAACTTCGATTTTTTCATTTTAACAAAAACCAGGTCAAGGCATTGCAGCCAGGCCAGTTACTGCGTGCTTTTGGTGAAGTCAAGGAATTCTCTCATCAGCTGGAAATGATCCATCCCGAATATCGATTATTAGAAGATGAACAGGATATGCGGGTCGAGGAAACCTTAACGCCGATTTACCCGGGCACAGAAGGTTTAAGCCAGAGCCGTCTTCGCCAATTAGTGAAATTAGCGCTTGCCGCCAGTCAGCCAGTTTTGCAGGAGCTGGAATGGATGACTGCGCAGCAGTTGAAGAGTCTGAACTTTTCTTCAATTCACGAGTCTTTGATGCTTTTACACCAGCCGCCTCCGGATATTGCCCTCTCCTTGCTGGAGGAAGGCAAGCATCCGGCCATGCAGAGACTGGCTTTTGAGGAATTATTAGCGCAGCGCTTAAGCATGCAATTCGCCAGACGGCACCGCAACCATTTATCGGCTCCCTGTTTCAAGGATAAAAGGGATTTGAAAGCACAGTTTATTGCCAATCTTCCCTATCCGCTGACGTCTGCTCAGTTACGGGTTGATTCAGAAATAAGCGCTGATCTTGTAATGGAAAAACCCATGCTTCGGCTGGTGCAGGGGGATGTAGGCTGCGGGAAAACCACTGTAGCGGCTTTGGCCAGTTTGCATGCAATTGAGAATGGCTATCAGGCCGCCTTTATGGCGCCGACCGACTTACTTACTGAGCAGCATTTTTTTAATTTTCAACGCTGGTTTGAGCCTTTGGGAGTTCAATGCCTTCGTCTTAGCGGAAAAATGAAGCTTAAAGAACGCCGGGAAACCTTGCAAAAGCTGCATTCTCATGAAGGCCATCTGCTGATTGGAACGCATGCCCTGTTTCAGGAGCAGGTGGAGTTTGCCAAGCTGGGTCTGGTCATTATTGATGAGCAGCATCGTTTTGGTGTTGAACAACGCTTGTCATTGCAGCAAAAAGGGCAGATTGATTCACTTATCCCTCATCAGCTATTAATGACGGCAACCCCCATTCCAAGAACCTTGGCGATGACTCAGTTTGCTCATCTTGATATTTCTGTTATTGATGAATTACCCCCTGGACGCATGCCCATACAAACTGTGGTAATCAGTCAGGAGAAGCGTGACTCTATCATTGAAAGGCTTAAGACAGCCCTCGCCAGTGGAGCACAGGCTTACTGGGTTTGTACTTTAATTGAAGAATCAGAAAAACTTCAGTGTATGGCAGCGACGGTGACTGCTGAGAATTTGCAGGCCCAATTGCCTTCGGCGCGTGTGGGTCTTGTTCATGGTCGAATGAAAGCCGTGGAAAAAGAAGCCACAATGGCCGCTTTTAAGCAGGGTGAAATTGATTTGCTCGTGGCGACTACGGTGATTGAAGTGGGTGTAGACGTTCCCAATGCCAGTGTGATGATCATTGAAAACGCCGAGCGGCTGGGGCTTTCTCAGCTTCATCAGCTTCGAGGCCGGGTAGGGCGGGGTAATAGCCAATCCTTTTGCCTGTTAATTTATCAGTCACCTCTTTCCCAGTCAGGAAGCGAACGTTTGCGGGTGATGAAGTCCACCAATGATGGATTTATTATCGCAGAGAAAGATTTACAACTCCGCGGCAGCGGTGAAATTCTGGGAACCCGGCAAACCGGATACCGGCAATTCAAAATCGCTAATCTACAGCGCGATGCGGCTTTGCTGCCGCAGGTTGCAGAAGCCGCCAGACAATTGCTGCAGGAATCGGTCGATACAGCAGAGCAAATTGCCACACGATGGTTAGGAAATTTTAAAGAATTTATTCACAGTTGAGTTTTATAAATTTTTTGTAACTCCTTACGTCATCCTGAACGCAGTGAAGGATCTCAAACTGCTTAGAACTGAGCCAGATTCAGGAGATCCTTCACTGCGTTCAGGATGACGTTGAGAGTTACAATTTTTTTATGATTTAGAAAGCTTTTGCTTTCCTGCGGGAGCTATTAGAATGAGCCTAATATTAAGGGAGTGACCAATAAATGAATCGAACTGTGTCGTTCGCCGCAGGTTTAATTATGGTATGGATAATCGGGTATTTACTGATTGTCGGCAGAAGTCTCATTATTCCACTGGTTGTCGCTATTTTTATCTGGCACTTATTAAATACAATTTATGTTTTTGTAAAAAAAATACCAGGTGTTGAAGGGCGGGTTCCTGACTGGTTAAGCAAGATCCTGGCATTTCTCGCTGTCGCTTTATTGATTAAAGTATTGGTAGATATTATTGGAAATAATGTCAGCGATGTCATTCAGGCCTCATCGCGTTATCAGGAAAACCTGATGGCTATTTTTAATAAAATAGATGATTATTTTAATATAAAAATCATGGCCAAATTTGATAGTTTCGTAAAAAGCCTAAGCATTCAGGAGATCATGGTTAATATATATGGTGTGTTTAGCTCTGTGACCAGTTCGGCTGTATTAATTATTTTATATGTCGTTTTTTTATTTGTAGAGCAGCATTATTTTGAGCAAAAATTAAATGCCATGATTAAAGAGTCGAATAATCGTCAGCTGGTTAATAACATTTTGGGGCATATTGTTAAAGATACTCAAACCTATCTCGGTTTAAAAACCTTAATTAGTCTGGTCACCGCGCTGACCAGTTGGATTATTATGAAAATAGTGGGTTTGGATTTTGCAGAATTCTGGGCCTTGCTCATCTTTTTTCTCAATTTTATTCCTAATATCGGTGCAATTATTGCCACTTTGTTTCCGGCTTTACTGGCGCTGATACAGTTCGATAACTGGTTACCCTTTATTATCGTCTCAATAGGATTAACCACTATCCAATTTATCATTGGCAATATCATTGAGCCGCGTTTTTTGAGCAAATCACTAAATTTAAGCCCTCTGGTAATTTTATTTGCCTTGGCATTATGGGGTGCGATGTGGGGAATTCTGGGAATGTTTCTTTCAGTACCTATTACGGTAATGATGATGATTATATTCGCGCATTTTGACAAGACAAGGCCAATGGCTATTATGTTGTCCCAGGACGGATATATACAAAAAGCCTACGAAACCATGCCGGAAAAAGCCCGCTTACTTTGAGTTCCTCACGTCATCCCTTAGCCTGACGGCTATGCCACGTCATCTCGAGCGCCAGCGAGGGATCTCCGGCACCAGGCACGTATTTAAGGGAGATCCATCGCTGCGTTCGGGATGACGTCGGGAGTGGATTATTGTCTCCAAAAATTCAGACTTGGTTCCTCATCGGTCTCCATGGGTATGCCAGGAAACAAATCATCTAGCAATGCCTGCATTGGTGGTTGCGATGTGTACAAACCATCCGGTGTTTCTTCTGTGGGTGGAAACCGATAGCTTGTTCCAATCTCAGATTTTTCCTCTTGACGATGCCGTTTATCAGGCGCTGCTTGAGCCCCCTCTGCTTTGCGCTTTTTACTGCCAAAAAATGATTGAGAATTGCGCCCAGGCGAATCGATTGGAATGACGTCTTTAAGTGCGGGTAAATAGTTTGACAGGGTTTTAAGTTCCCCAGGTTCAAGATGGTATATTAAATCGTCATACTCCACTGCGGATGGATTGAGGGCTGCTAACATGGGTTTGGCGGCCGCAAGGAATAGTACAATATCAAAATGCATACGCCTTTTCATAAAGAAAATCACATCATCAACAGAGCTGAGTATATTCGATAAGGATTGCTGCTGATTATTGCAAAAAGTTATAAATTTTTCCTGATCCTCGTTAAAAAGCTCAAGCATACTGCAAAAAATGATTCGAGCAGTTTGCTTGGGCAGTTTTTGGGTTAGCTCCGTTAAAATCAAGCTGGCTTGTTCAAGGCTTGAAAATCGAGGCAAGACTATTATAAACAATTTATAGCATTGTGCAGGAGTTAAATAACTGCTGAACGATATAAAATCTGCGGGTGAGTTAATTGCTTGCGGCAGAAAGTTAAATAGCCTATCTATAACCGGCTCGCATTCATCTAACTTCATGCTGGACAGAGCAGCGAGAGTTGTAGATTGGGAAGAATTGGTTATTGTCAGTTTAGGGATAATCTGTTCTAACTGCTCTTTGCTTAAATAACGGGAAATAGAAATTAGCTCCCACAAATATTTAATATTCTGGGGGAAAAAATCCTTCAATAGTTCAAATGCTTCTTTACGACCCTCATTATCTAAATGAGTAAAAAGGATGGTAATTTTATATGCATTTTTATCGGCCCACCCAGTCATTTTATTTTTAAACAGGTCAAATACCAATCGACATTCTTTGTTTGAAAGCGCATTATTGCTTATAAAATTCGATAGGTAAGAGAAAGAGCTAATCGATGAACTTAATTCCTTTGCAAAGGTTTTGAAAATGCGAGAACGCTGCCCCTCATTCAAAAATTTTAATGGTCCCCAGATGAAATCATTAGCTCCCTTGAACAACCCTGAAAGCACAAGATTACTATAGATAAAATCATTAACAGTTTCCCGCTGAGCAGGCGAAAGATTGGTTAATAAAATATTCCAGTTTGCTGCTGAATCTACAAGGATTCTTAACTGGGGAAAAATGAACTGATGAAATACTTTTTCTCTTTGTTGAAAACTACTAAAGCGAATAACATTGGAGAGGGTGGTCACAGAGTCCCAGTGGAAGCTCGGTAAACGCGCTTCTATGCTTGAAAAAATAGAATCGGTTTGTTCTCGTGACTTACGCAGAAATTGACGTTCCTCTTCACAAAGCTTTTCTTCATGCTCGGAAGTGATTTCTGCTACTGAACTAAGCTTAGCAGGCAAAATCGCTTTATTGACAAGCCGCAATTGTTCAAGAGCGATAGGTTCAATAGTCTGTAGTAATGATTCGAAAGAGAGGATCTTGTCTGGATCTGTTAATGACATCATTAGGGAAAGGGGCCTAAGAGGTATTGGATGCCAATAAGTTTTTCTTAAAGCAGTATAGATTTGTTCCGGGGTTCGATTTTTCGTGAGCTTGTCTATTGGTATGATATCAAGCAACTCATTAAATTGTTCCAGAGTCAGCGATTTGCATAAATCTAACAAATTCTGGGATGTTTTGACCCAGATCGGAAAATTCTGTTTATATACTGACAACAAATTCGCGGCTTCCTCAGAATTGAGTGAGGCATAGATCTTAATAAAACTATTAAGATTTTTTATATTATCTATTTTTTCTTTTAATCCCTGAGGAAAAATGAGTGTTTGATGAGCGGGTGAAAGCGTATTATAAAGCTGAGTAAACTCTCCTATATTTTTTGGCAGCCTGGGAAGTCTTTGTTTCATATCATCGAATAAAGCCTGTTTCTGCGGAGTGTCTTTTAAAATACGCAATGAATATATTTTGCAGAAAGAGGAGCTAGTATTTATGAATTTAGGTAGTTCCTCTCTGATCGAATCTAAAATAGCTACTTGTTTATCTGAGCTAAGCTTCCTCATGAAACCTGAAAATCTGCTTGATTGTTGAATGCAAAGTTTAATGAAGTATTGCTTTATCTGCTCGCTGATACCCTTGCATTTTTCTATATCCAAAGCGCTAAAAAGATGAATAAGCAAAGGAGTTAAACGGTCCAGCTTTTTGTTTTCACCATCAAGTAGTGATTGACTTAAAGCGCCTAAAAGCGCATTCAATTTAGCAGGGGATGTGGTCAATGCAAAAAGAATCAGGGACTCGGTGTTTTGTGAATTGAGTAAAGAATCTGTTATTTCCTTGTCAGAACATATAGAGGCAATCTCTTCTTCGCTTAAGCGTTCAAGCACTTCAAAATCCTGGGGATGAGTAAAGCTAAGTTTTAATGAAAAATACGACAGCAGTTTTCGGCTTAAATTTAGCTTGTCCTGGCCATTAAATGCTTCCTGATTAATGAGTTTCTTTTTAAAGAGGGTTTTTGCATCTTTAAAAGATTGCACTACCTCAGCAACTAACAATTGTTTTTTATCATTACTGATGCCGATTTTGCTCAGTATTGGAGCATGTTTTTTTATCAGTTTTTCTAGCTGATCCCCTAAAATTTTAAGGCAGGTATTGGGATCTTCCTGGTTATTTTTTTTAAAAGCAAATTTCCTTAATTTCGTGAGGGAGCCCGCGAGTGTCGGTGGTATAGGAGTAACCAAGGTAGATGTTGGCTTGGAAATAAACCCTAATTTTGAAAGAACATCATAAATAACCTGGCGTGCCTGTTCCAGTTGATCTGGATTGGGTTGGTCCATCTTTACTAAGGGCTTAAGGAGGTTGATATAGTCCCTGATTTCGGATGGCAATTTATCAGCTGAATTTATAATTTTAACAATCAGGTCTTTGTCGAAAGCTTTAACACTAGGGGCAGTAAACCCACGCACTTTGTCGATAAAATCCCTGACTTCTTGGGGCTCCTTACTGTGATTATCCATTTGATCATACCAGGCCAGGAAATCATAGATATTTTTATCAAAGAATTGACCTGCGGTTAATTCCTTACCTACGCCGTGGACGCTATTTTCCCGCATTTTCTGGCGTAAAAGATTAAGCTGGCCTAGCAAATTGCCATTATCTAATGTCAGTGCATCAAGACGTTGTTTGGATTCATAAATTGTCTGGGATTCAAAGCAGTGCTGAGCCAATCGATAAATTTCATTACAGTTCATTTCGACTGAACTGGGTTCCGTTTTATCATCGATATAGGGATTATATATCGTGGGTATACCAGCATTTTCATCAAGCACCAGCAAAGCGCGCAATGGAAGCAGGTGAGTGCCAGCATCATTTAAAATATGAGTAGAAAGAATATGAACCAGATCCATGTCCCATTCATTTGTCTGGTTTCGGACTGGTATTAAACAAGGATAATCTTCATGCACAGACTCAACGCATTGTAAGCTGGGAATTAGAAATAACAGAGGATTTGCCGGTTCTCCATTTTTTGAATGCGGTTTGTTGGAAGCGACAACTTTGGCCGCTTCGCACCAGATTTTAGTGACTGAATGATTCGGTAATGCAGTATAGCAAAGCAGATTGCCGGTTATGATCTTCCAGTTTTCGATCAGCGCTTCTTCGAGCGCTGCTAATGGATTATCTGCTTGTGAAACGCTTCGAAGCAGTTTGAAGCTGTGAATAGTATAGGCATGTATAGCTTTTTCATGAAGAGTATGTGCAGGACCTGCTGCTTCAAAGTCGTCAATCAGTTGTGGAAAAATTGTCTCAATACTATTAAAAAATAATTGCTCTTTATTACCCATTATGTTGTTCTTTCGTAAGTCTAAGTGATTTCTGGTATTGCTGCATAATAAATTAATTATTCATTTTGAGCAATAGTTAATCACATTGGTTTTTAAAATTAATCTGTGATAATGATCTTAGCTATTATTTTTTACATGAACTGGAAGTTATTTAGACGGAATTGAATATGTTGATAGCTATACAGTCTAACCTCAGCTGCTCCCTAATTAGAGAGCAGCGATAACCTAGTCTGTATTAATACGACACTGCGTTATTATCTCGAAAAACCCAGGTCTGACTCTTCATCGGTATCCATTGGTATGCCAGGAAACAAATCGTCCAGCAATGCGTGCATTGTTGGTTGTGAGGAAGATAAATCATCCGGTGTTTTCTCTGTAGATGGAAACTGATAGCTTGTTTCGATATCAGAGAGTTCGTCTTGTCGACGTCGTTTACCAGGCGCAGCCAGCTCTTCGTTTGCCTTGCGTTTCTTACTGCCAAAAAATGATTGAGGATTTAGCCCAGGTGAATCATTTGGAATGACCTCTTTAAGCGCGGGTAAATAGTTTGACAGGATTTTAAGTTCCCCAGTTTCAAGACGGTATATTAACTCGTCACACTCCTTTGCAGATGGATTGAGGACTGCCAAGAAAGGTTTGGCGGCTTCGAGGAATAGTCCAATATTAAAAAACATACGTTTTTTCATAAAGAAAATGACATCATCAACAGAACTGAGCAAATTCGGTAAGGATTGCAGCTGGTTATTGCAGAAAGTTATGAAGTTTACGCGATCGTCGCCAATAAACCCAAGCATAGTGAATAAAATAGCACTGGCAGTCTCCTTTGGCCTTGTTTTGATCAGAAGAGGTGCAATCACGAAGGACTGTTCAATTCCAAGTCTGTCTAGAAATTCGAGACAAGAATCTGTTGTGGTTAAACTCGGTGACAATTCGGAAAATACTGTCACAAACAATCTATAGCATTGTGCAGGGTTTAAATAGTTGCTGAACAATATAAAATCTTCCAGTGACTTAATTGCCGCCTGGAGAAAATCAAATATTTTATCTATAACCGACTCGCGTTCATGTAACTTAATGGTTCCTAGTCTCGAGAGAGTCCAGTTCCTGGTTGAGTTGATTATTTTCAATTTGGGCGCAATGCGCTCAATCTGTTCCTTGCTTAAATATGGAGAAATAGAAATTAAATCTACTAAAGATTTAATATTTTTGGGGATAAAATCCTTTAATAGCTTGAAGGCTTCTTGGCGACCCTCATTATCTAAATGAGCAAAAAGGACGGTAATTTTATAAGCATTTTTATCGGGCCATCCAGTAATTTTCTTTTTAAACAAGTCAAACAGTAATCGGCATTCTTTGTTTGAAAGGGTATTAAGGCTTATAAAATTCGATAGATCAGAGAAAGAACTAATCGAATAAGTTAAATCCTTTTTAAGGGTCGTGAGTATATGAGAACGCTGCCCCTCATTCAAAAATTTTAAGGGGCCCCAGATAAAATCTTTATCTCCCCTGAATAAGTCTGAAAGCACAAGGTTATTAAAGATGAAATTATTAACTGTTTCACGCTGATCAGGGGAAAGATGAGTTAATAAAGAACTCCATTTGACTGCTGAATCTACAAGGGATCTTAACTGTGGCAAGATAAATTGACGAAATATCAGTTCTCTCTGTTGAAAATTACTATTTTGAAGAACATCAGAAAGAGTGGAAACCGTATCCCAGCTAAGTTCTGGTAAGCGCTTTTGAATTTTTAGAAAAAGTTTTTCAATTTGCTCTCGTGACTTACGCAAAAAGAAGCGCTCCCCCTCATCAAGTTTTTCTTCATGATCGGAAGTAATTTCTGCTACTGCATTAAGCCTGGCAGGCGAAATCGCTTTATTGACAAGCCGTAATTGCTCAGCGCTAATAGGTCCAATTGCCCTTAGTAAAGACTGGAAAGAGAGAATAGCGTCGGGATCTATTAATGAAATCAGGAGGGAAAGGGTTCTATGAGGTATTACTGCCCCAAAATACTTTGTATCGAACACAGAATATACTTGCTCTGGAGTAACTTTGTTCTCAAGCTTGTCTATTGGTATGATGTCGAGCAACTCATTAAAGTGCTCCTGGGTCAAGGTTTTGCATAATTCTAACAAATGACGAGATGTTTTGACTCGGGACGGGAAACGCTCTTTATGTGCTGAAAACAAATTCGCTGCTTCATCAGAGCTGAGTGATGCATAGATCTTAATAAAAGCATTAAGACTTTTTATCTTATCTATTTTCTCCTTTAATCCCTGAGGGAATAGAAGTTCTCGATGAGCAGGTAAAAGCGTTTTATAAAGATGGGTCGACTCACCTATATTTTTCGTCCACCCAGCAAGCTTGTCTTTCATACCATTGAATAAAGCTTCTTTTTGCGGGGCATGTTCCAAAATATCCATTGAATATATTTTACAGAAAGATGAGCTGGTATTTATTAATTTAGGCAGTTCCTCTATGATCGAATCTAAAACAGCAAGACGTTTATCTGAAACAAGTTGTCCTACCAATCCTGAAAATTTGCTTGGCATTTGAATGCAAAGTTTACTCAAATACTGTTTTATCTGCTCGCAGATACCCTGACATTTTTCAATGTCCAAAACACTAAAAAGATGACGAAGCAAAGGGATGAGACGAGCCAGCTTTTTATTTTCACCATCGAGAACTGACTGACTTAAAGTACCTAAAAGCGCATTCAATTTAGCTGGGGATGTGGTCAATGCAAAAAGGATTAATGGCTCAGTATTTTCTGGATTTAGTAAGGCATTCGCGATTTCCTTATCAGCACAAATGGATGCAATCTCTTCATCGCTTAAGCGTTCAAGAACTTCAAAATCCCGAGGATGAGTAAAGCTGAGTTTTAAAGAAAAATGCGATAGCAGTTTGCGGCTTAAGTTTAACTTGTCTTGGCCATTTAATGTTTCCCGATTATTGAGTTTATTTCTTAGGGTGGTTTTTGCATCCTTAAAAGATTGAACGACTTCAGCAATGAGTAATTGTTTCTTTTCATTACTGATGCCGATTTTACTCAATATGGGAGCATGGTTTTTTATCAGTCTCTCTAATTTATCCCCTAAAATTTTCAGACAGGTACTTGGATCTTCCTGATTACTTTTTTTAAAAGCAAATTTCTTAAGTTTAAGAAGTGATACGGCAAGTGTTGGGGGGATTGTGACTGAATCGGATGTTTTGCCTGGAATAACCCCTAATTTTGAAAGAACCTCATAAATAACCTGACGTGCCTGCTCTAGTTGATCCAGATTGGCTTGATCCATCTCCACCAAGGCCTTTAGGGGATTGATATAATTCTGAAATATTTCCTTGACTTCGGATGGCAATTTATCAGCTGCATTTATAATTTTAACAATCAGTTCTTTGTCGAAAGCTTTAACACTAGGGGCAGTAAAGCCACGCACTTTCTGGATAAAATTCCTGACTTTTTCGGGTACTTTACTGTGATCATCCAGTTGATCATACCAAGCCAGGAAATCATAGATATTTTTATCAAAGAATTGACCTGCGGTGAATTCCTTACCTACGCCATGGACGCTATTTTCCCGCATTTTCTGGCGTAAGAGATTAAGCTGGCCTAGCAAATTGCCATTATCTAATGTCAGTGCATCAAAACGTTGTTTGGCTTCATAAATTGCCTGGGATTCAAAGCAGTGCTGAGTCAATCGATAAAATTCATTTTCGTTCATTTCCACTGAAGCAGGGGCTGTGTTGTCATCGATATAGGGGTTATATATCGTGGGTATACCAGCATTTTCATCAAGCACCAGCATAGCACGCAATGGAAGTAAGTGAGTGCCAGCATCATTTAAAATATGAGTAGAAAGAATATGAACCAGATCCATGTCCCATTCTTGTGCATGGTTACGTACGGGTATTAAACAAGGATAATCGTCATGCACTGATTCAGCGCACTGCAGGCTGGGAATCAGAAATAACAGAGGATTTGCTGGTTCTCCATTTTCTGAATGCGGTTTGCTGACGGCGACCACCTTGGCCGCTTCGCACCAGACTTTAGTGACTGGATGATTCGGTAAAGCCGTATAGCAAAGCAGGTTGCCAGTTATAATGCGCCAGTTTTCAATCAAAGCGTCTTCAAGTGCAGCTAATGGATTCTCTGATTGTAAAACGCTGCGAAGCAGTTTAAAGCTGTGAATAGTATAGGCATGTATAGCCTTCTCATGAAGAGTAGGGGCCTGATCTGCTGACTCAAAATCTTCAATCAGTTGCGGAAAAATGGTCTCAATGCTATTGAAAAATATTTGCTCTTTTTTATCCATTGTGTTCTTTCGTAAGTCTTGGTGATTACAGGAGTTGCTTTATGATAAGTTAATTATTCACTTTGCGCAATGGTTGAGCATATTGGTTTTTTGAAGTTGGTCTTCGCACTCGCTTTAAATGGATGCTGTAATTATCTCGCTAAGGTTTCTTCTTCTTTTTATTCACAGCCGTTGATTTTTTCTCAGCCGCTGCTGTAACATTTGGTCTTCCCCCCGGAATTTCGTATCCCGTAACGGGATCGACTGCATATCTGCCGCCCGCTAAATCATCGAGTTGGTCATCTGATATTTTTTTATAATTTTTCTGAGCAGGTTTTTTGGGACTTGACATGATAAGTTTACTCAAAAAGATCTCTCTTTTTAAATTAGTATTTGTAGCTGGAAATATCAAATATTTTCCCCTGATTTTCATGGTTGTCAGAAAAACAGGGGAAGGGTTTTTGATCCACTAAATGAGTTGTTCAGAGTTACTCATATTGAGGCAAACTAATCGCATTTGAGACTGACTTTATCATCCCCAGGACTTTGTTCGAGCGTTCTTCTGCAATCTCCTTGGAAACTTCATCATCTACCAGAAAAGATTTGCTCACCCAGACACCAAATTCCTGATTGGCATCAACAAGGGGACGCAGCAGCTCATTATAACGAGTAAACGCCTGCATATAATTTCCATTCGCAGCTTTTAATTCTCCCGCCAGGATATAAGCTCCCACAAAAGCCAAATTATTACCTTGCCCGGATAAGGGAGAAGGGCAATAGCCCGCATCACCGACCAGCGCAATTCGCCCTTTGGTCCAACTATTCATTTTGACCTGCATAATCGCGTCAAAATAAAAATCATCACTTTCTGGCATTCGATTTAAAATATTTTGCGTTTCCCAGCCAAAATCACGAAAAGTATCATACAGAAATTGTTTTTGTTCCTGCTCATCGCGAGGGTTTTTGAGCACATGCTCTGAGCGGAACATAAACCCTGCTCTTGCGACTTCAGGATTGTTATCGCTATTGATTGATACCAATTTGCAATTGGCTTCACATTCCAGGTCAATGTGACTCAATCCAAGATAATTCGGAATAGTAAATGTACTAAGATAGGAACCCAGGTGAACCAGTTGATATTCATTTTTATTAAAAATCATGCGTCTGGTAGCGGAATGTATGCCATCTGCGGCAATCACCAGGTCGTAATTAATCACTTGGCCATCATTGTAATGAACCAACACGCCATCAGCACTTTGCTCCATGCGTATGACGGATTGATCAAAATCACAAGGGACATCAGTGATTGTGCTCATGAGAATTTCAACCAAATCACCGCGAAGAATTTCCACTTCGTCATCTTGCCTGAATCCAAATTCCTCACCCTGTACTTCGTGCAAAACCTTACCTTCTGAATCAACATAGCGGCCGCATTCAATTCGCGTGCGCATATCACATATCTGCTCATAGATACCCATATCTCTGGCGATATGAGTGGCTATGCCGCGAACATCCAGAGCTTGCCCTCCTGTTCTAATGGAAGCAGCTTTCTCAATCAAACATGGCGAAAACCCAAATCTTTTCAGCCAATAACAAATAGCTGGACCCGCTACTCCAGCACCAATTACGAGAATTTTGATATCTTTAGACATTGAGAATTACCTGAATGCTGCCTCTGATTAAAGGGCCTGTGTTAACTTTATCCTGGTTAGCTGCTGCTTTACATGGTCAGTTAAAAGTGTTTTACAAGCGCTTATCCAGTTAATGTGCCACCATTGGACATAGTGTGGATTAATCACGCGAACGTAACATAGAGGCTTAAAAAAGTCAATAATTAATCATTCATTTGAGATTGCGATTCCATTTGAAGGAGCTGAACTGGAATTATCTTTGTCAGAGAGGCTGACAGGCCTTGACGTCTGGTTTTTATTAAATATTCTATGCACGTTTGAAGCACTCTTTAGAGCAGACAAAGGAGAGTTCACATAATTTAAAAAACCTTCCAATGTCCGTTCAACAGATTGATATCGATTGCAAAAAGCTAACAAGTAATTCTTTAATTCTTTGATAGTCAGCCTGGCAGTAAGTTCCACAGGGGTTTCGCGAATGTCTATTTCTAATTTCAATGCCTTAATTAAGGTTGAAATCTCTGCTTTTTTTATTGTAGCCGGCATTCTTATTGTCTCATCGCAAGCAATTTGACCATTAAACAGCTGTTGAACAGACTCCTCATTTTTGCTCACCATTACAACTTTCAATGTTTCGCCCTCATCAAGCGGCATTTTTAATTTATCGCGCAGATAAATGCGGGGATTAAAGTGGCAGGAAGTAATGTCTTCCATATTGTCAATTATTAAGATACCCTGCTCGTAGCTTATAGCCTTATAAAAACAGTCATCAATATATTTTTCCTGGTCTTTAGGGGATAAATTAACGAGTTCTCCCGCTTTCATATACACGATTTTATCGGGTTGTTCCGGGAATAGGTTCAAAGCGCAGCTTGTGGTTCCTGTACCCTGTTTTCCGGTAACATTCACAATCATCGGGTTTAAGTAAGCAAAACTGCTTTCTTTATCAAGGAGAGCTGCCAGATTTTTTCTCAGAGAGTCATTCCAGGGGCAGAAAACGCGTGATTGCAATAATTCCCGCTCCGTTTTTTTCCGTCGATTCTTTTTAATTGCATCATCAAGGCAGGATAGGAACTGCGTATCATTAAGCGGAATAATCTGGCTTGAGTCTTCAATTTTATACTTGCCATTATCAAAACTGACGAGCTGAGAGACACCAAATCGCTTCATAGTGCTGTCAATAAAAGCTTTTATGCCGGCACCGCTTAATCCCTCGGATTTCTCTGCAAGCATTTCAATGTCCAATGAGGCCTGAACTTTATTTTTTTCCTGAAGAGGGCACAAATACAGGCGCAAAATAGCCAGGCGATCTTTATAATTTGGTAATCCAATATTAACATGTACATCAAGACGCCCGGGGCGTATTAATGCCTCATCCAAACGTTCAAAATAATTGGTTAAACCAATAATCATCAGATTCTCAATGGCATCTACACCATCAAGATAGGTTAAAAGTGTCGTAGTTAAATCGGCTTTAATTTGCCTGTTAAGATCCTCACCAGAGCTATCACGAGAGCAAACCAGTGCATCCATTTCATCGATAATGACCACATGGGTTACCGCGGGGTTTTTTTTCGCTTCGTCCAGAATGCGGCGAAGATTTTCAGCTGACTGGCCTACGTATTTTGAGATTAAAGCAGGCCCATTAATAACCGTCACATTCTCTTTCCCAATAAAGTCATTAGCAATAGTGCGGGCTATTAATGTTTTACCTGTGCCGGGGGGACCATATAATATGCCGCCGCGTGGTAACTTAAGATCAGTTGCTTCCAATTGTTCTGGAGAAAGTGATCGGGGTATGAATAATTGCTCTACAATGAATTGCGTTTCATCAGTATAACCGGCTACTCCGTGCTTATCCCAGGCGAGCGTTATTTTTTCTCTGATTTTCATATATTCAGGTACAGGCGCAGGCTCTTGTATGGGTTGAACCTCTTCTTCAGGCGCATAAGATAAGGGTTGCAAGTGAGTCTGGTCCGTACTCACTTCGCTTATACGTTCCATTAGAAACTGTGCCGGGGGTTTTTGTATTTTGTAGGGAGGAAACCATGATGGGGGTAATACCTTTAAATGATGAAAAAGGAAGGCGATTTTGATTAAATGCAGTTTGTTTTCAGCCACTTCAGGCTCAAAAAAAACCTCCTCGCCACTCGACATTTTTTGATAATAACTATTTATCAGTTTCTGACTAAACTCTTTTATTGAATAGCCTTTGATACATGCCAGGCTATACGCATTTAAATGAGCAATAAGTGCATCGTTGTTAATATTAATTCGGTTATTGCGGGTAGACTGATGTTCTGCCAGAAGGTTTAAGCAGGTATAACATTCTTCAAATCGCTTTAATTGACTCAAAATCTTGATTTTAAGATTCATTGCATAGCTGTATACTTTCGAACCAGTCCAGGAAACACTATTGAGATTTTTCAGGATTAGCTCAATGAGATCTATCGTCTCCTGAGCCGATAATTGGCTTTCATATTCCTCCAAATACTTAATTATCTGCTCTTTATATTTTGTCTGAGTTGTCGATGATAATCTGATTAATAATTCAGAAAGATATTTTTTGCATTCCTCTTTTTTATTCAGTGCCTTAGTACACTCAACAAGGCCTTCTAATACCTCGATATAGGAGACTGCAGCCTCTGAGTCCAGATTTCGAGCCTTATAAATAATGATTAGGAGATCGAATGCTTCATTATAGTGCTGGCCATTTTTATAAAGTGTTGCGAGTTTTATACGATTTTTAAATAATTGTTCTTTTATTTCCTCTTCATCCACCGGCCCTGAAAGCAACGATAATATTGAATTTGCTCTTTTAAGCTGTTCCTCAAGTTTTTTTATTTTTTGTTTTATTTCTTCTATATTATCGTGCATGGTAAAACCTTTTAAGAAAACGTAACTCCCCAACACGTCATCCTGAGCGTAGCGAAGGATCTCACTGCTTAGAACTGAGCCAGATTCAGGAGATCCTTCACTGCGTTCAGGATGACGTGCCTGGGGAATTACAAGAAAACAAAGTCACTGGATTAGGAAACGAAGTCTGCCACCGCCTTGCAAACAATATCTATCTCTTCCTCAGTGTTATAATAATGGAGCGACGCTCTGACCAGGGCATCAAGTCCTCTGGATTGAAGATCCAGGCGGGCAAATTCCATCACCGATACGGTGACATTGATCCCTTGTTCACGCAGTGCCTGTTTAATCTCAGCCGGGGTTTTGTTTTTGGTAGAAAACGTGATAATCCCGCATTGAACTTTTCCTAAATCCTGGAGGGTAAGCCCGGGGATTTGCTCGAGTTTACTGCGAAAGAGTCTGGATAAATGCTGGATTCTTTGCCAGATGTTTTCCATTCCGATATCAAGCGCATAGCGTACTGCCGCGCTTAGGCCTAACTTTCCGGCATAATTTTGTTCCCATGTTTCAAAACGTCTGGCATCAGGCATGAGTTCATAAGCATCCAACGAACTCCAGTTTGCAGCATGTAAATCGATAAAAGGTGGATTGCAATCGTTGATGATGCGCTCGCTGGCATATAAAAAGCCAGTACCTCTTGGCCCTCGCAAGAATTTTCGCCCGGTACCGCAAAGAAAATCGCAGCCAATTTGTTGAACATCGATGGGCATTTGCCCCACTGACTGGGTTGCATCCAATAAATAAGTGACGCCCTGTTTTTTGGCAAGATGTCCCGCTTCTATTGCTGGATTAATTAATCCTCCCTGAGTGGGAACATGAGTAATTGCCAGCAATTTTACCGAAGAGTCAAGCATGGATTCCAAAGCATTTAAATCCAGTTGCCCGTCACGGTCATCAGGGATTACTTCTATTTTTACGCCCTTCTGCCGGGCAACATGCAAAAAAGAAAGATAGTTGCTGGCATATTCATTCATGGCTGTGAGTATGCGATCACCGGGTTTAAAATCCAGACTATAGAAGGCCATATCCCAGGCTCGAGTGGCATTTTCGGTGAAAGCCACCTCATGAGGCTGGCAGTTAATCAGTTCGCTGATATTGCGGTAAAAACCTTTAATCTCATCGGCCTTAAGCTCTTCAGCTTCATAGCCCCCGATACTGGCCTCCAGATCAAGATAGTTTTTGACTGTATTGGTGACCACTGCGGGGGGCAGGGAGGTACCTGCGTTATTAAAATGAATTACTTGTTCAGAACCAGGCGTTTCTTCACGCAGTTGTTTGATATTTAATTGTTTCAATTAATAGTCTCCACCAAAGATTGAATTACGATATCCCAGCCATTAATAAGAACAAAAACCAGAATTTTTATTGGTACTGACAAGCTAGCCGGAGGCAGCATCATCATTCCCATCGTCATTAACAAACCTGATACAATCAGATCGATTAGTAAAAACGGCAGAAAAATCATAAATCCAATTTGAAATGCGGTTTGCAATTCGCTTAATAAAAATGCCGGGATTAGTTGAAGCAGTTTTATCTCGTCAATGTTATCAGGTAGAGGTTCTTTCGCAAGCTCCAATAATAGTTGTAAATCCTTTTCACGGGTCTGATGAAGAAGAAATTGTTTTATTGGCTCTTTCGCTTTATCGATGGCTAATTCAAAATTAATTTTTTGCTCCATAAACGGTTGATAAGCTTCGGAGTAAAGGACCTTTCCGACTGGCATCATGGTATAAAATGTCAGGAAAAGAGCCAGGCTCATAAGCACCGTGTTCGGGGGTGTTTGTTGTAAACCAAGCGCTGTGCGCAGCATCGACAGCACAACCACGATGCGGGTAAAAGAGGTCAGCATAATCAAAATACTGGGCGCAAGACTTAAAACGGTCAGCAAGCCAAAAACTTTAAGTGCAGGAGCAATCGTTTCCTGATTAAAAGACATAGCGCCGAGGAAACTGGTGTCCGCAGAAGCAGCGAAATGAGAATAGCTTAATAACGCAATCCAGCACAGGTATTTCATTTCTGGCTCTCAGTCAGGGAATGAAAGCAGAGGCCTTTCTGGTTTTCCGCCAGCAAAAAACGCTGCTCCTGGTATTCAAGAAGATAAATAACGGTTTTATTATTGAGATAGGTCTTTTCAAGCAACCGGCAGCCGGTGGATGGTTTTTTATGTTTTTTAAGATGTAAAAACAGCACAGCCAGGCTTAAAATAAAAAATGGAAGCCCATAATTGAGCCATCCCATTCCACTGTTTACAGGTGTTTTAAAGGCTAAGGCCGAGTTTGAAAACGCTTCTTTGCTAAAAAAGTTTAAAATAATCATAGAAAACAATGGCACTTTCATTGGGCAACCTCGAGAATCTGCACTGCAAAATAATCATCGCAGCTCATTAACTCGCCTCTTGCAAACACTTGATTGTTTAGCAGCAGATCAACCGGCTCATTTGTTTTCTGTAAGAGATTAAGCACTTTGCCTCGGGTCAATTGCTTTAATTCAGCAATAGTGAGTTTAAGGCTGCCTATGCGGATTTGACATTCCACCTCAACATTTCCCAGTAGTCCCAGGTAATCGGCCTTAACAGTGTCAGTGGTATCTTTGGCCTGCAGTTCAGGGAAATGAATTTTTTTAACCAGAGTTGTCATATTAATTACTCGCTATTTGAATGGATTTATAGCCATCATTGATCCCCTTGTGCACAGTACACAAAGTGAGCTGCTGATGCTTTAAAAGCAGATCCTCATTTTGCGGATGATCTGTTTTGATCACTTCCCCGGGTTTTAGTGTCAGTAAATCAGCAAGATTCATGGTAAAAGAAAGCAGTTTGATCTCCAGTTCGAGTGGTTCGCCTGACAGATTATTCTCAAGCGGTGACAAGGGAGCGTTGCCGGAAAGCACTGGTAATTGCTCGACAACCCAGCGGGGATGAAGAAAAAGACTTATAGTAGTCTGTCCAAACGTCAGCTCTAATTCCAGACAGGGTGAACCCCAGTAAAACCATTCCTGACTGTCCAGCTGTTCTTCCTGTGTGGAGAGATGCTTGTCCTTAAATAATGCAGATAACAATTCATGGATGATTTGTTCGTTTACACCACGAAAGCACGAACTGCTGCTTCCAAAAATAACGTGCTGTAAATTTTCAAAAAAAGCAGGTGGGATAAATCCGACTAATTCCCCTTTCTGATTATACAGGTACAACATTCGGTTTGCCTCGACAGGGCGAGCTTTTTGCAAATAAACTGATGCCGCCGACAGGGTATAGACTTCATTCCAGGCCTGCAAAACCCTATGGAAATGCTGGCTAAGCCTGTTAATTTCACTTGGGTTAATCAATCGATAAGGTTTAAGTGTTTGATTCATTTTCTATACAGCTCTTCCAATAATTGTTTATCAATATCCATAATTTGCGAGCAGGCCTGAAACATTCTTTGCAGCACCACAATTTGAGCAAATTCGGTGGTAGGGTCGACATTGGATTGTTCCAGCGTTTTGGGCTGAATCTTGCCTTTTCCTTCTTTGTTGGCAAGACCAATATGGCGAAACTTGTCATTTTTAACACGAAAAAGGTTGTTTTCCGTTTGTACCAGCGTATGTTCCATATCATCAAATGTGGCCAATGCAAGATGAGAACCTTCCAGTTTCTGACCGTTATCGTAGGAGTAGGTGATTTGACCGTTGAAATCAAACCCGAAATCGATTTGCCGGCCTTCCCCATAACCGTCCTGTTTATACACTTCGATATTAGTGAACGGGTTGTTTGATGTAAATTTATCCAGTTGCACCGAGCTTTCGGCATTACTGTCGCGATCGCCCAGTTGCAGGCAGACTGACTGTGTACCGTTTAGCAGGAAACGAATGCAATTGCTGCCTTCTTTACCTTTGCCGCCTGAATTACTGTCGAATACCAGTTCCTGGGGATTGAATGTAACATCGCCATCGTAGCAGCGAATATTTTTTAGGGTCCAGGTTTCTCCATCATTGAATTTTACCTGGGAATCTTCACTGCGTTCTAACTCAATAGTCACTTGATGAACTTTGCCGTTTGCATCATAAATGCTGCCTACATTGAATTGAATAGGCTCATACTTATCTTTCTTACTGTCATTTTTATCAGGCTCAGGCACTGGTACTGGCACTGTAGCATCTTCCTTGATTGGTTTACTGACCAGATTTCCTTTCAGATTGACGACTGAGGTGGCTTTTCCAGGACATTTAAGTGGGCCTTTTTCCTGGATAGGTACGAGTTGGTGGTTTTTATCATAGCCCATAACCAATCCCTCGCTATGCTGGTCAAACAAAAGGCCCTCCTGATTGAAACCAAACTCACCGTCTCGCGTGTACAGCAGTTCTCCGCTTTGAAGGCGCACGATGAAAAAGCCATTGCCATCAATAGCCAGATCACCGGCATTGCCTGTATTAACGTAAGTGCCTGCTTTAAAATTGGTTTGCTGGCCCTTAATCGAAACCCCCAGCCCTGTACCTTGCTGACTGTGATCACCTCCCAGGGAGGAATAAAAGACATCGCTGCGCTTAAATCCCGGGCTTTGCATATTGGAGACATTATGGGAGGTATTTTGCAAGCCATAACTTGCTGCCATCATGCCGCTCATGCTGGTGTAATAAGTATTGCTCATTTGTATCTCCCTAGCTTACTTCACTCACATCGAGCAGTGTCTTCTTAACATAGCCCCCATTGACGCTGATATTGAGAAGGGGAGGAGAACCATCAGGAAATTCGATGTCGATTACTTTGCCCAGCTGATTGCTGTCTCGCAGTTTGACTGATTTTTGTAAAAGCATCAGGCTTTGACTACTGCTCGTCAACTCAAGCAGTCTCCGCAGATTTTCATTGGTACTACGCGCTTCCTGCAGTGAGGAAAACTGGGCCATCTGTGCCATAAACTCGCGGTTATCAATAGGCTTTAGAGGATCCTGATAGGTTAACTCCTTTGTGAAAAGCTGTAAGTAATCGGTTTGACTGATATTATTTTCCTGTGCGGGTTGAACCGGGCTGCTCATTGTATTACTCCATTAATGACTAACTTTTTTAATAAAAATCCTTTGGAACTAATAAGCTGACGAATCTGACGGCTGATTTCCTTAGCTTGTGAAAGGAACTCATCGGGTAGTCCAATAGCCAGCTGCACTTCACCATCCTCGATGAACAGTTGAAACTGGTCCAAAGAACGTTTAGGAATTGAGGGGGGTGATAAAGAAGGGGCCAGGCTTTCTTTCCTTGTACTGCTGTCAAAACGAAAGGAAATAAAAGCGAACCCCGGACATTCCTGTTCAAAATAGTGGTCTATCAGTTCACGTAAATCATTTTCCAGATAAATTATTCTACTAAAAGGCGTCTTTTCAGTTGGTGTCGCTGCCAGTATCTGTCTGGCTGGAGCTTTAGGTTCTGACAAGACTAATTCGCCGGGAGCTTCCAAGTTCACTTCATGGCCAGAGACTGAGCACTGATATTCTTTTTTTGAAAAATTACTCTTAAAATGAAGGTCATTCTTCTGAAGTTGCTCCAAATGCTCAGTATAGTAAGAGTCGGCCTGGGGCGAATGTTGATTAAGCCACAATGAAAAGGGTTTAGCGGCAGAGGAATGCCTCGGAAATGCGTCAAAAGCTGCAGGTTGGTTTGTTATTTTCATATCATCTTCCTTGTTCAGCGTATTATTATCAATTTTCTATTGGACTGTCTATCAAATTTTTATTTAGCGATCACCTGGACGACAATTTCGCAGAGTCTTTTGCAATGCCCAATCATCCATTTCTTTCTCAAGTACTAATTGAAGGGTCTTTTTTTCATTTTGATCACGTCTGTCCTGGTATTTCCTTAGCAGTTTAAGCTCTGTACTCAGGCGCAGATGGCTTTCCTTATAGCTGAAGAGAAGTTTTTCATAATCCATTTTTTGATTCTGCAAATCGTCATGCTTTTGCTGTTCGGAGATAATAAAATGAAGCCGGGATATTTCCTGCTCTGGAAGAATACAGGCAGGAATTTTCAGTGCGTCCAAGAGCCTTGATTTGATTAAAAGAGCTGCTTTATCCAGCGTCCGTATTTTTTCCTTGAGAGCCAGCTGCTCAGTGTTGAGCTCTTCAAGCTGACTTTTTAATCGAGCCATTAGACTGGTTAATGCATGATTCATACTAAAATCTCCTGAATGCGCGTCAGTAGGGCTGATAAAGGGAGTGACTCCTGTTTTTGTTGAGCGAATAATTTCTTCAAAGGATCAATGCGGGCAATGGCATAATCCAGCTCCTGATTGGAACCGGTTTTATAGCCGCCCAGTTCGAGTAAATCCTTATATTGCTCATGCAGTGCAAATAACCGAATTACTTTTTTAACCAGATCATTTTGTGACGAAGGAAGTAAATGATCTTTCAGACGCGAGACGCTTTGGAGAATATCAATGGCGGGAAAGTGGCCGCGTTGCGCCAGCTCACGAGTCAGGATAATATGACCATCAAGCAGTGAACGCATGGTATCTGCAATGGGCTCGTTGAAATCATCTCCTTCCACCAATACGGTGTAAAGCCCGGTAATACTACCTTTCCCAATAAAATTACCCGCTCTTTCGACCAGACCTGGAAGGAGGGCAAATACACTGGGCGTGTATCCGCGGCTGGTAGGCGGTTCTCCCAGACTTAAGCCGATTTCGCGTTGCGCCATTGCCAAACGAGTTATGGAGTCGACAAATAGCATCACCTGTTTCCCTTTGCGGCAAAAATATTCAGCTATTGCTGTGGCGGTAAACACGGCTTGACGGCGCATGATGGCTGATTCATCGCTGCAAGCGACGACCAGTACGGATTTTTGGCGGCTGTGTTCATCAAAATGCTCTGTAATAAAATCATTCACTTCACGGCCACGTTCACCTACCAGAGCAATGACGTTAATATCGCTTTGCAATTGCCTGCACATCATTCCCATCAATACGGATTTTCCCACACCGCTACCGGCGAAAATGCCCATGCGTTGTCCCTTGCCGAGAGGAATCAGGCAATCCAGAGCATGGATTCCGGTGATCATATTTTCGGTCACCGCTTCGCGATCCATGGGATTAATCGCATGACCTGAAATCTCCAATGACTCAGAAGAAGGGCTGATGCTCGATTCTAGCGGTTGTGCTAATGCATTTACGACTTTGCCGAGAAGATGTTCACCCACCTGAATCCTGCTGGCATGACCTGAGGCACGTACTTTAAAGCCCATACTGATGCCAGTATGGGAAAATGGCAGTAAATAGACTTTTCCCTGATTAAAACCAATGACTTCTGCCTGGGTGATGATATGCTGATCGCTGTCAAGAATATCGCAGATTTCTCCCACAAAGACTTGAGGAGGACCTTTAGCAACCAGTTGTAAGCCAATCGATTGTTCAATTTCACCGATACGTTCAATTGGTTGTAATAATTCAGACCAGTTTTTCATTGCGGCACCCTCTGTCGTAGTTGAACAAGCATTCGTTTGAGTTTGTCAATTTGCTGTTCAATGCTGGCATCAATCAACCCATGATCATTACGGATACGACATCCTCCCAGCATTAATGTCTCATCAGGAATAAACTTCAAATGCCGGCACTCACTGAAATCAATTTTCAATTTGCTATGCTGCACAAGCGCAAGATCCTGGGGATGAAGAAAAATCTCTATATTTTCTTTATGATTTAAATGATTAATTGCCTGCTCAATCTGAAAAGAAATCGCTTCTTTGCTCGAAATCTGATTAGAAAAAAATTGCCTGCAAATTAATAAGACGATGTCTGCAATCTGGTCACGAAGTGTTTCCTGATAAGTTTGCAATGCCACAGGTATCTGGGTCAAAAGCTGTTTTAACAAGGTGGCTTGCATCTCTGATTCCTGCATCTTGCATTGATTCTCCTCCGTATATTTTGCTTCTGCTTCCTGAAAGCCCGCTGCAAACGCCTGCTGCCTTATTTCATCCAGGAAATCATCGCTTTTTGCAAGTTGTTCCATTGCGGAATCAGGATTGTTTTTCTCATTATCAGGGGAAGAACTGCAATTAGTTATCAAAATCACTTTTTCACCACTTACCCTGATATTTTTTAATAGTTCTGCCATAGTTATTCCACTAGTCTGTATTCATGCCGATATCAGATTTTTGATGTAAATTTTCCCACTCCGCATACACCAGACTTTTGCTGGTCTGGCTAATATTGGCAAGGGAAGTTTCAGTCGAATCAATGCGTTCTAAAAGATTAAATTCATTTAAAAATTGCTCTTTCCAAATGAACTGACCTTCCTCAAGGATAATGGCGATATACAGAGGGTCTTTAGTGGCAAGACTGCGGCAAAAACCAGGTAAGTCATCTTCAATCATAGTATTGGAAACGGCCGCTTTTTGATTCTCGCTCATATTATCCAACTGCTTTCTTTTGGCTTCTGGTAACTTGCTCAGAATCCATCGCTGATCTTTGAGGGCCAATTTGCCAATAGCCGATACGATATCCTGTAAATTATTCATGATGACTAATCCATTGATTAAGAGACTCCAGGAGATGTTGACGTCTTCTCAAATTATTTCTTCTCTGAACTCCATAACTTATTGCGCCAATCATAAGCAGCGCTGCTAACCCATATTTTATAGAAAGAGTTTCTACTGCCGGGGTGGAAGGAGTCTCGTTTAAAAAAATGTCTGACTGGACGGGTGGTGGCAGGAGTGCTTCCACTGAAATGGAATCCCCTCGTCTGGAATCAAAACCTATGGTGGTTTTTACCATGCGTTCAATTTGTAAGAGGGTCGAGGATTCGGTTTGTTTAGGCACTGTGACAGAGACAGTTAGCCGCTCAATCCTGCCATTGGCACGGAGGAATTGCTCTTTTTCATGACCAAACTCATAACTTCGTTCGCGGGTGAGATCCTGAACTGGATTTGTTTTCTTTGTGAGTTCTGCAGAGGCTGTATGTTGAATCTCTTTTTCATGAGTGATTAAGCCCTGAGACTGCGGCCTAATCAATTCCCGCCGCAATTCATCATAATTAAGCGTCACATCTATTTTTACATAGACATTATCCTGGGGAAATATGTGCCTTAGCATATCGGTTATTTTACTATTTAAATAATCCTCTATTCTTCGCTTGGCCGCAAAATGACCCTCACCATTAATTTCTTTGGGTATACTCAGATTGTTACCATTTTGATCGATGATCACCACATTTTCTGCAGCAAGATTTGCTATGCTGGCGGTCAGCAGTTTCTGAATACTATTTACCTGTTGTTTTCCTATTGGTTTTTTTAGTTGAAGTGTAACAGACGCCTTGGTAGGGTGCGTTTCTTTCTGCAGGAAATGCTGTTCAGGGATTACCAGATGCACTCTTGCCTGCCTGACTTCCTCAAGACTGCTAATGGTTCGCTCAAGTTCGCCTTGCAGAGCTCGTTGGTAGTTAATTTTCTGTGAAAATTCGGTCAAACCAAAATCAGTTTTATCAAACAATTCAAAGCCCACATGGCCATTTAAATTGCTGCTCATTAATCGAATTCTGGTTTTATCCACCAGGTGTTTATCAATTAAAATATCACGTCCGGCATTCTGTAACTGATAATGGATATTGTCCTGATCCAGTTGACGAATTATTTCATTAGCATCCTGTGAATCAAGATTATTAAATAGGGTTCCATAATCAGGCTTCAGCAAAAAAATGGAGATAAATAAACTGCTTAAAATGAGAAAGCCCCCGGCAAGCAGGATCATGATTTGCTTTGGCTTTTCTTGTCTGCCAAACCAGAGATAGATGGAATTGAAATAAAAATTCATATTAAATTTGCTCCCTGATAATTTCCTGATAAGCAGTCATTAAGCGATTACGCACCTGCTCCAGTAATTGAAAAGACATTTTGGCTTCTTCCAGATTCCACATCACCTGGTGCAGGTTGGCCGTCTGACCGCTGACCAGTTGTTGCAGCGAATGATCTGCTTCAATCAATTTATCATTCACCTGCTGAATGGGAGCGGCCAGCCAATGACTGAACTGGTCCGGTTTCTGAATGTTTGAATTATTAAGGTTAAAGTCGATTTTGAAATGGTTAACGGGTTCTATGGTCATCGTTCATCTCCTATGGTCAGGGTTTGCATGAACAGGCTGTGTGCTGTGTTAAAAATTTTGATATTGGCTTCGTAGGCACGCGAAGCATTTAATAAAGTGGTCATCTCATCGACTGTATTTATCCCGGGATAATGGATATAGCCTTTTTCATCAGCTGCCGGATGCTCTGGTTGATACACTTTATTAGGCGGTAGAGTTTTCGGGCTTAGAACCGCTGCACTCCATTGCGTTTCATCTGTGATGTAATCATTGAAATTTCGACTGCCTGTGATGACCTGCATTGGCTGAAAACCGCTGCCATCACTTTTCAGCAAGGTATGCTGATTAGCGATGTTGTAGGCGACCGTATCAATACGTAATTTTTCGACTTGCATTCCCTGGGCAGCAATTGAATAAGTGAGATTGTAATTCATGCCTGATTATTTCCATGAAGGGCCATCTTCATGATGGCCAGTTTATGATTAAGTCCTTTGATGAGTGCGCGAAATTGGGTGGCATTTTTAATACCAAGCGCAACTTGTTCATCCAGTGCTGGTGCGGTATCGCTAGTATGGATAGCAGGTTGTAATTCCAGAAAATTAACCGAGCCTTGATTGGTATTCTGGTCATAATTTGCAAGTTGCTGCTCAAAAATCACCTCAACAGCCTGATAGTTGGGGGTATTGACATTGGCTATGTTGGCAGCGATCGCTGTTTGCCGCATGAGCGCTGCATCAAGCCCCAGTTTTACGAGCCTGATTGTGTTATCCTCAAACATGTATTCGGTACTCCTATTGAACAATTAATTCTGCGTGTAAAGCACCAGCGCGTTTTAAGCTCTCTAAAATGGCGATCATGTCCCGCGTGGTGATTTTGGCCTTATTCAGAGCGCTGATTAGGTCAGCAATGGTGGCTCCCTGTTCCAGAACAATGGATTGTCCTGCACTTTCTTTAACCTCAATATTGGTTGATGGAGTTATCGCAGTTCTGACAGAGGCGGATGCATTGAAAAGCATAGCTGGCTGTGAAACTTTATAGTCGCTGGCAATGGCAATCTGGAGATTACCCTGGGAAATAGTTACTGCATCAAGTTTCACATCGGAGCCGGCAACCACCACCCCGGTTCTTTCGTTGACGACCACGGTGGGCAGGTTATCCGGAATAATTATGATATTTTCCAGCTGGCTGATAAAACGAACATAATGCTGTTTTGCGCTTACCGAAGGATGAATTTCAATATCCTGGGCACTGCGTGCGATCGCGGTATTTTCACCGAAGCGTTTATTGACAGCAGTTTCTACATTATCTGCCGTTGTAAAATCAGGATGATTCAGAATCAGATGCAATTCGCCGCTTTTATCGGTCAATTCATTGTAGAGCGTTTTTTCAACAATGGCTCCCCCTGAAATCATTCCGGAAGTAGGATGGTTTTTTTGCACCACATTGCCAAATAAATCATATTTAAACCCGCCGAGAGAAATCGGACCTTGGGCCAGGGCGTAAATTTGGTTATCGGGTCCTTTGAGAGGGGTTATTAATAAGGTGCCTCCTAACAAGCTTTTCGCATCCCCGAGAGATGATACATTGATGTCAAGCTTGTCGCCCTGATGGACATTGGCAGGCAGATTGGCGGTTATAATAACTGCGGCACTGTTGCGGCTGGTGATGTCCCGGGCGTTAATATTAAGGCCAAAATTCTGCAGCAGGTTGGAAATTGCCTGAGTGGTATCTTTATTGCGATGCGAGTCACCTGATCCTGCCAGGCCGATAACCAAACCATAACCAGTAATCGGATTTTCCTGCAGTCCGGATAAATGCGCCAGAGATTTAAGTCTAACACTGGCAAAACTGCTGAATACCAGCAGTTGCAGACAAGCGCAGAGCAATAGTTTTCTAAAACTAAACATCATACTAGCCCCATGAATGACATAATTTTATAAATAGTGTTGTAACGTTGCGAGTTTGAGACAGAGCCATCGCCAGTGTAGGTAATCTGGGCATTGGCAATGCGAGTCGACAATACGGTATTTTGCGGACTTATATCCTCTGGCCTGACGATACCGCTTAACAAAATTCGTTGTTGTTCCCCATTAATCTGGATGAGCTGATATCCCTCCACTTCATAGCTTCCATTAGGGCAGATTGCTTTAATTCTAACGGTTAATGAGGCTTTAATTTTGCCGTTTCTACCGGTTTGTGCCTTGCTATTTCCTTTGCCGGTTAATCCCAGACGCAAATCATAGCGTTTTTGATTATAGCTGGCCTCGAGGGCTGTTTTGATTTCTTTACTGGAACCTAAATCGGCACTGGTTTGCGCATTAGAGGTTTCCAGTACAATGACAGTGAGTAAATCGCCTGGTATAGACGCGCGCCGATCCGCAATAAGTGGGCGATAATAGAGATCATTGTATAAATTGGCTGCTTTCGCAGAGGGGTTATACATGAGAATTACCAGACTTGTAAGTAATAAAATTGGCTTTATCATGAGTAAATCTCTAGTCGCGAAGTTCATTAATCATTTTTTCCAATTCATCTGCTATCTGCACTGTTTTGGCATTCAATTGGTAAACGCGCTGGGCCATAGTAAGCTGCATCAATGAGGTGACCATATCGACATTGGATGCTTCAATCTGTTTCTGCAGCACTTGCCCCATACCGCTATTGCCGGGATTATCAATAATGGGATCACCACTGTCAGCAGTGGCATGAAATAGTCCGGCGCCGGAAGGGTCCAGGCGGCCAGGGTCCATAAATCTCGCTAAACTGATAGTGCCGACTAACTGAGGCTCGGCATCCTCTGATGACATAATTTCAACATCGCCGTTTTTTTGAATGACAATGGACTGAGAATCTTCAGGTATCTGGATGCTGTCGGCCAGCCGCAAGCCATCCGCCGTGCAGAGGTAGCGCTCACTGTCGATTGAAAAGCTGGAGCTTCGCGTGTAAGCCAGGCTGCCGTCAGTTTGCAGTACCTGAAAAAATCCCTCGCCATCAATGGCTAATTCATTCCAGTTCGTGCCTGCTTTTAGCGGTCCCTGGCTGAAATCTTTAGTTGATTTGATAATGGCTGTTCCTAAGCCTATTTTGATACCGGACTGCTGCACCGAGTGATTGCTGTCTACGTTCTGGTATAAGACATCGGCGAAGCTTAGTTTGCTGGCCTTGTAATTGGGCGTATTCAGATTGGCAATATCATTGGCGATCTTGTCAATAAAATATTCTTCAGATTTTAAGCCACTGGCAGCTATAGAAAGCGCGTCAGACATTTCCTTCCCCTAATTGACTAATTGCTGTTGAAAGCAGATTGTTGCTTGTTTTCATAATTCGTTGGATCGCTTCAAAATGGCGTGAAATCTTCAGCATTTCGGTCATTTCATCGACCGATTTGACATTGGATTGTTCCAGGGAAAACTGCAGAACCCGGGTTTCAGAAGAGGCCTCTTCCGGCAGATCTTTACTGAAATAAAGCCCTTCCCCCTGATAGTGAAGTGATGAAGGCTGGGGAAAATCAACAATGCGAATCTGATCGCTGAGTTGTTTATCTATAAAAATTTCTCCCTTGGTATTGATTGAAAACTCTTTATCACTGACACGAACAGGTCCATTTTTTCCCATTAATTTTCCGCCCCGTTCGCTAATCAGCTCTCCATCCTGGCTAATGTGAAACTCGCCACTGCGTGTGTAAAAAACGCCTTCATTGTTCTGGATCTCAAAAAAGCCTTTCCCGGCAAGTGCCAGTTCCGATCCCTGATTGGAATGAGAGATTGAGCCTTGCTGAAAGTTACTGAGTGATGTCATTTGCTGAACTACAGTTTCAAAATCAGGCGCGTCCAGTGCCGGGAAATCCTGACTTTCCATGATTTGACGTTTATAGCCGGTTGTATGCAGATTACTGACATTCTGGCTAAGTACCTGCAGACGAAATTGATCCTGCAAAAGGGCTATCTGTGTGGTTTTTATAGCGGATAACATGCCATGCTCCTTACTGAATGACACCAAATGGTTCAATCTGGATATGAATTGGTATTTCGCTTAACGATAGAATCGTCAAGTGGGGAATAATGCGTTGGGTAAACAGTTTTAATTGCCTTCTTAGCATTGGAGAGCAGAGTAATACCGGTTTCTTTCGCTCACCAAGCATCTTTTCCACGTGTAAGGAAAGGGATTTAATCAGTTTTTCGGTCTGTGAAGGGTCAAGGTGGAGATGATTGTTTGTCAGGTTTTGCGCAAGCGTCTGCTCCATAACTGGTGCTAAGGTTAGAACTGGCAGAAGGCCCTGATTGTTTATTAATCTCTGGCATATCTGGGAAGAGAGGCGAATGCGTACGAGTTCGGTAAGCTGATTGACATCCTGAATGACTTTGGCGTGTTCAAGCAAGACTTCCAGTATCAGTGATGTATGGCGAACAGACACTTTTTCTGATAATAAATTCTGCAGAATTTTTTGAACCTGACCTAATTGCAGCATGGCGGGTATCAATTCGTCACGCAATTTGCAGACATCAGACTGATCCAGTAAGGTCTCCACTTCATTACGGCTTAATAGTTCAGCCAATGAGGATTGAATCACTTCTTGTAAATGAGTCGCCAATATGGACAGGGGTTCGCATACGGTAAATCCCTGATGCTCCGCCTGTTCTTTTTCGGCTCTCTCAATCCATTGAGCTGCTAAACCATAGCTGGGATCGCTCACTTCTATACCTGATACTTTATTTTCAATCGCTTTTTGAGACGAAGCGGCTATTGCCAGAAACTTATCCAGATACAGGGGGTGTTTGTCATAATGAATTCCCTGAACGATAATTCGATAGAAGGGATAATTTAATTTGGCCTCGGATCGAAGTTTTACTTCAGGGATAACCAGGCCCAGATCGAAGGCCAGGCGTTCACGTATTTGCTGAACAAGCGACAGAAACTCATCCTGTTGGGATAATAAATTTTCATAGAGACTGGGATTAAGCTGTATCTCAATCGGATGGATATGAATTTTCTGATAAAGCGTTTCTTCCTGAAGCAGACTCTCATCAGGAGTCTGCTGCTGGCGTTTCATGGCAAACCAGGTACAGACTATAAAAAATGCCAGAACCAGGAATACCGGTATTCCCGGAATCCCTTTAATGAACAGCAGTAAAGCAAGACTGCAGCTGACGATCACCAGGCTTTTAGGATAGGTACTGATTTGACGAACTATTTCACTCCCCAAATGGGTATCGGTCGCGGCCCTCGTCACAATAATGCCGGTTGCTGTAGAAATGATGAGCGCAGGGATTTGGGTCACCAGACCATCGCCTACAGTAAGCAGAGAATAGTTTTGAATCGCCTCGCTAAACGTCAGGCTTTTCTGGAGTACACCAATCGCCAGACCACCGATAATATCTACAAGCATGATTAGAATTCCGGCAATGGCATCGCCTTTAACAAATTTACTGGCCCCATCCATGGCACCGTAAAAATTAGCTTCTTTCTCAATTTGGGAACGTCTTTCACGCGCTGTTTCCTGACTGATTAATCCCATATTCAAATCAGCATCAATACTCATCTGTTTACCGGGCATACTGTCAAGAGTGAAACGGGCTGCGACCTCAGCGACCCGCTGCGCACCATTGGTGACTACAATAAACTGCACAATGATTAAGATCAGAAAAACGACCATTCCCATGACATAATTGCCATGAATGACATATTGACCCACAGCGTTAATAACCCGGCCGGCATCGCCCTCAGACAGTATCAGTCGGGTTGCGGAAATATTTAAAGCCAGGCGGAATAAAGTGGATACCAGGAGCAGGGCGGGGAACGTGGAAAAGCTTAAGGGCTTATCCGTATAAAAGCAGAGCAGCAGGATAACCAGTGCCCAGCTGAAATTGATAATCAGAAGCAAATCAAGCAATGCAGAGGGGATTGGAATAAACAGGATGAGCAAAATACCTGTGACAAAAAGAATGGTACCGAGTTCGCTTCCCATACTGGAAAGATTTGTTTTCTTGTTTTCCATACACTAATCCATTGAATTCCATTGATTACGAGGTGCTGCAATTGGCTATAATTACTTATGTCATCTCCTACCCAACCCCAGTTGTTTATAAATTGCGGCGGCAGCTGGAAAATGCTCTCGACGAATCCATTGATTCAAATCCACTGAAGCGTATAACCGTCGAGCAAATGCCTTATTCTCAACAAGCGGAACCTGATGCCTCAAAGCAAGTTGTTTGATAATCCTTGCCTGTTCATTACGGCCTTTACATATTAGTTTCGGAGCCGGCATGGTCAGACGGTCATATTTTAATGCAATTGCATAATGTGTAGGATTAGTGATTACCAAATCTGCGGTTTTAACTTGCTCAAAAGAGGCACTGCGTTTTCTTAACTCAGATTGTAATTGCCTGATTCGGCTTTTAATTTTGGGATCACCTTCACGCTGCCGATATTCTTCTTTCACTTCCTGTTTACTCATACGCTGCTCTTTGGCAAATTTTCTGCGAGTATAGAGTTTATCAATGAGACTTATTGCGAGAAGAACAACCACTAAAGGACAAAGCATTCGAAGCATCAATTGCAGAATGGCCATTGGCAGTTGCGCCGGCATGACACTCGACAGTTTTAGAAAGGAAGCCTGCATTTGCCTCAGGCTATAAAAGCTGATCAGGCCTGTTAAAGCAATTTTTAGCAGATTTTTTAGTAAATCAAATACTATTTTGGTCGAGAATAATCGTTTAAAACCTGCAACCAGACCAATTCTTTCAAATCGGGGGGATAAGGGAGCCGCCGACCATACAAAACCGGTTTGTACCAGGCTGCATAATATTGTTGTGGCCACTAATATCAAAGCAAAGGGCAGCCATAGATACAGTAGATTGGTAGTTAACAACTTGAATATATAAGTGATAGTTTTTAAAGAAAAATGCAAATGGCCAGTCAGATGTAGCTGCTCCTGGCTAACAGCCAGCATTTGCTGCCAGGCCTTTGTTCCATATACCCATAGAAGCAGCAAAATAACCGTGAGTTGCGTGGTATTGATTAGCTCGCTGCTCTTACTGACCTGCCCTTTTTCCTTCGCCTTTTTTAGCTTGTAGGCTGTTGCAGTTTCTGTTTTTTCACTCATAACAGATACTCCTGCCAGGCTTGAAAGCCTAATTCAAAGGTTTTTTCAAACAGGGGATTCATATTGTCTATTAGTAAATAGAAGATGAAGAACCCCAGAAGAACTTTTAAGGGCAAAATCAGAAAGTAAGGGCTTATTTGCGGCATGTTTCGACTTAATACACCACTGCAAAATTCGGTAAGCCATAAACAGAAAACCAGTGGCGCCGCAATTAACATGCCTAGTGACCATACCAGCGTAAACTGCCTGATAAACTGAAGCATGCTTGATTCTCCAATCAATTCACCAGGCGGAAAAGCAATAAATGAGAGGAGTAACAATTTTATGACGCGATGATGGCCCTGGCTCGCAAAAAAGAATAAGCCAGCAAGCATTCCCAGTAAATGAGCTGAAATAGAATCAAAGCCTTCACCCGGTTTAAAAACAGAGATACCGTTTAAGCCATTTTGGAAATCAATTAACTGACCGGCAACCTGAAAACAGCCGAAACAGGTGATAAGAGCCAGATAAATCAGTTGGGCATTGATGAACTCGGCTGAGAATGCGGCTAACAGAGAACCAGATATCCGAGCGGTGGAATTCAGGTTTGAAATTATAAAAAAGCTGAACAGGAGAATCAGTATTAGCCTGATTTGTACAGGAAGCCGTCTGATCACCTCAAGTGGTGAAAAAAGTATAATCATGCCAATGCGCGTAGCAATTAAAAAGAAAGTGGGAAGAGGGAGCAGGTCAGTCATTTCAAGCGCTCCGGGATATTACTAATCATATTTTCAGCAAAACTGACTACTGAGCCTAACATCCAGTGACCACAGAACATGAGCATGAGTGCAACAGCCAGAATTTTGGTAACAGTGCTTAAAGTTGAATCCTGGATTTGGGTTACTGCCTGAAGAATTGAAATGAGCAAGCCGCAAATTACTGCAACAAACACTACAGGGGAGCATATGCAGAGAGCCTGCCAAAGTAATTGTTTTGAAAGATAGACCGCGAGATCCTCGGACATTTTCCTTATCCATTCCATTATAGGTTAACTTCCTGCCTCTGAGTGGGATTTCCATTACTCATTCGCAGTGAACGGGAATTAAAGCAAAAAGAATTTAGGGAAGCAAGAGAAATTGTTCTTTTTATAAAGATTTATAACTCCTCGTCTGCAGGGAGATCCCTCGCTGTGCTCGGGATGACGTGGCATAGCCTGACGGCTATGGGATGACGTGAGGAGTTACAAAGATTTTAAATAGTGCTTTTAGAGTACTATTTTCCTACAAGCTTTCTTCCATGACAGTTTTTGTATTTTTTTAGACTGCCACAAAAACAGGCAGTATTTTGGGACATGCGCTGCGTTTTTGTTGGGCGCGTGTGGTGGGGAGGATGACCATCAATGTAATACCATTGGCCCTCATCAAGCAAAAATTCACTTCGTTCATGAATCGACTTAATCAGACCTGACTGATGATATCTTGCTACAAATTCCACAAATCCCTGATTGGCCTTTTCACAAGGGAAGAGAGCTTCTAATACTTCCAAACCAAGCCAGTCTGCTTGCTCAGCCCATTCTTTTGCATCGGACTCGTTGAAATGCGCTAGTGGTTTGCCTTTCATGGTTTTAACAATATAGGGGATATTGGCCTTGGTATAGGCAGTGTAACGTGAACGCATCAGGGCTTCTGGAGTGGCAGGTTTGCCGCCTTGGTCAATTAAAATACCGCAGCAGACAGTATAGTCAAGTTGCGAACCGCAGGGGCAGAAATTCATATACTTGTTAGTTGGGTAATTTTCACAAGTTTAGCGGTTTAGGCCAAAAATCACAAATTTTCACTTGCTCTCAGCAGTAAATAAGCTGATTAAGCAACAGAGTTTACTGAATAATGATTTTTTGTCTATTTTTCAGTACTATTATTCTATTAGAACCCAAAGGCCATCGTTATGATAACGCTGTATCAATTTCCCGAAGTATGGGGTTTGCCCAATGCTAGCCCATTTTGTCTTAAAATAGAGACTTATCTGCGGATGACCGAGCTGCCTTATGAAAATCGCTTTGTGAGAGATCCGCGAAAAGCCCCGAAAGGAAAGCTGCCTTTTGTTAAATGTGAAAATGCGATCATTGCTGACAGTGAGTTTATTATTGCAGGCTTGAAGCAGCAATTTGGAGATCTCCTGGATAAACATTTAAGTATTGAGCAGAAAGCGCTGGCAGTCCTTCTCGATAATGTTTTTTCCGAGCGCCTTTATTGGCTGATGGTTTATTTCCGCTGGCAGGATGAGCAGGGCTGGAAGCATGTTAAACCCAGTTTTTTTGCAGGACTTCCCTGGATTTTAAATCTTTTTTTGCCCAATCTGATCCGTAAGAAAACCATTAAAACCCTCCATATGCAAGGTACAGGCAGACATAATCGCGAAGACGCCTTGCAATTGGCTCAAACCACTATTCGAGCGATAGCAGACACGCTGGGTGATAAACCCTATTTCATGGGAAATGAAGTTTCGACAATTGATGCAAGTGCCTTTGCATTTTTGGCAAATATAGTTTGGATGCCTTATGATGATCCTTTGAAAATCATCGTCCAAAAACATCAAAATATTCTGCATTTTTGCGATAGAATGTGGCAGAGTTTCTACCCGGAATTAAAGCAGCCCTTTCGCCTTGTCTGAAAACGCAAGCATTGGGTGGTTTATCCCTAACTGTTTGATAGTTTGAGTTGTTTTTTATTTGGCGTCTTCGTCAAAATTATAGTTTTGTTAAAAAAATAGCATAAAAATTTGCCGATAGGGTTTGCAATATTCACTTTATTTGTTAAGCTTCTTTCGTCTTATTAACACTTGGGGATTGAAATGCCTATTATTAATGGAACACGCTTCCAGAAAAAAGAAAAAATTAAAGCAGACATCAACAGTGAAACCTATGAGAAAATTATGGAATATTGCGCATGGGCGGATATTGATGATGTTGGTTTTTTTATAGAAGAAGCAGCCAGCTTTGTTTTCGCTAAAGACCGTGAATGGAAACAACACAAAAAAGCGGCAAAAAAACGCGCTGAATCAGTTTCTGAATAATTTTTTAATGTCCAAGGTGCTTTTGATAAAGCACCTTGAACATGCATTTAAGCCTTTCTTCATACTGCTCTGCTCTTGCCTTTCTGATTTTTTAAAAATATCTTTTGATTGTGACACTGCGTAAGGAAACAAAATGTCGGGACACAAGGTACATTTATTCATCCATGCCTTATTGGGATTGTTATCGCTGCTTTTCATTTCATCCGTGCAGGCTGCTGCAACGCCTCTATGGACATTTATTCCACAAACACCAGTTGAGCTGACACTGACTAACAGCGCTAGCGCTGAAGTGATTTATACAGTGCAAAATCAGTCTGTTCGCCCGAAAAGCCTGGTGATGATGCCAATAGCCGGTGTAACGCAAAACGGTGTTTGCCAGTTGCCGGGGAAGGGCAGTTGTACTTTAAGGTTGAGTATTCAGGGTAATGCATTACAGGGTGATGTTTTAGGTGGGCCAATATTATGCCAGCAAGGCGATCCTAATCAGTGCTATCAGCCGGCTCTGGGGTATTCACTCAGAATCCATTTCGTAAACCAGCCGCCAGTACAGCAATTTACTGTCACGCCGTCTGCCGGACCTAATGGCAGCATCACACCTTCTACACCTCAGGTGGTTAATTCTGGTAGTAATCTGGTATTCATGGCGACCCCTATTGCTGGATTTGCAGTGAAGCAATGGCTGCTGGATGGGATGGTTGTTCAGAATGGCGGTACCAGTTTCCAGTTAAATAACATTGACGCCAATCATCGCATTGAAGTGGTTTTCGGCCAGTATTTTGCCTATGTCACGAATGACTTTGACTCAGGTGCAGATAATGTCACTCGCTGCAGATTGGATGTCGGCGGTAATTTTATCGACTGTACTATAGTTGGCTCGGGATTTACAAATCCTTTGGGCCTGGTATTCAATCGGGAAGGAACACGGATCTATGTGGCCAATTTTGGAATTGCCAATACAGTTAGGAAGTGTGATATAGGTACAAATGGTATTTTGCAAAATTGCATTAATTCAGCTGCAATATTCAATAACCCGGTTGGTGTTGCAATCAATCCACAGGGCACAAAAATCTATGTAACTAATAATCTTACGGGTAATATTTCCCTATGCGATTTGGACACTAATGGTAATTTGATTAATTGTACAATTACGGCCCTAATCAATTTTCCCAGAGGCATTATCTTTAATCCTGCAGGCACAAAAGTGTATGTAACGAATAATACTAACGTGACACGCTGTGATGTGGGGTTTAACGGCGATCTGGTTAATTGTACCCTGGTTGGATTCGGACTTATTGTACCTGTAGGAATTACATTTAATGCTAGCGGAACCCGGCTATACACTGTGAGTGGTCCGAATTTTCTTACAGGCGAGATAGATCGGTTTGATGTGGATGCCAATGGTGATCTTAGTAATCCAGCTGTAGCAGGTACTTCCGGTACTACTTCTCGATTTATTGCTCTAAACGCGGATCAGACAATAGCTTATGTAACGAATGCATCAAATGATAATGTTACAAAATGTGAGATTGACATCAATGGAAATTTTACTAATTGTTCGGTAACTGGTTTTAATATGGATGGCGCGACGGGGTTACAGTTGGTTGTTCAGTAGCAATAGCGTATACGATAAAAGGTGAAAGTCTCTGATTTGCATTTAATTTTAAAAATTGCTTGACAGTCAAGGGCGAGATTATTAAACTGCCAATCTCTTTCGGGGCTATAGCTCAGCTGGGAGAGCGCTTGCATGGCATGCAAGAGGTCGGCGGTTCGATCCCGCCTAGCTCCACCATCTCTCTCTCGAGAGATGGTTAGAAGAACAGGGTCCCCATCGTCTAGAGGCCCAGGACATCGCCCTTTCACGGCGGTAACGGGGGTTCGAATCCCCCTGGGGACGCCATCCTCCTTAACTGGAGATGGCTCCAGGATGTACAATGTAGTAGATTAAAGTTCCAGGTCCCCATCGTCTAGAGGCCTAGGACATCGCCCTTTCACGGCGGTAACGGGGGTTCGAATCCCCCTGGGGACGCCACCTAAATGGTGGATTTAACTAGTTCGTAACAAATCAGATAGTTCTCTTAATGCAATGAAAAACATTGTGTAATCAAGACTGGTGCTTCCATGAAGCATTCCCAGCAACATATCCCAACGCTTTTGAATATCTGTGTTTGCTTCCAGCCAGCTATCAATCAGTTTACTCGCATTATTTTCCTTGATATTACTTTGTAAGATAGCAATCGCCAGACTGCGTTGCAGGGAATCCAGTTCATCGCGCAAAGAAAGCCTGGCCATTGTGTTCCAGTGCCCCTCTCGCCCATCACTGGCAATCTGATCCCTGAACCAGACCAGATTAAATCGTCCCCCAATCTGGAAATAGACTTCGGCTGTTTTGGTCAGGTTGAGTTTATTTTGAGTAGAGACTTCAATAACGTTTAATGCGGTATACAGTGGTCTGGCAATCGCAATTTTTTGTGCCATATCGGCGGCAAGCCCGGCTTCAACAAATTGATTCACGATTTTTTGCATATAGTCTTTGGTGACGCCGACTATCAGTGTAGGGATTAATGATTCGAGTTTTTTAATAGCATTACCATAGTGCTCAATAATTTGGTGTATGTCTCCATTGAGCCGGTTATTTCTTAAAAACCAGTGGGTTGAAAGATTGAGCAATTGCCTGATTTGGTGCATTAAATCGTACTGAGTTTGCACAGGTATTTTGAAATTGGTTGAATCAATCAAATATTGCAGATTGTGAGTGTCATAAATACTTGCAGAAACAGAATAGGCTCGGGCAATATTAGGAATAGAAGCCCCTGTTTCAACGGACATGCGGTATATAAAGGTCATACCGGCAACATTGACAATTTGATTACTGAGCTGAGTGGCCACAATCTCCCGTCGCAGACGATGTTCGCACATTGACTCCGGGTATAATTTAGCCAGACGGGCAGGGAAGGCTGATTCCAGGCAATGAATAAAATAGGGATCATCGGATATTTCTGATTTAAGCAATTCCTGGGTCAAATGGATTTTAGAATAGGCCAATAGAACCGCCAGCTCTGGCCTTGTCAAACACTGTCCTGCGGCTTTACGTTCAACCATTTTTTTATCATCAGGTAAATACTCATTAGATCGATTCAACAAACCTGAGCTTTCCAATTCTTTAATATAGGCCTGATAAAGACTGCCGTATCGCTGAGCACTTAGAGACGAAATACTCATAATTAAAGCCTGATTATAATTATCATTTAGTACCAGTTCTGCTACCTCATCAGTCATTTTAACTAATAGCTGATTCCGTTTTTTCTCAGTCAGATGGCCTTTTTGTATTTCCTTGTCCAGTAAAATTTTTATATTTACTTCATGGTCAGAGCAATTCACCCCGGCAGCATTGTCAATAAAGTCAGTATTGATTAATCCCCCCTGAAGCGCATATTCAATGCGCCCTAATTGGGTACAACCTAGATTACCGCCTTCACCGACTACCCGGCAGCGTAATTCATTGCCATTGACACGGCAAAATTCATTGGTTTTATCACCAACGTCTGCATGCGATTCGCTGCTTGCCTTGACATAGGTTCCGATTCCGCCGTTAAACAATAAATCAACTGGAGCACGTAAAATGGCTTGAATCAGTTCATTCGGCGTCATGGCATTTTTTTGTGTACCCAGGGCTTCTTTTACCTCAGGGCTTAGTACTATCGATTTGACAGACCGTCTGAATACTCCGCCGCCGGTAGAGATGAGTTGGGGATTATAATCTTCCCAGCTGGATAAAGGTAAGTTGAAAAGCCGTACCCGCTCCTCATAGGAAATAATGGCATCTGGATTGGGATCTAGAAAAATATGGCGATGATCAAAAGCGGCGATCAGCCGAATATGGGGGGTATAAATCATACCATTCCCGAATACATCACCGCTCATATCACCAACTCCGACAACAGTGAAGTCCTGGTTCTCAATGTTGATGTCTAACTCTCTAAAATGACGCTTAACTGATTCCCAGGCACCCCGTGCAGTAATCCCGATTTTTTTATGGTCATAACCAGAGGAACCACCTGAAGCAAAAGCATCTCCCAGCCAGAAACCATATTCGGCTGAAATTCCATTGGCTATATCGGAAAAACTGGCAGTACCTTTGTCAGCAGCGACTACCAGATAAGGATCATTATCGTCATAACAGATGGTATTTGCTGGAGATACACATTGATCATTCACCAGGTTATCAGTTAAATCCAAAAGCCCGCGAATGAAAGACTGGTAACAGAATATGACTTCCTTCAACAGGATTTCACGGCTGACTCCTGGCGGCAGCATTTTTAAAACAAAACCGCCTTTGGCACCAGAGGGGATAATTACTGAATTCTTTACCACCTGAGCTTTCATCAATCCCAGGATCTCGGTTCTGAAATCTTCCCGTCGATCTGACCAGCGCAATCCCCCGCGTGCTACTTTGGCACTGCGTAAATGGATGCCTTCAAAACGGGGAGAATATACAAAAATTTCATAAAGAGGTTTGGGTAATGGCAAGTCAGGAATTTCTGTGGAATGTAATTTGATAGAGAGATACTCTTTTGCTTTCCCGTCTGAAGTGGTCTGGAAATAATTAGTCCTTAAACTTGCTTTTATTAAATGCCAATACAGACGCATGATGCGGTCTTCATCGAGGCTTGTAATTGCTTCGAGCTCAGCTTTAATCTTGTTTTTTAACTCTTTCAGCTGTTTTTTTGTTGATGAGTTTTGTTTAAGAGCAAATTTTAATTTAAAAAGATTCACCAGATCTCTGGCCAGCAGTGCATTATTTTCTACAGTCTTTTCAATATAAGCAGGGCTAAATCGAATACCCATTTGCTGCATATATTTGGCATAGCTGCGAATAATGGTAATTTCCCGCCAGTTAAGCCCGGCAGTCAGCACCAGTTTGTTAAATCCATCATTCTCGCATTCGCCATTGCAGATTTTGATGAAGGCTTCCTCAAAATTGCTTTCCACTTCATGAATGTCCAGACACTGAGGATTGGTGTAATTGATGACAAAATCATTAATCCACACCGAGTGTTTGCCATCCAGCATAAGCTGATAAGGGTTTTCTCGCTGGGTATGCAAACCCATGTTTTCCAGCATAGGAAGGATGTCAGATAATGGAATAAAGGCTTGATACTGGTATAGCTTCAGATGCAAAGGGAATACATCGCCTTCCTGTTCATAGAGGTTGATCTGCAAGCGATGTTCATCCGACAACTTTTCTATATAATCAATGTCCTGCAAGGCTGCGGAAATTTGATTTTGTGCTGAATAAGTCAGGGGAAAGGCGTTATAATATTTTTTAGAAATCAACTCACCTTTTTTATGTCCAAATTGTTTGAGAACCTGTTGATTTAATTCATCTTTCCAATGATTTAACACGTTATGGTCCTTATTGAAAGCGAGATAGCACGAAACGGAATCGTTCGATAAATCCCATTATGTTTTTATAGTAGTATAGTCTGAATTGGAAAAATGTATAAAAAACCAACTCTTAGTCCACGAGTCGCAGATATCTAAGGTTTCCGGAGACCTCGGAACCTCCGGAAAATCAGTCCTTATCTATCAACAAGCCGTTACAGGCCGGCCTAAGAGTTGGACGGGAAAAATTATTGGCTTAAGCCACGGGTATTAGCGTTTTGCTGCTCATTGATATAGCTTTCAATCAAATTAATTTTGTCACCAAGGTATTCTTTTACCCGCCCATCTTTCAGGGCTTTCAATTCGCCGGCTGAGACTTCAACACCCTCTACACCGCTAAGTATCTGGATTGCCTTGTCTACAGCACTGATTTTGTTGCGAGCGCTGCCTACTTCATGCTTGAAGATTCTCGCCCAGTTGGAACCGTACTCTGAGCCTGATTTTTTCCATTCATCAGCTCGAGCCTGTTTATAACTTTGAAGATTATTGATGATGTCCGAAAATTCTCCTCTGATCACAGCTTCTGTACGGCTTATATTGTTTGATTGATGCTTATTGAAACTGGAGAGAGTGCTTACATGATGATTTGCGACAACAAAGCAATTGGGCTTAATCGGAAGGTGTGGATGGTCTATGATTTCCTGAAGATTATCGGGATGATCATCAAAGAAATCCACTTCGATTTCTTCGTCAGTCTTCAAAATCGTAGGTAATGCACCTGTTAAAGTGACGAATTGTTCGACTTTTCCTTTTGGATAAAAATCTGCAGCATTCACCTCAGGAGCCTGAGCCAGTAATTGCCTTACAACAACCTCTTCCTGAGTGACCACTTCTCTGAAAGGGGCTAAATTCAAGTCTTCACCCTGTTCGATTAATGCTTTTTTAAGGTTTTGCTCGAAAGGCTTAAGTTCAGTTTCATAATAGGATAACGGACTGTTAAAAAAACGATCCACGGAGGTGGACACCTTGACCTGTTTACCTAATAAAGCACTTAATTTGTCAACAGCATCAGGCGTTACTAAAATATCATTCTCAGTGACGGGATCCCCACCACGCCATATATTAGCCTGTATTGTCTGGATATACTTACTTCTCTGAGTAAACAGGATGACTTCATCATAAGCTTTTAATTTTTCTGCCAGGGCAAGATTCAGCTTGCCGTCCTGTATTAGACAACCGTCAATATCCACTAAAGCCACTTTTTTAGTCATTTATTATCTCAAGTGTTGGTATTAATTATTATTGTAATCGTTAATTATTAAGGATTTATGACAGGTTTCTTAAGGGAGAATTAAGCAACAGCTTGATCTTAATTGACTTTCGGGATAGCGCACCTAAAGCCGTTCAAAGATTGTGCGTGTATTAAATCCGAATAAACGCTCATGCATGCGGTAGGCATATTCATCAGTCATATTGGCAATATAATCACAGACTACACGCATCGCTTCATCGTCTGAAGAGGCCTCGTTATAAAGCTGTCGATTTTTGGTGTCCAGTAAACTGGTCGGGTTTGAGCTGATCGCCTCAAACAGTCGCAGAACCACGGTTTGCCCGCCGTATTCAAAGGTTCTTGCTTCCTGGGAATCAATGACGTGCTGATAAACGCAATTTTTCAGATAGTCAAGCAGACGGCCTGCTTCAGGTAAGAGATTAATATTATATTTTAGTAAGGGGTTTTCAAAATTGGCGTCAGTGGTTTCAATCTGAGTGGCTGTAATCAGATAATTAACCATTTCACCGATGGCCTGTTTGCGCTCGAAAAGCTGACTTGAAAATAAATGATTGAGCAGAGCGCCGCGCTGCTGGCCAAGCGGGGTGTTGTCGATAAGGCTATGAAAGCCGGCATTATCAATCTTGTCACGAGTAATCAGGCGTAAGTGAATTGCATCTTCCAGATCATGTACTCCATAGCCGATATCATCAGCGACATCCATAATGGAACAATCGAAGCTATGAAAGGCGGACTTTCCATGTTCGTTTTGTGCTGGAGGTTTACGAAGCGATTGAAAAAGTAATCGATCGCCTTCACTAAACGGCGCAAGTAACCAGTCGACTTCTGCCTGTTCACAGTTAAAATAAGCCTTGGGAGGAAGCCAGTCATTGATGCGGATTGTTTTGTGCAAGGTGTTGACTGCTTCCAGTTTGCCCAGGCAGATCACTCGGCTTCTGGGAACAGGATACTTCAGAATCCCTAGCAATGTGCGCCGCGTTAAATCAAGTCCATAGGCGCCATAACTGTTTTCCAGTTTAGTTAAAAGCCGCAGCGTCTGGCCATTGCCCTCAAAACCACCATGTTCACGCATCATATAATTTAAGGCGACCTCTCCTCCATGACCGAAAGGAGGGTGGCCGATATCATGTAGTAAACAGATGCTGCTGATTAAATCTTCACTGGGAAGCAAGCCAGAGAGAATACTCTCCTGATGATTCACAATAAGATTACGCGCAATGCTTCTGCCAATGGACGCCACTTCAAGTGAATGGGTGAGACGAGTGCGATGGAAATCGCCTTCATCAGTTCCCAGAATCTGTGTTTTTCGCTGTAAACGTCGAAAAGCGGGGCAATGAATGACACGCGTTTGGTCGCGTTCATAGGGGCTGCGATGATCCTGAACACCGCGTTGGTGATTTAGGCCGGAGCGTCTGTGAGTCCACATGGGTAATAACCTCGATACTGATATGGATATTATTTCATCATGGTAACAGAAATAACTAAAGTTTTTTTTAAAACTGCAGCTAACAAGGGTATGAAACTCCAATAAGAATAAAAAAGGAGCCTGCATGAATACCTTAAAAATAGCTTCAATAGCGATAGTGGTAGTCCACTTGTCTTCTTGTGCAACGAGTCCTAGCACCAGTTATTCCACCTATGAAACGTATACCTACGAAAACATGCAATACTACGGGCACGGGGTTGGATCGGTTGATTATGGAAACTATGGCAATAATCAGGGTTATTATCCACCAAGCCAGGCTACCGTTCCTGATTCTTATTATACTGGAGGCAATAACCGGCCCGTGTCTCATAAAGATCAGGATAGAAACTGGGTTAATAATCAAAATCCCCAGGGTTACACTATAGAAATTGCTGATGGTGAAAAAGCCTCTCAGGTGGCTGGTAAATTGTATAAGACGCCTAAAACCGATCGGACTGCTCAAATCAAATATTATCGAGATGGAAAAACTTACTATAAAGGGGTCTATGGAACCTATAATACCCAGGAAGAAGCCGAGAAAGCTTTAAACGCACTGCCTGAGAATGTGAAACAAGGGGCGGGGGTCAGGAACTGGGGAAGTGTTCAGGGTACCGCAGAATAGAGAAAATCCCCTCTATCGAGTTGGGAGAGGGTTAGCCATTAAGTTAAGGAATTATTGTAGGTTGGGCCCTTGGCCCAACAAAGGGGTTGAACCACTCCAGAACTCCATGTTGGGCCAAGGGCCCAACCTACATGCATTATAGAGTTTCCTTAACTTAATGGCAGGGAGGGTTGATTGTAAAGAAAATTTCAGTAGCAATTTATTTTGCCGAGAGAGTGATTGTCAGCTTCACCACCCCTGCCGTCTCTGTTTTATCCATTGAAAGTTGCTTTAAAACGACCGCATAATCACTATTCAATTGCCATAGCCACTGTAAAAATTGCGTATAAGGCACTTTGTCATAACTAATCTGTATATCCCCGGGACCTGTTTGCTGCAGTTGATAAGCGAATGTTTTGAAAGGGGTATTACTTAATTGCGTTGAGATGATCGACAATAATCGCCCGTTATTAATCATTTCCGGTTCTTTACTGTTACGAGGACGCTGATTAATTTGCTTCATCCACACAAGTGTTTTCTGTTTATCTTCTAGTTGATTGGTTTTACTGACTACAGAGGTATTAAGCGGGGAGTAAATCAGTAAATAAAAGAGGTAAGCAACGGTGAACACGAGACCAATACTTAGAGTCAGACGATCCCGTTCACTTAAATTTTGCCAGAAATTCATCATAAGCTAAGCTCCAGGGTACTGGCGACTTGCTGCTCTCTTGTTGATGCCTGCGTTTGCTTTACTTTGACATTCAGTTTTTGTAACTGATTCTCCAATTTTTCAACGCTTGCGAAATCCTTACCAATCACAGTCACCTGCAAAACATGATTCTGATAACGAAGTTGTTCAACAGTCACATCGCTTGTATCCAGTGTTTTTGAGAGTTGATTTAGCAATACCCAGAAGGGGTTCTCGCTGTCATTCCCTTTCGTTTTTAACAATTGCTCAATACGAAATCTCGGGCTGATAACCTGTTGCGCCTGAGGGAAAAACTGCTTGTAAATGACTGCAATTTGCTTGTCCGTTTCTTCTATTTGCTGATTGAGCCGATAATTTTGCCATATTGTGCTCGAAAGATTGCTAACCAGCCACAAAGCCGCCATTGCAACTGCTGCGACTATCCAGCGTTTCTTTCCCGCAGTTTCGCTGCTTGCCAGAAATTGACCCTGTGCCATATTCATAGGATGACCAACCAGAAGACGTTTTGCCAGCCAGAGATATAAATTATCTTCATGAATTACTTGGGCCACTAAATGCTCTGGAAGCACCATGCTTTCCTTAAAAACAAAGAGCCGATGTTCCGGGCTTGCTTTTTTCAAGAATAAATCAGTAAGCGGCGGGTTTAATACTCCGCAGAATGTCTCATCATGAATAAGCAAACTATCTTCTGCGACACAAATCTCTTTATTCTCGAGAGCGAACCAATCGACAGTAAGAATATCCAGGTGAATGTCATTGTCTTTGAGAAGTAGAAGCAGTTGCTGCAAAAACTCTTTTTTGCAGGCTGCTACAAGATAATGACCCTGTTGGTAATATTGGCGATTAAACGCGAAATGAAGTTCGTCCACATTTTCTGCGAACTTGTCTTCAAGTGCGTAGGGGATAGCAATACGGGCTTTTTTTTCTCCCAGCCAGGGCAATTCAAGGCGGTGAAAGGCAAAGTGTTCGCCAGAAACCACAATGCAGGTACGATGATTGATTTGAATCTGTCTGAGTTCTTCAGCCTTTCGTTTTGCTAAAGGCTGAACAACCTGTTGGTTCTGATCCAGGCTTACTGATAAGAAGCTGTCGTCAGTCAGAGACTTGATAAAAACAAAACAGGTTGCCAAATGTAAATCCTTCTACTGAATTAGCTTTATGCGTAGGCATATTGTTTGGTAACATTTGCTTCAGCCCACTGATTTTTCAATTGCTGGGCTAACAAATAAACGGCCAGCGCATACTGTGGGCTGCTATTATAACGGGTTATCACATAAAAATTTGGATAAGCTAGCCAGTATTCCGGACCTTCCTGGGTAGTCAGCTCAATCAGGCCTGCTTTTTTCGGCACATGGAATGAAGCAGTTACCGGCTTAATTCCCGCCGCGCGTAATTGGCTGGTTTTGTAGGCAGCTGTCTTATAAGAGGTGTTAATGCGTTTATAAGCTGAACCGGTAATTTGGGCCGGCTGAGCGATTCCCTGATTAAAGGTCCATCCATGTTTGTGAAAATAATTAGCAACGCTTGCAATTACAGCATCATCATCATTCATCAGATCTTTTTTGGGATTGCCAGTGAAGTCTGCGGCGTAATAACGGTAGCTGCTGGGCATAAACTGTGGTTTACCCATCGCACCGGCATAAGAGCCCATGTATTGAGTAGGTGAAACGTGGTGTTCACGGCAGAGTAACAGATATTCGCCAAGCTCTTTGGTAAAAAACTCAGAGCGTTTTGGATAATCAAAAGCCAGGGTTGATAGTGCATCGAGAACGCGGTAATTGCCCTGATTTTTACCGTATAAAGTCTCAATACCGATGATTGCAACGATAATATTGGCCGGCACATGATATTTTGCCTCAGCCTTATTCAAGGCTTTCTGGTTTTTTCTCCAGAAATCAATACCGCCTTCAACACGCTGTGGCGTCAAAAACAATTGTTTATACACATCCCAGGTTTTCTTTTCATAAGGTTTTTCCATTGATTCGATAATCTGAGGCTGTAGTTTGACATCACTCATTACCGCGAGTAATTCAATTTTGTCAAAATTATGTTTTTTTACCATCGTATCAATAAACGCTTTGACGTCTTTTCTCTGGGTGAAACTGGCGTCGGCGAGACCGAAAGAAGAATAAAGAATGGTGAAAAAAGCAAAACCAATTGCAATGAGTCGTCGCATCGGATGTCCTGTCGGTTGAACAAAATGACCCATTGTAGTCAAGTAAACGACTATTGTGAAGAGGACTGGTGCGGTTATCTCAGGTGCTTGCCAGACTTAGACAAGATAGTTTTTACAGGTCATTACATTAAAAGCTTTCTGCTCAGTGATTATTAAGCTAGAATAAGCGCTTTTAGCAACAGGTTTTTAGAGTTGAGCGACCTATCCCGAATTCGTAATTTCTCAATTATTGCCCACATCGATCATGGTAAATCAACCCTGGCTGATCGATTTATTCAAATTTGCGGCGGACTTAGCGACCGTGAAATGGCAGAGCAGGTGCTTGACTCGATGGATATCGAGCGTGAGCGCGGCATTACTATCAAGGCGCAGAGCGTATCCCTGAATTACAAGGCGCGTGACGGCAAAACCTATCTTCTTAATTTTATTGACACGCCGGGCCATGTCGACTTCAGTTATGAGGTATCACGATCCCTGGCTGCCTGTGAGGGCGCTATCCTGGTGGTCGATGCCGCACAGGGTGTTGAGGCTCAGACGGTTGCCGTCTGTTATACCGCTATTGATCAGGAACTCGAAGTTTTGCCGGTTTTGAATAAAATCGACTTGCCTCAGGCTGAGCCGGAACGTGTCATTGCTGAAATTGAAGATATTATTGGTCTGGAGGCTCATCATGCCATTCATGCCAGTGCCAAAAGCGGCCTGGGCGTTGAAGAAGTTCTGGAAGCGCTTGTCAATCATATACCGCCTCCCACTGGCGAGATCGATGCGCCTCTGCAAGCCTTGATCATTGACTCCTGGTTTGACAGTTATCTTGGCGTGGTGTCTTTGGTGCGAATCGTCAATGGAAGCTTACGCAAGGGCGATAAGCTGAAAATCATGTCAACCGGGCGCAGCTATGAAGTTGATCAGGTAGGTATTTTCACACCGAAACGCACCAAGGTGGATGTTTTGCAGGCAGGTGAGGTAGGTTATGTAGTCGCTGGCATCAAAGAAATTCAAGGCGCGCCTGTAGGGGATACCTTAACTTTGGAAAAGAATGCGGCGATAGAACCTTTGCCTGGTTTCCAGCGCGTGAAGCCGCAGGTTTATGCGGGGCTTTTCCCGATCAGTGCCGATGATTTTGAGGCCTTTCGCGAAGCACTCGCCAAACTGAGTCTGAATGATGCTTCCCTCTTTTATGAACCTGAGTCATCTGAAGCGCTTGGCTTTGGATTTCGTTGTGGGTTTCTGGGCATGCTTCATATGGAGATTATTCAGGAGCGTCTGGAGCGTGAATATAATCTCGATTTAATTTCCACAGCCCCGACCGTGGTTTATAAGGTAGAAACGACCAAGGGTGAAACGGTGATGATTGATAACCCATCACAGTTGCCAGCTTCTCCCCAGGTCAAGCAGATGTATGAACCCATCGTCAGAGCAAACATTCTGGTTCCTCAGGATTATCTGGGGCAAGTGATAACACTTTGTGTCGAACGTCGCGGTGTCCAGGTTACCATGATGTATAGCGGCCGTCAGGTTTCTGTAACTTATGACATACCAATGAGTGAAGTAGTTTCCGACTTTTTTGACCGCTTGAAGTCAGTTAGCCGTGGTTATGCTTCGCTGGATTATAATTTCCTCAGATTCGAGCCAGCGGACCTGGTTAAAATGGATGTTATGATTAATGGCGAGCGGGTGGATGCCCTGGCAGTTATTGTGCATCGCAGTGCTGCTTACAGCCGTGGAAAAGCCCTGGCTGAAAAAATGCGGGAGTTGATTCCAAGACAAATGTTTGATGTGGCAATTCAGGCTGCTCTGGGTAATCATATTATTGCCCGCCAGACAGTCAAGGCGTTGAGAAAGAATGTGACTGCTAAATGTTATGGTGGGGACGTATCTCGTAAGCGCAAACTGCTGGAAAAGCAAAAGGCAGGTAAAAAGCGTATGAAACAGGTCGGTCATGTGGAAATTCCCCAGGAAGCATTCATGGCAGTATTTCAAACGGACAGGAAAAAATAATTCCTTAAATGTAGCTATCTCGCAGGAACTGAACTATGAATTTTGCATTGTTGCTGGTTGTACTTTCTCTCATCAGTGGCTTGATTTATTTGCTGGATGTTGTGTTTTGGCAAAAAAAACGTACGCCAGGAGAAAAGCCCAATAAGATAATTGAGTATTCCCGCTCTTTTTTTCCTGTTTTTTTTATTGTTCTGTTACTGCGCTCATTTTTAGTCGAGCCATTTCGCATTCCCTCCGGTTCTTTGGAGCCCACGTTGCTGGTGGGCGACTTTCTTGCCGTAAACAAGTTTGCTTATGGGCTTCGTATACCCGTGTGGGAAAAGAAAGTCATCCCTGTTTCAAATCCGAAAACCGGTGAAATTGCTGTTTTTCGCTGGCCACCTAATCCTGGCTTTGACTACATCAAGCGCGTGATTGGTGTTCCGGGCGATACAATCAGCTACCATAACAAAGTGTTAACGATAAACGGCAAGGTAATGAAACAATCCTTTGTTGAATACACTACCGATGAGAGTTCAGGAAAAGCTGTAGCGAAATACCAGGAAAACCTGAATGGTGTAAGCCACGATATTTTTGTTCGCCCTGATGTGGCGGCAACTGATTTTGAAGTAACCGTACCCGCAGGCCAATATTTTATGATGGGCGACAATCGGGACGACAGCGCCGATAGTCGTTTCTGGGGGTTTGTGTCTGATGAGTATTTGCGTGGCAAAGCCTTTTTGGTGTGGATGAGCTGGAATGGCAAAACAGACAGTTTGCGATGGTCTAAAATAGGACGATTTGTTAATTAGAATTATAATATGCATTAGGTTAAGGAATTATTGTAGGTTGGGCCCTTGGCCCAACAAAGGGTTTCACCACTACTCCAGAACTCAATGTTGGGCCAAGGGCCCAACCTACAGGTAATTGCAGATTAATGGCAGTGCTCCACGAACTGGAGCCCTTAATCCCATTAGTAATTTTCATAGACTAAGGATAGACATGTACAATCAGAAAGGAATGACGCTTATTGGTTTACTATTGACCGTTGTAATTATTGTATTCCTGGGGATATTAGTTATGCGTGTGGTGCCAGTCTATATACAAAATTATGAAATAAAACGGTCACTGGCTTCATTAAATAATTTGGACCCATCGCAATTTAGTTCAGATCCTATGGCCAATGTCAGTGTATTGAAAACCAGGCTTGTTAACCAGCTGGATTTGGAAAGCATTGGATTTATCAAACCAGAACAAATAAACATTACACCGAGTAATGGGAATTATCTGGTTAAACTTAAATATACGGTGATCAAACCTTTAATTGCCAATGTCAGTTTAATGTTTGATTTTGAAGAATCAGAAGAGGTAAAAGTTGGTTCGCATTGATTTAGAACGATTGTGCAGGCGCCTTGGCTATCAATTTGCCAAACCGGCCTTACTTAAGCAGGCATTAACTCATTGCAGTGTAAGCAATGAGACTAATAATGAGCGTTTTGAGTTTCTTGGCGACTCTATTCTCAGTTTTATAATCGCTGATGCGCTTTTTGAAAAATTCCCGCAGCAAAGTGAAGGCCAGCTTAGCCGGCTGCGCGCTTACCTGGTAAAGGGTGACATGCTGGCAGAAATTGCAGTAGAGCTTGAGCTGGGTGATTTTTTAATTCTCGGTCAGGGTGAACTCAAAAGCGGCGGATTCCGAAGAGCATCTATTCTTGCCGATGCATTAGAAGCAATCATTGCTGCAGTTTATCTGGACAGCGGCATCGAGGCCAGCAAGCAGTTAATTCTTAAGTTATTCGCCAGCCGTCTTGATTCAAGTGAATTACAGGATAATCTTAAGGATTCCAAAACTCAGTTACAGGAATTTCTGCAAGCAAGCAGGCAATCTTTGCCAGAATATAATTTGCTGCATATAAAGGGCGAAGAGCATGAGCAGCTTTTCTATGTATCCTGTGTAGTTAAAGGTTATAAAATACATACTGAAGGTTTTGGCCCAAGCCGGCGGAAAGCAGAGCAGGAGGCGGCCAAGCAGTTTCTAGCGCTTATAAAAGCGGAAAAGGCTTGATTAGAGCCTCGGCCTGTATCCTCATGAATTGCTAATTGGGTACATTTCTCCACAAATAGGTGTATACACACCCGCTCTTGTCATTTCCGCCTGCGCGGAAATGACAGGTTTAGATTATCGTCTTACTCCAGGCATAAGCATTTCTTGACTAAACAGAGGGCCCTTGGGAAAAGCTCGCATCATTTTCCTTCTGTATTTCTTTCACTATTTTTGCCGCAAGTTCAGGATTGCCAACAATATTCTCAAGATTCATAGGCTCGGGAAGAATCTTTTCTATCATACCAAGCCAGTGAGTAAGAGTTTTTCGATCTTGCATCACTTCTCGCCAGGGAAATAATTTAATCACCGCTCTGAAGGCCTCATCCAAAGTCAAACTTTTGGGATCATCAATACGAGAGCTTTGCTCTGAAGTCATTAATTGACCAAGTGTTTTTGGCGATGTAGAGCTGTTCGACTGCTGTATCAGAGACGGTGTGCTATGAGTCGTATTTGCCTCCAGCTTGGAGCCGCTTGGCTGTTTGATGAGACGGGGCGCAGTGGTTGTCGAGTTTTTGCGACGTCTCGTAAAGAAGCTGGAACTATTGCTCTCCACCTCATTGCCATTGGCAAAATCCGGATTTGTATTTGTTAACATTTCGCTGGCAGAAATAATGTCTTCCATGCACATGGTATACATTTGATAATAGGCTCGCAGAGGACTTAGGCAATTTTCCTTATATATTTTTGAATAATAGGTGGCCAGCAAGGGATCAAAGAAATAAAAGAACTTTTCAAAACTTTCATGAGGATAGAACTTGATAAAATGAATGAGGGTTTTTAAGCCTTCATAAATAGAAGGAAGATCTTCTGCGGTAAAACGGAAAGGGATCATCTGGTCAGTGATTAATTCCCCGCTTTCAGTATAGAGCTGCTGATTAATGAAATTTGTGCAGACCCTATTGGCCTCCCTGGCTGTAACCATGGCTTCCAGAAACAGATTTTCTGCTGTGTCTTTAAAGACTAATTTACTGACAATCGCTGACTGTATCGGTGGAATCATAAACAGAATGGATTTAATTCCTGCGCGGTGTTTGATAGTCGAGTTAACATTGCCCTGTAAAGTAGTGGTGGATTTTTCAGCGACCACTCCTCGTTCGAGCATCTGTGCACCAATGTCAATAAATACAATAGACCAGTTAATTAATTGACCTTTATTATCCCGGTGCAGACACACCTGATAGTTATCCGCTTTGCCATCCTCGGCACCAAGAATAAGGCTGCCGGCTGCCAGTGCCAAAGCGCTTTGTAAATCGAGTGAATTCCAAAGACCGAATAACTGTTGCTCTATTTGTAATATTTTATACTCTAATTCCTGCGGATTGCTTTTTAATACAGATAATGCTTTGTCGTCTATATCCAGAAATAACTCAGGCAATCTGGCGAGAAGAGATACCCATCGAACAATCTCATCAAGACTGCGGCCAGCGGTTAGTGTCGGCCATTTAAGGATAAAAGAATAAGCTTTGATTACAGTCGCTTCTCCTTCGTCTTTTACCAGCCGTTCTGATAAATTTTTAATTGTATCGGGAAGATCTGATAATAAACTTTGCAATGACTCCAGCTTGTCGCGCCCCGGAAGCTTTTTAAATTGTAAAATTCTCTCATCAGGGGCCATATTACGCTGATTATCAATTAATCGTGCAAATAGCTCAGTGATTTTTGTTTCGCGTATATAGGCACCTGTAATCCAGTGATACATCGCCTTCTTTAAAATATCTATACCGTGGCGAGCTCTTAATACATCGGTGATTTCCTTGATTAAGAGCCAGTGCGTTAAGGAAATACCCTCTACCGCAGAGCTCGCCTGGATATAGCGTGGAGGAAGTATTTCAGACTGGCCGTTTGCATTTTTCTGAATAAACACATTTTCAAGCCGCAGAAGTGTCGAAGGAGTTAGAAATGAGGGTGCCTCCTGGGGGAAGAGGGAATGGAAAATCTTTTGAATCAAGGCTTCTCTGCCAAATCCCAAAGGAGGAACCGGGCGATCTGTTTTGAAATAGACCTCACCCAGACGTACTACAAAGTGTGTCGCGTTAGTGAATATCCAAGGCTGTCCTCGGCCATTGGCATCAATTCCCAGGAGGCGATATGCTGTTTCCTGGGGGATACTTCGAGCTGGTATTTCCAATCCATTGATTGTGGCTGAAAATTCGTTTGACTGCGGAGAATTATAAAACTTTGCCAGTCGTTGCAGCAGGCTGAAAAGAAGCGGTATACATTCTTCCTGCGACCGTCTTGCCCCTGGCTTTGAGCGGGGTGATATCGGGGCTAAATTCGAGCAATAGGCACCCAGAGATAAAATAAGACGGTCAAGAATAGTACACATCATCACACAAGGGTGATGAATAGTTGCTTTACCTTTATCCGCAGCTGGTTCCTTAAATTGCAGTTGTTTTTTGATCTCATCCTCCTGAATCAATGCCAGGTGGCTGGGCGAAACCAGAAGCGGGAGAAGATGGGTCCTGATTATTTCCATTAATCTGCAGAGATCTTCTTTTGCCGGCTGAGTTACCAGAATGGGTATCTTGGTTTTGGAAGGAAAAGGGTGTAGCAGAGATTTAATATCGGATGCAAACGAGCGCTCGGATTGACTTTTCTTAGCAAGAAAGTTGCTGGTGGAAGGCTTAACCTGCAGAAACTTGGTATTTGAAGCATTATTATCAAAAAGAAGAGCATAGAGCTCTTTTATTTTTTTGAGATATTGTTTCATATCGCTGACTACAGGGGCGAGCGGCGCAATATTGTGCAGGGTATGAAATAAGGCTAGCCTGGTCTTTTCAAATTCGGCGAACTCAAATCGCTTATTATCGCCATGAATAGCCAGAATGGCACCCCTCAACTGTTCTTCGGAGCGGGGTGCTGCCAGTGATTGAAGTTTACCTGATAAAAGTACCTTGTCTTTCATATTCTCTCCACCTCAGTCCTGCATTATTGCAAAAGGGGATATCAGAAGCCTTAAAATTGCTCCAGGAGTTCAGATATCTCAAGCCATTCTTCTTCGGCTTTTTTTAATTCTTTGGAAGCTTTTTCCTGCTTCTTCAGAAGCTGCTGCAGTTTTTCTTGCTGAGTGGCGTCATAAAGTGATGAGTCACCTAACTCCAGTTCAAGTGCTTTCATCTGCTCATGATAATCATCAATATACTGTTCCAGTTTTTTCAGACGATTTTGCAGGGATTTTCGTTCCCGATACTGATTATTTCCCGAGTTATCAGCAGCATTTGATTTTAACGGTTCGGGATTAAGCAGCCAATTATGGTAATCCTCTAGGTCTCCCTGGAAAACACGGAGTTTTTGCTGATAAACGAGATAAAAATCATTCACGGTCGTTTTTAATAAATGACGGTCGTGCGAAATCAGTATTAAAGCACCTTCATAACTTTGCAGGGCAATTTCAATGGCTGTTCGCATGCCAAGATCCAAATGGTTTGTCGGCTCATCCAGGAGCAATAAGTTGGGCTTTTGCCAAACCAGTTTGGCCAAAGCCAGTCTTGCTTTTTCACCACCGGAAAAATGGGTAATTGGGTTCGTTGCCATATCTCCGATGAAATTGAATCCACCCAGGTAATCCCGAATAGCCTGTTCGCGAACTTCCGGAGAAAGCTGCTGAATAGTTTCTAAAGGGGAGAGACGAATATCAAGATCTTCAAGTTGATGCTGTGCATAATAGCCGATTTTCAGATGCGCAGAGCGATTAATCTGACCGCTCAGTGGGGCAATAGTTCCTGTTAATGTTTTAATCAGCGTCGATTTACCCTGCCCGTTAGGACCAATCAGTGCAATGCGATCACCAGGATTTAGTATCAGATTGAATTTTTTCAGAATAGGCTGGTTGATGTCATAGCCCGCAGTCACCTGTTCGCAATGAATTAAAGGGTTTCCAGCGCGAGGGCTTGGCAGAAAATTAAAAGAAAAAGGCGAGTCGGCATGGGCTTGTGCGATAACCTCCATTTTTGAAATCGCGTTAAGCCTGCTTTGCGCCTGTTTTGCTTTGGTGGCTTTGGCTTTGAATCGGTTCACAAAATCCATCATGTGATTTATTTTCTGTTGCTGCTTTTCATACATTTGCTGCAAAAGGCTGAGTTGCATAGCCCGTGTTTTCTCGAAGCTGCTGTAATTACCCGTATATAGTGTCATTTTACGCTGTTCGATATGAAGAATATGCGTACTCAGCGCATCGAGAAATTCACGATCATGGGAAATTAATAAAATACTGCCTGGTGTCTGCTTCAACCAGCGCTCAAGCCAGAAAATGGCCTCCATATCCAGATGGTTCGTGGGCTCATCAAGAAGTAACAAATCAGCAGGTTTCATCAAACAGCGCGCCAGACTGAGGCGCATGCGCCAGCCACCGGAAAAACTGTTTACTGGTTTTGACTGCTCCTCAGCACTAAAACCCAGACCATTCATAATGCTGGCCGCCAGCGCCGGTTTACTGTATCCGCCTGTTTGAGTCAGCGTTTCATGACAGCTTAAAACCTCTTCATGATTGTCCTCTTGTTCTGCCCGCTGCAACTTTTCCAACAGGTTCATGTAATCAACATCACCGCTTAGAACAAACTGCAGTGCAGGTTCATCAGTATCTGGCAGCTGTTGGGAAAGATGACTGATACGCAGATTATTACTGATTATACAATCGCCCTGATCAGCTTGAAGTTGTCCAAGAATTAAGGCGAAGAGAGTGGATTTTCCACAGCCATTATGGCCAATAAAGCCAACCTTTTGTTTTTCAAACAAGCTGATTGAGCTATCCTCAATGAGCACTTTATTGCCACGCGATAGTGAAATCTGACGCAAACTTAGCATAGTTTTACAAAACAGCGAAAATTTGTAGGATATTAACACACTTGCATGGAAAAAAAATGCCGGATTATCGATTAATAATCAAGGCGGGGGAAAAATGCAATTTAACAGGTGCCTGGTCTCCAATTAGCCTTTATAATACTGTCTGTTTATTGATATAATGCAGGCAATATAGTTCTCAGGTTGTATAATGAAAAAGCAGGATTTTTATTTTGAATTACCCCAGGAGTTAATCGCTCAATATCCCCTACCTAATCGAAGTGATTCCCGCTTGCTTTATTACAATCGAAAGCAGGCCGCTTATCAGCATCAGCAGTTTAAAAATCTGTCTGAACTATTAGAGCCCGATGATTTATTAGTCCTCAATAATACCAAGGTAATTCCTGCTCGTTTTTTTGGGACAAAATCGACTGGCGGCAAGGTGGAGTTTTTAATAGAGCGCCGCATGGCTGATAATCAATTTCTGGCTCATATTAAAGCGAGTAAAACCCCAAAAAACGGATCGCTCATTCAGCTTGAAAAAGCCTGGCAGGTAGAGGTCCTGGATAAGCTTGATGATCTTTATCTTTGTCGTTCGCTGGGCGATTTAGACTGCCTTTTGCAAGAGGTAGGCCATATTCCGCTGCCGCTTTACATTACCCGTGAAGATGAACAGGCCGACGAAGAACGTTATCAGACCGTTTATGCGAAACATGAGGGCTCTGTTGCAGCGCCAACGGCGGGTTTGCATTTTGATGAGTTTGTAATCAGCCAGTTGCAGGAGAAAGGGATTCGTCTGATGGATGTCACCCTGCATGTCGGGGCTGGAACTTTCAGACCCGTGCGTTGTGACGATATTCGCGATCACAAAATGCACCGTGAACAATTTGAAGTGAGCGAGGCAGTCTGCGAAGCGGTCAGCGAAACTCGCCAGCGAGGCGGGCGTGTAATTGCCGTAGGAACCACGGCCATGCGTACTCTGGAAAGTGCTGCCCGCGATGGATATTTAAAAGCTTGTAAGGGCGAAACAGACATCTTTATTTATCCGGGATATCAATTTAAAGTGTGCGACGGGTTAATCACTAATTTTCACCTGCCGGAGTCCACCTTACTCATGCTGGTTTCAGCGTTTCTTGGCCGAGAACAGACAATGGCTCTATATGAAGAAGCGATTGCAAGGCGCTATCGGTTTTACAGTTATGGCGATGCGACTTTGTTATTATAGTAATGCATGAGGAATTAAAATGTCAGGACAATTTACACCTGTCGTAACCACAACTGCCGGCAATTGTCTGAGCATGTCAAACTGGAAGTCCGCAGGGGCAGGACAACTCTCTTTTTATCTGGACGAGCTCCTGATGAAACCCGGATTGGCTTTTTTTAAAGACAATAGTCTTAATTTAAGATCCTATTGCGGTTGGTTGGGCGAATTAGTTTTGAATCTTGGTAGTCTACGAATACAAAACAGGCGCTGCCAGATTCGTTCCCGCTACGATGGGCAATTAATATCAATCGAATTGCCCGAATTGGCAGCACTGATTTTAAGATTAAATCCCGATTTTCTGGTCTTGCCCATAGTTGCTGATTCGCTGGACATTCTATGGCGTGATTTACCTGCCAGTATTAAAGTAATTTCCAATTCGTCTCCCTGTCCGGTGTTTGGTCTTCGTCCTTATTCTCCTGGAGAATGTTTTAACAGTTTTTATAGTATGGCGCAGGACAGCCAGCAGCCATTATATCTCATTGGCCAGTTTAGCTGGGAGCAATTTCAGCGGCTGGCAGGCTTGCCTCTTCATGTTGTGGAAAGTGATCAACCTGCTGCTGATGCCTTATCCGGGATGGTCTATATGAGGATGGAGGTGCTCAATCTGCAGGATGAAATATGGCGCATGGATCATCAGCCAATTGATGAGCATTGCAGCTGTTCGGCCTGCCAGCAAGGCCTCACCCGGGCATATTTCCATCACTTGCTGCAGCATACTCCCTTGCTTTGCCAGCGATTTTTGATTGAACATAACATCCATTATTGTCTCCATCATTTACCTTAGCAGCAATTCGCTATATGATGTCACGCTAATTTGCTGGCACTTTCTGCCGGAGTTTGTAAATGAAGTCAATTGGAGGAGAGGCTTATGAGTTTTTTTATCAGTGATGCGATGGCTGCACAGACGCAGGCCGGGCAGCAGGATGGCACATTTTCTCTGGTGATGATTCTTGCTATTTTTGTCCTTTTTTATTTTATGCTGATACGTCCACAGAATAAACGGGCCAAAGAACAACGTGAATTAATCAATAACCTGAAAAAAGGTGATGAAATCATTAGTGCAGGTGGCCTGGTTGGAAAAATCGTCAATCTTGATGAGCAATATATCAAGGTGAGTCTGGCAGATGGCGTTGAAATCATGATGCAACGAGCTGCAGTGAATGCAATTTTGCCAAAAGGCACAATTAAATCTCTATAAGTTTGGTAACTGGTAACGGAAATGCAGAACAAATATCCACTGTGGAAAAATATTGCGTTAGTTGTGTTGGCGGTGCTAGGGCTAATCTATGCCATTCCTAATTTATATAGTGAAGATCCAGCGGTTCAAATCACTTCTCAATCGCCCGTCGATGAACAACAACTGGCTGAGCAGGTTGAAACTATATTAAAGGACGCCAACCTACCCTATAGATCAATGAATATAGGTACAGATAGCATAGAGCTACGTTTTAAAACAACCGATACTCAATTACTTGCTCGCGATGCAATTAAAAGCAGTCTTGGTTCGGATTATACTGTTGCTTTAAACCTGGCAGCAGCCACTCCGGAATGGCTTCGCAAAATTGGTGCAGAGCCAATGAAGCAAGGGCTGGATTTAAGAGGCGGGGTTCATTTTTTACTGGAAGTGGATGTTGATAGCGTTATAGCACGCCGTTATGAAGGGCTGATGAAAAATATCGGCCAGAATTTGCGTGAAGCCGGCATTCGCTATAACGGAATACGCTATCAGCCAGATACTGGAGTTACCATACGTTTTCGTTCTGCTGATGTGGTGGAGAGTGCAGCGGCTGAAATAAAGGACAAGTTACCAGGAATTGTCGTTAGCAAATTAAAAGAAGGTTTTGGTTTAACCGTCGCTTTATCTCCAACAGAATTGAACAGCATCCGCCAGAATACCATTGAACAGACAATGGGTATTTTGCGAAATCGCGTCAATGAATTGGGAGTAGGCGAAGCGGTAGTTCAGCAGCAGGGCGCTACTCGGGTGGCCGTAGATCTTCCCGGAATTCAGGATGCAGCCAGAGCCAAACAAATTCTTGGCGGTACTGCGACTTTGCAATTCTATTTGGTCGATCAGGAGCATGATGCGCAGGTCGCCAAGCAAACTGGTGCTATACCGGTTAATAGTAAACTCTATATGATGGATGGGCAGCCCATTCTTCTGAAACGCCAGGTGGTTTTAAGCGGTGATTCAATTACTTCTGCGGTTTCAAGCTTTGATCAGCAAACGGCTAGCCCTTCTGTGCAGATCCAGTTGGGAGGTGGCGGCGAAAGTCTGTTCACTAAGATTACCCGTGAAAATATTGGCAAACGCATGGCGATTGTTTATGTCGAAACCAAAACATCCACTCAGACAGTAGATGGTGTCGTCAAACGAATTAACCGCCGCGAAGAGAGGGTAATCAGTGCGCCGGTTATTCAGAATGCCTTGGGTAACAATTTCCAGATCACTGGTTTGACAGACAGTAAAGAGGCCAGTAATTTAGCCCTTTTACTAAGAGCAGGCGCTTTACCCGCGGTAATTTATCCCGTTGAAGAACGTACTGTAGGACCTTCATTGGGCAAAGAAAACATTAAACGCGGCCTGGTTTCCCTGGAAGTGGGAATGGGATTGATTCTCATACTGATGCTGGTGTACTACCATTTCTTCGGATTGGTAGCCAATATCGCACTGTTTCTGAATCTCATCCTTTTAAGCGCCTTGTTATCATTGATAGGCACCACTTTGACCCTGCCGGGTATTGCCGCTTTCGTACTGACAGTGGGTATGGCTGTCGATGCCAACGTATTAATCTACGAGCGAATCCGGGAAGAACTGCGAAACGGTATGTCGCCACAGGCTGCTGTGTATGCCGGTTATGACCGGGCGTTTTCAACAATTATGGATGCCAACCTGACAACTCTGATTGTTGGGATCATCCTGTTTGCGATTGGCACCGGGCCTATTCGAGGCTTTGCGGTAATTTTATCGCTCGGGCTTTTGACTTCCATGCTGACCAGTATTACTTATACGCGTGCTATCGTGAATTGGTATTATGGTGGTCGTAATGTGAAAAAATTATCTATTGGTATTTAAGGCGAGGCAGAGATGGAATTTTTTAATCCAAATTCAAATGTCGATTTCATGGGAGCCAGGAAATGGACAGCGATCTTCTCGGCTCTCATTTTCATAATATCTATAGGTGCCCTGATTGTTAATGGTTTGAAATGGGGGCTTGATTTCACCGGTGGAACGCAAATTGAGGTCTCTTATGCGCAAGCGGCGGATTTAAATCAAATCCGCGATAATCTTTATAAAGAAGGATTTAAAGAAGCGCAGGTGGTCAGCTATGGCACATCCAAAGATGTATTGATTAGCATTGCTCCTAGAGCCGATATGGAACAATCCGTGCTGGTTGATAAGGTCATGTCGCAATTGCCTGGAGCCACCAAACAGCGTGTGGACTTTGTCGGGCCGCAGGTTGGAGAGGAGCTGGCTACCAAAGGTGCACTGGCGATTTTGGTCTCCCTGTTAGCGACCATGATTTATATTGCAATGCGATTTGAATACCGTCTGGCAGTGAGCTCAGCGGTTGCCCTGATTCACGACCCGGTGTTAATTCTCGGTGTGTTCGCTCTGTTTGGCATTGAGTTTGACCTCAAAGCCCTGGCTGGCTTATTGGCTGTAATTGGCTACTCACTCAATGATACGATTGTCGTATTTGACAGGGTCCGCGAGAACTTTATTAAAATACGCAGAGCCACCCCGCTGGAAATTATGAATACCTCCATCAATCAGACATTATCCAGAACAATCATGACCTCTTTGTTGACTTTATTCGTTGTGGTTGCTCTTTTTGTTTACGGTGGAGAAACCATTCATGGTTTCGCTCTGGCATTGATTATCGGTATTTTAGTGGGTACTTATTCTTCCATTTATGTAGCAGGCGCCCTGGCAGTTATGATGGGCCTTGACAGAAAAGACTTCCTGCCTTCTCAGCGGAAAGAGCTCGATGATCGCCCATAAAAATGGGTGATCTCAATCGCTGGAGGAGTATATTATTCTTAATAACCTAGGATGGGACCTCAGATGAAAAAAGCTGATTTGGAACAATATACCAAAAACTATTACGACAATGTAGGTGTTGTAAGATACTTATTCAAGAGCGAAAAAAAGATGGCAGCCCTTAGTGAGTTTGTTAACTCAATTAAGGACAATGTGGATTTGACCTCTCAACAAATACACAAACTGGCCGAATTACTGCTTACCAAACTGAAGCCTCATGAAGTTGAGCTGATAGAACTGGAGGCCAAACTGGCTGCCGTTGATCATCAGAAGAAGGTGTCAGGAAAGAAATTTCCCGATCCAAAAGCGGATTATAACAGCAGCCTTGTTGCTTTTTGGGAAATGGCCAATCTGGCTTTTGGACACTTTACAGTTCTTACCAAACTGGAAAAAAAAGGGACATTAACAGAAGATGTTACGCTTCTGTGCGCAACATATCCAACAATGGCCTCAAAATTAGCTGATAAGCTCATTGATCTTAATAATAAAGCTTGTCCTACCGCTTTTATATTATTAGCAGGTAAAATTGCTAAAGCGATTCCCAATCCTGAGAAATTATTGCAATTTTATGATTATGCGTTTAAGAATGCGGTTCCCGATGTCCTCTTTGCAAAATATATGGAACTTCAAATCATTTTGAGCGAAGCGGAGCTTGAGCTTGATCCAGCTATTCTATTTGGAATTGACCGATCGGAAATAGTGGAGGTGGACGCCTTAATTAAAAAGATGATTGAGCTTTCTAATGGCGAAAAATGGGATATCAAACCGTATCTGACATTCGCTAGCAAGAGTGGGAAGCATAGTGCTGAATTACATAAAGCTCTGGCAGATCTTTTTGCACTGAGCATTGAAGATAGTCTCCGAAAACCCCTTTTAGACCTCATGTTCGCTCACCCAGAGCACAGTGCGGCGGTGGTGAAGATTGCCGAGAGGCTTAAGAGCAGTGATTTATTAACTGAAATATACATTTCAAGATTAGAAGCATTTCTTAATCATGTGACTCCGGATGTTCTATTCGCAAAATATTTAAATCTGCAGGCAACTTTGAGCAAAGCTCAACTTGAGCTTGATACAGCTATTCTATTTGAGATTGAGAGACCGGCAATTGAGGATGTTGAATCCTTAATTACAAAAATGATTGAGCTTTCCAACAGCGAAAAATGGGATATCAAACCTTATCTGGCATTGGCTTGCAAGAGTGGGCAGCACAGTGCTGAGCTAAATAAAGTACTGCCAGGGCTTTTTACTCTGTGCAGTGAAGATACCCTGCGAAAACCTCTTTTGGACCTCATGTTTGCTCATCCAGAGCATAGTGGGGCGGTAATGAAGATTGCAGAGACGCTCAATGGCAATAATCTATTAACCGAAAAATACATTCCAGAGTTTGGAACATTTAAAAAAGATCTCCCTTATCTTGCGAGGCTTTTAGAAAGATTATCCGGGAGTGAAAATGCGCCATCGACGGAGAAAAAGGAGAGTTTATTAAATCCAGAAAATCTGGAACGTATTATCAGGGAGTCGAGCAATGTGAAATCGATTCTGCAGGGATGTCTGTATTTAGAGGCTGCCCAAAAGCTTACTCCGGATAATTTTACTCATATTTTCAGTAAACCTGCTGCCGCTCATGGACTTGCTCAGACATTATGCGGGAGAGATAGTTTTCCGGGGGCAAAAGACAAGAAGCTGTCAAAGCTGATTGCTGCAGAGAAACAAAAATGGCAGCGACAAAACAAGATGAATATGCCTGAGGACGACATAAATGCCTGGGACCCAGACAGTGAAAGAGAATCCTCATGCGAGCAAATGCATGCCAGAAGAAAGCTAAGCTTTTTTAAGCTGATGGAGGAAGCATTGCTGGCTGCACCAGTTTTAAATCAGGAGGAAAGCGCATCAGTCTCTATGAGTCCACAGTAGCGCGCTTGCGAACGATTCTAACACTAACGCTCGCAAAGACGACAAGTTAGTTGATTCGTTTCTGGTATGCAAAAAGCCGCGCAGGAATAACGCAATTGTACATGAGCGGCTGGCTAATTCATGGTTACATCAGTTCAGTCACTTTCTCTTCAGATAAAAGGGGATTTGCCTGAACAATTTACGGGAATTTTTTATGAAAAGAATAGGGATGTTGATTTTACTCTTACCACTGGTTTTATCGCTTACTTCGCACTTGAAAGACGAGCCTTTTCCACCGGATGAAGAAGATATTCCTTGTTTTTCAAGCGCTGGAACAGGGGCTTAAGAGTAGAAGCATTGCGTATAGATTGCGCAATGCTCACTCACCGTTGTCATTGAACCAGCGTAGAGGAGCTGCGTGTTAAAGCAAGTTATTCAGCCAGAAGACCATCTATTTTGGCGGCACAGATAAAATCATTGGCAGTTAAGCCATTTAAAGCATGGGTCATAAAGGTTATATGGCAATAATTATAACCGACCTCAAGATCCGGATGGTGGTTTTCTACATTCGCTATCCAGGCAACGGCATTAACAAAGGCCATTGTTTCATAGAAATTATCGAAAGAGAAAGAACGTTTAATCGCCTGATGCTCATTAACAACCTGCCATCTTTCATGCAATTGGGAAAGTAAATTCAGGATTTGTTCCGCATTGAGGGTTTGCCCAATTCCTTCACAGGACTCACAGTGTTTTTGACGCAAATCATTAGTCATACAGTCTCCTTATTGGCTGATAAACATGTCGGTAATGTAGCAAGCAGGCGTGCATTCTGTTCTTTTGTGCCAATACTTATTCTTAGATGATTGGGTAATGCATAAGGAACAAGCGGCCTTACGATGATACCATGCTGAAGCAGGGATTGGTAAACTGGTAATGCATTTTGCTTACAATCAATGGTTAAAAAATTACAGGCAGAGGGAAGACAGGACAAACCCAAATTACTAAATCCCGCAGCCAGTTGCTCCATACCCTGCGTATTCACACTTAAGGTTTCTGCAACGAAGTTCTGATCAGCAAGCGCCTCCATGCCTGCCTGCATTGCGACCTGATTAACTGCAAAGGGTAGTTGAACTCGCAATAGCAACTGAATAATATCAGGATGGGCTATCGCATAACCAAGACGAAGCCCTGCCAGCCCATAGGCTTTTGAAAACGTACGGGTAATAATTAAATTGGGATAACGATTTAAAAATTGAAGTGCACCGGGCTGGCTGGCTGGATAGGCAAACTCATAATAGGCTTCATCAAGAACAACTATGGTAGAGCTTGGAATTGAAGCCATTAAGCGTCCGATTTCCTGCAAATCAAGCAGTAAACCGGTAGGATTATTCGGATTCGCAATAAAGATCAGGGCAGTATTGAGCGATGTGCGTTTGATTAATTCATCAATATTGACTTCCCACTCATTGAGCGCCGGACATATAGAGGTCGGAATCCCCAGAGTTTGAGCCTGAATCTGATAAGAAATAAAGGCGTGCTGATGCGTTAAAATCTCCTTCCCGCTGTGGAGGGCAAATGCAGTCATCACGGTATTAAAAAGCAAATCGGAACCATTAGACAAGGTCAGCATGGCTTCTTCAACACCGAGATGATTCGCCAGTTGTTTTCTTAATGGATGGATACCGGGACCAGGGTAGGTCGCGATAGTCGTACTGCTCAGCTTTTCAAGTACATCCATGACATGCGGGCTGCAACCCAATGGGTTTTCATTACTGGCTAGTTTGATGATATTATCAACCCCTAGTTCGCGAGCAAGCTCCTCAATAGACTTACCCGGCACATAGGGATTAAGCGTTTTGATTCCTGGATGAGGAAGTGAGAAAAAATCACAGGCCAAAAGACTCTCCTTTTTCATGCCAAGAAAATATATTTACCCAAGTTAGCCTGAATTGCAACTCGTATACGCAGCCTGCCCAGATAGTACTGTCAGCAAAATATACTCTCCTGATAAAATAAAAACATATTGAAATTATATGTCCTACTTATTTATAAGTTTAATACAGTGCAAAGAGGATCTGAGAAATATTAAGTCTTCTTATAAAATATATTGAACAAGAGGGCTGAAAGAGATAATCTCTCCCTGCAAGTTTGACCTCGGGAATGAAAATGGAAATATACAAGGGATTTTCTTTGATTGAAGTGCTTATTGCCCTTTTTTTGGTTGGAACAGGAGCGCTGGGTCTTATCTCAGTACTTTGGCAGAGTTCACATCGGCTCAATGAGTCGCTTGACCAATTCTCTCAATTCATTATCCGTGTCAACCAGCAGGAAGAAGGTGGCCTTTTATGCGCTTTCAGCAGGGAATAAGTCTCGTTGAGTTGCTCGTCAGCTTATTTTTATCAAGTCTGTTATTGATGGTTCTCAACCAGCAATACATAAACACCCGGCAACAATACAGTCACAGTCAAAATCTGCTTGAGAAAGAAAATGATCTGCTGATGCTCGTTCAGTTGCTGAGGGATAGTTCGCGGCGTGCAGGTTTTAGTCCCTGCGCAAATATCGCAAGTTTAATTAATCCTGGTTTGGAAACGATACACATTGATAACCGTAAAATGGAATTGCGTTTATCGAGGATGAATGAAGCCTTTTCACGCCTGTTGGAGGAGAATGGAAAAATCATTCTGCTTGAAAAAAATGAAACGATAAAAGCGGGACAGACAATTGTCATTGCTGATTGCTTTCATGCGGAAACTCGCCTGGTAAAAATGACCAGGTTTAATCATTTTGGCCAGTTGCTGAAACTGGATCGCGCACTCATTTATCAATATCTTGATCCTGTCTATGCAGGGCTCTGGATTCAGGAGCAATTTTCTGTAGAAAACCATACCCTAACTTCTCCTGCACTCTTTTACACTTTTAATAAAAAAGAAGAACTGAGCAGCATCATTGATGGAATGAAGACTGAACTGATTAGAAAAGGCGCCTATTGCTTTCTAAAAACAATGCTATTTTTAAAAAAAAGCAAGCCAGTTGAATTATTGACGCGAGTCCGTGCTGTATGAAAAGCTCGCAGGGAATGATTTTAATCGTTTTTTCATTAATTTTAAGTTTTATTGCTTTACTGGTTATGGCTCAAAGCGAATCCTTATTTTTATTTTACAAAAATTTAGGACAGATGATTCATATTCAAAGCGAAATCCAGCTCCTGGAAGAGGAGGCCATTCGATTGCTAAAACAGAAAAACAATACATGTATAGTATTTGCTCAGGGAGCTAATGAAATTCTTCATCAGCTGCAATCCAGATCAGCATGCTGTATCATGCATGAGGAAAAAAAATACTGTTATTTGCTTGAAGATTTAGGTGAGTTTCCCTGTCTTCGGATCAAGAATAAGTACCTGAGTCATCAGTGGCGAATTACACTAAGCGATAATGCATTACGGCCCTTAATCATACAGATTCGCTACGCTGAAGCAGTGCGCCCTCAACAATGCCTGGAAAATCAATTCAGGGTGATAGAGGAAGGAGTCCAAAGTTTAAGAATACTGTAAACGATGACTATCAGGATGCTGAGGGGCCATTTATCCCGCTGCTGATATCCACCAGCTGATCGCTATCCAGTACCTCAATCGCCTGTCTTGGTTTGGATTTATATTCATAGATTCCAAAGCTCAGGATTTTAAGTATTAATCGGGTAAATTTTTCAAAAGTACTGTGCAGTGAGGATAAAGAGGGTTTGTCCAAGACTGTATCTTGTACCGTTTTCTTTAAATCATCGCTATATTTAACCAGCAACAAGCCTGCATTATGCGTATTGCCCGTTTCCAGAATGAACTTAATGCTATCATCCAATTCAGTTTGTGAGGCATTAAATTTAAGAAGCGCATCATCGATGTCTTTTAGTTGCTGTTGCTTCAGCGGATCGGAATTCTCTGGGTCAATTGAATTTTTAAATTGTTCCAGGCTATTTATGGCTTCCATTAGATTTTCATGAAGTTTCCTTAAGCGGGCAAGAGGGGGTAATTCGATATAGTTCATAACCGATTTTACTGCTGATGTAACGATCGGTTTATAATTTTTAGGACATTTGGATAAGTCATCAAGTTCCTTCTGATATTTGGGTAGTTCCCGTACAATGAGGTCCAAATGTGCCTGGTATTCACTACTAAAATAATCAAGATCTTCGAGGTCCTCGGTCACATGCCTGTATTTCATGGTGAGTGATTCGACTTCCACATAGACATCAGTGGTCAGATCAAGCAGGCTTACAAGGTTATTACCAAAAGTGCTTGCCTGGGTGGCAGAACGAAATAATTTAGGGGCAAATTCCTTTGTCAATTCAAGCACACAGGCTCGCCACATTTGCGCCTGCTCCCGATTTTGAAAATGGAGTTTGGCTGGATAAATTGATTTGAGTTGGGTAAGCACTTCCTCAACGCTCTCCCGATTTACAGCCACAGAGGGTTTTCTCTTTTGAATTGTCTCAACAATTTTATCTTGAAGCTCATTAGCCAGATTAATAACCTGACATATGGCTTGTGCTGTAATAGGCAAGCTTAGGGCAGCGTTAATCGCTGTGATTAAATCTTCAAATTCATCGAGAACCAATTTATCGCTCAATGGACCTGGCATACCGGGGGTTGTAGTTTCTTCTTTTTCAGATTCAGGAGCCGGGCTGATAAGTTCCAAATCAAAAACAGGAGCCGTTAAGAGTTTATCCTGTTCTCCACTATTGGACGGAATGTTTTCTTCTGGCGGAAGCAAAGGTGAATCAATCACTGTTAACTCAGGAAGAGGCGCTGGCATACTGAGATCTTGTGAACGAGCTGGTTGAGATGAAGGATTGCTATTAAAAAAAGAAGCCCGTGGCAAGGGAGGGGAGGACGGCATTACTCTGATTAACTCCTCCTCCTCTTCTGCTTTTTGGACTGGTTGAGTCCCAGGTATATTTATCTGCACAGGCTCCATGAGTGAATTGACAATTTCATTCAATTGGGAGATGCCCTGCAAAATATAGGGCTTACCCTGTTCCCGCAGTCTTAGGCAGTTTTTTACAGAAGCGATTATTTCCGGGGAGTATTCACCAATAAAATCAGGCACCTGAGTGATTAGTTCTAATAATAATGAGTCAGGTTCCGGATTGATAATCTGAATAGCCATTTCTTTAGGAACCGCATTGATTAGCGTTGCATATTTTGATAGTTGCAGAGCGAGTACATCGAGGAATTCAATTTCATTTTTCCTGTCAAGCCCTGTTGACACTGACTCGTACATCCTCCGGACGTGTTGTTTGAGTAAATCCAAACCCATTCGGGTCACACTGGGGTTATCTTTCAAAAGCCGAACCACAGAGCCTAGCCTTGAATCAGCGTCTTTTTCATAATCCACACGGTCAAGCTTATTATCGGTTCTTTCCCAATGCCCGCCATTGCCTGCTCCTCCAATATCCCCTTCATGATAAACGTCAATTAATCCAACCGGATCCTGCAATGCAATATGCGGAAGGGTTTTGGGGGGTTCCTTGGCTCTGTGATAAGTAAACATAATTCCCAAAGGGGCAGCAACAAAGGCTGAAATTTCATCGGGGCTGGCGGAGTGAAAACGATTTTGTAATTCTGGTACTGGTTCAGACATCTGCCGTATATAAGCTTCCAGTCCGGTTTTATCTTCAAAAAAGTCAGGTAATGCCAAATCAACTTTCATTGAATCAGCCATAAATTGACGTAATACGGGTCCTAAGATGATTTGCTGGTCGAAAGGATTATATTGCCGTAGAAGTTCCGCGAATTCTGGCCAGGATATTTCTTTTCCTTCAAGGTAGGTAGCCGCAAACGTCTGTTTCAAACGCTCATAGTTCACATCATCCTGAGGACGGCTATAACTGCCGTCACTGCCCCGTTTCAAGCACTCCTGAACAATTTCAGGGGTTAGAAAATGCATTGGACAGTTATTCAGTAAGGCAGAAATTTTTGGATAGGCCATTTTCTTTTCTAAATTTAAACATATGTTATAAAAATAACACAGATATGAGGTTTCTATCAACTAGTGTCTGATTAATAGGCAGTAATAAATCGTGACAAATCTGTAAAGAATTCCGTTATGAAGATAACATCATTTGGGAGAAGAAATTGAGAGAGGGATTCCCGCTATGCGGGAATCTGGTTTAATTATTGTGAGGTTTTATTTCCACTGTTAGTTGTGGTTTGATTGGTGGAAGGCGCGCTTTGTTGTCCAGAACCTATTTGCCGGGGTGAGGCGATCATCTGCATGATACCCAGATCACCTGTAATTTTACGTCCAATGACTAAGTAAACAGAGAGAGGCTGAGTCAGCTTTTCTTTGTCATTCTGGTAGACTACCTGCAATGGAAAGGTGATTTTCCATTGGTTATCTTTACTCTCTACCACTTGTTCCTGGCCATCGATCATACTGCTGACCATTAATTTTTGGGCTTTGATGGCTTCCAGGTTGCCTGATTTGGTCAATGCATCATTGAAACTTTGCCAACCCTGATCCGTATAGCAATTTTTCAGTGATGCAAGTTGCTGATCAACGGTATTAAAATCCAGATCAAACGATTGTTGTAATGCTTTTGCTGCCCATTTAATCACAAGCGATTGCTCAATTTGGGTGGTTTCTGCAGGTATGCGGTAATTGCAATCAATGACCTGAGGCTGAGCAGTTGCAGGAACTGTTGTCGTCTGGGTTGTTTGTCCAGCGGGAACGACTGTGGGTTGCACGGAAGTATTGGCCGGATTCGCTGTGTTCGCTGCAGGAGTTGTCTGGGTCGTTGTCTGGCTGGGTGTTTGAGTAGTGGTCGTGGTGGTTTGAGTTTTGATTGTGGCAGGAGTTGTTGCCTGTTTTGTCTGGGTTGTACTGCCGGTCTGACCACTTTGAGTCTGCGTGGCGGCCCCAGACTGGCCAGCTTGCCCATTCTGATTTTGGGTTGCTGCGGCGGGCTGACTGGTTTGACTGCCTTGATTTTGAGTAGTTGTATCCGGTTGAGTTGTTTGTGCGGCTACAGGCTGAGTTAAAATAGCAGCAGGTTTGTTATCGGCATGCGCAGTCGCACACATTATAGATAACACACTACCACACAACACTAATTTATTCATTGATTGACTCCTTGCAATAAAATTCACAACTTAAAGACCATTAATTGTTCGATCTGATTTCAATTAATCCATCTTTTCAATATCAACAGACGTTTAATCAACAGGTTAGATTACTATCTTACAATTCATGAATTTACGCAACCAGCGCAGATGATCCTGAATAAAATTAATGCTTTCAAACTGCCAAGATAGTATTAACAAAACCAGAGACCTGTTATCATTTCCTCTATTTAAAATTGACAGAGGCTGCTGCGGTTTAATTTGTCAATCCCTGAATAGTAGCGGCCTGGCAGTAAGGATAACTATGTTTTTAATTACCGGAGGCGGCACTGGTATTGGACGTGCCTTGGCTATTGCACTGACTGAACGACAAAAAGAAGTCCTGATTGTGGGGCGGCGAATCGATGTGCTTGAATCAACAGCCAGCCTGTCAGAGCGAATTTCATTTTTTCAATGTGATGTCTCCAAGGCCCGGGATCGTCAGCGTCTCGCGGATCATTTAGAGACCAAGGGCAATCTGGAAGGTCTGGTACACAATGCTGGAGTGATTACACCGATTCAGCCAGTTCAAACTGTCAGTGAAGTTGACTGGAACCGCTTTATTAAGACTAATTTAAATGCACCACTTTTTTTATCTCAATTACTCCATCATAAATTGATCCAGGGGCGAGTACTGCATATCGGTTCAGGCGCCGCCTATTTTCCAGTTGCCGGATGGGCAGGCTATTGCGTATCTAAAGCAGCATTGGCGATGCTGACGCGCTGCTGGCAATTGGAAGAGAAAGGGGTTGCTTTTGCCAGTGTAATGCCGGGTATTATTGACACGCCTATGCAGGAAATTATTCGTGAAGCCAGTCACATGGAAAATGAAAAGCAAAGTTTTTTTAAATCCCTGAAGGCTGAACAGCGACTGCTTGAGCCCTCTACAGTGGCTCTGTTTTTGACATGGCTGCTAATCAATGTTCCTAAAGAGGAATATATTGCGCAGGAGTGGGATATTTATGACACAAGTCATCACTCTGCCTGGTTAAAATCTCCTCATGTCGTACCTCACTGGGAATAATATGAGTCTCACCATTTTAAAAAATGCTTTGACCCTGGATTCGGATGGATCGGAAAAGGGCGGACAGTCAATTGTTATTTTGCAGGATAAAATTGCCTGGTGTGGAAAAGATGAACTGCTTCCTGTGGAATTTCAGCGCATCGATGCCTTGATTGAGGATTGTCAGGGGCAGCTGATTACTCCCGGTCTTATTGATTGCCATACGCATCTTGTATATGCCGGCGATCGCTCCAGAGAGTTTCAGCGAAAACTCGAAGGTGCCAGTTATGAGGATATTGCCAGAGAAGGCGGAGGCATTGTCTCCACGGTGATGCAGACTAGAAAGGCCACGTTGGACGAACTGATTGAACAGTCCTTGCCTCGCCTGCTTGCCTTGCGCTCAGAAGGCGTTACCAGCGTTGAAATCAAATCGGGCTATGGCCTTGATCTGGACAATGAAATTAAAATGCTGAAAGCGGCAAGGCAGCTGCAGACTTTCAGCGGAATGCGGATTAAAACCAGCTTTCTGGGTGCGCATGCAGTGCCTGTCGAATATAAACACAATGCACAGGCTTATGTGGATTATTTATGTGCAGAGGTACTGCCTGCTGTGGCCGACCAGGGGTTGGCTGATGCGGTCGATGTATTTTGTGAATCAATTGGTTTTAATCTTGCTCAAACAGAGCAAATATTCAATGCTGCGCACCACTATAAGATTCCGCTCAGATGCCATGCTGAACAGCTTTCCAACCTGGGTGCAAGCAGACTGGCCGCGAGCATGAAGGCTTTATCCTGCGATCATCTGGAATATCTGGAGGAGGAGGGGGCAAGAGCTTTAGGCGAAAACGGTACTGTCGCAGTTCTGTTGCCGGGTGCTTATTATTTCCTTGCAGAGAAAAGAAAGCCGCCGGTAGAGCTTCTGCGTCAGCATGGGGTGGATATTGCTATTGCAACGGATTGTAATCCAGGCTCATCACCAACAACGTCTTTATTGCTCATGATGAGTATGGCTTGCCGTTTCTTTTCCTTAAGCATTCCGGAAGTACTCAAAGCCGTTACAGTAAATGCAGCAAAAGCCTTGGGTATTCATCAGGAAACTGGCATACTTGCCGCTGGTTTTGCCGCGGACCTTGTCCGCTGGTCAGTAAAAGAGAGTGCTTCCCTGTGTTATTATTTTGCTTACCCTCTTCCTCACAGCACAATGATTGGCGGAAAATGGTTAAAGCAGTAGAGGAGTCGTTATGAAAAAAATAGTACAAATACTGATGTTATTAACTCTAATGACTGGCGGCGTTTTTAACGCACTGGCATCGATAAAAACAGTCACCATCAAGCAGGAAGATGAAAAGCTGGTTTTGGATATTAACTACCCTCAGGGCTATGCCAGCAACACAATAAACAAACCTGTTCAGGATTTTATTAGTAAGCAAAAGGAAGCCATTTTAGAGATAAACAAACAGGATAATTTATCTGCCGATATCCCTGGCAAAAATGGATTATACATTAATTATCAAACCAAGTTTTCCAATGCCAGTATTCTGAGTCTTTTATTTAATGTCTCAAGCAATATGAGAGGAGCAGCTCATCCTTCCCAAAGCATCAAGACATTCAACTTTTTTAATGGGCAAGAGATTAGTCTGGATTCACTGTTTAAACCGGAGAGTGACGCACTCAATCAAATCGCAAAATTCTGTCATGATCATTTCGTCAAGCAAGGAAAGGCAGATGAAAACTGGATTAATGAAGGAACGAAACCTACAGCTGAAAATTATAAAAGCTGGTATTTCACCAGGTCTGGAGTAATGATCGTGTTTGATACCTATCAGGTTGCAGCCTATGTCTATGGACCGCAAAAAGTCCTGATTCCCTTTTCAATGCTTAAGTCCTGGATTAAACCGGAAATTGCCAAGGCTGCCTGGGGTAATGCATGACCAAGTCTGTTGTGAAAGAAATAAAAGAGCCCTATATAGCTGAGTTAACACTCCGCAGTATTTTGCTGGCGGTATTACTGACTGTATTACTGGCCATGTCCAATGCCTATCTGGCATTGAAGCTGGGGATATTGACCTCGGCATCCATTCCTGCCGCTATAATTTCAATGGGTATTTTACGATTTTTTAAAAATGCGACCATTCTCGAAAATAATGCGGTGCAGACGGCTGCTTCGGCAGGTGAGGCGGTTGCAGGAGGTATCGTATACACCATTCCCGCATTAGTTATTATCCATTACTGGCATCATTTTGATTACATTAATAACTTCATGATTGCAGCCTGCGGCGGTATTTTGGGAGTACTTTTTTCAATCCCCTTACGCCGGGTACTGGTTAATGAACCGGTTTTGAAATTCCCGGAAGGTCGGGCAATTGCCGAGGTGTTAAAATCTTCGAGAAGCTCCGGTATCCGCGATATCTTTTTAGGCGGGGCTATTGGCGGCTTAATTGAATTATTGCAGGTTGGCTTTAAACTGATTGCCAGCAGTTGGAGTGTCTGGTTTGTTGCCAGACGTTCCCTTTTTGGTTTCGGTGCCGGATTTTCTGCTACTATGATTGGTGCCGGATATCTGGTCGGCTTTGAAATGGCTATCAGTATTTTTATCGGCTCGGTGGTATCCTGGTTAATTGCTCTGCCAATTGTGAGTCGATTTTATCCCGAGTTTCTACACCAATATCCGGTTGAGCAGGCAGCGGCTTTTCTCTGGGATAGCGAAATGCGCTATTTGGGAATTGGTGCTATGCTTTTCGCCGGTGTATGGACTTTCCTGAAGCTTATTAAGCCATTGGCCAAAAGTATTGCTGTTTCCTTTGATGCCTTTGTCACCAAGAACCGTAAGGATAACTTCCTTCCCCGAACGGATCGCGATATTCCCTTGCCGTTTTTATTAATCGGGATCATGCTGATGTCGGGCATCCTGTTTTTCTTTTTTCAGTATATTTTTCCTACTGAAGCAGTCGGGTTTTCAGAGGATTCGGCTCCCGGTCTGGCATTCGCAGCGGTTTTATACGTTCTCATCGTTGGATTTTTATTTTCGGTAATGACTGGTTATTTTTCAGGTATGGTAGGTGTAACTGCCAGTCCCGGAAGCTCTGTTGTGATTGCCGGAATGTTATTTGCTGCCTGGGTATTATTGACATTTATTAATAAAATGCTGCCCTTGCCTTTTACCGAGGATCAGATTAAAGCGGCGGAAGCGATAACTATCATTATCGGCTCCATTGTGACGGGTATTGCCGCGATTGCCAATGATAACACTCAGGATTTGAAAGTGGGCCAGCTGGTTGGCGCAACCCCATGGCGCCAGCAGGTGATGTTGCTTTTAGGCGTTATCGTTTCCGCGTTAGTTATCCCTCCTGTAATGCAGCTGTTGTTTGATGTATATGGAATTGCCGGTGTAATGCCCCATGAAGGAATGGACCCGGCACAATCCTTACCCGCACCGACTGCCGCATTAATGGCTGCCATTACTGAAGCAGTTTTCAGAAATACGTTGCCCTGGGCGATGATGCTAATAGGTTCTGCCATCATTGTGGCGATTATCATTATTGACAAATTGTTTAAAATTCATCGCATAATTCGACTATCAATTCTGGGTATAGCTATCGGGATGTACCTTCCTATTGCTTCTTCATTTCCTCTGTTTTTAGGCGGCCTGATTTACATGCTGGTTCAATGGTCCTTAAAGCGCAGAAAGATAAATGAGGAAGAAAAGAAAGAACGTAAACAAATCGGAATTCTTCTGGCCTGCGGACTTGTAGCAGGTTCGGCCATTGTCGATGTATTGCTGGCGGTGCCATTCTCTTTATTACACTCCCCGGATGCCTTAAAAGTGGTGGGCGACGACTGGCATAATTATGGTGTCGCCTTGGGAGTTATCTCGACAATCCTGTTGGCTTTATGGATTGAACGCCGGGTTTGCCGCTCGGAAAAAAGTGATTAACTATGGATAACTCGACGCTCCTGGGTTTGAACAAATTTCAGCTGGATACCCCGTGCTTGCTTATCGATAAGCAAAAGCTTAAGTTTAATCTCTTGACGATGCGTGACCATTGTATACAACAGGGCATTCATTTAAGACCACATTGTAAAACACATAAATCGTCTTCGCTGGCACAGATGCAAATGGACTATGGCGCTATTGGTGTTTGCGTGGCCAAGGTGAGTGAAGCCCTGGTGCTCGCATCTAAAGGTCTTTCTAATATTCTGATTACATCGCCGGTGGTTACCAGGCATAAGATTCAGTGCTTAATGGAATGCCATCAGCTTTGCTCTGATTTGCGCATTGTGGTGGATAATAAAGAGAATATCGAGCAACTCAATGCGGCTGCTCAAACCTGCGGTAAAGTGTTATCAGTTCTGATTGATATCAATTCCGGCATTGGTCGAACGGGAGTGAATGCCAGTGATGCTTTGTCATTAGGTCAGTTTGTACAACGAATGCCTTGGCTGCGCTTAGCTGGAATCCAATGTTACGCGGGAAATTTACAACATATAGCAGTTTATGAGGAACGTAAAAACAAGTCGCTGGCGGTCATGGAAATGGCTAGTGAACTGGTTCATCAATTTAGAAAAGCGGGATTGCCTTGTCAGATTTTGACCGGTACGGGAACTGGCACTTTCGACATTGATTGCCAGGCTTCTGAGGTCACAGAGATTCAACCGGGGTCTTATACAGTCATGGATGTTCAGTATAGTGAAATCGGCTCCTCTGCTGGCAACCGTTTTTTGCCGGCGATGACTCTGCTCACCACAGTTATCAGCAGTAATCAAAACTCGCATGTGACTGTTGATGCGGGTACTAAAGCCCTGTATGTCGATCGCTGCAAACCTGTCATCATCAATCGCTCAAATTTGGAATACGACTGGGCAGGTTTCGGTGATGAGCATGGTCGTGTTTCTTCTTCAGGCAATGCGCCGCTGCCGAAAAATGGCGAGGTTCTGGAATTAATTGTTCCACATTGCGACCCCACTATCAATCTGCATGATTATTTTTATATTATTGAGAATGATGTTGTAATAGATGTCTGGGAAATTGATATGCGGGGGAAAGTTCAATAGAAAGTAGTTTCGATAAGTGCATTGGGAAGTGAACAGGAAGTATTAATCGTATTAGCTTTAACAAGGAGTGTGAAAGTGAAAACGGTAGTATATGATTTAATCGAAGCTGATTTACAATTATGGGACCGCAAACGCGAGGTATTAAATACGTATTCCATCGACAGTCTTGTCAATGGTGAGAATAAGGAGATTTTGTATCGATTCGCATTGACCATCCATAAAAATCGAGGCGGTGGCGAGTTTTATACATCCACTGACACGTTTAAATATCTCAATAAGCCCGCGATACTTTTGCAGTTTAATCTTCCTGAAGATCTGCAGCAAGCCGTCACTGAAGATGTTATCTATCGTGATCATGATATTAATCCACGCAGATGTGGTTTATCCAATGAGTTCTGGGCTGGTAAGTCCAGGATAAATGAGATCTTTTCCCCTGGAAACTTCGCTGGTTTTTGGTATAAACCTGAAGCTGCAAAGTCTGATAGTTATTTTGTTTCTGCCGAGGATTTTAAATGTAGCCTGATGGATGGGAAATCATTTGCTGATACGGTGATTGGTTTTTTTGGTGCAGCACCCCAGATACCGCAGGGCAGAATGCAGCCAGCTGAAATAGAATACCACTGTGCGAATGCAGCTTGTACTTTATTGTAGGGTGAGGATCTCCCAATCATCCGTGAGCAAATCGGCGTTGTTAATAGATGAAGATAAGTACACCAAAACCGTCTTTGCGAGCCTTAGCGAAGCATCCATTAAGATTCGATTTGGATTGCTTCACTTTGTTCGCAAAGACGATAGGTTAGTTATAGTCATGAGGAGCGCTTTTTCATCGCCTCAGTTGCTTTAATCAACTCCCTGGTTACATTAATTTCCATAGCCGAGTGGCCTGAGCTGTCAGCAAAAATCAATTGAGAGTTCGGCCAGGCCTGATGCAATTCAAATGCGGTGCGTGCCCGGGTGACCGTGTCATAGCGTCCATGTACGATAATCAGGGGTAAATGATTGATTTTGTCGATGTTATCCAGGAGCTGATTCTCTTCCAGGAAAAAATGATGTTCGTTATAATAAATGAAGGTTCTGGCAATCCCTAGCACAAGTTGATCATCGCTTAGAAACGCATCTAATTGCTTTTTACCCAGCTTGATAAACGAACAAATCAAATCATATTTCATCAGTGCTTTCGCCGCTGGTAAAGCGACACTGGCATCAGAATCCATCACCAGCTGGTAATAGGCATTTCCTAAATTATGTTGTTGGTCCCTGGGGATGAAATCATTAAACTCCTGCCAGGCATCAGGAAAAGTATCACGCATTCCATACAATAATTGTTCACTTTCACGCTGACGCGCGAGAAAAATCCCCCGCAAGACAAAACCTGTTACCTTATCAGGATGCGCTTCGCCATAAGCCAGCGCCAGTGCACTGCCCCAGGAGCCGCCAAATACCAGCCATTGATTAATATTCAGGTGAGTTCGTAAGCGCTCAAGATCTGCGATTAAGTCCTGGGTGGTATTTTCACGCATTTCTCCAAAAGGTCTTGAGCGTTTGGCGCCTCGCTGATCCAGCAAAATAATACGCCAGTAAGCGGGATCGAAATAACGCATGTCATTTTCACCGCATCCGGCACCAGGCCCCCCGTGTAATACTATAACGGGCTTCCCATTGGGATTGCCATACTCGGCATACCATAGTTTATGCAGGCCGCCAGTAGCAAGATAGTCTTCATGAAAGGGTTTGATAGCAGGATATAAATAGCTTTCCTGAGCAGTACTATTCGCCATATGCTTTGAATTCCATTGATAAGCGGCCGTCAGAAGAATAGCCGCTAAAATAACACCAAAAACTATGCGAGACATTTATTATCCTTGAAGCGAATCTATACCTGAAATCGTAGGTCGGGCGCTTCGCCCGACATTTCTTTTTCGTTGCATATTCAAGCATGCAGTAACTTTATCAATAGAGGTTCCATCCTTCTTTGGAATAATACCATCTCATCTGTTTGATTTTGATGAAAATCCAACGCCGGGCGAAGCGCCCCACCTACCATTGCTGGCTACTCCAAATCCTCCACGGTTTTCTTATGCGACAGTAACTTTTCCTTCGTCAGAAGGGCCTGCGATAATTTTTCCTTTTCCTTGGCAATAATATCCGCCGGTGCTTTATCAGTAAACTTCGGATTATTCAACTTGCCTTCGGCCAGTGAAATATCCTTGTTCAATTTTGACAACTCTCGATCGAGTCGCAGCAACTCCGCTTGCTTGTCAATCAAACCTGCCATAGGAATCAAAAACTCGGCTTCGCCCACAATTGCAGAGGCGGATGGTGGAACAGGTTCATTAGCTTCGATAAAATGAACGTGAGTCAGCTTGCAAAGCGCAATTAGAATGGCATGATATTTTTTCAGTAGCTCTCTTACCGCTGGAGAAGCGTTTTTAACCTGTAGGGGGATCAGTTTGGCAGGCGAAATTGCCATTTCGCTGCGAATGGTTCGCAGGGATTGGATCACTTCTTTAAGCCATATCACTTCTTTTTCCAGGTCTTCATTGATGAATTCTTCAATAACCTTTGGATAAGGGCAAAGCATGATGCTTTCGCCGTTTAAGCTAGTGAGATTATTAGTTCTTTGCCAGATTTCCTCAGTAATAAAAGGCATGATTGGATGTAAAAGCTTAAGGATCTGATCAAGAACATTCAGTAAAGTCCTGCGAGTACCGCGTTTCATTGCTCCTAATGCTTGCTCAGCGTAAAGAATAGGCTTGGATAACTCCAGATACCAGTCACAATATTCGTGCCAGATAAAGTCATACAGGGTATTTGCCAGTAAATCAAAACGGAAGTTGTTGAAATATTGATGACAGAGAGCAATTGTTTGTTGGAGTCTCGATATGATCCATTGATCCGCAGGACTGTACTGGAATGCGCCGTCTCCCAAATCAGCACGTTCTTCTTCGGTGTTTAAAAGAACATAGCGTGCTGCATTCCATAGTTTATTACAGAAATTCCGATAGCCTTCCACACGCCCCAAATCGAAGCGAACATTCCGGCCGGTGGATGCCAGCGAACAGAAGGTAAAGCGAAGGGCATCAGTGCCATATGCGGGTATACCCTCAGGAAATTCCTTGCGGGTTGCCTTAATAATTTTATCTCGGGCTGAACCCAGCATGAGACTGTCTGTACGTTTATCAACCAGAGACTCAATATCGATTCCATCGATGATATCGATAGGATCAAGCACATTTCCCTTGGATTTCGACATTTTCTGGCCTTCACTGTCACGAATCAAGCCGGTGATAACGATATGCTTGAAAGGCACTTTGCCAGTGAATTTAAGCCCCATCATAATCATGCGGGCTACCCAGAAGAAAATAATGTCAAAACCGGTCAGCAGGACAGATGTGGGGTAAAATGTTTCCAATTCAGGCGTTTTCTCGGGCCAACCCAAAGTCGAAAAGGGCCACAGGGCTGAGGAAAACCAGGTGTCCAGAACGTCTTCATCCTGTTTTAAAGGAATAGAATCATCCAGTTTATACTTGAAACGAACATCGTTTTCACTGTAGCCGACATAAACATGTCCCTGATTATCATACCAGGCCGGAATTCGGTGTCCCCACCATAATTGACGACTGATACACCAGTCCTCGATATTTTCCATCCACTGAAAATAGGTTTTATTCCAGTTCTCAGGAACGAACTGGATATCCCCGCGCTTGACCGCTTCAATAGCAGGTTCAGCCAGGGGTTTTGTTTTCACATACCATTGATCAGTCAGCAAAGGCTCGATAATGACACCTGACTTTTCGCCACGAGGCACTTTCAAACGGTGCGGCTCAGCTTTAACCAGCAAGCCAGCATCGGTCAGATCTTTCAAAATCTGCTCACGGGCAATAAAGCGGTCCATACCCTGGTATTTGACCGGAGCATTTTTATTAATGGTCGCTTTTTTAGTGAGGATATTAATTGATTCAAGCTTATGGCGTTTACCAATTTCATGATCGTTAAAGTCATGAGCTGGGGTAATTTTTACACAACCGCTGCCGAACTCCATATCCACATAATCATCGGCAATAACTGGAATTTCACGATCGCACAGGGGGAGGCTTATCATTTTTCCAATAAAATGCTTGTAGCGTTCATCTTCAGGATGAACTGCAACCGCCACATCACCGAGCATGGTTTCAGGACGAGTGGTGGCAATTACCAGGCTATCTTCAGAGTTTGCCAATGGGTAGCGTATATGCCACATCTGGCCATCTTCTTCTTCAGAAAGCACTTCGAGATCAGATACTGCGGTTCCCAGCTTGGGATCCCAGTTAACCAGGCGGGTTCCTCGATAAATAAGACCTTCGTCATAGAGCTGTACAAACACTTTTTGTACAGCAGCAGATAACCCGTCATCCATTGTGAATCGCTCACGCGACCAGTCAACAGAAGAACCAATTCGCCGCATTTGTCGGGTGATATTGTTACCCGATTCTTCTTTCCATGCCCATACATGCTCTAAAAACTCATCGCGGGTCATGTCTTTTCGGACTAAGCCTTTCTTTTCTAACTGACGTTCTACGACCAACTGAGTCGAGATTCCGGCATGATCGGTTCCGGGTTGCCAAAGCGTACGCTCACCCAGCATGCGATGGTAGCGGGTTAATGCATCCATTAGCGTGTGTTGAAAACCATGCCCCATATGCAGGCTGCCAGTCACATTTGGAGGGGGCAACATAATGCAGTATGGTTTTCCTTCACCATGCGGTTTGAAAAAGTTATGATATTCCCAATTGTCATAACACGCTTGTTCAATTGCTTTAGGTGAATACGTCTTATCCATTGTCTAGCCTGTAATGATGAAAGCTGCAATTTTAGCACAAGATTTTTTAATCTCGCAGCGTAAAATCTTTATATTATAGGTGATTACTGATGTTGATGGAGTTGAGCTGAGCCAGATTGCCGGGCTTTACAGCCCGGCATTCAGGATAGTCTTATGGACTAAGTGCATCAGGGTTTTTCTGTTCGCGATGATCTTCTGCAATGTAGGAATACATTGTGGGTACTACAAACAAGGTGAAGCCAGTTCCTACCAGCAGTCCTGCGGCAATTACAAGACCAATATCGAAGCGGCTTACTGCTCCAGCTCCTGTAGCCATTAATAAGGGAATAACGCCGAAGACCATTGCAGCTGTGGTCATAAGAATTGGTCTTAATCGAATGCCTGCGGCTTCCTCTACAGCCTGGCGACGATCAAGTCCTCTTTCCTTTTGAAGCTGGTTGGCAAAGTCAACGATTAAAATTCCGTGTTTACTGATTAAGCCAATCAGGGTAATTAATCCAACCTGTGTATAAATATTAATACTGGCCGCTCCAAAGCTCAGTGGAATCAATGCTCCGCAAATGGACATGGGTACGCTGATAAGAACGATTAACGGATCGCGAAAACTTTCATACTGGGCAGACAGCACCAGAAAAATCACAATAATCGCCATAAAAAATGCAAAGATTAAGGCGTTTCCTTCCTGTATAAATTGCCTTGACTGCCCGCCAAAGTCGTAAGTATATCCTTTTGGTAAAGTATTTTTTGCCTCTGCCTCCAAAAAGTTCAAGGCTTCCCCCAGGGTGGTTCCAGGCATCATGACCGCCTGGATAGTGGCTGAGTTTAATTGCTGGAAATGTGAAACTGCATTAGGCTGCGTTTTGGCCTTTGGTGTGACCACAGTGGATAAGGGAACCATTGTTCCGCTAGCTGTTTTTACATAAATCCATCCCAGTTGCTCTGTGGTCAGGCGATAACGGCGATCGAGCTGGGGTATAACTTCATAACTTCGGCCCTGCAGATTGAAATAATTGACATAATTGCCGGAGAGGGCGCTGGTCAGGCTGCTGCCAACCGCCTGCATATCCAGACCCAGATCAGAGGCTTTTGAGCGGTTAATTTCAAACTCGATTTCAGGCTGGTTAAATTTAAGGCTGTTATCCAGATAGATAAATAAGCCGCTGGCCTGCGCCTTGGCAATCAGCTGATTGGATACTTCGAATAAGGTTTGGAAATCATTAGTCGTCTTAATCACAAACTGGACTGGTGTTCCGGAACCACCACCAGGTAATGGAGGGGGAATCACCGCAAACGCTTTTAAACCTGCTACCTGATCAAGCTTGGCCTGCAAGGGCTCTTTCATTTCAAACTCAGTTCGTTTGCGCTCATCCCAGGGTTTTAAAACCATGCCGGAAATTGATTGCGTTGACACCGAATTCAAATTAAAAAAATGAGCTGTTTCAGGAAAGGTTTTATAAATTTCATCGAATGCTTTGGTAAATGTTTCGATGTAATTAATCGTGGCATATTGGGGGGCGGTAGGTACAACAATAAAAAAGCCCTGATCTTCTTCAGGAGCGGTCTCGGTGGGGATGCTGTTATATAAATAGGGAAGCATCAGCAAAACGACGGCTGCAAACACCAGCATAATGGCTCGTGTGTCCAGTAAACTGTGCAGCATACGCTGATAGCGTATTTTTAAATTATGAAAACGTTTATCAAGGAATTGGACAAAACGGCCGCTGCTCATTTCCGCAGTGAGTAACCTGGAGCACATCATAGGTGTCAGTGTCAGCGCAATAATCCCTGAAATAATTACCGCACAGGCCAGTGTAAAGGCAAACTCTTTGAAAAGAGCGCCTGTTAATCCGCCCATAAAACCAATTGGAGCATAGACGGCAGCCAGGGTAATCGTCATCGCGATGACCGGGACGGCGATTTCACGAGCACCTGTTAATGCCGCCTGGAAGGGAGTTAAGCCTTCTTCAATATGGCGGTGAACATTTTCCACAACCACAATGGCGTCATCCACAACCAGACCAATCGCGAGTACAAAGGCAAGCAAGGTTAACAGGTTAACTGAATATCCCAGGAACAGCATCAGCGTACAAACACCGACCAGTGACAGCGGAATAGTGATTACCGGAATGATCACGGATCGCAGGGAACCAAGGAACAGGAAAATCACTACCACCACAATGAGAGCTGCTTCCGCAATTGTTAATATTACTTCTTTGATTGATGCACGGATAAAATCGGTCGCGTCATAAACAATTGTTCCGGTCAAAGAGGGAGGGAAGTCTCGCACGATTCCGGGAAACAGCTTGCGGGCATCTTTAATGACCGTTAGGGGATTTGCGGTGGGCGTCGGTGTAATCGCAAGAAAAACCGCTTTTTTACCGTTAAAAGTGACTGTGGTATTGTAGTCCTGGGAGCCCAGAATCACCTCACCCACGTCCTTCAATCGAATAATCGAGTTTCTATCGCTGCGAATAATCAATCGGCCGAATTCCTGGGCATCATTCAAATCCGTTTTCGCGGTCATATTGACTGCGACGTATTCTCCTTTAGTGCTGCCAGCCGCTGTAAGAAAGTTATTCTTGGCCAGTACACTGGAAACCTCGGATGGGGAGACATTCAAAGCAGCCATTTTTATCGGATCGAGAAAGATACGCATTGAATAAGTAGCTCCCCCCAGAATCTGAGCCTGCGCCACTCCGTCTACTGTCTGTAACTGTGGTTGAACCACACGAACCGCGTAATCCGTAATTTGCTGGGGCGTCATCGAATCGCTGTCGAGACTGATATACATCAGGGGAGTAGAGGTATCGGAGCTTTTTATGATTACTGGCTGCTGCGATTCCGGAGGCAGCTGATTTAAGGTTTGCTGGACTTTACTCATCACATCAGTAAAAGCGACCTGCGGATTAAAGTTCAGTTTAATATTGAGAGTAATTGTGCTCAAACCCTGAGTACTGGTCGATGTCATATAATCGATCCCTTCGGCGCTGGCTACAGCTGCCTCAAGTGGAGTGGTTATAAATCCGGCAATCAGATTAGCATCAGCCCCGGGATAGGCTGTAGTGACTGTAATGATGGTATTATCCATCCGCGGATATTGGCGAATTTGCATGGTGCTAATCGAGTTCAGCCCGAATAGAAAAATCAATAAACTCACCACAGTAGCCAGCACGGGCCGCTTGATAAACAGATCAGTAAAATTCATAAAAAAATCCTGTAATGTACAATGCCGGACAACAGTCCGGCATATCCTCTACTGCCCTAAGCTGTCGGGATTATTCACGGTGTTCATGGGGATACTATTGTTGATTATCACTCGTGTTCCATTCTGTAGTTTCAATTCTCCAGAGCTGACAACCTGCTGTCCTGCCTCAACGCCTTTAGTAATGACGGTTAAATTGCCTTCCTGTTCGCCAGTACTGACAAAAACCCGTTTGACATATAACAGATCATTGCCGTCCTGATCTTTTTTTCCTTCTTTATCTTTCTCAATGATAAAAACCGAGTTGCCATATAGACTGTAGGAAATGGCTGTGGATGGCAGAACAACCACATTCGGAATAGCAGGTTGTTCGACCGAAATGGCGCTGAACATTCCGGGAATAAACGCGAATTGGCTTACGTGATTCTTCGCATTAAGCTCACTGTTACAGGACACCGTTATTTTTGAGCTGCCTTCCTGCTTTGCTGCTTTAACCAGCGTAGATTGCTCGGGTGCTTTCAGTGCTTCCAAAGGGCAGTTAGGCAGCGTCGCCTGCACAAGAATATTGTGTGTATTCGTATCGACTTTGGAGTTTAATGCGCTGATTTTTCCTTCAAAAACCATGTTGGGATAGGATTCAATAGTGAACTGAATTTGTTGATTGAGATGCAGTTTTTTCAGAAGCTGCTCAGGTAAATAAAATTCAAGATATAAAGGATCCAGGGATTGCAGGCTAACGATTGCTGTCTGTCCGGGACTTATATACTGTCCCAGATTAACCTGTCGAATTCCTAACTGACCTGAGAAGGGAGAGCGTATGTGTTTCTGATAGATTTCTGCCTGGGTTTTTTCAACATTTGCCTGTGCCTGTTCAAGACTGGCCTTCGCTTCATCCACGTTGGATATTGGGGTAGCTCCACGCTTGAAAAGGTCAGCCTGTCTTTTATAACTGATATCCCTGAGAGCAAGCTGTGCCTGATTAAACTTTAATGTAGCCTGATCCACAGTGTCATCAATATCAATTAATAGCTGATCTTTTTCAACGTATTGACCTGATTCAAAATGAATTTTGACCACGTTTCCTGCAGCTTGGGAATTCACATCGACCCCATTGATCGCAACAAAATTACCGACTGCGGGCAGGTGAGGTTCCCAGCTTTTTTGAATCGCTGTTACACTGGATACGGTCACTGCCGGCGCTTCATAGCTTGCAAAAAAACGCTTCATCATAATGCTTTTGAATAAGTTAAAAGCAATTAATCCACCAAAAACAACTATTAAAGCGGAAATCATAATTGCCATGCGTTTTTTCATGCTGCTTCCTATGAGAACTGTTTGTTTCAAGAGTATGAATGGCTGAGTAATATATCATAATTAAGCGCTAGTTCCAGAGAAGAAAATTATTATTAAATTCAATCAAAAAAGAGGTAAAACTATGGACACAAAAAAAACCTGTTGACTAAATACAACACTTTGTTAACATTCGATTTCCATTTATCACTTGGACTAGTTATGAAATTAAAAGCCTTGTTGTTTGTTAGCTGTTTCGGTTTGTTAGGTTCTTCCTACGCGGAAAACCACCATGTTTATCCAAAAGCTGACGCTGTTCAAGCTCAAGCTAGCACTCAAAAAGGAGCTATGCTTCCTGGTTATTGTGAAATTGAAATTATTAACAGCAGTTTCGATAACGTAACTGTTTATGGCACTTTTGATGATGGTACTACGCTGACTCCTTTTGATGTTTACACTTTTGAAAGCCCACACTACATTGATTTGTTCTACTATGGCTACTGCCATAAGACAATGTATCTGGACGTTGTGACTTTCAGTGGTTATCACATTTACTCTGGATATACCCGGGTTAACAGCACAGTCCGCATTGTTCCATATCTGAATAAGCAACCAAAATTCAAATTAGAATCTAAATAGTTTACATCCCATGGCACGAGAACCCTCGTGCCATTTCCCTGCAAAATTAATGGTCTGGAGTTAATATGAAACGTTTTTTTGGAATATTAGCGCTGCTGCCGGCAATTGGAAATTCTACTGCTGTTATTGTTGAGAACCATTCACATCCTCTGCCTTCTGCTCAGGTTCAGATTATGGCTCAGCATTATGTAGCTGCAGTTAACACACATGGACATACTGTTACACCGGTACGAAAAAAGCCTTTGGAACGTAGTTATCATGGACACCGCCCGACTCATGTGGCTCGCGAGCCGGCACCTGATACACGTCATCACAAAAAATATGCCGCGAATAACCACGGGCATCAAAGTGCTCCTGATAGTAAATCGCACGGGCACGGTTAAGTTTTCTTAATTCGTCCCTGCTAATAAAACACAAGCAGGGAACTGTTAAGACTGAAGTGCACAAAAACTGTCTTTGCGAGCGTCAGCGAAGCAATCCAGATCTTAACTTTGTTCAGGATTCGATCTGGATTGCTTCACTTCGTTCGCAAAGACGATAGCTTCTAGTTATGCTCCATCATCAATGTACTTATAGTTAAGCCACCGCTATAATCTGAAAATTAGAAACATGAGCCAGAACTCCTTGCTCCCATCCTCCGTCAATCAGTTCATCCGCATTTTTTTGCAGCGCAGCAGCCACCTTACCAGAAAAATGCGCTTTTTGAGCATTCTTATCCTTAAAGGCATCGAAAATGGCATAGGTGTTGTTATCAGTTTTTAAGGCGAGCCAAAAATGCGTTCCTGGCTCTGTTGCATTGATAAGTTTGGCTCCTTCTTTCAGGAAGTTCTCCAACTCATGACTTTTACCCGATTTTGCCTTGAAATAGATATAAGATGCTTCCTTTGCTGTTAAGACCTTGTCCTTATCAAAGTGACTGGAGGCGATAAGATCATAATTATTGATATTTGCTAATACGCCTTGCTCCCATCCACCTGATACTAATTGCGAGGAATTCTCCTTCAGGGCATTGGCGACAAGGCCTGCAAAATGCTCCTCTCTTCCTTGCTTATTGAAAAAAACATCAAATATAGCAAAGTGATTATCTTGTTTTAAAGCAAACCAAAGTGCCGTATTGGGCTCGGTTTTGTTAACCATCTGAGCGCCTTTTCGCAAAAATTGTTCAAATCTTTCCTCAACACCCTGATTGCTGATCATAGAAATATAGGTAGTGTCCTTAATAGTTTTTTCATTAATTGCTTTCATTGTCACACTCGCATAAGTAGAAGTTATCAAACCGCAGGTAAGGGCGCATAAACTTAACCATTTTTTCTTCATGTTCACCTCCAATGCATCTACCAGTAGATAGATAGTTTCGATAAAAAAAATTAAAATACTCTCTTTATAAACGATTTCACAGGTTCCACATAGGATATATCCTCGTATAATCTGGACAGTAGCAATCCGCCTTCCAATTGAACCAGCAAATTTCTTGAAAGTTCCCTGGATTGTAAAGCGTCCCATTGTTCTTTATCAGAGGATCCCTCACTGATCACGTCAGTCAGCCATTTCTCCAAAATATTAAAAAATGAACGAACTTTGATTCTAAGCCTTTCCGGTAATGAAATTACATCCGATGCCAGCATGCCGCCCAAACACATTTTCATTTCATCATGAACAGTCAAAAGCATGAGTTTATCGACCAGGCTGATTAACTTTTGTTGTAAATTCAAAGAGGAGTTTAATTCCAATTCGTTTAAATACAACGACAGTCGGTGCAGTTGCCAGTCAATTACAGCAATAGCCAGGTCCTCTTTTGCGGGATAGTAATAATGTATACTGGAGGTTTTAATCCCTACTACCTGCGCAATATCTTTATAACTAAAAGCGTTGTAACCCATTTTCTGGATCAATGTTTCAGCGGTATTCAGAATTTTTTCTTGCATCGTCGTAATATTCATAAAGCCTATTCTACCTATCGATAGATGCATAATCAACCACTTTATTCAAATAATTGCAAATTTTAATCAGAAAGGGAGGCTAAACAGAGATCATGACTATAAGGTCAGGATATGATACTCTTGCCCTCCTGAATTTTCTATGAAGGAGTTTTGTGAAATGTTGTCATTTACTAAAAGCCTGTTGATTGCGTTCGCTGCATTTGCTTTGCTTGCCTGTTCCGCTACTCCCACTCGTGAAAGTACCGGACAATATCTGGACAGTACTTCAATCACTGCCAGAGCAAAGGCAAAGCTTGTTGATGAGCTTGGCCCAGAGAGCCTTTCCATTCAGGTTAAAACCTTTAAGGATGAAGTCCAGCTGAGTGGCTTTGTCAACAGCCCGATCATCAAAAACAGAGCGGCGCTAATAGTAAGAAGTATTCCAGATGTAAGACGCGTGCGAAATGATTTGATTGTGAAATAAGGTAGGGGTGATTTTAAACCCCTCTCTCTAACTCTCTCCCTGAGGGAGAGAGGATTTTTAAAGTAGAGCTTTTTTAAGCTAAAGATAATATTTTTGCTGTTAAACACTCGTTAAACTACAATTATTCAATCGTAAGCAAGTAAGGAAAGTTATGTTTGATAGCCAGTACACGATAGCCGGGTTTGATGAACAACTCTGGCAAGCCATTGAGGCTGAAAATAAACGTCAGGAAGAGCATATTGAACTCATCGCGTCTGAAAATTATGCCAGTCCGCGTGTGCTGGCTGCGCAAGGCAGTGTCTTAACCAATAAGTATGCCGAAGGATATCCTGGTAAGCGATATTACGGTGGTTGTGAATACGTGGATATCGCTGAAAACCTGGCCATTGAGCGTGCAAAGCAGTTATTCGCCGCCGATTATGTCAATGTTCAGCCGCACTCAGGTTCTCAGGCAAATGCAGCGGCGATGATGGCTTTACTGTCACCAGGTGATTCGGTACTTGGCATGGCGCTTCCTCATGGCGGGCATTTGACGCATGGTTCAAAGGTAAATTTTTCTGGAAAAATTTATAATTCTCATGAATATGGTGTAGACCCGCATAGCGGCCTTATCAATTATGATGAAGTGGAAGAAAAGGCCAGACTGCATCAGCCTAAAATGATTATTGCAGGATTTTCAGCCTATTCTCAGGAACTGGATTGGGCAAGATTTCGTGCGATTGCTGATTCAGTAGGTGCTTATCTGATGGCGGATGTGGCGCATGTCGCCGGCTTGATTGTAACAGGATTATACCCATCTCCAGTGCCTTATGCAGATGTGGTAACGACAACCACGCATAAAACCCTGCGTGGCCCCCGTGGCGGGATGATTCTTGCGCGTGCTAATGAAGTCATTGAAAAGAAATTGAATTCAGCTGTTTTTCCAGGCAATCAGGGCGGGCCTTTAATGCATGTTATCGCTGCAAAAGCGGTTGCCTTTGCTGAAGCTCTGCAGCCCGAATTTAAAATGTATCAGCAGCAAGTGCTGACTAATGCAAAGACCATGGCTCAAACCCTCATCGAAAGGGGCTACCCCATTGTTTCCGGCAGCACTAAAAACCATTTACTGCTGGTCAATCTAATTGGCAGGGAATACACGGGTAAAGATGCGGATGCCGCTTTGGGACGGGCTAATATTACTGTAAATAAAAATACAGTGCCTAATGATCCCCGTTCACCCTTTGTAACCAGCGGCTTGCGTCTTGGTACGCCGGCAGTCACTACTCGTGGATTTAAGGAAAAAGAGATAGAATTGCTGACTGGATGGATTTGCGATGTATTGGATCATATGGGCGACGATAGTGTGATCGATCGCATAAGATCGCAAGTACTGCAATTGTGTCGTGAATTTCCGGTATATCGTTAATCATGTATTGTCCCTTTTGTCATGCAGAAGAAACCAAAGTCATCGATTCCCGCCTGGTTGCCGAAGGAGCCCAGGTACGCAGGCGGCGTCAGTGCGTAATATGCAATGAGCGGTTTACAACCTTTGAAACTGCGGAATTAATTATGCCGGATATCATCAAGCGTGACGGGGCAAGGGTTCCTTTTAATCTGGAAAATTTACGCCTTGGAATGAAAAAGGCTCTTGAAAAGAGACCGGTTAGCACGGATTTGCTGGAGGAAGCGATAGTTGCCATTACGCAGGACATTCGACGTAGTGGCGAGCGAGAAATACAATCTCGTCAGGTAGGTGAGCTGGTTATGGAACAATTACTTAAATTGGATCATGTAGCTTATGTAAGGTTTGCGTCTGTATATAAACGATTTAAGGATGTGAGTGATTTCAGACAAACTATTGATCAAATGAAAAACGACAAAACGTCCTGAGGTAATAGTGGAAAAAGAAGCAATACGAGGAAAAAGACGAGCGCGGCGATTAGCATTACAAGCGCTGTACCAATGGTTAATGTCTGGCCATGACTTACACGAAATAGAAGCACAGTTCAGAGTAGCTAATAACATGGATAAAGTCGATGCCGACTATTTTTGCAATTTGCTTTACGGCGTTCCAAAGCATTTGCAGGAACTGGAAAGCGGTTTTGAATTGTTTCTCCAGGACCGATCGCTTCAGGAATTAAATCCAATCGAGCATACTGTATTAAGAATAGGTGCCTATGAACTCGTGTATTGTCTGGAAATACCTTACAAAGTAGTTCTGGATGAAGCGGTTAGTCTGGCCCGCGAATTTGGCTCACAGGATGGCCATCGCTATGTGAATGGTGTTCTCAATAATCTTTCAAGAAAAGTTCGTTCACTGGAAGTTAGTCTTGAGCCTAAATGAGTTCTCCCTTATCGATACCTTTTTCAAGTCAGGAGCAATCGAGCGCTCTGATGTAGTTTTTGGAATCGGTGATGATGCAGCCTGCCTGGAGGTTCCTTCAGACAGGCATTTGTTAGTAAGCACTGACACTCTGGTTGCTGAAGTGCATTTTCTAAGTGCTTGGGATCCTTATGATATCGCCTGGAAGGCGGTTATGGTGAATGTCAGTGATATGGCGGCAATGGCTGCCACACCTTGCTGGATAAGTTTAGCATTGACCATGCCTACTGCCTGCGAAAACTGGCTTAGTCGGTTTTCTCAAGGCTTTCAGGCTGCATTGAAACGTTATAATATCGCCTTGATAGGGGGAGATACAACGCGAGGCCCCCTTAGCTTAAGTCTGACCATTCACGGACTTATTCCAAGAGGAAAAGCAGTCAGACGCTGTAATGCAAAGCCTGGCGATACCGTTTGGGTGAGCGGAGAGCTTGGTGCTGCGGCTTTAGCGGTCGCCTATTTACAAGACGATACTATTCTTGCTGAAGATAAAGCCATTCTTATGGATAAGCTTCTTCATCCTGTACCGCGTATTGATTTAACTGGCTATTTACAGCAGTGGGCCAGTGCATGCATTGATATTTCAGATGGCTTGTCAGCAGATCTTAATCACATCTGTGAGCAAAGCGGCGTAGGTGCCTGCATCGCCTGGTCAAAAGTTCCTGTTCATCCCTTAGTCAGTAAGTACCGTCAGAATGCGACAGAATTTGCCATTGCTGGCGGTGATGATTATGAATTATGCTTTACCATTCCCGAGATTCATCAGCAGACTTTTTTTGAAGAAATAACTCGTAGTGGAATGACCTGCTACCCAATAGGCGTAATCGAAGAAGAAAAAGGCTTGCGATTTTTACAAGAAACAGGCAGAGTTTCTCCTTTAATACCCAAAGGGTTTGCTCATTTTTAAAGGTTGAATTCAATGAACCTATCTAGTAAAGTCTGGCAGGATCCTGCTTATTTTATTGCCTTTGGTTTTGGAGCCGGATTGGCCCCTGTTGCACCTGGCACTTGGGGAACGCTTGCCGCCTTTCCCATTTACTTACTGATGTCCTCACTCACCCTGCCTCTCTATTTGTTAATAACTCTGCTGTTTTTTATTCTTGGCGTGTATGTCAGCGATCGAGTATCCGCTGATCTTGGCGAACATGATTATTCCGGGATTGTCTGGGATGAGGTCGTCGGGTTTCTATTAACAATGGCCTTAGTGCCTCCCAGGCTGACGTGGATGATTATCGGATTTTTACTATTTCGGCTTTTCGATATCTGGAAGCCCTGGCCTATTACGATTGCTGATGAAAAAATTAAAGGCGGGTTTGGAATTATGTTTGACGATGTGCTTGCAGCTGTTCCTGCCTGGATAATTTTACAATTATTAATCTGGAGTTTCTCCTGATGAATGAGAGCCATAAAGAACTAATTAATATTGCCCTGACTGTCGGCATCGTATTACTCGCACTTTTCATTGTTCATCGATTTATTCCTTCCATGATCTGGGCAGCGATTATTGCCATTGCGACCTACCCGCTGTACAAGCGCTGGAAGCAGTTTTTTGGCAGGCACCGTAATTGGGCCGCATTGTTATTTACAGCGATTCTGGCTTTGATTTTTCTACTGCCTTTAAGCTGGCTGGTCACCTTACTGGTAAAGGAATTGCAGGTTTTTATTAATTATCTGCAATTAATTAATAAAGAGGGCGGAGATGCGCCAGGAATTATTCAGCAAATTCCAGTGCTTGGTAAAGATTTAACGAACTACTGGCAAAATAATATTGGCCAGCCTGGTAATCTCAGAAATTTTCTATCGAACCTGCATATTTCACTGACGCCGGCGAGTTATTACATTAAGCAAGTAGGGGTTAATCTGGCCCACCGCGGTTTTCAACTTGGGTTTACCATTCTGACCTTATTTTTCTTCTATCGTGATGGAGATAAATTATTTCAGGAAATTAATCGGGTAGGAGAGATTTGCCTTGGGAAACGCTGGTTTCGCTATGCAGACCGTCTGCCATCGGCTCTTCGCGGCACCGTAAACGGTACCATTCTGGTTGGACTTGGAGTGGGTATCTTAATGGGTTTGTGTTATGTCATTGTCGGCGTACCTGCGCCTACTCTGGTTGGTTTTATCACTGCTTTTGCTGCAATGATCCCATTTATTGTGCCAATCGTCTTTACCTTCGTCGCATTAATATTGATTTCAAGCGGCAGCCTGGCGGCAGCCATTGTGGTAGTAGTATGGGGTACGGTGGTGATGTTTATTGCCGATCATTTTATCAAGCCTGTGCTGATTGGCGGGGCAATTGAGCTTCCTTTTTTAGCCGTGCTTTTTGGCATATTGGGTGGAGTTGAAACTTTAGGATTGCTTGGTTTGTTTGTAGGCCCGATTGTGATGGTATTATTCGTGACCTTATGGCAAGAGCAGCAGGGGATACCCTTACAAACATCATAGCAGTAAAAAACAAGATAAATTTGTATTGATTTTGTACAAAAAGTATGGCATTCTATATCTCTAGCCGCTGAACTTGCAATGGGAATTAACCATAGAGTAAGCTGCGCCAAGAGTTGCCATACTATCGAAGTAAAGGGGTGATTATGAATAAAAACTGGCCGACCAGAGATAAAGACATGTACACAGCACAAGTGATCATGGAAGAATATGCCAACAAAAATAAAAGCGAGGCGCTTGGATTGTTTGAACTGGTGGTCGATAAAGAAGAAAAACGAATGAATTTTCGTATTTCTGGCTGGGTGCGAACACTGGCCGAGTATTTCAAATCAGTCTATGGTGCAAATCAGGGTGACTTCGTCACTCGACAAGTGATTAGCCACTGCCTTACGAAGGGCGAAACAATTCACTAATATATTTGAATGACTTAAGGCAATCCCATTTTCAAGCTTCGGGATTGCCGCTCTAAAAGTGATTAAATATCGAACAATTCTGGTGAACTTCTACTATAATTTAACAATCTTTGTTGTTTTATGAGAAGTGCCATGAGAAAACGTACTAAACATCCCAAGCATCAGCCAAAGAAAAAACAATATCTCAGTGATAGCCATTTAGAAGAACTCTCTGGCGGAGGAATGTCTTCTATCAGAGATAGAATCAATGTACTCAATGATCTCAAGGGTAAAGCTATGGACGCAGCGCTGACCGCACGTGCCAATGTGGGATCAGTCACCGGGCCTGCAGCGGATCCAAAAATAAAAGCTGCTGAAGTGCGTAGCGATTCAGTCCGGCAGAAATTTGTCCGCAAACCTTAATGGGACTTAAATTTAATAGCCTGCAAAATTGCTTTAGAATATTTTTGTAATGAACTGCATTAATAAATGAAGGATAGGCGGAACGCTTAGGTTTGGCAGAATGAGACTTTCCCCTAACCATGGCTGCTTTCATTTCCAGATTCCGATGGAATCTCGATAAGATATTGAAACAATTCCACAAAAGTGGTCTATGATTTAATCAAAATAATGAATGGATGCAGTTATGCTTACCCCAAATGGATTACACGCGAATAAAATTGACAGAGTCATGCTGTTGGCTCTTTGGGCCAATACACTGGCAGAGGAAGAGCAAAAGAGCAGAGTTATTTTCGCAGGCGTAGGCAAACCGACATATCCCATTAATGTGCAGACTATTCGTTCTTTTCTGGGATATTGGCAAAAGCTTGAAAATCTGGCCGAAAATGAACGCTTTGATATCGATAACACTGACGGCGAGCATGCGATTGATTATGGAGATCCCAGGGGGGACAAAGGACCTCGTGAATTAATGGCGCAGACTATGTCTGCCTGGTATGAAGCCGACATCAGCCCGGATAATGTCCTGTTTACAGTGGGGGGTATTGGCGCTTTGCGTATTATGTTTGAAACATTGAATACGCATTATGAAGAATATCCAGGTTATCGCATTATTACGCCTTTTCCGCATTATTCAGCGTATGCCAGCAACGAGCTGCATCGTTTGCATCCCATCCATGTGATGAAAGAAAAAGGCTATCATATTAACGCTCAGGCTTTGGAAGACTCTATTCAAGAGGCGCTTTTCCTTGCGGAGGATGATCATGGCTGGCCCAAAGCCGTATTATTCTGTAATCCGTCGAACCCACTGGGAACAATGATTCCCGAGGAAGAGCTTGCCAAAATCGCAGAGGTACTTCGCCGTTATCCTGACTTGTTTATTATTTTTGATGAAGCTTATACAGAAATGAGCTTTGTTAAAATTCCTTCCTTTTTAAAAATCGCTCCGGATTTGAAAAAACGCATTATGATCATGCGCTCCGCAACAAAAGCCTTATCCGCGGCGGGCGAACGTATGGCGGTGATTCTGGTATTTGACGAATTCGTGATGAATGAAATGTTGAATAAAAATATTAACTACTTCTTGCACGCGCCTCGCTCTGCGCAATTGGCATATGCTGAAACCATGGCTCATTTTGATGAAAAGGAAAGAGAGGATCTGGTTTTGTTTTACAAAAAGAAAGTGGACTATGTTTTAATGCGACTAAAAGAAATGGGCGCTGAGATGCCCGATCCTGATTATCAGGTCGAGGCAACTTTTTATGCCCTGGGTGATTTTTCTGATTTATTCGGTTTAGACCTTCCAGCACAGGCGGCTCGTGCACTGCAAAGAACAGGAAAAGTCAACAGCGGTGAGGAACTTGCCTATTATTTGTTGTTTGAAGACAAAATAATGATAGCTCCTTTGTCCTATTATGGGCTGGAAAAAGACTGTCCATTTATGCGAATCACTTGCAGCGCGAGTGAAAGGGATTTAAAAGAATTAATGGACCGGCTCGAGCAGCGCCTGTTCTCTGCAAGAAAAAGGAAATATCAGAGTCTTTTAGAGAATATTGATAGCAATCTGGAAGCTGTTAGACATATAGAGCTTCATTTGTATGAAACAATCCGAAGTAAAATCAATGTGTTGTCAAATGAAGCTGAAACTTGTTTATCGTTGAAAGCAAAGAATCAGTCCTTGAATAAGATTCAGTCTATTATTAATAATCTGTTGGATATCGAGTCTTGAAACAAGGTAGACTTTTGAGTTTCAGGATTTCCAATAATCAAATAGCCCGCCCTTTGTTCCAAAGACCGGATCGCAGGCCGGCAGGACTGTTCCTGCGATGTTTTCATCGACCCTTGGATGTTCTTCCAAAAGTCCGTAGCAAACATCGTAGTCCCGCTCGAAAGGATAGGAGCCTATGCATTTAAAATCGTCCGAACTGCCTGTATTTTTATGAGCAACCCCTGCAGGAATTATAACGACATCGCCACGGCTCACTTCATAAATAATTCCATTATCGCCGCCAAATTGTACTTGGCAATGGCCGGTATAAATTACCAGGGTCTCATGGGTATTGCTATGATAATGCTGGTAATCATAAACAACATCCAGCCAGGAGTTGATCCATTGGTTTTCTTTTAGAAATTGCTGAACATCCTCGACTGATCGTCCGTCCAAATCAAATACGTTCTTATAAATCAATAACGGGTAAATTGAATTATTCGGAAAATACCTGTCCGGCCCAATCAGCGGGTGCAATATTTTTGCTGAGCTTAAAGGAGTTAAATGATTCATTATTCCCCCGGTTCAAGTTATTAAGGCTTAAAATCGCCGAAATACCTGTCATAATCCTGCTTAAAAATATCACTGGCGTGATATTGGCTGATCGCGTTGTTTAACTGTTGCAGTAATTCAAGATTATCTTTATTCACTGCAATGCCATACCCAAAACCATAAGTCTCTTTTTCCCCTAGTACAGCCAGTACACCGGAAGAATGATTGGCCCAGTAAATGGCAGTTGCATTATCCAGCAAGGCCAGATCAATATCTCCATTCTGTAGAGCAACTAAAATGTTGTCCTCTGTATCATAGAGCTCTATTTGTGGATTTTTGATACCCAGGGTTTGGATGAGTTGCGGAAACAAAGTGCCTTCCTCAACGCCAATTTTTTTATTAGAGAGAAGGTCGAGACTAAAGGGTTGCTGGCTTAAGGCTTGTTTTCCCATGAACCGAAACTGACTCAACATATAAGGTGCGGTAAAATTGACGCGTGTCGCGCGGTCAGGCGTTATGGTAATGGCACCGAGCGCCACTTCACTCGTCTTATTTTCAACTTCACCCAAGAGGGAGTGGAAGTGGACTGGTTTGTACTGGCAGGTCCTGTTCATAATTTTACAAAGATGCTCCATCATTTCCACATCAAATCCGTGAAATACATTATTTCCTGCCCGCATCACAAAGGGAGGAGAAAAATTATCCACCGCGATGAGCAGAGGCTCTCCCTGTGCAAAGCCAGCAGTTGAAAATGAGAGCAGGCCTAATAAAAAATAGCGGATAAGTTTCATGGTCCTACCAATTTATAGTTATTTAATTAATATATAGTACCTTTTTATTGTTAATAAACCATTGCTTATGATAAATGTTATTCAGGAACTTTATAAATGACTGATAGAGAGGTGTTTATTGACTCACGATTCCAGCTTTTGGATAAGCATTTTAGCCATGCCGCCCCTCATTTGCGAAAGGGGATAAAAAAGGTTTTGCTAAGCAGCGATTATGCACTGCGTCATATTGAAATTTTTTCAAGATTAGTAGCAGAAGATGATTGCCTGGCTCCGGTTTTTGCCAAAGAGTACCGAGAGCGATTCCAGGCTATACCGAATTCACCCTTTCCCTCCTTTGCCAAAGAAATTCGACAATGTCGGCATTACAGTTTCCTGCGATTACTATTGAGAGAGGCATCGGGCCTGGCTGACACCGCAGAAACAATGCGCTCCTGGTCTGATTTTGCGGATGAAGCCATCCGCAGCGCATTGAGCTATTGCGAGCAGGATGTCAGCCAAAGACATGGTATTCCCCTGGAAGAAAGCGGTGCCCCGGCCCGACTGTATGTATTGGCTATGGGAAAACTGGGTGGAAGAGAGTTAAATTATTCTTCGGATATCGATCTCATCCTTGCGTATTCCAAAGATGGATGGACCGATGGTGAGGAATCCATCAGCAATCAACAGTTCTATATTAAAGTAGTCCAGCGTTTTATACAGTTATTGCAGCAGATCACTGCTGAAGGCTTCGTATTTCGTGTCGACCTGCGATTAAGACCGAATGGAGACAGCGGTGCTTTAGTGGTTAATCTGGCCACTATAGAGAATTATTATCAGGAGCAGGGGAGAGATTGGGAGCGGTACGCAATGGTCAAGGCAAGGCCGCTGGATCTGACAGTTTCTGCCGATCACTGGTTCTATCAACTGATTACACCTTTTGTCTATCGCCGTTATGTTGATTTCAGCGTCATCGAATCACTTCGCAGTATGAAGTCCATGATTATTAGAGAAGTTCAGCTTAATCCTCGCCTGAATGATATTAAACGCGGATCAGGGGGAATTCGGGAAATTGAGTTTATTGTTCAGAATATACAATTAATCAGGGGCGGTCGATTACCTCAATTACAAAAAACCAGTTTATTGGAAGCCCTGGCTACTATAAAGCAAGAAAAATTGCTGACGCGCGCTCAGGTTTTACAAGAAGCCTATTTATTTTATCGGAAACTCGAGAATGCGTTACAGTCACTTAACGATCAGCAAACCCATGTATTGCCTGAAGATGAACTTCGACAATTCCAGATTAGTCAGGCAATGAATTATGCTGACTGGCAGTCAGTTTATTTTAAGCTGAAACAATATCAGCGAATAGTCAGCAATTTATTCAGTTCGATGCTTGCTTATAAAAAAAGCAGCGGACAACTTGAGGATAATTCGAGACTTTTGGAACATCAATTAGCCAGTGTATGGCAGGGACACATCGAGTCGGAAATGGCAACTAACTTACTCGCCAGCATCAACTACCAGCATGCAAAGCGTTGCTATCAGCTGATACATTCATTCAGACATTCTCCTCGTTGTCTTCGTCTTAGCCAGGCTGCGCGCATGATACTGGACCGATTTATGCCGCTATTATTGAAGGAGCTGGCACAGGTCAAAAATACAGAAGCTGTTTTACTTCAGGTCATGCAGCTTCTGGAAAGCGTGGTCGGGCGAAGCGCTTATCTTGCATTACTGACCGAGAATCCGCAGACATTGAACGAATTATTATACTGGTTTTCCCGCAGTCCCTTTATCTCGCAGTTGCTGGTAGCGCATCCTTTCCTGCTTGAAACCTTACTTGAGCCTATGCCCAATTGGACCCCTCCTTCTCGCCTGCAATTGAAGCAGCAGCTTGAAAATAAAATGGCTCACTGCAAAGACCAGGAGGACGAAGAGGAATATTTAAGACAATTCAAACTAAGCCATTGGCTATTGGCTGCAAGAGCCGAACTTCATGGCCGATTAAATGCAATACGCGCCGGACGTTTCCTTGCTGATTTAGCGGAGGCTATTGTTGTTCGGGTTGTTGAGATCGCTTCCAGGCAGCTGGCTTTAAGATATCCTGTTATGGATACCGTATTTCAAGGATTTGCGGTTCTGGCTTATGGTAAACTGGGAAGCCGTGAAATGAATTATAATTCAGATTTGGATTTAGTATTCATTTACACATCAGATGCTGAGCATAGTTCTTTGATCACCCGCCTGACGCAAAAGATTTTACACATGCTAACCACTCGTTTTCAATCCGGTATTTTATACCAGGTCGATACACGTTTACGCCCATCAGGGTCATCAGGTTTATTGGTAAGCAGTTTGTCTTCTTTCGTAACCTATCAGCAAACGGAAGCCTGGACCTGGGAACACCAGGCACTCATTCGATCGCGCGTATTATTGGGGGGGCCGCGTGTGAGAGCCGTTTTCTCGAAACTGAAAGCATCAATATACGCTGAGCAGAGCAATGCCCGGGATGTGCTGGACGAAGTATTGTCAATGCGGGAGAAAATGCTGAAGTTTCAACTGGGACATTCTATTAAAGAGCGGCCGGGTGGATTGGTCGATTTGGAATTTCTGGTTCAATGCCTGATTCTGATTCATGCCAGAAAAAATTACAGCCGATATACGCATACCTTAAGTCTTTTACGGCAATTGGCAAAAGACGATATCCTGAGTAAGGAACAATTTAACTACTTGAAAGAGGCCTATCAAAAATACCATCAGGTTTTACATCTGGGGCTTTTGGAAGATTATGAACCGTCCTGTGAAAAGGAATTGCAGCAGGTTTTTGCGATTAGTGAGGCAATCTATAAGCAGATAAAAACCAGTTAGAAAAGCCGGGAGCGTTCATTAAACTGTGTCCTTACTCACAGGCACGCCGTCATCTCGAACGTAGTGAGAGATCTCCTGAATCTTGGTTTGTGCCAGCATTCGGAGATCTCTCACTACGTTCGAGATGACATGGCCTGACACAGTTTGATGAAGACTCTCGAAAACCCTCCCTCTTAAGCTCTCTCCCCAGAGAGAGAGGAGTTAAGGGGAATTTATAGAGGATTTTTCTGATCATTCTGCGTTTTACTGGAGCCATCTTCCACCAGTTTTTTTCCAAAATGCTGTCTGACCAATACAAAGAATATTGGAACAAAGAATATTGCCAGGAAAGTAGCAGTAAACATACCGCCGACTACGCCAATTCCCACCGCGTTCTGAGCACCAGAACCGGCGCCAGTGCTTAATGCCAGCGGTAATACCCCAAAAATAAAGGCAAGAGAGGTCATCAGAATAGGGCGTAAACGCATTCTTGTGGCTTCGAGCGTTGCCTCAATGAGCGGCTTATGCTCTTTTTCTATTAGATCCTTGGCAAATTCAACGATAAGGATGGCATTTTTCGCTGAAAGGCCCATAGTCGTCAGTAATCCGACCTTGAAATAAATGTCGTTATACATATTGAATAGTTTCGCCGCAATTAATGCGCCGATAATCCCCAGCGGAACCACCAGCATGACTGAAAAGGGAACTGACCAGCTTTCATATAGAGCTGCAAGAGAAAGGAATACCACTAAAAGAGATATCGCATAAAGAGCCGGTGCCTGATTACCTGAGAGTCTTTCCTGATACGACATTCCTGTCCAGTCAAAACCAATGCCGGTGGGTAATTCAGAGGTTAATTTTTCCATCAAAGCCATGGCCGTACCGGTACTCTGGCCTTCTGCCGCTTCACCCAGGATTTCCATTGAAGGTAAGCCATTGTATCGCTCAAGACGCGGCGAACCCTTCTCCCATTTGGCACTGGTGAATGCGGAAAAAGGTACCATTTGCCCATTGCCGCTGCGCACATACCATTCATTGATATCCTGTGGCAGCATCCGAAAACGGGGTGCTCCTTGAACGTATACTTTTTTAACACGTCCTCTATCAATAAAATCATTGACATACACACTGCCCAAGGCGGCGGAAATAGTCTGATTGATATCGGTAATAGATACTCCAAGCGCTTCTGCTTTCTCCTGATCAACGATTAATTTATATTGCGGTGTATCCTCCAGCCCATTCGGTCTTACTCTGACCAGCACATTGGAATGCTCTCCCACCATTTCCATCAGTTTATTGCGTGCTTCTGTGAGTTTCTCATGGCCGAGGCCGCCGCGATCAATTAACTCAAAATCAAATCCGGTGGCAGTACCCAGTTCAATAATGGCCGGTAAATTAAAAGGGAATACCATTCCATCATTAATTATTTTGGCAAATTCCCCGCCAGCCCGATTAATAATTTCCTGCACACTGTTTTCTTTTCCGCTTCGCTCTGACCAGTCTTTCAAAGTGAGGAAGGCGATCCCGTTATTTTGTCCTTTACCGTTGAAACCGAATCCGACCACGGAGAACACGGAAATGACATTGTGCTTCTCTTTGGTTGCGAAATACTCATAGATCTGCTCGGCTACTTTTTGCGTACGTTCCTGAGTCGCTCCCGCAGGCAGCTGTATCATCGTTAGCAACATACCCTGGTCTTCTTCCGGCAGGAAGGAGCCAGGCAGACGCAGAAACAGATAAACCATAGAAATAATGATAATCAGATAAATTAAAAGATAGCGGCCTGTTCTCTTCAATATACTGGCGACTGCATCATGGTACCCATGAGTTGCAGCATGCAGAAAACGGTTAAACCATTTGAAAAGCCATTTGTCATGCCGCTCTTCGCCATAGGGTTTCAAAAGATTGGCGCAAAGGGCAGGTGTCAGGATCAAAGCGATTAGGATTGACAGTACCATTGCAGAGACAATGGTAATGGAAAACTGACGATAAATAGCGCCTGTTGAGCCGCCAAAGAAAGCCATCGGGATGAAAACTGCCGATAAGACCATGGCGATACCTACTAAGGCTCCCTGAATCTGCTTCATGGAACGGTGAGTTGCTTCTTTGGGTGGTAAATTCTCTTCAGCCATCACCCTTTCAACGTTTTCTACCACTACAATGGCATCGTCAACCAGCAGACCAATTGCCAGAATCAGACCGAACATAGTCAGGGTATTAATCGACATGCCAAAAAGGGAAAGCACAGCAAAGGTACCCAGTATGACTACCGGGATGGCAATAGTTGGAATCAGCGTAGCTCTGAAGTTCTGTAAAAACAGATACATAACCAGAAACACCAGTACAAATGCCTCAATAAGGGTTTCTACGACCTTGTGGATCGAAATTTTGACGAAGGGGGTAGTGTCATAGGGGTACACCACCTTTAATCCCGGGGGAAAATAGGGCTCCATCCGTTTCAATTCAGTTTTAATGGCAGCCGCTGTATCGAGTGCATTGGCACCTGTTGTCAGTCTGATTCCGAGCCCTGCTGCAGGCCGGCCATTATACTGGGCAATCAGGTCATAGTTTTCACCGCCCAGTTCAACTTTTGCGACATCCTTCAGGCGCACCTGAGAACCATCTTTATTCACCTTCAAGAGAATTTTTGAGAATTCTTCAGGCGATTTCAGACGCGTCTGGGCAATAATCGATGCATTAAGCTGCTGATTAGATGTAGCTGGCAGTCCACCCAACTGGCCTGCTGCGATCTGATTATTTTGTGCGCGAATGGCTAAGATCACGTCAATGGGCGTTAGCTGATAATTATTTAGCTTGTTGGCATCCATCCAGACGCGCATTGCATATTGGGCGCCAAAAAGCTCCACATTACCTACACCATTGATACGGCCAATCGGATCTTTAAGATAAGAGGACAGATAGTCTCCCAGGTCATACTGGTTTAAGTGGTCATTCTCAGAGTAAACGCCCACAACCAAAAGATAACTGCTGCTTGCCTTTTGAACTACAATACCCTGTTGCTGAACCTCGATTGGCAAAAGAGGCATGGCAAGCTGGAGTTTGTTCTGTACCTGTACCTGTGCGATATCCGGATCGGCTTTAGGATCAAAGGTCAGTGTGATTGTCATGCTGCCTGAGGAGTCGCTCTGAGAGGACATATAAAGCAGGTTGTCAAGCCCTGTCATGTTTTGCTCAATAACCTGAGTCACTGTATCCTGCACGGTCTGAGCATCAGCTCCTGGATAAATAGTGGTTACTGCAATTGACGGCGGTGCTACTGTTGGATATTGCGAAATGGGCAGTTGAAATAAGGCAATACAGCCAGCCACCATAATCATGATGGCGATTACCCAGGCAAAGATAGGACGATTTATAAAAAAATCTGACATAATCAGCCATCCACCTTGGTCTGCTCAGGCTTTTTCTCATCTGGCTTGAGTATTTTAACTTTTGAACCTGGTTTAACCTTCAGTTGTCCACTGACAATAATTTTATCGCCGGCGCTTAGCCCTTTGGTCACCAGCCATTTATCCTTGACAGCCTGCGTGACCGTAATATTGCGTTGTTCAACCTTGTTTTCACTATCAACAATCAGAGCAGTGGCCTTTCCGGTGTTATCGCGGGTGATTCCCTGCTGAGGTACCAGCAGGGCTTTGGGATTAATGCCCATATTCAGCTGTGCGCGAACAAACATTCCCGGCAAAAGCTTGCTATCAGGATTTGGAAAAATTGCTCTTAAAGTAATGGAGCCTGTGGTTTCATCAACCTGAACTTCTGAGAACTCCAGTTTGCCTTTCTGATCGTAGAGGCTGCCGTCATCTAAAAATAACTGAACGGAAATATCCTGTGACTTTCCTTCAGGTTTGCCTTTCTCCAGTTCTTTTTGGAGCTTGAAATAATCATTACTTGACTGGGTAATATCAACAAAAATGGGGTTAAGCTGATGGATAACGGCCATCGCGGTTTGCTGATTGGCTGCCACTAATGCGCCCTCGGTCACACTGGAGCGTCCAATTCGGCCATTAATAGGTGAGAGAACCTTGGTATATTGTAAATTGATCCTGGCTGTTTCAAGCGAGGCCTTGGCGGATTCGACACTGGCTTCTGCCTGTTTGGCATTGGCTACCGCGGTATCATAGTCTTGCTTACTCACAAATTTATTGCCTAGCAATGGCTTATAGCGCTGCACGGTCAGATTAGCAATTTCGAGATTGGCTTCTGCTTTACTGAGTTCGCCCTTGGCGGTATCTACCGCAGCCTGATAAGGGGCGGGATCAATCTGGTATAATGACTGTCCTTCCTTGACATCGCTGCCTTCTGTAAACAGTCGTTTTAAAATAATACCGTTCACTTGCGGGCGTACTTCAGCAATACGATGAGCGCGTACGCGCCCTGGTAGTTCAACCGTGATCGGAAAGGATTGATATTGCAGCTCAACCACGCCAACTTCTGGCTCTCCCCAGGATTGCTGGGCAGGCTTTTCTCCGCAAGCAGTTATCAATAGCAGCGGAGACACCAGAAGACAACGTCTCAGTAAACTGGATAGATAATGATAAGAAGCCCACTTCATTCAAAGCAAACCTGTTAATTATTAATATCCTATGAGTATACGCATGGAATATGGATCAGGTACAGATCTTATTAAGCAGGAGTTGTATAGGCTGCGTATAAATCATAGTCATCGCTGTCAATAATTTCTACATCCAGCAACTGACCGGCTGTGACCTGGCTATCAGGAGGCAGATAAACCAACCCATCAATCTCAGGCGCATCGCTTTTACTGCGGGCAATAATTTGTTCATCATCGACAGAATCTACCAGAACGGTTTGAATACTGCCCACTTTTTCAGCTAATTTATTACGGCTAATTTCAGCCTGCAGCTGCATAAAGCGGTGGTAACGTTCCTCTTTGACTGCATCTGGAACAGGATCTGCCAGTTCATTGGCCTTGGCTCCTTCAACTGGAGAATATTGAAAACAGCCTACTCTGTCGAGCTGGGCTTCCTCGAGAAAGTCGAGTAACTCCTCAAATTCTTCTTCAGTCTCACCGGGGAAACCCACAATAAAAGTCGAACGAATAGTAATCTCGGGGCAAACTTCGCGCCAGGAAGCGATACGTTGCAGCGTGTTTTCACTGCTGGCCGGACGCTTCATAGCTTTTAAAACCCTTGTGCTCGCATGTTGCAGGGGAATGTCCAGATAGGGGAGGATTAAGCCGTCTCGCATTAAAGGAATGATCTCATCAACATGAGGATAAGGATAAACATAATGAAGCCGAACCCACATTCCCAACTCCCCGAGCTCCTGGCATAGATCAAGAAAACGGGTATTCACTGTACGGCCTTGCCACTCAACAGGCTGATAACGGGTATCTACGCCGTAAGCGCTGGTATCCTGAGAAATAACCAGCAACTCCTGTACGCCTGCCTCTTTCAGCTTTCTTGCTTCAGTGAGAACCTGGCTTAAAGGATAGCTTTGCAGTTTCCCACGCATGCTGGGTATGATGCAGAAAGTACATTTCTGATTACATCCTTCGGAGATTTTTAAATAAGCGTAATGGCGGGGTGTTAATTTAATTCCCTGAGGAGGCACTAATTGCGTGAAGGGATCGGTGGGTGGGGGAAGATGGCGGTGAACCGCACGAAGCACCTCTTCATAGGCATGAGCACCACTGATATGCAGGACATCCGGGCAAGCTTCACGAATCACGTCGGCTTTAGCGCCAAGGCAGCCGGTTACAATAACCCGTCCGTTTTCGGCCATTGCTTCTTTAATAGTATCCAGGGATTCAGTGACCGCTGAATCGATAAAACCACAGGTATTGACGACGACTAAGCCGGCACTCTCATAACTGGAAACAAGCTCATAACCCTGGGCGCGTAATTGGGTAATAATCCTCTCTGAATCAACCAGTGCTTTGGGACAACCCAAACTGACAAAGCCCACGCGATGATTCATTGATATCCCCCGAATGCAAAAGGTGACTATTATAACCTTTTGAAGTAGCGACTGTCCAATTAAAAGACGGACAAGCAGGATAACTGGCAGGGCTTGGGATTTCAGAGATCGTAGGTCGGGCGCTTCGCCCGACATTTCGGTTCAGGCCATGCTTATCAACAGTCAGCATAATGATTTGGTGAAAAATGAAATGTCGGGCGAAGCGCCCGACCTACGATTTGATATAATGGGTGAGAAATTGTCAATTTCTTGCCAGAGTTTCCACTTTTTGCAGGCGATCTAAAAACTCACGAGTAGACACATCACCCACTAAACGCAGTCCGCTAAACTCTTTTCCGGCGGAATTAAAGAAAAGAAAGGTGGGAGGGGCTACTACCTGGTATTGTTTCATGAGCGCCTGAGCTGCTGCGTCATTGGCAGTGACATCAATTTTCAAAACCAGAAAATTACCCAGTGTTCTTTTAATTTCAGAATCATTCAATGTGGATGAGGCGATGACTTTACAAGACGCGCACCAGTCGGCATAAAAATCAAGCATTACCGGTCGGCCTTCTGCCGTTTGCAGCGCCTCTTTTAATTCTGCAGGGGTTTTAATAATCAGTTCTTCGCGTTCCATACTGGCTGCGGTGGCTTTACTGAATATACCTGCTAAAGGCAGCAGGGGATCTTTACTGCCCATGCTGGCGCCTGCCAGAATCAGTAAGCCATAAACAAGAAGTAAAATACCAGTGCTCTGATGCATTTTTTCAGAATTGTTTTGTGCAGGGTTTAGAGCCCCGGCAAAAATACCGGAGAAAACGAGAAGCGCTGCCCATAAAATCATGGTGACCGGAGGGGGCAACAGACGACCCATTAAATAAATGGCAACAGCCAGCAACAGGAAGCCAAAAAAGTTTTTTACCGAATTCATCCAGGTTCCAGCCCGGGGCAGCCATTTACCAGCGGAGGTGCCAATCAGCAGAAGGGGGGTTCCCATACCCAGCCCCAGGAAAAACAGAGTCAGGCTGCCAAACAGTACATTGCCTGAATGCGCAATGTATCCCAGTGCACCGATTAAAGGCGCGGTTACGCAGGGAGAAAGAATAAGTGTTGACAAGCAGCCCATAATCGCCGCCCCAAGATAATGACCGCCATGCTGACTGCGGCTGGCTTTAGCTAATTTAGCCTGCCAGGAAACAGGCAGTTTTAACTCAAAAAAACCAAACATGGAGAGGGCGAGTAATATAAATATCAGGCTAAACAATCCAATAGCCCAGGGCGCCTGCATTATAATTTGCAGATTGCTGCCGAGTGTGGCAACGATGGCGCCTGCAATCGCATAAGTCAGTGACATGCTAAGCACATAACTGAAAGACAGCAGAAACGCCTTGCGCGTGGAAATGTCATGGCCATGCCCGACAATAATACCTGACAAGACCGGAACCATCGGCAAGACACAGGGTGTAAACGCTAAAAGCAGGCCAAAGCCGAAGAAACTGAGAATAACCATAAACCAGTGTGAGTTTTCATAAATATCAGCTATCGCATCACTTTCCTGATCACTGGTCTGCACCACCGGTGGTGCCTTAACTGGGGTACCAGTGGACGCCGAAACTAAAGCTAACTGCTCATTAATGGCTAATTTAACCTGTTTGGTTTCAGGCGGATAACAGAAACCATCATCCGAACATCCCTGATAATGCAGGCTTACAGAGGTTTCTCCTGATTGCTCACCGAGCACCGGGATTAATAGTGATAATGCATCACGGTACACCAGATAACTATGACCTTGGCGATCCTTCTTTTCAGTTGCCTGCGGAAAAATAATGGAGCCCAATTGAAGAACAGGATCAGCAGGCGCACTCAATGAGATGCGATCGCGATAAAGAAAATAGCCTGGCCTGATTTGCCAATCGATTGAAAAAGTATTGGGATCAACCGGTTTTACCTTGACTGTAAAGACTTCTTCAGCGGAAAGAGGCGCTGCGTAACCGAAACCATTAAAAATCGCGAGAGACAGCAAGAATAACCACTTATACATGCTTAATCCAGGTTATGGTTCAATAAATTGAACTTAATCTATATAGCGTAGCAGCTTATAATACAATTATTGTCCGATTTTAAAAAGTATGGGGCATTATTTGAGTGTTCGGCCAGGCAAAAAGCTATCTCATCTTGTTTTGATTCCTTTTATCGCTTCATCCACCTTAAGAGTGACATTTTCGGATTCTGTTTTGGGTTGAAACAGGCTATAGCGGCCTGTCCATGCATAGTTAATACCAAAGGCAAGGCCGCCTGTGCCGAGATAAAGCACAGCGCTCAACACATGGAGTGCGATTTTTTTGACTTTATAACCCCTGTGATTTGCCAAATCCGGTAGAGCGGTATCGATAGCGCCTTTACAGGCTGCTTGAAAGTCGGGAACTGACAATTCACCATTTAAAAAGCGCTCTTGATTTCTGGTCAGGCGGGTATACATTGTTCTCGCTTTTGTTGCGGGTATCACATAATCGGGTTTAGTAAGGGCTTCTTTTTCCAATTCCTCAACTTTATGTTTGAGCTTGTCCAAATGTTTTTGCAGGTTAATGCTGTTAAGAATGCCAGGTGCGGCGGCTTTTCTATAACCGACAATAAGTTCATCGGCACGCCGATCGATATCTTCTCGTTTTCGCTTTAAAGCCCGTGCAATCTGAGGGGGATAGCCATCAACACATAACGTGCGACTGATTCCGCTGTTAGCCAGCGCCTTTTGATAACCAGATCCATCCACTTGTGCCAGCAGTTGCTGTTTCAGTTCTTCCCGACGCTCATTAGCCTTTACCTCAGAATTACACTGTGGAAACTGAATGCGAAAACGATTGATATCAGATGCGATTTTAGCAAGTTGCTGTTGGCTATGATTTATTATTCTGTTCTCAGCAGCCTGAGCAGTAGAGATTATACTATTAAGTTTTGCCTGATAGGCTGATTTAACAAGACCTGGTAATCCTGAACTGCCTTCAATAGAGGCTGCCTTTCTGGATGCGTCAGTAGTTTCAGTTAAGCCTTTCAGCTGATCTTGTAGTGCCTTTTGATGCAGTCGCACTTGCACAAGATCAGTGCAATGATTGAAATGAAAATTAAAGTCATTAATCCTGGTAACCATAGGTGCTACTAGATCATTCGCCTGCTTTCTTAAATTTTGTATTTGTCCGCTAGCCTGCTGATTTAGGTTTCGTTCATAGTCGCCTTTCGCTTTCAGAATGGCAGGATATCCGGACGAATAACCAAGAAGACGTTCTGCCTGGGCCACTATGTCCTGTCTGACTAAACGATACATCTGCTCTTCCCGTTGTTCCTTTTGCAGAATGACGGCCACTACTTTATGGCAATTTGTAAATGCTACGGGAAGCGATCTTATTTGCTCTGCTACTCTATTGAGGGCGTCCTCAGCAAGCAAATAGGGTTGTACTGATCTTTTCAATGCATTCTTTTTCTCATCTACCAGGGCATCGAGTTGGTCGAGGTGAACGGTATATAATTCCTGCGAATGATTATTCTTAAAATCGGCCAGGAATTTGTCCAGTTCAGCAAGGCGCTCCTCGTATTTCTGATAATTCAAGGCGCTGAATTTACTTGAAAATTTTCCAAGTTGCTCTTTGAATTCTTCGAATCGACGCAGGCGTTCAATGGGTTGTGGAGAATCAGCCAGGTGTCTGGCAAGCCAGTCTCTAACAGGAGCGTCATTCTCCTGCGCAATGATGTCGTTTAGATTCACTCTTGCTGATAAATCCTCTTTAGCAAACTTCAAAAACTGTTCAGCTGCGCGAGGATTCACCAAACTCAGATTATATAAAGCGTTGAGAAGATGTGCTGTATTCTTGTTTTTTTGCCGGGAAATAACTTGCTGATAGAGCTCTCTTGTTAAATGCAAGTCACCTTGCAGCAACTTTTTACCATGGGAAGTAAGCTCGGAGTTAGCACCTGCCATCGCTAAAGATAAGCCGTGGGGAAGTAATTGTTCTTTTACCCGGCTGTCGGCAATCGTTTGCGCATTGAACTCTTTGCGAGTAAATCGAAAACGAAGATCGCCGGCCTGGGTTAAATTGTAGGGTTGGCCCTCAAAATAAAAATTGAGGAGACCTTCTTCGACTGTTTCCCGCGCGTTATGGGCAAAGCCGGCTTGTTTTGCTTTCTCGCTTATCGCATGTTCCAATGCATTTTCAAACAGATTCTCAGGCTTTTCTGGAGCAGATGGGAGAGTGGGTCTTGCTGATATGACATCTTTTTTTTCAAATAAATCGGGAAATCTTGTTCTCAGAGTGTGGAAGTTTCTGTCAAAAGCATAGGGCGCACTTTCAAGACACGCCAGGAAGGCTTCTCGAATAGGAGATTTGCCTAATAATTCGGGTTCATCGAAAATAGCAGGGGCAAGTTCATATAATTTAACTGCGTTATTTGCTATATTCCCATTGAGTTGGACATTCTGCTTTTGCAGGCTCAATAAGCCTTGAAATAATTGATAATTTTCAAAGATGGCACGACCAGTCCGTTCATTTGTACAATTGACAATATCCCAGGTTAATCTATCACTGGCCTTATTTTCGCTGAAATAACAAAAACGAGTATTCCGTGTTCTGATATCAGCAAGGTTAATGGTTTCCTCTTTTGTGTTATTCCAGGGGTTCACCAGAACAAATTTGTATCCTCCGGGAGCATTGTCATCCCGTATGATTTCCTTCAGTCTCAGACCGTGTCGTCCATGATATTTACCGTGGATATCTTTTTTTCCATAGGCAAGGCTGATGTAAACAGGGGCTTCTGGCCAGCGGTTTTTTAAACTAATGATCTTCTGAATATCTTCTGTATCATGACTATGAACTTCGAGTAGATGCCCGACAAAGGCAGTAGAAGTCCCTTCGTGTCGGTTATTTAAATCATGAGCACTTATGCTGGTAAGGACATTCTGCTGATATTTCCAGGCATTTTTATAGTAGTAGGAGCTTATACGTTCTAAAATTTTGACCGCCAGTGAATTGCTTCGAACCCCTTCTCTGGAGGCATCAATTTCAGCAAGGTAGGCGTGAGGAATGGTAATGACATCCTCATTAGTGTCTGGATCGATACGATGTCGATAATTAATCCCGATCTTGTCGGGATCAAGATTTTCACTTTGCTTTGTACGTTTAACGCGAAGTTCCACATCACCATTGTCAAGTTCTTTAAACATTGACTTTAAACGTTCTCTGCCTTCTTTACTGGCATTATAAATACAGTCGATGGATGCGATTAAATAGCAGTCTCCTGTTTTGCCTTGACTTAGGGTGAGGGGTTGGCCGTCTCTTGGGAATAGTGGAGTCATTTTTAGCCATAGTGATCGTATAATTTTCTATGCTCTATATTATAGTTTGGCAATATTAAGTAAAAATTAAGCAGTTATCGAACTCCATAGCTGTTAGTATCAAAAAATTTAAAAAATTTGCATTGCTGCCCTTGAATCTGAAATGAATGCCCCCATATGGTTGTCATCGGTAGTGACTGAAGTATCAGTCAGTACTTTCAGCTCAGAGTTCACTCTGAAAAAACAAGGTGATTAATTAAACCAGGAGAAAACAAGTATGAAAATTCGTCCTTTACACGATCGTGTTGTTGTTCAGCGCATGGAAGAAGAACGAACTACTGCTGGCGGAATTGTAATTCCAGACAGTGCTACTGAAAAACCCATTCGTGGTAAAGTACTGGCTGTTGGCCCAGGCAAAAACCTTGACAATGGTGATGTGCGTGCATTGGCCGTTAAAATAGGCGATGTCGTTTTATTTGGCAAATACTCTGGCACAGAAGTCAAAATTGACGGTCAGGAGATGGTTGTCATGCGTGAAGATGACATCATGGGTGTTATTGAAGGCTAATCATACAACAGATTATTAGGAGACTTTAAGAATGGCTAAAGAATTACGTTTTGGTAACAATGCGCGCCAGGAAATGTTGGCCGGTGTAAATGGCTTGGCTGACGCTGTACAAGTAACAATGGGCCCACGCGGTCGTAATGTGGTCCTGGAGAAATCCTTCGGCGCTCCCACTGTAACTAAAGACGGTGTGTCTGTTGCTAAAGAAATCGAGTTTGAGCAACGCTTCATGAACATGGGCGCTCAAATGGTTAAAGAAGTGGCTTCCAAAACTTCTGATGCAGCTGGTGATGGTACTACTACTGCTACTGTATTGGCTCGTTCAATCCTGGTTGAAGGCCACAAAGCAGTTGCTGCCGGCATGAATCCAATGGATTTAAAACGCGGAATTGACAAAGCAGTTATCGCTGTTACCAAACACCTGCAAAGCATGTCCAAGCCTTGCAAAGATGGCAAAGCGATTGCCCAAGTAGGTACTATTTCTGCTAACTCTGACGAAGCTATCGGCGCAATCATTGCTGAAGCGATGGAAAAAGTTGGAAAGGAAGGCGTTATCACTGTTGAAGATGGTAATGGTCTTGAGAATGAGCTGTCTGTTGTTGAAGGGATGCAATTTGATCGTGGTTACATTTCTCCATACTTCATCAACAACCAGCAAAACATGAGCTCTGAACTTGAGCATCCATTTATTCTGTTAGTTGACAAGAAAATTTCCAGCATCCGTGACATGTTGTCTGTTCTGGAAGCGGTTGCCAAATCTGGCCGTCCTTTACTGATCGTTGCTGAAGACGTTGAAGGCGAAGCGCTGGCTACTCTGGTTGTTAACAACATGCGTGGTATTGTTAAAGTTTGCGCAGTTAAAGCGCCTGGCTTTGGCGATCGCCGTAAAGCAATGTTGCAGGATATTGCTATTCTGACTAACGGTCAGGTTATTTCTGAAGAAGTGGGCAAGAGCCTTGAAGGTGCTTCTATGGAAGACCTGGGTACTGCCAAACGAGTTGTTGTGACTAAAGAAACTACAACTATTATTGACGGCGAAGGTAAAGCAACTGAAATCAATGCTCGTATCAGCCAAATCCGCGCTCAAATGGAAGAAACTACTTCTGATTACGATCGTGAGAAACTGCAAGAGCGTGTTGCCAAACTGGCCGGCGGTGTTGCGGTTATCAAAGTCGGTGCTGCGACTGAAGTTGAAATGAAAGAGAAGAAAGCTCGCGTTGAAGACGCTCTGCATGCTACTCGTGCCGCTGTTGAAGAAGGTATTGTAGCGGGTGGTGGTGTTGCTTTAATCCGTGCTCAATCCGCTCTGAATGGTTTGAAAGGCGACAATGCTGATCAGGATATGGGTATCAACATCCTGCGTCGTGCTATTGAGTCTCCATTGCGTCAAATCGTTGCTAATGCTGGTTACGAAGCATCTGTTATCGTTAACCGTGTTGCTGAACAAAAAGACAACTTCGGCTTTAACGCTGCAAGCGGTGAATTTGGCGATATGGTTGAAATGGGTATCCTGGATCCAACTAAAGTTACCCGTACAGCGCTGCAAAACGCTGCTTCAGTTGCCAGCCTCATGTTAACTACTGAGTGTATGGTTGCTGAACTGCCAAAGAAAGATGAAGCTGCTGGTGCTGGCGATATGGGCGGCATGGGCGGTATGGGCGGCATGGGCATGATGTAAGCCTTTGCTTCCTGAAAAAACCCGCCTTGTGGCGGGTTTTTTTTTGGAAAAACTATTTCTTTTTTCTTTAACTCTCTTGTTGTATAAATTGATATCCAAAACAGGAAGTTTACTATGACCAGATTAACTCAGGAATTCAAAGCAAAAGCAGAGCAGTTGCTTTTTATTTTAAAGGCAGCGGCAAAAGAAAATTACATGCTCTTATTGTCCTCTAATCCAGCCCCTGGCTTGCAATTCAACAAAGAGGAAATCTTGTATATGAAGTCGTTTAAAAAATTTTTTGATTCATTGCCTGAAAACCTTCGCGCTCATTTAACAGCAAGAAAAACAGAGCAATTTGATACAGCGGAAAAATTATATTATCTGGGCCTGGAGAATTGGGAACCGACAGATTGGGCAAGGGCCTATTTTTTTAATCCTGGAATACCAATTATGACAGCCTGCGTGCAAAGAATAGATAAGTATAATGATAAACAAATATGTGAAAACTGGCTGGAATATCATGTGAAGAAAATAGGGGCTCTGAGTGAGAGGAGAGAACTATTAAGCGGACAATTGAAGGAAAATAACCTGCAGGAAGAGATGCAAGAAGATCTGATTAGACAGTTAGAACTCACTGAAGAAACTCTAAAATACCACCATTTGCAAAAAGAACAATTACAAGTTGAGGAAAAACAGGTCAATGGATTACTAGATCCCATGTACTCATCTAGCCACAGAGCTTTACTGTCATTAATCAATAAATGCAATTTAGGAACACTTTCCGTGGCTCAGGCCAGAATCAGCAAGCGATCTGCCGAGCAAAATGAATGGCAGACAAAACGCAATGAATTAATAGAAATTCGCAGAAGCGAGTTAAAGGCAGAGTGGTCAATGAGCTCCCTTCTCAATCAAGCCGGCAAGAGCCCTATATTCTCAAGGAGACCAGATCCTCTTGCATTGAACCCAGATGAGATAGTCAGACCGGCTAGAGATTACAAATAAACCATCTTAGTGGATTAAATTGAATCAATAAAATTAAGGATAATTCTATGCCTGTATTCTCGGATGAATTTAAGAAAAAAGCGGATCAAATGATTTTTATTTTGGAAAATGCAAGGGAAGGAAATTTTCTCAGCTTGCTGAAACTTCCTTGTTCAATGGAAGAAATTGGATTCAAAACAGAAGATCAGATGTATATTCTGTTATTCAGACAGTTTTATTATTCCTTACCGGATGCATTGAAGGCGAAATTTTCAAAAGGACTTTGTACCTATGAAACCTTATACGACTCAGGTTTGAATGATTGGGTACCCACTCCGGATCAAAAGTATTATTTTGACGCTCCAGGTGTATCTACTATCGCTTCTTATGTGAAGCGAGTGGAGGATTTTGTCAAAGAAAAAAAATGGCAAGACGATATGGCATTTCAACAAGGGAAAATTGATGGCTTAAAAAAGAAACGAGAGGCTTTAACAAAGCAGCTCAATGAGCATCAAAATAAATTCGATGTCGATAAAGTGGCGGATTTAAATCAACAATTGAAACTGAACGAGGACACACTTTCATATCACATAGTGCAGCATCGCTTATTGCTGGAAGAGGTGGAAATAACCAACCTCGATAAACTATTGAATGCACGATATATACGGGATCGGAGCTGTCTGCAACATTGGGTGGACCGCTTTAATTTACCAACTCTATATCAGCTTAGAGAAGAAATTAGTAAAAGAACGGGCATACAGCCTCTTTGGCTGCCCACCTTAAAAAAGCAGGTTGAGGGGCGAATCGATACGCTGGTTAAGGAGTCAACCGCTGCTCTCATTGCAAAGGCAGGAGGAAGTCCGGTTTATTCAAGACAGGAAGAGAAACTCTGCCATACGCCTTTACTGAGCAATTCCTCTCCAACTCTGTAATCAGGCTTCTCGCCTTGCGATGCATCGCAAGGCGAGAAGCTAAGAACTTAACGGTCTTATTGCGTCTCTAGTAAAGACAGTGATCTGGGTAGCCATAGGCCATTAGAACTTGCAGTATCGAGCCGCCCTCCAAAGAATGTATTGCTATTATCCGGTGTAAAAATCGGGGAATTGGCAGCAGATGGAAAGGTCCAGGTCTGGCCCAAATCCTGACTAACAGCGAGAAGGGGGCGTTGGACTCCACCAGTAATATAAAATCCTGCTGCGATACAAAGCCCTCCTGCACAATGGACATCATTAAACTGGCCATCGTTGGTAAAGACATTGGTATTATCCGGTGTAAAGACAGGTGCTGTGACCGAGGAGGGGAAAGTCCAGCTAGACCCTGCGTCATGACTGACTGCCAGGAGCGGCCTAAATCCGCCCCCGCCAAAATAAAACCCTCCCGTGACGCAATCAGGACCCTGGCAACTGATGCTCAAAAGGTTGGCGCTGCCCGTGAAGGCATTGGTATTGTCAGGGGTAAAAACAGGTGCAGTGACAGAGGATGGGAAAGTCCAGCTAGAGCCTGCGTCATGGCTGACTGCCACGAGCGGGCGTTGAGTTCCACCTCCAAAATAACGCCCTACTGCTATGCAAGTTGTTCCCTGACAGTTGACGTCAGCAAAACTGCCATTAGCTGTAAATGCGTTGCTATTGTCCGGTGTGAACACTGGGGAGTTGACAGCAGAAGGATAAGTCCAGGTTACTGTGGCGTTTTGGCTTAATGCCAGCAATGGCCTTTCAATACCACCGCTACGGTAACTGCCGGCGGCAATACAAACACTATCCTGGCAGGCGACTCCGTTGAACGAACCATTATTCGAGAAGGCATTGGTATTATCAGGGGTAAAAACGGGGGCATTGATAGCGGAAGGATAAGTCCAGTTTTGGCCCAGATCCTGGCTAACCGCCAGAAGTGGTCTGTCAATTCCACCACTGCTGTATAAACCACCGGCTATACAAATAGCGCCATGGCAGTTTACAGCAAAAAATCTGCCGTTACCGACAAAAGCATTTGTATTATCTGGAGTAAAAACAGGGGCATTGATAACTGCAGGAAAGTTCCAGCTCGTGCCTGAATCATGGCTAATTGCCAGGATGGGACGTCGCGTTCCTGCACTAAAGTAGTTGCCGGCAGCGATACAAGTGCTTCCATGGCAAGTTGCACCGACAAATTCTCCTGCGCTACTAAAGGGGTTTGTATTAACTGGTGAGAAAACGGCTGCATTGATAGAAGACGGAAAGATCCAATTTAAGCCTGAGTCCTGACTAACTGCCAACAAGGGGCGTTGCACCAATCCTGCATCCCGGTATTGGCCTACAGCAATACAGGTTTGTGCATCGCAACTTGACTCAAAGAAGCCGGCGCTATTATTGTAGGAATTAGTATTATCAGGTACAAAAACCGGTGAATTTACAGCTGAAGGAAAAGTCCAGCTTGTACCCATATCCGAGCTTAGCGCCAGAAGCGGGCGAATAGCGCCAACACTTGTGTATTGTCCTGCGGCAATAGCTATCGGGACTGGCTTCACTTCAATACTAATAGAGACTCTGGAGGTATTGTCGCCCTCAATAGGGATTAGCTGCAAAGAATGGATAACGGATCCTGGGGTAAAGGAGATCTGACAGGAAGCGCCAGGCGCTAATACCGTGCAACTGCTGGCGTCCTGAATGACATCGGTCCAGCTTGCGGGCAGTATCGCCCGAATATTATACGCGGTGATTTGGGTGGAGTGATTAGTAATCGTTAGCACTTGTGCGTTTTGATTGATAATTAACACAAGGTTTGCTGGAGAGGCGCTAATCGAGGCAGTGGCGGCCTGGCCTTTGGTAATTGCGAGGCTGTTAAGAGGTGAGGGTTGATAACATTGGTTCGGATTGCCTTGTTGGCATAAAACAGGCCCGCCCATGACGTTGCCGGCCAGTGCTGATCCGTTGATCTGTAACGTCAGGATGCAATAGCCTTTAGCGGGCAACTGGCAAAGACTGGTTTGTGTGATTCCTTGAATTGGCTGCATTATCAGCACTTTTGCACGTGCGGACTGATTATACACAGCATATTGCACCTGAGCTGTCTCTCCGGGCGCGACGGTTAATGTCACTGGAGTTTGAGGAACAAATACCCATAAAGGAGTAGCCGCATACAAGCTGGGTGCTGTCAGTAGACAGCAGAGCCATTTCAGCAATTGTTGATACCGTGTTCTTCCTTGCATTTTCAGTCCTTAGTTTTTAATATTAATGGCAAAGCTCATCTGTTTCGTATTGGCATTTAGTTTTTAAGCCTGAACTAATCCTTTCATTTTATTCTTCTCCCAACAGCGTAAAGGAGAGTGCTCGGGGTTTCTCATCGCAGCAACTGGCAGATAGAATGTTTGTTCGAGCAGAAACTGCCCGCTTAAAGCCGCGTGAGAAACATGATCTGTAAAGACAATCCAGGTACTTTGCGCCTGAAAATTAATGGTGTTTTTGGAAACTGTCTGTTGATAATGGTCATCAAGCTTCATGCGATCGTGCAGTTGCAGCTGATAATGATCATAAGCGGAACGCATGGTTTTAGTCACCTTTAACCATTTTAACAGTTTGGCAACAGAGGGGTTGTATTTGGGGATGGATGGAGAAAAGCGTTCCAGTACCTGATTAAACGCTTCGCCCAGTTGCCACACTCGTGGTTCACCATAGGGATTAATGTTACAAAAAACCCGCAGGATACGACGACCATTGACAGGCGATGCAGGAAATGAGTCGACATGAACACGGGTATCATCCTTTCGCTTTGAACTTGCCCTGCCGCGGATTTCTGCAGGGCGGTAGCTGGTACGGCCCCAGATCAAATGCTCAGCGTATAGAGGACATACGGTATCCAGCAAATGTTTTGCAAATTCGGCATATTGACGCATAAAAGATTTCAAAATGGAGGGAAGGGCCTGGTTATGGGTGTTATAGCCGCCCAGACGATCTTTTAAATAGTCATAACTGATGTTTTTGTGCTGACCATCCAGAATCTTGTCCGTGAGCAAATAATGTTCTTGTTGGGCATTGTGGGCGTAAAAATATTCCGGGAAATAAAGAACTTGCCCTGATTCAAGTAAATTCAGCGCTAAATCCTTTTGTACTTCATTAATCTTGTCTAAACTATTAGAGTTTAATATATAGAGTGGTTCGTCCATTATCGCCTCAAAACAATCGATTTAATGGAGCAATTCTATCAATACTTATCCTGATTCCCCAAATTTTACGGATATTTATTTCAAAACCAATTAAAAAGGAGAGGGAAATGTCACAAGTAGTAGAGAAATTATCAGTCATTCTGGCAGATACCTATGCCTTATACCTTAAAACACAAAACTACCACTGGCATGTCAAGGGGCCACAGTTCAAAACCTTGCACGAGCTTTTTGAAATGCAATATCAGGAACTGGCTGAAGCAGTAGATCAGGTGGCAGAACGCATCTTAATCACCGGGCATAAAGCGCCTGCTACGTTTAAGGAGTTTGAGCGTTTGAAGCGCATCAAGGACGGCAATTCAGGTCTTTCCGCCAATCAGATGGTGATTGAGTTAGCAGAGGATAATGCGACCCTGGTAAAAGATCTGAATCAGGCGCTCACACTCGCTCAGGAAAGTCATGATGAAGGAACGGCCAATCTTCTGAGCGATCGAATCGCAGCGCATGAAAAAGCGCACTGGATGTTGAATGCTTCCAAAGAATAAGGATAAAAAAATGCCGCTTTTAAAGCGGCATTTCAGACAGGGCTGGGAATTATTCTAGTGAATTTTGTTACTTGAATAATTGCGCCAATCATCTTCCAAAGTTGTATCTTTACGATTTTCCACTCCCAATACGATGCCTCCGGATTCCAATCCTTTTTCATACACCTTGGCTCGTTCTTCGGGGATGCCCCATCCAATTAAGGCACCAATTAATCCACCGGAGATACTGCCTGCACCAGCACCGGCTAATCCTGCTGCTATTGGACCTGCAACAATGAGTCCAAGACCTGGGAAAATCAGATTGGTTCCGATTGCTGCAATTGCACCCAGGGTAGCACCTACTGTGCCTCCGATAAGTCCTCCGACTCCCATTCCTTCAACTGCTTTGGAACCGGTTTCTTCAGTCGTGAGAAATGAATCATAATATTTTTCACGGGTGTCATCTGACATTAACACACTGATTTCTTCGGGTTTGTATCCTTGATCAATTGCACGCAAATAAGCTTTTTCCGCGGAATCCCTATCATGAAAGAGCTCTGTGGTCATAGGAGCTGATGCTGCCTTTGAAACATGCGGTTTATAATAATTTTCTACAGTTGAAGAAAATTCTGGAGTTGCGAAATTTGGCCAGTGATCTTTGTCAAAACCGGGCGCATTTTCGAGGATTTCTTTATCGAGATTAAGTACGAAACAATCATCCTCTTCATCATATGAAAATAGTTTCCAGGGCATGGCAAAGAATTTATTTCCAAACCCAAGCATTCCACCGGAATCCAATACCAGGTAATTGACAGCACCTGAAATTTTATCCAAAACTATTTCATTGATTTCACCGAGATTATCATTATTTAGATTTTTAACTTTGACTCCAGTCACTTCACTGGCTTTAACCACTTCATGAGGTCGTTCCATGATGACTTCTCCTAAATTATGTTTATGGCAAGATTAAATGGCAGTTAAGTAAATCAATTCATAAACTTCATTAATGACAAAAGCCACACGCGGTGGCTTTTGCAGTGAATGGTTCCTCTGCAACTTCGCAGTTGAATCATCCTACACTTTAAATATAGTAAACAATATTCAGTATGTCAAAAAAGTAGGCTAAACCAATGCTCCCAAAGGCGGTTGGTTAAGGAATAGAATCCATTCTATTGATCCATAGAGAAATTGGCGATAGGAAAGTTTAGAAGATGTAACCCTCAGCAAGAGCATTCTCTCTATTATAGTCGTTTTTCTGGTGATAGATGGGCTAGGGACAGGAATTTAAATGATGATAAATCTTTGGAAGAGATTCCAGTGCATAATTTGCTGCATCCACTTGAACTTCAGATCGTGTTCCCTTAAATTTTTTTGTTTCCGAATAGAGCCGCCAACCCTGATTGTTCTTTAATCCCCAGGCAAAACAAATAGTGCCTGGTTCCACACCGTCCATCGGTTCCGAGCCAGTTAATCCGGTGGTGGCAATTACAACATTGGCTTTGCTTTTTTGCAAAGCTCCCAGGGCCATTTCACGAGCAACCTGTTCACTTGTTAACGTATAAGTTTTAATGGTTTCATCGCGTACATGAAGTACATTTTTCTTTGCATCTTCAGAATATACGACATACCCCAACTCAAGGCATTCACCGCAGCCTTCAATTTTTCCAAGAATAGCTAAAATTTGTCCAGCCGTACATGATTCCGCTGTGACCAGAACTAAATCCCTTTCTTTTAAAAAGTCAATAGCCATCTGCCCTGATTTCATATTTTGAAGTATGCTGATAAGTTGATACTTACAGTATAACCCAATCACGTGGGAAGTCGTCTATTTGACATATGACTGTATGGGTCTAAGTTTAAAATAGGACATGTAAAAATTGATGTTAACAATAAACGCTTGTTCTTAATAAGGAGATTATTTTTTAAGGAGAAAAATCATGACTGGTACCTCAATTGGCGGTAAAAAAGCTGCCGAAACTCGAAAACGAAATCAAAGATCCTCACAAACAAAAAAGAATGCTTCCAGTAGTAGTCACAAAAGTAAGTAGCGTAGATTTCATGTCGCGTAGAATTATTATCATTGGAGGATTTTATCATGGATAGAAATATACCCAATCAGGGTCAAAATCAAAATTTAGGCAAGCAGAACATGCCGCAGAATCAAAAGCAGGAAAAGCAAAATTTTGACCCGCTGAAAGAGAAAAAAGGCATGCGGAACATGTCCGATCAAGATGAAGGACTCGATATGGATAATAAAGAAAATCCGCATCAGTCTTTATAATTAAATTCTCTCCCCATAGCGGGAGAGACGTTTTGTAAACCACTAAGGATGGAGGAAGCGATCATGATGTATGTTATTGGCTGGTTGTTAGGAATTCCTATCAGCATTTTGCTGCTGATTTGGCTTGTTTCACACTTATAAAAATAATAATAAATATACAATAAGGAGTCATCATGAATCACGAAACCGTTGTAGTTGATCAGAAACTATGCGCTCCACACCATAATTGGTTTTGCTGGTCGGCTATTATTATTGGGGCTTTGGTAGGGCTTGGTTTGGGTTTTTTATTACATCTTTATAGCATTGCTATTGGATTAACCGCTTTTGTGTCTGATAACGAAGCCACGACCGTTACCATAGGCGGGTTGATTGGCTTATTAATCGGTACTATTGTGGCAATGGGACTGGCCGGATTTACTGCCGGTTTTCTGGCGCATGTGGTTAGTCCTGGTGTTGGGATATTATATGGCTTTGCCACCTGGAGTCTGGCGTTATTATTAACTGCTATTCTGGCGATGCCCCTTAGTAGTTATGTCAGCACCTATACGGCTGCCCTGGCCCCCACAGTAAAGGTAGACACAGGAAATACCACTGCCCAGGGAAATCAGGTCACCGTTCAAAGTCCGGCTACTGAAGCGACTAAAGCGGCCTCACCTGAGACATTGGCATGGAGTGGATGGATAGTATTTGTTTTGTTTGCAATAGGTGCTTTATCCAGTTGTCTTGGAGCCTGTGGGGGTATTCATTGCCACAGAAAGCATTGCCTGCATTCAGAGGTATAATGGATATATAAGGAGATAAGTGATGGATTATCCAAATCAGTTACCTCCCCAAAAGCAATCAAGGCAACCTGGGATAGAAAGTGTCATGCAACCTGCGCCTGTCTATGTTTCTCCTGATTATAAACCAGGTCAGAAACTGACAGGTAAGGTTGCTTTGATTACCGGTGGAGATAGTGGTATAGGTCGAGCAGTGGCCTGTGCATTTGCTCTGGAAGGGGCTGACGTCATTGTGCATTATCTGGATGAAGAATCGGATGCCCGGGAAACAGCCGACTTTATAAAAAACTGTGGAAGAAAGTGCTGGTTGTTTGCGAAAAATCTACAATCATACAATGCTTGTGAAGAGCTGGTGCAGAAGGCGATACAGGAAGTTTCACAGATAGATATCCTGGTTAACAATATCGCTGAGCAACATCCCCAGGAAAGCATCGAAGATATTAGTTGTGAACAACTTGAAGCTACGTTCAAAACCAATTTTTTTTCCTATTTTTATATGATTAAAGCGCTGTTGCCTTATTTGAAAGAAAACGCAGTGATTATTAACACTACCTCCGTCACTGCTTATAAAGGCAACGATCACTTGATTGATTATTCCTCTACAAAAGGAGCTATTGTCGGCTTAACGCGTTCCCTGTCGCAAAATCTTGTGAAAAAAGGAATCCGCGTTAACGCCGTAGCACCGGGCCCGATATGGACCCCATTGATTCCTGCAAGTTTTTCCGCTGAGCAAGTTGCTGAATTTGGTCAGCAGGTTCCGATGAAAAGAGTAGGGCAGCCAGCCGAAATGGCTCCTGCCTATGTGTACCTTGCCTCTTCGGATTCTTCCTATATGACGGGGCAGGTGCTTCATCCCAATGGAGGTGTTATTGTAAATGCCTGAGTAGGCATAAGTGTTGAGATAGTAATCGGGGCAATGAGCTGTTGTTCAGCTTATTGCGTTTATGGGGTCATGTTAAAAGGAATTGAATCATGAGCTTACTTGGACTAATTTTACTAATTATTATTTTATTGGCAGTTTTGCCCACCTGGCCGTATAGTAGTGGATGGGGTTATTATCCCAGTGGTGCGGTAGGATTAATCTTGATTATATTGATAATATTGCTGCTGACGCGTGGTGGCTTATAAAGCAGTTTCCCCTAACTCCCGCGCAGGCGGGAGTTAGCAGGGCAAATTTCTGTCAGGGCTTTTAATGAAGATCTTTAGAGTACTGTCTTTTGAATTGACTCATGTCTTTACCAATCTGCTCTAATTCCTCTTCGCTTAGAAGTTTTCGCACTTTGGGAAAAAGTTTTTGTTCCTCTTCTTCAGCATGGTGGATGACATCATCCATAAGTTTGTTAAATTTTCTTTCCCAGGCGGCCTCAGTTTTAATGTCATCGAATTGACGAATAGCTTGTTCTGCATGCTTTTCTTCAGTTAATAAATGTCTGACTGTATCATCAAGTCGATCATCATTTTTAAAGTGTGGATACCAGACTTTATGTTCCATTTTTTCATGGCGTATTAATTCCATACACAATTCGTTAAACATCTTTTTACGAGTTTCTTCGCGGTGACTTTCATCACTAATATCAATGAAGCGTTGTTTTACCCTTTCATGTTCTCTGATGAGAAAATCAATGGCATTCATAATATGGACTCCTGTTCAATAGAGAGTCCGTGGCAGCAGCCACGGACTTTCTGTTGCCTTAGTCGTTATCAGATTCGCAGGTGATTTTTGTACAATCTCTGCAATTTTTAGCAGCGAATGCAAAAGCATCAGCAGCTGATTTTGGAGTATTGTCCATTTGTTTATCCGCATCCTGATCGGCTGCCACATCACTACTGCTGGCATTCGTTGAGCAAGTCCAGTTTTTATCCAGCGAAGTGGGGGTCGTGTTATCTGCCATTGAAACAGATGCGAAGGATAACAATAATCCGCTAATAATAATTGGTAAATTCCTTTTCATTCTATTCTCCTCGTTAACGTTGAGTTCATCAGGGGTACTCAGGTAACTTGGATTTGTACCCTACTTATTAAGTATTGGTCCTGTTAAGCAAACTTACAAGTCAATGATGCCAAGCTCGCTGACTTTATTACAGAAGAAAGCGAGCAGCTCGTTAATTAAATTCAGTTTATGTTTATGGTTTTTATAAATTGCATAAAGCATTATTTCTGGTGAGGTTTCATTGCCAAGAACTGGCACTAGCAATCCCTTCTCAACCTCTTCCATTACAGTGAAATGAGGGGCCCAGATTAAGCCAATACCCGCTGCGGCAGCCTGTTTTAGAATACAGGCATTATTACTCTGAAAATTACCTTGTACATGGATAATTTTATTATTCAAAATCCATTTATTCTGTAGTCCATACAAGGTGTTAATCAGACAATTATGCTGATTAAGATCTTCAGCGGTTTCCGGGTTGCCATTGCGGTTGAGGTAAGCCTCTGAACCGTAGACATTACGCTGCACGGAAAACAATTTCTTACACACAAGATTGGGGTAGCGAATGGGCTCGAAACTTATGCTTAAATCGAATGAATGCTGAAAAAAACTGGCATGATCTGAACCGGCTATTATTTCCAATGAGACACCCGGGTTGAGTTTTATAAATTCTATGCCTAAAGACGTAAAAAAAGTAATGGCGGGTGAAACGGTGAGGTAAAGGCTGATTTTCCCCTGTAAATGACTTTTTTTGTTCTGAGAAATAGATTGAATATCGCCTATTTCCTCAAATAGATTTCCCGCTTTTTCATATAAAGTTTTCCCAGCGTCAGTTAAAATCAATTGTTTGGTTGAGCGAATAAAAAGCTTCATTTTTAATTCGTCCTCAAGCCAGTTAATTTGCTTACTGACTTTGGAGGGGGAAACATTCAACAATCTTGAAGCTGCCGAAAAGCTGTTATTTTCAACAACGGTAGTAAAACTTTTCAGGCATTCTATGAGATTCATATCGTCTCTTTTAAATGAGGCTTATTTAAATAGTGTACGCCAATTGCAAATATTTGAGAAAAGGGAAAGGGTTATTGGGCTAGATAACCAGCCCAATAGGGATATTGCAGCTTATTGACTACGGCCGATGTGTTGAGACATTGAGCTTTTCAGCTCATCCAGCTGGCGATGAGCTCTTTCTTCATTGCCAAGGCCATGTTCCGAGAAGCGGACTTTGACATCGCCTAAAAGTCTGCTGTTGAAGAATACTCCCTGATATCCTTTCTCTGTGTAATGCTGGGGTCGATTTAAATTAAACTCCAGGCGCATATCCTTTAATGCTTTAATGACAGTTAATTTGGCCGACAGTATCAGCATATCCTGAATTTCTTTGGTAAATTCAGGACAATACCAGTCTTTCCTGGCGGGGATTTCGATATCAATGAAGGACTCTGGTTGTGCGTTGCTAAAAATTTCAGGAAGCCAGTTTTTTCCAACAAATTGCTCTTTGGAAAGGATTTTTTGCTGGCAAAAGTTTCGCTGTAACACGCCAGGTCCTGTACCATCATTGGTTTTTCGTTCAATGATTGTCAAGCGGCCATCTCTGAGTGCCAGACCATCGAATTCTTGCTGAAACTGTTTGCAAGGAGAGTATACTTCAAAGGATTTATAGAGATTAGCGGCTAACTCCATCACATAATCATTCACTGCCTGCTCAAAGGGATCAGCTTCTTTTTCTATTTCTTTACCTTTTTCCTTATCCTCCACCTCCTCCAGGGGAATATTATCGAATAATTCCTGAATCAGAGCTTCCAGACTCTCTTTCTGATTCTCTTCTTCATATAGAAACTCAACTTCGTGAGCGTCCTCTGCATGAGGCGGTTGGTATTTCAAAGGGGGGAGGGTGTTGAAATGTTCCAGATTATTCAACCACTGTTGTATGACTTCCAGATCATTAATGGATTCTGCTTTTTCGTATAGGGCAAGATATTCTTTCTGATAGGCACGATAGGTTTCTGAATCCATCTCGCCATCCAGTTCATGCTTTTTCAGATTTAGCATGGATCCGATGGATTTTAAATAGATAATCAAACCGATGACTGCATCGTTTTTCAATTGAAAGCAGACTTCCAAATGGCGCTGAGTCTGTTCAAGGCAGCGCGATTTAATTTCTTTTTCCAATCGGGCGCACTCCAGCCTCAGCAATTGTCTGCTCGCTTCAAACGAAGGTTTTTTCTCACTGGAGGGCGGGAGAATGCGAAGAAAATTTGCATAATAATAGTTAAAATCTTCGCTTTCCTCTGGAACTATTGCGGCGGGAAAATCTGATTTATCTGTCAGATAATGATTGTATTGGACGAGGACAAAGTTATAAGCGTCATCCAGCGTTTGCTGTCGTGAACGCTCAGCTTTCGGATTATCTTCTTTTGCTTCAGACTGGAGTTGGGCTCGTTCGTGTTTTAATTGTATTAATGCGTTTACGAAACGAGTCACGACGTCAGGAAGTCTCGGTAAAGTGTTGGGTGAAGAAAGCTTTTGTACATATTTCAAAGCCAGCATGATCTCATCAATTTTTTTGTCCATTTCTGAGAGCAGGTTTCTGTTTAAAGCGGGATCAGAGGAAAAGTACTCGCCGAATGGCCGGCCTTTAATAATACTTATCTGTTGATTAATCACCACAGCCAGCAATTGTACTAACTGCTGTTCTTCGCTGATATTCTCACTGACCAGCAATTGTGTATATAGTTTTCTAAAGGAATCGTTGACGCTGCGCTCTTCTTTTTCATCATAAGTGTTTACTGCCCAGTCGAACTGCGATTCCAAAGCGTCCACGCCGCCATCGATTAAGAGGTCATTCCAGTCATAACCGTCTGTGTCAGGACTCTTTGGTACAGCCTCTTTGATAATCACCTGGTAGCCAGCTGATTCAAATAATTCATGCGCCTTCCGGAAGGCTATATCTGCATCTCCTTCGGGTTTATCATGATCTTTTAAGAGAACCACTTGGGTATTTGGCGGGAAATGCGTTTTGACATAGCCCAGGGTTGCAGGCAGTTCGTTGACGCCCATTGAAGCCAAGATGCTAAAATTATCTCTAATTGCAGGAATTGCAGCGATACTGGCAGCCGTTTCTACTCCTTCCGCGATAAAAACAAAATCAGGATTTCTTCCCTTATTGACCAGGGCGGCTTTTCCAGGACGCGAAGGATGGCCCGCTCCGAGATACCTCTTGCAATAATAGTCTTTTTCATCAACATGAATGGCCTGGGCTTTATTGCCGTGAGGGTCAAGTTGAATAATCTGCAGTCCGACCAACTGATCGTCCAGATTATAAACAGGAGCAATCAGGTAGTCATCATGTTGATTATTATCAAAACTCGCAATATTGAGAGGGCCTTTCAAGTATCTGAATTCTAAGTGCTTTACAGTTTCAGCCGGAATTTTTCTGGTAACGGTTAAATACAATTCGGCTGCTGTGCCTTCAATAGGTTCGCCTTTTTCCCATAACTTCTGAGCTAATCGTACTTTATCATTGTCTTTTTGTTTCTGTATGAGCCTGCTTACTTCAATACTCTGCTTCATTTTAACTCCAGCCCGGATAATTTATGAAGCAATTGTAACAATGTTGGACAGAAATGAATATAGATAGATTTGGAAACCAGTTTTTTCCAAAACGTAAAAATTAAACTTCTGCCAGATTTCCTTTGGTCTCCAGCCAGGTTTTACGATCAGCTGCTCGTTTTTTCGCCAGTAACATGTCCATCAGTGCCATTGTTTCCTGTTCATTGTCCAGCGTTAACTGAACCAGGCGTCGGGTATTGGGATCCATTGTCGTTTCGCGCAGTTGAATAGGATTCATCTCACCCAGTCCTTTGAACCGCTGCACATTGACTTTTCCTTTATTGGCTTTGAGGAATTGTTCCACAATTTTAATCTTTTCAGCATCATCCAGGGCATATTGCACTGTTTTTCCCATATCAATACGATATAAGGGAGGCATCGCCACAAATACATGACCGGCAGATACCAAAGGACGAAAATGTCTTAGAAACAGCGCACAGATGAGGGTGGCGATATGGGCACCATCTGAGTCAGCATCCGCAAGTATACATAATTTGCCATAGCGAAGGCCTGAGAGATCATCCGAACCCGGATCAACTCCTATTGCCACTGAAATATCATGAATTTCCTGCGAGGCCAGAACCTGGCTTGATTCGACTTCCCATGAATTCAGAATCTTGCCGCGTAAAGGTAAGATTGCCTGGAAGTCTTTGTTACGTGCCTGCTTGGCTGAACCGCCTGCAGAGTCTCCTTCCACCAGGAAAAGTTCAGCCATCGATAAATCCTGCTGTAGGCAGTCAGCCAGCTTGCCGGGAAGTGCTGGACCCTGATGAATGCGTTTACGGGCAACCTGTTTCGCCTGACGCAAGCGCTTTTGCGCACGTTCGATAGCGAGGGCTGCGATAATCTCTCCCTGGCTGCGATGCTGATTTAACCACAATGCGAATGCATCTTTTATCACATTGCTGACAAAGGCTGCGGTCTGTCTTGAACTTAACCGTTCCTTGGTCTGCCCTGCAAACTGCGGCTCTTTCATTTTTACAGACAAAATATACTGGCATGGTTCCCACAGGTCATCTGCGGTCAGTTTAACCGCACGCGGCAAAAGATTGCGTAATTCGCAAAAGGTAGAGAGTGCATCATACAAACCTGCTCTCAACCCATTGACATGTGTTCCTCCTTGCGGAGTCGGGATTAAATTGACATAACTTTCGCTTGAACCACTGGCCTGAGTGCCTAACGACCAGGCGAGAGCCCAATCAACCGTTCCTTCCTCACTGCTGTATTCGCCGCTAAAAGGTTCTTCCGGTAAAAAGTCTTCAGGGAGCGATTGACGCAGATAATCGGTCAGGCCTCTCTCATAACACCAGTGTGTCTGCTCTCCACTGACCTTGTTAATAAACGTCATTGATAAGCCAGGACAAAGCACCGCTTTGGCTCGTAATACATGGATGAGCGGCTTGATGGAAAAGCGAATGGAGTCAAAATATTTTTCATTAGGCCAAAAACGAATACAGGTTCCGGTATCGCGTTTACGAGTCACGCCCACTTCATTTAATTCCTGTACTTTATCGCCATTGGCAAAGGCCATTTGATAAATGATGCCGTTTCGTTTTATCTGCACATCCACCCGTTCAGATAAGGCATTAACTACGGAAACGCCAACGCCATGTAAGCCGCCGGAGAAACTGTAATTTTTGTCTGAAAATTTCCCCCCGGCATGCAGGCGGGTCATAATGACTTCCACGCCGCTGAGGCCGAGCTGCGGGTGTAAATCGACTGGCATCCCCCGGCCATTATCTTCGACTTCAATAGAGCCGTCTTCATGCAGGGTTACGATGATTTTGCTGGCATGGCCGGCAATAACTTCATCGACGCTATTGTCAATGACTTCCTGGGCCAGATGGTTAGGGCGGGTGGTATCGGTATACATTCCCGGCCGGCGTTGTACCGGTTCAAGGCCATTGAGTACCTCAATAGCTTCGGCGGTATAGTTATCAGACATTGCTTATATCACTTCATTATTTAATTGAATTTAGTCTACCACAAATAACACCGGGGGACACCGATGGATATTGCCATTAATTAAGAAAACTGTTGGAGCTGACAGGTTTCATTCGGCCCAGTTGCCTGCAATCGGTCTACCAGTAAACTCTTCATTTAGGGTGATGTCATTTTTCTGGAACTGTCCTCCTGCTCTAGCGATTTCAGTTCTTCTTTATTAATCTGCCCACTGGAAGCCATGTGGTCAATTGCCTTATGCAAGGTATCCGCCAGACGGCTTTTGGTAAGGGCTATACCAAAAATTTTAATTGTATTTTTGTAATGATCCTGAACGGTTTCTCGCTCAGCCTGACGCAATGCCTTTGCTATACGATAGGCATAGGATTCATCGCTTGGAGTATTAATGATAGTTTTAATTTGCTCATGTAACTTTTCAATGGTGTTTACACGCTTCTGGCTTTGCTTAAAGAAAACACCACTATGCTTTGCTTCGTTGTAAGTATGCAGCTCGGCATTCAGGAAGTCATCAAGAATTTTTATAGAGGCCTCAGTGACACGTGATTTATCAGAAGATACAAGGTCTGTCGAAAACAAAGTATCAACCTCTTGTTTTAAAACATTATTGCGGCCTGAAAATGTGGTCATTTCCTTTTTTAATTCCCGCATATTCTTTAAATTGTCAAAGTCCTGCTTGAATGTTTCACTAGTAGAATGCGTCGAGGCCAGCAATTTGTTTCTCAGCTCGAGATAACCCTTTTCCCATTCATTTTTCACATCGGGCTTATCAAGCTCTGCATCAATAGATTGAATATTAGTGATCCGCTCCGTTAGCTCTGCCTGAAACTGCTGAAAACCGTTGTTATTTCGGGTGATAAAATCCAGACAGCTGTCGGCATCTGAAAAGGCAGACGCCAGGCCTGAAACTATTTCTGCATGGATTTTTTTCTGCCCCTCGGTCAAATGCGAAGGTTCAGTTAATCTAAAGTCCCGGGTAATCTGCTCTGCCTGCGTTAATAGCTTTTCCATTGCAGCAAGGCTATCAGGAGAATCCTTATCCAGTAAGTCCAATGCACTGTCTTTAATCGAGTCTAAAATCGCTTGATTGCACTCGTTGGCCGCTAACTGATGAATGCCAATGAATTTCGTTAACTTTGGAAGCTTATTTAATAATTCTTCGGTGTCAAATGCGGCAAGACTTTCAAATGGATCAAGTGCCAATTTCTGCAGTACATCGTACTCCGCTGTATTTTTTATGTTTTGTTTAAATTCTTCCGATAGGATTAAGTCAGAGGTACGGTAAAATTCCTGAAGCCTTGTGAACAGCTCCGCTTCTTCCAGCCGTTGACAATAGGCGCTGACCTGTGCAGGCGCATAGTATTCGCCAGTTATATCCTGAATAACCTGTTCAGTAATCTTTTGGTTTTGTGGACTCAGACCGGTTTTCAAGTCATTAAGGCGTTGAATTAAATTATCAACTGTTCTAATGTCTTCAATTATTTGAGTTGCCCTGGATGCCAGGGAAAAAGAGAACGTATCCAGCGATTTTTCATTAAGCAGCTCTGTTTTTAATTCGTTTAGCGCGGCCTGGCGCTCTCTTGGGCCATTTTGCCGAAGTAAGCTGTCAACTTCCAGGACCAGAGTATTCAATTGGGGCAAGGTATTTTTCAGCGCTTGCAGCTCTTCTATTATGTCAGGATCCAACAGACCGTCGCCAGTGAATTTATCTATATTTTCCCGGTAAAGTGCAAAGCTATCATAACCCACTCCCGTTTGTTCCAGTTCCTGTCGAATGGATTCAAGTGACTGAGTTAGCTGTTCTTGTCTCGGCAAGTTTGCATAAATATGTTCCGCACTTCTTTCCTTAGAGGGAGGAGAGGTTAAAACTTTCTCCACAAAAATCATTTTCTCACCCGTTAATCCCTGAGAACTGATATTCTGCAATAGTTGAGGAAAGTGCTCTTGCAGGGCCATTCCCACTGCCACCCAATTTTTTGAATACTCTGTCTCTTGCATCCACTGTCTAACGAATGCCTCATCCGGTGCAATACCTAATTGCTTAAGTGCTACCAAGGTGTTGCCGTTCACGCGCCCCTGTCTGAGGGCCTCTGATAGACCGGCAGGACTAATTTTGGATAGAATCAGGTCTTTGTCTTCCTTCAGGCGGTCGTAATCAGTGAAGTCGATTGCTGATAATACTCGCCATATATCTTCATAAAATAAATCGAACAGTGGCTGCCCCTGCTGACCTAAGAGGGATAGGGTGTTTAAAGGCCCTTCTATCGAATAGGGATGATCCTTGAAAAATCCATCCAATATTTCTGGTTTTTCCTTTAAATACTTTTCTAGCAGCCAGAATGAGTTGATGTCTTGACTCTGCACCATATAGATAATTTTCGCAGCAACCTCTTTTAACCGCATATCATAAAACAAGTCGTTTGGCTGAGGCAGGCTGTTGAACGCAGTAATTAATTCCCTGGCATCCCTGGAGAGAAGCATGTCTTTCACATAGTCGTCTGAAAAAAATTTTTTTATTGTCGGATCCGATGTGCTGGCCCTTAAAGCATCACCGTATTTCTGATTTAGTTCCGGAAATTGGCGAAGAAAATCCCGTGCCAGGGCCACAGGATTAATCGACATCGTTTCCGGCAGAGTAACCCTTTGATTTGAGCTGATCTTAAACCCGTAACCTGGAAATGGCTGGGGCGGAAGTGTATCTAAAAATAGAATGGGGAAGTCCTCATCATGTCTTCTATACGCATCACTGGAAAGAATGGCTTTCAGGAAAATAAAGCGATCTTCTAATTCAGGCAGGTTCTTGTCGATAAATTTATAATAGTGATGGGCACTGTTTTCCGCCATTGCCCGATTCTGATACACGGAAGCGCCATTGGGCGCGTTGGTAACATTCATTGGAATATAGGCGCGATTGGAAGGGGTATAATCAAAGGGAAAGCCTTTACCATTAAACTTTCTGTCATCATTGGGCATACAGGTTAATCCAATAATTTATTATTGAGTAAATATTAGCACAATATGGTAATAAATTGACATCTTCCTTGTTGTAACTCCCCACGTCATCCCGAGCACAGCAGGGGATCGCTCGGGATGACGTGGGAGTTTTACTCCACCACAATATCCGGGAAGCGATCCGCATAATTCAAAGGCTTTTGCGCTAATTGAATCGCGAATTCCAAAGCGGTTTTATGAAAAATATCTGCTAATGCCGCATCTTTTGCAAGAGCGGCAGGCTGGCCCTCATCGCAATGATTACGGATAGCAGTTTCTAATGGCCATTGCCCCAGGAGAGGAACATTATATTTTTCGCTTAAATTTTTAGCCCCGCCTGTACCAAAAATTGCATCCTGGTGACCGCAGGCACTGCAGTTGTGCCAGGCCATATTTTCGATAATACCCAGCACATCGATGTGCGTCTTTTCAAACATCATAATGGCTTTTTGAGCGTCGAGAGTCGCAACTGGCTGCGGTGTGGTGACGATAACGGCTCCAGTCAGAGGAATTTTTTGTACCAGACTTAATTGAATATCGCCGGTTCCCGGGGGCAAATCAATAAACAAATAATCCAGTTCCTGCCAGAGGGTTATATCAAGCATTTGAAGCAGGGCTTTTGCCAGCATCGGGCCTCTCCAGACCAAGGCCTGATCGCTATCCTCCGTCAGATAGGCAATTGACATCGCCTGAATCCCATGCACTTCAACGGGTAAATAATGATCATTTTCAACTTTTACCGGAGAAGAGCTTCCCAGCATAAGGGGAATACTTGGACCATAAATGTCGGCATCCAGAATCCCAACCCGTGCACCTGCTCGGGCAAGGGCTGTCGCTAAATTGATGGTCACAGTTGATTTGCCGACACCTCCTTTGCCGGAGGCAACTGCAATAATGTTTTTAACACCGCGTAAGCCCTTACCGCTCATTTGTGTGCGATGAGTCTGAATTTTGCTTTGTAAATCAATTTCAACTGCCATTCCCGGGCTTGCAGCGCGGGCCTTTTTATTTAATAAATCGAGCAAAGCTTCTTTTATCCCGAGGACAGGAAAGCCGGCCGTAAACCGAATCTTTAGTATCTCATCAGTTTCGATGCTATATTTCAGTCCTAACTCTTCAATGGTTTTATTAAGAAAAGGAACCTGCATTGAGGCAATCTGGTAAAGAAGTTGATCGACTTGATTCATAATGTGGTCACAGGCTGACAGGAAACAGGGTAGCTTACACTATTTGAGATGCGTCCACCACATGTGAAGTTTCGGCATAGGCCCAATGAATCCAAAGACCAGTGGCCAGATAATATACACCGCAATGCACAGGCCGCTGATCTCTTTGTGAGATATAGCGGGCATAACTCTCAACCTGCAGACGATGTTCCTCTCTGGCCTGGCTATTTTCATCGCCTGTTTTAAAATCAATGATCCAGAGAATACCATTCTCAACAAACATCCTGTCGATGATCCGTGTGACGATCTGATTATTTTCCTCTACCAGGATAGGGTACTCAGAGAACTCCTCTTCATGCTGCTGACAAATCCATTGCCCGACCGGATTAGAGCAAAAATTGCAAAGATAGTCTTTTATAGTCGCCATACCATTAATTTGCTCTTGCAAAGAACAACCCTGACTTTTTAAATAGTCAGAGGCTAGATGCCAGGGAATTTCTGATACAGAAAGCGGATGATGCTCGCCAATCCATTGCAATAAAAGATGGATGGCACTACCCAGATGACGTGCGATATTATCGTCTATCCATTGAATAGGAAGGGAAAAGGGATTAGCGGACTCATAGGCATTCACTCTGGAATAAAATTCAATCGGCAAACGGTAAAGAACAGGAAAAGCCTGCTCAGATTCCCGGACAGCTTCATTCTCAGCGATAAACTCTTCCCGGATTAAGCTTCTAAAGCTCCCCTCACGGGCTTTTTCCTGATGGTCAAAAAGATAGAGGCGTTTTTTAGCCCGGGTAATAGCAACATATAATAAACGCTGTTGTTCGTAGCTTTCTTTTTCAGAATGTATTTCGCCGATGTAATCGTATAACTGACAGTTCTGCTCATGTGCTGCTCTTACTGGCGACATGAGAAAAAGCGCGTTTTGTGCCTGACGGGGCATTTTTAACCATCGGAAAAGCGGCTTGTCTGATTGTGCTGATTTGCTGCCCAGGCCGGGAAGGATCACTGTGTCAAATTCCAGGCCCTTTGATTTATGGATAGTCATAATCTGTAAACGGGAAGAGGCTGCTTCCCGGGCATAGAGCTCGTTAAACTGGCGCTCAAACTGCGGCAAATTATTTAATAAGCCATTGTCATCGTATTTTTCCAGAAGACTTAGGAATTGCTCAATATCCTGCTCTTGCGCAGCTTCTAAAATAGAGTTGAAGTGAAAGCGTTCCGCAGTGATTTTTACCCAACTGGCCAGTGATTGCCGATTCCGCTCTTTAAAAGCCTGCCTGAAAAGGGAGCTGGCAAATTGCACGCGAATCTGGCTGTCCGGGCTTAGTGATTGAACAAGATATTCTGTGCTCATCAACTCAAGCAACGTCGCTTTTTTATCTGCATCGGCGAGGTGGTATAAGTCAGTTAAGGATAAGCCCACTGAAGGACTTCTGAGAAATGCCATCCAGGAGCTACGGTCAGCCGGCATTAACAGCGCCTTTGTTAAAGACCAGATGTCCTGCAGATGGGGCAGGTTAGCTAATCGCTCAATATCGACTCCCTGAAACGCAATGCCTTCACTGCGTAAAACGGCTGTAATGGCCTGCAATTGCGATCTTGAGCGCACAAGAATGGCCACACTATCGTCAGGATATTGAGCTTGCTGGGTTTTAATAAGGCTTGCAACTGCCTGCGCTTCTGATTCCTTGCTGCAGAATTGTCGGGCAACGATGTGACTATTCTCCCGAGTTTGTATTACATTAACTGAGGGAGAAAAAGATATGGCTCCCGATTCGATATCATCTCGCGCAGGAAAAATGCTTTTAAACTCCTGATTAATCCATTCAATCACTGGCGCTGTTGAACGAAAATTACTGCATAATTCCAGAGAGTGCAGAAGAACAGGGCCAATGCCTTCCTCTTTCGCTTTTAAAAACAATCCCACTTCCGCCTGTCGGAAGCGATAAATGGATTGCATCGGATCCCCGACAACAAACAAGGTTTTATTTTCAGAGGGCAACCACCCCTGAACCAGTTTTTCCAGCAACTGATATTGCTGAATCGAGGTATCCTGAAATTCATCGATAAGCAGGTGATGGATACTGTAATCAAGATAAAGACTTAAGTCGGTGGGATTGTCTTCCTCGCCTAAAGCATGCAGTGCCTGTTGGGAAACGGCTGCAAAATCCACCTGATTTTTCTCGGTAAATACCATCTGTAAATGGGCTGCCAGCATAGGCAGCAGGGCCAGTAAGGATTGCAGAACATGCCATTGATATCCATCGTAGACCGGTTCAGGCAATTGTTTAATTTTAATTAGCCTGTTGGTAAAGTCAGGGAATAATTCAAGTGCTGCCAGCAATTCTTTACTGTCGTTTTTTAAAGCCTGGTATTCCGCTTTCGGACAACTATTAGCCTTCAGACCGACATGATGATCAAAGCCGTTGCGCAGTTTGTCCGCTTTCGTTAGTAGCAGTGAAGCCAGACCAAGACCCAATTCCTTAGTTAGTTCCTCAAACTTATTCCAGGATTTCAGCGTATAGCGTAAAGAGCCTGGGTCATTTTCGATTGAAGCCACATGCTGGCATAACTTGCGCAGGGTTTCACGCAGGGATACCGGAACACTTTCCTGAAAGCGCTTGATTTCATGGTTCTCTATCCAGCGTAAAGCCTGTTCAAATGAACTCTTTGTTTGGGCACGCACGGAGTAGATAAGCCCTAACCATTGTTCCCTGGTTGCCAGTAAACTGGAAAACAGGTCCAGTAATTTATCCTGGCGATTATCAAGGTGTTCAAGCAGAGCCTGAATTGGAGGCTGTAGTTCCTGGGTCTCAAGGCAGTTATGCAGGCATTGACGAGCTGCGAGTCGATACAGCTCAGCCTGATTTTCCGTGATTGCAGCAAAATTGCTTTCCTGTTCCAGCAAAGGGATTGACTGCGCCAGATATTGGCATAAGGAGTCAATGGTCATTACTTTTAAACGGCCGGGCTGCTGCAATAGTTGCCAGCCCATTCGCTTGCTATGCTCCAGTGCAGACTGCGCATAACTAAAGGTAAGTTGCTGGTGAGCGTTGACAGGAGTCTGATTTTGTTCTGCCTTTTCCAAGGCCAGCAAAATCCGCTCCTTCATTTCACTCGCAGCCTTACGGGTAAAGGTTAACGCGATGATTTGTTCTGGCGCACTGACCTGGCTCAGCAGCCGCAAAAAACGCTGAGTAAGTAATTCCGTTTTTCCTGAACCGGCAGGTGCCTGCACAATGAAGGAGCGCCGAGGATCAGTGGCCTCTCTGCGCTCGAATGCGTCCTTAAGCATATTAGTCAACAACGATTTCCTGCGCAGGGGGGCGTAAATTGTAGTTGGAGCCCATGCAATGACCATAAGCACCGGTATTGGCAATCAGCATAATGTCATTTTCACTGGTGTCTGGCATCAGACGGTTGTAACCCAGAGTGTCTCCGGATTCACATATTGGCCCTACAATATGGGCAAATCCAACTTTTTCCTCGTGCAGCCGGCTAAGATTAACTATCTCATGATAAGCGCCGTAGAGCGAGGGGCGAACCAGAGAGTTCATGCCCGTTTCTATACCAATAAAGCGCACTCTGCCTTTATCCTTGCATTGCGTTACTCTGGCAAGGATCACACCACTGTTGGCTACAAAATATCGGCCTGGCTCCAACCAGAAAGACAATTGCGGAAACTGGGATTTAATCGCCATCAGCGAGCTGTCGAATGCAGCCAGGTCCAGGGCGCGTTGACCCGGTTTCTCTGCAATTCCCAAGCCGCCTCCCAGATTAATGATGCTGATTTCCGGAAACAGTTTGGTAAAATTGGCCAGCATTCTGGCAGTGTCCTGCCATAATTCAGGAGTCAGAATGCCGCTGCCTGAGTGAGAGTGTAAGCCGACAACCTGAATTTTCAACTCGGAAATCAACTCTGCTGCAAGGCTTAAGTCATTTTGCGGAATTCCGAATTTCGACTCGTTGCCTGCTGTGCTTACAAACTTGTGATGGCCTGCGCCAGTGCCGGGATCTACTCTTAAAAAGAGTTTTCGGTTTTTAAAAATTTCTGGCCATGTCTGTAAAGGATAGAGATTATCAATAGTCAGATGACACTCCAGATCCAGTGCAAATTCATATTCGACCCGTGGTGCAAAATTGGGAGTGAATAATATCCTTTCGCGAGAAATAGCAGGAAAGAGAGCTAGAACATGTTTTAGTTCATTGATGGAAACGCACTCAAATCCGATGCCCTTCTCATGTAAAGTCTTGAGAATTTCAGGGTGGGGATTGGCTTTAACCGAATAAAATAATTCATCAATGGATTCGAGATTGATTAGCTCATCGGCCTTTTGCTGCTGAGTTTCGCGATCATACGCATAGCAGGGCGAATATTGCTGGGCCAGATCCAGGAGTTGTTCACGCTTGTTTTCCCACCAGGGGGCTTTTTGGATTTCGGGCTTGCCGAATTCCTCATGCCAGCTTTTTGAATAATAGAAACTTTGCGGATTATTTTCGATCAATAATTGATGAAGTTTCTGGCAAAGTTTTTCTGCATGCGATTCATCCACAACAAAGGTCATATTAAGATCGTTTGATGCGAGCGACATCAGATAGATTTGCTTGGCTTCAAATACTTCAAGTGTCGGGCCCAATTGCGGCAATACGGTGCGAATGTGATGGCCCACCAGACTCACAGCGCTGCAGGGTTCAATTACTTTGGCACGGCCGAAACGGTTGAGGTCAGTTATCAGTGCGTTTAATACTTCACGATCTCTTAGCTTGACGCTGCTGTCTAATGACAGGGTCACGTTAAATTCAGAGGATGAAAGCAGATCAACTGAAAAACCGTGGTGCTTAAAGGCGGTGAAAACATCCGCGAGAAAGCCAACCTGCTGCCACATATTTAAGGTGTCAATTGAGATAAGGATAATACTGTGTTTTACCTGAATGGATTTAATAGGTGGCGCCAGTTCATCACTATCCTTGGAAATCATGGTTCCAGAATGCTCAGGCATGCGTGTGAATTTGACGACCATCGGAATACCGGCATTGCGCACAGGCGGCAAACAATTGGGATGCAATACCTTGGCACCCATCGATGCAATTTCCTGGGCTTCGTCGTAGTTGAGCTGTTTTAAAAGTCTGGCATGCGGCATTTGATGCGGATTGGCAGTATAAATTCCTGGTACATCCGTCCAGATTTCACAGAGACTCGCCTGTAACTTGGCAGCCAGCAGAGCCGCTGAGGTGTCAGAGCCGCCACGTCCAAGCAATACAGTGTCACCTTGCGGATTTGCTGCAAAAAAGCCCTGGGTAATAATTGCCTGATAGCCGGAGCTTAGCAGTTCGCTGGCAAGTTCGGGTTGCGGGTCACTGTGACAACGTGCGGACAGATAATTAACGGAGTCGCCTCCTGGAATCGGGGTGGAGACCAATGCTTTTCGAACATCATACCAGAGACAATGAATACCCCTGGCTTCGAGAAAGGCGTGGCCAAGCCGGGTCATCATAATTTCACCGAGAGACAGGACCTGCGCGCGTGTTTTTGCGGGGGCTTCTCGCAAAAGAGCAATCCCTGTCAGCCATTTTTCAAGCTGTTCCAGTTCTTTCTGAATCAGCGAAGGGGATAAGCCCAGTTCTTCTATCAACTGGTAATGGCTCTGCTCGATATCATCATAAATACTATTGTGCTGATCAACTAGAGCGGCTTCAATCGCTTGCTCAAGCTTATTGGAAATCTGGGTCATTGCCGAGCAGACTATGACAGGCTGCAAGCCATTTTTTATGTGCTTCTGAGTGATAAAGCCAATATTTTCCCAGGTTTGTAAAGAGGAGACGCTGGTGCCTCCAAATTTGGTTACTATTTGCTGCATAATATACTCGCACAAAAAAAGACCACATTACCACGGAGTTGTGAGAGAAGACAAGTGGGAAGCAGTTGCTTTGGAAATAAAAAGCCAATGTGATTTTATATATTCCACTTTGATTTTTTATTTACTTATCAATGGTTTTTTTATGATTATTTTAATTGATTTAATTGAAAACTATTGTAATTCATTTATTATCTTTGCTTTGGCTGAACGATTGATAATATTGTTTGACAATGTTGTTTAAATTTTTGGGACGCATTAATAGTTAAGGAGCGTGGAGTGAAGAGCATGCAAAAACCCATAAGAACGATGGTCAGTGCTGCTGTTGTGTCAATGATGGCTGTAAGTGCTGCTAATGCAGGGGCGTTTTCTCTGTATACTGAAAGTGCGGGATATGTAATTGGTAACTATGCTGCAGGAGCTGCTGCTGAAGCTGCAGATGCCTCAACAGGCTGGTATAACCCTGCCGGACTGGCTCTGTTACATAATCAACAAATTGTAACGGGCGGTGTGGGCGTTTTCCCAAGCAGTAAATTATCTGGTACGTCTACTTTCAGATCGTTTTCAGGCCTTCCATTCCCCTCCAATCTCAATATTCAGACGTTCAATGATTTACAGGGTGCGAAAAGTGCATTCGTACCTTCTTTCCATTACGCGCTGCCATTGACTGATCGCGCTACCTTTGGTTTGAGCATTGTATCTCCTTTTGGTCTCTCTACCGAATGGGCCCGAAATGAGCCAATGCGTTATCAGGGAACATTCAGTGAATTGATTACCACCACTATTTCTCCTGAAATTGGCGGTATGATTACTGATAACCTCTCTCTGGGTGCCGGTATCGACCTGCAATACGCACGAGTTAAATTTAACAGCGTTCTGGGGGTTCCTACAGTAGCATTCGCGATCACTCGAAATTCGTACGGACTGGACTCTCCTTCCTATAATAAAGGAAATTCGACCGGTGTTGGATTCCATGCTGGTGCGATGTATATGTTTAATGACAATCATTCGCGACTTGGTTTGAACTATCAGTCCAAAATGAATCATACATTTCATGGCTACAGCCGTTTAAGCGGACCACTGGCTACTCCAGGACTTAATTTGACAAACCCTCGCAGTGTTATCTTCGCTTGCAACACGTGCACGTTTACAAGCCATAACCTGTCAAGTAACAACCTGGACTTCCCTGAAATTGTAACCCTGAGTGGATACCATGATGTCAATGACAAGCTGGCATTATTAGGCTCGGTTGTTTATACCGGTTGGCATTCAATCAGAACGATTGAACTAAGAAACGTTGCTGCGTTTTCTCAGGGCATCGGTCAGGTAAAAGCGAATTCAATATCCAACGAATACTATGACAATGCATGGCGTGCTGCTATCGGCGCGAACTACAAGTTCACTGACCAATGGATGCTGCGTGTGGGCGGTGGATATGATCAAACTCCAACCACTGATGAAAATCGTACTGTTCGTCTGCCTGATGCTGATCGCTGGGCACTTTCAGTGGGCGGTCACTACCAATGGCGTTCTGACATTGGATTTGATGCAGGCTGGACTCACTTGTTTGCTGCTGGCGATCCAACGCTTAACAAGAATCAGACCACTTCAAGCTTTACTACCAATGTGAATGCCACTGCGAAAGTAAGAGCGGATCTGGTTGGGGTGCAAGCAACCTGGACAATGGACCAAGTAGCTCCTGTACCTACAAAATAATTGAGTTAAGCTCTAAAAAAAGCCACCTCACAGGTGGCTTTTTTGTTGCAGGAATATCCATAAGCAGGGGAGGTAGGGGGCAGAAAAAAGCCTCTGTCATTTCCGCGCAGGCCTTGTCTTCCAATTAGCATTAAGTATTCCTTTACTCCAGATTAAGCCCCCTCGCCCGTTGCGAAGCAATTTCAGCCCTGGCTTTCCAGGAATTGCTTCACTGCGTTTGCAAAGACGATAGGTTCTCTTATCTCATCATTTTAGCCAAATCTTTGGCAAAATAAGAAATAATCATATCGGCGCCAGCTCTTTTAATTGCAATCAGGCTTTCCAGCATGGCCTGTTCTTCATTGATCAATCCCTGGCTTGCTGCGCATTTAAGCATGGAATATTCTCCGCTTACCTGATAGGCACACAGGGGAACCGCGGGAATGGCCTGTTTTAACTTATAGATAATATCCAGATAATTCATTGCCGGTTTAACCATCAGCATGTCTGCACCTTCCGCCAAATCAAGCTCAGCTTCTCGCAGCGACTCTTTGCTGTTGGCTGGATCCATTTGATAGGATTTACGATCGCCGAATTGCGGAGCACCTTGAGCGGCTTCCCGAAATGGGCCATAAAAGCTGGAGCAATATTTTACCGCATAGCTCAATATCGCTTTATCCTGAAACCCGGCGGCGTCGAGTGCGCTTCTAATTGCCATCACCATACCATCCATCATCCCGCTCGGTGCTATCCAGTCAGCTCCCGCCTGCGCATGACTAACGGCCTGTTGCGCCAAAAGCGCAAGCGTTCGGTCATTATCGACAATGCTATCTCTCAGCACACCGCAATGGCCATGATCAGTGTATTCGCAGAAACACAGGTCAGTAATAATGAGCATTTCGGGATTAGTCTGGCGGATAATCTGTATAGCTTTTTGAATAATTCCCTCCGGCTGCCATGATGAACTGCCTCGCTCATCCTTATGGGCAGGCAAGCCAAATAGTAATACTGCCGGAATACCCAGAGATGAGATCTCTTCAATTTCTTTGGCCAGCGCATTAAGCGGCAGTTGGTATTGGCCGGGCATGCTGGGAATTTCACGCGCTGCATTTAGTGTTTCACTGATAAATAAGGGATAAATAAACTGTTCAATGTTTAGTCGAGTTTCCCTTAAAAGTGCTCGGCTTGCCGGGGTTTGTCGCATACGTCTCAATCGCAACGGCAGATTATAAGCCATAGTCATTTACTCCTTTTGATGAGTGTATAAAAGATCGATACCGCTTCCTGTAGTGCTTGCATCAACCTGTATACTAAAAAATTTGTTCAGCAGATATTTCAGGGTCAGCACATTGCTGTCTGCCTGGGAAAGACCAACGTTATAACTAAGATACAGCCGCTTGGAAATCGCTTTACCTACCACGAGCGAGGTTGTGTCATTGACCTGATTGGTTTGTTTATTATAAGTACTGTTATTGGCTAAATTAAAATCGACACCCAGTTTCTGTTTTAACTGATTCACCAGTTGCAGGCCATTGCTTCCTGAATCCAGATTCATAGAGGTGATTGCAGTCAAAAGCAATTGCCCGCCCGATTTATTAGCCTGATTGGCAGGGCGGCCAAGCAATAGCATCGACAAAATGTCCGCTTGCGAAAGTGTTGCAGGATTTGAAAATAATTTGACCTGCGGCGAGAGCAGCCGCCCGCTCACTTCAATGCCCACCGTAAGCTTATTGCCAAAATCGAGGGTTTGTATATTGCTGGGATTAAAATCAAATAATTGATCAGAACCTGCAAACGTTGCGGTAGTGTTGGAAAATTTTCTAACCGCTCTGATATTTAAGCCCGGGTTATCTATTAAGCCACCGGTAAATAGAAGTTCGCCCTGTTCAATAGTTAAATCCTGTCCATAAGCCTGATATTTACCATTAGTAATAGTTAATTCTCCACCGGCATTCAAAGGTCCATCCGGCAATTGCCTGAGATTGATTGAACCCCGTAAAAATCCATTTAAGCCTTTGACGGCTAACTCGACTTCGTCCCCCATTTCGACATTGACATTCGCATCAATATGCAGGGGATTATCAGCCGGTTTTTTGTCTTTAAAAACCACATCGCTGCTTAAGGTGACGGTGTTATTAAACGACTGCGGCTTCAGTGAGGCTTTGGGAATGACGAGCCGCCCATTTAAGGCCAGTGAGGAGGGGGTAAATACAAATTTTAAATGGGGGGATAAATAAATGACATATTCCGCTGTGTTCATCACCAGCAGATTCTCGCCATCTAAAGACAACTGACCTTTAACCTCGGGGAAGAAATCGCCGTTACCTGCGATCTTAAGCGGCTTTTCACCGGCATAGAGGTTGCCGGTTACCAGCCAGTGGTTATCCTGGCTCTTTAGTTTGATATCAACAGGGCTTAGCGTTAAACCATTTCGTTTAGCAACCAGGCTTCCATTTTTAAGATCAATGATCCCACTTAAGTCCGGTTTGCCAATGCTTCCTTTGATATCCAGATTAGCCAAAAGCTGGCCGCTGGTTCTGGAAATTTCAGGGCTCATATTGGCAAGGAAATCCAGAGAGTTAATCACCAGACGAACGGAACCTTTGATCGCTTGCTGGTTGATATCCGTTTGGAGGAAATTAAATTTTGGCAAATCGATAGCAAGGCGAATCGATTTGTCCGAATCAATATTAAAGTTTCCGCTTGTTCTTAGCCCGCTTTTCGCCAGATTAGCTTCAAATTTCCCGCCTTTAAAGACAAGCAACTCCTTCTCGGGGATTTGGTAACTGCCCTGGGCAATCTCGACTAGCAGTTTGCCTTTATGTTCTGTTTCAAAGTTTCCCTTGGCAGTGATCCGGGTTTTTAAGCCAGCCAGTGAGGGATGTAATAGCACCGGTTCACTTAACGACGCATTCAGTTGCCAGGGTTTATTGGGAAGATGTTTTATGAGAATCTGATTATTTCCCAGATTAATTTGTGCTGATTGGGTTTGTTCCTGTGATTTAATGACTGCTTTTAACGCCTGCTGATAGTAGAGAGCATTGATTTGGCCGTTTAATAATAAATTCTCTAAATTTTCGCCAGAAAATTTCAGATTAGTCTGTAATTCTTTCAGAGGGGAATCAGGTAAAAAATGCTCGGAAAAACTGGCATTCAGTGATCCCTGTAATCCTGGTTTTCCATTCAGAGAATATAGGGTTTGCAAATGTAATTTGCCCTCTCGAGAGTTAAAGTCCGTTGTACTGCTAATTTTGTCCTGATTTGCAATAGCATTAAGCGTCAATTGCCCCTTAAGAGGCTGCGTAAATTGCGCCTGCATTTGCAGGAGCAGATTGGAAAGCTTGCCTGTTATATGTAACTGGCCTTTAGAAATTTCCAGTTCAGGTTTTTCAAGAGGCCATTTTAAATCAGCCCATTGAAACTGGGCATTGACCTCTGAAAAATGCTCTATGGTTCCATGTCCCCTCAATGAACCTGGCTGATTAAGCTTTCCTCTCCAGCTATACAGAGATTGATCACCTGCAAACAGAAGCTCACCCTTTGCACCTTCTGGTGAAATAGAATTCAGACTCAAACTAGCCGCTGCCTGATAGGGAGGTTTGGTTTGCATCCAGGCTTGCAATCCAAGCTGCTGCTGTTGAAAACCTAAATGCAGCTCATCGAGTAGCCACAAGTCTTTTTTAAGCTGCACACGCAGTTTCAATCCATCAACTTGATGGATTTCATTGTTTAGTGAAACCATTAAGCGTTGAACTGTGAGTTTATTGATGAGCAGCTCCACAGGAAGCGAGGGTAAGCTAAAGCCCGCGTGTTCAGACGGCGGATTTTGACAGTTCACTGGCTGGCTGCAAGATACTTGCTTATAATCCAGCCCTTCAACTTGCAAAGAGCGAACATTAATACGCCGATGCAGCACATCCTTAAGCCGCCAGTGTAATTGAAATCCCGTCAGATTAATCTCCTGGCTCTTATCGGTATAATGAAGCTTGTCAATATGAATACGACCTGCGGCTTCGCCTTTTAAACCTTCAAACTCTAAGGTTCCAGGAGCAAAATGGCTTGCCGTTTTTACAAGAAGATATAATCCAGGAGTTGTGGTAAGCAGGAAAAGCAGAAGGCTGCTCAATATCACCAGGATCCAGAGAGTGCTATAAAACAGTTTTCTAAAAATTAGTCTGAACATCATAAATCCGGCCCCATATTGATTACCAGACGAGGCTTTTTATTCTTGCGATTAAAATGTCCGTCAATAGCCTGAGCAACTCCAATCTTAATCGGGCCAACAGGGGAAACCCACATCAAACCAATCCCCACATCGTTTTGCCAGTCTTTAGAGCTGGGTTTATACACATCGCCCGTATCAAAAAATCCGGTCAAATACCAATGTTCAAACGTTTCTTTCTGAATTTCCAGGCCGCCGTAAGACATAATTTTACCGGGACCGATGGAATTATAGGTATAGGCTTTTAAATTATCCGCCCCCCCGAGCAGCATGGAGAGAGACAAGGGTAATTCGTTGATATCATCAATCAAAGTGACTCCCTGAATAGTATGGAAGTAAAAGCGCGTACGCATTTTTTCAATGGTTACAGCGGCTTTGGCATCCAGAGAGGTCTGTGCAAAACTAATTTCTGACAAAGCCAGTTGACTGGCTCCCAGAACATTAACTGTCACATTATAACCTGTTGGCGAAAACAGCTGATCTTTTTTATTCATCCAGCTCAGGCTTGCCTTAGGGTAGAGAATCAATTTTTCAAACTTGGGGGTGTCATCATAGCTGTAGCGCTCATAAAGACCATTAAGAGACAAAACTCTCTGGAAATGGCTAAGTGTATGCCTTTGGGCTAAAGATACCTGAGCGGAATTACTATAGCCTGCACTGTAATTGAGATTGGCGACACTGCCGAAAATGTCGTATTCATCAATGAGTGGTTTCTGACCGGGAATAATGTACTGCGCCTGCAGGCGGTTCTCATTGACTGAACCCATTGCAATCGCATTGAATTTGTGGCCGGATGAATTGACCGGAGTGACATGATAGCCCAGGCGTCCGCGGACACCCGTATCGGTACCAAAGCCAAGCCCCACTGAATAATTGACTCGCGGAGCTGGCTGAAGATGAACATTGACAGGAATCACTTGTCCATTTTCATTTAAAACGGGTTTGACGATCACATTGCTAAAGTAGCCGCTTCCGGACAGTGCGTTATTTAAAGCGAGTATTTGCTCTGTGGAATAAGATTGCCCTTGGCTGAAAGGAATATATCGACGCAATACTTCTGGAGAAATATAGCTTGGACTGAATTGGACCTGGCCAAAATAGTATTGCGGCCCGGTATTAAAAATCAATTGAATATCCGCAGTATTCTGTTCATTGTCTACCAGCACCTCTGCTTTATCAAAGGAGGCATGCAGATAACCCTGATTCTCGGCGGCGTTCATCAGAGCTTGTTTGGCTTTTTCATAGTTTTCACTAATAAATGGTTTGCCCGTTTCAAGCCCCAGTTTTTTCAGACTGCGATTAATCAGGTAATTATTATTTCCTTCACCGATGACACTAATGGAAACCCTGGAAATTAACAAGCGCGGCCCAGGGTTTACTTTGATTTGCAAATTATTTTTTCTACGCGTAATCGAAATCTGAGGACTGAAATAGCCGTAAGGAGAAACCGCCTGAGCAATTTGAGTAGTTAATTCCTCATCAGTTTGAAATTCAAGTGACTTATTTTCCGAAATTTCCTGCAGTCGTGATTGAATATTGGCCAATACTTTACCTTTAACACCTGAAATCACAAAGTGCTCGGCATTTTCTGCTGCCATCAAAAGCGGCAGCGACAGGAAAAGTAATAGAAGCCTTTTATTCATAATGGAACTGTATCATGGATTAACCCTTTCTTCTGAGGAGAGGGCATAATCATCTTTTAATTGATAAATCAGCTCCAAAGCCTGTTTCGCGGTCAGATTATCCGGTTCAATTCGCGATAGCCTGTTTAAAATGGAATGCACATATTCAGGCATTGGCGCTGGTTTACTGATTTCTGTGAACACTGATGGAGGTGTTGCCTGCTGAATTTCATGCAAATGCATTTTAGCGAGTGCCAGCACTTCAACAGGTAGTCCCGCCAACTGAGCAACCTCCAATCCATAACTTCGATCAGTACAACCATCCTCAATGTGATAGAGGAACACAATTTTTCCTTCGATTAGTTTTACCTGCAAATGCTTATTAATAATACAGGGATATTGATCAGGCAGGCTGGTTAATTCAAAGTAGTGGGTCGAGAAAAGGGTAAAAGCCTTAATAGTATGGGCCAAATGAACACACACGGCATAAGCAAGCGCCATTCCGTCATAAGTACTGGTGCCGCGGCCAATTTCATCAATCAGCACCAGGCTGTTCGCTGTTGCCTGTCTCAGAATATGAGCAGTCTCCGTCATCTCGACCATGAAAGTTGAGCGTCCTGAAGCCAAGTCATCACTGGCGCCAATTCGAGTAAAAATTTTATCAATCAGGCTTAAATGAACTCGAGCTGCCGGTACATAGCTCCCTATATGGGCGAGTAGCACAATTAAGGCGGTTTGCCGCATATAAGTGGATTTACCTCCCATGTTCGGACCGGTAATCAGCAGCATATTCTTTTGCGGCTCAAGGGTCAGATCATTGGCGATAAATTGCTCCTGGCGGATGAGTTCAATCACTGGATGGCGTCCCGCAACAATGTGAATGCCTTGTTGATCGATAAACCCAGGGCAAGTCCAGTTATAGAGGCTGGCTCGATCCGCGAGATTGACCAGAACATCCAACTGACTAATCGCGTCAGCGAACTGACTTAAGGGTTTAATATGATCGAGCAGGAGTGCCAGAAGATTCTCATAAAGCCATTTTTCCCGGGCTAAGGCTTTAACCTGTGCGCTGAGTACTTTTTCTTCAAAGATTTTCAACTCCGGGGTTATATAGCGCTCCACTCCTTTCAGAGTTTGCTTTCTTTGATAGTAATCAGGAGCTTTATCCGATTGATTTCTGGACAATTCAATATAATAGCCCTGGACGCGATTATAGCCGAATTTCAGAGTGGATAAGCCGGTTCGTTGTTTTTCAGCCAGCTCAAACTCGTTTAACTTTCCATTTGCGTTCTCACTCAGAGCCCTTAATTCATCAAGCTCATCATCAAATCCAGGGGCAATTACCCCGCCGTCTCGAATCAGCATGGGGGGATTATCAATAATGGCCTGCATTAACAGGTTTAACAGCTCAGCTTGCGGCGTCAATCCCTGGGCAATCCGCTGAAGCAGGGTAGAGGTATTATTTTGTAAATTGCGGCCAAATTCAGGTAGATGGCTCAGGCTTTGTCTCAGGTGGACTAAATCGCGAGGTCTGGCCGAGCCTAGGGCTATTCGAGATACGATACGCTCTACATCGCAAATTTGCTTAAGTAGTGACTGAAGCGAGGTAATCTGCTGTTTTTCGCTTAATTCACGGATACAGTCCTGTCTTTGGGTAATTGTAGAGAGATTTCTTAAGGGCCGCCCCAGCCATCTTTTGAGAAGACGGCTTCCCATTGGATTAACTGTGTGATCCAAAACGGCCAATAAACTGTTCTCCCGGCCTCCCTGATAATTTTCAAAAAGCTCCAGATGTTTTTGGGTCGCAGCATCCACATGTAAATAATCTTCATTATTTTCCAGAGTGATTTGTTTTAAATGAGGCAGTGCCTGACGTTGAGTTGTTTTGAGATAACTCAAGAGGCAACCGGCTGCAACCAAAGCCAATTGGTAATTTTTTTCGCCAAAAGCATGAAGACTGGCGACTTCAAACTGTTCAGCAAAGAGCTCTTTAGCTTTATTTAAATCAAAGTCCCAGTGCGGTCGTGGTTTAACACAGTAATTTCCCGGGAATGAAAGCGAAGTAGATTCCTGTAGCAAATGTTCTGCGGCTTGCAGGCGGCTAACCGCAGCATACAGCTGCTCGTCATCCTCTGCTTCCAGCAAGTGAAAGCGCCCGCCGCTTAAGTCAACCCAGGCAAGTCCATAGCGTTTTGCCTTTTCATAGATAGCCAGAAGCAGATTGTCGGATTTGGCATCCAGCAGTGCTTCATCGGTTAGAGTGCCTGGCGTAATGATCCGCGTTACCTGACGTTCAACTGGACCTTTGCTTGTTGCCGGATCGCCAGTCTGTTCGCAAATGGCAACCGATTCGCCTTTCTTCACCAGACGTGCCAGATAATTTTCTACAGCATGATAGGGCACGCCGGCCATTGGAATTGGCTTATCCGCCGATTGCCCGCGATGGGTCAGAGTAAGATCGAGCAACTGGGCCGCTCGTCTGGCATCGTCAAAAAATAATTCGTAAAAATCACCCATGCGGTAGAACAACAGCATGTCAGGATAATCAGCTTTAATGCGTAAATACTGCTGCATCATTGGAGTGTGTGTTACAGACATGAGCAAAATTCAACATAAATAAAACTCCCGATTTTAGCAAACTGGGAGGGCCAAGTCAGTATTTAAGTGCATAAACAAAAGTTAAGCCGCCATCTTTCACAAAGCTTTAGTACGCAGGTTAGAAATATGCATCACCTCTGCTGCGAGCAGCATTGGAAATATTGCAAAAATTAGTCAAATTATCCAAAAATTAAATAAACTGATATACTATTAAGAATGCTATTCACGGAGGAAAAAATAGCATGAAAACCATTAAGGACTATGATCAATTTAAAAATATTCTTCCTTATTCCAGTGAAATGTTTGGCGTATATCAGCCGTTGCTGGGATGGAAATCCAAACGACAGTTAAAACGAATTGAACAGGATATTCAAAAGCAAAATTCTTTTCTTGTTCAGCAGTTAATTAAGCATTTTTCTAATCAGACAATGATTAGAGATTACAGCTTGAGAAGTTGTGAGCTCAGTGACATAATTATTGATTTAGGCGATTTTTCAACGTCCGGTCAACTCGGTGTGCAATCATCTGGAATTCTGCAGGAAATTAAAAAAATACTTCAAAAAAAACCGGCGAAAACCGAAGATGAGTGGCGGGATTTTATTAATAATTATGATTTGAAAAAAATCCTGCATGACACAGTTTATCCTGCCTATAAAGAAGTATTCAGACAGCAATGTCAGCAATATAGCGAAAGCAGATCGCTTCGCGGTGAGAATACTGAATCAATGTTCGAACGGGTTAACTTGCTCAAACAGGATTTATACAATAATTTACTCAATACCATGCAAAATGAATCGGCAATTGCCCGTGTAATTACTGAGCTGGCAAGCAATCGGGTCATTAAGCCGCTTAACCAGATCTTTTACACAGACATTCATTATAACAGTAAGACTGCTTTCTGGAACTTGGTTAAAAATTTTACGGATGATTATAAGGACCCTTATTTGACATTCGATCCAAAAAAAGATGTCGATAATGTTAGCCTTTCGCCACTGGGGATTGTTCACTTATTCAGACAATATTTTTTTGAATTTGATACCTTTCTCGGAAGTCCAACAGGTCACGTCTGGCTTGCACCAGGATCAACTGTTGAACTGATTGAAATCAGTACGCGAAAAACCATCACCGAAAAATACTATGAAACTGGTTATGAATCCATTACCAAGACAGAAAAATCAACAACTGAACAAGATGAAATCAGCACCGCTGTAAAAGAAGATAATAAGAGCGACTTGAAATTAGGATTCACCACCACAGTTAATCAATCCTGGGGCACAGGAAATGCATCGGCTACTGCCAGTTTAAATATGGACAGAACACAGCAGACTGCACGAGAAAATACTCATAAAAAAATGCGTGAACAAACGCAGAAACTTTCGTCAGAGATCCGCGAAAACTTTAAGTCAACGTTCAAAACTATTACTGAAGAATCCAGCACATCCAGTAAGCGCTATGTATTAGCCAATAACACTCCGGATTTAATTAATTATGAATTGCGCCGTAAAATGCGACAAGTGGGTGTGCAGGTGCAGGATATTGGCAGTTTTCTGTGCTGGGAAACCTTCGTGGATGAGCCAGGAGAAGCCTTGGGATTAGCTAATCTGGTTCATATTGCCAAGCCTGCCGATTTAATTCCAAAACCAGTGATTTCAGAAACCATGCCGCCACCGGATAGCTCGGTTAATTTTACGGTACCGGCGGTCTGGGATTTTGGCGACAACCGGAAGTGGAATGTGCCGGGATTGGGGTTTGTTCCCTTAACCACTTTTCAGGTGCCTCCACCTCCAGATGGCTTTGAGTTGTTAAAAGCAAACTACCCAGATGGTTATATTAGCATCAAATATATTTCCCATAGCGGTGAGGATTCGGAAAATCAAATTTATGCTTTTCATGGGAAATTTACGCCTGATTTTTCACAAATCGAAATTGGTGTGATTACCGCTCCGGGTGGATTAGAGTGGGATGAGCGCATTGATTTCGTTGTAGGCGGTACCTTGCATTATACAGTCGCTGCTGCAAAGCTTGCTGAAATTAAGGCAGGAAACGATGCAAAGAAGGCAGCAGTTACCCAAATCGAACAACAAAATGCTGAGGCGACCCGCCAGGCGTTTTTGAATGCCGCCAAAGAACGTATTGAGATGGCCAGCAATATCCAAAAGCGAAAATATGAGGAATTAAGAGAAGAGGAACGCATTATTGTGTACCGCCGACTAATTCGTTCGCTCATGACGAATATGCATTATAAAGTGGATACTGAGCCGCGCACCTTGCATGTGTTGTCGGAGTTGATTAACTCCATTTTTGATGTCAATAAAATGCTGTATTTTGTAGCACCGGAATGGTGGAAACCACGGAAGAAATCCAGCCAGTTTTTAGGCGTAGGGGATTTTCAGAGCATTAATGCCGATGCGGTGAACTGGTCAGATAATGTACCTCGGGAGGATAATTATTTAATAACCGATAAAAGCCAGCCGGCACCTATGGGCAGTTCATTGGGCTGGCTTTTGCAGCTCGATGGCGACAATATGCGCAACGCTTTTCTGAATGCCCCCTGGGTTAAGGCTGTTATCCCAATTCGGCCTGGAAAGGAGAGGGCAGCAATTAATTGGTTAAAAAATGTAAATGTTGAGGGATCGGAGGGGCTGGATGCCGCCTATATGGCTCCACAGTCGGAACTGGATGAGATAAAAACGAAACTTTTAGCCCTCGATCCTGCAGATGAGGTCGCTGGTCACGCCCAGGTAACTATCAATGACGCCATTCGTTTTCTATGTACTCAGGTTTCGCAAAAGCATGCTGAATCCAATAAGACTGATCATTATCCTAAAGGCGCTGAAATTCATGATGATGACAAGGTATCCGCTACTCCAATTGACAAGGTGTATGAGTATGGGTTTTATCCCCTGCAGGGTAGTTTTCGCTATGATCCAGCTGATCCTGATCCCAATAATCCGGACAAAAATTTCCAGGTTTTCGATCAATGGGTGGAAATTTTACCCACGGATCAGGTCGTTCCAGTAAAGGTAACCTATAATCCTTTAACGGGAAGACAGGAGCCGCCGGTTTAAGGATAAAGCAATGAATGGAGTTACCAGGCCGGCAACCCGGCAAATGGATAATTATGGCTCTGATGTACAGGACGCATTCAAAAAAGCTGAAGATCAGTTTTTTGCTTCTGGAAAGCCTTACCGGAAGGATGAGGTGATTAATCTGATTTCCAATACCGGGTACTTTAAAGTGGATATTTATGAATATACGCCTGTGGATATTCATTATGTGGTGTTCTTTTTTAACAAGAAAAATTATGAGGCAACCGGAAAAGCAGAAGTGTTTGAGTGTCATGGAACGATTGCCCGCAGTTATATTGAGTGGCACCGAAATCTTCCCAATATCAGTAATTTTCCCATTGATAATGACCGGCGCATGAAAACCGATGCCGACTCTGTTATCTCAATTCAAAGTGAGTCCGCTCTGGTTTGGGACAGTCGTACCAATGGTGTAACTCAGAGAAAATACGCATCCCATATTCCTGGAAACGAAAATCGGTTGGTCGCTTTTACAGAAGAATATGCAATTTCCAATAATGACATTCTTTTCAAAAACTGGAAGGCAGCGAGTTTGCAATCCATTTCTTCCCGAAGTGTGGGCAGGCCCTCGCAGATTCTTCTTCATGAAACAGCCGGCATGGAAATGGACAGTACTGCGGTCTTCAATGTGCCCGCTCATTTTTGCGTGGCCAATGTCAAGGACAATAAAGGAACGATTTATCAGATGGCGGATATTGCCGCCAATGTACCGCATGGGGAAATCACCAATAGCCGAGCCATTGGAATTGAGTTTGTGAATGCGCCGTTTGATATCTGGAAGCAAGTGAAAGACCCCGTTACCGGACAGGCAAGAGACGAGTTGCCAAGAACGCGTTCCAATTTTGGTCTGAAGGACAGTGTAAAAGGCATCTACGTTGAGAGTAATAAAATCCCTATTCGTGATCCGGTGATTAGTAAGAATGTGCAATTCATTCCGCTTGAGTTTTCAGATTCAACGGCCAGTGAATTTTTCGAGTTAAAAATTCCTGAGACCAGTTTAATTAATAAAAGCGCTTTGCAAACGCATCAGATTAATGGACGAAACATTCTTACTGTTAATGATGGTATGGCGTCAGTTAAATATTGCAAGCCTGTTAAATTTGAAAATCTGCGGCATTTAATTATTTTACTGAGTGATAACAGCCTGATTAAAGACGCTTTGCCTGAAGATTTGGGGATATGGAAATCTATTCATGCCGCGAATGGCAAGCTGTTTTATTTTTATCAGCGCATGTTTTCCGAGGCCACTACAACTTCTGTTGTCGCCGGAAAAACAATAAAAAAAATTACCATGAATTTTCCAATCAACCTGACAAATCCGGCGATTTTTTCCCACGGGCATATTGGACATCATGCGGATGGATTTTTGCAGGGAATTTATCTTTATTTAAGAATGTTTGAAAGCTTGAATGCTCAACGAAGCTTACAGGCCATGATTTATTTTCTAACCTCGGAAAAGACGGATGCAGAAAAAAATCCTCTTGAGTTGACGGAAGTAATGACAGTGACTCGTACATCCGAGCTGGTGAGTGGAAGCGAGCGGAATATTGAAGTTAAATTTACTCCTGCAGCAAGTCCGACAACCATTCGCATCACCCATTTTCTTGAAATTGATCTCCAGGGGGTGGATAGAAAATATCCAGTTAATAATTCCAATTAATCAATAGATTGATGATTTCAGGTTTTTGGTCTAAAGTTAACAGGGAATTGAGTTAACTCCTTCACTTAAGATAAATTTTTGTTAAACTAGAGGTGGGATTGACTTTGAATTTAAACCAGGGAGAATAAAATGAGAAGAATGGTTCTGTTAGTTTTAGCAGCTTGTACTGCGTTAGTGTTATCTGCTTGCGGTGACAACGCTGAGAAAAAGGTAGAGTCTACTACTACTGTTGAGCAACAAGGCACTGATCAAAACAATGATGGTAAAGCAGATCAAGGTTCTGCAACAACTACAACGACTACTGAAACAACTAAAACTAACGACAATTAATAATTTCAAAGCCCCTGAAAAGGGGCTTTTTTTATTTGTGACCTATGGAAGCACTACTCTATCAATTAAAAGAATTATTTTTAGCAAAAGGCCATTGTATTGCCACTGCAGAATCCTGCACTGGAGGCCTGGTCGCCAGCGAGCTCACGGAAATTCCAGGCAGTTCGCAGTGGTTTGAGCGCGGTTTTGTTTGCTACAGTAATCTTTCCAAGCAAGAGATGCTGGGTGTTGATGCCCTGCTTATTGAGCAATATGGGGCTGTTAGTCAACAGGTTGCCGAAGCCATGGCGCTGGGCGCTTTGCAACATAGCAAGGCAAGCATTTCGCTTTCAATTACCGGTATTGCCGGACCCGAGGGAGGAAGTATTGAAAAACCTGTTGGTACAGTCTGGTTTGGATATGCATCCCGAACCCGGAATATTGTGCGTACCGAACATTGTCATTTCAGTAACTGTTCCCGACATCAGATAAGAACGCGCGCCTGCAGAAAAGCCCTGGCAGGAATACTGACATTGCTTTCTACTCAATAAAGTGTCTTTATCAGCCCGATAATTACGCTCAAGCTCATAAAAATTTTGCTGCCTATCCATATCTATGTGATAATTTGCGCTTTGCATACTTTGGATAATACGATGGATAACAACAAGCAAAAAGCACTAAGTGCTGCTCTGGCACAAATAGAAAGACAATTTGGGAAAGGTTCAGTCATGCGCATGGGAGATAACCCTGCCGAGCGTGATATCGAGGCGATCTCAACCGGCTCTCTGGGATTGGACATCGCCTTAGGCATTGGCGGTTTGCCCAAGGGGCGAATTGTAGAAATCTACGGACCTGAATCCTCTGGTAAAACCACATTAACTCTGCAGGTTATCGCTGAATGCCAGAAAGCGGGGGGAACTGCAGCATTTGTGGACGCGGAACATGCGCTGGATCCTGGTTATGCGGCTAAGCTCGGCGTCAATGTAGATGACCTGCTGGTTTCGCAACCGGATACTGGTGAGCAGGCACTTGAAATTACGGATATGCTGGTTCGTTCTGCTGCAGTTGATGTTATTGTGGTGGATTCTGTCGCTGCTTTGACTCCCAAAGCGGAAATTGAAGGGGAAATGGGTGATACTCATGTAGGTTTGCAGGCTCGACTCATGTCGCAGGCATTACGTAAATTAACGGCCAATATCAAGCGATCCAATACACTGGTGATCTTCATTAATCAGATCCGTATGAAAATTGGGGTGATGTTTGGTAATCCTGAAACGACCACAGGCGGTAATGCACTCAAGTTTTATGCTTCAGTTCGTTTGGATATTCGCCGTACCGGCTCCATTAAAAAAGGCGAAGAAGTAATGGGTAGCGAAACCCGTGTTAAAGTGGTTAAAAACAAGGTCGCGCCGCCATTTAGAACCACTGATTTTGATATTCTTTATAATGAAGGAATTTCTCGCGAGAGCGAAGTCATTAATCTGGGAACACAGCTCGGACTGATTGAAAAAGCAGGAGCCTGGTATAGCTACAAGCAGGAAAAAATTGGACAGGGTAAAGATAATGTCCGCGTTTATCTCAAAGAGCATCCTGAAGTGGCAGCGGAGCTGGAGCGGTTAATTCGCGCCGAGCTGCTTGAGAAAAAAATGCCAGCGGCGGTGAAGGAAGAAGATATTGAGATGATGGATGAGTAAAGCCTTTGACAGTGCTCTTCGCTTGCTGGCCAGGCGAGAGCACGGGGCAAATGAATTGGCTCAAAAATTGGCTCACAAGGGATTTGAAAGGCTTGATATTGAAAATGCTGTGGACAAATGCCAGCAGCTTAATTATCAAAGTGATGAACGGTTCATTGCTTCATTCTGTCGTCAGCGCATCGGGCAAGGGTATGGTCCGCAGCGAATTATACAGGAACTGCAGCTTAAAGGTCTGGCGAAAGATCTTATACTGGAAATAATCAATGAGCAGAATCTGTCCTGGGAAACTCTCGCCAGGGAAGTGATACAAAAGAAATTCAGGCAAATAGAGGAGCAGGATTTTGTTGCTCGGCAGAAACAACAGCGTTTTTTGCAAAATCGTGGTTTTTCTTTTGAGATAATTAATAAACTATTTAAACAATAGATCGGAGACTACGAGATTGGGTTACTTCGTTTCGCTGTGAGACTCAATCTATTCTGATAATCTTAACAAGAAGTTGTGAATTATGAAAAGTTCAGAAATTAGACAAGCATTTTTTGATTATTTTATCGACAATGGCCATCAATTTGTGGAATCAAGCCCGCTGATTCCCGGAAATGACCCTACCTTATTATTTACCAATGCCGGGATGGTTCAGTTTAAAGAAACTTTTTTGGGAATTGAGCCGCGAGCCTACAGCCGTGCAGTAAGCGCCCAACGTTGTGTGCGCGCCGGCGGGAAGCATAATGATTTGGAAAATGTAGGATATACTGCCAGACATCATACTTTTTTTGAAATGCTGGGTAATTTTAGTTTCGGCGATTATTTCAAGCGTGAGGCGATTCGCTTTGCCTGGGGATTTTTAACAGACGTCCTGCGTTTACCGCCCGAAAAATTATGGGTCACTGTCTACGAACAGGATGATGAAGCGGCTGATATCTGGCTAAAGGAAATGAAGGTTTCTGCCGAGCGCTTTTCTCGCTGCGGCGACAAAGATAACTTCTGGTCGATGGGCGATACAGGACCCTGTGGTCCCTGCACCGAAATTTTTTATGATCATGGCCCGGAGATAGCCGGGGGGCCTCCAGGAAGTCCTGATGCGGATGGCGATCGCTATATTGAGATCTGGAACCTGGTATTCATGCAGTACAATCGGGATAAGGAAGGCAAGTTGCATCCCTTACCTCAGCCTTCAGTGGATACGGGAATGGGATTGGAGCGGATTGCCGCTGTGGTGCAAGGCGTTCATAACAATTATGATATTGACAGTTTTCAACTCCTGATTCGCTCTATATTGGAAATGTCTCCCGGAATCGATCCGAAGCATCCGTCTTTGCGGGTAATTGCAGATCATATCCGCGCCTGTGCTTTTTTAATAGCCGATGGCGTCTCTCCCAGTAATGAAGGACGAGGCTATGTGCTAAGGCGCATTATCCGGCGAGCTATTCGGCATGGCAATAAATTAGGTTTGCCATCGCCTTTCTTCAGCCGTCTGGTTGAGCCCTTAGGTCACGTAATGGGCGATGCCTATCCGGAACTGTTGGAGGCAAGGCTGCAGATTGAGCGGATTCTGACACAGGAAGAAAATCAGTTTATTCGTACTCTGGAACAAGGTTTAAAACTTTTACAGGAACAAATTCAGACTTTGGATTCTGCAATAATTCCAGGCGAAATCGTGTTTAAACTCTATGATACCTATGGGTTTCCCCTCGATTTAACTCAGGATATCGCTCGCGAGCAAAATTTAACGGTTGATCTTGATGGGTTTAACCAGTGCATGCAGCAACAGCGTGAATTATCGCAATCAGCCAGTCAATTTTCCGCTGATTATTCTTCATCCTGCCAGGTTGAGGAAACAAGCCATTTTCATGGTTATGAGATGGATAGCATGTCGAGTGCCATTACCGTTTTATTAATGGATAATAAACGAGTCAATGAGCTGGCACAGGGCGAGAAGGGAGCCATTATTCTTGAGCATACCCCGTTTTATGCTGAAAGCGGCGGACAGGTTGGTGATAAAGGGCAGTTAGTTACCAGCCATGGAGTTTTTCAGGTTGAGGATACCCAGCGCACTGGCCAGGCCATAGTCCACTATGGTGAAGTGCTGGAAGGTGAAATTAAGCTGGGACAGACAGCTGCCGCCCAGATTGATGCCAGCCGCCGCGCAGCCATTCGGCTTAATCATACAGCGACTCACTTGTTGCATGCCGCATTAAAACAATTAATCGGGCCTCATGTACAACAGAAAGGCTCCCTGGTTGATGCAGAGCGCGCGCGCTTTGACTTCTCTCATTTTGAGGCATTAAGTTCGCAGCAACTGCGTTCACTGGAAGAACTGGTAAATGATCGTATCCGTGCGAATGAAGAAGTACTGACTCGCATAATGAATCTGGACGAGGCTAAAAAAAGCGGGGCTGTCGCCTTGTTTGGTGAAAAATACAGCGATGAAGTAAGAGTATTATCTGTAGGGGATTTCTCTATGGAGCTTTGCGGTGGCACGCACGCAGAGCGCACAGGTGATATTGGTGTATTTAAAATAGTGGCTGAATATGGCATTGCCAGTGGGGTTCGACGCATTGAAATGGTAACTGGCGCTTACGCACTGGCTTGGATAAATCAACAGCTTGCTCTGCTGGATGAAATGGCTGCGAAATTAAAGACCAGTGCCGGCACTGCGGCTGAAAAATTAACTCAGTTCCTGAACGATTTTAAACTGCAGGAAAAAGAGCTGAGTCGAATGCAGACTAAACTGGCAGCCAAGTCCGGAGGCGATTTGCAGAAAGAAATGCAGACTATCGCGGACACTGCGGTGCTGATTAAGCAATTGAATGGAGCAGATAATCAATCAATGCGGACAACACTCGATCAATTGAAATCATCAAATGAACGAGCGATTATTGTATTGTACACCGTTGATAATGCGAAAATAAATGTCATTGCCGGGATTACAAAATCATTAGTCGGTCAGGCGCCTTCTGCAGCCGTTCTGGTGAAAATGCTCTGTGGTAAAGGCGGTGGCCGCGAGGATATGGCACAGGGCGGAGGCCCTGCTCCTGACGATTTGGATAGCCGCCTCGCAGAGATAGCCGTTTTGCTGGAGGATTGGGGAAAATCCAGAGTAAGTGATCCAAATACATAAAATATAAATGAGTAGCAAATTGCATCAGATTAAGCTTCGGGATGCAATTTGCCATAAAGATTTATAGCGGCTGGAAATAATCATAAGGATTTGATGATGAGCTTTTTAAGTGAATTCAAACAGTTTGCCATGCGCGGTAATGTGGTGGACCTGGCAGTGGCAGTGATCATTGGGGCTGCGTTTGGCAAGATTGTTTCCTCCCTGGTGGATGGCATTGTGATGCCCTTAATCGGCTTGCTTCTGGGGGGTGTTAACATTACTGCCAAATCTTTTAAAATCGGTGCTGCTGTAGTTAAATGGGGCGCTTTTTTACAAACCATTATCGATTTTACAATCATTGCTTTTGCCATTTTTGTGGCGGTTAAATTCATCAATTTACTGCAGGAAAAAAAAGAGGCAGAACCTGAGAAAATCAGTAACGAAGAAAAGTTATTAGTCGAGATTAGAGATCTTCTGCAAGCCAATTTGCATAAACAATAGAATTTTAACCTTTATCTGGCAACGCCTGGATATTTTTCTGCTAAGCTAAAAAAAATATCCAGCGGATAATGCTTATGGAATATCGCAATCCTGAAACTGCTGATTTCGAAAAAATGGTCGAACTGCAAAATGAGAATCTGGCTGTTAATCTGGCTTCTGATTTGCAGGATGGATTCCTGTCAGCAGGATTTACAGCTGAACAGTTTAAGGAAATGGATGCTGATTTAGGCATTATTGTGGGAGTTGAGGATAAAGCGGTTTGTGCTTATCAGTGTGCCAGCACTCTGAATTATAATAAAAATGTTCCTTTGGTGCAGGCAATGATCGATCAATTCAATCGCTTGAAATATCAGGGAAAATCGCTTGCAGATTACCAGACTTGTGTGTACGGACCTGTTTGTATTGCCAAAACGCATCGAGGCAAAAATGTGATGTCCGGATTATTTGAACACATGAGCCAGTATTTAAAACAAGCGCATCCCGAGATAGACATGCTGACTGTTCTGGTTTCTAAAAGTAATCCTCGCTCGGTGAATGCACATAAAAAACTGGGAATGGAAGTGATCGGTGATTTTCAATTTAATGGCAGCGAATTTGTCATTTTAGTCTATCCAGCTCATTAGTCCAGTTATTAAGCAGCGATATAAAAATTTTTTTTCTTCAGAATTTTATTCCCGAATCTGAGCTATATTAAAATTATCAAGGACTGTATTGAGATGCCATGCCTCCTTTATCGCCGATCTCTGAGTTCATAAAATCCCCAGAAATAAATCCTGTTCCCAGTTCTTTTCCTAAAACATTAGCAATGGAAGCACTTCAATACGTTAAATCACTGCCAACCCATGCTCCAGAGAGTGATGAAGCAAAAATGAGTGAGGAGCAGATAGAGACTATTCTCAATGGCAACGGATCGACGCTGGATAAAATTAAGGCCTCTTATATTGCAATGAAACAAACAGGTGCTTGCAACAGCAAGCATCAGGCGCTTTGCGCTTTTCAGTATATTCTAAACCGATTAATCAGTAGCCGCGTAGCCGATATTAACAAGACTATGCCTCTGGAATTACTTTCATTACTCAAGCATTTTATCGTAAAAATTAATAATGAGGTGATCTGCGATCCAGCTCTCGATGCCTGCTATCTGGCCAGTGACTTACCCATCCTGATTTCCAGGGATCATAAAGCTGATTGGGGGATGTTTCATGATCCCAGTACTTACTTTAAAATTGAAAAGAACTGGCTTTGCTATTCCTGTCTGAATCCCAATAACACAGCGAGTCTTGATCGATCCTCAATGGAAAGTATTTATAATTTATTCCCGCAGGTTTATTCGGATTCTCCGCTGACTAAATCGGTTCCTCAAAAAGCGGAAGATGCACCCGATATTGTGGTTCGCAAGCCCTGAGCTTGTTAACAAAGTCTCGGAATTTCAGTATATTATATGTTTTGTTATTAGGGAAAATAGCTTTGACCTTCCGCGAGCGATTGTCGGCATTTCAATACTGGCCTCATGTGATCACCATCAGCCTAATCGTTCTGGCTGTTACCGGCTATCGTTACTTTGCCTATTATGACACACGCTCAAATGATGCTTATGTCTCAGCTAATGTTATTAATATGGCTGCTTTGGTTTCAGGTCCAATCAGCGAAATCTATGTCGTGGAAAATCAGCAGGTAAAAAAAGGAGACAAGCTGATTACTATCGACCCCAGGCCCTATCTGTATGCATTAAATAAAGCCAAAGCCCAATATAATATGGCCAAAATCAGATACGCGAATGAAAAACTGGGCATTCAGGTTGCAGAAGAAGAATTACGGCAAAGCAAATCCATGCTTGCTCTCAGTCAGGATCATTTAAGTCGTTATCAAAAACTGCAAAAGCAGGGCGATTTGGCTGAAATACAGCTGATTAATACGGAGGCCAAGATAAGCGAGCAGCAGGCTATTGTGCTGGCTGCCATGCAGAAACTCAGAATTGCCCAGCAAAATTTTGATAATAGTGAAATCAAAGCCGCACTGGCTGAAGTGCACAAAGCGCAATACCTTTATGATCACACCACGATCGTTGCGCCTACTGATGGTTATATTACCAATTTCAATTTGCGCCGAGGGCAATACATTCATACCGGTGAGGGCTTATTTGCACTGGTTGACACCAGTTACTGGTGGATTGTAACCCGTTACCGCGAAACAGCAATCCGCCTGATTAAACCAGGTGACAAGGCAAAAATTTATCTTGATATGTATCCTGGAAAGACCTTTCACGGCCATGTGGAGAGTATCGGCTGGGGAATTAATCGCGTACAGTCAGGACAAGTGGCTCCATCCACACTCGCATATCTGGAAGCGACCGAAGACTGGATTAAAATTGCCCAACGTTTTCCAGTACGTATCGTTATCGATGACGTGAGTAAAGAGTATCCTTTACGTATTGGCGCCAGTGCGACAACGATCACCTATCCGGAGAAGAAGTGATCTCTCCCTTCCTTCCGAAAACCCTTGAAAATCGTGCGGCAATAAGGACTGCAATATCGACTCTGATTGCTATTTTAATTGCTTTTGCCCTGCATCTGGATAAGCCTTACTGGGCAGGCATGACTGTTGTAATTCTGGCCAATGTGTACACTGGAAATATTATTGATAAAGCGATTATGCGGATCGCTGGGACTATAATTGGTGCATGGCTTGGTTATTTCATGTCAGGCTTTATTGCGAACAGTTTTTTTCTCTATTTGCTGGCTGGATTTTTTCTCATCGCCATTGCCGTTTATTATTATAACCTGAGCCGCTATGCCTATGCCTTTCTGTTGCTGGCGATCAGTGCTTTTATAGTTATTTCCGAACTGGCCTTTTCTCCGGGAGAAGCGTTTCAGGTGGCCATCTGGCGTCCGGCCGAAATTGGGTTGGGCGTACTGGTATCCGCGATCGCTGCTTTTTTTCTTTTCCCAAACACTATCCAGGATGCAATGAATAAAAGTGTGAATACTATTTTCACCAGTATGGATAGCCTCATTGCAGAAATTGCTTCAGCACTGCAGGATCAGAATATGGATATGGTTTCGGAAATCCAGAAAAATAATCTTCTTGTCAAAAAGAAATTGCGGCAAGGCATGGAGATGCTGGGTTTTATGCGCCGCGAGATTGGTTTTGAGCGAGTAAAGCTGGATCAATACCGTTTATTGCTGGAGTCGTTCCAATCGTTTATTCGGATGAACAGTTATTATGTGAGAAACCATTTTTTTATTACCAGTGAAAATAGCGTTTTTGCTGATCAACTGGCTTTGGAAGGAATTTTTGATGCTATACGAAACGATTTAAAAAAGATAAAGACTATCCTTGGTGATAAAAAAGATCCAGAGGCCAAATCCGACCTTGAGACCACGGCCCTTGTCAATAATTTCAGAAAGACAATAAGCCGCTTAACTTCCCAGCACCCCGATCAGTATCAAAATTATCTTGCAATTGCCCATTATTTCAGACAGCTAAATACCATGCTGGATAATATCCAGTCTGTTTTGCTTGGGAAAGAAAAAAAGGGGAAAACAAAGCCGAATTTTATTTCTCATCAGGAGCAGTTAAAAAACGATCCGGATGTTATTTTGCATTCAATTAAAGCAGGATTATCTGCAACTCTGGCTTTGATCTTCTGGTTAATCAGCAATTGGCCAGGCGGTTTAAATGGAATTATCAGCAGTATTGTTATATCAGTGCGTAAAAGCCTGTTTGAAATGAAAAGTGTCAGTCTGCATCGGGTATTAGGTTGCCTGTTAGGCGGCGGACTTGCTTTAGGCAGTTTAGCCTGTTTTTCGTTTAATCTTTATAATTTTATTATTTTGATTCTTGCGGGGGTGTGGGCATTCAGTTATTTTTCATTCAAATGGCCTGCTGATGCTTATATCGGTTTACAGGCCAATCTGGCTTTGGTAATTACCATCGCCCAGGAAGGCGGGCCGCCGACCAGTTTAACACCGCCACTAGAGCGCCTTGGTGGAATTTTTATAGGTATTGCTGCCAGCTTTTTAGTCGCAAATGTGCTGTGGCGAACCGATCTCTGGCATATCCTGCTCAGACAAATTGCCAAATTGAAGCGCCACTTGATTCATAATTGCAAGCAGATACTGATGTCTGAATATAAGATGAAACGCCCCTATGATCTGGTTAATCAATTTTGGTTAACAAGAGGTGTACTTGAAACCCTGGAGGTTGAAGGTCAGACCAACGAGAAAAAGCTGCCTCAGTTGCAGGCGATTCATGATGAATACGATAAATTAGTGATGATGCAGGCCACTTTGAGTCATATTCAGGAAACAGTGAACCAACAGCAAGCTATCTCTACTGCAAGTCAACTAAGCTTTGATCTGAAGCAACTTGCAGAGACAGTAGGTGGTCTTTATGAGGAAGTTAATTCATCTAAAGTCTCAGAAACACAGACTCAATTAAAATTACTCATGCATAAATTAGTTGAGCAGGGGGAGGCATTTTCTACCGATGAATTAGAGAACTGTGAAGTTTACTTACAAGCCCTCTATCAATTAACAGTAATTAATTTGGGCATACTGGGAATCAGTGAGTCAGTTAATTTTTGGACTTTTAAGAAGCTTGTTAAAAATTGATCAAAGGGTTCAAGTGATACTGCTGAAGCCAAGACATCCTGGGCCTGGAAGAAGTTTATGCAGAGCCAGCATAATTTTGCCATAATTTATAAGGATTCCTTTAATTAAAGGCTGCTATGGATAAGCAAAATGGCTGTTATATTGGTACCTCCGGCTGGAGTTATGAAGGCTGGATTGGCAATTTTTATCCTGACAAAATCAAATCACCAGATGTCTTGCCTTACTACACCAAAATCTTCGATTCAGTGGAACTAAATAATAGTTTTTATCAGCTTCCCAAAGAGAATAATGTAAAAAAATGGGTGGAGCAAACGCCAGAGGAGTTCGTCTTTTCCTGCAAGGCGAATCGTTATATTACCCATATGAAAAAGCTGGAAGATGCCGAAGATAGTGTTGATCGCTTATTAACTGCATTTCGTTATTTTGAACATAAACTGGGGCCCATTCTATTTCAATTTCCCCCTTATTGGCATATTGATATGCCTCGGCTTAAGAAATTTATTGATTATTTGCCAAAAGATTTACGCTATACCTTTGAATTCCGCTCAAAAAGCTGGTTTTGTGACTCCCTTTATGAGCTTTTGGCGTCTCAGCGTATGAGCCTTTGTTTTTATGATCATAAACAATATCAAACTCCGAGTATCGTCACCGGTGATTTTATTTATATTCGTATGCACGGACCGGAGATAACCCCTTATACTGGTGCTTACTCAGAAGACGCAATCCAGGGATGTGCTCGGAAAATACTGGAATGGGGAAAGGAAAATAAGCCTGTCTATTGTTATTTTGATAATGATGAAAAAGCATGTGCTCCTCAGGATGCTAAAAGGCTAAGATCGGCAATTAAAGCGCAGAAGGGCATATAGAATTGTGCTCATCAGCGAAAAATCTTACTATTCATTAGTAATTTTTTGAGTCAGCAAATATTTTAAAAGGATGCCGGTATTGTCCTGTCCTTTCAAAATGACTTTCTCATAAAATTCAATAATAATGTTAGCAATTTGAGGTTTATCCAGAGCGTCGTAGGGTTTGGTAAATGTCTGTTCTATTGCTGCTTCACCATATTTAGCTGCTAACTGCGCAAAAATTTCTCTCAGATTCAATTGCGCAGCAACAATTTCCTCCTGTGTGATTGGAGGGGAGGGATTTCTTATCGCAGATTCTATGATATTGAGTTTGGCGATTGTAATCGTATCACCGCAAACTTCAGTGCCTTTTTCCAGGTTATCAAAATTGATACGATTGGGAAAAAAACTGGCAAATTCCATATCGATAACCAGCGGCGGATTTGTTTTATATAGACTATGGTAACAATTCAATGTCGTTACCGTATACTCATAGATAGACAGATTACTTGCTCTTCCGATGTATTTCGATAACTGGGAATTGATGAATTCACCCGTATACACTGCAACTACTTTTTGTCCTCTTGAATGCCGGATGGCATGCTGAGCCTCATCCATATAGGCACGAAATTCCGTAGGCGATTGCTGTTCAATCAGGCTCATTACCGGATAAGTCTGTCTCATGTAATTTTCAAATTCAGAGGCTCGGTAATAAGGAATTCCATAAACAAAAAGGGCGGCTATCAGAAGGGAAATAGTGAGAATGGCTACCCACAAAGCGACACTGTTTGAAGGCCTTTTAATGGCAAAAATGCAAAGGAATACCATTAAAAGGGCAGCGACAAAAGCAACAATAATATATATCCAAAGCACGTTGCTTATCCTTGAGGTTGAGACACTTAATTATAGTATATTCTGCCAGATAAAATTCTCTGGCTTCTATTCTCTGCTTTGCCTGTCAATTTTTTTGATTACTCATATGAGTCAAGTGCTCTCATCACCGCAGGACGCTCAGCAATCTGACGATACCAGCGAATTAGTGCTGGAAATTGTGTTTCATCAATATGTGCCTGATAAAATTCTTCATAACAATAAAGCCAGGGCCATATTGCCATATCAGCGATGGTATACTCGTTTCCGCTAATAAAGGGATTGCTGGCCAGCTGCTTTTCCATAACGCCCATCAATCGTAATACTTCATTGGCATAGCGCTCTTGCGCATAAAGGACTTGCTCTGGAGCATAGCGGTGGAAATGACCGTATTGTCCAAACATGGGACCAATGTGGGCTGCCTGAAAATAGCACCACTGCATGACCTGAAATTTGGCTTTGAGATGAGTTGGTAAAAATCGTTCATTTTTTTCAGCCAGATATTGAAGAATAGCAACGCTTTCAAAAAGAAAAAAATCCTGTTCACTATCATATATGACGGGAATTTTATTATTCGGCGAAATGATTAAAAATTCCGGTTTGAACTGTTCACCGCTCATAATATCAATCATTTTAACAGAGTAGGGCACTTCCAGCTCTTCAAGCATAATGGTTGGTTTTATGCCATTTGGCGTACGGGCTGAATATAAAGTATACATGTTAAATTCCTTTCCTTTTGAATAATAGGACTAAATATCTGCTGGTCAATCAGCTTTCCAGATCACTGGAAATAAAGGATGGCACATAGGCGCTCCGGCTGCCAGTTCTTCTGTCAGCCCAGGGAAATCAGGTGAAGTAATCCAGGGGCGTGGGGCATGGATAATGTCATCGCCTAAAAAGCGAAGAGAGAATGCTCTGCGTCTTTGCCCAGTGTCAGCACCTCGTGAGGAGTGCAGACTTAGCATATGAAAGCAAATTACATCGCCAGGCTGCATAGACCAGGATTTAATCTCGTAATGCTGTGGATTCTGCTCGATATCAGGCAGCTCACCAAGCGATCCCTCAGGAAACCATTTGGCCTGCTTATCCATAAATGAACGGGGCATTAGCCAGGGCCCGCGGTGTGAATGCGATACAAAACGCAAGGCTGCATGCTGGCTGACAGGGTCAACCGGTATCCACATGCTGCAGTTCTGTAAGCCTTCAATATTGTAATAAGGCTGATCCTGATGCCAGGGTGTTGATTGGAGAGTGTCCGCTTCTTTGACCAGTAAGTGATCATGGTACAAGCGTATGTGGCGGCTATCAGTTAATTTAGCAGCTATCTCCCCCAAACAGGAATCAAAAATAAGTTCCTGATAAAAGGGATTGGTTTGCCAGGTGCAGAAATCCTCAACAAAGCAGCCTGGATCATCCGGGCGGCTGGCTACTTTGGCGCGATGGCTCAATTGCTGCAAATTATGTTCAATACCTTCAGTCAGGAGAGCTATCTGCTTTGGATTTAATAATTGCCGGATACAGACTACCCCTTCTTCCTGATAATCCCTGATGAGTCTTTCTTCATCCTGATTCCAAAACACGGGCGTCTCCTTGCCGGCTATTCCACTAGAATGTATCACACTGCATGCGGCTGAATCCAGCCCATACTAAAGGCGAGCAAAAGAAAGAGAAACAGCGCGAGTGACAAGCCTATTCGCCAGCTTAAGGCTTTGACTGTGCGATTAGTTGAACCTTTATCCTTAATCAGAAAAATCAAACCGCTTCCCAGTGCGAATAGAATAATTAGCATCACAATTAGGATGATTGCTTTGGTGAACATTTGGTATAATCTCCTCAGTGCTTTTTCATGATTCCAAAAAATGCTGAGTGTAACTTGTTTTAATCATCGTTTCACGTCCGGAGGACGTATCCTTGTGCTGGCTGTATTGGCTATTATCCTGCTTATCGCTTTGGGGTTCTGGCAGCTGCATCGCGCAGAAGAAAAACAGTTGATCCTTACTGCCGAAGCCAGGGAGACTCAATTACCTCCCGTTGAATGGGTTGCCGGAATGCCCTATCCCAAGCAGTATCAATCGATTCAGGTAAAAGGCCGGTATTTGTCATCCGTTTTTCTTCTGGATAATCAGTTTTTCGAGCACCAGCCGGGATATAATGTGCTTTCCCCCTATTTGCTTGCTGACGGTCATTTGCTATTAATTGACAGAGGCTGGATCGCAGGTGATCGCAGCCATATTCCGGTATTGCCTCCTCTGCAGTCATCACCTCGTTTAAGCGGTCGAGCCTATTTTCCTTCCGCTAAATCATGGGTTTTAGGACAGGAAGCTGAAATAAAAAGCGATAGTATTACCATAGTTGAACGCATTGACATGAAATTAATCAGTAATCTTTTGCATAAATCCGTCTATCCGTTTATTATTCGCCTCAATAAAGAAGAAGCCAATGGTTTTACCCGAGAGTGGCCTACTGTTACAATGTCGCCGCAACGTCACCATGCCTATGCCTTGCAATGGTTTGCCCTGGCTTTTATTGCCCTGGTGGTTTTTATTGGCTCGAATTTGAAAAAAATCAATGACTAATACTGTTAAATCGAAAAATCTGGTTCTGTATCTTTTAGCGCTTCTATTCATCGCTCCTGGCGTTGCGGCCTATCTTTTCTTTACTCATCCGCAATGGCTTCGCGCGCAGGCGACCAATAAGGGCAATTTGCTGGTGCCTGCTGTTTCTGTGGAGCTTGCTAATCCAAAAAGCAAATGGCAGCTGGTATTCTGGAATCCCGGTGTTTGTGAACAAGCCTGTTTGTCACAGCTTGATAAATTAGGACGTATTCGTTTAGCGCTTGGAAGGCATTTATATGAAGTGGAAGAGGTGCTTATCCTTCCTCCTGGTGTTAAATTATCTCCAGAGGTTGCTCAGCTATTGCAGGAGCAGGATATGCATTATCAAAACTTGTCAGCCAGCAAGCTTCCGTCGTCAGCACAGGTGTATATTGCCAATCCTGACAAATTCCTGATTTTATCCTATTCACCAGCCGCCAAGCCGGCAGATATTTATAAAGATTTAAAACATTTATTAAATGCGGGTAAACAGAGTGCTTGATACTATTTATACAAACTGGATGCGTTGGGCTGTGAGTATTGCTGTCATATTGTCCTTGCTGGTCGTGATGCTGGGCGCTTATACCCGTCTGACTAATGCAGGTCTTGGCTGCCCCGACTGGCCTGGATGTTATGGACATATGGTTCTGCCGTCAGATACCAAGGCTTTGGGCAAAGCACAAAAGACCTACCCGGATAATCCTATCGAATCCCGTAAAGCCTGGACGGAGATGGCGCACCGCTATGCAGCGGGTACGCTGGCCTTGCTAATCTTTGCTGTAGGAGGAGTTTCGGTATTTCGGACATTGAAAGAACGGAGACCTTTTGCCCGTTTGCCTCTTCTACTCATGCTGCTGGTCTTGTTTCAGGCCGCGCTAGGTATGTGGACAGTGACGCTTAAGTTACTTCCTGTGGTGGTGATGGCCCATTTACTGGGAGGTATATTAATTTTTTCCTGTCTTGTTCGTCTTCGCTTGCAGATGACAGCGAGAAGAGAGGCTTCAAAACCTTCATGGAGTTTCTGGATTGCCCTGGGGGCATTCATCGTATTTTTCCAGATTGCTCTGGGCGGCTGGGTAAGTGCCAACTATGCAGGGATTGCCTGTATTGGTTTTCCCCAGTGTAATGGCGAATGGTTACCGGCAATAAAGCTTTCCCAGGGGTTTAATCTGTTTTCACCCGTTGGCGAAAATTACCAGGGCGGCCTTCTCGAAAGCGAAGTCAGAGCATCTATTCAAGGGATTCATCGCCTGGGCGCTTTAATTACCACTCTTTATTTATTGGGCCTTTCTGGACTTATATTGCTGAGATCTGCCAGCAAATCCTTGCGTGGAATGGCGGTTTTTGTGCTTATCCTGCTTGGCGTCCAGCTATGCCTTGGTATTATCAATGTATTGTATCTGCTTCCATTATGGTCTGCAGTTGCCCACAATGGCATGGCTGCCATGCTATTGGCCAGCCTGTTTACAATGTTTTATTTCTCTCGGGAGGAGCGCTGTGATGCAAAATGAGGCCTGCCTGACGTCAGCATCCTGGCGAGATTATCTGGAGCTTTGCAAGCCGCGCGTGGTGTTGTTAATGCTGTTAACCGTTATGGTGGGCATGTATCTGGCAGCGCCGGGTTGGATACCCTTATCTACCTTGTGCATTACACTCATAGGAGTCGGCTGTGCCGCCAGTAGTGCCGCCGCAATCAACCATCTGGTTGATAAACGTATTGACGCCTTAATGGCAAGAACCAAAAAACGTCCGGTGGCTCGGGGCCGCATTTCGATTAAACAGGCGATTAGCTTTGCCTTGTTTTTGGGTGTTACAGGTCTGACCTTGCTTTCTCTATGGATCAATACGCTTACTGCCGTGCTAACCTTTGTGACGCTTATTGGTTATGCCGGGATTTACACTGGTTATCTGAAACGGGCTACCCCGCAAAATATTGTGATAGGCGGCCTTGCGGGTGCATCACCGCCTTTATTGGGATGGACGGCAATTACCAATCACCTTGATCCCAATGCTCTTTTGCTGGTATTAATTATTTTTACCTGGACCCCGCCTCATTTCTGGGCGCTGGCTATTTATCGATTTGAAGATTATCGTCATGCAGAAATTCCAATGCTGCCGGTAACCCATGGTATTGCTTTTACCAAGCTCAATATTGTTCTGTATACTATTCTGCTGCTGGTGGTCACCATGCTTCCAGTCCTTGTAGGGATGAGCGGTTTGATTTATCTGGCTGGTGCGGTTATTTTGGGACTGCGGTTTTTACACTGGACCTGGCGCTTGTATCGAAGTGATGAGCCGGTTATTGCCTTGCGTACCTTTCGATTCTCTATTGTGTATTTAATGTTACTGTTTGTCTTTTTGTTAATTGACCATTACGTGTAAGAGGAAAAAATGGCAAATCAAAATAAAAAAATTACCCTGACGGTCACGTTGCTTTTAGCTATAGCAGCCATGTTTACCGGTTTGTTCGTCGCGCAACATATGCATTGGAATAAAGAAATTGACCCTTCGCAATTTCATGGCACCTTATTACAGAAACCTCGTGATATCGAGCAGTTCAGTCTGACAGGGGTTGATGAGAAATCCTTTGACAATAAGAGTCTGCAGGGACAATGGACAATGATATTTTTCGGTTTTACTAACTGCGGATACGTTTGTCCTACTACGATGGCTGAGTTGGCTAAAATGTACAGTATCCTTGAAGAACAGCGGGTGAAACCTTTACCGCATGTTGTTATGATTTCTGTCGATCCGGAAAGAGATGATCTTGAAAAACTGAAAAATTATGTGATCGCTTTCAATCCTCATTTTTATGGCGCAAGAGGGGAGCAGGCGACTGTTAAAAAAATGGCAATGGAAATGGGTATTGCCTATGAGAAAAAAATCTCAACAAATTCAGAGAACTATGATGTACAGCACAGCGGTGCTGTCATGCTATTCAATCCCCGGGGGGAATTGAGTGCATTTTTCACCACTCCTCATCGAGCTGATTTACTGGCAAAAGATTATCAGCTTCTGGTTGGTTAAAAATTTTAGGGTGTTGCTTAACTACTCGTTTTCCTGTCATATCTGAAATAGATTGTATACTCTGTGAAGCCTGAGCCTGTATGCATATCAGGCATCCAGCTCTCTATGACATTGTCTTTGAGAGATGGTGTACCGAATCACAGTAATTTCGTATGAATAACGAGCCAACAAGCCCTTACTTGTCGTCTATACTTTTCTCATGAGACAAAGCAGACTCAGGTCCTGTGATTGGCTCAGAGAAGAGATAGATTTTTGGATACAATAAAAACAATTGGGAATAATTATCTTCATGAAAATTGCGATCTTGGCGACCAATCCCCATTTATATTCTCACCAACGATTAAAGGAAGCCGGTGAAGCTGCTGGACATGAAGTCAATATTATCAATCCACTGTACTGCTATATGAATGTTGCGGCTTCCAGCCCTAAAGTGCATTATCGCGGCGGTGAACCCTTGCCCAAGTATGATGCGGTGATACCACGTATTGGTGCGTCAATTACTTACTACGGCACTGCAGTCCTGCGGCATATGGAAACTATGGGGATGTATACCTTAAACGAGTCGATTGCGATTTCGCGATCCCGCGATAAATTCCGTTCTCTGCAGATATTGGCTCGAAAAGGGATCCCGATGCCATTGACCAGTTTTGCACAGTCACCGGATGATACTGAAGATTTAATTCGTATGGTCGGAGGAGCCCCGTTGGTAATTAAATTGCTGGAGGGAACACAGGGCAAAGGCGTTATTCTCGCAGATAGCCATCAATCAGCGGTTAGCATTATTAATGCATTTAAGGAAATGTCGGCCAATATTCTTGTGCAAGAGTTTATTCAGGAGTCCAAAGGAACAGACATCCGTTGCTTTGTCATTGGAGATAAAGTAGTTGCTGCGGTTAAACGACAGGCGAAAGAGGGTGAGTTTCGTGCCAATGTTCACCAGGGCGGTAAAGCGCAAAAAGTTGCTTTATCTCCACAGGAGCGTGCCATTGCGATTGGAGCGGCCAAAGCAATGGGACTCAAAGTCGCCGGTGTCGATTTAATCCGTTCCAATCATGGCCCGCTGGTACTTGAAATCAACTCGTCCCCCGGATTGGAGGGGGTTGAAAAGGCGACCCATATTAATATTGCGGGGAAGATCATTCAGTACATAGAAAAAAATGCCAGACCAAAAGGCTTGAATCAGCGATTTCAGGGGTAGTTACTGGATTCCGCGCATAAAGCGCGGTACGTAAACAAGTCTAAGTCTCTCAGGTTCAAGTAGTAGCGAAATTTGTTTTGAACTGGAATACACCGAATGGACTACCCAGCTCTTGAGAAAAAGCAATGAAGTGTTTATTTAAAATGTAAAATGACGTAAAATAGAACAAATCGTTTTCGCTAACAGGTGTCAAATGCCTTGGAAGAAACTAGGTAGTGGTAGTTTTAATACTACTTATGTGAATGCCGACAGAACACAGATCTTAAAAATTCCAAAAGAATCCTATGAGACAGACATGCCGCAACGTGCAGTCAGGGTATGGAATGAGATAAATGCTCATATCAAGCCCGCGGCCTATGCTGTTCGCTCAAAAAAACATGGTCTTGGATGGATTTGCCCCTATATTCAAGGCAGACAGTCCACTGATGAAGAAATGGTGGGTGCTTTAATCGATATTTTTACGCGCACAGGTCGAATTGTCATCGATGCGGCTGGAATTAAAAATTTTTTGACAACTAAAAGTGGGCACGTCGTTTGTGTGGATGTCGGTCTTAGCCTGGAGCTTGAAAAAAGGAATGAAGTAAGCATCGGGAAGAAAACAAGACGAAACAGTATAGCAAGTCAGAACTATTGGTATGAAGCTGAGGCTGGCCATGACAATTGGTTTCGGAGAGCAAGTTTTGTCTTCCCGCGAACGGTAGAAACAGTCAAAGCTTTATTATTTATCAAGAACAATCGACCGGACATTTTTGACGCCAGATTTTTAAAAAACAAACCCAATTTGATAAAGGCATTGGCTGCTGGTTATGATGCTCAACGCAATGTGGGCGTTAACTCACGGGTTGAATTGGCGGCGGAGATAATCGATTATCGAGCCAGCATCTCGACTCATCCCTCCGGGCGCTTACCAGCAATTTCTGTAAAAACCAAAGACAGATTATCCGAAGCAGTTAATAAAGCGAAAAATATTTTATTAGTCGAAAGAGAATTAAGTCTCGATAATCTTAAAGAAAGCTGTATTAGAGAGTTAACCCGTTATCTGCTTTCGAGAGGCTCTTTGAAAGAGGGTGAATTTTCGGCGTCTCTGATTACTCGTTTCTTTAGAAATTCCGAGCTGACGGCGACAAAAGCTGAGTATACCAAACTGCTCATGCATAATATTCATAATGCAGAGTCGGTTGAGGAAATAAAGGCACTTGCAGGTAAAGCTTTCGATAATCAATTATTGACTGCTTCAGCGCATAGCGTTAGCCTCGCTGTACGCCTGGCACAATGTTCCGCCATGTGTGATGTGGTGAAAGAGCAATCTGCTGGTTTGCAGAGACAGGCGAGTCTCTAATCTCTGCACACAGGTTAAGAGGCCCGGGTTTCTCTCTTTCGGTTATCACTTTTACCGATGAGCCAATCCGGGTTAACCTCAAGTTCATCGGCTAATCGATCCAGTATTCGAGATGTAGGAATCACTATTCCGTTTAAAAAGGCTTCTGCCTGATATCTGGGAATTTTCAAGAGCCTGGAGAATACTTCAATTCGCTCATCGTCTCGAGGAGGAACTCCGATACCATCCAGTTCTTTATTCAGGCGTTCAGCAAATCGTTTATTGCTCATTCCCTGCTCCTAAACAGTATTGTATAGATTCTTCTATAGCATAAAAAACCACTTTTGCAATATTCTGGTGTATCATTAAAATGTGAATGGAATAAGACCCTTAGTTCTCATTATTTGGAGCATATCGTGGAATCCTTAATTACATTGGGTTTGCTGGTTATTTTTGCAGTTGCTTTTGTTCTTTCTGGTGTGAAAGTGGTTCCTCAATCAGAAGAGTGGACTGTGGAGCGGTTTGGACGCTACACCCACACGCTGTCACCAGGGTTGGGATTAATTGTTCCATTTATTGATCGGGTTACCTATAAAGTAAATATGAGGGAACGAGTCCTTGAGATTCCTCCGCAGGAAATCATTTCTTCTGATAATGCGATGGTGACTATCGACGCAGTCTGTTTTTTTCAGGTGGTGGATACGGCAAAGTCAGCTTATCAGGTCGATAATCTGGAACATGCCATCCGCAATTTAACGATGACCAATATACGTACCGTTCTGGGATCTCTGGAATTGGACGGGATGCTTAGCCATCGGGATGAAATCAATAGCCGGCTAATGCATGTGGTTGATCAGGCAACTACTCCCTGGGGTGTAAAGGTGACCCGAATTGAAATTCGTGATATTCGCCCGCCACAGGATCTGGTGGATGCAATGGCGAATCAAATGAAAGCCGAGCGTGAAAAAAGGGCTTCAATTCTTGCTGCGGAAGGGGATAGACAAGCAGAAATACTGCGCGCTGAAGGGGATAAGCAGGGGCAGATTTTGCGGGCAGAAGCGGCTCGTCAGGAAGCATTCCTGGAAGCTGAGGCGCGTGAACGCACCGCGCAGGCTGATGCCAATGCCACGCGTATGGTGTCTGAAGCGATAGCTCAAGGTGATATCAATGCGATTAATTATTTTATCGCAGAGAAATATGTCGATGCGCTTAAATCGATAGGAAATGCTCAAAACAGTAAGATGGTATTATTACCCGTTGAAGCAACTGGAATAATAGGAGCGCTTGGCGGAATCAGCGAATTGATGAATACCGTTAAGACTAAATCGAATTAGTGAGATAATGATAATGAGTTGGTTAGTTTATTGGCATTGGTTCGCATTGGCCCTGATCTTAATGATTGCTGAAACCCTGGGGGCTGCAGGATTACTGGTTGCACTTGGAATGGCTGCTGCGCTAACGGGGATCCTCACTTTAGTAGCGGGCTTGTACTGGCAATGGCAACTGACTTGGTTCTCCCTGTTCTGCATTTTATTCACCATAGGATGGTGGAGAGTGCTTAAATACCGCTCACAGGTTTCACCACCGCCACTGATTAATCGCCCTCTGGACGCACTAATAGGACGAACTGCTATTCTGAGTCAGGCTATTGAAAATGGTCGAGGTAAAATCTATTTAAATGACGCCTACTGGTTTGTAACCGGGCCTGAGTTAGCCGCAGGAGCTCGTGTTAAAATCATTGCTGTTCAGGATAATACGGTTTTACTGGTAGAACCGCTTTAACTGAGTGCGCAGCCGCTAGTGATGATTGGACATTTGAGCCGTTCGGGCTGAGGATATCCCTCAACTCGAATCGGTTCAGGAGCAACGCTTTTTAAATGATGTATTCGCGTTAATCCAGATATTTAAAGCGGTACATGGTAATGAAGGGCGGTAAGCTATATCAGCCTAAGCCATTTCTTCAACTGGTTCACTTAATGCAATGACATTAGACGCATGCAGACCACGCTCGCCTTTTTCCAAATCGTAAGAAACCTGTTGCCCGGGAGCCAGGGTTTTGTACCCTGAACCATGAATGGCAGAAAAATGTACAAAAATATCTTCGCCACCACCTTCAGGCATAATAAATCCCCATCCTTTGGCATTATTAAACCATTTAACTTCGCCTGTAGCCATAAATCCTCCTTAAACTGGCAGCTGCATATCGATTTATACAACATAACCAATAGCGTAATTGCCTTCGTCCTTAAATGACAATTGTGAAAACCCATAAATAATATAGGTACTTTTCAACATAACTCAAAATTCATGCTTGTCAAATATTTTTTATGAAAAAATTTATTATTTTCCTGATATTATAAGGAGTCTGCTCTAAAAAAAATTACTGTTTTTAAAAAATGTTCATATTCAGCAAGCTTGGATTAACTTTTAATACACCATCCTTTAGAATGCATAAACTAACCAAAATAGCCTGAGACTATGTTTTCAATCGACGAGCGCATACTAAATTCCAGTGTATTTGTTTGTGAGAGCCGTTTATCTACCGTACTGGTAAAAAATGACAGCCGTTTCCCCTGGCTTCTTTTAGTGCCCAGAGTGGAGGGCGTACAGGAAATCACCCAGTTATCTCCAAAACAACAACTCCTCCTTATGGAGGAGATCGATTTGTTTTCCCGCGTTTTACAGGCGTCTCGTGAACCGGATAAATTAAACATCGGTGCTCTCGGGAATATGGTTAGCCAGCTCCATATTCATATCGTTGCGCGATTTAAAACCGATATTGCCTGGCCTCATAGCGTGTGGCAGCCTCTACTGGATAGCTGCTCCTATGAGCCGCAAACCCTGGAAATTTTTATCGAGCGATTAAAAGAACAGATGACCAGTCTTTCCAGGCCCGCCTGTCTACCCTCATTTCCTAAATAAAAACAAGTTTTACTCAATGGTATATACTGAGATTAAGAACTATATTTTTTTAGGAGGGTTTATGGCAATTGATAATTCATTCGCCAATCAACTATTAATTGCCATGCCTTCGTTAACGGATCCTAACTTTCAGCACGCCGTGATTTATGTATGCGAGCATAATGAACACGGTACAGTCGGATTAATTATTAACCGTCCCATGCAATACCCGCTTGGGCTCGTTTTTGAACAAATGAATATCCACCCCCTTCGCAATGAGCAAAACTATCAGCCTTTGTTATATGGAGGCCCTGTACAGCCGGAAAGAGGTTTTGTAATCCATCGGCCAACCGGCGGCTGGCGCTCCAGTTTATCCCTGCGCGATGATGTTACCGTGACCACCTCCAATGATATTATCCGCGCAATCGCTGATGATACGGGTCCCAAAGATGTTTTAATTACCCTCGGATATACGGGATGGGGTGAGCAGCAGCTTGAGAAGGAAGTGATAACTAATGTATGGCTGGTATGTCCTTATAAGGCCGAAATTATGTATGAAGTTCCTTTTTCTCAACGATGGGAATATGCCGGGAAGATCCTTGGCATCAATATGAGCCAACTCACTTCTGACGCTGGTCATGCCTGATGAATCCCGGGTATAATTAATAAGACAGCACTACTTGGATTTTTTTTATGCCCAGCGGTATTTATTTGGGATTTGATTTTGGTTTAAAACGCATTGGATTAGCGGTAGGACAGAAAATAACTCTGACAGCCCGCCCCCTGACAACCTTCAGTGCAGAAGCAGGGATCCCTGACTGGCGTCTGGTCGAGAAATCGATTAAAGAATGGAAACCAGAAGCCCTGATTGTCGGTTTGCCCACCTGTATCGATAACAGTGAACAGTACACCACCGCCTTAGCCCGCGAATTTGCGGATCAATTGTCCAATCGTTTTGCCCTGCCGGTTCACCTGGTAGATGAACGACTATCAACTGTAGAAGCCAGAGCAGAGTTGTTTGCGCAGGGCGGATACCGTAAACTAAAGAGCAGCCCTATTGACAGTTTTGCTGCCTGTGTGATTCTTGAACAATGGTTGCAATATCCGGATAACTAATATGAATCATTTTCTCAATATCGATCAGTTAAACTCGGCTGAAATCCATCGTTTGCTGGAGCGTGCCAAGGCATTCAAAGAGAATAAAATCCCTTACCCTGTGCATTCTGAACAGCGCCTGGCCAATTTATTTTATGAAAACAGCACTCGAACCAGAGTCAGTTTTGAAGTGGCTGCTGCTAATTTATCCATGCAGGTAATCAACCTTGATTTGGATCGCTCCTCAGAAAGCAAAGGGGAAGTGATTGAGGACACTATAAGAAATCTTGCGGCAATGGGGATTAATTTATTTACCATTCGTCACAGCCAGAATTTTTTGCCTCAGGAGTTATCTCAGATATTAGACAAAGGCGTTCATTTAATTAATGCCGGCGATGGCACGAATGAGCATCCTACTCAGGCAATGCTGGATTTAATGACGATCCTTGAACATAAACCTGATCTGCAATCGCTGAAAATCGCTTTAATCGGAAATCTGCGGCATTCTCGGGTAGCGAATTCCCTGCAGAAGTTATTTGCTCTCGTTGGAGTTAAAGAACTTCATTTAATAGCGCCAGAACTATGGCAACCGCAAACGCTGCATTTTGGTCAAGCTACAGAATCGCTGCGGGAGGGATTAAGCAATGCGGATGTGGTGATATGTCTTCGCGTACAGCGTGAACGATTGCTGGATAATGAAAACCTCGATCTGAGCACATTTCGCCGTTATTTTGCCCTGACCTCTGAGCATGTTAAATGGGCAAAACCTGACGCCATTGTGATGCATCCCGGGCCGGTGAATCGTGGTGTTGAGATTGACAGCGACATCGTTGATGGACCGCAATCAGTCATTTTGCAGCAAGTACGAAATGGCGTGTTTATGCGCATGGCGGTGCTGGACGCGGTAATGAACTCCAAATAACTGAATGGCAGGCCTGGCTTTTCGCCAGCCTGCAGTTTGTTCTGGATGGACATTATTTTGGAGCCTGCAGCATTTGTCTGAACGACAATGCCTGTTTCAATGAACTGTTATCCACCCGGCTTTTATTCTTCATATCAGCAATGGTGCGCGCTACTTTCAGTAGGCGATGATAGGCACGTGCCGATAAATTAAGTCGTGATAATACTTCAGATAAAAATTGCTGTTCTTCCTGCTGCAGCTCGCAGAATACTTCGCATTCTTTGGCGCTCAAGTGCGCATTGAGACAACCCTGTCTTGCCAATTGCAGTTCTCGACAGCTTTGCACCTCATTTCTCAGATATTCACTTTGTTTTGATTCGTTATTGACAGGACTAAGCAATTCCTCTTTGGACAGTGGTTGTACAGTAATTTGCATGTCAATGCGGTCCAGAAAGGGGGCGGATAATTTGCCAAGATAGCGATGAATTCGTTCCGGGCTGCACAGGCAATTGGCTGTGGGATTACCCCATTGCCCGCAGGGGCATGGGTTCATTGCTGCGATCAATTGAAATCTGGCAGGATATTCCGTTTGAACAGCGGCTCTGGAAATATGAATAACGCCTGATTCAAGAGGTTCACGCAGAGTTTCCAGCACGTGCCTGCTAAATTCGGGCAGCTCGTCTAAAAATAATACACCATTATGCGCCAGTGAAATTTCACCCGGCTTGGGGGGATTGCTGCCGCCGACCAGTGCCACCGTCGATGCGGTATGGTGAGGGGAGCGAAAAGGGGGAGAGCGCCAGCTCTGATAATCGATCGCTTTTTTGCTGATGGAATGTATAGCAATGCATTCAAATGCCTGTTCATCACCGAGTTCTGGAACCAGGGTATGGAATCGTTTTGCCAACATGGTTTTGCCGCTGCCTGGAGAGCCGCATAATAATACACTATGACCTCCTGCTGCAGCGATGAGCATGGCTTGTTTGGCATGTTCCTGTCCCTTGATATCCGACCAGTCCATGGTAGGGCTGATAGCCGTAGGGCGGGGTGGCGGCAGATTTTGAAGCGGGGTATCCAGGCTTAAATAACTGCAGATTTCTCTCAGGCTGTTAGATGCCAATACGCCCTCATAACTAATTAGTGACGCCTCTTCTGCATTATCCGCCGGTATAATAATCAACCGATTATCACGACGGCTGGATAAAATAACGGGAATAATAGCATTAATGCCACGTAAACCTCCATCCAGTGCCAGTTCACCGATAAACTCATGATTGGCCAGTTTGGCGGGTGGAATTTGCCCTGAAGCCGCCAGAATACCTATGGCAATGGGTAAGTCAAAACCACTGCCTGATTTCGGAAGTTCCGCAGGGGCCAGATTCACTGTGATTTTACGACATGGGAATTCAAATTGGCTATTTACGATGGCGCTTCTTACCCGATCTTTACTCTCCTTCACTGCAGTTTCTGGCAGGCCTACTATAGTAAAATTGGGCAGGCCATAGGCCAGATGGACTTCGACAGAAACAGGCTTGGCATAAATACCAATAGCACTGCGTGTTTTGCTAAGTGCGAGATTCATTTTTATTCCTTTAGGTAGACTTGTAGCAAATCAAAAAACAGTTTAGACGTTATCCTGGTCTTTTTTTTCTGTTGATTGAAGTTTAATCATTAAATTAACCTGAGCTTCCAGCGCTTCCAGTTTTTCCCTGGTGCGGCCTAAAACTTTGGCTTGTACATCGAATTCTTCACGGGTGATTAGATCCATACGATTGAATGCAATCTGCAAAATTTCCTTAAATTTGTCTTCAACATCTTTTTCAATGTTCTGGATGCTGGAGGGGAGGCTGGCAAATAATTTTTTGGCCAGGTCATCGAAATATTTGGGGTCAAACATTATGAAACTCCTTATCAGGTAGAGTATTAAATCTGAAACTATTTAACGGCCTCAGTATAACTCAATGCGGAAAGTCTGATAACTGATTTATATTATTAGCTATTAAAAACAGGTTTTCTGGAAAAAACTTTTTCCTGATTATAGAAATGATCAGCTAGAATATTATTTTTAAATGAAAGCTTCTCCAGGAATAAAAAATGAAAATGGTCACGGCAATTATTAAACCTTTTAAACTGGATGATGTGCATGAAGCATTAATGGAGATTAATGTTCCTGGCATAACTATCTCTGAAATGCGGGGTTTTGGCCGTCAGAAAGGGCATACCGAATTATATCGCGGTGCGGAATATGTAGTGGATTTCCTGCCGAAAATTAAAATTGAACTGCTGCTTCCTGATAATATGGTTGAACCTGCTATCGATGCAATCTGCAAATCAGCCTACACTGGTAAAATAGGTGACGGTAAAATTTTCGTCTATGATTTGCAGCAGGTAATTCGCATCCGCACCGGGGAAATGGGTGAGGACGCAATTTAAAGAGCTCACTTTAATTCCTGAATAAAATGCCATTCGCCGGCGCTTACAGGCATCACTGACAAGCGATTTCCTTTTCTTAACAAGGGCATGCTGCCTAGCTCAGGATAGTTTTTTAGTTCCTCAAGCGAAATCAAACGTTTGAATTTCTCTTTAAACCGCACATCGACCATAAACCAGCGTGGGTTTTCAGGTGTGCTTTTAGGATCAGGATGTTCGCTGTCTGGATCAAATGCGGTGAAATCGGGATAGGCTTTACTGGTTATTTCGGCAATGCCAATAATACCAGGCGGGGTGCAATTGGAATGGTAAAACAATATCTGATCACCCGTTGACATTTCTTTTATAAAATTCCTGGCCTGATAATTTCTGACACCGTCCCAATGGGTTGTCTGATTCGGTGCTTTTTGTAAATCATCAATACTGAAACAGGAAGGTTCTGACTTCATTAACCAATAGTTCATTTTTTTATTTAATCCAGTAAGTTTTCTCTTCGGTCACTACCATAGACATTTTCACATCCCAGTCATCAGGTTTGATAAAACTGGTGTGTTGTAATTCATAGGCGACGCCAATTGTGAGGGGGCGATCAATTGTGTCCAGGCATTTGTCATAATAGCCTCCCCCCATGCCTAAACGAGTACCATAATCATCAAAGGCAACCAGAGGCAAAAGGATAAGATCCAATTGGTGGATACTAATCTCTTTGCCGGATTCAACCTGCGGCTCGTGGATGTTATGTTTATTTCTTTCAAATAAAGTGGCAGGCGTCGCCGGCATAAAATGCATGTTTCTGTCGGGTCGAATAACAGGAAAATAACAATATTTTCCTTGTAAGGGAACAGAGCGCCATATATCGTGTAAATCCACTTCGCCGTTTGCTGCATGATAAAGCGCAATATGTCTGGCGTTGCGAAACACGGCCAGCTGTTTAATCCGATTGCAGATTCGCCTGGAGTTTGTCCGGCGATATTCCAGGGGAAGCCGTTCTCTTATGCCCCTGTAAACTTCTCTCATGCTTCGTTTTAGACGATCGGCCATGATAATTCCACAAAAAAAGAAACATTTATCAGTTATTTTGGAACAAAAATCACTGAAAATCCATGTTAAATCGAATCCAGTGTTTAAAGACAGGAAATCCTTTCGAATATTAAAGTGATTCTGTCAGAAAATTTTGTCAAAAGATCCTAGGCATAATTTAAAAAATAAGGTATATAGCAATTTTTTTATTGTCGTATTCAATAAAATTTGCAAGAGGTGAGTATATGACTGATCTGTTTGATGAGGATGAAATACTGGACGAAGATGGATTTGTCAATCCTGAGGATGATGATGTGGATATGGATGCCGGCGAATCTGCCGTTTTAGATGCACGTCGTCGTTTGGAGAATATGCTGGAGGAAAAGCGCTTGCGTGAGGAGCTTGATGATTTTATGGATTATTAGCAGGTGATTCGCATTCACTTCCATCCGCCTGGCGCTAACTTGTGCCTTTCCTCGGCTGATAGGCTATTTCTTGGTGAAGCAGTATTTGAAACGCTCAAAGTTAGAAGGGGCAAAGCATTATATAGTAGCCTTCACTGGAAGCGTTTAGGTAATACCGCCGCATTATTGGGTATTTCTTTTACTTTGGCTTTAGAAGAATGGCAACGAGTGATCGGGCAATATCTGGCAGAGCAGAATTTCACTGAGGGTGGATTGAAAATCATATTAACACCTGGCACAGCCGCTCGTGGTTTGACGCAAAGCGGCAATAGCCCGCATCTTGTTCTGGAGTGCTTTAATTATCAGCCCCTTGAGTCTCCCCTTAAATTAATCAGCTGCCCCTGGCAAAGGGATTGCATGAATCCTGTTTACCAGTATAAATCTGTCAGCTATTTTGAAGAGATTCTGGCACGCCGCTGGGCCGCTAATCAGAATGCAGACGATGTTTTGTTTTTTAATACAGAAAACAGGGCGACCGAAACCAGCATAGCCAACTTTTTTATAATCCATCAAAACAGGATAGGAACCTCTCCTCCTGCTGAGGGCTTAATATCCGGCATATTGCGTGAGCGTATATTGTCTATTTGTCAGAATAACCAGATAGATTGCCGGGAAAGTCCTGTTACCAGAGCAATGATTCAGGATGCCGAGGCATTATTTACCAGCAATGTGCTGCAGGGAATAAAAGCGGTTTCCCGGATAGACCATCTTGACAAGAATAGCGCCCATCCCCTGTTTATCCGATTATCCGCATTGCTGGCAAAAGAAATGGATGAATTTGCTTTTTCATTATAAATGACACCAGCAACCTGAGTTTCAGGCAAACATTTTCTGTGCAGGGACAGGAGGCTGGTCCTCCTGTTTACACAGGGTTGCCTCTTTAAATACTGTCACTTCCTGAATGAGTGGTTTACTTAATTGTTTGCTCAATTTCATCATCCACAACTTATATTGCTCCTCACAAAGATAAGGTTTTAAGCCAGTCAATACTTCTTTGGCAGCCTCCCTATCCTGGTATTCGGATTGCTTCATATAGATAGAAAAATGATAAACGGCCATTCGTGATTCAGTATATTGCCTGGCAAAATCTTTGCGAACTTCAGACTGGATACAGCTATTTGCATTATCCAAATGCTCAAGACTGCGATGCAATGGCATACTTACAGACGCTTCTTCAATTAGCTGAAAATCTTTAAGTGATTGTTCATCGCATCGAAGCAGCCTGGCTTGTCTCTCTTTTAATTCGTTTTTCAGGACCGTCGTTAATGTGTGAGTGATGTAAAAATGCAGTTTATCCAGCTGATAATTGTATATTTCCTCCAGTTGCTGTGAGGTGACAGAATCACTTCCCAGTAATTGTAAGAGCAGACTCAGTGCTTTACTCACCGCATTATTCTCGTTTTCATAATGAATGTTCTCTCTTGCGAGCCTGGAAAGCGCGAGTTGTTCTTTGAGCGACTCCATTAGAAGTTCCGCTGGCTGCTGTGTTCCTTTCATTTGTTTTTTCATAATCAGCCAATCATCGACATCATAAAATCGGGTATGAACCAGACGGTGTTCGACCGCTTGAGTAAGGGCAGGGGAAATCTGCTGAATACGTGAAATAATCCATTCGCATGAAATTTGCGGGACAGTCTTTCTGCGCTCACTTCGAGTCTCATTAATGCTGTCCAGCAAGCGGGTTTCCGAATAGCCGCTATTTAATACAAACCTTATAGCATCGGCCTCTGCTTCCCTGAAGGCATCAGGAATAATCGAGGGGTAATTATAAGGACTCAATATAGCCTCTTGCTCAGCAGGCTTATAAAATGTACTGACAGGCTGTACAGTATTGATAAATGCAATTTGCAGCAGTTTTATCATTTCAGAACCTATTTCATGTTCTTTCCATAGTCCGTCTGCGTTATTTTTGCGGTAATCAATAAAAAGCTGTTCGCATAAGGATTTAGCTACTAAATAGAGCAGAGGATTTTGAGGCGGTGTATGCGTTTTATGATGCAAAGTGAAAATATCCTGAAGCATTTGCAGATGATTACAATGATTGAGAGCCTGGCCTGACAACATTGCTCGAGCCTGTCGACTTGCCTTTCCCTGAGAGTCAAGTGCTTCATAAAGTTTGTCTGCCATTTCATCTCTCATTACGCGACGCAGACTGTTTTCAGGAAAAATCTGAGAGTCCGTTTTGCCCATATCAGCAATTAACTCTGCCAGTGGGTCAGATAATTTAGCTCTGTTGTGTTGAGTAATCGCCTCCAGAATTTTGCGCTGATATATGCCGAGATGAATCGGTTCTTGAGTTTCCAGCGATTCAAATAAAGTATTTATTGCTCGAGGGGAAAGTGTGGCGGCTAAAAACTCTCTGCTTAGAGTTCCTGTGAGAAGGCCATCTCCAGAGCCATAATGAAGCTGCCCATTGCTGAGCAATTCAAGATAAATGGTATGAGGATTTAGCTGCGGATTTTCTGTTTTTAAAGCAAGACCATAGCGAGAAATTCCAGTGATGTTAAGCTTTCGGCGATATTTGTCATCTGAAAGACAAAGCAAAATCAGCAGCTCAAATCCTAAATTGAGATGGCTGGCAGCTTGCCTGAATCCTGTTACAAAATGGGAAAGCAAGGTGTTTGCCAGCCAATTGATTTCAATATATTCATTGCTGCTGGGATATTCAAACGCTTCCTGGCTTAATTTATAAAGCCTGGAGCAGGCTATTCGGGGGGAGGCCTTACAAATTTTTTGCAGCATCAAATGATAGAGATTGCTTTCCAGTTCGTTTTTTATAGCATCCAGTCGGTTTAATATGACTTCAATATCGGTTGGGCATGTATCTGCTGATAATTGTTCGATACGATTTTTCAGATCATCCAGAGCTGACTTGGGGTCGATAAAAAGGGCCTGCTCAAATTCATGGTCCTTAAGATCTGCCGAACAGAGGGCTTGATGATAGTCTTTTAGTGTCAGCTTTGTTGTTTCAGAAATTTCAATGTCCTCCAGAAGCGCTTTTCTCAGAGAAGAGCCTTGAGGATAGTTAATCGGGTAGAAAAAAGAGAGGAATCTCCAAAACCAGGTAAAATGAGGAGTCCAGGTCCAGCCTTGTCCGTGATTGTCGCTTATAAGCTGTTTTCGATATTCTTCAAATCGATTTTTTCTAATCGATAATGTCTCCTCTGAATCGAGTATCTCTAATAATTTACGTTTTACTCCCTGATATTTTTTCGTTTTGTTCTGATGCAGTTTTTCTTTCCAAAGGAACAATTTTTTTTCATCGAGGCTGTACTGACGCATGATAATCTTCTTAAGATTAAATATTATTCAATTATCATAACTTGATTTAAAAAATTGTACTGTTAAGTTATTGTAAGGCTTTGCATCATTGTGTTAACTTAAATTTAAGGCTATATAAATAATATGTACTTGATCTGGATACCGCGAACAAGCTGCGGTACAGAGCGAGTTTAAATGAAGATAAGGAGATTACGGAGCTGAAAAAAATTAAAAAAATTGAATATTAATGTTTCTTAAGAAAACCTTAATCTTCAATTGATATTATTGGTATAGGTTTAGTGCGGGAGTCTTTTATGGCCATTGACGAAAAATCAAATAGTACAGCAGCAATATTGAAAAAGCTGGGAGTAGGCAATAACACTCTTTCAGCATCAATTCAGCCTGTTTCGACCAAGGCACAAGGTCTTGCACAATCTGAAGCTGATATACTAAAAGATATTCTGACAAGAAAAGAAGGACCTCAGAATACTCCTGGTTGGAGCTGATATTCGGTTTCTTTTTTAAACTCACTGTTAAAACCAGACTGTTTTTGCACATCCACAGTTTCATTCTCAAAATTCTCACTTCAATAGTTGACAATAAATCTCGCGCAATTAAATATGTTATATATAATTGATCATAATTAACGATTCCGGGGTTTGTGATGGCTGGTACATTTTCCGAGAGTACCCACTGGAGGGATTCGGCCAGGAGTGCTCGCTTTTTTATGGTGGATGCGCGAGCTGCGTTTCCCATATTTCTCTTTCTTATGCACATACGAATATGGACAGGCGTACTGGTCCTCGTCTCTGCTTTCTTTTTCGGCATCATTGAACACTATGGGTTCACCGTGCCCGTTTTTTTACGCTGGCTCAGGAGTTTTCTGGCTGGGCGAGTCCGATCCTCTCAACCCTGGTGGCGCTAATGGAAGTAGATATAAAAAAAAGTATGGCCTTAATTGCGGCGAGCATGAATGCCAAGTTTTATTTGAATGATCGTTTTGTAAGTTTTGACGAAGTGTTTTCCGATACCGGTCTTCTTCCAGCTATTGCCAGAAGAGCAGATCAGCTATGTTCTCTCTGTCTGGGTTACGGCTTGGGGGCAACTTTTGATGAAGCAGAAGGGTCTTTGTTAGGAATTCGCGTGGTTTTTGATGAAGTGACTCCCAACGCTCTGCGTTTATTATGTATGACTGATGTCATTAACGAGCTCATTCAGGGAGGGCCCAGTCGTGATTATACTCCTTTGGACGAACTGATGTATGATTAATCACATTTATTTAATATAAACTCTTGATTAGTTGGGCACTTCAGGTTTAAATGAATAAGAAAGCATGTTGTTTGGCTAAATTTCAGGATGTGCTATTTGTTTACTTCCTGTTATAAAAATAATAGTAAGCCTTAAGTTTAGCTTAAGGATAAACTGCTAAACTTATAGTTGTAATTGACCGAGTTGGGGTGTAAGGAATGGCAGAAGAATTAAAATCCGATAGTACTCAGATAATGCAAAGCTCATTAAGGCCTGGCTCGTCTCCAAGAAGTGAAAAGCCTGTCTCTGATGTAGCAAATTATTCGTCCCCATTGGCGCAAGCACAAGTTAGTCAGGCCAGTAAGGTATTAACCGCTGAAGAAGCATACAAAGAGTTTCAGAAAAATTTTTCCACCCTGAAGCGATTGAATAGCTTTAAACCTGATCCAGCCAATGCAAGAGGTGTGGAAGTATTGGGCAAGTGTGACAATGATTTCAAGGCTGCACTTTCTTCTCATAAACCAGTTAAGTCCATTGAGACAGAGGTTGTTAAGGAAGAAGTTGAAACTCGACGAGATTACGGATTGTTCTAGTTTAAGGGTAGTGCTTTTAAAAGTTATTGTCCTGAAAAACTTTAAAAACAAGCCCTAATAATTTATCTTGATACTCTGCATAGATTACATAATACTGTTATACTCCACTTATCCCTGAATGATAGAGCTATCAAGCTCTTTCATTTTAATTTTCAAGAATTTTCTCACGCATGAAAGACAGTGTAGACGATCAACAATCTGCAGATATTTTAAAGGCTCTTGATGAGGCTATTGAAACAGGCCCCTGGGAAGAGTCTAATTTCTTGCGTGTTATCGGAAAAAATCTGCGTGAGATTAGAGACAGTTATAATCGCTCACTGGAAAATGGAAAACCTAAAAATAATTCCAATGCTACCTTACTTAATCGGGTGGCCTTGCGCAGTGGACAGCAGGAAGTTTTCATAGCCCTTTATTCTTCAGAGGGAAATAACATGCAGAGCTGGGAGAGGATTCTCGCCAATTTGCCTCGTCAGGTTATTTCGCGTCCCATTTATGCCGATGAAGAGAATGTAAAATTTATAATTAAATCGAAAGAAAATAAAATGAATGAGTCTTACATCAGCATTTTCATCAATCAAAGTGATATTTTGCCGCTATCTTCCGACAAAATTCCGCAAGATAAGTTTGGCAAGCCTTTATTAACTTTAAAGGACCGTTCAATTAACCTTGAAAATATTAATCGCTTTGTTCATTATTCAGGCACTTATAAGTATGTAAAAGGCCGCTTGATAAAAAACCAACCCAATGATAGTCAATAATTTTCCCGCCCTTTTTGTTTTTCCTGGCTTTATTTAAAAAATAAACGAACTAATCTCGCAAAATCCTTAGGGGCAGGTATATACTTGCTGTTATGTAAATCTCTTTGATTTGATGGGATGGCTCAACAACCACAACAGCAGGGCGGCGGCGATAATTCAATGGCCCCAGTATGGATTATGGTACTGGTGTTTCTGATCGGCTGGATTATCTGGTATGCCGGGCATCAGTATATCGTTGCTTTTGTTTTTAAAATCAATGTAATGCAGGCAAAGCTGGTAAGTCTTTTTATAAGCAGTTCCAAGTTAGAGAACGATGTTTATCTAATGCAGACCATTGATCCTGCTACGATCAGTTGGACCCAGTTTCTTGATCTGACTCGTACAGTAGGTGATTACGTTCGTTATCCTGTCATAGTGATCCTGGTAGGATTAGCCTTTTATCTTTATCAGTCTAATGTCGTCTTAAAATTTAAGCGTGCGCATGATATGAAAAGCTTAAGAGCACAGGAGCAATACAATTGGCCCGCTATCATGCCTGTCGTCAAGGAAGATCTGGTGAGTCAGGATATTAATAAGGGCCCCTGGGCAATGGCTATGACGCCGCTTGAATTTGCTCGCAAATATCATCTGCTGCGAAAAGATGATGCAATTTTGGACAATCCGCTGCCTGGTATGGAAATGACTGCCGGTATTCGGCGGGGAGATGCCAAGCGTGTGTTTACTTTGCAACTGGGACCTTACTGGGATAGCTTCGAGCGATGTCCGCCTCATGCCAGGGCTTTGGCGGCAATATTCATGGCGCGGATGAACAGAGACAGAGGCTCTGCTAATCTGATCATGGAAACAATCGACAAAACGTTCAGTGAAGGCAAACCGGATTATTCGGTGGCCTTACCGATTATCAAGAAATACCAGAATGCAGAGAATGTTCAGGAAATTCTGGTACAGCATGCCTATTTGCTGACAGTAATGGCTTCCTTATTGCAGGCGTCGAGAGATGATGGTGTGGTGGCCAGCTCAGAATTTCTCTGGTTAAAACCCACAGACAGACGATTATGGTATATGCTTAATTGTGTAGGTAGGCAAACACCCTATGCGGAAGTTGCAGGACCGTTTGCTCACTGGAAAGCAGAAAGAGCCATGAAAAGACGTTCGCTGGTGCCGATGATCGATGAAGCTATTAAAGCCCTGGAAATGGCTATTAAAGAAGTGAAATTATCCCCACGCGAACTTCAGGAGTTGCAGCCATGATGCGCGGTATTGATTCACGTCATGAAATAGATCCAAGCCAGTTACTTAGAGATACTCGAACGGTTGGTCAGCGTTTGGCGGATTTCTTTTCCGACCCTACCAATGTATCGATTATTCTGGTTTCACTGGCCGGTATTGCTTATTACGTTTCTGAAATAGCGACTTTGCTATTAATTCTGGGATTTTTCTTTTTTATATATACTTATACCCGCAAACAGGTCTTACCCTTTCGTTTACCTAAAATTGCCCGTGTAAAAGATTATAATGATTTGAAACCCGGTATTAAAACACCCTACACCGCTCGCGGTATCGCGTTTTTTGGAAACGACCGCAAAAGCAATGAAGAATTATGGTTCGCCAATGAAGATTTAAGAACCCATGCCTTAATTTTCGGCTCTACCGGTAGTGGTAAAACCGAAGCGCTGGTCTCGCTGGCATTTAATGCCCTGGTACAGGGAAGCGGCTTCATCTATGTTGATGGGAAAGGGGATAACTCCCTCTATGCAAAAGTTTTCTCAATGGTCAGAAGCATGGGGCGAGAAGATGACTTACTGCTCATTAACTTCATGACCGGCGCCCGCGATATTGTGGGTCCCCAGGAAAAACGTCTCTCCAATACACTAAACCCTTTTTGCCAGGGTTCTTCCAGTATGCTGACCCAGTTGGTAGTTAGTCTGATGGGATCCTCAGGACAATCCTCGGACGGTGATATGTGGAAGGGAAGGGCTATCAGCTTCGTGGAAGCATTAATGAAGCTGCTTGTGTATATGCGCGATGATGGTGCTATTTTGCTGGATGCGAACTCCATTCGTAACTATTTCGACTTAACCCGTCTGGAAGCAATTGTTATTGATAAAGTATTTCCGCGGGATGAGCAGGAAAGTATAAATATAGAATCAGTTCCCAAGCTTGTGACTGACCCTTTAAGAAACTATGTGTTTAACCTTCCAGGATATAATAAAGAGAAGAAGGGCAAACAGGTTTCCCAGGTCCTGGAACAGCACGGGTTTATTACTATGCAGTTGGTGCGGGTATTTTCATCCCTGGCTGATACCTATGGGCACATTATCAGAACCAACCTGGCCGAGGTGGATTTCAAAGACGTAGTGCTTAACCGCCGCATTCTGGTTGTCTTATTACCTGCCCTTGAGAAATCTCCGGATGAGTTATCCAATCTAGGAAAAGTTATTGTATCTTCACTAAAAGCAATGATGGCAGCGGGCTTGGGTGAAGAGGTTGAGGGTGATTATCGGGATGTGATCGAGCGAAAGCCTACAAATTCACCTACACCCTATATGTGTATTCTGGACGAGTATGGTTATTATGCCGTTCAAGGTTTTGCGGTAGTGCCTGCACAGGCCAGATCTTTAGGATTCTCTGCTATTTTTGCTGGTCAGGATTTACCAGCGTTCCAGAAAGCATCCAAGGAGGAAGCTGCGTCAATCGGTGCGAATACCAACATAAAAATCTGTATGAAGCTGGAAGACCCCATCGAAACCTGGGATTTCTTTACCAAAACCGCAGGTGAGGCCTATGTAACCAAGGTTGATTCTTTCCAGACGAAAGACAGCAGTATGACTAACAGCTATCTTGATACTAAAAGTTCTTCCTTTGAAAAAAGAGCCCGGATTGACCTGCTGGATTTAAAGGAACAAACAGAAGGCGAGGCGCACATTTTCTTCAAGTCAAAAATTGTCCGTGCGCGTATGTTTTACGCCAACCCCAAACCGGTTAAACAATTAAAGCTCAATCAGTTCCTGAAGGTTGAAGCTCCATCGGATGAGTATCTGGCAAAACTGCAAAAACAACTGTCGGGTTTCCAGAAGGTTCTCGAAAGCGGTGATCTTAGTATCGATAAAGTTACTGAGAGCGAAGAGATAAGCCTCATTACCAAGGTGTTGCGTGAATCGACAGTGGTTGAACCCATCGAACGCGGCGTGGCTGCTTTGCTGGCTTACCACGGCCATAACGAGCCAGAACCGGTTGAAGAAATTATCGAAGAGGAAGAAGAGGGCGTTCTTACTATCTTCAGCAAACTGCGAGCATCTCATTATACAATTCCCTTACTGGTTAAGGATACTGAACAGTTCTCCATGCCTATTCTCGCAATTAACGAAACCAGAAATTATCTGGCTTCGATTGAAAGGAATAGTGGGGCCAAGGATAAATATTCAGGTTCTGTTGCTAATGAATTGATAAAAGACTTCCAGATGGCGACCACCTATCCGCCACAGGAGAGGGACGTCATTGAATCTTATGAGTTAACGGAAATTGTAAGAACCCTGACTGGAAGGATTGTCGAAGAGCGGCATAAGGCTAATGAGAAAGCTTCAGAAGAAACCTGATGGTTTTATCCTCTTACCTGACTCGCCTTGTGTAAACCTATGTCCCTCGGCTCGCCGAGGAATCAGGAAGACTCATAGAGAAACACTGGACTCTGCTCACAAGCCATAGGGGCGATGTGTTGCAGTGTGTAGGCCAACGTCATTCAAAATCTTCAAAAAGCAGCTATTTTACGGAAAACACAACGGTCTCGAAGGCTGCTCATTCTCCCATTGTAAAATTTTGGAAAATATTTTCTCAGCACAACTTGTTTCCAGTGCTGATGATTTAAAATCTATTTTGCTTAATACTTGGTCATTCACTGTCTTTTATGAATTGAATTTTCATGAACTGCTTGTAACGTAATGATTTGTATGTTTTTATTTGATAATGAAATTACCGAAGGTCACGCCAGCGTTTATCATCGCGATAAGCTGTGAATAATTTTGACAAGAGGGTATAAGTGAGACGAACGTTTTTTGACCTGCTTAAATCAATAGTTCTGCCTGTCAGCTTGCTGGCAACCTCTGTTTTGCCAGGGTGTAGCAGCAAGGGCGGTTCCTATCCTATTGATGAGGGTGTTAAATTACCTGGAAAGGTCCAAAACAGCTCTGATTCAGCAGTGATGTCCATGCAGAGCAAATTCAAAAATATGGGTGTCAAAGTAATCACCATCGGGTCAGATTATCTGATAAGTATTCCATCTGCTGCACTATTTGCTGATCAGTCCCCTCGACTGACCTGGCAATCCTACGCGATATTAAATGATGTAGCGCAATTTATGAAAATGTTTAGAAAAGTGTCGGTAACAGTTACTGCTTATAGCAACAAATATTTGTCTTGCAAGCGCGAGCAGGCTCTAACATTAACTCGTGCGCGCTCCGTTGCGGATTATTTATGGTCTCAGTGTATAGATAGCCGTTTTATATTTGTAGAGGGCGCAGGAAGTGATAAGCCTATTGTAGGAATAATGCAGGGTGGTGATCAGTCACCTAATTCCAGAATTGAAATAACGTTTAGAGACGCTATTGTATAGCAGAGGTTAAAATGAGCCGGGTGGCTTGGAATTTAATTAAAGAATCCAAATCATTTTATGTTTCAACCTATCGCAGGATTGGGACTTGGATATTAATCATGCTGGGCATCAATGTATTGCTGTTTATTGCAATTGCATATAGCCGGTTCCATCAGCCACAGCCGGATTTTTATGCAACCAATGGAATTACGCCGCCAGTTGTATTAACACCAATGGATACACCTAACTATTCAAACGAAGCTTTATTGCCACCGGATCCGGTAAATGATGACAATGAGAAACCCATTCCAGAATAAAAGAGGAAAAAATGGTTGATGATGCTTTAGCAGTGGTAACACTCCGTAATGAGTTTTACCGCGATGGACAAAGAAAATTAATGGTTGCCCTGATCTTGTCATTCATTGTTAATTTTATGATGGCAGGTTTGCTCGTATATGTACTGACCCATCCACCGGCACCTAAATATTTCGCAACCAGTATTAGCGGGCGAATAACGCCATTGTTTCCTTTAAACGAGCCTAACCAATCCGACTCATCGGTGTTGCAATGGGCGAATCAGGCTGCAATTGCTGCGTTTACCTATAACTTCGTAAACTATCGAGATGAGTTGCAGGCTTCATCCGGATTCTTTACTGCCGAAGGCTGGCAGCAGTTTCTCACGGCTTTACAACAATCCAATAACCTGGATGCTGTGAAGGCCAAGAAGTTAATTGTTTCCGCTGTGGCCACACGCGCTCCGATTATTTTGCAGAAAGGATTACTGAACGGCCGATATTCCTGGCGAATCCAAATGCCGATTCTGGTTACTTATCAGAGTGCCAGTGAGTTTTCACAGCAAAATAACATTGTTACAATGTTGATTACTCGGGTGTCTACTTTGAATTCGCCTCGAGGAATAGGAATTTCCCAATTTGTCGTGGGACCAGCTAGTGGTGGAGTAACCTGATGCAAAAAACCGGATCGCATAAATTATTAAAATATGGTTTGACTGCTGTCTTCGCATTTAACTCGGTCATTACTGCTTCCTATGCAGCCGAGCAATCCGACTCGGCGCAGCAGGCTTTACAGCAGTTACGTATGCTGCAGCAAAAATTGTCTGCACAGCAGGGGGGGAATTCCAGCCCCAGCCCGCAGTTGAATCTTCCGCTGGGAAATGCTGCAGGAACTACGGCTCAGAGCACTACACAAACACAGCAAACGACTACGGTAGTGAATGCAACAACCGGGCAGCAAATTTCAGGTCCGCCTAAAACTCCCGGCGCTCCTGATCAACAGGTCTTGACTGCAAATGATAATGATGTCATCGACAAACAGGCATTTGATGGCGTCTTAAAGCAAAAGTTTCCTTTAACTCCTGAACAAATCATACGCCTGAGGCATGCTTACCAGGCTAACGACTTTGCTGAAACCTCCACAGCGGGAACACCGCCCAAACCGACAGCGACCTCTCAGTTTGTAAATTTGTCGCCTGGATCTACGCCGCCTGTTATCCGTTTATCACAAGGCTTTGTTTCTTCACTTGTGTTTCTGGATTCAACCGGAGCGCCCTGGCCTATAAGCGCCTACGATTTGGGTGATCCTGCCTCGTTCAACATACAGTGGGATAAAACCAGTAATACACTAATGATCCAGGCCTTAAGACTGTATAATTACGGCAACCTGGCTGTGAGATTAAGAGGCTTGAATACGCCGGTGATGCTGACGTTGATTCCCGGACAAAAAGCAGTCGACTATCGAGTCGATTTAAGAATTCAAGGTTATGGTCCAAACGCTAAAAGTATGCCAATGGAAGAAGGTATTCCTCCGGCAGTCAGTGATATTTTATTGCATGTTCTGGATGGGGTTCCGCCGGATGGCAGCACGAGATTGGTAGTAAGTGGCGGCGATGCAAGAGCATGGTTACTGAACGATAAAATGTACGTTCGGACCAATCTGACCATCCTGTCGCCTGGATGGATTGGCAGTATGACCAGCGCGGATGGTATGCATGCATATGAAATGCAGAGATCGCCTGTTTTATTGGTTTCCTGGCATGGTAAAGTCATGCAGCTCAAGGTAGAAGGGTTATAAGCAAATGGCAGGCAGAAAAGAAAACCTTAAGGCACTTTTTACAAATACTCGCTCGCGGGTCATTATTGTTTTCACAACGATACTGCTGGGTATTGCCGTAGTGATTGGTGTTATCAAGTTCATGGGTGCGGGTTCCGGTGGTCCGGGAGCTTCTGCAGATGTTCCAGGAACACCGGCCATACAATCCATACCCGGGGCTTTAAATCCTACCGCCCAATATGCAAAGCTGCAGGAATCTCAGAATGTCACTCAGGCCCAGAATGCTTTAAAGACTGGTGGAAGTGCTATTCCAACCTTAATACGCTCACAGCAAATTGGCAGTGGTGTAGGGGGAGTGGGTCTGGCTGGTAATGGGCAAGGCGGCGTTGGATTTTCAACTCTGGCGATGGAAGATGAGGCCGGAGCCCAGCGCGACTTATGGCTTGATGAGCTAAAAAAAGGAAACTGTAATAAGTCCGTAGTACAGAAAGTTGTCAGTGAAGGGGCCAATATCTCTGTTCTCAAGCAGGCATGCTCCTGTATTCAGTTAAAGGCGGATGGGTACCAGTTAGCTGATTTACAACAATCTTGCTCCTGTAAGGAATTGAAAGCGGCAGGCTTTAATGCCCGCCAGTTAAAAGATAACGGCTATACTGCAGGCCAACTGCGCATTTGTGGCTTTGATGCCTGCGAATTGCGCAATGCAGGTTTTACTGCCCAGCAAATGAAAGATGGCGGATTTACAGATGGCGAGCTAAAAGGCGCTGGTTTTTCTGATGCCGACATTAATAAAGCCAGCGGTTTGCCAGACGGTGTGACGGAGTCGGATATACGCAAAGCGGGTTGTGATGTGAATGCTCTGGAGCGTCTGAGGGCAGCAGGAGTCTCGGCATCGGCTATTCGTCGAACTAATGGTTGTAGTGCCTCACAATTAAAGGCGGCTGGATTCACCGCCCAGGATTTGAGAAATGCAGGTTTTTCGGCCGCTGATTTGAAAAATGCCGGCTTTACTCCCCAGCAGTTAAGACAGGCAGGCTACAGCGCCCGCGATCTCTTAAATGCAGGATATACTCCTGATCAATTGCTTAAAGCAGGATATACCCCGGCTGAAATCGTAGCGGCTGAATCAGAACTTCCTCCAGGAATTACTCCAGAAGATATCAAGACTGCAGGCTGTAATAGTTCTGCCTTGACTAAAGAGCGTTTGGCTGGTGTGAGTGCCAAATTAATCAGGCAATATGCCAACTGCAGTGCGCAGGCTCTGAAAGCTGCAGGCTTTACCAATGATGATTTGGCGAATGCAGGATTTACACCGGATCAGATTCGGGCAGCTGGTGCTTTATCAGATGATGCAATCAAAGCGGCAGGATGTGATCCTGATAAGTTAAAGTCTCTCTATGCTGCGGGAGTTTCAGCTCGTAAAATAAAAGAACTCAACGGCTGTTCGGCCTCCGCTCTGAAAGCGGCTGGTTATGGCGCACAGGCCTTATTGGACGCAGGCTATACTCCACAAGAGCTCACTGCCGCCGGATTTTCACCCGATGAAATCCGGGCTGCACAACAAGCATCTGATGCAGCAATTAAAGCTGCAGGATGTGATCCTGAAAAATTGAAAGCACTTTATGCAGCAGGCGTTTCAGCCAAACGTATTCATGACTTGAATGGATGCTCTGCGGCAGCGCTCAAAGCGGCAGGTTATGATGCCAAATCACTTCTCGAAGCAGGATTCACTCCACAGGACTTGCTCGCCGCTGGATTCACTCCGGAAGAAATAAGGCAGGCCCAATTAGCAACTGATGCTGCAATCAGAGCGGCAGGCTGTGACATTAATAAGTTGAGTGAGCTTCGCCAGGCAGGTGTTACAGCGAAACGTATTCACGATCTGAATGGCTGTAGTGCGGCGGTTTTAAAAGATGCAGGATTTGATGCCCGATCACTTTTAGATGCTGGATTTACACCTCAGGATTTGAAAAATGCCGGATTCACAGCAAAACAACTACTGGATGCAGGTCTGACACCACAGCAGTTATTACAAGCAGGCTTTACACCGGATCAATTGAGACAAGCGGGCGTGAGTGCAGCCGATATTATTGCTGCAGGACGAGTGGCCGATTGCAGCCTTGCATCCCTCCAGGCAGCCCATGCCTCAGGTGTTTCGGCGACTGTAATTAAACAGACGCTTGGATGCAGTGCATCCGCTTTAAAGGCTGCCGGCTACAGCGCGGCTGACCTTCGAGCAGCAGGTTTTACTGCTGCTGAGCTCAAAAATGCAGGGTTTAGTGCTGCAGAGTTGAAAGCCGCCGGTTTTACCGCAAAAGAACTTCGAGATGCAGGTTTCTCAGCTGAGGAATTAAAGGCTGCCGGATTTACTGCGGGTCAACTGAAAGAGGCTGGCTACTCAGCTGCCGAGCTAAAGGCCGCTGGCTTTACAGCGAAACAATTGAAAGACGCTGGATATAGTGCCAAACAATTGAAAGATGCTGGTTTCAGCGCTTCCGAATTGAAGGCCGCTGGATTTAGTGCCAAAGAGTTAAAAGATGCAGGGTTTAGTGCCAGTGCATTACGAGCAGCAGGCTTCTCTGCCAAAGATCTGAAAGACGCTGGTTTCACTGCCGAAGAACTTAGAAATGCTGGTTATTCCGCTGCTGCACTTAAAGATGCCGGTTTCTCGGCGGATGATTTAAGAAAAGCAGGATTTAGCGACGCAGAACTTCAGGCAGCAGGAATACAACCTGGGTCAGCGGTTGCAGGTCTTGGCGATAATCAAATTCCTGGGGCTACTTCGGGCGTGCCTGGAGTGCCTGGATTGACCGGTAGTACCAATGCTGCCACAGCAGAAGCAGCAAACTCCAAACAGTTACAGGAAATATTGAATCGACAAAATCAGCAAATGGCAGATCAACGTTATCAGCAACGCATACAGCAAAGAACGTCTGATATGATGAGTGCGGCAACAACCTCAATTCAGAGCTGGTCCAGAGTGTCGGTACAGGCTTATACAGCCAGCAGCATTCCTGAAGATGAGCCTAAACCAGGTACGGCACTTATCCCTGGCACTCAGACAATTGCCGTAAGCAGTTCCGAGACAACAACTACAGTAGTCCAGACAGCACAAAGACCTGTAATCAAAACAGGAGATATTATATTTGCTGTATTGGATACTGCGGTTAACAGTGATGAGCCCGGACCTATTCTGGCGACTGTGGTGTCTGGAAAATTAAAAGGATCCAAGCTGATTGGAAGTTTTACCCTGCCCAGCAATTCCGATAAAATGGTAATTAGCTTCAATACCTTATCAATGCCAGGGGTGTCACATACTATTTCAATCAATGCCTTTGCGATTGATCCGAATACTGCACGTACGGCTCTTTCAAGCAGAACTAACCATCATTATCTGCAACGATATGGTTCTCTGTTTGCTTCATCTTTCCTTGAAGGTTTTGGTAATGCGTTTCAGTCAGCAAATACAACTGTAACAGTGGGCGGTACCGGTGGCGGCGATAATATTACTGTACAGAATGGTATTGGACGATCAGCACTGGAGAATGCGGTGATTGGTCTGGCAACAGTAGGAAAATCCTGGGGGCAGGTTGCCCAGCAGCAGTTTAATCGTCCGACAACCGTTGAGGTATGTTCAGGCACTGCAGTGGGTATACTCTTTACTCAAGATGTCACTTTAACAAGCTAAGCAGGGTAGGAAATGGCCGATAATTATCAAGGTAATGATGAGTATGAATTCACTGATCTGGATGCTCTGGAGCCAGAGACTATTGACAGTGATGAATCACAGCAATCGTCAACTGCAACGAAGAAGAAACCTTCTGATATCGGGCAGGCCAATGTGAAGCGAAATGCGCTGATTGCTATTGCCGTGATTGTCGTTGCTATGCTGGGCTATAAATTTTTGGGTTCTTTTTTTACCAGTAAGCCCAAAGCTGTAGACAGTGGCGAACCTCAGGTAAGCACGGCACCAGCCGTAAATACGAATACTACGCCCGTGCAACAGCAGCCAGTGGTGGTTGATCAGGAGCCATCAATTCCAACAACTACGACGACAACACCGGATACGACGACAACCACTACGACCAGCACGACAGAGGTGACCCCCGCCTCCAGTGACAGCTCTTCTGCGACTGATCCGCAGGTCAATCAGAAGCTTTCTGCTCTTGAATTAAGCCAGCAGAATCTTCGAAGCGAAGTGAATTCTTTAAGTGAGCAGTTAGGTGGTGTTAATACCAGTATTACTGAATTAACGAATAAAATTAACTCCTTAAATCAGATGATCACCTCAATGGCTCAGAAAGTCGAAGATCAATCGAATCAAATTACAGTATTAACCGTGCGTACTCAGCCAAAGAAGGTTGTTAAGCAGGTTGTAAGGCAAGCCGTTCCAAGAAATATTTATTATATACAGGCTGTAATTCCTGGACGAGCTTGGTTAATTGGTACAAATGGGTCTACACTTACCGTTAGAGAAGGGACAAATATCGCAGGATATGGGGTTGTCAGGTTAATCGACCCGCATCAGGGACGCATCGTTACAAGTTCAGGTCAGGTTATAAGGTTTAGTCCCCAAGACAGTTGAGGCAGATATGGGTGATGATGGCAGTGGTGGTTTAGTCTCTTGGATAACAAGTAACGCAAGTATTTTAAATAATCTCGCAGCAAATCTGCTCCCGGTTGAGCGGTTGGTGACTGGGGCGGCCTATCTTATAGGCATCGCCTTTGCGTTTAAAGCAATTTACAGTTTAAAGGTTTATGGCGAAGCAAGAACGATGATGTCTAGCAATACGAGTATCAAGGAACCAGCTGTTTATATAATGGTTGCTGCCATTTTGATCTATTTTCCAACTGGTTTGGACATAATGCTCAATACGACATTTGGTTCTTCCAATATTTTGCAATATGCCCCTATGGATAGTCAGAACCAGGCGTTGGATTCATTATTTGGTACAGGTAGTGCCGTAGGACAATCACTTTCCCTGCTGATTCAGGTGATTGGGGTTATTGCATTTGTCAGAGGCTGGGTGTTGATTGCCCGATCCGCCTCGCAGGGGCAACCTCCAGGAGGAACGGGAAAGGGATTAATGCATGTTTTTGGTGGAATCTTAGCCATGAACATTGTAGCAACGCTGGAAATGATTAATAATACATTATATGGTACGAGTTAAACTTAATTGAAATTAAAGGAGAATCACTGTGAAAACGCTGGCTGAAAAAAATACTCTAAATAAGCGGCTATTCGTTTGGTTTGCTTGTTTAGGGTTAATGGTTATGGCGGGGGAAGCCTTTGCATCATCCTCTCTTACTTTAGGGGGAATGGCTTCAAGTATCACAGGCTCCTTTGCCAGCCTGACACGTTTAATAACTGCAGGATCGTATCTTGCGGGTTTGGGATTTTCTATTGGCGCTATCATGAAGTTCAAGCAGCACAAAGATAATCCAACCCAAATCCCTATTGGTACACCGATTGCGCTAGTTCTGATTGCGGCAGCTCTGCTATTCCTCCCAACAATATTGGGAATTGCCGGAGCTACCATGTTTGGCGGCAGCGGTGGACAGACTGCAGGCCCAGGTGGATCTGTGTTCACCAGTGGTTCAGGCTCATAAGAAGACGAAGGGTATTATTTTCAGCGGTTAATCACTGAAAGTAATACCCGCTGTTCATAGAAATTGAAGGTAATAAAAACTTTATGGCTGCCAATCAGGAACGCAATAAATTAAGGCTTGTAGCGAGCCCTGGTGCATGGCGTTTATATTCTGCCAGAAAGGCGGATGAACGCTTTAAAGCGTATGAACAAAAAGTGCTTCTACGCGATCGCTATACCTGCCAGTTCTGCGGATTTCAGGCCAAACTTTTTCAAGAAGTCATCAATATTGATGGCAATTATACGAACAACAAAATTTCCAACATGGTCACTGCCTGCTGTTTTTGTGCTCAGTGCTTTTTCATTGAGTCAGTGGGTGTCGGCGGCTATGGTGGTGGTACGCTTATTTATCTTCCAGAACTTCAGCAATCCGAGTTAAATAGTTTGTGTCATGTCCTTTTTTGCGCGATTACCAACGATACTGGCTATAAAGGCAGCGCACAGAACATATATAGAAGTTTCAAATTCAGATCCCAGGCCGTTGAGGAAAAATTTGGCGAGGGAACCAGTGACCCCTCCATTTTGGGGCAACTAATTATTGATTCTGGTGCCACCTCTCCAGAAATCTCAGACAAGTTATTTAATAACATACGATTACTTCCATCAAGGGCTAAATTTAGAAGGCAAATAGAACAATGGGCAGCCAGCGCCTTGGAGGAAATGGCTGAAAATACTTAGCCAGTCTTGATTTATCACATCAGCATAAGCATTATTTAACAGGCAGGTTACTAGGAAAAGCTATGGCGAATTGGGCAGATTCATTTTTTGAAGGGGTTGATACTTTTTTTGCTTGGCTAAGCACTTCCCTGAAACAGACTACCGAATCGTATCTGGAATTAGAAACCGCAGATAGTCCTACGGTTTTGGTTAATCATGACGGTACACTGTTATCGATTTTAAAGATCGAGGGCGTTACCGCTCTGGCTGGCGCAGAAGAGTTTGAGCACTTGGTAGAAGGTTTGAGTAATGCGTTTCAGGGTGCTATGGGACGCCCAGGACATGCCCTTCAGGTTTTGTTTAGCCATGATAAGCAAAATATTCGTAAGGTTATCAAAGATATTTATGGTCCTGCAGAGGGAACAGCACAACGCTTAAAATTAAACCTTGATGACTTATTTAAAGAAAGAATTGACTACCTGTCGCTTTATTGCGCAGAGGAACGCGTCTATTTCGTGTTGCTCACCCGGCCATTCAATCTGCCTTCAGATCAGTTGAAAACAGCAAATAAAACCAAACTGAAAATGCTTCGGGATTCCAAAGCGCCGCCTTTTAAGAATTCTCAAACAGTTTATGCCGCTATTCCGGAGTTACGTGATACACATGACGCTTACGTGCGTTCGGTCATGAATGATCTGGACAGCTTACACGTTTTTGCCACATTGCTTAAAGCGCATGATGCGGTGCATGCTATCCGCATGACAGGTGATCCTGATTTTACCAGCGATGACTGGCGTGCAACCCTGCCAGGCGATAAGATTTTTCCTAAGGAAATCAATGACTTCGAGGGCGACGCTTCGGATTTGCTATGGCCGCCATTGTCTAAGCAGGTTCTACCCCGAGATGCGGAAATTCTGGATTTACGTACTGTACAAGTTGGCGATAAGATTTATTCTTCCGTGTTCATTGATTTGTTCCCCAAGGAAATTCGGCCATTTATTACTTTATTTGCCCGCATATTACCTGCTCATATTCCCTGGCGAATCTCTTTTCTGATCGAAAGTGAGGGCCTGGATACTATAAAATTAAAGGGTTTGCTGGCATCGATCCTAAGCTTTTCATCTGCACAGAACCGATTGATCAGTGACTCGGTAAACCTGTTGAAATATTTGCAGTTGAACACCGATGATGCCATCGTCAGATTAAGGGTAGTTGCAACGACCTGGGCAAAAGAAAACGAGATGGCTCTTCTTAGACGCCGAAGTTCTGAATTGGTCAAAGCGATTCAGGGTTGGGGTTCTACAGAGGTTTCTGAGGTATGCGGTGATGCCTTTGCTGGTTTTGTTTCCAGTATGCTGGCAGCGACCACGCGAAGCACTGCCGTTCCTTCAGTTGCGCCATTGACTGATGTCATTAGTATGCTGCCGATAACCCGGCCTGCATCACCCTGGAGCACCGGGGCATTATTGTTTCGTTCACCTGATGGCAAGCCCTGGCCATTTCAACCGGGTTCAACCCAGCAAACGACCTGGATTGACCTTGTCTATGCACGTCCTGGTTCAGGTAAGTCAGTTTTATCGAATGCGCTAAACCTTGCCCTTTGTCTTTCAGGTGGATTAACCCGTCTGCCACGAATTGCGATTATTGATATTGGGCCATCCAGCAGCGGTCTGATTTCTCTTTTGAGAGAGGCATTACCTGCCTCGCAGAGACATTTGGTAGCTTATCATCGCCTTCGTATGACTCCTGAGTATTCGATTAATCCCTTTGATACTCAATTAGGCTGTCGTTATCCCACAGCTCTGGAGCGCTCGTTCCTGGTTAACTTTTTAACCTTATTGACTACTCCTTTGGGAGCAACCAAACCTTATGATGCCATGCCAGATTTGGCGGGTATGGTTGTTGATGAGCTTTATAAAAGCTTTGCAGATGAGTTTAATCCAACTCCTTATGCGCCTGGAGTTGAAGAATTTATTGACTCCATTTTAGAGGAAATCGGCTTTGTCCGGGATTCCAAATCAACCTGGTGGGAGGTCACGGATGCCCTGTATTCGGCAGGCTTCGTACATGAAGCGATGCTGGCGCAGCGGTACGCGATGCCTCTCCTTGCTGATGCAGCTTCAATTTGTCGAACTCCGTCTATTGAAGATTTGTATGAGCGGGTTGTCGCACCTACCGGGGAATCATTAATTAGTGCATTTTCCCGTATGATCTCGGCCGCTGTACGTGAATATTCTATTCTGTCGCGAGTTACCAGTTTCGATATCGGTGATGCCCGCGTGGTTTCCCTCGACCTCGATGAAGTGGCGAAAAGCGGGGGAGATGCTGCCGATCGACAAACATCGGTTATGTATATGCTCGCTCGTTATGTGTTGGCCCGGCACTATTATCTGACAGAAGAAAGCATGGGAACAGTGCCTGATCAATACAAGGAATATCATAAAGAGCGTGTATTGGAAATTCGCGAAGATCCCAAGCGAATTGTCTATGACGAGTTCCATCGTACCGCGAAATCTTCTGCCGTGCGTGATCAGGTGATTGTCGATATGCGGGAAGGAAGAAAGTGGAAGGTTCAGATTTCATTACTTTCTCAATCCGTTGATGACTTTGACCCAGTGATGATTGATTTCGCTACTGCAATTTATATTATGGATGCAGGACCTTCGCAAGCTGTTGAAAAAACCAGCCAGATTTTCGGTTTAACTAATACGGCCAAAATTGCCTTGCGTACCCGAGTTCATGGACCCAGACAGGGTGGAGCTACTTTTCTGGTGCAATATGCGACTAAAACCGGGGTTAACGTTCAATTGTTAACACTGACTCTTGGTCCGATAGAGCTTTGGGCATTTAGTACTACTGCCGAAGATGCGGCAGTCCGTAATCAATTGTATCGCCATATAGGCCCTTCGGAGGCCAGGCGTTTTCTTGCTGCCTTGTTCCCCAATGGTTCGGTTGCAAAAGAAGTAGAAAATCGCCTGATCATGATGAAATCTGAGGTAGGTCTCATTGAGGAAGATGCGAAAGAGAGTGTCATTGAGCAGTTGGTTAATGATTTGCTGAATGCCTATGCTAAAGATCCGAATATGAAGAGCCTTCCAGGGAAAGTCGCATAAATCAGCTCAGTAAGTTATGAGAATTACTGTAGGTTGGGCCCTTGGCCATAGCCGTCAGGCTAAGAATATTTGATCCCCTCTCCACCGCGCAGCGGGGGAGAGCAACTGTGTTAAATGTCAATGTTTTTTGCTGACGCGCTCATTGCATGAGCTTGTCCAATCTTAAGTTGATGGAATTAGAATTCCCTCAATTTAAGATTTTTTGGTTAACAAAAAGCATCCCATTTGGATTTATCTCTCATCATGGCATTCATGATAACCAGCAGTTTGCGCATGCATGCGGTAAGAGCGACTTTTTTAAGTTTTCCTTTAGCGAGAAGCCGCTCATAGAATTGTTTGATTTTGGGATTATGTCTTTTTGCGGAAAGGACTGCCATATAAAGTGCTGCTCGTACTTGTGCTCTTCCTCCCTTAATCTTACGTTGACCTTGAGTTTTGCCACTATCCTGGTTAAATGGAGCAAGGCCTGCGAGCGCGGTAATTTCTTTATTAGATAAGCGGCCTAGTTCTGGTAAGTGAATTAATACATTAATTGCAGTGATAAACCCAACACCTTTAATGTCATTGAGTTGTTCTACATGCTGCTTTAATACCTTATCTTCATCAATGAGCTCTTCTAAATGAGCCTCTAATTCTTTTAATGTTTGATTGAGTGCATTGATATGCTCATGAATCATATTTCGCATCTCACTCGAAGCATGTTCCAGATGTTGTTTTTCCAAAGTAAGTATACGGATTATTTGGGCTCTTCGGTTGAGATAGGCCTCTCGCTTTAGCGTCGCATTTGATTCTAATGGCTGTGCTATTGGATTAAATGTTTTTGCAAATAGCCAAATGACGCGAGCATCAATCGTATCTGTTTTGGCAAGCGTTCCTTGTGCCTTAGCAAAGTCTCTTACCCGTTTTGCATTCACTACGGCGACATCATATCCTAGCTTTTTAAATACTCGCGCTGCAACACGTTCATAACCACCACTGGCTTCTAATACAATTAAACTATCTGATGCAGGGGGCAAGTGACTAAGCGCTTCTATCGCTAACTCATTATTTGAACAGCGAATTACCTTTCCTTTGGCATCTAAAGCAATGTCCAAGTGGGCTTTCGATACGTCAATACCTATATAGAATTTATAGTCTCTTTGCGGCATAATTATCATTCCTCATGTCTCTGCCTTGTAGATTCGGAGTCTAGGCTCCAGGCAACTGTTCGAGATAATGGGAATACGTACAGTGAGCCATGCTCTCCCACGATTTTTTAATCTAAGGGTTTTCGGTCTACTGTACGCTTGTCTACTTATTGCCATAAGCAGACAACTTCCCCCTTGCTAAAACTACCGATTAGGTAGTTTTTTGCAAGAGGCTTAACATACAAGGGTTAGGGAGAGGGGGCTGTAAACAAGGTCGCGTAGCGATTCAATCATATTTCTGTGGTTATGGTTTATTGTCCACAACAAAATGGAATCACTAAGGTGATAAATTTTTTAACCCCCTCACCCTACCCTCTCCCCCACGCTGCGCGCGGTGGAGAGGGGATAACATTACTTCTTAGCCTGACGGCTATGGGCCCTTGGCCGACATTGAGTCTGAGGTGGCTCGTAGTGCTTGTTGGGCCAAGGGCCCAACCTACAATATGCGACAATGCTGCGCCTTAAAGGCGCTCCTCGCAGTATTTGGAATCATCCCTTTGCAATATCCTTTTTCAGACTGAATCCAGTTAAAATGCCTGGACTGAAGGGGTTAATCTGATTTTGAGTTTTTAACAGGTAACGTCCTGAATTGCCATTGACTTCAAAAAGAATCTGCAGGCTGCTGCTGTCATTGCTGTCAACGAGAACATTCACTTTCTGCAACATTTTAAAAAAGGCCCAGGTGCCAGATTCTTCCAATTCGTAATGATTCCCTTCAATAGAGTTCAAGCTAAGCTTGGCGCCGCGTTGAGGCCAGGTAAACTCGGTATCTGATTCACTGTTCTGATTGTCAGATAAGGAGGTTTCACCAATGGTTAGCTGGAAATTGGATACTACAGGATCAAGATTTATTTTTTGCAGGGAAAAATCAATTCGACTGGTTTCTGAATCGTCCGGAAAGAACATGTTGCTAATAACGTTTGCCCTGATTAATTCATTAATCAGATCCGTTGAAACAGGCATCATATAACCATTTAATTCCTTGGGTTGCCATTGGGCATGGCTGGTATCAAGAAATGGCTTCAAATAATGGGTGACGAAACTATTTAAAGTGCCATGCGGTGAGAAGAAGTGGTCAAAATCTTCCAGTCCAATTTCTTCCTTCTCAGCTGGATCCAGTGGATAGCGTTTGGCAATAGAGTTTTTATAGACGTTATAAACTCGCTTGTTCCATTGTTTATTCAGGAAGTCTCGACTTTCGTTAATAAAAATGAACCAGGTATCGTCTGCAATTTGTTTAGCCCAGCTGGCAATCGGTTCTGGCAGCTGACGCGAACGGTTATACAGCGAACTGAGCGGATCAGTCAGTGTATCTCCGCGAAAACGAGCCTGGGTGAGATCGAAAACGGTTTGTCCCTGATCATTGACTAATGACAGCGTGGTCAGAAATTTTTCCAGTTCGCTGACATTCACGGTTAATTCTTGCGCTGCAGAGCTGGTCATCAGGTTTAAGCCAGTAAACTGGCTCGCAATCTTCTGATTGAAGAGACTGGAATTTTCCGCAGCTTCCGGACTGGTTTGTTGCTGAATTAATTGAACCAAACGTCGAATGGAATCAGACTGTTGCAATGTCTGCGTCAATTGTCTGGCTTGCTGATAACCTTGATAGTGCTGTGGACGTGTACGCCTTGTAAAGTTTAGCCACCAATTGCTGTAGTCAAAGCAATAAGCCTGTTCAAGCTGAGCTTGCAGGTTATCCAGATCCTGACGTGCAAGTACCCAGTTTTCTTTTTGCAGGGTCGCAGTAATCTGCGGCAGCAAATTGCTTACTTCGCCAAACCCGGTTTTGGTGAAGTAATCGGGTACTTCTTTGGCCGCCAAATCAAAGCCTTCCACGTTAATTGATGTTTTTCCTTGTGGAAACTGGGCTTTGGCTAATGAGTAATAAAGATAGGCTGCGGGCAGGGCGTTGAGATAATTGCGCGCATCGCTGACAATCTGCTGATTGATTGCAAGAGCCTGTCTGGGCTGTTTTAAAGCATTATGCAGCAAGAGAAGCTGCTTATCATTATAAAAAGCGGCATTGGTAGCTTTCCAATAATTACTAAACCAGTCTGTTACTTCGGCTTCGGAGAAATGCTCCGGCTCACCCAGCATTAAATAAATTTTCAAGGCCTGATAGCGAGCCAGTTGCGTTTGAGATGGATTGGATATCACATCTTCCAGAGCGGCTAGCACATCGGGTAAAAAGTTGTTATGCAGCTTGTTGAGTGTACTGCTATGCAATTGAACTTTAAGCTGCTCGAGAACAGGGTGAGAAACAAAGCTTGAAGGAATCAGGTTCAGCTTGGTTTCCGCTTGCGATAAATGATATAAGGCTGTAGCAAGATCTTTATTTTGACTGCTTAGTGTTTCATAGGCCAGAAGCTCTTTACTGGCATCATCAAGCAGCTGGGATGTCTGGCTATATTGATACCATAGACCTGTCAGGAATACGGTGACTAGCGCAGTGGTCCCAAGGGCTGCAATTTTATGACTTCTGGTTAAGCTTGGGTTCAGCTTTTTCGTTTGATCCTGGAATGCCCTGATTGGACCTTCAATAAAGTAAGCTCGATAATTGGTAGATTGCGGATATTTATCAGGAATGGTCAGGGCATATTCATGCTGAATTCGCTGGTTTAAGCGATCGACAGACAGGCCTCCTTGTTCAGCACTGGTAAAATAAACGGCCTGGACTCGAAATTCTTTTGCTATCAATTGCTGAATTAAGGTTTGCACTGGAATACGCAAACTGGCTAACTGCAAGGGAAATTCGCGGATTAAAGTTCGTTTGACACTTGAGCGGGCAGGATGCAGTTTGTTAATGGTTTCCTGACTTAAAACCTCAATCATGCGATCGAACTGAAGACGGTATTGTTCAATAAGCTTTTTCGACTGCATGCTGTGATCGAGAGAAAAGCCTAAGGGTTTATTTAAATCCTGAACGTGTTCTGATTGGAAGAACTCACAAAAACCGGCTAGTGTATCTAATTTGGTAAAAATAACAGCCAGTTCAGTCTGATAGCCTAATGCTTTGCTAAAGCGTTCAAGAAGATGGGCATGCGATTTACATTGATTGGCAATTTGAACCGGTTCAGCCATCAGCAGATCACGACTATCTACACACAATAGAATGCCGCTGATACGGAGGCCGCGATGGCAGCGGTTGAGTTGTTTTAAGTTGTGGTGAAGAAGATTGTCGGTCTCATGAAGCCAGGTTTCACCCAATTCTAAAATAATGCCGTTATTATTGTAGAAAAAATTGGCACCGTTTAACTCATCCACTGGGTGATGATTTAGTTGAGCCTGCTTGAGCAGGGTGGTTTTACCCTGATGGCTTTTTCCAATAACCAGTAAAAAGGATAAAGGAGTGGATTGAGGTTTTAAGAGGTTAATAATTTTTTTAAGTGCGTCACATAACGCTTGCAAAGATCTGTCCATTAGTTTTCCAGTTTCGCTGTAGCGGTATGACCAAATTGAACCAATCTGGCTTTATTTTCGACTAGCAGATAACTGAGTCCATAACCAGCTACTAAAATACATAAGGAGATAATGGCAACGACTATAAATGGTTTATTATTATTTACGCTGCGTTCCGGCTTTTTATGTTCTTTAAACAAACGGTAAGGCTTATTGACCCGGTATTGTTTAATGAGTTGGAATAATTCCTCAATCAGATTATCCAGGACTTGCCGGCCATCGGTACGGCAGTGTTGTTTTCCTTCAAATCCGGTTATCAGACAGTAATAGGCCAGTTCAATCAGATCGAGGTATTGATTGGGCCTTTCCTTAATATGACTAACAATGTCGAAAAAGCGCTCCTCTGGCCCAATTCCGTTATGAGACAGCGGGGTGAACGCCTGAAATTCAGCAGGAACTCCATATAATCTGAGATAACTTTTTCCCAGGATTTCATCGATGGTTGCACAAAGTAAATAATGAGCAATGGCATTTAATTCATCAGAGTAGGCTTTCCCATGCAGACGGCTATCAAAAGCAAGCAGTTCATGCTCAACATTTTCACGAAGATCAGCAATAGGAGGAAGTGATGGGCTTATACATAATCGCTCTAATAAAGACAATACTGGTCCTGCTGCAGCCACTAAAGGGTTAGTAGTGAAGGGGGCAATAAATAATTTGGAGCGATAATAGCCATGAGCAGGTAAAGGTTTGCCCATCATCGATAAATTGCTGACAAGTGAGGCCGAAATTGACTCAGCTGTCATATTCTGACTCCAACTTACTTCTCAAGTTAATGAGGATAAAATTAATCAAGCAGCGTGATACACCTGAGCTATCTGCTTAATACAGAAAGTGTATCGATAATACGTGATCTCGGGTACCTTGTCGATAATACATAAAAGATTAATTTTCTTCGGTAAACAGATGATGAAAATATCTGTCAATCCAGTCTTCACCGAGAAATTCAATAGCATCTTCAAGAAAATCAGCCAGCTCGTCTGCTGTAAGCTGATGCGCTTCATGAGGAGTCTCCATGTCATGATGAAAATATTCCCCCCAATAGCGTTCACAAAATTCGCAATAATCTCGCGTATTCAGGATGAAAAAATGCCAGAGATCGTCCAATTGCAACAATGGGCCAAAAAGATAAGTCGCTTTATCCAGGCTTTTGCGATACTGGGTAAGCCACATCCAGCCGAGTAAATCCTTCCATAATTGCTGACATTGCTGAAATGATAAGCTGGGATTGTTTGAAGCATAATGCCTGAGAATGCGCTCATTGTAAGCGCCAAGCACTATGCGTAACGGTAAAAGGGAACTCATCGAAAACGACAGCAGCTTTTTCGCCAATCCTTATTGTTAGTGATTGCGGTGACAATCCGGCAGATTTTTTCTTGTTTTGTCATCATTTATCTCCTATCTCTTAATGAGGTGGCTTTAAGATAAAACTCGTCTTAGGTAATTTGAACATCAAATTAGCCATAAATCAACCAGTCTTATCGATTGATTTTATCTATCGAAGCGATAAAAACGTTTTATTTTACTAATCGATTGAACTCAACTACATTTAGGATAGACAACAGAAGGAGAGAAAAATGATTACTGTAGGCAACCGATTTCCCCCATTCCAGTTAAAAGCGACTGTCAGCAATGAAATTAAAGAGGCGTTTACCACCATTAATAATGAAAGTTTTGGCGGTAAATGGCTGGTAGTTTTCTTTTGGCCTAAAGATTTTACCTTTGTATGCCCCACGGAAATTTCTGCATTTGGAAAACTGCAAGCTGAATTTGCAGATCGCGATGCGCAAGTTCTGGGTGTAAGTATTGACAGTGAATTTGTTCATCTGGCCTGGAGAAAACAGCACCCGGATTTACATGACCTGCCTTTTCCAATGCTTGCAGATATCAAGCGCGAATTAAGCGGCAGCCTCGGCATACTTGACGAGCAGGAAGGTGTTGCGCAGCGAGCTACTTTCATTGTAGATCCGCAGGGGATAACCCGCTTTGTAATGGTTACTGATTTAAATGTTGGACGTAATCCTCAGGAAGTACTACGTGTTCTTGATGCTTTGCAGACAGATGAACTTTGTCCTTGTAACTGGAAGAAAGGCGAAGAAACTATCCATATTCAGGAGTGATATCATGCTGACAGCTATAACTGAACGTTTACCGGAAGTTGCAAAAGATGTCAGACTCAATTTGGGTAAAGTATTGGATTTGGATCAAACCGATGGCTTAACCGCGCCGCAGGTGGCTGGTTGTGCATTGGCTGTTGCCTATCATTTAGGCGATCAGTTACTGATTGAAGAGTTTGAAACATTAAACAATGATCCCGCATTGGTCAATGCAGCAAAGCTCGCTGCCAGCCTGATGGCGATAAGTAATATTTATTATCGTTTTACTCATTTAAGCGAACAGCCAGAGTTAACTCAGATTCCTGCCGGTTTGCGGATGCAGGGGATGGCCAATCCTGGAGTGGACAAGCTAAGTTTTGAAATGATGTGTCTTGCCGTTTCAATATTAAATGGCTGTGGTGCTTGCATGAGTGCGCATAGCCGTCAGTTAGTACAGCACGGAGTGCCGGCAACGGCTCTGGCAAGAATAGGGCGCATTGCCGCAGTCACTCATGCTGCTCATGTAAGTCTTAGACTATAGTTGTCAGCGGCTATTTAATAACGCCGCATCCCAGGCGTGAGCCGCCTCCACCCAGAGGCGGATTATCGCTGTAGTTATCACTGCCGGCATGAATCATCAAAGCGAGATTTTTAAGATCGCTGGTTTTTAAACGGGGGGCTAATAAAGGCGTATTTGCCTTTCCATCGTCCATTACAAACAGGACTGGCAAATCACCTAAATGGCCATTGGCATAAGGCCCTTTATGCTGATTGGTCTTCTGCGGATCAAAATGACCGCCTGCTGCCATGCCCGCCTCACTGCAGTCAGCGTTTTGATGCAAATGAAAACCGTGTGCTCCAGCGGGAAGATTGTTTAACTGGGGAATAATTAATAAACCATATTCAGTATCTTTAAAGCTAACCTGACCTAATGGTTTATTTTGATCCGTGGTATACACGGTGGTAGTAATTTCCTGAGCCCACAGAGCCGGGTTTATAAAAAAGCAGAGAGAGAGGGAAGCTAATGCTTTCTTCATTCATGTTCTCCAGTGCAGTAATCAATCTAGTTATTGTTTAACCAGTTCAACTGTAAATAATGGTGTATCTACGACCATATAGCAATTGTTATACTCATCACATTTCAAATGGACCGTTTTATCTTCCTGATTTTTAAAATGAAATTCGTTTGCAGCACAAATGAAGGAAAACGACTGGACGGTGATGTTGTTTCCATCATTACTGAAATAAAGCGTTGCGGTATAATCATCCTTGCTTGTTTGTTGAAAGGTGACCAGATCAAAATGCTCGCAGCCATTGAAGGGATCACAGCTGCTGTGATCTTTGATATGTGTTGCTGCATGCCATTTGCCAGGTAATTTATTGCAATAATCATAGGGAGCCTGACTCGCCTGACCGGCGAAGCTTGTGAAGGCAAGTAGTGAAAAGGTTGCTAGAAGTGTCTTCATATATCTCCTTATACATGGAAAAATCCGGTTAGCGGCCGATTCTAAACTAATGAAGAAAAAATAGCGAGGCGGGGATCCATCTCTGAGCTAGCTACAATGCTGACTGAGGAATGGATTCCCGCCTTTCGCGGGAATGACATAACTCCTTAACTTAATGGCAGTGCGGCATTGCATTACTCCCCTGGAACATTATTAAGTTATGGGGTTGTGCAAATGTATATACTATGTATAATTATATTATGAATATACATATCAGGAGTTACAATGCCTACGGTCACGTTAACCAAATGGGGAAACTCTATTGGAATCCGTATTCCCTCCGCTATCATTAAAGAAGCTCATTTACATCTAGGGGAGGAGTTGGAAATCAGAGCTGATGAAAAGGGAGTGCTTACATTAATTCCAATCAAAAACCAGCAAGAAGGGTGGTTAGAGCAATTCAATGCTGCGGTTGATGATAGTAGCGAGGATACGGCTCATTTAAATCCAGGCAATGAGTTTGATATGGAAGAATGGACATGGTGAAAATAAAAAGGTTTGATGTTTTTTTAGTAAATCTTGATCCTACAATGGGTTCTGAAATAAAAAAAACACGGCCAGCGGTAATTATATCACCAGACTCAATGAATTTGAGTAAGTTAAAAACAGTTATCATTGCTCCGATGACAACCACTATCAAAGACAATTTCCCAACTAGAATATTGACAGAATTTAAAGATAAAAAAGGACAGATTGCTCTTGATCAGCTAAGGGCAATTGATCGTACTCGTATTGTGAAAAAATTAGGTGTTATTGAGGTGGAAGCTCAAAACAAGGTATTAGATCTGTTATCGATAATATTCCAAAAATAGGTAACTCCCCAGACTGTGGATAAATTTGATTTTAATTCAATCAAATCATCTCAACATCATCCTGGACGGAGTGAAGGATCTCCTGAGCCTGGCTCAGCTCTAAGCAGTTGGAGATCCTTCGCTACGCTCAGGATGACATTCCTGGGGAGTTACAAAAATAGTTTTCATTGGAAAGATCATAAGCCAATTTTCACTTGTCTGATAAATACTTTAATCAGTGTCGTATACTTATATAAAACACTAATAATGGATTGTGTAATTGACCCAGCCACCACTTCGCACATTACTGGCGCGTCAGGGAATTTATGATAAAACCAGTTCCGTTTTTGCCTATGAACTGCTATATCGTAATAGTGAGATACAGAATCAGACGTTTGCATTGAGTGCCGTCCCGGGTGAATTGGCGACTTATTCCGTTTTATTGGATTTATTTACCAATCTTAATGTGGAGGCCATTGTCGGCAGTAGACGGGCATTTATTAACTTTACTCATTTACATCTTGTTCAACAAATTCCTGCTCTGCTCCCTAAAAATAAAATAGTGATAGAAGTGCTTGAAACAGTAGCTATTAATCAGGAGTTAATATTAAGTTTAATCAGCTTAAAAAAGCAGGGATATCAAATTGCTCTGGATGATTTTATCTTCAGGGAGGAGCTTATTCCCCTGATTCAAATCGCTGACATTATTAAAATTGACGTTCTTAATCTAAATCGCGAGCAAATAGTTGCCCAGCTTTCCTGTCTTCATTCATTTAATGGCCAATTACTTGCTGAGAAAATTGAAACAAAGAATCAATTTGATATTTGCCTTAGTCTCGGGTTTGAGCTTTTCCAAGGTTTTTTTCTCGATAAACCTCAATCCCTAAAAGGGCAGGCGATCAGCGAAAATAAAATGCAGATTCTGCGATTATTAGCTGAAATAAATGATGAGGATGTAGCAGTTGAAAGGGTTGAAGAAATTATTCTGCAAATTCCAAAATTAAGTTATCGGATTCTTCGTTTAGCGAACTCTGCGTCAATTTATAGCAGCCGGAAAATCGAGTCGCTAATGGATGCTATCACTAAACTGGGTTTAAAACAGATTAGTCACTGGCTTAGTTTGTTATTACTGGCAAGTCATGACGAATGGCGACAGATTTATTGGAAAGAACTTTAATTCGCGCCAAAATGTGTGAATTATTATCGCGGGCAATGAATTATCAAAATCCCCATCAAGCCTATACAGTGGGACTGCTCTCAACCCTGGATGGAATATTAAATGAACCGATGACTTCGCTTCTTGAAAAAATGGGGCTAAGTGAATCCCTAAATGAAGCGTTGTTAAATTATGAAGGAACATTGGGTAAAATTCTTAAATTTACAATCGATTATGAGCAAGCCAATTTTAAGGAACTGGAAAGCATCCCTGTCGCGAATGACGTCCTTATCAAGTCCTATCTGGATGGGATAGAGTATGCGAATTATATAATGTCCATAATTTATCATCCTGAACGATAGCGCTAGCGAGGATGGATAAAGGGGTTTGGCTGAAATGAAGCGGCTGCAGTGCGCATATACTCTTTTACAGTTTCACCTAAAACACTATCTTTTGCTGCTTCAATCTCTGGTTTGCTCATCCCGGTAAATATATCCCGGCTATTGTCAATATTCTCTAAAATTTTCTCGACACTGGCTTTTTTGACCGATGGGAGAATGCCGAATCTGAAGAAGAAAAGCGTACTGTGTTTTTTGTCGCCGGAAGCGGTGCGATCACTATAAATATCATGCAGTTTTTTTAATTTTTCATAGGCGATTGAATGCTCAAAATCGGTTACCTGCAAGTGATTTCTTAGAGTAGTTTGGTTAATGGGCTGGTTGTTTCTAATGATGTCACCGAGTATGGGGATCGTGCGAACTACATGAAACCCGCAATCAGTGGAATTAAGAAATGCCTGTTTTTCGGTGTGAATTCGCGAAACTTCTGCATGAGATCTCCCGCTGGGCGAGCTTTTGCTATCGATAATACAGGTCTTGGAAAGCTTGTCATGGCAGGTGTATTCAATAACGATATGGTCTTCACGTAAACCGCTCTCAACTCGAGGGGAAATCATATGAACTGGTTTGTTGGGATGCAAGGATTTAATGTGGTTAAGAATTTCGTCCAATTCTTCTTTTTTAAAATTAGTGACGTAAGTGCCTTTTTTAGCTACAGAATGGTGAACAGAGACTGCGGTGGTTATAATAATATGGTTGTTATTTTCTTCTACCCAGTATTTTTTTGGATCAAAACCACTGCCGTTAGGTTTGTAAATATAGCCCTTAATATTTTCTCTCGAAAAAAACTCAAAATCGATTTCATCAGAGGCTTTAATAAATTCTGAAGGAGATCTTGAACCGAAAAGATGGTGCAGACGCTTCTCTACATCCGATGCGCCCAGTTGTAAATTTGTGCTGCTCATAGAACTGTCTTTTTAATCAGTGTTATATAAATTATAACGCTGTTCCATTAACAAAATATTAAACCTGTTTTCAGTGATTTTGCAGGGACTGCTGGATCCTCGAACAAAAATAAGTCATCTATATAAGTTTCAGTCTTGATGCGCTTCGTTTATAGGATACACTGTCAAAATGGAATAAAAGTTTTATAATCATAATTTTACTATCTAGGTGAGTATTCATGGAACTGAAAATTACTAACGCCCCTTTTGCGGCATTGTTTCAGCCGCTCGATTTAGGGTTCACTCAATTAAAAAACCGGCTGCTGATGGGTTCCATGCATACAGGCCTCGAGGAAGATAAAGAGGGATTGCAGCGTCTTGCCGCTTTTTATCGTGAGAGAGCATTGGGAGGGGCAGGGCTTATCGTCACCGGGGGGATTGCACCGAACCGCTCAGGCCGTCTGGCCCCTTTTGCCGCAAAGCTTAGCAATAATAAGGAGGTTCAGCGGCATGAACTGATTACCCAAACTGTGCACGAAGCGGGTGGAAAAATTGCATTGCAGATTTTACATGCCGGACGCTACGGCTATCATCCTTTCAATGTCGCTCCTAGCGGCATCAAATCACCGATTAGCCCGTTTAAACCCTGGGAAATGAGCAAGGGTAGAATTCTTAAAACGATTAAGCACTTTGCCCGCTGTGCAAAATTGGCCCAAGAGGCTGGTTATGATGGCGTTGAAATCATGGGTAGCGAAGGATATCTTATTAACCAGTTTATCGTGACCCATACCAACCAGCGTCAGGATGAATGGGGCGGCTCTTTCAATAACCGTATTCGTTTTCCAGTTGAAATCGTTAAGAGCGTTCGCGAGGCCGTTGGAGAACGGTTCATCATTATTTATCGCTTGTCGATGCTGGATTTAATTGCGGATGGAAGCAGCTGGGAGGAGGTTGTTATATTGGCGAAAGCCATTGAGGCAGCAGGGGCAAGTCTTATCAATACAGGAATTGGCTGGCATGAAGCACGTATTCCCACAATTGCCACAATGGTTCCCCCCGCAGTGTTTACCCGTGTCACACAGCGCCTGAAGCCTGAAATCAGTATTCCGGTGATTACTTCAAACCGTATTAATACCCCTGAGAAAGCGAATCAGCTCCTGGAAGCCGGGGTTGCTGACATGATCTCAATGGCGCGTCCTTTTCTTGCAGATCCTCTTTTTGCTGAAAAAGCCCGTTTGGGTGAAAGTGAGGCAATAAATATTTGTATCGCCTGTAATCAGGCTTGTCTGGATCGGGTATTTGTTAATAAAACAGCTTCCTGCCTGGTGAATCCCAGAGCCTGTAATGAAACAGAATTAGTCTATCAGGCTACATCCAATCCTAAAAAAATTGCGGTAGTTGGAGCGGGTCCCGCTGGGTTGGCATTTGCGGCTACAGCGGCTGAACGGGGTCATCATGTGACCCTCTTTGAAAAGGGGAATGAACTTGGGGGGCAGTTTAATCTGGCAAAACGAGTTCCTGGTAAAGAGGAGTTTCAACATACGATTGATTATTTCACTCAGCAGCTTGAAAAATACAAGGTAAACATCAAACTGAATACCGCAGGACATCCCGGGCTTTTGGAATCTTTCGATGAGATCGTTATTGCAACAGGAATTAAGCCCCGTGTTCCCGATATTCCAGGTATCGATCATCCAAAAGTGATGAGTTACATCGATGTGATCAGAGAAAGGAAAATTCCCGGTGAACGAGTGGCGATTATTGGCGCTGGTGGTATTGGTTTTGATGTCGCGGAATTTCTAACCCATGAACATCATGGGCCTGATGCTGATAGTTTTCTCAATGAATGGGGTATTGATCTGGAAGGAGAGCATCGGGGGGGGATCAAACCAGCCTCTGTAAGTAAAAGTCCGCGAAAGGTTTATCTCCTGCAGCGCAAAAAAGAAAAGCTTGGTAAAAATCTCGGGAAAACGACGGGATGGATTCATCGCCTTAGCCTGAAACATAAACAGGTCAAGATGTTATCCGGGGTCCAATATCAGCGAATTGATGATCAGGGACTGCATATTCTTATCGATGATAAACCTGAATGCCTCGAGGTTGATTCCGTGGTGATTTGTGCAGGGCAGACTGAATTAAAGGATTTATATGAGCCATTAAAGGAAGGGGGGCGATCTGTCCATTTAATTGGCGGTGCGTTCAAAGCCTTAGAGCTGGATGCTCGTCATGCCATTGATCAGGCCTGTCGTCTCGCTGCTTTATTATAATCAGGATACGGAGAGTTAAATGGATTTTAGTCTGTTGGAGCAACGACTGCTGCTGATTGAAAAAAGACTGGGGCAAATAGAGACTCTTCTCCATCTGCCCGCTTCCGAAGAGGTTTCTGGCGAAACGGTTACCAGTGAGCAGAGAACAAATGAGCCTTCCAAGCCGCCTAAGCAAGGAAATTGGCTTGGATTAGTGGCAACACTGTGTTTTGTCCTCGCTGCAGGCTTTATCATCAAACTCTCCATTGAATCTGGCTGGTTAACGCCAGAGCGGCAAATCGGCCTGGCTTTTTTATTCGGCGCACTTCTGATTGGCTCTGGTTTTGTGTTTATCGCTATTGATAAATACTATGCCAGTCTGCTTCCGGCGGCGGGAATTATTGTTTTATATCTAAGCAATTTTGCCGCGCATCGTCTTTATTTTCTAATTTCATTTGAAACTGCGATTGTATTAACCAGTTTAATCTCCATTCTTTGTATTACGCTTTATTTAAGATTCAGACATGATATCTACTCTATTATTGCTGCAATAGGCTCCTATTTAGCGCCGGTTGTTTTAAACATTAATGCTAACACGCTATTTTCATTATATTATTTCTTAATTTGTTCGCTGACTTATGCGACCATATCCATTTGGGTGGAATCCCGAATTCTGATTGTGATTGCAGCCTATTTATCTATTTTGGTCACTGGTTTAACTGGTCTTGGCTTAGAAATGGATAGCACTATTGCCATCTTCCTGGCACTGCATTTTCTTGTTTTCGCGATTGGAACGTATTTATACTCAAAATATGGCGCAGAGCCGTTGACAGAACGGGAGTCCTGGGCTTTTTTTCCGGTTCTGCTAATATTTTATTCCATGGAATATTTTTACATCGACAGAGCTTATCCAGGCTTGGCTCCCTGGGTTTCTATAGGATTTTCTGCGATTCTCTGCAGTCTTTATCTTTCTGCCAGGCAGTGGTTTCCAGATAGGGCTATCAGTTCAAGAGCTTTAGTTTTAGCATTTTCCACCATCGTTTTTTTCCATTCATTTTATCTTGAGCTTTTGCCCGATGCGTTCAAACCCTGGCTTTTCGTGGCGATTATAGTAGGAATCGCCTTTCTTCCGGTCAGGCTATTGGGCCAACAGCGGGATGGTGCTTTTTATCTTCCATCGCTTGCCATTTTTTTAATCCTGGTTATTGAATATTGCAGTATGCTGATGCATCTGTTAAATAACAGCACTTACTCATGGGTGCTGGTCTCTTTTGCGTCATTTGCAAGTTTGTGGTTATTAATCACCCGACATCGCAGCAGTTTGATTCATAAAAAAGAATATGGGCTGAGCTTGTTAGTTGCTGCGCATCTACTTGGAGTCAGCGCTTTATACCAGTTCTTCCACGAAGTCAGCTCGTTGGCCGTATCGGCTTCCTGGCTATTATATGCTGTGTGCGTCATTGCTTATGCCTATTTTCGTCAGGATAAAACAATGGCTAAATCGGCTTTGTTAATTTTAAGTGTTGCCGCTGGAAAAGCACTCCTGTACGACACGGCATCGACGCCCACAGTAGTTCGCATTCTATGCCTTATTTTAACAGGAGCTGTTTTGTACGGCTGCGGTCTTTTAATGAAACGCATTGCAAGCTGGCAGGATAATTGACAGGGTTGATTTTAAACCCCTCTCTCTAACTCTCACTGCCATAAGTTAAGCTCAATTGTATATTAAACTGTCATCCCCGCGAAAGGCGGGGATCCATCTCTGAGCTGGCTATAATGCCAATCGAGGAATGGATTCCCGCCTTCGCGGGAAAGACAAAATTTCCTTAACTTAATGGCAGTGAGGGCTAGGGCGAGGGTTGATTTATCCCCCTCTCTCTGACTCTCTCCCCTGAGGGGCGAGAGGACTCACAGGGGAGAGATACTAAACTACTCACTATTGGAATTATATCCCAATTTTGCAGAGGATACGGGCGTCTCTTCCTCTTCTTTCGTTTTCAGAGGTTTAAGGAAAGTGATTGATCCAGCGTCCTTGATGGAGGGGCTTTTAGCCTGCTCAGCCATCTTTTTCGCTTCGGAGAGAAACTCTCTCATTAATGTCAATTTGTTGTTAAAATCATTCTCCAGCTGGGGATACTCTGCTTTTCTTCCTTCAAAAAGTTGGGTGACCTTTTCCAGAGAGGCTAGAGGGTCTAATCGCCCATTTGCATCCAGAAATTCATTGAACTCTGAAGCAATCTCGGCCTCAATTTTGATAAACTCTCTATGTGCATAAATTTTTGCTAATACCAGCATATTGAAATTATTTGCCAGCATTTCAGCCAACTCGGCATTGTCTTTAGCAAATTCACTTACCAGTGTTTCTCGCAAAGCAGATAAACCTTCAAAATGTTGCCCTTGGGAATGGTAGCGAGATATTAAGGGTCTATGCTTGAATTTCTCCAGACATTCTGCTTCAAATGGATAATAAAAAGCTCCCTGAGCGCGTGTATAGGCATAAATGCCGGCGCCATACAGCCAGTCAGTCATTTTTTCGACATCCACTGCGGATTGTTTCAATGAGTTGATAAAAAGACGCATTTCTGTTTCATATACAGAAAATGTGGAAAATTTAGACATAAGCAACATCCTTAAAAAAGTATTATCCCTTTAAATCAATTAAGGTAATTTTCGCAGTTGTAATGAAGAACTGCAGTCGGATTGTAGTGGATTATATTGGCTTAGTCACTTTATATTCTGGCCTACAGATATTGCCTGGCATAGCGCTCATAGATTTTTTTCGACAGGAATACTTCCATCAAATCCGCGTCAATTTTCCCTTCAGTTTTCATTTGATTGAGGATTTTGAGGGCTTCTTCCAGGGGTATTGCTTTTTTATAAGGCCTGTCACTCGCCGTGAGCGCTTCAAAAATATCTGCGAGAGCAATAATGCGCGCTTGTATAGGAAGCTGTTCTTTGGTTAATCCGCGAGGATAGCCGGTGCCATCGAGTTTTTCGTGATGTCCGCCTGCATAGAGTGGAACATTCTGCAGATTTTTAGGGTAGGGTAAAGACTCCAGCATTTTAATAGTGACTTTGACATGATTGTTGATAATCTCTCTTTCTTGCGAAGACAGAGTGCCGCGGCGAATTGACAGCATCTGCTTTTCAGTCTCGGAAAGGAGATCTTCTTTCTGTCCGTGTGAGGAAGTCCATTGATGCTGAGCTATTTTCTTCATGGCCTCGATGTCTTCATCCGGGGTGAACTCTTGTCCCTGATTCATTTTTTTAATTAAATTGCGCTCCTGATGTAAGATACTCAGTTGTTCCTGCAATTGATTATCCTGAGATAAATCAAATTCTGTTCCGGTTAATTTCTTAATTTTGGCTTGCAAGAAAGCGATGATGGCATCACGCTGCAATACTTCAAATTTTGTGTTAATCAATTTAATCCCATCGATGATCGTTTCAAGTTTGGTTGCTTTATCAACCACTGCTTCAGGGATTGAAATTTTACCGCAATCATGTAGCCAGGCTGCGACCTCCAGCTCGTACATTTCCTCTTCTGTCATGCTGAAGTGTTTCAATGGACCATAATCCATTTCACAGGCGGCTTCAGCAATCATGCGGGTAATGACAGGCACACGCCGGCAATGACCTCCTGTATAAGGTGACTTTTCGTCAATTGCTTTGGCAATCAGCTGTATTAATGAATCAAAAAGCTCTTTTTGTGCCTGAATCAACCTTTGGTTGGTAATGGTAATAGCGGCTTGTGAGGCCAGAGATTCAACCATTTGCTGATTTAACTTTGAAAAGGAGCTGATTTTTTTTGTTTCAGGATTAATGGCGTTAATTAATTGAAGCACCCCAATGACCTCATTAAGATGATTGGTCATTGGAACTACAAAAAATGATTGGGAATGATAATTCATTTGCTGGTCGAATTGCTTGGTTCCTGATAGCTTAAACTGCGTATTTTTGTATGCGTCTTCAATATGAATAGTTTTTTTACTAATGGCAGCCCAGGGAGCCAGCATATTATTATTGGCTTCACCTTGCTCGTTGTATAAAGGCAGATCGTCAAGTTTATTCTGGTTTTGACTGGTTCCACCCAGATGAAGTTTAAGTGATTTATTAATCAGGATCTCAAATCTGAGTTTTTGATCATCAGTGCATGTATACAAAGTTCCGCCATCGGCATTGGTGATTTCCTGGGCTTTCATCAGAATCGATTCCAGCAGCAGAATATGATTTTTTTCAGCAGAAAGGGCAGTTCCAATATCAGTCAGCACTTTCAGTAAATGAGAAAAATCAGAAGCAGTGACGTGCATAAATATTACACAGTTGTGATTTGATCAGATTATAGTCTAAACAATGACTGTCATTGTCTGCTGAGCTTATTCTGGTCGAGCTCAGCAATAATTTCCTCAACGGCTTGTTCAGCGGTTTGTGTGGCAGTATCAATGGTTAGCTGTTTGTTTTCCCAGTATTCATAATCTCTGTCGAGAACTTCCCGCCAGGTGTGTGGTGTTAAGCCCTGAATGTCCGTTTTTCTTGTTTCAACGCGTTCTTTGTGGATGGTTTCATCCGAGCAGATGATTTCAATTTCAAGATAGGGCTGATTCATTTCTATTGCAATTTGACGGTAGGCCGCCCTTGTAATTTCAATAGGATTTACAGAGTCGCAAACCACCGTTAAGCCAATTTCCAGATTATCTTTCGCTATGGCGTAAGCAGTCATATAGCCTTCAGCCATGACATTTATCCCGCCCTGGCTACTGAACTGAGATGCATTTTTTATTGCCTGCTCAATGCTGTCGATGCGTAAATAAACAGCTCCTATTGTTTTGGCCAATTGTCTGGCAATGGTACTTTTACCTGTACCCGGTAAACCGCCCAGTATGATTAGCATGATGTAGCCCTATTTCCTTTTGTGAACCATAGTTACTTTTCAACCCCAAACACACTTCTGCCGCCATATAAAGACGACTGCTTTTTTTCATGATTAACAATCTCTTCAAAATCCGGGCCGCTGATGATGTGATGTTCCAGTTTTCGAGCCTGTTCATCGAGGCGTTTAATCGCATCCAGTTTCTCACTTTCTCCGAGACTTGCCTTTTGTACTGCAGTTTTTAAAACCCGTATTGTTTCATCGTAGACCTTGACAGGAACAGGAAAGGGATGCCGATCCTTACCGCCATGAGCCAGTGAAAAACGGGCCGGATCGGAAAATCGGCAGGGAGCACCGTGAATCACCTCAGCGACCATTGCAAGCGCTAAAACTGTTCTGGCACCTACGCCAGGAGTTAAGAGCAGGTCTGAAAAATCCTCTGGGCCACGTTCAATAGCTGCGGCTATATTGCCATGCAAACGCTTCATGGAAATATTTTCAGATCTGACGTCATGATGATGAGGCATATCCAGATGAGGTAATAAAAGTTGATTGCTATGGCTGGGAACTATTTGCGAACTAATTTGTATAGAATTTTCAGCTTCTGTCAGAATACGTTCGGGTGAAAGTGTCTTTAAAAGATCCAGCTGTGAGCTTCTGGAAAATTCAGCGCGCTCATCGGTCAGATTAATAATATTGCCTTGATGACGTCCTTCAATCGCTGCATGAGGTGCATTGATAAAATTTTCCAGACCCTCAGATAACCAATGGTATCGACGCGCCTGTTTTTTACTGGTATTCATGCCCTGCTGAATCACAGCCCATTTCCCATCGTCCGTTACAATAAAACCATGTAAGTAAAGATCAAAGCCATCCTGAATGGCAGCGCTATCCACCTTGGCCACCAGACGGCTGGATTGCGCGAGTTGCTGGCCATTAAAACCAACTTCATGTCCAATGGTTATAAGTTCCTGCGGCGTTTGTCGCGAATATTTCCCTCGGCCTCCGCACACATGAATCCCCAGTTCTCGTGACAAGGGATTTAACCCTCTTTTAAGCGCCCCGAGGACACTGGTTGTAATACCTGAGGAATGCCAATCCATTCCCATCACGGCACCAAAGGATTGAAACCAGAAGGGATTCGCCAAGCGCCGCAAAAACTCATCTCGCCCATAATGGTGAATAATGGCCTGACTCATAATGGCCCCCAATTTGGCCATACGTTCGGCTAACCATTGAGGTACTCTGCCATAATGCAAAGGTAAATTAGCGCTGCCTGTTTTTTGAGCCATGATGTTTTAAGACATTAAATAATGCCATTATAGCGGAATTAGCCTGCTTTGTTCTCAAAAAAACAGCAGTATGATGATAAAATCGGTAAAGTTAGCCAGTCATTCATAAAAACAGTAGACACCAGAAGTCTCTATGGCTAAATTATGTCAATTAGTTAAAATAAAAAACGTTTTGCCATAGTTCAAAGCGATAAATTTGCTGTAAGGTTGTAGAAATGCGCTTTTTGTCTACTTTTATCAAAAATAATACGATCTGGTCGGGGCAGCGGTTTTTTTCAACACTGCCGGAAGGTTTGCGTTCCGATTTTAAAACCTTTGGCGCACGGCCTGATCCATTGAAAGTGCTTGAGTTAGAGGAGCATCATAAAAAAACGGCTGACAAAATGCGCGAAAAATTCCCTCGTGTCATGGAGGGCAGCTTTTTACCGGGAAGGATTGTTTATCGCTTATGTACAACTCCCCCGGGCGAGATGATAAAGAATGGGGGTTTTCGCACGAATGATGAACTCTTTGTGGCCGCGAACTCTGAAACCGGCCTGAACAAAGGCTCAATATGCTTCTCATTACTGCCAGAGGTCGCTGCAGTGTTTTATGATCAGCTTCCTTCTAACCAAAAAAAATATCTCTATGGCTGCCTGCTAAAAGGGGTTTATTTTGCTCCTGGCGGTAAATGGCGACAAGTGATAGTACCCGGCGCATTCCCGCTGCCGTCTGTGTGGATGGCAAGAGAGGTTATGGGACTTATTAAAGCCCGTAGTTTGCATTTGGGACCCCTGTCTGGGCATTTTGATTGCCAGGAAAAAGTAATATGGGGGGATAAGATCCATGATTTTACAAAGGATCATTTGCAAATGCCTGAAATTATTGATTACGGCAATGAGGATCAGGCAATGGAATTTTTCATCGAGGATAGTGAGGATTCTCGAAAATTCCAGGAACAAGTGGATGTTTTTTACAAAAGGAACTGCTTAGGCTGGCCGATTTCGTTAAATTTAACTTGAGTTGTTGTCAAAAAATATGATCAATAAAGTGGATGTGATAGTCGTAGGCGCTGGCGCTGCGGGAATGATGTGCGCTATTGAAGCAGCAGCCCGCGGGCGCCGCGTGCTGATTCTCGATAAAAGTAATAAGCCGGGTAAAAAAATCCTGATGTCAGGAGGGGGCCGCTGTAATTTTACCAATTTATATGCCAGCCCAGAGCAGTATATCTCTCATAACCCGCATTTTTGTAAATCAGCACTCAAGCGTTACACGCAATGGGATTTTATTGAGCTGGTCAAACGTCATAAAATTGCCTTTTATGAGAAAACGGCGGGTCAGCTTTTCTGTGAAGAAAAGTCTCATTTAATTGTGGATATGCTTTTGGCAGAATGCCGCAAAAATAATGTCGATATTAGATTGAATCATTCGATTACTTCTATTGTGAAAAAAGACGATCATTTTATAGTCGTGTCCGGGCAGGGTACTTATCATTGTGACTCGCTGGTTATCGCCAGCGGTGGTTTGTCGATTCCCACCTTGGGTTCCAGCCCATTTGGCTATCAGATTGCCGCCCAGTTCGACTTGAATGTTTATCCGACCAGAGCGGGGCTTGTACCTTTCACACTGCATGAAAAGGATAAGGAGCGCCTGGCTGAATTGACTGGAATTTCAGTCGAAAGTTCAGTGAGTTGTAACAGGATTTCTTTTCAGGAAAATGTCTTGTTTACTCATCGGGGATTAAGTGGTCCTGCCATATTACAAATTTCTTCCTACTGGCTTCCTGGACAAGAAGTAAAGATTCAGTTTTTACCCCAGACTAACTTATATGAAGAACTATTACAGGCCCGCCATAGCTCGCCGGATATTTTCTTAAAAACCGTATTATCCCGATTCACGGCCAAGCGCGTGCTGGATGTTTTTTATGAGCCTGAAGTATTGGAAAAGCCGCTTAAACAATTCAATCATAAACAGTTACAGCAAGTTGCCGAAAGACTGCAGGCATGGTCAATCAAGCCCAATGCCACAGAAGGCTATCGAACGGCGGAGGTGACATTGGGCGGAGTTGATTGCAATGAAATTTCTTCCCAGACCTTCGAGGCTAAAAAAGTACCAGGGCTCTATTTTATTGGTGAAGTGCTCGATGTCAGCGGCTGGCTGGGCGGGTATAACTTTCAGTGGGCCTGGTCATCGGGTTGGGCTGCAGGTCAGGTAGTTTAGATGTTAAACCGTCCTGCAGATGGATTGTAGTCTTGGCAGACTGCCTGTTATCATGCGATGATATTTCCCTTATAAAAATGACATGCCAGGGAGGCATATTCATGCGATTACCATCCGTCTTACTGGGTTCAATCCTATCGTTTTCCAGTTTTGCTCAAAATGATTCTTTGAAATTAATCATTAAATATAAAGAGCCAGTTTCCTCAAGCTCGCTTTTACAGCATTTGCAGTCTTCCAAAGACTGGACAATTGACTCCTTAAAGCCGATAGCTGGCGGAGCGTATTCCTTAAGCTTGCACAGCGCGCATTCCAAAGCCGGTCTTTCAGAGGAAAAAGAATTGCAAAAGGCTATTGAGGCCTTGAAAAAAGATCCCCGCATTCTGTATGCAGTCAAAGATAGAGTAGGGCATTTTAAACCATTGCCCTTGCCTGATGGTCTGGCAGACATCGAACTTAATCATAGCTTGCAGTGGGATGAGTTTACCGCACCTGGCGGTATTATGCTTGAGAGCGGTCCAGACAAACGAGATGGCGCATGGATGTATACAAGTGGAGAAAGCTCTCCCCCGATTGTCGTGGCGGTATTGGATACCGGGGTAGAGGCGCATCCAGCTCTTTTAAATAACTTGTTGAAAGATGGAAAGGGTAATATCTGGGGTTGGAATTTTGCGGGTAACAATCGAAATCTGGCTGATGAAACCGGTTCCTATCACGGAACCCATGTTGCCGGCACCATAGCGGCTGTCAGCGACACCATGCTAGGAGTGGGTGAGCAGCTTAAAATTCTGGCTTTAAAAATACCAGATGATTCCGGGATGTTTTATGAAAGCCAGGTCATCAACGCAATCTATTGGGCTGTGGGTGGCGATGTACCCGGTGTTCCTCATAATCCCTGGCCAGCGAAAGTTCTGAATATGAGTTTTGGTGTGGACGAGCGTCCTGGAAAAGAAGTTGATCACTGCGATGAAGCCTTACAGGAGGCAATGTTTTTTGCCAGACATCAGGGTGCTGTGGTGACTGTTGCCGCTGGAAATGACAATGAATGGGAGCACTATAATGCTCCGGGTGTTTGTAATGGAGCAATCAGAGTCGCTTCCACTGGACCTGAAGGTTTGCGGGCCTATTATTCCAACTATGGCCCGGGGGTGAGTTTTGCAGCACCAGGTGGTGATGCACGTTATGGAAGATCCGGGGCCATTTTATCCACGGTAAAACCCGGCGGCGGCTATCAGCATAGCGGCTATGATTTTTATCAGGGCACCAGTATGGCCGCTCCTCATGCCGCGGGTGTCGCCGGGCTTGTGTATGCAATTAGCGAGGGTCAGATTACACCTGAAAAAGTTGAGCAGATTTTGTATGCCACAACTCATCCATTTGGCAAAACATCAGACAGCAATAAGTCATGCACAGGTTCAAAGCCTTGTGGACATGGAATTCTGGATGCAGACAATGCAGTAAAGGCTGCTGCTGCAACTTTTGATGCCATCATCAGTCCGCCCAGTTTCCAGGAACTGAATCTCAAGGCTTGCCGAAACCACCAACTTACTTCCCAGACCTTGAAGAATAGTGACTGGAAGCTGATTAAAAAACAGTGTCAGGCCGAAGAAGCCTACTTTACACCTGAGGTTCATTTGCAAGCTAAACAAATTGTCCTGAATTATCAGGGAGCATCGTATGTGCGGGATATTAGCGCCTACAGCCATTGTCTGTTCATTGGTAAAGACAGTTTCGGTTGTTACTATTAACCTTCAGCAATTATTTTGGGAGTAGCCTGGGATTTCCGGGCTACAACGTGATACATGACAAAACTGTATACTTTGTTAAGTTTGATAAAAGCTAAGCGAGATTTAAGGCTTAAGCCCTTTTCAGACGATATCATCATCGAAAACTACCCCGTATTTAACCAATCACTGGTCATTACAGCCATCAAGCAGGGCGTATTTAAGTACTGTTTTAATAAAAAAAACTGCTATGAAAGTGAGATGGAGTTGTTGTGCAATTCAGATCAGCTAAGTTGCATAGAGCCCGATGAGCAAGGAGAAATTGAGTTTTTAATGATAGGAGAAATAGCCTGTCTGAATTCTGATAAAGAGATTTTTATCAAAATATACAGCCTCAGACCCTATAGCCAGGAGTTTTGTTCCCTGGATGAGAATAGATCGCCAATTAAATTCAATGACTTTTTTCTGAAGCAGGTGAAGGCTGGCGAACAGGATTGGGTCATCGTTATCTCTCAGTCTGAAATCAGACGTCTCAATGCAATCCTTGGGGATGATCAAGAGCAGAAAGATTCAGTGATGCGCTATTCAGGTCCCGTTCATTTCAAACCGGCATCGACTAATGAGCAGCAATCCTCGTTTATCTCTTCTATTAAATTGATTCTGTAAATGCTGCCTATAGTTCTTTGATGCCGCGTTTAATCTATACTATTTAGAAATAACTCAGGGAAGAAATCCTATGCCAACGGTTAGGGACGCTACATTTGATCTTCTGCGCAAACTGGATCTGCGCAATTTTGTTTCCAATCCAGGCTCTACTGAAGAAACCTTTTTAGCCAATTTTCCAGATGACTTCAATTTTATTCTGGCTTTGCAGGAGTCCAGCGTTGTAGGTATTGCCGACGGTCTGGCGCAAGGTCTTGGCAAGCCCGTGCTCGTGAATGTGCATACAGGTGCAGGCATGGGGAATGCAATGGGCTGTATCCTGACAGCCTATCTGAATAAAACACCGCTGATTATAACGGCTGGCCAGCAAACCCGTGAAATGCTGTTAATGGAACCGTTTCTCACCAATGTGGAGTCGACGATTTTGCCTAAACCCTGGGTCAAATGGAGTTATGAGGTGATGCGGCCTGAGGATGTTCCTGCGGCATTTATGCGGGCTTATGCAACGGCAATACAGGCGCCGCAGGGGCCAGTGTTTATGTCAATTCCTCTTGATTTGTGGGATGAGGAAATTGATGAAGTGGATGTTTTTCGTTCAACATCTCGAATAGTGGGGCCAGATCCGGAGCGATTGTCTGAATTTGCCCGGAAAATTAATGAAAGCCAAAGCCCTGTGTTGATCTATGGCGCCGATGTCGCTCGCAGCAATGCCTGGAAAGAGGCGGTTTTACTTGCTGAAAAATTGGGCTGTCCAGTATGGAAAGGACCTTTTTCCGAATTAGTGTCTTTTCCAGAAGATCATCTTTTGTATCAGGGCGAATTGCCGTCGGCAAAAGGCTTGCTCAGCCAAATGCTTAAAGGCCATGATTTAATTATTGTTATAGGAGCTCCTGTTTTCCGCTACTATCCCTGGATAGCCGGTGACTATTTACCCGAGGAGGCTAGACTGATTCAGGTGACTGATGATCCTTATGAGGCTGCCAAGGCACCAGTGGGAGATTGTCTGGTAAGTGATAGCCTGCTTGCTTTAAAAGGATTATTAGATGAGGTAAAAGAGCGTGGTAGTGACCAAAACTTTTCCACTAATCGTAAACAGGAACGAAGTCAGCTCACGGTTCAACCGGCTTACCCGCTGACTGCAAAACAGGTGTTCGATATCCTGTCAGGGATTGCCCCTGAAGATTATATTCTCGTACCGGAATCACCTTCAAATACTCATGATCTGCAGGAATCAGGTTTGGGCACTGTCGTTAAACCTCATTCTTTTTATACTATGAGCTCGGGAGGATTGGGCTGGGATATGCCTGCAGCAGTTGGGCTCGCTATTGCTGAGCAAAAAAGCGGTCGTGATCGGCCGGTGATTCTGATTATTGGAGACGGCTCATTTCAATATTCACTCCAGGCAATATGGACAGGCGTGCAGCATCAGACTCATCTCATCATTCTGGCATTAAGAAATGAAGAATATGCCATACTGAAGTCCTTTGCATTACTTGAGAATACACCCAATGTTCCAGGTCTTGATCTTCCCGGTCTTGATCTGGTTTCGCTGGCAAAAGGCTATGGTGCAGAGGCCTCTTTCGCCGCCAATATCGATGACATTAAAACAGCCTTCCAGCAGGCCCTTGCTTTTAAAGGGGTGACAGTAATTGAAATTCCAATAGAGAAAAAAATCCATAAGTTGTTAGGTTATATTTCGTCCAGGGATTAAGCGATTGATTACAAAAGAATGCTGGACAATTGCTATAATTTACCTATCCAGGAAGAAACTGTAAAAGCATGGACAATAATAAATATGATTTTCGTATCATTGTCATTGATGACAATGTTGAAATCCATAAAGACTTTTTAAAAATCCTGACAAAAAACGCCAAAAATGATTTGGATGATCTTGGCGCTCAATTATTTGATATGGAAAATGCCAACGCCAATGAGTTGATCTTGCCGCGTTTTAAAATCGATACAGCAACTCAGGGCCAGGAAGGCGCAGCGCTGATTGAAAAAGCCCTTAATGAAGGTGAACCATTTGCCTTGGCTTTTGTAGACATCCGTATGCCGCCCGGTTGGGACGGCATCGAAACCATAAAAAATATTTGGACAATTGATCCCGACATCCACGTCGTTATCTGTACTGCTTTTTCCGATTACAACTGGGAAGAGACGATACAAGAGCTAGGCCATAGTGATAAATTCCTGATTCTGAAAAAACCTTTCGATCACATCGCGGTCAGACAATTAGCTTATGCGCTGACTCGAAAATGGAAGTTAATTGGCGAATCCAAAGCGTACACACAATCGCTGGAACAGGCTGTAGAAGAGCGCACTGAGGAATTAAAATACCAGGCAACGCATGATATGCTGACAGGATTGGCTAACCGGGCACTTTTGCATGACAGAGTTCAACAGGCCATTGCTGCCTACAAACGCCATAAAGTAAGTTTCGCCATTCTGTTTTTCGATCTGGATCGTTTTAAACTCATCAACGATAGCCTGGGACATTCCGCCGGCGATGAGTTATTAATCCGCATTGCGAAACGTCTACTCCCCACAATTCGTGCCTTTGACACAGTAGCTCGTCTGGGTGGAGATGAGTTTGTTATTGTTGTTACCGAGCTCAAGCAGATTGATTACATTCATAATGTCGCACAAAAGATATTACAGATCATCAAGGAACCAATGGATATTGCCAATCGCAATTTAAGTATCTCCAGCAGTATGGGTATTGCCACTTATCCCGGGGATGGAGAAGAGGCAGATGAACTACTGCGAAATGCGGATGCGGCAATGTATCACGCCAAAAAATTGGGGGGCGGCCAATATCAATTTTATTCAAAAGAGATGAATGATAAAGTGTTTGAGCAATTGGAACTGGAATCGGATCTTTATCAGGCCGTTAATAATAAGGAGTTTACAGTCTGGTATCAGCCGCAATTCCATATTGAAAATCATAAACTGGAGGCAGTGGAGGCATTAATTCGCTGGGTTCATCCACAGAAAGGCATGCTGCTGCCTATTGATTTTATTCCTCTGGCTGAGCGAACCGGATTGATGATTCCTATCGGTGACTGGGTGATAAGAGAGGCGTGCCTGCAGAACAAGCGCTGGCAGGCAATGGGTTTGCCGCCTATCCGAATGGCAGTTAACCTTACTTCACAGCAAATAAGCCAGCTCGATTTTGTACAAAAAATTAAAAACATTTTGCAGGAAACTCAACTGGCCCCTAAGTATTTTGAGCTTGAACTCAGTGAAAGCTCGATAATCAATGAAATGATCATTCGCAAAATGAATGAATTAAAAGAGATGGGTATTGAGATTGCATTGGATGATTTCGGAACAGGCTATGCCAATTTGCATCATTTAAGAAATCTCTCACTAAACAGGCTTAAAATAGATCGCTCATTTATTAATAACATCCAGTTAAATCGTAATGATGAAGTCATTATCCACGCAATCATTGCGATGGCGCGCAGTCTGGATCTTGAAGTGCTTGCCGAGGGAGTCGAAACACAAAAGCAGCTCGAGTTTTTAAAAAAGCATCACTGTAACCAGATTCAGGGCTTTTATTTTAGCAAACCCTTACCGGTAGACGAACTTACCTACTTACTGGAGCATCCAGAAGCTATTGAGAAAATATTGAACCAGGAAAATAACATTAAGGAGTAATATGAAAAAAATTGGACTGATTATTACTCTCTTGCTTGTTGCTGTGTTAGCTATTGTTTATTTTTATCGTGCTAACCAGTCGACATTGCTGCCCACTTATTTTGAATATACCGATAAAGAACTCGCTTCTATAGAATCCCTTCAATCTGCTCAATCGATGACAGAAGCTTCACTAAATAAATGGGATAAGCTGATGTTTGGCCTGATTAAGTCGAACAAACTGGGGGATGCCCCGGCATCAAAAATTTATGCCTATATGTATACTGCCCAACGCGATGCCGCGTTTCTATCCTATAACGCAAAACAAGAGTTTATGGGGAGTCTTGATGTGGTTTCAGCCCGGGTTCTTTGCCTGTTTTTTAAAGAAGACTGCTCAACGATTCAATTTCTGATTAAAACAGATCCCTACTCAGAAAGAATTGCAGAACTGGTTGTAAATAAAATAATCAAACGCATGGATCTCGACAATAAAATGGAGAAATTTTCAGCGGAAAAAAGAGGTCCCCTTTTTTGGAAAGGAACTACCCCTTATTTTGGTCAGGAAATAGGATTCTGGAAAACCTGGGTAATCAGCTCTCCCAGTCAGTATGTTTCCAAATCTCCCCCAAAGCCTGAGTCAACGGAATGGCAGAGCCAGTTAAAACAGACCGAAATGGCTTTAAAGAATATAAGCCCTGAGCAAACGAAAGCTGTCGTTTTTTGGGCAGGAAATCCCTCGACTATCACGCCGCCTGGGATTTGGTTAAAGTTTGCCAATGAGTACATGGAAAGCGAGCACGTTTCATTCTCCAAAATGCTGCTGGTTCGCTCAGTATTGGCAATGGGTATCGCAGATGAAGTAATCACGTTATTTTATACCAAATATACCTATTGGATAAGACGGCCCTTTATGCTTGATCCATCCATCAATACAGTGATGCCCACACCAAATCATCCCAGTTATCCGGCGGGGCACTCTGGTATTTCAGCTACAGCGGCAGTCATTTTGTCTTATTATTTTCCTGAGAACAAAAAAATGTGGTGGAAAAAAGCAAATGAGGCCAGTTCCAGTCGCGTCTGGGGAGGGATCCATTTTCCAATTGATGCCCAGCAAGGTCTGGTAACGGGTCAACAGGTGGGTGAAGCAGTTATCAAGGCTCAATCGAAATCGCTGAGAATAAAATGAGTATTCGTCATAAAATTCTCCTAAGTATGCTGCTGGTCGCTTTTTTATTTATACCGATCAATCTGTTTTTATTGGCCCGCTATCTCGATGTTAAAGAAAATTTTCTAATCATTATCGAACGAACCGTTCCGCGTTTGGAAGCCTTGTTAACCATGAAAAACTTAATTATGAAAATTAATTTTTTTATGAGTTATGATGAAAAATTTTCTCAAAGTTTAAGTAAAAGAGATAGAGAACATTTGTCGACAGTTAAAGATGAATTTCTATCAATTCTTGAAGAGCTGGGAGAACAGCAAAAAATATATCAAAAGTATGAACCTTCCTCTGCCGATCAAAATGGAAAAAAACTTAGTCAACTACGTGATACGCTAGTCTTGGCGGCGCTCGATTTATTTTTAGCTGGTGAAAGAAAAAGGGCTGTATCAGAGATCACGGTAAAGAAAGGATTTCTTGAAATTAAAGAAAAGAACTTGAATGAATTTATTAATAGAGTGTTAGTCCAGGAAAGCACCCTTCTGGAGGAGGAAAGGGAGAAGACCATTGCGGCTTCCACTGCCTTATTCAATTTGTTATTAATACTGAATGGCATCATTATTCTGATTACACTTGGACTAAGTATATTTTTGGCAAATCTTATTTCAAAACCCATTATTAAATTAAGTCATTTTGCAGGAAAAATTGATTATGACCATTTAGCTCCAATGCTGCCTATTCTGACTCGGGATGAAATCGGTGAATTGCAGAGCCATTTAAATGAAATGGTTATGAAGCTGGATCGCGCCAAAACACGTTTGATTGAAACCTCGCGCTCGGCTGGGGTAGCTGAAATAGCCACCAGTATTCTGCATAATGTAGGCAATGTACTGAATAGTGTTAACACTTCTGTTGCAATGTTGTCGGAGGCCGCTCAGCATAGCTATGTGGTCCAGTTGCCCAAGCTTTTGTCTATACTGGAGGAAAATCTGGATCATCTCGATGTCTATTTAAAGGACGATGAGCGTGGAAAATTATTTATACCTTATTTTAAAAAACTGATAGAGCAATTGGAAAGTGAAAAGGTGAAGATGAGTGAGGAATTAAATCAACTTAATAATAATCTCACTCATGTAAATCAGGTTATTGCCATGCAGCAATCTTCTGGTCAGGCAAGCTCCGAGATCAAGGAAACGATAGACCTTGAGGAGCTGATCGAGGATATACTCCTTTTATATGCTAATCGGTTGCGAAAAGCGAGTATTAATGTAGAACGTCAATATAACAATATCTCCCCAATTATTTCAGTAAAAACCAAAATCCAGCAAATCATGATTAATCTGATCAAAAACGCAATCGATGCGCTGATACTTGGTGAGCAGCATGAAAAACGTCTGATTATCAAAGTTGAAACAACTTCTCCATCTCTTGTCTGCATTACAATACGTGACAATGGTATAGGCATTCAGAAGGATGATTTAACTCGAATCTTTTCTTTTGGATTTACGACTAAAAAAGAAGGACATGGCTATGGACTGCATAATTGTGCTCTATTAGCACGTGAACTTGGCGGTGAACTGCGAGTACAATCCAAAGGCAGCGGGCAAGGAAGTTCTTTTACCCTTGAAATTCCATATTGATCAGTAACATGCAGGCGGGATTCATTCCTTGTAGCAAGAGAGTGAATCCCGCTTGTGCGGAGAATTAGCCTGATAAACAAGCGTTAAAATGGGGAAGGGGAGCTGTGATTATCGGAATTTGGAGTCACCCCCTGAATCCATTTATTCTGAATTGACTCGGTTCCTGCTCGATAAATTTCAGAACCCAGACGCTCTCGTAGTTCTAGCAAGCCCTTAGCGCCTATTTTCATAATCTCTTTGAATTCCACTCCATTATTTTTCAAAGCCAGAACCTGTTTAGCCTGACAGGCAAATCCTGTCTGCTCCTGCTCATCCAGAGACAGAAATTCTTCTACGGAAATTCCCTTGGAAAATAAATCGCAGGCTTTTTCCAAAAAAGGATTAGAGAAACTCGATTGCTCAGACCCTTGGTGTGTTTGAATGCGCTGATCTCTGATTAATTTGAAAAAGTTTTTTTGCTGCGCTTCGGTAACTTTTAAAATTTTGGATAGATAAGGTGACAGTTCTTCCAGTTCCTTATCAGTTAAGCCTATCCTATTGGCGGTGATGTTTGAACCACTGCTTAACCTGGAAGCCTCACTCAAAAAGCCATTCATGCTCTGAGCAAGATAGCTAGTGGTAGATTTTAGTTTGCTGTTAATCTGGCTGGTGAAGAGTTTTTGCAAAGCAGACATGCAGATTTCAGTCGCTTCATTTCCCGATGTAACAGCTAACAATATGCCGCGATAATAGAGAAACGAATCACTATCCTTAGATACTACATAGAGCTGAGTATCAGATGTTTCAAAATATAGCTTATCTCGCTGAGGATCGCTTTTAATCTGTTTGCAAGTGATTAGCTTCATTTGCAATAAAGCATTTTGCAAGGGCCGTGAATCGTTGCCCGGGTTTATTGTGAACTGCGTTTTATTTGATGTCGTCATATATCCTATCTCCTCCTGAAAAATATGTTCAATTGTAAATCAAATAGAATTAACTTGTAAATAAAATGATCTAAATGGATTTAATTTAATCTTAATATTTAAATATAATCATCAGGTTAAATTTGGGTTAAAATGAAATAATTTTGCTATTTAAAGAGAATTCGAGTGAGTAAAAACATTCCAATGGCTGATCATCAACCCTTGGACTTATTAAAAAAATGGCTGGATGAAGAAGCATCTGCCGGAGCGCAATATGCTCGGCATGCCGTTTTATCCACTCAGGGTTTAAATGGCGCCGGTCATGGCCGTGTGGTTGCTATTCGCGAAATTTGCGGGGAAGAGCTGCTTTTCTTTACGCAGAAAATCACAAGAAAAGTGCAGGAAATACAACACAATGCCCGTGTTTCCCTCACATTCTGGTTTGAACGCCACGCACGAGAAGTGATCGTCGAAGGAGAGGCGCGTTTTTTATCAGGAGAAGACAATGCCAGTTATTGGAATGCCTATCCAAAATGGGCGCAAATTCGTTTTTGCAGTTATGCCCCCACATCCGGTCTGCCCATAGAGAATAAGGAGATACTGGAAAATAAGCGAAAACAGATTGAAGAGACCGCAGGACAGAACCCGCTCCCTCTTTCTCCTGACTATTATGGAATTGCAGTTAAACCGCAGCGCTTTCTATTTTACAGCTATCGCCTTGATGAACTGTCGGATGTATGGGAATATCTCTCAGAACTTCAGGGATTCACCGTCAAACGGCTATCCCCTTGAATGCAAAGAAGTGTAAATAAAATGGCTTTTATATTTTCTTTTGCTGATAAAATTGAGCTTTGTTGAAAGGATGCATCAGGAGAGAACACATGAATAGACCGGTTGTTATCGTTGACCCTTTATCGTCGGGAATCGATTTGGCTCCGGCTTTTAAATCCAGAGGCATACCCGCCATTGCAATTACCTATAAAACTTTGGAAGAGATAGGATTTGGTCTCGACGTACAGACCTCAGATTTTATCGAAATTATTCCTGATCAGCCTAATCTTGCAGATATTCTTAAAAAATTCAATCCGCTAGCTATTATCCCAGGAGATGAACGAGGCGTGCCCCTTGCGGAAAAACTGACTGAAGTATTAACTCCCCATCTCGCAAATGATCCCGGAAAATCACTTCATAGAACACATAAAGCGTTCATGCAAGAAGCATTGCAGGAAGCAGGGATTCCTTTTCTTAAGACAGTTAACACAGCATCGAAAAAGGAAGTGGAGTTATGGATTAGAAACAATGGACTGAGCAATTCTCCTTTAATAGTCAAACCGCCTGTATCCGCGGGCAGCGATAAGGTTTTTCATATTAAAGCAAATCAGGATTGGAAAGAGGCTTTTGATAAAGTGCTGCATGAGCCATCTAAAACAACGGGTAAAAACAGTGAAACGGTGGTCGTGCAGGAACAGGCTTTGGGTACAGAGTTTGCCGTAGGAACAGTGAGCGCTAATGGGAAGCATTACCTCGCCCATTTAATTCAATACAATAAAACCTCAATTCATGGCCGTAAAACGGTTTTTGATTATGTTGAATTCCTACCTTATTGCGATACACATCATCGAGAATTATTTTCCTATACTCAAAAGGTTCTGGATGCTTTGGGCATCCGCTGGGGGGCCGCGCACACTGAAATCATGCTCACCTCAAATGGGCCGCGGCTTATTGAGTCTGGCGCCAGAATATGTGGCGGGCCCACTGTGCGATTTGCCCGTGAAGCCACAGGCAGCAGTCAGGCTGACAAATTAGTTGAAATCTATGTTGATGGAGATGTTCTGACCCAGGAATATCAATTTAAAAAATCAGTTGTACCCGTTTTTTTGAAATCACCTGTAGAAGGGATAATCTCCAATGTCGAAGCGATGGCTGGAATTTATCAATTACCCACATTACTGGATGAATACATTTGGTTTAAAAATGGCGACCGGGTTCCTCATACAGTGGATTACTTAAGCAGTATTGGAATTATTGCTTTGGCCGGAGAGCGGCAAATGATTTTTTCAGATTATAAAAAAATCCGGAGCATGGAAGCTGAGCTAGTGGTTTCCCCCCTTGTCCTACATTGCTACAATCTATACCTTTCCAAAGTAAAAAGCGGAACATAACTATTTGAACTAGGTGGAAAGCCAATGTAATCTTGATGCGGCGCTGCATCAAGGTTACGCTACATAGAATCTGGCCATTTCATTGAGCCATGTAATACTCTTAGTATTTCAATTTGCTCGGATTTAATTCTGTAAGGAACAATAAATGGAGTTCCATTAATTATTAATTCGCGTGTATCGAAAATCCGACCTGTTCTACCCATAGTGGGGTTCTCGGAAAGCATTCCAACCGTTTTAATGATTTTTATTACGATATCAACTGCTGCTTTGGGGTTATTCTGTGCGATATAGTCTTCGATTTGGTTTAAATTGCTTTGCGCACCTTTAGTCCATTTGATTCTCACTTCTTCTTGTTCTCCCAGAAATCAAGGATGCTTTTATGATCTATAAGTTGGCCTTCATCTGCCTCTGCAATACCTTTTTTAATTTCAACAAGCTGCCATTCCTGAACCTTAAGATATTCATTTATTGCTTCGGAAGCTAAGAAAGATTTGCTGCGATGAGTAACTTCAGCCAACTTATCTAAACGATCCTTCATTTCGGGGTCTAGTCGAATAGTCATTGTCGTTGAGGCCATTAGATTCTCTAATTTGTGTTTACATGTACACATTATAGCACAACTATATTTGTTTCCCGCAACCTCTCTCTATTCCATTGACGGAGTAGAAAAGCTATTGCGAAGTCCCTTATCCCTATAAATTAAAACAAAGGAAGTTGAACGTTTCCCTCGAGTTTTTCCTGCTTGAGTTTAACCCCTATCCCTAATAGGCGCACAGGCTTATATTTTCTGGCAAATCCTTCCTGTATCAATTGATGCAGTATGTCAAAATCAACTCTGTGACCCAGACGTTCAACGGTAGTTTGCTGAAAATCACTGAATTTTAATTTTACGAACAGCCCGTGAATGTTGGATTGTTCCCCACTGCGTTGTATTCTGGCTTCAAGGCGCACAATGAGTGCAGGTAACTCATTAAGACAGGCGCTGATATCCGCTAAATCCCTGGAATAGGTTTCCTCGACACTGATGGATTTTCTAATACGTTCAGGATTGACCGGGCGATTATCAATGCCTCTGGACAAGTCATAAAGCCTTTGGCCCATTACGCCAAATTTCATTGCCAGATATTCTGAAGAATATTGCTGTAAATCAGCACAGGTATTAATGTTGAGGGCTTTTAGCCGTTCCTCCATTTTAGGACCTACTCCAAAGAGCCTGCGCACCGGCAGGCTAAGTACAAAAGAGGAAACATCCTCTGGCCGAATCACCATTTGGCCATCCGGTTTATTCCAGTCACTGGCTATTTTTGCCAGACTTTTGTTTGGGGCAATGCCGGCACTGGCAGTGAGTTCTCTTGTCTCGTAAATTCGTGCCCGGATTTCACGAGCGATCCAGGTAGCACTTCCCTGGCATTGAGTGGATTCAGTGACATCCAGATAGGCTTCGTCCAGCGATAAAGGTTCAATAAGTTTGGTGTAGTCCGCAAATATGGCGCGAATATACTGGCTTTCCTGGTGATAAATTTCCATACGCACCGGTTGAAGAACCAATTGAGGGCATAGCTTAAGCGCCTGGGCTGTTGGCATCGCCGAACGCACGCCAAACTTGCGGGCAATGTAATTACAAGTTGATATTACTCCCCGATGTCTGGCGTCTCCTCCGACTGCAAGCGGTTTATTGGCCAGTTCCGGGAAGTCACGCATTTCAATGGCCGCATAAAAACAGTCCATATCAATATGAATAATCTTTCTTGTCATTTAATTCTTTAACAGGAATATTGATTCGATAAAATGTCAGCTGGAAAGGTATATGAGTAGCAGATAACTGGCAATACCTAAAGTGCAATATATGAGCTAATTGGGTTGTAAAATGCAGGGGGTTAAATATCAAACCCCTGCAGCTAGGCGTATTAGTCAGCAGAAATAGTAATTTCTCCGGGAGCATCTACATCTATTGTAAAACCATTGCCTTCCAAATGTACGGGTGTAATCACTCCAGTGATAATATCAATATAGAGAGTACCCACTACGATGGGTTTAGCTTTATCAATAGCCATTTTAAACACTGCAGGACAAGCTTCTGTTTTATGCTTCCGACAACCTCCCTGCACGATGAACCATGAGACCTTGCTTGTAGAATGCGGTAGAGTGGGTCTTGGACCAGGCATTTCATCCACAAATGCATTGGATATCAGATTGGTTGTGTTATGGATGATCATGGATTCGGGGGAAGCCAAAGCTGCAGGGCTTGATAATCCAAGCACCAATAGTGCAGGCATAAACGAACGAGGCATAAAACAAACTCCTTTTTATTATTAACATATTTAACAACCGAAACATATTAACCTGAAATAAGTTCTCTTTAGAAGCTGATTATCGTACATCTTTGATGAACAATTACACGGAGTTAAGCCAGTGATTTATCGAGATTGTTCATTCAGTTGTGTTATTACCCACAGACATGCCGTCATCTCGAACGCAGTGAGAGATCTCCCAAATCCTGGTTTGTGCCACCATTCGGGGACCTCCCACTGCGTTCGGGATAACAATGACATGACACAGTTTGATGAAGACCCTCAGATTATCTTTAAGGTCACCCGAAGACTATAATTAAAACATATTGTATTTGGGGGGGTAATCAATGGAAACAATCGAAACAATTCAACACAAAATTGCAACACAAATCGTTCAGGCTCAGTTAGTGGAGCGCAGTGGGGCAACACTATTATCACAATTGAAGAATCTTCCCCAAGTGAATAGCGAAAATGTGGAGGAAGTTTTGAGTGAAGCGATTGAAGGACGAAGTTATTATAATTGGCATGGTAATGAGATGCCTACCCGTGTAAATATTGAAGAAAAAATAGGAATTGTAATTATAGAATTTCTGCATACTGTAAACGGTTCAAGATTAAGTGAAGAAGAAAAGATTAAAGTCGTTTCTGAAATATTAAAAGAGGCACAAAGCCACTTAAATATCGCTTCAAAATTAAATCCCGCCAGTTTGAGCCAATGCTTAACCGATTGTGAAAAGCTGGTTAAAAATAATGCTAAATTTACCGAGATTACTCAAGAAGCTAAAGACTATTTTAAAGACCAGTTAAAGCAAAGAATCGATGCGCTTCATCAGAATCAGCGAAATGAAGAGTCTAAGCTGAGAGACCAAAAGAAATTTCCTAATAAAAAAGCGGATACCTCAGCACAAATTTCCCCTGTTGAGTTGAAAATAGATAGAGAAAACAGACTCCTTCATAAAGAGCTTTTATTAAAAGTTTTAAACAGTGAATTAACTAAAAATCCGGCAGGGAAAAAATCTGATTTAATCAAAGATATTATTGAAATAGTCAAAGAAATTGATCCTGAAGGAGATCCTGTACAAGTATCAAGAACGTTTGTAGGCATTAAACATCTCATCGAGCATTGGGATATCCTGGAAGGGGTTAAGACACCCAAGCAATTGGTTCTCCAGCAATTGGCATGGTTTCTCAGTGATCTTGCTGTGGCTGATTGGCAGAGAGAACTAGCAGGAACTGGTTCTTTCATCATGGAGGATAGATTCACCAGGGATACTATTCGAGATGCACTGGCGGGAAGGCCATTACGTGATTTTACTGCTTATTTTAATAGCCTTACCGAGGAGCAAAAAGCGGAGGGAGAAGAAGCTATTAATCTCATCCAAACAATAAACAGAGCCTCACCAGAGTCTATCGAATCGATTTTAAAGGACGCTTTGAAAAGCAAGGGTATATTCTCTGCTTATTCCTCTACGCCCAGATTAGCCCGGTATTTAAAGAAAGCTCTGGACCTTAACAAACTGGAAAAGCCAGAAAACAGGAATAATCCGGATACATTGAAAATTATAGGAATATTCCGTGATCCACCTTATAATCTGGCTACATCCTTCATTTTCCTCAATTACCTTGATGCACTTTCCAAGGTGCCGGAAGTGAATCAATTTCTTGCTCCTATAACAAATAATGTGCCTAAAAAGCCATCCATGTTGAGAGTTCCAGAAACCCACTCGGCAGCATCAATGAAGGATGAGCTGAAAGTTATTAGAATCGATCCGGAAAAGCGTAAAGAAAACAGGGATATCGCTTTGCGTATTATTGAGGAACTCAGGAAGTATCCTAAAGAGGCGGGCGGCAATGAATGGATGCTTGAAAATATCGAAAAAATCATTAAGGCAATAGACCTGGAAAATCCCACCGATGTTAACCAATCATTTGCTAAAATTAAACTCCTCGTCCTAAACTGGGAAATGCAAAGTGGCAGCAAGAACCCTCTCTATTTGGCGGAACAACCCCTTTCCTGGTTTTTGAGTTGTATTGGCAGTAAGGGCGAAAATCTTTTAGAGCGAATAATGAAATACTCAAAAATTGATGATGAAAAAAACCATATGACCGCATTACTTCATCAGTATGAAGTATTACATGATTTTGAAGGAGAAAAAGATGAGCAAGCAGATAATGCCGATATCATTAAAGCCAGACAATTGATCCGGGCTATAGATAGTATTGCAAAAGATACAGCATTATCTTTCCAGGATAGGCAACAGAAAATTATTAGTCTGCTCAAGGAAAATTTAGATACAAGTCTTTGGGATAAGTTAAATCCTGATCCTGTCAGTCTTAATAAATATATAGAGAAATCCATCGAAATTGCCAGCTTGCCTGAGGATACCGAGTTGTTCTCAAAAAGGCTTCTAAATTTTGTTTTTGCATTTAATCGCGCGACTAATTTTAAGGATTTACTCGAAGCGGTATCGGATGATTTCCACGACATTATTGTGGCTGAGATGAATCAGAAAGATGGATACCAAATGTAGAAGAACTCAAGTTCAGACGCTCATTATCTGAATGAAACTGGATGATGAAATTTGACTTTGATTTCAGAATCTTTAATAGCATCTAAGTGTTTCATTCGATCGATGATATCAGTCACCAATGCTTTTTTAACTTTGACCAGATTTATATGTATTTCATCATAGCCCGGAATTTGACTGGGCTGAACAATAAACTGGCTAATATGGGTGTCGATTCCTTCGTCGAGCGTGTTTAGCAGTGTCTGGAAATTAATCGAAGACTGTGTGGCATAGAAAGTTAAACTGCAGCTTGTTTTCTTGCTTTTAAATTTCTCTTCCAGGGGCTTAATGACCAATAGAATAACAAGGATAATGAAGGTGGCAACAAGTGCAGCATGGTAAAGCCCGCCTCCTACCGCAAGACCAATTCCCGCCACCGTCCAAATACTGGCGGCGGTAGTCAGTCCGCGAACCACATTGCCTTGCAATAAAATTGCGCCAGCACCCAAAAATCCAATACCGGAAACCACCTGCGCTGCAATACGAGAGGGATCAAGAATCACATTAGGTGTGCCCAGGATATCATAAAAGCTGAAAGCGGAAACAATCATAATCAGGCAGGAACTCACACACACCAGCATATGAGTACGCAAACCAGCAGCCCAAAGAACGCGTTCGCGTTCCATACCAATAACGCTACCCAAGACCCCTGCCAGACAAAGACGCAGGGCAATTTCTAAATGAGATAACATCATAGGGTTAGCGCTCTGATTAATAAGAGAAATAGTATACCATCAGCGAAATTCAACAAGCCAATAAAATCAGTGTTGAACAGCCTTCCCTGGAAACTCGTATTGATGCCGGCTCATTCTGCTGCAATAATCTTATTGGATCTTATCGGGTTTAATTTAATGATTTCAGTATTGGCAATTAACAATTATCGTTCAATTTTAGATTTGAAAGTACCCTTGAGCCAACTCAATGTGATTACTGGTGCCAATGGAAGTGGTAAATCGAATATCTATCGAGCGCTTCGCCTTCTTTCACAAACAGTAACTGGCGGGGTCGTTAAAGCCCTGGCTCAGGAAGGGGGCTTAAATTCGACTTTTTGGGCAGGCCCTGAAACATTGTCTAAAGCAATGCAAAAAGCTGAGGCAGCGATTGAAGGCAGTATACGTAAAAAAGCCGTGCGCATGCGGCTTGGTTTTTCAACTCCGGAATTAGGCTATGCTATTTCACTGGGCTTACCTGCACCATCAAGCTCTGTATTTTCATTAGATCCAGAAATCAAGAGGGAGTGTATCTGGGCAGGCCCTTGCCTAAGACCCGCAAGTTTGCTTGTGGACAGAGTGGGACCAATCGTAAAAGTTCGCTCATCACGAACCTGGGAAGTCGTTGATCAACATCTCAATGTGTTTGAAAGTCTGTTTTCTCAGATTGGTAATATAAAAGAGACACCAGAAATTATCTATGTGCGTGAGTTTATACGCAACTGGCGGTTTTATGATCATTTTCGTAGTGACAGAGAATCACCCGCTCGAAAAACGCAAATTGCGACCCGTACCCCCGTTTTGAGTAATGAGGGGGATGATTTGGCTGCTGCACTACAGACAATTAAAGAAATTGGTGATAGTGAGGCGCTGGATAAAGCGATTAGTAATGCCTTTCCAGGAACAAAACTGGTTATAACCAGACACGAAGGCAGCTATCTTTCTGTAGGACTTTCTCAACAAGGTTTATTGCGACCACTGACCTGCGCAGAATTATCCGATGGAACATTACGCTACTTATTATTGGTTGCGGCATTACTAACCCCCAGGCCCCCAAAGCTACTGATTCTAAATGAACCTGAAACCAGTTTGCATCCTGACCTGCTGCCGGCTTTAGCGAAACTTATATTACATGTATCCGAAAAAACACAGGTTTGGATTGTTTCTCACGCCGATTTACTGATTAATAGTTTAAAACAATATCCGGAATGTCATCTTATAGCGCTTGAAAAACAAACCGGACAAACCACCATTCCTGGGCAATCACTCCTGGATATTCCTACCTGGTATTGGCCTGATTAGCTGTCTGGGTTTTCGAGTAGGGTCATTGGTTCCAACAGGGCCTGGGTTCTCCTAACCCGTAGGTATTATTTTCAATTCAGCACAAACAAGGGCCTATGTGGTTAATGATAGCGGCGAGGTTAATCAGTGTGATGTGGCTGCTAATGGCAATTTAACCAATTGCACTTTAACTGGCACGAATATGAATGGCGCTACCGGGATAAAACTGGTCACGCTTTAAAGAGAGTAACATGAACCCGGTTGTCGCAATGCGCCAACCAGGCTACATGGAATCAAAAATAAACCTGTAGCCTGGTTGGCGCCTTGCGCGACAACCGGGTTTTCTTATTGTTGGATCAGATTAAAAAAAGAAAGTTAAGGTTTAAAAGCGTCTTTATTGATGTCATTTGACTCTTGCTGCTCATTCCCTGAATCTTTCAGTTCGCGTAGGCTATCTTTCAGTACCCTCATCTGGGTTGCTGTATATTCTTCAACTATCTTGCCTGGCGATTCCTCTCTCAGTGTAAGGGTATACTCAGCATCCTGTCCTGCTATAAGAATTTCCCCCTCACCCTGGTAATATGAAATACCACTAATATCTTTACCCATGGCATTGGGATAGGTAATAATTATTTCCCTGTCTTCATTTAAATAATGACAACCAACCTCTGTTCCCTTTGTAGTGCTAAGGATTCGTTGTTGCGTTAACAAAAATGGATCGTCTGGGGATTTCTCTCTATTAGCATCTGCCTGTTTTGCAAATTTTGCACTTTTTTCACCTCGTATGGTCCTGTATGTTTTTGCCTCCTCTCCAGGTTCTAATGGTTCTAATGGCTTATTAAGAGCTGAAAGCGAAATCATACTGGCAAGAAAAATTTCTTTTAAAAAATTATCCGAACATTTGTCTAATCGTTCAATTGATACCATATTCTAAAATTGAAGGAGGGCAGGAGGGAGTATTTTGATTCAAAAAATCATTAAATTTTTGTACGGTAGCATCATCAATTGTAATATGTTCCAAATTTGCCAATGACAATAATTTTTTTAAAGGATAAGTCTTAGAATTGTTGGCTGCTATAGTCACTTCTAATAAGCGATTATTGTTATCAAATTCTCTTCTGATTTGATAACTCTGTGCATCTGATAATAATAAGGCGGTTGCCTCTTCAAGAAGCCTTGTTGCGTTATTTTTATTGAGAGGACCGTAATAATATGCATTATCCCCCATAACACCAACCAAGAATCTCAGGACATATATATATTGAGTATAGACATGTTCTAAAAAAATTCATATTTGCTTAGTTTCGTAGCCTGGTTGGCGCGTGGCGACAACCGGGTTCTCATGCTGTGCCTTGTCCAGCATTCTTCAATACATCAGGAAGGGCCTTCCTGGAAAATGGGGATTTGGCAGCCACCGTTGAAAAACCTGGTTGTCGCAATGCGCCAACCAGGCTACGAGGATTTAATTATAGGCAGCCCTGGGGTTTTTCTTGAAGGTTATATTTTTCTAAATTATATTACGAACCACCAACCCGCTAATAAAGGAATGCAAGTGGTACAATATCGGCGTGATTTTTCTCCCGGAGCGATCTATTTTTTTACTCTTACTTTAAAAAATCGAAATTCCTGTGCCTTGACTCTGCATAGTAATCTACTAACACAGTCTTTCCGATGGGTACGGCACCAATACCCGTTCAAAACGCATGCTATGGTAGTATTACCTGATCATCTTCATGTAGTTTGGGAATTACCTGCCACTGACTTTAATTATTCCTTACGATGGCGCTTGATAAAAACCTATTTTTCCAAGGCAATTATTAAATCAGGCGTGATTCTGTCAAAAAATGATCGGAATGAATATTCTTTATGGCAAAGACGTTTTTGGGAGCATCGAATCCGAAATGAAGACGATTTGAAAACCCATATTGATTATATTCACTATAATCCGGTTAAACATCAGCTAGTCAAAAGACCTGGCGATTGGCAATATTCCAGTATTCATCAATACATCCGGAAGAGAAATCTTCCTGGAAATTGGGGGGCAGGTTGAAACCCGGTTGTCGCAATAAACCGCGTAGCCTGGTTGACGCCTTGGCGACAACCGGGTTTCCATGGTCACAAAAAATGGAAATTTCCTGTGTCTTGTCGAGCATTCATCAAAACATCAGGAAGGGAGTCTCTCTGGAAATTGGGGGCAGGCTGACCCCGGTTGTCGCAATAAACCGCGTAGCCTGGTTGACGCCTTGCGACAACCGGGTTTCCATGGTCACAAAAAATGGAAATTTCCTGTGTCTTGTCGAGCATTCATCAAAACATCAGGAAGGGAGTCTCTCTGGAAATTGGGGGCAGGCTGACCCCGGTTGTCGCAATAAACCGCGTAGCCTGGTTGGCGCTTTGCGCGACAACCGGGTTCTCATGCTCACTTTAAAAATGGTAATTCTTGTGTCTTGTCCAGCATTCATCAATACATCAGGAATGGAAGTCTTCCTGGAAATTGGGGGCAGGCTGAAGACCCGGTTGTCGCAATGCGCCAACCAGGCTACAAGATTTAATTACAAGCTTCGTTAATCATAAAGAATTACACACAACATCTAATTAGCAAAAGCAGGCATACAGTCCCCATATTTGAAATTGGCCTGCGGAACAGTCATCCTCTTTTTCTTTACCGGAGCGAAAAATCCCTGGCTCTCCAGTTGCTGGGGTGTCCATTGATCCGTAAAAGTTTTAATATGAGGTTGAATTAAATCATCACAAATGGCGTATTGTCCGTTATTAACGACAAGCGATAGCTCTTCTTCTCCACTGAAATATTTGGCAAATTCCTCTGCAAATTTCTGGCTGACGGCGGGTTCGATCTCTTTCCAGAGTGCACGACAGCCTTTTTTCTCAAGATGCTTCAGCTTAGAATAAAATAATTTCTTTTCTTCCAGGGTTTCCTGAGGATGATTCATAAGGAGCGAGCTTAGCTCTTGTCTTACTAAAGCGCGTAGTTTTAAGGAACAAGTTTTTTTGTTAACAAAAAGAAGCTCCACCAGGGGATGAATACTTTGCAGTTTCTCAAGCACTTTATTGAAGGCGCCTGGCGGACAACAGGAGTCGTCCACAGTCAGGACATTATCAATACCCTCATCATTGATGTTATTTTGCCGCTGAATTTCATAAAGAGCCTCCAGCAGATTTCTCTTTGCATCTTCAAGACTGCCCTGGCGGCTATTTTCATCATGAATGGCGAGCCAGGCTAGACACAATAATTCGCGATTGCTAATTTGCGAGGTTTTATCAGTATATTTATAAAGCGGGTGATTATTCAGAACATCACGTACTGCCCGCTGCGCTGCTGCAGTTTTAAAATCCGGATTAGAAAAAGAAAGAACCCAGTCGCATAATTCATTCAGAATGACAGTGGTTGTTGCAGGAGTTAATTGTGTCTGATAAGCGCTGTATAAACGCAAGGCGGACTGGGAGGCGCTGATGTGAACGCTGGCAGTATGGGTACTTTGTCGATCATTAATTAGTGAAGCAGGCAAGCGTCCCCGTTGGCGAAGAAACTGAGTAAAAAAGTCGGATTCTACCTGTGTATTCAAGTAGTTAATGATTGCATCTACCCCCGCCAGATAATTGTCTTTGAACTGGAAGCAGATTTCGAGTAGATGCTCTAAATGTTCCTTTTTAATAGAAAAATGCTCTGGTAGATGCTCAATGAACATTGAGATACGTGGATTTGCCAATAATCTGGAATGAGGTAATGCCGCTTCGAAAAGGTTCTGATCAAGAAGATCACTGCGCATTGAATAGAGTACAGTCACAAATTGCGGTGCCGGGCACTTCATTAAAGCATCAATGTTCTGAGCGGTTGATAAGTTTCGAATATTTAAAACATACAGACTGCTATTTAGTTTTTTTAAATCGGGATATGAGGAAAGCTTTGCAATAATTTTCTTATCAAGGACCGAGCGCAGGAAAAAAAGAATATTGGAGAAATCATTATCTGTAAGTAACCGAGAAGCAAGGCGCTCAGTAAGACTTTCATGTGCTGCAAGAGTTTCCATATTCCACAACAGAGCCCCATTAAATTTTTTTCTCAGCTGTGCAAATAGAGTAATCGCTTTGATCTCATAAAGCAGTGAACCGAGCACTAAATAAAAATAATTACCAGTTCGTAGTGCAAGCGAGATGAAGGGATATAATTTTTCATAAGTCTTATTAAATTCTATAAGCACTTTGCCTAGTGCAATGGTTTCTTGATTGCTTAGTTCCCGATTAGTTTGTAGCGGACCATCAGCGTCAGGAAAAGCTAGACGTAACTGAGCCATTAATGGGTCATCCTTGGCTATCCAATACCATGGTTTAAATCGTTTATATTCGTCAAATGGATGAAGCGTGGCTTGTATATCCTGGTAGTTGGGCATAGAGAAGCTCAGATAATCAAAACTGAGTGGGTATAATAACAATATCGATTTCTAATTGCATTTTTTCCATAGTGGGTCGTTCACTTCGTTTAAGCCAACCTATACCGGTTTCCAATCTTTACCAGTTGTTTTATTTTAAAAATAAACCTATAGGCAAAGCATATAGTTGCACATTATTTTGTGAGAATGGTAATACCTCTTTACCTGAATAAAAGACAACACCATATTGAAATTTTGCCGGATTGAATTCGGCTAGCTTGATTAGTCCTTTAAAATCTTGTTGCTTTATGGTCGCAGAGGCTTTCACTTCTATCCCAATGATCTGACTATTGTCTCGCTCTAGCACGATATCCACTTCATTTTTATACTTATCTCGAAAATGAAAAAGTTCTACCTGTTCATTTGACCAACCATTTTGTTTTAACAATTCCATGAAAATTAAATTTTCTAAGAGTCCTCCAAAGTAAGAACTATTTATTAATTGATCTACATTCTTTATACCAAGAAGACTGCAACCCAGACCAGTATCAATCATTTGAAGTTTAGGCATGGTAATCGCTTGCCGTTTAGCCTTGTTTTTTAAGTAAGCGGGAACGATTTTAATAATAAACATTAATTCAAGGATCTCTATGTACGCTTTTATAAGTTTGTCTTCTTGACTAAGATCATTCGAAATATTTGAGTATTTAATAAGATTTCCAGCAAGTCCTGCCAGATAGGGAACTAATGATTTTAATTTGGCGCGATAATCGCCTCGCGCAGCATATAGTGTTTCAAAATCTTTAAATAAGCGACCTTCGAGATAAGAATTATACCAAATCTGTTTACCTCTCGGACTTTTATCCTGAACCTCAGGATAGCCCCCTAAAAGGATCAAATCTGCCAATTGTTGATGACTAATGCTGTCTATCAAATTGATATTAAAATTTTGGTTACATAATAAATCGATAATGTTGTTTTGGGTATTAAACTTTTCCGATAAGGATAAAGGGTAAAGTTCAAGCCTCGCCATGTGTGCTGGTAAAGCTTCCTGTGTTTTTCCAGATCTGAAAATATCAGCAGAGCCAGTTAAAAGAAATTTACCTTTTTCAGTGGCAGAAAGATTATCGGATGTTTGTTTTATTGCTGGGATTAATTCAGGGACATATTGAAACTCATTGATCTTACCCGTCAAAATCGGACACATTACTAAGCCACTTTATGGGTTTCAAATGCTGCGGGCGATTTATAGCCAAGCATCGAATGAAGCCGTTTCCGATTGTAATAAATTTCAATATATTCGAACACCTGTTTCTTAACACATTCTCGACTTGCATGTGTTAAGCATGCCGCCAGCGTTCAATCTGAGCCAGGATCAAACTCTTCAGTTTAATATCCTGTGTCAAATTTCTCTGACTATATTCTTTACTTCTCAAGCACTCAAATCTCTTCAAGCGCCCACACAGTTTGTCTTCATCTTCTTAATCAACTCGCCCCGAAGGCGTGATGCGTATTCTACGGATTTCGCTTCCCTTGTCAAACACTTTTTGCAAATTTCTTCAAAAAAGTTTTTTGACCCAGTAAATGGAACGTTTAGCAGAGCTTACATTCATTATTACTTCATAAGTTGGGGAGGAATACCACTATCGCAAAGTACTTTCGTTTATTTCAGAAGCTGACTTATTCTCAATTATCTGAAATCTGTACCCGGATGAAACGCCTCAAGTTTCAGTCTAGACCATTCTTTGAATTTTGCCAGTATTAATTCAAAATATTTCTAATTTTTTTTTCAACGCCTGCCTGCCTACACTATTAATATATATACTATCTGGCGCTTTTCAATCTTTCTTAAGCAAGTAACTGACTATTTATGTGAATAGTACTGGTGATTCTCTGCTTTTTTTGTTAATCTTCGGAATTGAACAATGGTGGCTTCATTGGTCCCCACGCGACGATAGATTATGAACCCCGTCAGGCCCGGAAGGGAGCAGCGGTAGTAATTGATTCGGGCGCCGAGGTGTGGCTTCTGAAGCTGCCGCCATATTACTAAAGAATGTCTATGAGTTATCTTGCGCTGGCGCGTAAATGGCGACCACGTTCTTTCTCGCAACTGGTTGGCCAAGAACATATTAATAAAGCCATTAGCAAATCACTGGCCCTGCAACGTATTCATCATGCTTATCTTTTCACTGGAACCCGCGGCGTTGGGAAGACCAGTATCGCGCGCTTAATGGCCAAAGCACTTAATTGTGAACTCGGTGTCAGTGCCGAACCCTGCCTGTCCTGTGATACATGCCTCGCCATTGAACAGGGCCGGTTTATCGATTTGATTGAAATAGACGGTGCATCAAAAACACGTGTTGAAGACACTCGTGAACTTCTGGAAAATGTACAATATGCGACAACGACAGGCCGCTACAAGATCTATCTGATCGACGAAGTTCATATGCTTTCGCAGCATAGTTTTAATGCCTTACTCAAAACACTGGAAGAACCCCCTGCACATGTTAAGTTTTTGTTAGCGACCACAGATCCGCAGAAGCTGCCTGCAACTGTTCTATCTCGTTGCTTACAATTCAATCTTAAACCATTGCAGCCTGCGGTTATCATTAGTCAGATGGAACTTATCCTCAAAGAAGAAAACTATAGTTTTGAACATCAGGCTCTTGAGATTATTGCGCGAGCGGCTAAAGGCAGCATGCGGGATGCACTTAGTATACTTGACCAGGCTATTGCCACTGCTGATAATCATTTGACCGCTGAAATTGCGAAAAGCCTTTTAGGACATACAAAAAAAGATTATGCCATTATTCTGCTGCAAGCTCTGCTTGCTGAAGATGCGGGAAGTATTATTAACACAAGCCGCCAGATTGCTGCCGAGGGAGGTCATTTCATTTTTGTTCTTGAAGAACTGATCAATCACCTTCACCAGATTTCTGTCAGTCAGGCTTTATCTGGTTCTCATCCCTTACTTGACTTTTCCGTTGAGACACAAATCCTGTCAACTCAGGTTACACCAGCAGATGTCCAATTGTATTATCAGATTGCCCTTAAAGGCATCGATGAGATTCATTTGGCTCCCAGCCTTTTAATCGGTTTTGAAATGACCCTGCTGCGCATGCTTAGTTTCAAGCCGGTGACCACATCCGTCATTCCTCCGCTTACAGGTGAGCAATTAGAGTCAGCTCCCTTTTCCAAAGCACCAGAGCCGCCTAAGGCTTTTGCTGTAGAAGAAATTGTCCGAGATGAACCAGGACCATCTGACGATGTTACGACGCCGCCGCAGGACGTTGTCAGGCATTTAGATGAAACACCCGTTAAGGCCATGTCTTTACCTTCAGAAGTTCCGGAGGTTGCGATTAATACAGCTCCGGTTAGTATTGAGGAAAACTGGGCACAAATTATTCCCCAGTTAAAATTGAGCGGACTAGCCCTGACTGCCGTAGAAAATGCTGAATTTATTAAACGCAGCGACAAGGATATTTTTTTGCAAGTAGCCAAGGGACACCACTCCCTGTTTTCGCCCGGGATTACACAACGCATAGAACAAACTCTGTCTGCATTTTATAAAACCAATATCCGTATTAATCTGAGCGTTCAGGAAACCATACAAAGTTCACCTGCGCAGGTTAAACAAATAGAGCAAACAAAAAACATGCAGGAAGCAGAGAAACACCTGGAGGAAGACCCTTTTTTACAACAGTTAATTCAGGAGTTTTCCGGAGAGATCGTCAAAAATTCTATTGTACCTAACAAAGATACATTATAATTAGTTAATCAACTTAAATGAGGTAGCTACACATGGATATTAATCAAAATCTTGGCAATCTAATGAAAGAAGCCCAAAAAATGCAACAAAAAATGCAGGAAGCACAACAGAAATTGAATTTGCTGACTGTACTCGGCGAATCTGGCGGCGGCCTGGTGCGTATTAAAATGAGAGGCAACCATGACGCGGTCGAAGTCAAAATTAATCCTTCACTGCTGGATGAAGAAGTTAGCATGCTGGAAGATTTAATTGCAGCGGCAATTAATGATGCCAATCGTAAAGTTGAAAAAGCATCTAAAGATGAAATCAGCCAACTGACTGCCGGACTGAATATTCCAACAGATTTCATGAAAGAAGAAGACAAGGAATAATAAGTTTTATGAATGCGTTGACCAGGCTTGTCGAGGCACTGCGCTGTTTACCAGGGGTGGGTCCAAAATCCGCCCAGCGCATGGTTTTCCACCTGCTGCAACACCAGCGTCAACGCGGCCTGCATCTTGCTGCCTGTCTGGAGCAAGCCATGCAGCAAATCAGGCATTGCGAACGTTGTCACAACTATACAGAAACCGAATTATGTTCATTATGCCAGGATAACACCCGTGAGCAGTCTGTCTTATGTGTCGTTGAAACACCTGCTGATGTGGCTGCAATTGAACAGAGCAGAGTATATAAGGGAAAGTATTTTGTACTCATGGGTAAAATTTCTCCACTCGATGGATTGGGTCCTGAGGACATCGGTTTGCCGCGCTTACGCCATCTGGCTCTGTCAGAGCAGATTGAGGAAATTATCCTTGCCCTAAGTCCATCCGTTGAAGCTCAAACCACCACCCATTTTATTCGCGAATTGTTTAGTGACTGCAGCATTCGCATCAGTCAGCTGGCACGAGGGATCCCCTCTGGCGGTGAGCTGGAGTTCCTGGATGTCACTACCATTGGTAATGCACTACGTAATCGAGCCCTTTTGAATGAGTAAAAGCCTTAGAATTTCAGTTCTTTTTTTATTGCTTTTTATAACAGGTAATATCTTTGCCTCTTTTAACAAAAGTTTATGGCCTATTTGGGAAGTTAACAATCCACTGTCTAAAGCAGTTATTCAACATTCAGAATGGCAGGAATTTCTGCAAAAACATCTCATTACAAATGAAGAAGGAATCAATCTGATTGATTATCCCAATGTCAGGGAAACCGATCGTCAGCTTTTAAAAAAATACATTGAGCGAATGTCAGGCATTAATATCAGCGAGTACAATCGAGCAGAGCAACTCGCTTACTGGATCAATGTGTATAACGCAATAACTGTACATACTGTTGCCAGTTATTTCCCGGTAAACAGCATTGATGAAATCAATATTTCACCCGGTTTATTCAGTATTGGGCCCTGGGGAGCCAAGCTGATTACTGTCAATAATATTTCATTGTCTCTGGACGAAATTCAAAATCGTATTATTCGCCCTATATGGAATGACTCCCGTAGTCATTATGCCCTGAATAATGGCGCAATTGGTGCTCCTAACCTGGGGAAAGAGGTTTATACCGGCGAAAAACTGGAACAGCAATTAAATCTGGCGGCCTTTGATTATGTCAATTCTCTGCGAGGCGTGCAGGTTATTGAGGGTGAATTGGTCGTTTCCAAAATATACGATTGGTTTAGTGAGGATTTTGGCGAAACCAAACAAAATGTAATTAATCATATCAGGCAGTTTGCCAAAGAGCCCCTCAAACATCAGTTAAAGCATGTTAATACCATTGACAATTATGTTTACAACTGGCATTTGAATACAACCGTTGGAAATCAGGCCGGTTAAGATTACTTGCTATTCCAGCCTTTCAAGCTCAGAATGCCATTAGGGTTAACTAATATTCTACTCATCGGATGGTAACGCGTTTTAGGCAGATTATAAAACAGGGCATTTATAGCTTTGCAGGATTTAACCTGTTATTTCTCTTATTTCAATTAATTTACAGTTTCTCCTTAAGCGCCAGCTTTATCCACGCGGTAACCTTGCCCTGGAAAGTTTATGTGGAGTTAATTGCCGCCTTTTTGCTGCAAATTATCCTGCACGTTCTCCTGACCCTGATTCAGGTTTTCTTATTATGGGGAATTACACCGATACCCATTTCCCAAAAGCGCCTGGACCAGCGTATTCTTACTATCCTAATAGTTTCTCTGATTGCCATTCTAAGCCTTAACTGCTACTTTTTTCCCTTAAGCGCCTTTAGCAAATTGTTTGTTCCGGGACTTCCACCCTTTCTGATTACTGCTGCCCTTCTGATCTCACTTGGCTTATTATTGCTGGCAAGTCTGATTAGCCTTTATCGATTCTGTTTGCTAAATACAAAAGTGAGCATCAGCTTAATATTATTAATCATTATTCTATTCCTGCCCTGGTCAAAAAAAGAGACACATTTTATCGCAGGGGCATCGCCAAATGTTATCATCATCGGCGTGGATTCTTTAAGCCCGAGCCAGGTTAGCAAGGCACATACCCCGTTCATCGCTCAATTTCTTGCCAATAGTGTGCATTTTACCAACACGGTCAGTCCTCTGGCACGAACTTACTCTGCCTGGGCAAGTATCTTAACCGGCCTGCATCCACTTCATCATCGCGCCAGAGAAAATCTTATCTCAAAGAAAGAAATTGACAGTGCCGCAAGCTTTGCATGGACTTTAAAGAAGGCAGGATATCAAACCATTTTTGCCACAGACGACAGACGATTCAATAATCTGGGAGAAGAGTTTGGTTTTCAAAAAATAGTCGGCCCTAAAATTGGCGCTAATGATGTACTGCTCGGCTCATTTTATGATTTTCCGCTCAGCAATTTTTTAATTAATTTTCGCCTTAGCCGCTGGCTGCTTCCTTACAATTACATGAATCGCGCCGGTCATTTTTCCTATTACCCTGAGACCTTCAATAAAGAATTGCAGCACTCTATTCTTGAGCTAAACAGGAAAAAACCTGTTTTTTTAGCCGTACATTTTACCTTACCTCATTGGCCCTATGCCTGGGCAGCCTCTTCTGCGGCCCAAGTTAAAAATGAATACAGTCTCGAAGAGCGGGAGGGACTTTATTATGCAGCACTGCATAAAGTCGATCAGCAAGTTAAAACATTGTTTGATTTCCTGCAAAAAACCGCAATCACTGATAACAGTCTTATTATTTTATTAAGTGATCATGGCGAAGTATTATATAAAAAAGGCTCCAGGAAAATCGATCCTGAGCTGTATCAGGGCAGCGGCTCAAGTCGTCTCGAGTCCTATTTTCCTCAAAAAACCGCTACTGAATTACAACGTAGCGCCGGACATGGCTCCGATTTATTAAGTCCGGACCAGTTTTTCTGTGTTCTGGGCATGGTAAGTTTTCAGCAGGGAGCAACCGTTAACCCGGTAAAAACTGTGCAGGACCGTGTGGTATTAATGGACATCGCCCCCACTGTCTACTCCTATCTTAAAATTCACCCGACCCCATTATCTGACGGCGTATCACTGGCAGGTTTTTTAAAAACACAAACCCATTTGAATGAACAAAGCCGACCGGTGATGCTTGAAAGCGGATTTCTACCCAACTCAGCCCTAAGTAATGAAAAAGCAGTCGAATATGGCAAACTGCTTTTCTGGGTGAATCCTCAAACCGATGATCTGGAAATTCGTCCCGATCGCTGGCCCCTTATCGATGCAATGAAGCTTTATGGAATATTGGATGGCGATTGGCTGCTTGCTCTTTATCCCGATAATGAGACCTATATTACGGTGATCCTGAATTTAAAAACCGGGGAATGGACTGATGAGGCCCAGTCGGCTTTCGCAAAACACTCACCGAGACAAAAACTGCTCGAACAATTGCTTAATTTTTATCAGAAACAATTGTCAGGTTATCCGCAAACTCCGCCAGCGTTTAAAGAGATGCCAAAGATTTCTAACTCATCCTCATGAACGGGATGACGTAGCCCGCGGAGGGCTTGTCTATCCCTGCTGAAGTTTTTCCAGGGACTTAAATAATGTCTCCAGTCTCGAATTCTGATTCATCTCTGGTGACGAATAAAGCGTCAGAATACGGCTTAGAGCCTGCAGATTTCGCCTCCCTGGCTTTACAACTGTATCCTGTCTGAAATCAGGATAGGCCGCCATTAGAATATGGCGATTTTTTAATTCGCATAGTAAAGCGGCCATCAAGTCTTCCATAACCTGGTAAACACGAATGACTGCTAATCGCTCATTCTCCTTGAGCAACTCCACATCACGAATCATCTGACCCTGCGCCGCTGCCTGTAAAGTCCTGAGCAAATAGCGTGTATCTTTATTTGAAAAATAACCATACAGGTCGATACATTGCTCTGTGCTTAGCTGTTGATAAAGAATAACCATTTGCTGCAGAAATTCATTGCCCTCTGGTTCTGATACAGGAGAGACCAACTGGCTTCGCAGGTACATAGCGGCGTCAATCAGGCGATTGGGATTAAACCAGTATTTATACGCGCGGAACAAATCATTAAGGCCCTGATGGATAAGATCATTGGTGGACAGAAAATTGGGCATTTCGCATTGCTGGAGGGCGGATTTGATAATTTCTCTTGTCATCTCATTTATTTCAACGCAAATCCCGGGAGGTAATTCATCTCCATGAAAAAGATAATCCTGAACTGGATTATAGCCACGCTGTTTTAGATTATGGAAAATCGTTTGATGGATGACCTCGATAAAATAATGTAACTGACAGAGCGTATTTTTAACTTCAATTTCTTTTTCAGTACTCAATCGATTGCCGTATAACAATCCCGGTTGCGTTTTATAAAAAAACAGGGCATTGACCAGTTCGACATATTCAGGCTCGGTCAATTGCTGATAAAAACCCAGACAATCGCGTTCATTTAAATGCAAAAACTGCTCTTTCGCCATATTGACCTTGTCATTGAAGCGATTGGCGAAATGAATAATTGCACTCAGCCATTCACTGACTGATTTCGCCTGTATTATTTTTTTCAGTAAAGGAGCCAGCAGTTCATTATCGCCGCAATTAGCCTTTGGATCGTGGTCAAGAACCAAGGCCATTAGATTCCTGTAATAAAATAATAAGCTATCAACGCTGCGGGCTTCATTTTCATCAGTACTGCCCTGTCTCCATTTAATACGGCATTTTTCAATTCTGGCAATACATTGTGAATAAATTGTTTCAAACAAAAGCGGCGACTCCCATACGGGATTAGCCTCAGAGGAGTTTAGACGGGATAATTTCTCATACAGTTCAATTAACTCATGGCAATACTCAACAATACTGCTCGTTTTGTAGGATGGGGTCGGCGAAGATTCCAGCAATGGCTTTAGCTTAGCCTCGTTAATTTTAATCGCATATTTTAATTCAGCCTTTAATCGGCAATTTTCATCAATCAACCAAGGTAACGGTACATGCATGGTTTCTGTCATCCCTTAAGTAAGGATTATTGTAGGTAATTGCAAATTCCCTTAACTAATAGCGCTTATTATTTGATTGTAGCTTAGTCCCAAGGCACTGAACAATAACAATTTTCAGCAGAAAATGGGGGCGGATATCCCCTTCACACGCGATGAAATTAAAGTGTAATAGGTATATAATTGTGAAAATACTTTCTATTAAAAATTGATGGAGTTTTATTTATGCCCATGCATCGCAAACCCCTGCTTTTCATTGACGATGCGCTCCCGGAAAGCCAAATGGCTGATTATTTTAATAAATTCAATTTTAATATTGTCTCGATCAAGAGCTTGTCAGAACTTGAAACAACTTGTGAAGAGCCTGTCGCCTTGCTTATTTCGGCCACACTGCTTGAAGCAAACCCGGCAAAAATTCATCAGATCTATGAACGTTTCAATGTACCGCTAATTGTTATCAGCAATCAAATCAATGAACAACTGTGTGTAAACATGCTTGAAGCCGGAGCTGATGATTTTCTGGTTAAACCAATTCATCCGCGCGAATTGCACGCTCGTATCGGAGCCATTAGTCGAAGAGTCGCAAGGGCAACTCAAAATGCAGAAGCTGAAAAAGAAGTACTACTTTTTTCAGAATGGCGTCTTTACCCGGCATCTCGACAGGTTTTTAGCAATGATCACCATGAGCTCCTGCTAAGCGCGGGTGAGTATGACCTGCTGCATGCATTCGTTCGACAGCCGCAGCAAGTGCTGGGACGAGAGTTTTTGTTACAGATAACCAAACATTCCGATCTCCACCCATTCGATCGCCGCATTGATGTTCAAATTAGCCGTTTAAGGCAGAAAATTGAACTGGATGCCAAAAAGCCCGCGCTGATAAAAACGATTCGTAATGGCGGGTATTTATTTACAGCACCGGTTGAAGTGCTGAAAGAGTCAGTTGAATCTCATTAAAATACCTTAATCAATAAGTTGTCCAATCTCTACCGTAGTTGTGTTAGGATAATCCATCCTCGCTCAGATATTACCAATGATTAGAGAGTCTGATTATGGCGAATTTTAGAGTTAAGCCAATTCGATTAACCAAAAAACATATCCTTTTTGTGATATTGCCTCTTGTGATTGTTGCCTACTGGCTTTTTCATAAAAGCTCCGTCAAGGACAATAGCAACCCGGTAAAAGTAGTTGAAACACTGACATTAAAAAAAGCCGATATTCAGGAAACTATTCATCTGCTAGGTACTATTCGTCCCAAGCACGTTGCGGTGTTAACCGCAAAAGGCAGCGGAATTCTCGATATCATGGCTAACCCTGGCGAAACAATTTCCAAAAATGGATTAATTGCCAAAATCGATAATCCCGATAATGAAAAATCCCTGCAATTATCAGAAACTGCTGAGCAAATAGCTCGTCAGCAATATCAGCGCCTTGCGGATCCCGCTTTGATTAAAAAAGGCTATGTCAGCCCGAAAGAGGCAGATGAGCAAAAACAAATCTGGCTGGCCGCGCAGAAAGAATTAGCTCAGGCAAAGCTTGATTTGGACAATCTGCGTTTTTATGCGCCTTTTGATGGCGTGGTTGGTGTCTACAAAAAACGTGAAGGCATGCAGGTCACCCAAGGAGATGCAATCGTTACTATCTATGACCCCAAATCGCTGGCCGTCGATATCGACCTGCCTTGCAGCACTCTCCCGACAATAAGGGTGGGGCAAACGGTGAAATTATTGAACCGGAATTATAAGCTTTCCCATGTACAAGCAATGCTGGATGAAGAAACGCACATGTGCCCTGCCGATATCGACATTGTTTGTAAGGAATGCCTGATTGGTTCAACCGTGGAACTCGACTTGCTTGTACGCGAACAGAAAAATGTAATAGTGGTACCCTCATCCGCCATTTTTCTAAGAAATGGCGCTCCATTCGTCTACATTCTTGATGGTGGAAAAATCAAACTGGCATCGATTAAAACGGGACTCAAAGATAAATCGACTGTAGAAATTACTGAAGGCTTGCAAGAGGGGCAAAAACTGATTATTAAAGGGCAAGAGCGCCTATATCCAGGAATGTCAGTCAGTGAATTTAAACCACAGCCAATAAAAAATGCCTCATTATGAAAATCACCAGTTATTTCATTAAACACCCGGTCATAACCATTATTCTTAACGCACTCGTCGTAGTAGTGGGGCTACTGTGTATTCAGTCGCTCTCACTCAGAGAATATCCTGACATCACCTTTCCAACGATCAGTGTTAGTACCAATTACCCCAACGCCAGTCCGGATTTGGTCGAAACCGCTGTTACCAATATACTTGAAGATAATTTATCAGGGATTGAAGGTCTGGACACCATCACCTCTCAATCACAAAGCGGCTCTTCTGAAATCACTCTGAGCTTTCGCATCGGCACTCCGATGGACAGAGCATTAAGCGCCACCCAGGACGCGGTAGGTCTGGCAAAATCCTACTTACCCGCCGAAGTAAAATCCCCCCGCATCGAGCGTCAGCGCCAGAATACTGGTCTGCCGTTTATTGGGATCGCGATTGAATCCAGGACTTTAGCCTTCGCCGACCTGACTCATTTTGCCAATCTCCGCTTAAAAAATGAGTTTCGCAGTGTTCCAGGTGTTTCATCAGTGAGAGTTTGGGGACAGCCTTACACTTATAACATCAGCCTTGATCCCAAGAAATTATACGCATTTGGCATCAATGTAGATGAGGTAATGAGCGCCCTTGAGCGAAGCCGTGTTTCATTGCCGGCAGGGAATTATCAAAACAAAATCCCGAGCACCTTAAACTCCGACCTAAAATCTGTGGAGGATTATGAAAACCTGCTCATTAAAGCAGATAAAAAACATCCTGTTTTTTTAAAATCAATTGCCGATGTTCAATTGATAAGCGATAACAGCCAGTTTCGAGTGCGCGTCAATGGCCATTCAGGGATCGTATTATCCATTAATCGCGCGAATGACGCCAACCCTATTGAGGTTTCCAGGCAAGTTCGAGCGACCCTGCAGGCGGTCCAGCAAAGCCTCCCCTCTTCAGTCCATGCCAGTATTATTCTGGATCAATCGCAATTTATTAATGCCTCTTTGCATAATATTCAATCCGCAATTCTTGAAGCAGTCATTTTGGTGCTCATTATTGTTTTTCTTTTTCTGAGAAATTGGCGTGCCACACTCATTCCTCTGGTGACCATTCCCATTTCATTGCTCGGCGCTATGATTTTTCTAAAGCTATTCGGTTTTTCCATCAACTTAATGACGCTGCTTGCGATGGTGCTTGCGATAGGCCTGGTAGTTGATGATGCTATCATTGTTCTGGAAAACATCTGGCGTCACATCGAAAAAGGTGAAACCGCATTGAATGCGGCGATACTGGGTGCCAAAGAAATTGGCTTCGCTATTATAGCGATGACCTTCACCCTTGCCAGCGTTTATATGCCTTTCGCCTTCATTGATGGGATGCTGGGGCAATTATTTGTAGAATTCGCGGTGGCTTTGGCCGGCAGCGTTTTTGTTTCCGGAATGGTGGCTCTTACCTTATCACCGCTCATGTGTGCAAAATTTTTAGGTAACCATGCAACGCCTCGTTGGCCTCAAATTGACACACTGTTGGAAAACCTGACAAAGCAGTACAACCATGCGCTTACGCGTGTTCTCAGCAAACGCTGGTTTGCAGCACTGGCCTCAATCCTCACCATCAGCATTTGCTTTCTGCTGTATTATAATACTCCTGCAGAAACCGCTCCCAAGGAAGATCGCGGCCTGGTTGGCATTTATACCCCGCCTCTTAGCAGCGAATCCTTAGATGATCTGGATAAGAAAGTGAGTGCCTTTGAAAAAACTACCACCTCCATCAAGGAGTCGGATTACAAATTAACTTTTATGGGGGATTGGGGCGCGAGTATTTTACTCCCGCTAAAACCTCATTCTCAGAGATCACAGTCGGCAGAACAGATCGTTGAGCATCTGCGCCCGCAGTTTAAAGAAATTCCCTCAGTGGATCCTTCCGTGTGGAGCTGGAATACTGGTTTGCCGGGAATTGATGATGCAGGCCAGGGAGCTGAACTTTCTCTCATTATTTCAACACCCGACAGCTTTCGTGATTTATTTGATCATGTTGAAAAATTAAAAGCGGTGCTCGACAGCAGCGGACAATTTGAATCCGCCAGTTATGATTTACGTCTGGATACTCTCGGCTACTCCATTGAGCTGGATAATAATGCCTTGAGCAAACTGGGATTAACTCCCGCCCAGGTCGCCAAAACCATTGAAGTATTTTTCAGTTCCGATAAATCACTCACTTTTCAAAAAGATAGTGTGCTTTACAATTTAACGGTTAAAGGCAATAGCGCTCCCTGGACCTTAAACGAGCTTTATCTAACTACACCGGAGGGCAAGCGGGTTTCGCTGGGAGCTTTTACTGCTATGAATGCTAAATCCCAACCAGCCACCCTCGAGCACTATAAGCAAATGCGCTCTACCACCTTGCATGTTCAATTTCCTGCCAAAGAATCTATTGATAAAGCAATGAAGCAGTTATGGAAATTATCCAAAACTGAATTACCCTCCCAGTACAAACTGACCTGGAGCGGTGCTGCAAAAGCTTATAACGAATCGTCTCATACCATGCTGTTCCTGTTACTTTTATCGATTTTGTTTATTTATGCCATTTTGTCGATTCAATTTGAAAATTTTATTGACCCGCTTATTATTCTATTTACCGTACCCTTAGCCTGTTCAGGAGCCTTAGCCGCTACCTATTTCTCCGGACAATCCCTGAATGTCTATTCACAGGTGGGGTTAATCACTTTAATCGGGCTGATTAGCAAGCATGGTATATTGATTGTTGAATTCGCCAACCAGCTTCGTGCGAAAGGACTTGCTGTCAGTGAAGCGGTGAGGCAGGCTTGTTCACTTCGCCTGCGCCCTATATTAATGACTACGGGGGCGATGATTTTTGGTGCAATCCCCTTACTGCTATCCCAGGATGCAGGCGCTGAGTCACGACATGCAATTGGAACAGTGTTAGTCAGTGGTCTGGCAATCGGCACTTTGTTTACACTCTTTGTGCTGCCCGGCATTTATTTGCTAATCAACAGCAAACGCAGAGACAGAGTTAAATCCTGATGCTCAATGCTTCAAGGTTTAACTTTGACTTGGCTCGTTCCTGTTTACTTTTCTTATCCTTGCCGTTTTAACCATATTATCACCCACCCTCAAAATCTCAATTTGAAAATCCTCAATCTGCAGGCAACTATCAGCTGTTGGAATATAACCCAAATGCTCAATAATAAGTCCACTGAGTGTGCGCGGCCCAATCATGGGTAATTGCCAGCCTAAACCGCGTTTCAAATGCCTGAGAGTGATGCTGGCGTCGACAATAATTGTCTCTTCATTTTCCTGCACAATGTCTTTACTCAGGGCGGCGATGTCCGTTGTAAATTCACCAATCACTTCTTCGAGAATATCTTCAATTGTAACCAGCCCCTGCAAATCGCCATATTCGTCCACCACGAAACAACTGCGCTTCTTTTCCTTGCGAAAATTCAAAAGCTGCACATTTAAAGGGGTGGCCTCGGGAACAAAATAAGGAGCGTCTGCAATTTTCAATAGACTGTCCTTGTCCAGCCTTTCTTCAAGAGCAAGATTTAACACATTGCGCACGTGCACCATACCAAGCAAATCATCAATGCTGTGACGAAACAGTGGCAGGCGGGTATGTTGAGCTGTTTCCAGCTCATCAAGAATCTGATGCCAGGGCTGCTCCAAATCAATACCAATCACATCAGCCTTGGGTATCATGATGTCTTCAACGGTCGCTTCTTCCAGATCCAGTAAACTAATCAGCATTCCCTGATGCTCGGCGGGCAATAAGCCGCCAGCCTCATTAACGACAGAACGCAACTCCTCAGCGCTTAACGCTTCGCGCTGGGCTTTATCCAGAGAGATACCAAACAGGCGTAAAATCCAATTAGTGATAGTGCTAATCAGATAAACCAGCGGCGCCAGAATTTTTTGTAAAAGGAGCAATGGCAAAGAGGAGCGAAACGCTACCTGCTGGGGATGCAATGCCGCCAGCGTCTTGGGAACCATTTCCGCCAAAACCAGAATAATTAAAGTGAGCACAAGTGTCGCCAGGGCGACCCCGGCATTTCCGTACAGCCTCTGACCTATCAGAGTAGCAATCATGGAGGCCGTGATATTGGCAAAGGTATTACCTATTAAAATAACTCCCAACAGTCTATCAGGTCGTTGCAGCAACCTGGAAACCCGAACAGCCTGATGATGATTCGTTTTAACCCAATGCTTCAGTCGATACCGATTAATCGACATGATGCCGATTTCCGTTCCCGAAAAAAAGGCGGAAAGCAGGATCAGAATAAAGAGAATAATCGATAGTGTGACCAGTGAAAACTGCACTTGGATTCCTTATCCGGTTAAATAACAAACCGAATTATACTCTTTATAAAGTAAAGATTACACAGAGAGAAACACCTGTGGTACTATGATTATTTTTGAAATCAGGCAGACATTCCATGTTTGATAATTTAACCAAACGGTTGAACCAGGCGTTCAAAACACTGACTGGGCAAAGTCATTTTACCGAAGAGAATACACAGCAGGCGCTTCGCGAAGTGCGCATGTCCTTGCTGGAAGCGGATGTTGCTTTACCTGTTGTTAAGCAATTTATAGAGAAAGTCAGGGAAAAAACGCTTGGTCAGGCAGTCGATGATAAACTCAAGCCCGAGCAGGCACTGATCAAAATTATTCATGATGAATTGATTGTCATTCTGGGCAGTGAGCGCTCAGAACTCAATTTTAAAACGCAACCCCCTGCCATTTTTCTTATGGCTGGTTTGCAGGGTTCCGGTAAAACGACCACTTCAGCCAAGCTCGCACGCTATTTAAAAGAGCAAGAGAACAAAAAAGTCATGCTGGTGAGCGTGGACGTCTACAGACCTGCGGCCATCGAACAGTTGCAATTGCTCGCGGAGCAGCTTGATATTGCATTTTTTCCGGCGCAGGCGCATGAAAACCCGCTCGATATTGCCCAGCGCGCACTCGATAATGCTAAAAAGCAATATGTGGATGTCGTTATTTTCGATACAGCAGGCCGTCTGCATATCGATCAGGACATGATGGACGAAATCAAAGCATTGCATCAAGCGGTCAAACCCGTTGAAACTCTGTTTGTCGTCGACAGCATGACTGGACAAGATGCAGCCAATACCGCCAAGGCCTTTCATGATGCCCTTCCCTTAACCGGTATTATTCTCACCAAAACCGATGGTGATGCCCGTGGAGGAGCGGCTTTATCCGTGAAGGAAATCACTGGTCAGCCCATTAAGTTCATGGGAACCGGCGAAAAAATTGATGCCCTTGAACCATTCTATCCTGACCGTGTCGCGTCCCGAATTTTGGGGATGGGCGATATTCTGACGCTGATTGAAGAAGTTGAGCGTAAGGCGGATAAAAAAAGCAGTGAGAAACTGGCGCAGAAGCTGAAAAAAGGAAAGGGCTTTGACCTGGAAGATTTCAAGCAGCAGTTATTGCAAATGAATAATATGGGTGGCATCAGCAGTATGATGAGCAAACTGCCCGGTATGAGCCAGCTGCCGCAACAGGCCATGTCGCAAGTGAATGATAAAGCATTGGCAAAAACAATTGCTATTATTAATTCGATGACCAAAAAAGAACGCCGTCTGCCCAAGATTATCATTGGCTCCCGCAAGAAGCGCATTGCAGAGGGTTCAGGCACACAGATTCAGGATGTTAACCGCTTACTGAAACAATATGAGCAAATGCAGAAGATGATGAAGAAAATTTCCAAGCCGGGCGCCTTAAAACAAATGATGCGCGGCTTGGGTGGCCTTACTGGAATGAAGGGTATTTTACCCGATGATTTCAAATAATTGTCAGAATGACTTCACATGTCGTGTGAATTTTCGTACAATACACGGCATTTTTACGTAACCACTCTTAGAAGAGGAAAATAATGGTCGTTATACGTTTATCAAGAGCTGGCGCTAAAAAGCGTCCATTTTATCACATGGTTGTTACAGACAGCCGCAAACGTCGTGATGGAAATTACATTGAACGCATTGGTTATTTTAACCCGGTCGCTCAGGGACAAGACATTCGTCTCCATATCGAAATGGATAAATTAACGCATTGGTTAAACGTGGGTGCACAGTTATCCGATCGCGTAAGCGCTCTTGTTAAAGAACATAAGAAAGCTGCTAACGCTGAATAATGTGAGTGATTTAACTGATTGGATAATTGTAGGTCGTTTTGGTCGAGTTCATGGTATAAAAGGCCTTATTACGGTACATTCCTTTACTGAACCCCGTAATAATATTCTTGACTATGCAGACTGGCATATTTCTATCGCCAAACAGTGGCAACCTGTTGAGCTGTTACAGGTTGAACTCAGCGATAAACACATTCTCGTAAGAGTAAAAGGTTACAATGAGCGAGAAGAAGCGGCCAAACTGACCAATTTGGAGATTGCGATAAGCAGCAAGCAATTACCCGTGCTAGAGCCAGATGAGTTTTACTGGCACCAGCTTGTTGGGCTGAAAGTTATCAATCAATCCAATGAGCTATTGGGTACAGTCACCGAGGTGATTGCGACTGGCTCAAACGATGTCCTGATTGTGAATGGTGAACGACGTCATCTGATTCCCTATTTACCTGGTCATTACGTTATAAAGGTCGATTTAAGCCAGCAACAGATTCTGGTTGATTGGGACGCGGATTTTTAATGTTACATCTTGGTGTGATTAGTCTCATTCCGGAAATTTTTAACAGTTTGAGCTATGGTGTAACAGGACGAGCGCTTGAACAGGGGCTTGCCCGAATTGAATACTGGACCCCACGTGATTGGGCAAAAAGGCCTTACCGTCAGATTGATGACAAGCCTTACGGCGGCGGTCCTGGAATGGTAATGATGTATGAGCCCCTGCATGCCGCAATAGAGCATGCCAAAGCGGCTCTGCCTTCAGGATGCCGTACTATTTATTTGAGCCCGCAGGGCAGGCAGATTAAACAGAACGACCTGATTAGAATTGCCCAGGATAAGACCCCCCTGCTTTTTATCGCAGGTCGGTATGAAGGGATAGACGAGCGAATTATCCAGCAACACGTCGATGAAGAATGGACGGTTGGCGATTTCGTGATGAGCGGCGGAGAATTAGCCGCAATGATTTTTATTGATGCAATTTTGCGTTTGTTGCCCGGCAGCCTGGGCCACGCGGGCTCTGCAGAGCAGGATTCATTTATGAATGGCTTGCTGGACTGCCCGCATTATACCCGCCCGGCGCTGGTTAACGGACAGAAGGTTCCAGACGTTTTACTGAACGGTAACCATCGGGAAATTGAACGCTGGCGACGTAAGGCATCTTTAGGAAATACCTGGTTAAAAAGACCGGATTTATTAGAAAAAATCGATTTAAACGATTTGGACAGGGAATTACTGAGGGAGTTTCAAAATGAACACAGTGATTCCTGCTAAAAAACGGAGCATTTTTCTACTGCAGCATACTGCTTGCAGCATTAAAAGCTTTTAAAATGAATGCTCTCACGGAATAACCGAGAGAAGTAACAACCGGCAAGCTATGGAGCATCGATATACACCTGAGCTTGCAGCGACAGACCATACTTGAGGAGTGATGATTCATGACTAACATTATTGATCAGCTGAATGCCGAGCAAATGCAAGGTAAAAATATTCCTGATTTCAGCCCAGGCGATACCGTTTTAGTACAAGTAAAAGTAAAAGAAGGTACTCGTGAGCGTTTACAGGCCTTTGAAGGGGTTGTAATTGCCAAACGTAACCGTGGTTTAAACTCTGCCTTCACCGTGCGTAAGATTTCTCATAACGTCGGTGTAGAACGTGTATTCCAGACTTACAGCCCAATCGTCGACAGCATTACTGTCAAACGTCGTGGTGATGTTCGTCGTGCCAAATTATATTATCTGCGTGATCTGGCTGGCCGTGCTGCTCGCATCAAAGAAAAATTAAGCAGCCGCAAAGAAGACTAAGATCAAGACAAGGCCTGTTGACAATCAACTGCCCTGCTTGCCAGAGTTTGCCTGAATTACCGCTCCGTTTAATGCCGCGACTTGATCGCGGCATTTCTACATGTAGACCCCACAACTATTGAGCTTCGCCTATTTAGCAGGTTTTTTTGCGCAAAAAGCCGTCTTTGCGAGCGTTAGCGAAGCAATCTCCTTACTCTGTCCAAGTATCGATCTGCTTCACTTTGTTCGCAAAGACACTAGGTTAGTTGCTTGATTTTATTTACGCAAGAGCACATGGTGGAAGTCGCAGTGTAGAAGTAAGATAGAAAAAAGCCCTGATTCCGCTTTGCATCCTCAGGGCTTTATAATTAGATGGATAAACCCTCTTTATCCGCTGGAGCCTCAGCTGTATCGCCCTTATTCTCTGGCTTGTTATAGAAAAGGGAGAAGTATTGGCGCGCGGTGGTTGGATCCACAACAGGCTCATCCACTACCTGCTTATAGGCTGCATGTTCATCCATCGCCACATCCGTCATTTGTTGATGACGAATGCCTTTCATATATTTGCGATGCATATCATGACAAAGGGCTATAATGTTATAACTAGATTGGGGAGAGGGGTCATGATCGCGGGATTCTTGATCGAATTCATCGACAGCCTTAATACCTAATTTAGCAAGTTTTCGCATGCCGGTGTTGTCTTCGATTTTTTTAGGCCCCCAGAAACTTTTGTAGATTAAGGTCGCTATACCTCGGGTAATTGGCTTGAGCAGCCAGGTCAGCGGGGTGGTCGCAATTTCTATCGCCCCCCTCACGAAACTGAATATTCCATCCAAAAATCGCCAAGGATTTAAGGTCAGCAGGCCAACAAGTGTTTTAAGGAGGCCACTGCCCACATTCAGCAACCCAACCAGGGGTTGTCTTAAGTCTTGTTTGAATGGATGCCATGAAGCAGAGGTTTTATAAGGTTTGAAAAAGTCGGTAAACAGTTTAACAGTTTTTTTCAAATGGTGAGTTAGAGGAATATATTTCCAATCACCCAAACCGACAGGATCATAGCTGCGATGCGGGTATTTACGCCATTGTTTGTCTCTACTCACCTGATGAGCAGGCGCCTGCTGTAAATTAAAATACGCATTAAGCAACTCTTCAGATGAGTCAATATCGTCTAGCCATGAAATGCCCTTTATCTTTTGCACGGCTTCCATGATTCGCATTGGAGCACGAATATTGCGACGGCTGTATTGCGACACTTCATGTACTTTTTTAGGGGCGTAAACCTGGGTAAACCAGGTTTGATACTGATTGAGGCTGAGCTCGAGTTGCTCTTCATCAGCAAATCCATTAAGAATATGCTCTTTCATCTGCTCAATAAAAATTGCAGTTGCCTCATTTCCTGCGTTCAACCCCTTGAAATAAGAAAGTCCTAATTTGGCATCACCCGCCAGCTTAACATGGACTTTGGAGCCGTCTTTTCTTACTACCTGCGTACTGATTTGTCTGGCATAAGTCGCCGGCGCTTCGTTGACGCTAACCCGCACCGAGTTCCAATCGATAAGAGAAGAATCTTCATGGCATTTTTCGATTTTAAGCTCGAGATAGCGGGTGAGAAAACTACGAATGTCCTGGGGTATATCCTTTGCCTGATCGTTGTTTTTAAGATGAATAGGCTTTTGCGAGGTGGCGATGGACTTCAAACGATCAAAGACTTCCTTCGAAATCATCATTTGCATGGTAACAGGAGTTTGACCTTTTGCGAAATGCCCCACATATTCGCTGGCAATCATCCCGCCACGCGCCATATTCTGATAAAAATTGACGGTGGCAACTCCTTCATTCTTATGTGAGCCATTGACTTCGTAACGAAGCTGCAATACATAATCAAATTCCTGCTTAACCTGATTATCTTCTCCAAAAAAGTGCTTGCTGACGACACTGTGAGTTCCATCCGCGCCAAGGATAAGTTTTGCCTCAGGATGTCCTTCGAGAATTTTTTCTTCAATATTTTCCGGTGTGATGGCCTCATGGATAATCCTTGTAGGCTCACATCCTTCTTCACACTCCAGAGCCAGCTCTTTGAATATTTTTTCAAGTTCGCTAGTGCGAATATGCGGATCTTTTTTGAGTCGGACCAGCAGAGGTTTTAGCGTGGGATGTTCTTCGGTTCCCGTTGCTTTCATTAATGAGGCTAGATGCTGCCATTGCATACTCAGTGTATGTTTACGCTGGTATTCGGTATATTTTTCATAGATGACAATTCTTAATTCCGGATTTAATTTCTTCATTGCCCAGGCATGAGCCAGACCAATAGGACCTGCACCCACTATAACCACATCAACCATAACCACCTCATAATGGTGAACAAATATTGCGCTATTATACGCAATATTGCACAGATATCAAGCATCTTGTGATGTAGATAGCAAATGCTCTTAAGATTGAGGTCCTTCCGATGAGGCGCGAAGAGAAGATGAATCACAGCCAATAATACTTTGTAAACAGTGCATACCAAAAAACAAAAGCTGATTTTGTTTGTCGACAATCGCTTTTCCCAGGCTGAAAGGCGGTTGCAACCTTTTAAGATAATTAAATTCCCAGTCAAGCGGCTGTTGTGCCTTAATTTCATCAAGCTGCAACCTTACCTTATCCCAATCGATTTTGTTGGCCATCGAAACTCTGAAATACTCATTCAGAATTTTAACTAATCCAAAACGCACCGCAGTCACTTTAGCCTCATCCGCACGGTTCTTGGATGTAGGTGAAGCCTGCTGCTCAAGCGGGTTTTCTTCTTTTCCAGGATTTAGGGAGTCGAGTGCTTTTGATAATAAGTCTGCATACTCATTACAAAGTTCACGGTAAGGTTCAAGCGACTCAATATTCGCCCTTAGCTTTTGAATTTCGCTGTTTCCCTTTAGTTCCTGAACTTCCTTTAGCAGTTTTTGCGTGCGTTTATCGAGCTCCCTATATTCTTTACGTAAAAATTTACTGTTGGCTTCTGCAGACAAAACCGGACATTCTCTTTCCATATGCTTAATTACGGCAGCGTTGTTCCAGGACTCATTCGATCCCCAGTCTTCATTTGTCGCATAGAACATCAGGAGCTGGTGTTTGAAATAAACCATATATTGCAGGGCGGCACTTATAAGATTAGTACAGCCGTATCCTGCAACTCCTTTGAAAAGATTGACACCCTGGGCCGCATAAAGCAGTTCAATATGCTTCATATCTTCAGGACGAAATCCATAGCGAATTAATTCGAATACGCCTATCGGCAGCAAATCATCGCCTCCTCCCGCCTTGACACCGCATTTTTTCTCGAGGTAGGCCGTCCAGTCCAGCGCACGGAGATAGTCACCATCCCTTAGAAAATCGAGATAATCTTTAGTCGTTAATGTCACGCTGCTACTCCTTGCAAAATTAATTATCCCGTTAAAGAAATAATGACAACCGCCGATATCAAGTCAAACAATAATAAAAAAAGAGCCTGCCATGAAAAAAAGTATAGCGATCCTTTTGTTCATCTTGCCAGTTTCCTTAACATTTGCAAACTGTGATCCTGGTCGATTTCGCTGGGAGTGTGATTTGCCCTTAAAGCCCAAGCCTTCAGCGTCTGCCCATTCACTGGTTTATTGTGGAAACAGTTACGGTTATATGAGCAAAGCCCAGTATGATATTTTGTCACGTTATCATCGGCGCAGTATCAACATGGTGCTCAAAATTAATGGTGAATATGTCGACAGCCCCTGTATTCCTGCAGAAAGATAGGGAACAGCGGCCAGTTAGAGTATAATCGATTTTTTCTTTATCTGGACACTGAGTGACTCTGAAGAGTATAAAGAATCAACTGCCTGTGACGATTATTAGAAAGTCAATTAAACATCTGTATTTAAGAATTAAGGCGCCGCTTGGTGAAATCATCGTCAGTGCACCGCATAGAATGAGCGATGCAGCGATTGAGCAATTTTTACTGAGCCGCCAGTCCTGGATTATTGAGAAGCAAAAGGAGGTTGCAGGGCGTTCGCCTCAGCAGACTCTTTCTGAAAATCAGATTAAATTTCTGGGAAAAGTTTACTCTCTTGTGAAAGATGGTAGCTCAGGCAATCGGGTTCTGGGCATCGTTAACGAACAACTGCATTTCTCAAGCACTTTAGATAGCGCTCAAAATCTTAATACGATACTGGCTAAATGGTATCGGCAGGAACTGGAACGTTTAATGGATACCCTGTTAAGCAAATGGCAACCGATCATTAAGGTGTTTCCCAAATTCATTGGCATACGCGCGATGCGAAGCCGCTGGGGCTCCTGCAATACCAGCAAGGGCCGCATCTGGTTAAGTCTGCATTTGATTCATCATCCGCCTGAGTGTATTGAATATGTTTTTGTGCATGAAATGGTTCATTTGATTGAAGCTAGCCATAACCATTATTTTAAACAGCTGATGACGCAATTTTTACCAGACTGGAAAGAAAGAAGAAGCCTGCTCAATGGTAAAATAGACTAATATTGGCCATACGTTAAATCTTCTCGCTCTCCTTCACAAAATGGACTATGATTTCTGCTTTTTTCGAGACAATCGCAATAATTATTGTGGAAAGCTCTAGTATTTCTGGATGTTCATGGTCGATTCAAATCTGATTGATAATCTTTGTAATCAAGGGTTTCATATTATTGAAAATTTTCTGGGTGAAGAGCATGCGAGGCAACTTAGGACTAATGCCTTGTGCGGGGATGCTGATCAACGTTTTAGACAAGCCCGAGTAGGTAATTCCTCTGTTAGCCGGCAGCAGGAAATCAGAGGTGATAGTATTCTCTGGCTTGACCCCGATGAATTTGATTTGGCGGTAAACTATTATTTTCAGAAAATAAATCAAATCAGCCGCGAATTAAATAATGTCCTGTTCATGGGCTTGAATCAGTTTGAAACCCATTATGCCATTTATCAGCCCGGTACATTTTATAAAAAGCATGTGGATCAATTTCAAAATAACAAGGATAGACGTATTTCCTGCGTCTATTACCTGAATGAGGGCTGGAAGGCTGAAAATGGAGGTGCTTTGAAGGTGTATAACCAGGAAGAACAACTCCTGGTATCGATTTTACCACAGGCTGATCGCTTCATCTGCTTTACAAGCGATCTTCCTCATGAAGTGGAGCTGACCCATCAGACCCGTGTCAGCATTGCCGGATGGCTAAAACGAGTAAGTTCTCAACAAATTATTAATTCAGTCTGTTGAATTTATTGGCCGGTTGCTATTAAATGGATTGATAGGCTATTGTACATCAATCCAGGGAGCCGGAAATGAGTATAAGCAAAGAGTTTATTTCGTTATTTAACGATTTAGTTGAGCAATACGGAAACAATAACCTGAGCCGGTATTTAAAATGGAATAAAGATACTCATGCTGATACGATTCTAGAAAATCTTAAATTTCTGCAAAGTTGTTTTGTAAAAACCCCGGATATTTTTGACGAAGACGACGTGCTAAATTTTTTAAACAACTCCGCTGTTATTTTGTTTAGCCAGGACCCCATTTTTCTTGCCCACATGGGCACATTCACCAATAAACGTGCAGAGATCACACAAGAAGAGCATCATATTGGCGTCAACCTCTTCATTAAATTCAATACTAAAAACTCCAAAGTCAGCCTGATTGGCAATTTAATGCAGGCGATATCCAAAGAGAGAGAAGCACATTGTCTGGAAATAGAAGTCTATACATTAAGAATCCAGGAGCTGGAGGCTCAGATAGCCAAGCTAACCAAGGAGCTACGTGAATCACAAACTCATAATGAAGAACTGGAGCGGCACAAAAATGACAATGAGGGAGAATTGCATTTATTAAGGGAAAAAGTAACCCGCTATGAACATGCCTGGGATATGATTGAAGAAGCGAGCCATGCAGTTAATTTACAAAAAGTTATTGCAAATGCGCCCGCTCAGCTGGTGCCTGAACCAATAATCAAAGAAAATAAATCGTCGATTAAACAGTCACCCATCCTCTCCCCTGCGATGACAGGCTCAGATTTACAGACCAAACCCTCACCTGTTTTAAAGAATGAAACAGAAATTGAACCGCCAACCCAGCGTAAAGCGCCGCCAGCGCCGCCTGTGCCTCCCCGGCCAGTAAAAACAGAGGGTGGAAGTACCAACACCAAGCCCCCTTTGAAATTAAAGAAAGCAGCCTTAAAGCCAGGGCAACCAACGTTTTTTGCCAGTATGCAAGAAGAGCTGGATTTTGTACTTAAAACCAGAAACTCTGCTCCAGTAAAAGAACCGGAAGATAAAAAAGGCGAAAAAAAAAAATCCTGCCAGAATGGATCACCCCTGAGTTTATGAGCAAAATGGAACAAATTAGACAGGCCAACATCGATGCGGGATTAACAAGCAATGATACCGACGATGAGTCTGATGAATTTAGTGATGATCCCAATTCATTACAGCCGAGTTAGGTATTACACTAATAGTGCTTGCTATTCGCCCCATTCAACGTTATTTTTCCTTTTCAATAGGCCACATTTTTATAATGAATTTGCTCACGGAACCTGGCATGAACGCTTTAGAAATTAGACAATTACGTAAAATCTACGGCAATAAAGTAGAAGCCTTAAAAGGAATTGACCTGACTGTAAAAACAGGCGATTTTTTTGCTTTACTGGGAGCTAATGGGGCTGGAAAATCAACCACCATCGGACTTATCACCACATTACTAACCAAATCCTCTGGCAGCATTCGCATTTATGGCTATGATTTGGATGAACATCCCTATCTTGCCAAATCCTGTCTTGGCCTGGTACCTCAGGAATTTAATCTTAATATTTTTGAGACCTGCGAGCAGATTTTACTTAATCAGGCTGGCTTTTACGGGATTTCACGCTCTAAGGCGAGACCTCGTGCGCATTTACTGCTTGAACAATTAGGAATATGGGAAAAACGCCACAGTATTGTGCGGCATTTATCAGGAGGTATGAAACGCCGACTGATGATTGCAAGAGCCTTAATGCATCAGCCGAAAGTGCTCATTCTGGATGAACCAACCGCCGGAGTGGATATTGAAATCAGACGAAGCATGTGGGACTTTCTGAAGCAAACCAATGCACAAGGAACCACCATTATTTTGACCACCCATTATCTCGAAGAGGCAGAGCAGCTCTGCAAACACATTGCAATAATTGATGAGGGAGTGATTATAAAAAACACCTCGATGCGCAGTTTGCTTAATAGCTTGAATCATCAGACCTTTGTATTTAACACACAGGAACCCATTGAACAATTACCCATAATGCCGCTGTTTGAAACCAGCCTGATTGACTGTACTACTTTTGAACTACGGGTGAATAACAGTGTCTCTCTGAACGAGGTATTCGCAGAACTTTCGGCGAATGGGATTAAAATTCAAAGCCTTCGAAATAAAACCAATCGGCTTGAAGAACTCTTTCTGGATTTAATCAATCATGACCATTAATCAACAGTTGATTGCTTTTTATACCGTAGTAAGACGCGAGTTAGTGCGTATGTTTCGCATCAGCTCACAGGTATTTTTACCTCCGGTTATCACCACCGCATTGTACTTTTTAATTTTTGGGACCTTAATAGGTCCGCGAATTGGAGATATCCAAGGGGTCAGCTATCCCGAGTTTATCGCCCCTGGTTTGATTATGATGACAGTCATTACCAACGCCTATGGCAATGTATCGACTTCGTTGTTTACCGTTCGCTTTCAGAAAAGTATTGAAGAAATACTGGTCAGCCCCATGCATGATGGCCTGTTGCTATTGGGATATGTAATTGGCGGTGTGCTTCGCGGTGTAATTGTTGCCTTTCTGGTTTTCCTGGTATCCTGGTATTTCGTGCCTATTGATCCCCACCATCTGCCCCTGACTTTGCTTGTAGTGCTGCTGGTTTCTGCCATCTTTTCTCTGGCGGGCTTTACCAATGCAATGATCGCCAGAAATTTTGACGATGTCATGCTGATTCCTACTTTTGTGCTGACTCCCCTGACCTATCTGGGAGGCGTGTTCTATTCGACCGCTATGCTGCCAACATTCTGGCAGAAGCTTTCGCATTTGAATCCTATACTTTATATGGTTAGTGCTTTACGTGGTGCAATGATTGGCAAACAAGAGATGAGCATGTCTTTGTCGATGTGCATTATTTTTGTCTTGATCGTATTATTAATTGCAGCTAATATGATATTACTGAAAAAAGGGGTCGGATTGCGTGAGTAAGCTCACAAGGGAGGTCAGATGGCAGCAAACATTTTGGCAGGCTATGCGGATGAGCTCACACGCTTCATCAGAGAGCACAAGGAAGATGAACAAGTCTGCAAACGTGCTTTAGAGCTCAAAACTGACCTGGAAAAAATTACCAGTCCCGAGGCGGCCCTGGCGCTATTTCGCACCTACACCAAGAATAAAACGAATACCAGTCCATTTACTCATTTTGCCCCCCTGTCGCTGTCAGGTATCGTTCAACGATGGGAAAGATCTTTGACCACGAACGAGGCTAACAGAAAAGCAATCCTCACTAAAATCGCCCAGATTTCTTTACCACCAGAAGCTGGAGCATTACGTAAACTCTGCATTGAGTTACTGGACAATAGCAATTGTATTCTGGAATGCCGCTTTAATGCAATCATCGGACGATTAAACAAACCCGAGTTTCCGGTCTTGGCAGATTATATGCTCGCTCTGGAAAACTCAGATTTTCCGGTCATACTCAGGCCCGGTGACATACTGGCGAGAACCCCCAGAAACTCCTTACATGCAGAGGGGTTGCAGTTGATGGCTAATATCTCAGCCAAATACTCTTTCCGGCATTTGCCTGAGCATGCCTTAAACAGTGACGCCAATGATTTCATGCAGGACATTCTAATTGTTTATAACAATGTTTTCCCGGTACCAACCATCCAGACAGTTCAACAACCGGATGAGGACGATGAACGGCCCTGCTGCATAGTCTCCTAAACAATAGCATATTGGGATAATTACGATCTGATAACCCCAATATGCTTATATTAAAGCCATCTCCAAATTAAAGTTCATTCCCACTACAGGGATTAGAGTGACTTTGCTACACTATAAAATCGAGCTGCTTATTCCCGTAATAAATTGTTTTTTTTATTCTCAACGCAAGCGTTGACGTCTTCATTAAACCTGTTATATGGTTAACAAATCAATGCTGATTTAGACAATACGTTGAAAAATTCGATGAATTGTTTAAGCGTTTTCATGGAAGAGAGCATTCATTGATGCATTTAGGGAGATGAACATGTTTGGACTTTTGGCGACAATGATCGGCACCAAGGTGGTTTCCGGTGAAGTTATCGCAGGCACGGCTGGTGTGATGGCCGGAACATTTCTGGGGAGCTATTTAACCTCTTTAAAAGCGCAATCTGACCAAAAAAAGCTTATTATGCAAATGAGCGGCCTGAACAAGGCAGCCGGAGAATTCATAAACTTCAATTTTGCAAGCATTCTTGAAATCACTGTCAAAGAATTAAACCTGCTGGATAAAGGCTGTGAGTTGCAGTTAAATCTCGGAACCTTATTAAAGCCAGAACTGGACAAGTTCTGCCTGCTTCATGAGAGTCCTGCAGACGGGAATATTTTCCAGATTCATATGCTGCAGGAGAGCAGCCAGCTTATGACTCCACCCGATACACTGGCCTCTTCCATTGAGCGCACTATTCATGAATATTTCGACAGCTATCTGAAAAACCGCGAGGTGATTAACTCTGAAAATCGCGCCCTCGCCAAGGCCACTGTTCAAATCATGCGTAACACTACAGTGCTCCTAATCCAGGCAATGAAGGGAATAGCCCAGTTGCCAGGATATGAAAATGAAGAGCGTCTAGAAAAGTTCAGAACTATTATCACCAGCTATTTTCGAAATATTTTAGACAATGAAGGTCTTACGGAAAATTATAATAAAACGATTGCGGATTATTTTGTAAAAACTCAGAAGCAACGCACCACGCTCGCCCAGGAAGTACAGAAACATTTTGGCGATCTAATTGATCAATTAATTGTCGAGCAGCGAGAAATTAGCGTACAGACCATGTCTGTCCATTGCACCCGCGATCTCTATGACTTGAATAATCATTTAATGGAATTATTTGCCCGCTTGTTTGATGCACAGGCAGGAGCAGATGCCACGCAGCTTTCTGCCTATAAAATAACCCAGAATATGTTAAGAGCAGATACGTCCCAGGCAACCGGAAAAGTTCCCTTTAACGAATATGGTATCTTCAAATTACTGAAACCTCTGGCAAAAGTTTCAGAAGGACTTAATCGTCTTGCCCAAGAGGAGGATGGATTATCTTTTGTGCGTTACCAGGATATTTTTGATAATCCCAAGGTAATGGCAGACATTACATCCTGGGATCCCAGGTATGGTTTCTTACTTAAAGCCCCTATTGATCAAAATTGCAGAGATCAGTTATCGCGGGAAATGATAGCTATTTTCAAGCTTTTATTTATTTGTCAGGCGCTCGAGAAGGATTTCCTTGAGTCTGCAATTCAGTATGGCTTCAAAGGGATGTCTGAAAAAGGGGAATACAAAGCCAGGCGTCTTGTGATACATATTTTTTACCGAGAGGCAATGAGGCGCTTATCCGATTTCTTTGAGTATGCGCAGGTTAAGGAATTGCTGGATTTGATGAATGATACCAAATGGATGAAAAGCAAGAAGATGCCGCTCGTCAATCCCAAACAATCTTTCATGTCGATTACGGAACCTCTCGATGACAATAAACTGATAAAACGCACCAGTTTCATTACTAATTCGGTGTTTCAAAACAACCTTGAACAACTGGAGTTTCTGCGCCGACGCATGCAGTATCTTCATGATGGGCTTGATAAGCTTAAGAACTATGAGCCGGATGAACACAAAACGCCCTTTGATGCCAACAGTCTCACTAAAGAAGACCGAATTTATCTGTTTAATATTGCCAGAACCTTTGAAGAATATGGTTTAACCCGGTTACTTGGCTTAAATCCTGAATTACCCTCACAATTTTCAGAAATAGATAAGTCTGAAAATGAAGTATTTACTTCTCTCAAGTTTACCCAACTGCAATTGATGAATGTGAATGACGCCATCAATAAATTATGCGGTAAATTGCATATTTCCTCATCATATACTACTGGAAAAATTGCAGGAGGTCAGGTCAGCAGCTGTAAAATCAGCTTTGGAGGAAATGAAGCTGAAATACCAGACGGCCTTTATCAATTCCTCAAGCAAATGAACAGTCCCATATATAAGTGGAACGCGACCAGCTCGCTGCTCGGTCTTGGATCTGAGCAGTTGGAATTCGTTTTACTTTATCCCAAACATGGCAGTTTGCTTTCGTTTATTGAGTTTTATAAACGATTGCGGGATTTTGAAAGCAAAATCAGAGAGAAATGCCGGGAAGAACTTGCCCCTCCCCTGCACCAGTTTTTTCAGGCACTCGGAGATATCACCGCCCATATGGGGGAGCTTATCAGGCAGATTGATATCAATGGTGAGCGAGTTAAAAAACTGCAAACCCGAAACAAGCTGTTAACAAAGGAAAATATCCAACAGCAGACGCAGATAGTCAGCCTTTCAAGTGATATCGCCAAGGTAAAGGGGCAATTTAGCGAAACACAGGATTTGGTCCAGCAATTAAAGGCAAGTAATAAAAAACATCTGGAAGATGTAAAAAAAATTGAAAAGGCCAATGAAGATCTCTTTACGACTATCCTTGCCGATTTTCATCGCAACGTGAAAGATATTAAAGAACTGAAAAGCACTCTGGATGATAAATTAAAAGATGTACGGGAAATTCTTTCAGGTGACAATTCAAAAGTAGCCCAGGAAGCAAGTAGAGAGTTATCTCTGCTCAAAGAGAACATGCAGGGCAGAATTGGCAGCATTCTCGAGCGGTTCAAGCTATACGAAGAAAGTTTTAATAGAGCGAGCGAGAATTTAAGAAATGATTTTCAGTCCCTGAAACTAAGCATGAGCAGAGAACAGGAACTGATTGAAGCGCTGGAACTAAAATTGAATGAAGCCCTGGTTGAATTGCAAAAACAAAAGGATCGCGCTGATTTTTATGAGGCTAAGGCCGATCAGGCCAGAGTAATCGTTCATAATTTTTCCAATCTTTTTGACTTTCTGGAAAATAAATTCAGCTCACGTTTAAGCTTCTGGTCTTCCTATCGCACCGTAAAAACGGAAAACATTCTGAATTTTATCGAGCTGGTGTTAAGTAATCAGCAGTTTTTGAAAAATCATCTGGCTGAACATTCAGAACAGGATATTGAGAGGGAAATTAATACTTATCTGGATAAAAGCCAGGTAATTAACCGATATCATGGGTTATTCAACAATAGCTCATCAAGAGCTCTGATTAAACATATCATTGTGCTGTTTCAACGGGGTAATTTAATTAATGTATTGAAAAATGACGGGATTTCCTATCATGACAGGAAAATCACGCTCAGCAATACGAATGAGCTGCAATTTACTGAACCTCAAAGCAATAAAGAATATTCAATTGCCTGCAGGATTCAACCGATTAGTTGACAAGGCATGGTCCTTACTCTCTTTCAGAGAGAGGTTTTGGAATCAACCCTCACCCTAGCCCTCTCCCAGGTTGGGAGAGGGGATTTTTATTTTAAAAAAAGAATCATCTCCCCTCCAAATCCTCTCTCCCTCAGGGAGAGAGTTAGAGAGAGGGTTTTAAATCCCGGCATGGAGAGCGATCGCCTAAACGTTACCTCTTATCTTTCTTTTTAAATCCAATGGCCTCTAAACGCTGCTCGGTGAGGGGATGCGTTGAAAAAGCACTGGTCAGTGATTTAACCGGGTCAATACTGGAGGGATCAAATAAATACGAAGCCTGTCTTAGCTGTTCGTGCGCAGTTCGTCCATATTCCTGGGTGTATTCCTCGGCATTGGCTGCATGATCTTCCGAAATTTTAAGCAATGCTCTGGCCATCGGTTCATTATCACGCATGAGTTCGACAGCCCCTGAGTCGGCCATGTACTCTCTGGTACGGCTTAAAAATAATGCCAGAACGACAGTTAATATGGGCAACACCCAGCGCAAAACCATAATAATCAGCAATAGACGATTATCCTGGTTTCGGCGATCTCGTTTGTAAATCATCGAATAAAAAAGCACATCAATCACTAGCAATAAAATATTACTCAACACAGCAACCATTAATGTCAGTTTGATGTCCTGATGACGGATGTGGCTTAATTCATGCGCCATCACCGCCTGCAATTCGGCGCGATCAAGCTTGTCTATTAAACCTCTGGTAATGGCCACCATTGCCGATTTTTCGCTGTAGCCGCTGGCAAAGGCATTCATGTAGTTCGCTTCAATGAGAAATACTTTGGGCATATACTTTAGTCCCGCAGAAACGCGCATCTCTTCCACCACATTGTACAACTGCTTTTCCTGTAGATTCTGTGCTGTTTCCGGCGTAATTTCCCGATATTCGGTGCCCATTAACATAATCCGGTCGTACATGGCATAGGTAATTAGCAAGGAAATGACGGCGATACCGCCCATGATCAATGTTGCATAAGGAATGACCTGAAGGGTCAGCAAGGCATGAAAAGCCTGGCCAACAGTCAGATTGGGATTAGTGGACTGCAGAACAAATACATCCGCCACCAACCCCACCCCGGTATAGATCAGGATGAAAAGGAGGATGACTATCCTCGTTTTGCGCTGGTTTTTCTGTAACTGGGCTCGCCAGTCACCTACCGAAGCATGGTAGTCTGATAGCGGCATGGCTTACTCGGAAAACTTGACAGTGTAATCTTCGCGTGCCTTGATTTGATCTTCCGGTAAAGACCAATACTCGAACTCTTTATTGAGCTTATCGGAGAAGAAATTAACCACCATTGCCTCTACGAAGGATTTTTTCTTGGCATAATAGCGCTCGATGCTGTCATTGTAGGCCTGCTTGGCATAGGACAATTTGTTTTCTGTATTCACAATTTCCTCTTGCAGCTGAAGCATATTCTGACTGGCTTTCAGATCAGGATATTGTTCAAATACCAGATTGATTCCTGATGCGATTTGCGAAATCTGATTCTCTGCATCCATTCTCGCTTTTTCATCGCCAGAAGCTCTTGCGGCCTGTGCCTGATTACGTAAGGCAACTACATCTTTCAATGTCGTTTTCTCATAATCCATATATTTGTTAACGGTTTGTATCAAGGATTCAAACACCTTGAAACGGCGATCTAGCTGGATATCGATTTGCTTTTTATTATTGTTAATCGCCTCAATCATTCCGATGAGGGTGTTATAGATGCTGATTAGCCAAAATGCCAGCAGCGCCAGGATCACCAAAACGAATAGCAGAAACTTTCCCATGTTATTCATCCAATTTTGTTTTATATTCAAGTTATAGCTATTTTTAGATAAAAATCAAATTGCTTTGTTTTGTTACGATACAGCGGCTTCCAAAAACAGTGACTTGACTTTAGTTTTTTTGGTTCATAAAATGACAATTTTTAAAATTTTTCTTCTATGAGCGAACTTCGTACTCACAGCGAGCAAGACTCCTTTACTACATCGTTCAATGATGTTATTGAGCACGCCCAGTATATTCAGGGGGCGAGCGATTCTTTTCAGCCCCACCCATCAGGAATGCTCTGGGGGCTTGGATTCATGTACCTCGGTGTAGCCACCTCAACACCCGCCCTGACCATGCTTGGCTTAGGCTTGTTTGTATGCCTTGGTTTGCGCTGCCATGAACGATTAAATCTTTACAGTCCTTCTTTTTTTAGTCTCAGGCCAGAAAGAGACGCAGATGAATTGGTATCGCCAGCATTGCAATGGGTATAAGAACCGTTTAACTACCGTTAACTCGAATTGGACTCTGGTTCAAGCATTGCCTGGATGCCTCGGACAAGCTGAGGCCATGTCATCTCGAACGTAGTGAGAGATCTCCGAATGCTGGCACAAACCAAAATTTGGGAGATCTCTCACTACGTTCGAGATGACGGCAACCCTCGGTTAGTTGGAGTCAGAGGCGAGCACTAGGAAACTACCGCCTCTTTTTTCTTCTTTAACAGAGGCTTCAGAAACATTCCGGTATAGGATGCCTTGTTTCGGGTAATCTCTTCCGGGGTACCTGTGGCAATGATTTGCCCTCCTTTACTGCCCCCTTCCGGTCCCAGATCAATAATCCAGTCGGCTGTTTTAATGACATCAAGATTATGCTCGATGATAATAATCGTATTCCCCTGATCCCTTAGACGGAATAAAACGCTTAAAAGTTGTCTTGTGTCATGAAAATGCAAACCAGTGGTCGGCTCGTCCAGGATATACAAAGTATTTCCTGTGTCACGTTTCGATAATTCACGAGCCAATTTGATGCGCTGGGCTTCGCCTCCCGACAATGTAGTCGCGCTTTGCCCCAGACGAATATAGGATAAACCCACATCAATTAAGGTCTGACACTTTCTGGCGATGACTGGAATTGCATCAAAAAAGCTGCGCGCATCCTCAACCGTCATATCCAGCACTTCATGAATATTCTTACCCTTATATTGGATTTCCAGGGTTTCGCGGTTATATCGCTTTCCTTTACAGATGTCGCAAGCCACATAAATATCGGGTAGAAAATGCATTTCCACCTTAATCATCCCATCGCCCTGGCAGGCTTCGCAGCGTCCGCCTTTCACATTAAAGCTGAAGCGCCCAGGTTGATAGCCCCGAGCCCGGGCTTCGGGAGTGCCTGAAAATAATTCACGAATAGGAGTAAACAAACCAGTATAGGTCGCGGGATTGGATCGCGGGGTGCGCCCAATAGGGCTTTGGTCAATATCAATGACCTTGTCACAATGTTCGAGGCCGCTTATTTTCTTAATCGAGCCTGGGGTCATCACACTGGCTCGATTGAGTTGATTGGCGGCCAAAGGATAGAGAGTGTCATTAATCAAACTTGATTTACCTGAACCAGATACCCCCGTTACACAGGTCAATACACCTAATGGAATACTCACATTGACATTCACCAGATTATTGCAGCAGACACCGGTGAGATGCAGCATGCGCTCATCGTCCAGGTGTTTGCGTTGTCTGGGCACTTCGATAGAACGAACCCCCGAGAGGTATTGCCCGGTGAGGGATTTCTCTTCTGCCATGATTTCTTCCGGGGTTCCGGCGGCGATAATACGCCCGCCATGCACCCCGGCTCCAGGTCCGATATCAAGAACAAAATCCGCAGAACGAATCGCGTCTTCATCATGTTCGACCACGATGACGGTATTACCCAGATTTCGCAAATGGGTGAGAGTTTTTAGCAGGCGATCATTATCGCGCTGATGCAAACCGATTGATGGTTCATCGAGAATATACATGACGCCGACCAGACCGGAACCAATCTGGCTTGCCAGACGGATACGCTGCGCTTCACCGCCAGAAAGGGTTTCAGCACTGCGAGCCAGTGACAAATAATCCAGACCGACATTGACCAGGAATCCCAGGCGCTCACAAATTTCCTTATTAATTTTACCGGCAATCTCGCCCCTGTTTCCACTCAGATGAAGATGCTTGAAGAACTCATAGGCTTTTTCAATGGAATAGTTGGCGATTTCTGGCAAATTGATATCATTAATAAATACATTGCGCGCTTCCTCTCTCAAACGAGCGCCCTTGCATAATTGGCAAGGGCGGGAAGATAAATATTTGGCCAACTCCTCGCGCATCATCGATGAGTCTGACTCGCGATAGCGGCGCTCCATGTTGGGGATCACCCCCTCAAAACGATGTTTTTTAACCAGGTAGCCGCCATGAGAGCGATGGTAGCGAAATTCAATTTCCTCTTTACCACTTCCATAAAGAATAATGTTTTGAACTGATTCAGGCAATTCTTCAAAGGCAAGCTCGATATTAAATTGGTAATGCTCAGCCAAAGACTCTAGCAAGGGGTAATAATAAGTGGTTTTTTTATCCCAACCGCGAATTGCACCCGCACCAAGACTTGCTGTGCGATCATGTATAATGCGCTCCGGATCAAAATACTGATCAACACCCAGGCCATCACAGGAGGGGCAGGCTCCCACCGGGTTATTAAAAGAAAACAAGCGCGGTTCTAACTCACTCAAGCTATAACCACATTCCGGGCAGGCAAACTTGGATGAAAAGACAATTTCCTCGAAATCACCATCGAGGGAAGCAACAATGGCAATACCTTCTGCCAGGTTGAGCGCGTTTTCAAAAGATTCACTAAGCCGTTGCGCAATGTCTTCCCGAATTTTAAATCGATCCACCACTACTTCGATGGTATGTTTTTGACGCAGCGCCAGCTTGGGGGGGTCGTCAAGTTCGCAGAGTTCACCATCAATTCGAGCCCGTACATAACCCTGGGCTTGCAATTGCTGCATTAATTGTAAGTGCTCGCCCTTACGCTCTTTCACCACGGGCGCTAATATCATTGCCCGCTGTTCCGCAGGAAGCGTCAGTACCTGATCCACCATCTGGCTGATGGTCTGAGCATGTAAATTATGATGATGGACAGGGCATCGCGGTTCACCTACCCGGGCAAACAACAGACGAAGATAATCATAAATTTCAGTGATAGTTCCTACAGTCGAACGAGGATTATGAGACGTCGCTTTCTGCTCAATGGAAATCGCCGGCGAAAGCCCCTCAATCGAATCAACATCCGGTTTTTCCATCATGGACAAAAATTGTCTGGCATAGGCCGACAAAGATTCCACATAACGGCGCTGCCCTTCCGCATATAGCGTATCAAAAGCAAGGGATGATTTTCCGGAACCGGATAAACCCGTAATGACTGTTAACTGATTTCGCGGAATGTCCACATCGATATTTTTCAAATTATGTGTTCTGGCGCCGCGTATACTAATCCTGTGCATGCCTGACCTGCTTAAACAAAAAACAATCAATTATACCCTTTTGATGCCAGCTTGTGGAGTTAATTAAAGCGGATTATGCAACTGACGATAACAATAATAGCCTATTAGCAGAGATTATGATGAGTAAACTGATAAAATCTTTTCTTTTAAGTCTTCTTGTATTTTCTTCATTCAGCCACGCTGATAAATTTTCTTCATTAATTACCGGGAAACCAAAAGTCTCGCCAGTTCATTTTACTGGGGATAATGAGAGTGTTCATTAAACTGTATCATTACTCAGACAGACAGGCACGCCGTCATTTCGAAGGAAGTGAGAGATCTCCCAAATCTGACCTGGCATGAAACAGTTTCCCGGGATAATAGAATTCATCGCCAGATGCGCAGATTACACCCCGACTTGTCTTTCCGCGCGGCAATGACAATCTATGGTATAATTCCGTAAATGGGATTTGATATTTAGCCTGCCATGCGAATTTTTCTATATTTTATTTTATCTTTCTGTTTTTCAGGTTCAATTCCTTCTGCCTATGCTGAACCCAATCTGAAAGAAATTGAACAAGCTATCAGTGATTCAGTCATCACTGCGAAAATTAAGGCCAAATACACAAAACACACAGATTTAAACCCCTTAAAAATCTCGGTATCTACAGAAAACGGGGTCGTCACTTTAAGCGGACACGTCAATGATCGACAGGCCTTTGTCGATGCCTTAACGCTCGCCAAATCAACCAAAGGCGTTAAATCGGTAGAGATTGAAAATCTGGTAATCAAACCAGTCAATATGGGATTAACGGATGCCTATATTACGGCAAAGGTTGAAGCAGCCGTTTTAAAAGCCAAAGTGTTTGATGATGAATCCATCCCTTTAGTGGGTATTAAAGCCAGCACCAGCAATGGTACGGTGACGCTGAGTGGAAAGGTAAAACAGGAAAAATCGATTTTGGCAATTGTCAAGCGCGTCAATCAGGTACGCGGTGTAAAAAAGATTATTTCTAAACTACAGGTAAACAAGGACGACTCATGACCTTATTTAAACGCTTCAAATATTTCCTATGGTATTTTGGAACATTCCAGGTGCCTCTGATTGGCCATTTACGCCCCAAACTTCTGGTATTAAATGATGATCAGATTGTAATGAAAATCCCATTGCGTCGACGAAGCCGAAATCACCTTAACTCCATGTATTTCGGTGCACTGGCTGTTGGCGCAGATGTCGCCGGCGGACTCCACGCTTTTTATTACGCCAATAAAGAGAAGTTAAACCTTTCTCTGGTTTTCAAATCCTTCCATGCCGAATTCCTTCGACGTCCGGAATCGGATGTTTTTTTTGTTTGTGATAGCGGCCAGGAAGTCAGAGCAGCGCTATTTGAATCTAAAGATAGTGGCGAGCGCGTGAATAAGAAAGTAACAATCGACGCCTTTGTCAATTATCCGGAAAAACCGGAAAAGATCGCGGAGTTTATTCTAGAGCTATCGGTTCGCGTTAAATAGGCAATCCCGAGAGAATCCTCTCTCCCCTCTGGGGAGAGAGTTAGAGAGAGGGGCTTAAAATCTCAGGATAAACCCGAGAAACTGTTTTTACCGCCCTGTTTGACCTTATACATGGCATAATCCGCGCCTCGTAAAAGATCCTCGATGTTCTGACCTGCTTCTGGATAAGTAACACAGCCTATACTGACCGATACTTTCACAATATTATTTTCCAGTACCAGAGGGCGTGAAAGAGATTGAATCAACCGATTAGCCAGTACCGCCAACATTTCCTGATTAAGTAAATCATTTACAATAATAATGAACTCATCACCAGCCAGACGCGCCAGATAATCTTGCTTACGAATGGCTTTTCTAAACAGCTGACTCACTTCAATCAGTAGTAAATCACCAATATGATGCCCAAAGCTGTCATTGACCTGTTTAAAGCCATCCAGATCAAGAAACATTAATGCAAACCGGCTATTACTCCGCTTCGCGCGGCTTAAGCTCATTTCGAGCATTTCAAGGCAGGCACGACGGTTAGGCAGTTGGGTAAGCTCGTCATGCAAGGCTAAATGTTTTAGCAGATAATCTGCTTTTTTTCTTTCCAGTGCCAGACTTAATTGTGTGGCCAGAATATCAAAAAGACCCAGCTCATTCTCATTGATGACTAATTTTTTTGTTGGATAAAACTCAAAAATACATTCCACCTTATCACTTAAAAAAAGAGGCACGGCTATCACCTGATTTAATGTAAGTTTATTCCATTTATTAACCAGAACCGCCTTGAATTTTTCAATGTCAACCCTGGATAATTGTGACTTTCCTTCCTGCCATGCTCTCCCTGCCAGCCCTTCACCATAGGCCAGCGAAAAAGGAGGGAACTCCCCCTCCCCTAACATTTCAGGTTCAATCTCTTTTTTAGACCAGATAGCTGTAGCCACCATGACATTGGCGGCGGGGTGATAGCGATAAAGAATACCTTTGGAAAAGGGAGTTGTAAGGCCAATCAGCGATAAGCAGTTCCTCAGCGCCGTATCGATATCATCAGACATTAAAACCAAATGAGTTGATTGATCAATTAAGTCCATTTCCTTGATTTTTTTTGATAATTTGGCCTGGGTTAACTTAAGGGCACTAATATCAACGTGTGTACCCACAACCCTTCGAATTTTACCATCGGGATCGAGAATGCCTTGACCACGGCAGAAGATCCATACCAGCTTTCCATTTTGATGTCTGTAACGAACCTCCTGTTTGAAAGGAAAGCGGCCTTTGGAAATCAAATGTTGTTTTAAATTGTTTTCGACAATAGCAAAATCTTCAGGAATCACATGCTCTCTAAAAAAATTCACATGTGAATGAGAATAACGTGCATCCAGACCTAAAGAACGCAGCAGTTTTTTTGACAAACGGCATTCTTTCGTCTCCAGGTTAATATCCCACCAGCCATCAGTCGTTTCGTCAAGAATGTGATCGTAAAGAGCGATATTCTCGCGGAATAAGTTGACACTGTATTCACGAGCCATTAATTCCTGTTTTAAGGCGTTGATATCCGAAATATCACGTAAGCTAAAAGAATATCCCAGGAACTCTTTTTCTTCATTCAGAAAAGGGCTGGCTTTTAACATTACCAGGGACTCTTCTCCATTTAGATTGGTCAACGACAATTCCAGGTTTTTTATTGCTCCTCTGTCCGCCAGTATTTTAGCTATATCCCTTTTAATTTTTTTATCTTTCAAATGCAACACATCAAATAAACTACGTCCTAAAACACCATTTTTTCTAAAATAGCCCATTGAATCAACGAACGTTTCATTACACTCCGTAATTAGATTGCCCGTATCAATGAATAAAAGCATATCAGGGGAGTATTCATAGATGCGTTCATACTTGGCTTTCATTTCAGATAATTGCTGGTTTCTGTTTTGCATCGTATTACGCAGCTTTTCATTTTTCATATTGACACTGTGTTTCAAATAATTAATAAATGCCAAAAGGCCGGTGATTATCAGGCCAAAAAATAAAAAGAAATCAGGCAAAACAGGGCTATTGCTTCGTAAATAATTGTTACTTGGCCAGATGAAGAACCGCAGTTCACCCGCAAAAGAATGCACCTCCAGTTTATCGGCAAATCGCAAATTGCTGCTATTGCTGGGTTCAGCAGACAAACGCTCAAAAAGTATATGCTGATTATCAGAAATCCTGAGATTAAAGCCTCGCGGCAGAAGACTGTTAATGGTATCGGAAAGAAATTTAGTAAAATCGAAAAGCATAAGCCTGTTTGAGTCATTAGCACTCAGCAAACATAGAAAATAATGATTATTTGACGGCTTTCGGGAAATTACGGTTCGTATTCCTGAATTTGTGGAAGGAGCATTATCACAGAACCGCGCCATCTCAGCCTGATTCATCACCAATTGACTGCTGTTGGACATCAAACCCTGGTTTGCCTGCCATTGAATATATACCAGACTGGGCATATCTTCGAGGTAGTGAACAGCATCTTTTTTTATTCGCTCATCATCTATAGGTGAATCGCTGACCCGATAGAAAAAGCGCCTTGCCGCTTCAGCCTGAGATCCAAGAACAGTCTTGATTTCATTACTGACCACCATCGCCTCATTTTGAATTTTTTTCTGTACATTGTATTCAAAATCCATATACAAAAACTGCCAGAACAGAATGGACGCAAGTGTTCCGATAACCACTATCGCAATAGTTTCGATCAAACCCACATAAAAACGCCGAAAATGAAGAAGAAACAAAATAATAAGGGAACTGCTTAAAAAGATAATACCCAGTGCGGTCTGAATCGACATAGCGGTCAAACCCGACCATAGATAAACGGCTCTAATCTCAAGAAAATGGGAAATAGACGACAGGAAAGTCAAGCCAAAGACTACACAAACGAGGGCGAGTTGGGTGAAGCGTATAATTCTCGAATGACATTTAAGGTGCATCAGAAGAGCAGTATTTAATAAAATTAAACACAAGGCCGTATTTGGAGCCATTCGACCCGGATAGGTCACGTTTAAGTCCATATAACCAAACAGGTCATCTATACGAAAATTCATATCGGTCAGATATTGAGCAAAGGTCAGAGCAGCCAGAAGATTGGCAAACTGGCTCAAAATTAACGCCAGCTTTTTCCTTGAAGGCAAGGACAATATAGAGATGCTGCTCAGGGCAATGCACAATGCAGTGTTAAACTGCATGGGATAATGACTTCCTGCAAAGATATAAATCTGTGATGCAGCCACAATCCACAGCATCATACCAAAAAGGCTGATTAGCAAAGATAGTGAAGCAAATATTTTTATGGTAATGATATTGCGAAATTTTTGCATATTATTTAAAAAGAGCACTTCCGTGTCACTCCATTTTTAACGCCGCGAGGCTTTTGCTTTTACCAATTACTCCCCTTAAGTATAGACAATATTACCTCCACCTAACTATCGGCTTTTCTTCACGCCCAGAATTTTAAGCAGCTGATCAGTAAGCTGACGAAAGAACTGACGAACCAATTGCCGAAATAAGCTGTTTTTGCTTAATTGATCAATCATTGAAGGCTCTGCCTTCTCCTTTGGTTTTCGTTTCTTACTTTCATCCATGGTCATATCGATAGTATTCTTTTTGCGCTGTGCAAGAATTTCGGCTGCTGAACGCGTATTGACCTTCCGCCGATATTGCGATACCAGAGAGGATTGTTGGACCACTGAACTTAGCTCTTGCTCAGTTAAAGCGCCCATACGCGATTCGGGCGGTCTAATCATGCACTGAATTAATGGCGTCGGCTGGCCTTTCCCATCCAAAGCACTGAGTAACGCTTCTCCAATGCCCAAAGAGGTTAATAGCTGCTCTGTATTATAATAGTTAGTCGGTGGAAAGTTCTGAGCCACCAGCTTCATGGCCTGTCGATCTTTAGCGGTAAAGGCGCGCAGGGCATGTTGAATTTTCAAACCTAACTGGCTGAGAATGCTATCAGGAATGTCCTTGGGCGTTTGCGAACTGAATATCAGCCCAATTCCTTTTGAACGAATCAGTTTGACGATGGTTTCCAGCAGATTGAGCAGGGCCTTACTGGCATTTTTGAAGATAAGATGCGCTTCATCTATAAATAACACCAGTTTCGGCTTATCGGGATCCCCTAGCTCTGGCATCAAACGGTATACATCCGATAAAAGCTTCAGCATAAATGTTGAAAATAGCTTGGGTTTATCCTGCATATCCATTAATCGAAGAATGGAGATAATGCCTAATCCCTGATTCGTTGTGCGCATCAAATCCATCACATTAAATGCGGGTTCTGCAAAAAAACTGTTACCGCCCTGCGTTTCGAGTTCGATAATTTTACGGGTGATAATACCTATCGACGAAGAAGGGATCCCCCCAAAACGGGATTCTATCTCTGTCTTACCGGCATCTGTCTGTACATACTGTAACAAGGCTTTGAAATCACTTAAATCGATTAAGGGCAGTTGCTCTTCTTTTGCATATTGGAAGATAACGGTTACCAGACCGGATTGCGTTTCATTAATGTCCAGCATCCGTGAAAACAGAATGGGACCAAAATCAGCGACTGTCGCCTTGACAGGAACGCCTTGCTGTTCGTCATTCAACGTTAGGAACTCAACCGGAAAACCGCGCGGGGTAAACGATACATTCAATTCCTGACAGCGCTTACGCAAAAAATCATTTTCCACCCCCGGTACCGCTAATCCTGAAACATCGCCCTTGATATCCATGACCAGACTGGGAACGCCGGCGAGTGATAATTGCTCGCAAAGCACCTGCATGGTTTTGGTTTTACCACTTCCGGTGGCGCCAGCAATCAGCCCATGCCGGTTAAAGGATTTCAGTACCAGATTTACCGGAGAGTCAGGCAATAGCTTGTTATCAAGCAGAATGCCACCAATATCCATTACCGGAAACTCAGCGGCGGCATATGCTTTGCGTAATTCCTCATTCATTTTTGTAACATCCTTGCAATACTGATCTTTTGCCTAAGTATAATGCAGTTTACCGGTCATCAAGAGAATTTATCTTTATCCATCATCTCCATGATAAATAGTCTAATCATTTCACCTGGCAATTTGGGCAAAGACCATAGATATTCAGCGCATGGTCAGTCATTTTAAAATTGGCACGTTCAGCAATCAGCCGCTGACGCTCTTCAATCACCTCATCGACAAATTCATCCACCCGCCCGCATTTAACACAGACAAGATGATCATGATGATCACCCTGAGTCAATTCAAAAACTGAATACCCTCCTTCAAAATTGTGTCGGGCAACCAGGCCAGCAGCTTCAAACTGGGTTAAAACTCGGTATACCGTGGCCAGGCCTACATCCTCGCCCATGTCCAATAATGCCTTGTAGACATTCTCTGCGCTAAGATGGTGTTCCTTAGACTGTTCAAGGATTTGCAATACCTTGAGTCTGGGCATGGTAATTTTTAATCCAGCGTCTTTTAACTGTTGGCTCTCTTCCACACAGGCTCCTTAAAAAGCTAATCGATTGGAGTGTCTTTCTACGAATGACATGCTATTATGGCGAAATTTTTCAGGACAGGCAAAATTATGCGATTGTTACGTTTATTACTTGCTCTTACAATTTCATTCGGCATTGCATCGTGCGCCTCTTATGATTTTTCAAGACGAATCGTTCAACAGGGTAATCTTTTACCGCAATCCACTGTATCCCGACTTAAAATAGGCATGAGCAAACAAGATGTCGCTATTTTATTGGGAAGCAGCCTTTTGAGCCCAACTTTTAATAATAACCGTTGGGATTACGCTTATACCTGGCGCAAAGGCAGTTCACCGCTCAAGGTAAAAAACGTTTCCTTATATTTCAGTAATGGCGTGCTGACTCGTATTGAGCATTTTCCCTAGGCTTTAGCAGTTAAGCCTGGCTGCAAGCCGGGTTTAACCAGCATGCACAGCCATTTCATTTCACCGCTTTGGCTCGAATACGCCTTTTTTCCTTGGGGTCATTGGTTAATTTACGATAGACCTCCACCCGGTCCCCGTTTTTCAATTGCGTATCAGCAGATACTTTTCTTGAGAAAATACCATAATCCAATTCCAAAACCTCAGGGTAGACGTCCAATAACCCAGATTGTCGGATCGCATCGCCAACACAGGTACCCTCAGCCAGCGAACATTTAACCTGAAATATCTCTTGTCCCAAAGGAATAAACACCACCTCAATGTCAAGCATACAAATTCTCTGCCCGGTCACAAAACGCATCCACCATCTTATTGGTAATTTGCTCAAAAATAGGACCCAGCAACATCGAAAACATTCTGCCGGCAAACTCAAACTCGAGGTCGAAAGAGATTTTGCAACCTTCAGGAACCTCATCAAAACGCCAGAAACCTTCTAAATGGCTGAAGGGCCCGTCGACCAAGCGAATTTCAATCATTTTATTTGCTTGCAAACGGTTGCGAGTTGTAAATGATTTATTCATTCCGGCAGCCGAGATGACCAATGTCGCCTGGACCTCGTCAGCGTCTCGATGATGGATAATACTTTGACTGCAGTATGGAAGAAACTCGGCATAATGCTCCACTTCATTAACCAGTGTATACATTTGCTCGCAACTAAATTTCACAATGCGTGACTTTTGTACAATCGTCATGCCTTTTCTCCCAGCAATCTTTTTAACCAGCTATCCAAATCATTAATCTCGCTTTGACAGATAGAGTGCTCCATCGGATAGTCTTTTATGGTCAGATCATGATAACCCCTGGATTCTAAAAACCTGCAAGAGTAGTTAGTCCACTCGGGTAAAACGACATTGTCAAAACGTCCATATCCTATAAAAAAAGGCGTTTCGCGGGGTAAATGGAACTGGCATTCACTGGCGAGAGGCAGATAGCCGGAAAGTGACACGACACCGCCAATTGCCTGAGGGCGGTGCAAGGCCGTATGCAAAGCCATTGCAGCTCCCTGGGAAAAGCCAGCTAATATAATCTGCTTTTCAGTCATTCCCGTTTCAAGCTGCGACTGGATAACCGCATTGATTTGCTTTTCGGATTCCTTAATTCCCTCGCCATCTTCGCGATCGGTTAACTCAAAGCCGACGATGTCATACCAGGCCGGCATGTGCATGCCGCCATTTATCGTCACGGGCCGAACGGGAGCATTCATAAACACATGACGAACGGGCAGCGTGCTTATTGGATATTGTGATGCTAACCCTGACATATCCGAGGCGTCAGCTCCTAAACCATGCATCCAAATTACCGAAGCCAACGGCGGTGTATCTGGCTCTTTTGTGTAAACGTTCAACAAAGCTCTCCGAAAAAAGGGAAATTATCACCAATGCGCTATCCCAGTGCAAGAAAAAGCAATGATTCCTGATGAAACTGGCTTATTGATTAAAATGGCCTGGATTTCTCCCTGGACAAATTGATATCCGTTTTAAAGCTCAGCCATCTGGCAGGATCGTTAAAAGCATGATAAAATAACCTCCTTGATGTATTATTTGTAATCAACCAGCCCAATGATAGAACAAATCGAGTCCTTCCTTCTGGCCCTGCAAGAAAAAAAATCCAGAAAATTATCTCCTCAGGATTGGAATGAGGCTTGCCGCTTACACCAGACTGCCGATACAAAAGACTCCGCTCAACGCCTGACAGAAGGACTTGCCGCTCAATTAAATCTCCCTGAAGACTGCATTGACCAATACATCTCAAAAACCGACTGCAGCAGCGACACTAAATGGTATCATTTCAATTACCTGCAGGAGAATTATAATCAGGAAAAACTGGCTTTATTTGCGATACAGTCCTCGTTCCTGCTGCCTGCTGAAAATGGTTTAAACCTGACGCCCTACGTCTGGTTTGAATTATACAAACGCTTTGATACACAGGAAAGGGAGCGATTATCAAGGCCCTTTTTACAGCTGCATTTAGCTCGTCTTCAAAATCTTAATCATGATAATCTGATTGCCGCTTTGGCAGAAAAAAAACCGCGGCGAAGTTGTACTCCCTTCTTTCATTCTCAACCCCCGAGTAAAAGAAAACGACATAACCAGGAGGAAATCGATTATTCGACCAATCGGCTTATTCTGGCGAAAAACGCTTCCAATACATTTTGTCAGTCGCCGCTAAAAGACAAAGGCGTTCGCATAGCTGAAATTCAGCCGACAAGCCCTGCGGAGAACTGCCGCACTTATCTGAAAGTAGGAAGAACGCCGGGTGGCCGAGAGGCGCGCCTGGCCTATAGAACAGAGACCTCAGAGTTATGGACTCATACGACTCCTGATAATAACCCGCGTTTTAACGGCGCGCTCAGGGTGCCCGGGCAGTCTGTGGCCACCCTGAAAACACGATTCAAGCATATCTGGGAACGAGCTGGCAAAGTTACATTTACGGCAACCCTTCACCAGATTGAAGAAAATCAGAATAAAAAGCGTCCATGCAATCAGTTTACAATCTTCAGAGCGGCCTGCAAGGACGTGTTTAAAGCCCATGGCGTAGAAATTGATGCCGAGTCCACAGGTCATATGTTTCACTGGACGCATTTAATTGCCTTATTCCTCGGAGGCGAGCACGATCAGCAGTCTATTACCGCAGCAACGAGAGCAGCCAATCTCAATATACTGGAAGCTATCGAAAACGACACCGCTGAAAAACTGAAACAGCAATGGCCAAACGTTCCGAGTGTACGCATTGAGGTAACCCCTCACTATCAGCAAGATAATTTAATTCCTCAAACCCTGCACTTTATGCTGAGCTGGACAGAAACCAACTCGCATGGAGTGACAGTTGCACGTCAAAAAGAGCATTTTATTAACGCCTGCTCTCATCAGCGTTACAACAAGGCAATGCTCGATACCTTTAAAACACTGGATCAACTGGAAACCGAGCGAATCAGTTCACTCGTGATGGCCTAATCTTTTCGAACCCTGCATACCCTGCCGAACCGCTCAGAAGATGCCTTGTTTTATGGATCGCACACTAAACAGACTGTGAATCATTTACACCGCGGCTCTTTTATATCACACTGACGATGATTATAATTAAATACGGACGTGGAGTTTTCTATGAAATTATCAGGAAAGATCCTTGGGCAAGTGCTGTTAGTTGTTGTATTGATAGCCAATGTGTCAGCCTGCGGCCAAAAGGGACCGCTTTATTTACCAGAGCAAACAGCCCCTGAATCCTGACCAACCCGAGAGCCAAAACATGAGTCTGAAATTCACAAAGATGCACGGTTTAGGCAATGATTTTATCGTCATAGACGCAATTAACCAAACTGCCAATTTAACTGCCAAAGAGATTATTGCGCTGAGCGATCGTCATCGAGGCATTGGCTTTGATCAATGTCTCATCGTTGAACCGTCAAAAGATAAATCGCTTGATTTCTTTTATCGCATCATTAATGCGGACGGGCAGGAGGTGGGGCAATGCGGAAATGGGGCACGCTGCATTGCCCGCTTTCTCTACCATTATGGACTGACTACCAAAAAGAAAATACGCGTCGGTACGCATACAACCACCATGCAGTTAATTCTGAATAAAGATGACTCTGTAACCATTGAAATGCCGCCACCGAGTCTGAATCCCAAAGAGATCCCTTTCCTGGTGAGCCAGCAGCAAGACTCTTATGTATTATCATTGGCCAAGGGGAACAATGTCGCCGTTCATGCAATTAGCGTTGGGAATCCCCATGCCGTAACTCTGGTAAATGACATTCAGAAAGCCCCGGTAAATACCCTTGGCGAGGAAATCAGTTTTCATCCCCTGTTCCCGGAGCAAGTCAACGCAGAGTTTATGGAAATAATTACCAATGATCGCCTGCAGGTTCGTGTTTATGAGCGCGGCTGCGGTGAAACCCAGGCCTGTGGCAGTGGAGCCGTCGCTGCTGCAGCCATCGGCCGCCTTTTTTACCAGATGGAAGAAACTATTCAGGTGGATCTGCCTGGCGGTGAGCTCCTCGTAAAATGGCAAAACCAGGCTTCTCCTATTTATCTTACTGGTCCTGCCACTTTTGTCTATGAAGGAACTTTACTGTTATGCGGATAGTCATTCTGGGAGCAGGCCAGGTCGGGGGAACGCTGGCACAAAATCTGGCCAGAGAAAATAATGATATTTTTTTAATCGACCAGGATGAAAGCCGCCTGCAGGAGTTGCAGTATCGTCTTGACATACAGACCGTACGCGGAAATGCAGCCTATCCGAGTGTATTAATCGAAGCAGGTATTGAACAAGCCGATATGCTTATTGCGGTTACAAATAGCGATGAGATTAACATGATGGCCTGTCAGATAGCCTACAGTCTCTTTCGCACGCCGACCAAAATAGCTCGTATTCGATCGCATAACTATTATAAATACCCGCAGCTATTTCAGGATGAGCATGTTCCGGTTGATGTATGCATCAGTCCGGAAAAACTGGTAACTGACCATATCGAAAGTCTTATTGATTATCCCGGGGTATCTCAGGTTCTCGACTTTGCTGAGGGCCATGTATTAATGGTGACTATCAAGCCGCTATCCTCTGGTTTAATGGTAGGCAAGACTATCAGGCAACTTCATGAACATCTCCAGGGGATTGAAGCGCGCGTTGTGATGATCTTTCGCGATAAGGACGTACTCTCACCGCAGGATGAGATGCAGGTTGCCAGCGGTGATGAAGTCATTTTTATTGCCTCCCCGGAAGCAATTAAAGAAGCACTGATTGCGCTTGGACGCTACACTCACCCCAATCGACGTATCATCATTGCTGGCGGCGGGCATATCGGTACCGAACTGGCACAGGCTCTGGAGCATCGCTATCGAATTAAAGTGATTGATCGAAGCCCCGATCGAACCCATGATTTGGTGACTCAATTGCACAAGGGCACTGTATTACAGGGTGATGTCGCCGATCGTGATCTTTTAGTCAATGAAAATATCGAGTTTACTGATGTGTTCTGTGCAGTAACTAATGATGATGAAGTCAATATCATGTCATGCCTACAGGCAAAACGTCTGGGCGCCCGCCAGGTAATGGCCCTGGTTAACCGCAATGCCTATGTAGATCTGATTGAGGGCAGCAATATCGATCAGGCAATTTCACCGCAGCTGATTACAATTGGCAGTATCCTCACCAAACTGCGCCGCGGGAATATGGTTAAAGTCTATCGCTTTCAACATAGTGAAGCAGAAGCTGTAGAATTAGTCATTCATGGCGATGAGCACACTTCGAAAGTAGTTGGACGCCCAGTGAGTTTATTGAATTTACCGGCAGGCTGTTCAATAGCAGCCTTATTTCGTAATGGCCAGGTATTAATGGTTAATCCTGAACTGATATTGCTATCAGGAGATCACATCATCCTTCTGATTTTAAAGAAAAAATATATTAGCAACATTGAGTCGCTCTTCCAGGTGAGTCTGAGTTTTGTGGGTTAATTATGCAAATTAAAACGATTTTACGCATCCTTGGCATTTTGCTCATGCTGTTTAGTATCAGCATGCTCACTCCTATCCTTTTTAATATCATTTTCCGGGAAGATTTCCTATGGCCATTTGTAATCGCCTTCCTTTGTACTTTTGGTACAGGCGGCTTGTTATGGCTGCTCTTTCGCCAAAGCAGAAACGAGCTTAAGACACGAGATGGCTTTTTAATCGTCGCCCTTTTCTGGAGCGTTCTCTGTTTATTTGCATCGCTGCCCTTTCTGTTTGCAATACAAAGCCCTAATCCAGTTACTGACGCTTTTTTTGAATCGGTTTCGGGCTTGACTACAACCGGCGCTACAATTATTGGTGATCTCGACAGCCTGCCGCATGCTGTTTTGTTTTACCGCCAGCAACTGCAATTCCTGGGAGGTATGGGTATCGTAGTCCTCGCGGTGGCCATATTGCCTATGCTGGGGGTTGGTGGTATGCAGCTGTATCGAGCTGAAACCCCTGGCCCAATGAAGGATAGCAAACTCACCCCGCGGATTGCCCAAACAGCCAAGGCGCTATGGTCAATCTATGTTTTATTAACCCTGCTGTGTATGCTTTGCTATTGGATAAGCGGAATGGATTGGTTTGATGCACTGGGCGAAAGTTTCTCCACCGTTTCCACAGGCGGCTTTTCCATGCATGACAACAGTTTTGCATTCTATCAAAGTGAATTGATTGAGTCGGTCGCCTGCTTTTTTATGCTATTGGGAGGGACAAACTTTGCACTTCATTTTTTTACCTTCAAAAAACGAAGTTTAAAACATTACTGGCAGGATGAGGAATTTCGCACATATATCAGCTTTCTTTTAATTGCTACTCTGATTGTGACCGGCAGCCTGGTCATTTATGACTTCTTTGATATCAGCCATAATACCGTGATTACCGTATTGTTTAACATTATTTCCCTGGCAACCACCACAGGCTTTATTGCCGAACCATTTAATGACTGGCCCACTTTTACACCTATCTTGCTAATAATGCTTGGTTTGATTGGCGGCTGCGCAGCCTCAACCAGTGGCGGCATCAAAGTCATTCGCGCCCTGCTCATTTTTAAGCAATCCAGGCGAGAAATGATTCGCCTGGTTCATCCCAATGCGATCGTGCCCATCAAAATTGGCAAGCATTGTCTGCCTGAACCCATTTTGCAATCCATGTGGAGTTTTATTTCGGTATTTATTGCTTTATTCATTCTCTTGTTGTTAATTTTTATGGGATTTGGCAATGATTTTCTCACTTCATTTTCCGCAATTGCCATCTCTATTTCCAATTCAGGAGCAGGTTTGGGAGCAATCAGTGAAAATATGGCCGTCTTAAATCACTGGAGCAAATGGGTTCTTATCTTTGCTATGGTTGCCGGACGCCTGGAAATTTTTTCGTTATTGATTTTATTTTCCCCTCGCTTTTGGGAACGCTAGATTGCGCTGTAACAAGGAGGTTTTAAATGCCCAATCAATTTGTCGACTCATTACTGGCCAAAGCCGATCTCCCTGCTTTACTCATTGCTTATCAATCAGATAAACCGGATATTAGCCTGTTAAGCAAGCTTGTTGATGATTTGGCTCAGCAGCACTCTTTTGATTTATTGGAAACTTTATTAAAGGTGATCGAAACCGGTGGAAGCGATGACAGACTGGAGGTGATTACCACCAGGATATCCATTCATTTTCTTTCACAGATTCTGGAGCGAGATCAACAGCAAGCACTTAAAGCAAGCTTCGACAGAATCAATGAAACCCCTGATTTATGGCCTCAATGTCTTCTTGCTCTAAGCACCTGGATTAAGTCAGGCGAGCGCAGAACGGCCTTAACCAGCTTGCTGTCCATCTTATCCAATACCCAGCGGGAAACGCTTTATGCCGCACTGACCGATAGACCCGAAAAGGATGCCGTCTGGCTTGGTGAATTGATTGGCTATATCCTGAAAAATGAATCACTCCAGGAACCCGAAGCCAAAGCTCATTTGCAGCGTCTGAGCAGTTGCCTCCTGCTTTCTGCAGCGGAAATACCTGCCCAATCCATTAACAGCCTGTCACTCTTGCTCGAGGATGAGGAGCTTATTGACAGCATTTTAAAACTGCGCGCCATAGCCTCTACCTACGCCAAGGAAAATCAGGAGGCTCACGGACGATTTGCCTCATCCAGACAGACTTATCTAAACAAATATGAAAATCTTATTCAGGCGCTCGCCATCAGAGCCAAAGCTTCGGAAAGCGCTTATCAGAAAATTATAGCGGACAGGCCGAATCTGGCTAACTGGCTAATGATCGCCCGCTTGAAAAGCTCTGCGGAAAAACCTCTCCAGGAAAGCCTGGTCTCAGAAGTTCTTACTCATTATTCCCTGTTTAACTGGGAAGACACGCAATTTGTTGCCGAAGTAATTCCGGTAATGGTTGCCGTCTCCAAAGCAGCCAGCGGAAAAGAGCTGTTCAAACAGTTTTTCAAACGCGATAAACTAAATACTGCTTTTTGTATCCGCTTTTTAAGTGAGTATTACAAGCAAACTGAGGAACTGGAGCAATTGCTCCAGTTCGTGAAAGACATAAGCCGGAATACTCCGGACCAGAGTTTCACCATCAATTTCTTAACCCAGAACTCAGGTCAATCCCAACGGCTAACTGAAAGCTTGCTCCATTTGCTCGAATTAGAACAGTTAATTCCCATTTGCAGCCACATTCTGGCTTTGCAGCAGATTTTTCACCCGGAGGAATCGCTTTGTAAACAATATTGCCGTGTGCTGTGTGAAAAATTGAAATCATCGGCCAATCAGGCAGCTGATTGCAAACGGATAGCGCAGACGATTGCCATTTTACCCAAGAAATCCAGAGCACAACCTTTGGAACTCATTTCCTCGCATCTTAATGGATTTACCAAATTATCAATGGCATGGCTTTCTGCTCTGTTTGAAACCGATATAAAAAAAGTCCTGCTGTTTCCCTTTCTTTTAAATTTGATAAGGACAATATCGGCCAAAGAACAACAGCAACTGCTTGAATTGCTCAGCAAAGAGGAGTTTTATCGTTTTTATATCCATTTACTCCGTAATCAGAATACCGACGAAAAGTTTACTTTCTTAAGTGATTATCTGAAGAAGAAAGATAAGCATTCATTTTTTGAATATTTAATACTGTTGACTCCTCAGGTCCATCAGGAAATTCTCGATGCCGTACTGCCAGAACTTGAACCAGCCCATCTCATTCAGCTCATTATCAGTTTAATTAGAAAATCAAAACAGGACAGCAGTTATCTGGCTCCCTTACATCAGTTACTGATACAGTTTTGCACTCGCATGCAAGCGACACTGGATAGTTCAGCTCCAATACATCAATGGATTAAATATAATAATGAGGATGACAACAATGTTGTTACCCTCATTGCAGAACAGCTGTTTACGACACCGGCCTGTTTTCACTCTCTTTGCTCACGCTCGTCCATACTGCAAGACTACACCCCGCAAATTCTTCAGGGTTTACTCGTTAATAATGCGGACAATGACCTGAAGTTACGCGCAGTCCGCATCCTCGACTTAATTACGTATAATCCTGAAAAAATGGATGAGCGGGCCTTGCGTCTCTTACATTTCTACAAAAACCAAGCCTCTGTATTGCAAAAGATCTTTAAGAATCTCTACAAAGTGGAGCATTTGTTAAGCGCTGCTGGAAAGAATAATTTTAATGCACTAAAGCATAGTTGCTGGAAATTACTGCATGCTGGACAATATAGTGAAAACGCATGCCAATTATTACTTTGTACACAACTAGGGCAATCCCAAACCCTCAAAGAGCTAAGTATCACGCTTACAAACCAGTCAGGATCCATACTAAGCCCTGATTACCTAAGCCAGATTGATGATGAGTTGCTCGAGAAAATTCCCGATATGGATCTCATCAACATACTTCTTCAATCACTGGAAGGCCCCACCTTAAATAACTGGGCCAAGGTAAGAAAGACCGTAGACTTACAGGAAACACCGCAATTATTTATTCATCAACTCATTAATCAAACCAATTCGCAGGCTGAAAATCCGGTTTTGGACAATCAGGTTTTTCAATTTATTGTAAGCCTTCGCCATTTTAAAAAAGCCATGTCAGGACTTTCCCAGGAGGAAATATTTTGGCTCGTTGATACTGGCAAGACAGAGGAAATTGTTCAAAATTTCCCAGACTGGCTGAAGCAGCTTATCAAAAATGGCCAATTGGATACGATTGACCGGGCAAGCCTGTTCTCTTTATTGCCAAGAGAGCAAGGCTTTCTGCAAACGGTCTATGCGTTGCCTGAACTACAGTTTTATTTGCCGAAACTTTTCATTGAATTAGCACAGAAATCACTGCCGGCCATGCATTATCCAATTCTGGCTGAACAGTTAAAATTGTTCACCCCAGCAGATAGAGAGCGTCATCTTGCAGACGCACAACGGCAAATTAAACCGGAATCAGTGAACCTGGATGTGATTCCCGTGTTTAACCGAATGTTAATGGAGCTCGATTTAAATCATGGGCAGGAATCTCATCGGGCATTGGTTTTAGGCCAGATTGAATTTTTTGCGAAACTATCCTCTAACTCTGCGGTTCATAAAGCTAACCACTATCAGTTTGTTCAGGAGTTCCAGCAGGTTACATTTAACAGTATGGAAATTTTGCGGCAACGGCATACCGCCTGGACGTCGGTTATCCTTGGCAGCCAGCAATTTTCACAGGCAGTCAATATCTGGCTTACCGATCTGCCCGAGGCTGATATTGAGCATCATCCGTTCACCAGCACGCTGCTGGAGCATTTTGATATTATCCAGAATCAAGGCTTTATGGATAGCGATTGCTGCCAGGAGTTTATCCAATCCCTGCTTATGAAACCTCCTGCCAAGATCACAGAAGAGCAATATGTTCTCTTATTTCATAAGCTTACACTCGAAAGGCAAAAAAAACTGGCCGTCAATGTGTTACAGCAAAGCAAACTTGAAGACGTTCAATGGTCTTCTCTGATTACTCTGGCCAGAGTGCTATCAGTACAGGCATTATATGAGATTTTTTTACACAGCCAGACACTTTTCGTTTTTGTCGATTTAATTGCCAGACACCCGGAAGGGATTCACACCCTGGCGCCCGCACAGATCGATAGATTACTGTCTGAGCTAACCTCTGCGGAACAGTTGTGCCGGATATTGAATAGCCAGACACAGCCCAAACTAAAATTTAATTTCGTCAACAGTCTGTTCCAATATTTGCAGCGCAATCATCTGGCTCTTGCCGACTGGTTGAATAAAATTAACGCCGGCGAGCAGGCATTGGCTGCTCTGGCAAATTATACAGAAGAAAACGCCTGTCAGGAGCAGCTGCATCAACTCATAATGGAGTCCGTTTCACGACGCCAGCAGATACAGAGTTTTTTAAAAAACCCGGATTGGGAAATGCCCATCGAGAGCGCAGGACTTCTAAATCAGTACATGCGTGATGCCTGGCTCCATCCCTGGAAAGGCTGGCAATGCCATCCTCTTCTTTTAAAGTATTTAGGTTTTGCTGACGAAGTTATCGCCATGCAGGCCCAAATGGAATTTCTTGAGGAAATCATAAAGCTCAATGAATTTTACGAACCATTGGCCAATACCGGGAATGTTTCTGAAAATACCCTCGTGTCAGCCCGTTGGCTGCAAAGACTGCCCCTGATTGAAGGCGTGCTGATGGAACTTGGGGAGGAAGCGGCAAATCCCTCTCATCCATTGGCAAATACCGGGTTCGTTAAAAATATAATACAACCATTGCTGAAACAGGGAAAAGGAATCGCAGAACAGGTCATCAATGACTTGCCCAAATCAGTCAGTGAACTAATTAACTCCTTCGATTCACTCGGTCAATCCCAGGGTCTGCCGCTTAATGCGCTTACACAGGAACAAATTCAAACCATTCAAAGCGCGTGGCGAAAATTTAAGCTCCATCTCACAGCAATTGAATATTACTCCTCACCTCGTTTGCATGCCTTGTTTAATCCTGAGTCTTATTTTGCCAGAATTACTATGAAGCGCATTAGCCTGCTACCTAAAGCAGAAAGTGATGCCTTGGCTAATGCCCAGACTCTTCATAAAGAATGGCAGGAACAACAGCAGTTTTTAATCAGCACAAAATTTAATGAGCTGCTGGATGTTTTTTTTAGAGATCCCCAGATTCTACAGGATATAAAAGTCCAGGAGTGGATTTTGGACAACTGTTTGTTTACCCAATCAGGCATAAACATCATTCCTCCCTTGTTATACAAACTACTCAGCGCTGTATCCCCTTCATTACTGATAACTCATCTGCAGCAAAGAGAAAACCCCATCCACGCAGCGAATCTGGCTAAATTCAGCAAGCTGCTAACAAAATATCCAAGTATCCAGGAGCTGGTTTCGGTACTTTATGGCATGGACAGTCAAAGTCTCGAAGAATTATTGACCTGCACCCGTTTTTATCGTTTAGCTTATGCCCCCCTACTTTTGTCCATGGTACAGAAAGCCCAGGCTTCGGGCATTTCAAAAAGGCAGACCGGGCTTGTGACTCTACCCGAATCCTTAAGCCAGAATTTGGAACTGCAATGGCTGCAAACGGAAATTCAGCATTTACACATCAATGAGGAAAGACTAAAAAAACACGGGCGATTGATTGCTGCTGAAGCATTAAAAAGTGGGCATAATCATTATGATAATGAACGCCTGGCTGCATTAAGAAGCCCTGGTCTTAAGCTTGACGCGGCAGAGCTTGCTATCATCTTTAACAGTTATGCACCAGCCTTTAACCCGCCTAATGAGGCGATTACCCTGGAATTTTTACTAAGCCTGAGTTATTTGCTTGAAAATCAGCAAAATCTGAATCTGATTCAGGCCCTTAATGAGCGGCTTTTACAGCATACCATTAGAATTGCGCTTGAAAACCCAGACTCCCACTATCAGTTTCTGAATACCCTGAGCCATTATCCCAGCTCAAGCAGGTTTTGTATTGAGCACATCAAAAACCGTTTACAACAACACTTAGCCAATTATTTTCCAGAAACGGTACCTGTCCCCTCTTGTGTGGCCGAATTGACTGCAGCAAAGTTTGGACAATTAACTAGAGAGTCTGTCGCTTCGCTTACGACCTTGCAAAAACTGATTTTCTCTGTAGAACCCGCTGCTGAATTCACTATTTGGCGGAATACAGCGTCAGCCGATATAAAAAAAGACGTCATTGATTTCTCAGCTATTGCCTCTATGAATTCCATTCTTCAGCATTGGAAGGAGCACAATAACATTGAGGTATCGGCTCAATTAACAGAAAACATATTGCTAGTGGAAACCTTGCTGTCATCTGACGATGAAACGTTTTTGCAAAGAGTAGATGAACTTTGCACCTCAGTCTATCGAGACTATCCCGCGGTGTATTTTCATTATCTGGCATTATGTTTTAACAGAACAAAACAACCGCATGATTTGCTGGATAAGCTCAAGCGATGGATGCTTGATATCGGTGAACAGCAGGCTGAGCAACTCCAATGGCTGGATAAATTAATTGGGCTGCTTATTCATGCGGGATTAGTAGAGGAATTTTGCAATGAATTGCACTTGTATCCTGAGTCATTGCGTCAGTGCTTATTGATTAGCCTGGACCAGAAAACGGCTATTGATGACCGGATTTTGACATTATTTACTCCATTACTCAGCTGGGAGTGGATCAAAGAGCAGTTACTGGCAAAAAAGACAGCGGCGGATCCTGCCTGGCTAAGAACAGCCTTGTTGGAAAAGCAGCATCAGCAGGCTGTTTTAGAAGACGAGCAATCGATTAAGGAATTTTTAAATCTGTTAATGGTCTGCCAATTCCCGGTTGATGCGCTAATGGCTCTCTCAAAAAGAATTGACAATACCAGTTTAAATAATTTACTAGTCTGCCATCTGCTGAGCCGTGCAGATTGCCTGCTGCAATTTCCGGGACAAACACTGCTCGACAGTCCAAGCTTAACCGCAAGTCGTCCTGGTTCCCTGCGCCTCGGCTCACTGTCGAATCATATCAAGCTGCTACTAATCCCTGAAGCGAGTCTCAGCAGCTTGCAGGCAGAGGCCGCAGCCGAAATACTTTGTTCATTCAGACAATTTAATCATTTCACGCCTGAAATATTGAACAATCTGCTCGAATGTATCGCTGAACAGAGATCATCCTTCCTTCTCTATTGGTTTAAACATTATGCCCGCCTGCCAGGAGCTCAAAAGCCATTAATCATCCTGATGAATATTCTCCCTGATTTTGCGGAACTCATGAAACAACTCGAAAATACGATACGGGACGAGCTCCTTTTCAGGATCATTGACGCGCGTTTTAAGAACAAACTGCCTGGTATACAGCAGCCCGCCTCTCTGACGGGCTTATGCAGCGGGGTTCACCTTGATCACTGTATTCACTTATACCTGCACCGAAATCAAGAAGAACCAGCGCTGGTTCAGTTTATTGGCGAGCTCATCTATTCCCTGAAGGAAAGAGAAGCCAAATTGACCAATCAGAGTATGCAACTATTACTCAGCCTCTATGAAGATAATCATTTTGACTCTCTCAAAGAATCAATTATTGAGATTACAAGAACCTATCGCTATAGCAACACCGTTTTTTCAGACTGCTCAATTTTCTATGATGATGGACGAATTAATACCAAAAGAATGCTTGAGCCTGTCTGGCTTAAAGCAAAAAGCCAGGGCACAACAGCATCCAGCCCAGCCCAAAGACTTTGGCAAACCAGTAATCTCCCTGCAACAGAAACTACAGAAAGCGAATTCCAATCGCCTTGGGAAAATAAGACCTTATTAAGCGCAATAAGTCAGACTGAAGAAACCATCAGTTTTTTAAGTTATTTTCTGATTCATTTCCATGGCAGGCCAGAAATGCTGCAATTATTTCTGGAAGATTATCTGGACTCTCATCCTCAAAGCAGGATTCCATCAGATCAGCAAGCGCTGCTCGAAAAAGTCAGCTGGCTGTTAACACAGCCTGACTTAAATAAAGAGACAGGCAATGTGTTGTTCAACTGTCTGACTAATTACCCGCAGTTGTTAAATAACCGAATTAAATTTCATTTGCTCTGTTTTAATGCGGAAAAATACTTACAAATTCCAGGAATGCAGAAAAAATATGATGAGCTGGTTCAATTTTGTAAAGAAATGAAACCTTTCGCTAAAGCCAATCCCGAGGTCGAGGCTCATCTGCAACGCGCAAAACAGGAAGCAAAGTTTGAACGCAAATTAATGACTAAATCAGGATGGCTCTTATCGCTCCGATTATGGTGCAGGCGGTCATTTTTCTACGGTTGGGAAGGCTGGTTCAAACCGAGGGCACCCCGTTATGTGCTTCCATTTGAAAATCCAGTGGATTCATCCCGCTTTAGTTATCAGAAAATGGATGTTCTTGCCGAAGGTTCAGTCTTACCCAAGGATCTGGAGCAATTGCTGAAGCATACCCGTCAGGACGTCTCACCGAGGAGCCTGAACGCCTTATACGAAGCATTGCGCCTGTTTGAATGGCAGTCTTTGCCATCCAATGAACTGAACCTGCGTGAGCAGATTGAAAAAACTTACCAGAAACTGGGCGGTCTAATGCCTGACAATCCAAAGATAGAGCGCTGGCTAACTAATCATAAGGAATTATTCATTGGCAATCGTCATCAATTACTTTGCTTGTATATACAAAATAATCAATTGGACGCTATGCAATCAATACTGGAACAGGAAAATGAGCTTTCCTCATTCGGCCCTGTGATCAGCCAGTTAAAGCTTGTGCAGGATGTGACCCGTAAAACAAGCTCAGGCTCTCAACCGGCGCCGGCAAGGAGTGCAAGTCAGTCACGTTCTGGCAATCATTTGTTTGGCTCGGGTTCTTCTTTGCCGGCTATGGGTGATAATCTCACAGCCACCGCAGATTTCGCCTTAAGCTGAGAGCGAAGTTTGATGCTAAGAATATTAATCACAAGGCCGGAGAGCACGAATAAAGCGGCCTTTATTTTCCAATCCTGAAAAGGCTCATCCAGGAACAAGGAAGAGCTAATCATCCCTACAACAGGGACCAGTAAAGTGTAGGGTACAATTACCGCAATGGGATAACGGCTTAATAGCCAATTCCAAAGCCCATAGCCCACCCAGGTCGATATATAGACGATATAAAGTAATGAACCAAATCCTTTCCAGCTGAGATGATTGAGGGTATCGCCCAATGAATGAATGCCATCAAAAGCCAGGGCCAGGATGAGCATGGGGATAAAGGCAACAAAACTGCCCCATACCACAACTGCCATCATATTCACTTTAGGGCCTTTTTTGATAATTAAATTACCCAGTCCCCAGGACGCGGCAGCACCGAGTAAACATAGAAATCCCCCAAGGGAGACTTGACTGTCAAAGTGCAAGGCAACCATGCCAATTCCAATAAACGATACCAGCGCCCCAATTATTTGCCAAAGTCCCGGTTTTTCTTTAATAATCAGGAAGGCAAACAACATGCTAAAGAAAACCTGAGTCTGGATGATTAAGGAGGCCATTCCAGGCGTCATTCCCATATACATGCCTATAAAGAAAAAGGAAAACTGCAGAGCAAAGGTAATCAGCCCATAGGAAATAATAGAGCGCAGTGGAATGGCAGGCGGCCTGATGAAGAAAATTGCCGGTATACTGGCCAGCCCAAAGCGAAGCGCACAAAGCATGAGCGGGGAAATTTCCTGCAACCCCAGTTTGACAAAAAGAAAGTTGACTCCCCAAACTACGACAACTACAAGCGTAAATAACAAATGTAATGCAGGCATTTTTGGCTGTTCAAAGGCATTTAAAGAATCATTCTAGCTCAAATACTTTAGTTTGTGCCAGTAAGTATATTTTTTTTTCAAATTTATTACATATGGCCCCATGTTGAAAACAAGGTAACTCTCCAGATTGTGGACTTTAATTCAATCAAATCGTCTCAACGTCATCCTGAACGCAGTGAAGGATCTCCTGAAGCTGGCTCAGTTCTAAGCAGTTTGAGATCTTCGCTACGCTCAGGATGACGTCTCAGGAGAGTTACAAAATAAGTCCTAAACCTGATCCTTCAATTTCCAACGCTTATGCAGCCACAACCATTGTGCCGGATTGGCGAGAATTATCTTTTCCAAAGCCTGATTGTATGCCAAAGTATTTTGATAAAGTGATTCCTGGGTATTACCATGATCCTGCCAGACGATAGGCTCATAGAACTCCAGAACATGCTTGCCATTCGGCAAACGATAACCAGCAGCCGGAACTACCGGAACGCCTGTATGGCGGGCAAAACTGGCCAGGCTGCGATAGGTTCCTGCCTTTTTTCCAAAAAATTCGGCAGCAATCCCATCCCGATTCACCAGCGACGCATGCTGATCCAATACAAAAATGACCGCATGGTTATTATCCAGGGCATCACAGACCTGCTGTAATGAATTCTTTTTAGGAATAACGTTCAGTCCGGCACGGTAATATCTGCCAAACAGAATTCGCTCAATGGTTTTATTACCCAGGGTGCGTCGAATAAAATGAAATTGTCCCTGAAATTCCTGGAAATTAAGGATTCCACCAAGCGGCGCAAATTCCCAATTGCCAAAATGACCCGTTAAAACCAGCACCCCCTTTCCCTCGCCGGCAACGGCTAACATACGCTCATGTCCTCTGACTTCCACACATTCCTTGAGTCTTTTCTGACTCATGAAGCGTAATTGCAGGCCTTCCTTAATGGAAATCAGCAGATGCGAGTAGAATGCCTTTGCCAGGTGCTGTTTTTCAGAAATGCTTAATTGCTCACCATAAACCTGATCAATATTGGCCATTACTACCGCTTTCCGATAGGGAAAGTATCTGAACATTAAACGGCCCAAACGAGTCGTCGGCAAGTTTTTGATTGTATGCGCTGATTCAGTCACAGGATTTAATCACCACGCAAGCATTCATACTGGCAAAGCCACGGTTGATGATCAGCGCAGTGCGCTGATTCGCAAACTCCCGAGTGCTTGCGCTTAAGTTTAACTCGGCACACTGAGCGGCTGGCTCGGTCAAATTGGCAATACCAGGAATGCATTTTTCAGTAATCGCCCTGGTCGTTAAAACCGTATCCAGCAACCCGGAGGCGGTCAGGGTATGTCCCATCGCCCATTTATAGGCAGTTACCGGAACAGGCGCTCCCTGAACCAGTTCCTGAATGGCAAAGGCTTCACTCAGATCAGATTTGGCATTGCCATTTCCATGAGCCACAATTAAATCGATATCAGCAGCATTCAGATTACAGGATGCCAGCGCTTGCTGCAGTAAGATGGCAAGTGACGCCCCCTCTGCTTCGAGGGAAAACAGTCCAGCAGCCTCAGTGGAGGCCAGCCCGCCTGCGACTTCGGCCAGGCATACCGCACCACGCGCCCTCGCACTTTCTTCACTTTCAAGAATTAACGCGGTAGCGCCTTCCGCTAATACGGTGCCGTCATGGTCTTTATCAAAGGGCTTCAGATGACGCTCACTTAAAACACCCAGCTGGTTATAATAGAACAAGGCCTGCGGCTCAACCCCGGCGTCATAGGCAACCACGACCGCTCTGTCAGCCTGACCTTGCTGTATTGAATGATAGGCCTCAATCAAAGCCTGGATTCCGCCTGCCGCATGGTTGGTTATATTATGGTTCGGGCCTTTAAAGCCGTAGGTAATTCCTGAATAAGCGAGCACATTGTTTGGCAGTATGCGTAAGAGCCACATCGGATGGACTTCATTAAACAATTGTGCGGCGAATTCCTGCATATTGCCTTCTGACTTGGCAAGCAAGGGCAGAAAATCATACTGCTGGAAATATTTGTTTCCTGGTGAGCCCACAAAAACAGCAGTTTGCTCATTGAAGTGCTCAGCAGATTCGAGACTATCCCGATAGTCAATCATGCCGCTATGCTTAATCGCCTCCACAGCAGCATGAATGCCCATTGCATCATGTCTGGATATCACCTTCATTAATTTGCGATCAGGTAAGGCTCGGCCGGGTTGGAAATCTTTCAGCTCGCCGCCTAAACGAGCGGACCACGAAGACAAGTCCCACTGGCGAATTTCTTCAATTCCTGTTTCGCCAGCTAAAATAGCATTCCAGGTTTTATCAAGGGTTTCACCGCAGGCGGTCAATGCACTCAGACCAGTTATAAAAACCCGTTTTTTTTCGTTATTCATGAACAGATCCGCCAAACTCAGGATGTTTAAATAAAAGACAACTATTGGAGCCACCAAATCCAAATGAATTGGACAGCACAACGCCAAGAGACTTCTCGCGAGGGCCATCACTCACATAATCCAGATCACAATCCGGATCCTGAGTGGTTAAATTGGCCGTCATGGGAACTTGTCCATGCTGTATGGCAAGTACGGATAATGCAGCTTCAAGCGCACCTGCCGCTGCAATCAGGTGTCCGGTCTGGCTTTTGGTTGAACTGACAGGCAGGCTATAAGCTCTTTCTTTGAAAACAGCTTTAATCGCATTGGTTTCACTAAGATCGTTCATCTTGGTAGACGTACCGTGTGCATTAATATAATCCACATCGCGGGCTGTTACGCCAGCATCAGCTAATGCGCGTTCAATTGCCTGGCGGGCTCCATCACCATTTGGGTGAGAGTCTGTAATGCGATAAGAGCTGAGCGAATTGCCTTCTCCGGCGAGTTCCGCGTAAATCCTGGCACCTCTGGCCTTCGCTCTGTTCCAATCCTCAAGGATAAGAAATGCGGCACCTTCACCAAGTACAAAGCCATTGCGAGTGCCATCAAAAGGCCTGCTGGCAGTTGCAGGATGCTCATTATAGGTAGACAAAGCGCCCAGAAGACAGAAACTGGATAAGCCCAAAGGATTAATCATCGAATCAAAACCACCGGCCAGCATATAATCGGCCTCACCTCGACGCAGTACCTGTAATGCCAGGCCAAGCGCCTGTCCTCCAGAAGCACAGGCAGTATGAACTGAATTCGCATAGCCTTTGATTCCAAATTGCTGAATCAAAAGAGAAAGCCCTGAGTTGGAGGTGGTTTTTCCAAAATCTGTCAGCTTATAGAAATCCTGCGTGTTTTTGTTTAGCTCTGTCCAGTTGATATTTCCATCAGCAGCACAGGCTTTCTGGAAGCGTTGCAAGTATTCAAATTCAGCAGTCATCATACCGCTGCCAGTGACTACTCCCCAGCGCGCTGCAGTATCAGCCTGCGGTTGAATTCCGGCATCAGCAAACGCCTGTCGCGCCGCCTCCAGTGCAAAGCGGGTAAATGACATCGCAAACCGGGTATCTTTGCTGCGCAGCGATTCGCAAAGCTCAAAGGATTTTACTTCGGCAGCGATATGTGCTGGAAATCCGGAGGCGTCAAATTGTTGAATTGTACTAATTCCCGACTGACCCGCCATTAGATTTTGCCATGTGGAACTCACATCGTTTCCCAATGGGGAAACAATGCCCAATCCGGTAATCGCTACTCGTTTTTTAGACATATTAATTTACCTTTCGCTGCCAAACCATTTCAAGAACACAGACTCTTTTCCCCTCAACTTCACTGCGGAAAACAAGTACCAGCTGCTCTTCATCCTGTTTTTTTAACTGAAGCTGGCATAACACAGTATCGCCAGGATGCACAAAATCATTCATCTTGATTTTACGGAGTTCTTTAATTTTGAATTGATTCAATAATCCCATTCTTTCAATGAAATACCTTGCCAAATGGATTTTACACTCCAGCAAGACGGTCATTGGCAGTACTGGATTGCGGGGAAAATGATCAGGGAACCAGGGCGCTGCCCGGGTAATGCGCTTCTCAGCAGTCAACGCCAGACCAGGCTCTTCCTTCAACACGCGGTCAAAAGTCATCGGATAGGCAATCGGTTGCCGAGTCGCATGAAAGAGATTCTCTTCAATAGCCTTACTGCCAGCATTCCAGTCACCGGGGCGATTAATTTCAGCAAACTGTTCTCTTACCTCTTGTTCGGCAATAAACTCACTCATAGGCAGCAAGGGGCCCAAAGCGCCATCCACTGTAAACACCAGGTCATCATCCACACGTGCAATGCTGTGATATTGAACTGCAGTATCGTCCAGCGAGTCGATAAAGGACTCGAGATACAGGGTTTCTCCAAGATAGGCTGGACGATGCAGGCTGGCACTGGCAACTACCCCGGCAACCGGCCGATTGGCAAAGCCCTGGGTATGCATGACATTCCAGGCAGCAAGCTGCCCCAGGGTTTCGCCTATAAATGAAGCAGGAAACACAAAGCGTCCTGTTTCATCTTGCTGTAAGTAGCCATCATCAGCAGTGATATGTTTGATACCGCGAATGAATTCACCCGGCGATAAGTGCAAGATCCTGTCGACAAATAGAAAACGCATCAGGCTACAGATTCGCTGGTTTTTTGTTCCTGTACTGCACTGACAACCAATTTGCAGAACGTTTCCACAGTAAATAGCATTGGGATTTCATTTACTTTCATGTTCGCCTTGAAATGCTGGGCAGGAACTTCACTTAAATAATTTTTCAATGCCTGCATTCCCTTGACGCTTAAGACACCGCCTTTCTCAAACTCGTCTTCAGGCAAGTCTCCCCGTGCGTTTTTTTCCAGTTGGCCACGCGGAATCTTAATACCGAATTCCTTTTCCAACTGAAATACCAAATCGAGGAAGTCAATTGATTCTGCGCCCAAATCGGCAATTAAACGGCTGTCAAGCGCAACATCTTCTTCATCAATAACCAATACATCAGCGATAATTTCCCGAACCTTGGGGTAAACGCTTTCTACATTCATACTTATTCCTCAGCAGTCTTCTAGCTTACAAATTTCAGGATTATAACATAAAATTTTCGCAATCAGCTACGAAATTGACGAAGCTCAGAGCTATCAGGTAAATTTTACCTTTCAAGCCCAGGCTCCTCTAATCAACCGACCTTGCTGTAACCTGCATCAACAAATAATGTATGCGCATTGATCATTTGTGCCTCAGGCAGACAGAGAAGATAAACCGCATTCGCCACATCCTCTGTCGTCAGAGGTCTGGAAGCCAGGGAATGAGCCTGATATTCATCAAGAAGTTGCTCACGGTTTGGAAAATGTTTCAGAGCATCAGTGTCCACTACCCCAGCTGAGACGGTGTTAACCGTTACCTCATACTCCGCCATTTCCAGACTCAGGGAGCGGACTAAGGCTTCCAGGGCAGCCTTTGAAGCACCAATAAAGGCATAATTAGGTATCGCACGATGAGCACCAAGGCTTGACAATGCAATTACCCGACCGCCGCGCTGCATCAGCTCACGTCCTTCAGACACTAAATGATTAAGGGCCAGAGCATTGGTTTCCATACACCAGCGCCAGTGTTTTGTAGACATTTTTAAAGCGGGTTTCAATACGCCGCTGGCCGCATTACTGATCAGAAAATCAAGCTTGTTAAAATGCTCATGAAAAATTGCAAACATGTCCTTTACCGAGGCGTGATCAGCGACGTTCGCCTGAATGGCACAGGCTTTTCTTCCTAATGACTTAATCTCTTCCACGAGCTCCAGGGCTTCATCCGAACTGTTATAATATACTATTGCTACATCACTACCCGCTTTTGCCAATTTCAGGGCACAGGCTTTGCCGATACCTCTGGCGCCGCCAGTAATCAAAGCAACTCGATCGCGAAACACTAAGGACATATCAATTCCCCAAATATAAAAAAGACGCAAGCTACCCTGATTAATGAATACTGTCAATCGTTCAAAGGGCTTGTGTCAAGGGCATCAAATTTGTACCATCTGTGCTTTGTAATCATTGGCTTTGTCCGAATGAACTATTCTCTGCCTAAAACTGTTGTTCCCATTGCCATGCTGTTTTCTTTTCGCATGCTTGGTCTTTTCATGCTCATTCCTGTATTTTCTGTTCTCGCAGTTCAATTGTCCGGAGCCACAGCGAGCCTGATTGGAATTGCTTTGGGCAGCTACGGATTAAGTCAGGGTATTTTACAAATTCCCTTCGGCCTCCTTTCAGATCGCTATGGCAGAAAGCGTATGATTACCATTGGCCTGATTTTATTTGCCGCAGGCAGCCTCTGGGGCGCATTGACCCATTCTATTTATGGAATGATTGGAGCACGCATTGTACAGGGTATGGGCGCTATCGGCAGCGTGCTGATTGCCTTGCTGGCTGACCTGACTGAAGATAAAGATCGTACCAAAGCCATGGCCATTTTAGGATTAACCATTGGCACCTCCTTTATTGCAGCAATGATAATAAGTCCCGTACTTACCCATCACTATGGGCTTTCGAGTATTTTCTATCTGACCTTTGTTCTATCGCTGCTTGGCTTGATATTTCTTTATACTATTGTTCCTTCCCCTGAACAGGAGCGCTTTCATGCAGAAAGCGAAACCAATCCCCAATTGCTGCGTACTGTACTAAGAGATACCCGATTACAGCGCTTAAACGCCGGTATTTTTTTTCAACATCTGGTTTTAACTTCCACGTTCTATGTGGTCCCCATGCTTTTAAAAGCACAAATACAGCTAGGTAATCTAAGCCAGCAATGGCATTTTTATTTACCGGTATTACTTTTGTCCTTTATTGTCATGCTTCCCTTCATTTATATTGCAGAGCGCATGAAAAAAATGCGTCTAGTCTTTCTGACAGCAGTAAGCCTCACAGCCCTGGCACAGCTCTTACTGGCATTTGTTCCATCAACGCTTCTCGCATTGTTTATTCTGATTTTTATTTACTTTGTCGCCTTTAATATTCTTGAAGCGTCATTACCATCGATCATTTCCCGTCAGGCGAGTAAAAGCAATAAAGGCACTGCGATGGGTGTTTATTCAACCAGCCAGTTTCTAGGAATTTTTGCCGGTGGCTTGCTGTCCGGTCTTAGCTACCAGTATGTCGGGATTACAGGTTTATTCATTATGAATACTATATACAGCCTGATTTGGCTTCTTATTAGCTGGCCAATGAATGACATTAGTGCAAAATAGTGAAATTCAAAGCCGTATATGAATCATAAAAAAAGCTCATTCAAGGGCAGAGATCAAAACTCTTTAATGGCAATAAAGAATCATCCTGATCTCGATAAGCAGAAGATCAACTCACTGAAGCTCTATGAATTGTTGGCTTAAATTCGTTATAATCCTTTCCTAACTCGCAAGAACCTCAGGAGAAATGTAGAAATGGCACGTGGAATTAATAAAGTTATATTAATAGGCAATATTGGCGGTGATCCCGATGTTCGATATATGCCCAATGGAAACGCGGTAACTACCTTATCAGTGGCTACCAGTGAAGCATGGAAAGATAAACAAACTGGTGATAAACAGGAACGCACCGAATGGCATCGCGTAGTCTGTTTTAATAAACTGGGCGAAATCGCTGGTGAATACCTTCGTAAAGGCTCTAAAGTCTATGTGGAAGGCAGCCTGCGCACCAGAAAATGGCAGGATCAACAAGGCCAGGATCGCTATACTACCGAAATAGTAGCCAATGACATTCAAATGCTTGACGGCAAAGGCAGTGCCCCCTCTAACTACGGTGATATGCCACAGCAGGCACCTGCTCAACAAGGAATGGGAAAGCCGCAGATGAGCCCTGCTGCTCATAATGCCTTTGACGAACTGGATGACGATATCCCGTTTTAGAGAGCACTGGAGTGAACCTGCAAACTGTTAAAAAAGCCCATATCAATGGGCTTTTTTTTCATGAGAAGAACCAGTATCGTTGATATAGAGAATGCCAGATTAATTATCAAAAGATTGAATCAATTATGAAATATATTCCAATCAGCGTCCTGTTTATTATTTTATTCTTTGCCGGTGCATCCTTCTCCTCTCAAAACAACTCTCCACTTCATCTGGAATCGCAGACCATAGCCTCCATCCATGAGAGCATTCAAACTAAGCAATTTTCTTGCCTGCAGCTAGTAAGCGCCTATATTGAGCGTATTAAAAAATATGATTTAAGTGTCAATGGTCATGCACCTATTAATGCCTGGACTGAAATTAATCCTTCCGTTCTAACGCAGGCACAGCAGTTGGATTTGATTTTCGAAAAAACTGGCCAAATGTCAGGAACACTTCACTGTATCCCCATAATTTTAAAAGATAATATCGATTCCTTCGATACGACTACCACCTCTGGCTCTTACGCTCTATTAGGTAGTCAACCCGTACATGATGCCTTTCTGGTAGAGAAATTGCGAGGGGCGGGAGCCATTATCCTTGGCAAAGGAGGGATGGATGAGTTTGCCTGGGGCATGTTTGGAATCAGCAGTCGCAGTGGAAGAATCGGGAATGTTTATGATACCAGTAAGAATCCCGGGGGCTCTAGTGGCGGGCCAGCTGCTGCTGTCAGTGCGAGCTTTGCCTTGCTTGCTATTGGCACTGATAATAGCGGCTCGGTCAGAATTCCAGCTGCTTTCCATGGTTTAGCAGGGCTTCGTCCAAGCACCGGATTAATTAGCCAACACGGTATTTTCCCTATGGGCAATCTCGATGGAACAGCTGGTCCTATTGCACGTACCGTACAGGACCTGGCAATTTTACTGGATGTTATCGCTCAACCCGACTCCAGGGATCCAAAAACAATGAATATTCCCAGAGTAAAAACCTATACCGCGTTTCTCAATAAGAAGGGCTTGGCTAATAAACGAATTGCTGTTGTACGTAATGTTAATGGCCTTGATCCATTCAATAAAATGCCAGCGAGTATCAACAGGATAATAAAGAATGCTACTGCAAATATGCAGCAAATGGGCGCAACCATCGTTGATATTAATCTGCCAGCTTTCAATAATGATCGTCAGAATAATCAGGCGGGAGAGATTGAGGATATAGACGCTTATCTTGCCTCTTTTCCATCGACCAGAGAAAGTTTCCGTGACATCTGCCAATCCAATCGCACAAGAAATTTCGGCTCAATCAAAGATTGTCTACACTTTATGGCAAGCATGGCCGACAACTCAAGTAGTTCATATCAACGGGCTTTAATTATTTTTGCCCGGAACAGAGCCTATATACAAAACGTAATGGATCTAAACCATTTGGATGCTCTACTAATGCCCATTACTAGTCAGGGAACCGCCACCTACGATGCCATGACAGTAAATACCTGGCGTGCGCCGATCCCATCCAATGCCGGCTTACCCTCAATTAGTATTAATGTTGGATATAGCGATGATTTACATATGCCTGTTGGAGTTGAACTAATTAGCAGGCAATTTCAGGAAGGGACTCTGATAGAAATGGCGTATGCTTATGAAAGTCAGACCTCCAGAATTTCGCCAACGATGCCAGAAGAAAATCCGGCTGTATCCAGGCTTTCAATCCCGGAATTAAATAATTTATTTACTTTATTAGGCAAAAACGCTTACGAAGAAATACTCATAAACAACAAAAAGAAGACAGGAAAAGGAAGTGAATTAACTGCTGAAAAATTCAGGAAAATCACAGTCGACACGATTGACAGCGTGAAAGGATTCCTTCATGGGTAACTCAGGCTTTTGGCAACCATAATTAATTGCCCTAATTTACCAGGCATGGTTACTCGCAAAGCAGGAGCCTACACTAAGAACAGATCTTGCATTCTCGGTAAAAACAGGTTATGACATGGAACCATAGTCAAGCCAGAAGTTCTACCACTGATAGACTTTAATCAGGAGAGATACACTTAGAACATAGGATGAGCCAGCCCCAGTATTTCCTGTGGTTCTACTGCAATAGAATTACTTAATTAATCCGAGCAGGAGGCCATATGCCAAAGAGTTTTCTCAGTTTTTTTTGTATAGCGAATAGCAGATCCAATAGAGGAGAATCATCTGAACCGGTTCGCTCTCCATTGGCTGATCATATTTACTTTCCGGATGTTGCTTATAAGGGTCATCCTTTTATCTGGAAATATAATCGACATAACAATACAGCTACCACGGACTTTAAACTCCTGGGTAACGAGGAATATGATAAAAAAGATCTGTATCGTTATTTAAGTCATCATAAGGCAGATATAACCGTAACAGAGACACGCGCAATCATTAATGATGTAAGGCTGCTTCGAGTTAAATATCCGGCAATTTCAATATATGGAAAAACAGGCACTGCGCATCGCAACGCCCCCGCAGAAAAAAAATCTACTCAGGTTGAGCGCAGACGAAGCTCTGAAGAGATTTATTTCCCTTCAATTTCCATGAATGGAAATCCGTATTTATGGTACTTTTACCGCAGTCGCAATATTGCCATTTGGACTGGCACACTAGTTAATGGAGCTGAAAGGTATGATCACGAGGAACTGAGAAGTAAGCTCATGGTAATTCCCGGGATAACGACGGAAAACGAAGAAATCGCAGTTACGAATGTTTATGACTTCTCAATCAGGCATTCATTGAAATATCATGAGGAAGAGTCCGCTGTAGCAGAAGAAAATAATTGGGCAAATGCTTTAATCTGAATATTGCTAGTTGGTACAAATAAAAAAGCCCACATCTGTGGGCTTTTTTATGCAATGAACCTATTCTTCATTTTGAGCAGGTCTATCAACGAACTCAACAATGGCCATTGGTGCATTATCGCCTGCACGGAAACCACATTTAAGAACACGCACATAGCCGCCTGGGCGTTTGTTAAATCTTGGCCCCAGGATAGTAAATAATTTACCTACTGCCTCTTTTGATCTTAAGCGATTGAAGACATGTCGTCGTGAAGCAACTGAATCTTTTTTACTAACAGTAATAAGAGGTTCAATATACTTACGGAGTTCTTTTGCCTTAGGTAAGGTAGTTTTAATAACCTCATGCTCAATCAGAGAATTGCACATGTTAGAAAACATTGCCTTTCTATGGCTACTTGTACGGCTGAAACTTCGGCCTGAATTACGGTGACGCATTTGATAAGACTCCTATTAATCGCCTAGATTAGCTGGCGGCCAATTTTCTAATTTCATTCCCAAAGATAAAGAACGTGATGCTAAAACATCCTTTATTTCAGTTAAGGATTTCTTTCCTAAATTAGGGGTTTTCAAGAGTTCATTTTCAGTTTTTTGAACCAAATCCCCAATATAATATATATTCTCTGCTTTCAAACAATTTGCTGATCTGACAGTCAACTCCAGATCATCAACTGGTCTTAATAGAATAGGATCAAAATCATTTCTTTCTTTGTTATCAGCTCTTGATTCCTCGAACTTCATATCGACAAAAGCATGTAATTGACGCTGCAGGATAGAAGCTGAAATACGAATAGCATCTTCAGGATCCAATGTTCCATTGGTTTGTAAATCAATGGTTAGCTTATCAAGGTCAGTACGGTTTTCAACACGAGCACTATCCACAAAATAAGCGACTTTCACTACAGGAGAAAAGGAATTGTCAATCTTCAATTTACCTACAGATTTACGCTCCAGATCATTCTCATAGTCACGCACAAATGAGTCAGTGGAATGAAAACCAACACCACGCTCTACTTTAAGCGTCATATCGAGTTTGCCATTCTCGTTCAAAGTGGCAATGACCAAATCCGGATTAACAATTTCCTGCCCTTGATTCAGTTGAATGTCACCTGCAGTAACTACACAAGGACCTTCTTTTACAAGGCTTAAAGTGGCTTCATTACCAGAGGCAACTTTAATAGCCACTTGCTTCAAATTAAGCAGTATGTCAACAACATCTTCCTGTACACCTTCAATAGTACTGTATTCATGCAGAACACCAGCAATCGATACTTCAGTGATTGCCCATCCTGGCATAGAAGACAAAAGAATTCTTCTTAACGCATTACCCAGTGTATGGCCATAACCGCGCTCGAGAGGCTCAAGTACGATTCGTGAACGATTGATTGAATCAGTTTGCACCTTAAGCACTGTTGGCGTCAGCATTTCGTTTATTTCAGTATACATTCAGCTATGTCTCCGAGCTTACTTAGAGTAAAGTTCAACAACCAGATTAACGTTAAAATCAGATGATATATCATTTAACGTAGGTGCAGATGTAAATGTACCTTTCATTGAACCAGAGTCAGCAGTTAACCAATCACAAGGAGCACGTTGTTCGGATAAAGCGATAGCTGCTTTAATACGACCTTGTTCCCTAGCTTTTTGTCTAACTTCAACTTTATCACCAGCACTCAAAATGAATGATGGAATATTTACCAGTTGGCCATTCACCAGAATAGCTTTATGAGTAACAAGTTGTCTGGCTTCAGCTCTAGTGCTGGCAAAACCTAATCTGTAAACAACATTGTCCAATCGGCTCTCAAGAAGAACCATCAGATTTTCACCGGTAGAGCCTTTCATGCGAGCGGCTTTTTTATAGTAGTTTCTAAACTGACGTTCGAGAATACCATAATAAGTTCTGATTTTTTGTTTTTCGTCTAACTGCAGACCATAGTCACTCAAGCGACCTTTTTTGTCACCATGCTGGCCAGGTTTCTTTTCAGAACGGCATTTGGATTTAAAATCACGAACGCCACTTTTTAATAATAGATCAGTGCCTCTTCGTCTTGACAATTTGCACTTTGGGCCTAATTTTCTTGCCATTAGTTACTCCTGAATCTTATACGCGACGTTTCTTGGGAGGTTTACACCCATTATGGGGTATCCCTGTAACATCAGTAATTTCAACAATTTTGAAATCCTGAGAGATCAGCTCTCGAATCGTTGACTCACGTCCTGGGCCAGGGCCATGAACGAATACTGCAACAGATTTCATACCATATTCTTTTGCAACAGCAGAGGCACGTTCAGTGGCAACCTGTGCAGCATAAGGAGTGCTTTTACGCGATCCACGGAAACCAGAACCGCCTGACGTTGCCCAGCATAGAGCGTTACCCTGTCTGTCAGTAAAAGTAACAATTGTGTTATTAAAAGAAGCATGAACGTGCACAATGCCATCGGAAACCACACGTTTTACTTTTTTTCTTGTCTTTTGCTGCTTAGCTTTATTTGTAGCCATCTTACTATCCTGAATTATTAATTACTTGTGCCTTTGCGTCGACCTTTACGGGTTCTAGCATTGGTTTTAGTTCGTTGTCCACGCAGAGGGAGTCCACGTCGATGTCTGAGTCCTCGATAACATCCGAGATCCATCAATCGCTTGATATTCATGGAAACAACTCGACGCAGGTCACCTTCCACAGTCATTTTAGCAATTTCGGTACGCAAAGCTTCAAGCTTCTCTTCAGGAACCTGAAATACTTTAGTGGACTCTTCAATACCCACTGTTTTACACAAATGTTTAGAAGTTGTTTTACCTATACCAAAGATTGATGTCAGTGCAATCACTATATGTTTATTATCTGGTATATTTACACCTGCAATACGAGCCATTAATTTCTCCGTATGTTTACTTTGCTCTGCCGGAAAGGGACAGAAGAATACTATTTTATTGGATTAAAATCAAGCAAGATTAACCTTGCTTTTGTTTATGTCTAGCATCTTTACATATAACTTTGACATTTCCATGACGCTTAATAATTTTGCAGTTACGGCAAATACGCTTAACTGATGCTCTAACTTTCATTCATAACTCCGAGTAATAATCATAAAAGACCAGGTAATTTAGTACCTTTAAAATTGGCCTTTTTCATCAGTGAATCATATTGTTGAGTCATTAAGTGCGCTTGAACCTGTGCGACAAAGTCCATAATCACAACAACGATGATTAAAAGTGAAGTTCCGCCAAAATAGAAGGGTACATGCCAGGTGTACATTAATATCTGTGGCAGCAAGCATACCAGTACAAGGTAAATTGCGCCAATTAATGTTAGCCGGGTCATTACCGAATCAATATATTTTGTCGTTTGCTCACCAGGTCTAATGCCTGGAATATAAGCTCCTGACTTTTTCAAATTATCAGCTGTATCTTTAGGATTGAACACCAAAGCAGCATAGAAAAAGGCAAAAAACAGAATCGCTACCGCATAGACGATCAGATATAAAGGCTGACCGGGCGATAAAGCCATTCCAATATCAGCTAACCAGTCCATTCCTTTACCTTTAGCAAAAAACTGTGCAAGTGTCGCAGGCAGCAGAATAATGCTGGAAGCAAAAATAGGCGGGATGACTCCAGACATATTTATTTTTAACGGCAAATGACTGGTCTGGGCGGCATATACTTTGCGGCCCTGAGTACGTTGAGCATAGTTAACCCTGATTCGCCTTTGAGCTCGCTCCATGAATACAACAAACCCGGTTACACAAACTACGATTAATGCAATCAAAATCAGACTCAAGGCCTGCATTTGTCCCTCTTTAACCTGCTGGAACACAGATGCAATTGCATTAGGCATACTGGAGACTATTCCAGAGAAAATGATAAGAGATATACCATTCCCGACGCCCTTTTCAGTTATTTGTTCACCTAGCCACATCAAGAACATTGTACCAGTAACCAATGTGACAACAGCCGTAAAATAAAATGTAAAATCAGCATGCAAAGCAATGTGCTGTCCAGCTAACCATCGAGCCATACCTAATGATTGAAAAACTGATAATAACAATGTCAGGTAGCGCGTGTATTGGTTGATTTTACGACGCCCTTGTTCACCTTCTTTCTTCAACTGCTCCAACTTGGGAGAAACGACTGAAAAAAGCTGAATAATAATCGATGCGGAAATATAAGGCATTATACCAATAGCGAATACAGTAACTCGGGATAATGCCCCACCAGAAAACATATTAAAAAGGCCAAAAATAGTATTTTGTTGTTCGCCGAAAAAATTGGCCAGTTTCTGTGGATCAAGTCCAGGTACAGGTATATGCGCACCTAAACGGTAAACAAGGATCCCAAGAATGACAAAAAATATTCTGGTCTTTAATTCAGTCAACCCACTTTTGGGTTGACCTGCTATTTGCTTCCGGTTTTTCATAATTAGTCTTCTATACTTCCACCAGCCTGTTCAATCATTGCACGGGCTCCTTTGGTCACAGGAATCCCTTTCAGTTTGACAGCAACACTGATCTCACCAGAAAGAATCACTTTAACGTTTTTAACAGCTGTATTAATCAGTCGGTGCCGACGCAAAGTATCCATATCAATGATTTCTTCTTCAATGGAAGCAAGTTCACTAAGTGTGATTTGATCATTGTACTTGCCTATACGAGATTTGAAACCCATTTTTGGCAAACGTCTTTGAATAGGCATCTGACCGCCTTCAAAGTTGATCTTGTGATAACCGCCAGCACGGGCCTTCTGCCCTTTATGGCCTTTTCCGCTTGTCTTACCCAGACCAGAACCAATACCACGACCTAAACGTTGCTTTGGACGTTTTGAACCTGGATCAGGCGAAAGTGTATTTAATTTCATTAGGCACACTCCTCTACACGTAACAAGTAGTGAACAGTATTCACAAGACCGCGGATCGCTGGAATATCCTGATGAATAACAGAACTATTTAATTTACCCAGACCTAATTGTTTTACAATCAGAATATGCTTGGGTTTTCTACCTATTGTACTTTTTACCAAAGTAATTTTAATTTTTTTGCTCATGATTAGCCTGCCATCACTTCTTCAACAGTTTTACCGCGTTTAGCAGCGACATAATCTGGAGTTCCAATATTTGACAAAGCACCGATAGTTGCTCTGACGATGTTGCTTGGGTTAGTTGAACCAATACTTTTAGCAAGAATGTTTTGGACACCCAGTACTTCGAGAACAGCTCTCATTGCACCACCAGCAATAATTCCGGTACCTTCACTGGCAGGTTTCATGAATACCTTGGATGCACCATAGCTCCAGGTAATTTCGTGATGAATTGTATTTCCAGCCAATGGAATATAAGTCATATTCTTACGTGCTTGTTCCATCGCTTTCTGAATAGCAATCGGCACTTCACGGGCTTTACCGCGTCCGTAACCAACTTTGCCCTTACCGTCGCCAATGACGACAAGTACAGCAAACCCGAATACTCGTCCACCTTTTACTACTTTCGCTGTTCGGGTCACAGAGACTAGTTTCTCTTGATACCCTTCAGTCATTTTGGATTCTTCAAATGCCATCACTGTTCCTTAAAAATTCAAACCAGCTTCACGGGCACCATCAGCAAGTGCCTTAACGCGGCCATGATATTTGTACCCAGAGCGGTCAAATGCAACATCGGTAATTTGATGTGCCTTAGCTCGTTCGCCAAGTAGTTTTCCTACCATTGTCGCCTGCTCAACTTTAGTACCTTTAATAGAACCTCTTGCTTCTTTATCAACTGTGGAACAGGAAGCCACTACACGGTCACCATTTTCACCGGGTACTATAATCTGAGCATAGATATGTGTAGTACTACGATAAACCACAAGGCGTGGACGACCGCAATACTTCTGTCTTGCTTTTGTTTTGGCTCCGCGTCTTACACGTGCATTAATCTTACTCATAATTTAAACCCTATTTTTTCTTGGCTTCTTTACGCGCAATTTGTTCACCAGCATATTTCACACCTTTTCCTTTGTAGGGCTCTGGTGGTCTGAATGCACGAATTTCAGAAGCAACCTGACCTAATAATTGTCTATCAATGCCCTTAATGATGATCGTAGTGTTGTTTGGACATTCAACAGTCACACCAGTAGGCAATTCATATTCGATGGGATGTGAATATCCCAATGATAAGCTGACAGACTTTCCGCTAGCTTGCGCTCTGTATCCAACACCAACGAGTTCCAGGGTAACGGAAAAACCATCAGTTACACCTTTAACCATATTGTTTAGAAGCGCACGGACTGTACCTGCCTGCGCCCAGGCATTAGGGTCATTAGAGGCTGGGCTAAAAGTGATTTTAGCATCATCTCTTGTAATAGATACAAGCTTATTGACATGTTGTGTCAATTCACCTTTTGGACCTTTAACAGTCATTTCATTTTTTGATAAAGTTAGCTCCACATTTGCAGGTAACTGTATCGGAGCTTTTGCTACTCTTGACATATTAATCCTCGCAAAAATTAAGCTACTTCACAAAGCACTTCACCGCCAACACGATTATTTTTGGCAGCGATGTGAGTCATTACACCTTTTGAAGTTGATAAAATGGCAATACCAAAACCAGGAATTGATGACAACTCATTAAAAGGTTTGTAAACACGTAAACCAGGTCTGCTAATACGTAAAATACGCTCGATAACAGGGCGGCCGTGATAATATTTTAATTTGACTGTAAGAGTCTTGTGATTATTCTCTTCAGCTTGTACTGAGTAATCGAGAATGTAACCTTCCTCTTTCAATACACGAGCGATTTCTTCCTTCAACTTTGATGAGTTGAGGGTTACGCTCTGATGCTTAGCCAGTTGACCATTTCTAATTCTCGTCAACATGTCAGCAATAGGATCATGCATACTCACACTTATTCTCCATAGAACCTTTGTTTACCAGCTGGACTTTCTACCACCGGTGACGTTTCCAGCAACTAATTGTTGACGCAGACAAATTCTGCACAAGCCAAATTTCCGATAGACTGCATGAGGGCGCCCACACTGCTGGCAACGCTTGTTCTGTCTAACTGGATTTGAATTAACAGGTAATTTAGCAAGTTGAGCCTGAGCGTCCATAATAACATCAAAATCATTAGATGACTTGATCAGAACTTTAAGCTCACTACGCTTTTCTCTATATTTATTTACAAGCTTTGAACGCTTTCTTTCTCGTTCGAGCATTGATGTTTTGGCCACAGTAAATACCCTTCTTAATGTTTGTCTCTGTCTTTTAATGGCAAGTTGAATGCTTCTAGCAAAGCCCTTGCTTCCTCATTCGTTTTAGCACTTGTAGTAATACAAATATCTAAGCCACGGATCCCATCAGTTTTATCAAAATCAATCTCGGGGAAAACGATTTGTTCATGAATTCCCAAGCTGTAATTGCCTGTTCCATCGAAAGATTTGGGGTTAAGACCGCGGAAGTCTCTTACACGTGGCAAGGTAATGGTGATTAAACGATCAAGAAACTCATACATTTTTTGTTTTCTTAACGTCACTTTGCATCCAATAGGCCATCCTTCGCGGATCTTGAAGCCGGCAATAGATTTTTTTGCTTTAGTGATAACTGGCTTCTGGCCTGTAATCAGAGTCATGTCATCGACTGCATGATTCATAATTTTCTTATCGCCAACCGCTTCGCCAACACCCATATTTACTGTTATTTTAAGGATCCTGGGAACTTCCATTACGCTTTTATAGCCGAATTTCTTCATTAATGATTCGACTACATTCGATTTGTAGTGCTCTTTAAGTCTTGCCATTTCAATCACCCTGACTAAACAATATCAACTAATTCATTGTTTGATTTAAAATATCTGACTTTCTGATTCTTGCCATTCTTATCAATGAGCTTGAAACCAACTTTGTCAGCCTTTTTGGTTTGAGGATTGTACATAGCTACATTAGAGATATTAAAGGGTGCCTCTGTTGATACTATGCCGCCTGGCTGATTAATCTGCGGGTTCGGCTTTACATGCTTTTTAATCATGTTTGCCCCTTCAACCACAACGGCCACACCTAAAACCTTTTTTACTTTGCCAATATGGCCTTTACTCTTACCAGTGATAACAATTACTGTATCGCCTGATCGGATGCGCTTCATAATTAATCCCTCTTACAATACTTCTGCTGCAAGAGAGATGATTTTCATGAATCGCTCTCTCAATTCGCGTGTTACTGGACCAAAGATACGAGTCCCAATGGGCTCGTTTTGATTATTTAATAGCACTGCAGCATTGCCATCAAAACGAATCAACGAACCATCATCACGGCGGACACCTTGGCTGGTTCTAACGACAACAGCCTTCATCACCGCACCTTTCTTAACTTTACTTCGAGGTATTGCATCTTTAATGCTCACTTTGATGACATCTCCTACCCTCGCATAGCGACGATGAGATCCACCTAGCACTTTGATACACATTACCTTGCGCGCTCCGCTATTATCAGCTACATCGAGCACTGTCTGCATTTGTATCATTCTACTCTCCAGCTCTAATTTCGACCAGAAAAAGGCTGCTGATTATACCAGCCTAATTGGAATTTTAAAAGTCATTGCAAACGAATCAGGAAATAACTTCAACCAATTCCCAGCATTTTGTCTTAGAAAGAGGTCTCGTCTCTCTAATTCTGACTGTATCGCCAATTTTGCAAACCTGCTGTTCATCATGAGCATGGAGCTTAGTTCTGCGCTTCATGATTTTACCATATTTCGGATGCTTAACTGTTCTCTCTACTAATACAACAATGGTTTTTTGCATTTTGTCACTAACAACTCGCCCAACCATTATTCTTGCATTTGATTCACTATTCGACATGACTCTTTCCAACCTTTTCAGTCATAACTGTTTTTACTCTAGCAATAGTCTTTCTAACCAGACTAACCAGGTGTGTTTTTTCAAGAGAACCACTTGCTCTTTTCATACGCAAATTGAATTGCTCTTTTCGTAACTGGAGTAATTCCTCACTTAATTCCTTGATAGACAAGTTTCTCAATTCATTTAAAGTTTTCATTACATCACCTTACGTTCTTCAAACATTACCTTAAAAGGTAATTTGGCTTTTGCCAAATTGAAAGCTTCTAATGCCAGCTCTCTGGATACCCCTTCCATCTCAAACAGGATCTTGCCTGGTTGGATTTGAGCCACCCAATATTCAACACTACCTTTACCTTTACCTTGACGAACTTCAAGAGGTTTTTGTGTAATTGGTTTATCTGGGAATACACGAATCCAAATTTTTCCGCCCCGTTTAATATGGCGTGTCATGGCACGACGAGCCGCTTCAATTTGTCGGGCAGTCAAGCGACCACGTTCAACCGCTTTTAGACCAAACTCTCCGAAGCTAACATTGGAGCCACGTTGGGCAAGACCACGGTTACGGCCTTTCATTTGTTTACGATATTTAGTACGTTTTGGCTGTAGCATGATTATAAATCCTCACTCATTTACTGCTGTCAGCGTTACGATTCTTTTGCGGAAGAACTTCTCCCTTAAAGATCCAAACCTTAACACCGATGATACCGTAAGTTGTTTTGGCTTCAGCAGTACCATAATCAATGTCAGCACGGAATGTATGTAAAGGAACACGTCCTTCACGGTACCATTCACTTCGAGCAATTTCAGCGCCACCTAGTCGACCGCTGACACAAATTTTGATCCCTTTAGCGCCTGATTTCATTGCAGAAGTAACTGCACGTTTCATTGCTCTTCTGAACATAACACGTTGCTCGAGCTGCTGTGCAATACCTTCAGCCACCAGAGTAGAATCAAGTTCCGGTTTCTTAACTTCTTCGATATTAAGGTGTACTGGAACGCCTAACTTGGAAGAAATCTCGCTTCGCAGACCTTCTATACCGCCACCTTTCTTTCCGATAAGGATACCTGGTCTAGCTGTATGAATCGTGACTACTGCATTATTTGCAGGTCTTTCGATCTGGATACGGCTAATCGCTGCGGCATACAACTTCTTTTTCAGATCTTTTCTTAAATTAATATCTTCATTCAGGAGTTGTGCGTAATTTTTGCTGGCATACCATTTTGAATTCCAGCTTTTTACTATGCCCAAACGGATACCAATAGGATTTACTTTTTGTCCCATTCTATTATACCTCGTCAGATACTTTAATTGTAATGTGGCAAGTACGTTTGGATATACGATTCGCACGTCCTTTGGCACGAGCTCTGATACGCTTCAGTGTAGATGCTTCATCAACACAGACAACGCCTACATGCAGCTCATCGATATCTGCACCATTATTATTTTCTGCGTTTGCAATGGCTGATTCCAAAACTTTGAGCATCAGAAATGCTCCTTTTTTTGGTGTAAAACGTAAAATATCGAGCGCTTTTGATACGCTCACTTTACGAATCATGTCTGCGACTAACCGGGCTTTCTGTGCAGAAAGGGGCGCATTTTTTAATTTTGCAGTAACTTCCATCATTGCCTCTACTTACCTTTAGCCTTTCTGTCACCAGAATGGCCTTTGAATGTGCGGGTCATAGCGAATTCGCCCAATTTATGGCCAACCATGTTATCAGTGATAAACACTGGAACATGATCTTTCCCGTTATGGACAGCGATAGTTAAATCTATCATGTCAGGGGTAATGGTTGAGCGTCGTGACCAGGTTTTAATTGGTTTTTTAGACTTTGCATCAATTGCTGCTTTAACTTTGACAAGCAGATGTGGATCAATGTGTGGACCCTTTCTTATCGAGCGTGGCACGTTAATATCCTCTTAGCTAATTATTTCTTTTTACGAGATCTGACAATGAATCTATCAGTTCGTTTATTACTGCGTGTCTTATAACCTTTTGTCGGCACGCCCCAAGGAGTCACTGGATGTCTTCCGCCAGAAGTACGGCCTTCACCACCACCATGCGGGTGATCAACAGGGTTCATCGCAACACCACGTACAGTGGGTCGGATTCCTCGCCAACGCTTGGCTCCTGCCTTACCTAAAGCACGAAGACTATGTTCGCTATTGCTAACTTCACCAATAACTGCTCTGCAAGTGGCCAATACTTTTCGCATTTCACCAGAGCGCAGTTTTAAAGTAGCATAAGCGCCTTCTTTAGCAACAATTTGTCCGCCACATCCAGCACTACGTAAGAACTGAGCACCTTTTCCAGGTTTTAATTCAACACAGTGGATAGTTGTACCAACCGGAATATTTCTTAATGGTAAAGCATTGCCCACACTGATAGGAGAATCTTCACCACTAACAACAGTTGCGCCAGCTTCTAATTGAGCAGGTGCAATAATGTACCGCCGTTCGCCATCTTTGTAAACAAGTAATGCAATTAAAGCTGATCGATTCGGATCATATTCGATGCGCTCAACTCGAGCTTCGATACCATCTTTATTACGTTTGAAGTCAATTATACGATATTTACTGCGAACACCACCACCAATGTGTCGAACAGTAATACGTCCCTGGTTGTTTCTTCCACCAGTCTTATTTAACTTTTCAACCAGAGCAGCGTGAGGTTGTCCTTTATGGATATGATGGTGTACAACCTTTAATTCACCGCGCTTTCCGGGTGACGTTGGTTTTGATTTTAATAATGCCATCGTCGTCTACCTTATTCTTTTACGCTAAAATCGATATCATAGTTTTCGTGTAAAGAAACAAACGCTTTTTTCCAGTCGCTTCTTTTACCAGCTAACTGGCGAAAACGCTTGGACTTGCCTTTGACATTCATTACAGAAACATTTTTGACTTTAACATTAAACAATTCCTCTACTGCTCTTTTAATCTCGTTTTTGGTGGCAGTTTTGAGAACTTTGAATGTAAATTGCTTGTATTTTTCAGCCATCACAGTTGCTTTTTCAGATGTGTGTGGCTCTCTTAATACCATTAGTAAACGTTCTGCGTTCATTGTAGCAACTCCTCAATGCTTTTAAGTGCTTCACCTGTGATTAGTACTTTTTCAAAGCGCAGTAAACTCACGGGGTCAACTGAAGCAACGTCGCAAATGTCGAAATCAATCAGATTGCGTGAACCCAGGTACTCGTTTTCGCCAACTTCATGCATAATGATTAAAGCATTTGTCAAATCATACTCTTTCATCTTGACAATAAAGTCTTTGGTCTTGTTAGAACTGCATTGAAAGTCACTAACGACAATCAGATTCTCATTACGGATAAGCTCAGATAAGATACTTCTTATAGCGCGCTTATACATTTTTTTGTTTAGCTTTTGGCTATAATCACGTTTTTTTGATGCAAACGTAACCCCACCCGAACGCCAAATTGGGCTGCGGATTGTACCAGCGCGTGCACGGCCAGTACCTTTTTGTCTCCAAGGCTTTCTACCGCCGCCACTTACTTCAGATCGGGTTTTCTGGGCACTGTTTCCACTGCGAGCATTATTCATAAAAGTGACTACAGCTTGATGAATTAAGCCTTCGTTGTAGTTATAATCGAACACTTGCTCATTTACACTTAATGAAGTGTTGGTATCTTTAGTAATAAGTTCCATTATTGATCCCCTGCTTTGATCTTAACTGCGGGTCGTACTTCGACTCTGGCTCCAGGGAATCCAGGAATAGCACCCTTTATCAACAGTAGATTTCGTTCAGCATCAACTCTAACCAACTCAAGGTTTTGAGTAGTGCATCTGACATTACCCATATGGCCGGCCATTTTCTTACCTTTGAACACTCGTCCTGGCGTTTGGTTCTGACCAATTGATCCAGGAACACGATGCGAAACAGAGTTACCGTGTGTTGCATCTTGCGTTCTGAAATTATGTCGTTTTACGGTACCAGCAAAGCCTTTACCCTTTGATGTACCTGTCACATCAACATATTGACCGGGAGTAAAAATTTCGGCTACTGAAATAGTCTGCCCAGCAGAAAAGCCATCAAGAGAAGTGACTCGGAATTCTCCGATCATATCTCCAGCTTCTATCTGAGCTTTTGCAAAATGACCAGTAAGCGCTTTGTTTACACGGCTTGCCTTTTTTTCACCGCCTGTTATTTGTACAGCCATATAGCCGTCAGATTCAAGCGTTTTAAGTTGAGATACACGATTTGGCGCAATTTCTATTACTGAAACAGGAATTGACTGCCCTTCTTCAGTAAAGATACGTGTCATACCAACTTTTCTGCCAATTAACCCTATCATTGTAATACCTCGTTAGTATTCCTATCTGGAACGTTATTCGTCATCCAGACTTATCTGAACATCGACACCAGCAGCCAAGTCCAGCTTCATTAATGCATCTACTGTTTTTTCAGTGGGGTGCACTATCACAACCAGGCGTTTATGGGTGCGTAACTCATACTGATCTCTAGCATCTTTGTTAACATGAGGAGAAATCAGTACAGTAAATTTCTCTTTTTTAATTGGCAGTGGTATTGGCCCACGGATTTGTGCGCCAGTACGTTTTGCCGTTTCAACTATTTCACGTGTTGACGAATCAATCAAACGATGGTCAAACGATTTTAAACGAATTTTAATATTTTGATTACTCATTTTACTCACTCGATGATTTTAGCCACGACACCGGCACCAACAGTACGACCGCCTTCGCGAATAGCAAAGCGCAGACCTTCATCCATTGCAATCGGTGAATGCAGACTGACAGTCATTTGAACGTTGTCGCCTGGCATTACCATTTCGATTCCTTGTGGCAGTTCACAAGAACCTGTTACGTCTGTCGTTCTGAAGTAAAACTGAGGACGGTAACCATTGAAAAATGGAGTGTGACGGCCACCTTCATCTTTTGAAAGCACGTATACTTCGGCTTCAAATTTGGTGTGAGGCTTGATTGTACCAGGTTTTGCCAGTACTTGTCCTCTTTCTACGTCGTCTCGTTTCGTTCCTCGTAACAACACCCCTACGTTATCTCCTGCACGACCTTCGTCAAGCAGTTTACGGAACATTTCAACACCAGTACATGTGGTCTTTTGAGTATCGCGAATACCAACAATCTCAACTTCCTCACCTACTTTAACAATTCCGCTTTCAACACGGCCTGTCACTACTGTTCCACGGCCAGAAATTGAGAATACGTCTTCAATCGGTAATAAGAATGCTTTGTCAATGTTACGAACTGGTTCTGGAATATAGGAATCCATTGTCTCAACCAGTTTCTCAATCGCTGCAACACCGATATCACTTGTGTCGCCTTCGAGAGCTTTCAGCGCTGAACCAACAACAATTGGAATGTCATCACCAGGAAATTCATAGCTGCTCAGCAGGTCACGAACTTCCATCTCAACCAGTTCTAACAACTCCGCATCATCAACCATATCCGCTTTATTCAGGAATACTACAATGTATGGTACACCAACCTGGCGGGATAACAGAATATGTTCGCGAGTTTGAGGCATTGGACCATACGCTTTCGCTGTACCACCAAATTTTTTCGCCATAATCGTTGTTATAGCTGCAGTCAGTGTGGTTTTACCGTGGTCGACGTGACCAATCGTGCCTACATTTACGTGCGGCTTCTTTCGCTCAAACTTTTCCTTCGCCATTTTCAAATAACCTCATTAACTTTTATTGTTTCTTAATAATCGCTTCAGCAATATTCATTGGTGCTTCCGCATACTTAGCGAACTCCATTGAATAGGTAGCTCGACCTTGTGTCGCGGAACGCACATCTGTGGCATACCCAAACATTTCTGCTAATGGAACTTCCGCACGAATTACCTTTCCTGCAGGAGAATCTTCCATACCCTGAACCATGCCTCTCCGGCGGTTCAAGTCTCCCATGACATCCCCCATATACTCTTCAGGGGTTACAACTTCCACACTCATTATTGGCTCAAGAAGCACGGGTTTTGCTTTTTGAGCACCTTGTCTAAAGCCCAGTGAGCCAGCAATTTTGAACGCCATTTCACTTGAATCCACTTCGTGGAATGAACCATCGAAAAGTGTGACTTTGACATCTACTACAGGGTAACCAGCAATAACACCATTTTGCATCTGCTCCTGAATTCCCTTATCTACAGCAGGAATGTATTCTTTTGGAATAACACCCCCAACAATAGCATTGACGAACTCATAGCCTGAACCTGGTTGTTGCGGCTCGATCTTCAACCATACGTGACCATATTGTCCACGGCCACCAGACTGACGAACAAATTTACCTTCCTGCTCCACCACTGCTTTGATCGTTTCACGATAAGCAACCTGCGGTTTACCCACATTGGCTTCGACATTGAACTCCCGCTTCATACGGTCCACGATAATCTCGAGGTGTAACTCACCCATCCCCTCGATAATTGTTTGACCTGATTCTTCATCAGTATGAACACGGAAGGAAGGATCTTCCTGTGCTAGTTTACCTAAAGCTATTGACATTTTTTCCTGGTCAGCTTTGGTTCTAGGCTCCACTGCTACAGCTATTACGGGATCTGGGAAATCCATTCTTTCCAACGTAACAACATGATCTATGTCGCAAAGTGTATCGCCAGTTGTAACTGTCTTTAAACCAACAGCAGCAGCAATATCGCCAGCTTTAACTTCTTTTATCTCTTCTCTTGAGTTGGCATGCATTTGCAAAAGGCGGCCTATCCGCTCTTTTTTCCCTTTCACGGGATTATAAATGGTATCGCCACTTTTTAATACCCCTGAGTAGGTACGAAAATAGGTCAGCGTTCCCACAAAAGGATCAGTGGCAATTTTAAATGCTAACGCTGAAAATGGCTCATCATAAGATGTTTTACGATGCAGCTCATTTCCGTACTCATCAACGCCTTTAATATCAGGGATATCAATAGGAGAAGGTAAATAATCAACCACACCATCCAGAACTGCTTGAACACCCTTGTTCTTAAAGGCTGAACCGCAGAACACTGGTACAACTTCATTACTCACCGTTCGTTTACGAATGGCATGCTTAATTTCATCTTCTGTAAGCTCTTCGCCTTCCAGATATTTTTCCATTAGCTCTTCAGACGCTTCAGCTGCCGCTTCAATAATTAAAGCTCGATACTCTTCACATTGCTTCATCATCTCTGCTGGGATATTCTGATAAACAAAAGACATACCTTTACTTTCTTCATCCCAGTGAATTGCTTTCATTTTGACAAGGTCAACAACCCCAATGAAAGCATCTTCCGCGCCAATTGGCATTTGGACTACTACAGGATTGGACCCAAGACGTTGTTTAATCTGAGCTACAACCCGGAGAAAATTGGCTCCCATCCTGTCCATTTTGTTTACAAAAACAATGCGTGGTACACCGTACTTATCAGACTGCCTCCACACTGTCTCAGATTGAGGCTCAACTCCTGAAACCGCATCGAACACAACGATAGCACCATCAAGAACTCGCAATGAACGCTCTACTTCGATCATGAAGTCAACGTGCCCTGGGGTATCAATAATATTGATACGGTGTCGTGGAAATTGCTTATCCATTCCTTCCCAGTAGCAAGTCGTAGCAGCAGAGGTAATTGTAATACCGCGCTCCTGCTCCTGAACCATCCAGTCCATTGTAGCAGCGCCATCATGTACTTCACCCATTTTATGCGACATTCCAGTGTAGAAAAGAACACGTTCGGTCGTGGTCGTTTTCCCTGCATCGACATGGGCAGCAATGCCGATATTTCTGTAAAGTTCTAATGGAGTAGACACGGAGTTTTCTCTCTCTGTTAATTCCAGCGAAAATGCGCAAAGGCCTGGTTAGCTTTAGCCATCCTATGAGTATCTTCACGTTTTTTAACTGCAGAGCCTTTACTTTCAAAAGCATCTAACAACTCACCTGCCAAACGCAGCATCATTCCCTTTTCGCCACGAGATCTGGCAGCCTGGACAATCCAGCGCATTCCTAATGCAATGCTTCTATCAGTACGCACTTCAACCGGAACCTGATAAGTAGCGCCACCGACACGTCTTGATCGAACTTCAACACTTGGACGAACATTATCAAGCGCTTGCTCAAAGTATTGCAGTACAGTCGTTGAGCCGCCTACGCTTCCGGCCTCACCTGACTCGTCTTCGCTCTTACGATTTTTCTTGACGCGCTCATGTAGTACGTCCAGGGCATCATAAACAATTTTCTCAGCAATGGATTTTTTTCCACTGATCATTAATACGTTGATGAATTTTGCCAACAGCTCACTATGATGCTTAGGATCAGGCAGAATTTCACGTTTGGGGACTTCTCTTCTTCTTGGCATGTCAAATTCCTACAATCAGATTATTTTTTATCTTTCGGCTTTTTAGTTCCGTATTTAGAACGACCTTGTTTACGATCATTAACACCTGATGTATCAAGGCTGCCACGCACTGTGTGATAACGAACACCAGGTAAGTCTTTAACCCGGCCGCCACGAATCAGAACCACGGAGTGTTCCTGTAAGTTGTGCCCTTCCCCACCAATGTAGGAGGTCACTTCAAAGCCGTTAGTCAATCGAACACGAGCCACCTTACGCATAGCTGAGTTAGGCTTTTTAGGTGTGGTTGTGTATACACGTGTACAAACACCTCGGCGCTGTGGACATGATTCCAAAGCTGGGACGTTACTTTTCTTTTTGGCGTCCACTCGAGGCTTTCTTACTAACTGATTAATAGTAGCCATTTATTATTAACTCCGAACTATCTCTTTTATAGTGATTTCGTATGCATAAGGAGGCCGGATTCTATTATAGTTTCAGCGGATTTGTCAAGACTTATCCACTGAAACTCCAAGCCCGGATCAATGATCATGGTTATCTGCATTAAGTGCTTCACTCAATGCATGCTCCACGTCACTGGCAGTTACCGTATGCGAGATGTGCTCAGAACCAGCTGTCTTTGCACGTTTTGCCTTGCGGCCTTGATGATAGGCATAACCTGTTCCCGCAGGAATCAGTCGGCCAACCATCACGTTTTCTTTCAAGCCTCTTAAATCATCTACTTTTCCGCTAACAGCCGCTTCCGTCAACACACGCGTTGTCTCTTGGAAGGACGCAGCTGAAATAAATGATTCAGTTGCAAGAGAGGCTTTGGTGATACCTAATAAAATAGGTATTCCCATAGCAACTTGTTTCCCGTCTGCTTGCAATTTGTCATTTTCCTGCAACATGATGCTTTCTTCTACCTGTTCACCCACCAGGAATTTGGAATCACCAGAAAATGTTATCACTCGCTTACGAAGCATTTGTCTAACAATTGTCTCGATATGTTTATCGTTAATTTTCACACCCTGTAAACGGTATACATCCTGTACTTCATTAACGATATAATTTGCAAGGGCGCCAACACCCAGTAAACGAAGTATGTCATGCGGGTTCAATGGTCCCTCTGCAATTACTTCACCTCGCTCGACATGCTCCCCTTCAAACACGGAGATATGACGCCATTTAGGTATCAATTCTTCATGGAAATTACTTTCAGAAGCTGTGATGATCAAGCGACGCTTACCTTTAGTTTCCTTACCAAAATTGACCAATCCGGACGTTTCTGCCATGACAGCTGCGTCTTTTGGTTTTCTGGCTTCAAACAAGTCAGCAACACGCGGTAAACCCCCGGTGATGTCGCGGGTTTTAGATCGTTCCTGTGGTATACGAGCGATAACATCCCCTACACCTACCAGACTGCCATCTTCAAAATTAATAATGGCATCAACCGGCAAGTAGTATTGAGCAGGCACATTAGTACCAGCCAGATAAATCTCATCACCGTCATCAGAAACCAATTTGACCATCGGTCTTAAATCGCGGCCTGCAGCGCTTCTTTGTTTAGCGTCAATGACCACGATGTTACTTAAACCAGTTAACTCGTCAGTCTGGCGGTTCATAGTCAAACCTTCGATAAGATCGATGAACTTCAAACGACCGCTAACTTCCGAAATTACTGGATGGGTATGCGGGTCCCAGGTAGCAATAATTTCGCCAGCCTCTGCTGCCATATTATCATGAACAGTTAGTACCGCACCGTAAGGCAGCTTATAACGCTCACGTTCCCGTCCGAAATCATCAACAATTGACACTTCCCCTGAACGTGAAACAGCAACCAGATTTTTATTTTCGTGCGTTACCGTTTTGATGTTATGGAGTCGAATAACCCCTTTATTCTTAATTTGAATATTATTGGCAGCGGTTGCTCTGGATGCAGCTCCCCCGATATGGAAGGTTCTCATCGTCAACTGCGTACCCGGCTCACCAATTGATTGAGCTGCAATGATACCAACAGCTTCTCCGGTGTTAACAAGATGTCCTCTGGCTAAATCACGGCCATAACATTTGGCACATAACCCAAAGCGGGTTTCACAGGTAATCGGTGAACGTACCAGAACCTGGTCAATACCATAACGTTCCAGCTTCTCAACCCAATCTTCATCAAGTAAAGTTCCCGCTGTAACAATTGCATCATTCTGATTGGGAATAAATACATCTTTAGCAACAACACGACCTAATACACGTTCGTGCAATGGCTCTACAATGTCACCACCTTCAATTAAAGGCTGCATCAAAATGCCGTTTTCAGTTCCGCAATCAATTTCGGTAATAACAACGTCCTGCGCAACATCCACTAATCGACGTGTTAAATAACCAGAGTTTGCTGTTTTTAACGCGGTATCAGCAAGACCTTTACGAGCTCCGTGAGTCGAAATAAAGTACTGGAATACGTTTAAGCCTTCCCGGAAATTTGCGGTAATAGGCGTTTCAATAATTGAGCCATCTGGCGCCGCCATCAGACCCCGCATACCAGCAAGCTGTCTTATCTGTGCCGCAGAACCCCGTGCACCAGAGTCAGCCATCATAAAGATTGGATTAAATGACTCTTGTCTCACTTTCTTACCGGTTCTATCGGTTACTTCTTCTGTTGCGATTCTCGCCATCATCGACTTGGCTACCATTTCATTGGTTCTTGACCAAATATCGATAACCTTATTATAACGCTCACCATTGGTTACCAGACCGGAACGGAACTGTGATTCAATTTCACGAACCTCATTGTCTGCCTGTGCGATAATATCCGCCTTATCTTCAGGGATTTCCATATCTTCAATACCAATGGACGCACCTGCACGTGTTGCATATTTAAAGCCGGTATACATCAACTGGTCAGCAAAAATGACGGTTTCTTTCAAACCGAATTTTCGGTAGCAGGTATCCACTACTCTTGAAATAGCCTTTTTTGTCATCGGTCTGTTAATGACAGTGAACGACATTCCTTTCGGCAATATATCTGAAAGAATGGCTCGGCCAACCGTTGTATCGACCAATTGATATTGCCCTTCTTTATCTTCCGAAGGCATACGAATTTTAACTTTGGCATGAATATCAACATAGCCAGCTTCATAAAAGTTTTGTGCATCTTGCGGGCTGGCGAAAACTTTGCCTTCGCCTTTGGCATTGAGCCGCTCACGTGTTAAATAGTAAAGCCCAAGTACCACGTCCTGACTGGGAACAATGATTGGCTCACCACTCGCAGGAGAAAGGATATTATTCGTAGACATCATCAACGAACGAGCTTCCAGCTGTGCCTCAAGAGTAAGAGGTACGTGAACAGCCATCTGGTCACCGTCAAAGTCAGCGTTGTATGCTGTACAGACTAATGGGTGAAGCTGAATTGCCTTACCTTCGATTAATACAGGTTCAAAGGCCTGAATACCTAAGCGGTGTAAGGTCGGTGCGCGATTAAGAAGAATCGGATGCTCACGAATGACATCATCCAGAATATCCCATACAATCGGCTCTTCCCGCTCTACCATTTTCTTAGCGGCTTTAATCGTGGTTGCCAGGCCACGGAATTCTAATTTACTGAAGATAAACGGCTTGAATAACTCCAAGGCCATTTTCTTTGGCAATCCGCATTGATGGAGTCTGAGTGTAGGACCCACAACAATTACTGAACGACCAGAGTAGTCAACACGCTTACCAAGCAGATTCTGACGGAAACGGCCTTGCTTGCCTTTAATCATATCGGCAAGTGATTTTAATGGTCGTTTGTTAGTTCCGGTAATTGCACGTCCGCGTCTGCCATTATCAAGCAATGCATCTACAGACTCCTGAAGCATACGCTTTTCATTACGCACAATGATGTCAGGAGCATTAAGATCGAGAAGGCGCTTCAGGCGATTGTTTCTGTTAATAACGCGCCGATACAGATCGTTTAAGTCTGAAGTAGCAAAACGGCCGCCATCGAGAGGAACCAAGGGGCGCAGGTCTGGAGGTAATACAGGAAGTACATCCATGATCATCCATTCGGGTTTATTTCCTGACTCATAAAATGCTTCAAGTAATTTCAACCGTTTGGTAATTTTCTTGATCTTGGTTTCGGAATTGGTTGTCGGCAATTCTTCTCGAAGGTTTCTGATCTCTTCTTCAAGGTCGATTTGACGAAGCAGGTCGCGAATCGCTTCAGCACCCATTCGAGCGTCAAACTCATCGCCATACTCTTCCATCGCCTCGAGATAGGTTTCATCATTCAGCAGTTGACCACGCTCAAGTTCGGTCATGCCTGGCTCGACTACAACAAACGCTTCAAAATAAAGAACTCTTTCAATATCACGCAGCGTCATATCAAGCAGTAATCCAATACGGGAAGGTAAGGATTTAAGAAACCAGATATGGGCAACCGGACTAGCCAGTTCAATATGGCCCATTCGCTCACGACGTACTTTTGCAAGCGCCAACTCGACACCGCATTTTTCGCAAATAACACCACGGTGTTTCAAACGTTTATATTTGCCACAGAGACATTCATAATCTTTTACTGGGCCAAACGTTTTGGCACAAAATAATCCATCACGCTCAGGCTTGAAAGTCCGGTAGTTAATTGTCTCCGGCTTTTTCACCTCTCCGTAGGACCATGAACGAATCAGGTCAGGCGATGCTAATGCGATTTTAATTGCATCAAATTCTTCACTTTGACCCTGTTGTTTGAGAATACCAAGCAAATCACTCATTACTGGTGGTTTTCTTATCGGGTTGTTGCTTAGATCAGCCAAGTCTATGTCTCCAAAAAAATTATTAGTGAGAATTTATACGATTATTTATTAATCGTGGTTCAATTCTATATCTATACCTAATGCACGAATTTCTTTTAGTAAAACATTGAATGATTCAGGCATTCCAGGATCCATGCGATGATCCCCATCAACAATATTCTTATAAATCTTGGTTCGTCCGCCAACATCATCCGATTTAACAGTCAACATTTCCTGAAGTGTATACGCGGCACCATAAGCCTCAAGCGCCCATACCTCCATCTCTCCAAAACGCTGACCACCGAATTGAGCTTTACCACCTAATGGTTGTTGTGTAACCAGACTGTAGGAACCTGTAGAACGCGCATGCATCTTGTCGTCAACAAGATGGTTCAACTTCAACATATACATATAGCCTACAGTTACTGGATTGTCGAATTCCTTACCAGTTCGTCCATCAATCAGGATGGTTTTGCCATCGGGCCGCAAACCAGCCAGCTCCAGCATAGACTTGATTTCTTTTTCTGTTGCTCCATCAAATACCGGAGTAGCCATAGGTACTCCTGCGCGCAGATTATCAGCCAGAATACGAATCTCATCATCATTCAAAGCATCGAGATTGACTCTCTCCATGCTGTCATGATTGTAAATTTTGTTCAGGAAAGTGCGTAACTCGGCAACTTGCTGATTGGCTTCCAGCATATTGGCGATGCGGTCGCCTAAACCCTTGGCGGCCAGGCCAAGATGCGTTTCCAGAACCTGTCCAATGTTCATACGTGAAGGAACACCCAATGGGTTCAGTACGATATCAACCGCAGTACCATCGGCCATGTAAGGCATGTCTTCAACGGGCACCACAATCGAGATTACCCCTTTATTCCCGTGACGTCCTGCCATCTTGTCACCGGGTTGAATACGGCGTTTGACAGCAAGATAGACCTTAACAATCTTTAATACTCCAGGTGCCAAATCATCGCCCTGAATAATTTTCTTACGGTTATCATTAAAACGCTTTTCCATCTCTTTACCGAGCATCTCAAGCTGCTTGGATAACTGCTCAAGTTGTTGCGACGCAACATCTTCATCGATACGGATATCAAACCATTTTTCTCTGGGAATAGAATTTAAATAGTCAGCGGTAATCGCGCTACCCGGCTTAACACTTCCTGGTCCGCCAGTTGCATTTTTATCAATGAGCAGATTATACATACGATGATAAATATCTTCTTCACGAATCCGTCTTTCATCGATAAGGTCTTTACGAACCCTTGCCAAATGCTCATCTTCAATGCTTTTAGCTCTGTCATCTTTTTCCAGACCATCACGGGTGAACACCTGAACGTCAATAACAGTACCGTTCATTCCTGAGGGAACTCGTAAGGAAGAGTCTTTTACATCTGAGGCCTTTTCACCAAATATCGCTCTAAGCAGTTTTTCTTCTGGCGTTAATTGTGTTTCGCCTTTTGGTGTCACTTTACCAACAAGAATATCACCCGCTCCTACTTCAGCTCCGATATACACAATTCCAGATTGATCCAGATTTGCTAAAGCAGATTCACCTACGTTAGGGATATCAGCTGTGATCTCTTCTGTGCCAAGCTTGGTGTCACGAGCGATACAAGTTAATTCCTCGATATGAATGGTTGTGAATCGATCTTCCTGTACAATTCTTTCTGAAATCAGAATAGAGTCTTCAAAGTTGTAGCCGTTCCAAGGCATAAATGCGACAAGCAGATTTTGTCCCAGGGCCAGCTCTCCCATATCGGTACATGGACCATCAGCAAGTATATCTCCTCGCTGAATCAGATCGCCTTTAGAAACGATTGGCCTCTGATTAATACAGGTATCCTGATTAGAACGGAAATATTTAGTCAGGTTATAAATGTCTACACCCGCTTCACCAGCCGTTGTTTCATCATCGTTAACTCTCACCACAATACGTGAGGCATCAACCAAATCAATTATACCGCCTCGTTTGGCAACTACAGACACTCCAGAGTCAGAAGCTACCGTTCTTTCCATTCCGGTACCTACCAGCGGCTTTTCGGAACGAAGAGTAGGAACCGCCTGACGTTGCATGTTGGAACCCATCAATGCACGGTTCGCATCGTCATGTTCAAGGAAAGGAATCAATGAGGCCGCAACAGAAACGATTTGCTTTGGTGACACATCCATATAATTAATTTTATCAGGTGTAGTCAGTGAAAACTCATTCTGATGTCTGCATGGAACGAGATCAGCCAGAATGGTTCCGTTTTCATCTACTGGCACACTGGACTGTGCAATGTACTGATCCACTTCTTCGATTGCAGAAAGGTATTCAATATCATCGGTAACTCGACCGTCAATTACTTTTCTGCATGGTGTCTCAATAAACCCATAATCATTTGTTCTTGCGTAAACTGACAATGAGTTAATCAAACCAATGTTTGGACCTTCAGGTGTTTCAATTGGACAGACGCGGCCATAATGAGTAGTGTGAACGTCACGGACTTCAAAGCCTGCTCGCTCACGGGTAAGTCCACCTGGGCCAAGTGCTGAAACACGGCGTTTATGGGTCACTCCCGATAAGGGGTTAACCTGATCCATAAATTGCGATAACTGACTGGATCCGAAAAATTCTTTAATAGCAGCAGATACAGGCTTGGCATTAATTAAGTCCTGAGGCATAAGATTTTCAGACTCGACAAGACTTAAGCGTTCCTTTACAGCGCGCTCGACACGAACCAGACCCACACGGAATTGATTCTCTGCCATTTCACCTACACTTCGTACGCGACGATTGCCCAAATGGTCGATATCGTCAACCATGCCAATGCCATTACGTATGTCAATCAGTGTTTTAATTACCGCCAGAATATCTTCTTTTGTCAGAATACCTAGTCCAGTATCTTCTTTTCTTCCAACCCGACGGTTAAACTTCATTCGACCAACAGCAGACAGGTCATAACGGTCCTCTGCGAAGAATAAGTTCTTAAATAATGCTTCAGCTGCTTCTTTAGTCGGCGGTTCGCCTGGGCGCATCATGCGATAAATTTCAACCAGTGCTTCCAGCTGACTCGTGGTTGGATCAACTTTTAATGTATCCGATATATACGAACCATGATCGAGGTCGTTTGTATAAATTAATTCAAAGCTTAGAATGCCCTGATCTGCTAATTGATCAAGCAGTTGATCAGTGACTTCATCGTTTGCCTGAGCAAGCATTTCACCTGTACTTGTATCAATGACATTTTTTGCCAGTGTTTTGCCTATCAGATAATCTCTTGGAACAACCAGGTCCTGCATGTTGCTCTTTTCCATCAACTTGATATGGCGAGCTGTTATGCGACGGCCTTGTTCAACAATGATTTCGCCACTATCAGGTAATTTAATATCAAAGGAAGCAATTTCACCTCTTAATCTGGAAGGAACCAGATTGATATGAAATTCACCGTTTCTTAATTGGCAGATGGTGGATTCAAAAAATTCAGAAAGAATTTCTTCTATTTCAAAACCTAGCGCACGCAATAGAATTGTAACTGGCAGCTTGCGGCGACGGTCAATACGGACAAATACACAATCCTTGGGATCAAATTCAAAATCAAGCCAGGAACCACGGTATGGTATAATTCGTGCAGAGTATAAAAGTTTACCTGATGAGTGCGTTTTGCCACGATCGTGCTCAAATATAACGCCAGGTGAACGATGTAACTGGGAAACAACAACCCTTTCGGTTCCGTTTACCACAAATGTACCGACATCGGTCATTAAGGGAATTTCGCCCATAAATACGTCTTGCTCACGAATGTCTTTAATTGGTTTTGGTTCGCCAGCTGCATCTTTGTCGAGTACTACAAGTCGAATCTTTACTCGTAGAGGAGCAGAATAAGTTAATCCTCGCATTTTACATTCTTTAACATCAAATGCCGGCTCACCCAATTTGTAACTTACATACTCAAGACGAGCATTTCCTGAAAAACTTACAATGGGGAATACAGATGCAAATGCAGCATGCAGGCCAGTTTTTTGTTGTATATTGGCCTTTGAATTGGCATCAAGAAAATCGGTGTATGACTTTAGCTGAATATCAAGAAGGTTGGGGATTTCCATCTTGTCAGACTGCCTCCCAAAGCTTTTGCGAAATCTTTTTTTCTCAGCATGTGAATAGTGTTGAGCTTCTGCAATTGCCATGGTAGTTCCTCTGTAAAATTATTGAGATAATCAAACGCACAAACCCAGCCATGTAAACATGGCCGGGTTATCTAAAACCAAATCAATGGTATTACTTAACTTCGATTGAAGCGCCAGCTTCTTCAAGCTCTTTCTTGATAGTAGCAGCTTCGTCTTTAGAAACACCTTCTTTAACAGTAGAAGGAGCACCTTCAACGAGGTCTTTTGCTTCTTTCAGACCCAGACCAGTGATACCACGGATGACTTTAATAACGCCAACTTTGTTAGCACCGAAGCTTGTCATAACCACATCGAATTCAGTTTTTTCTTCAACAGCAGCAGCAGCGGCAGCTGGAGCAGCTACAGCAACAGCAGCAGCGGCAGCAGAAACGTTGAATTTTTTCTCCATTTCTTCGATTAAGTCTACAATTTCCATCACGGTCATGTTAGAGATAGTTTCTAAGATCTCATTTTTTGAAACAGCCATTACTAGCTCCTAAGTTTAAAATTAATAAATGTGGTTATTTTGTATCTTTAATTGCAGCAATAGTCCTAACCAATTTGGCATGAGGTTCTGCAAGTGTACGTACAAATTTTTCGACTGGCGCTTTCATCACATACATCAGCTTAGCTAATGCTTCATCACGTGTCGGCAGACTTGCTACGGCTTCCAGATGTTCTGCACCGTATACTTTTCCACCTACAGATAATGCCTTGATTTCAAGCTTATCAAATGTTTTGGCAAATTCCTTTAGTAATCTAGCTGCATCACTTGGTGCTTCAAGTGATAAAGCAATAAACAAAGGACCAACCAATTTGTCGTTCAGACAGGCAAATTCCGTTTTCTCGAAAGCACGTCGAGTTAATGTGTTTCTTACTACTCGTAAGTAAACATTGGATTTGCGTGCTTCAGAACGCAATTGGGTCATTTGATTAACAGTCAAACCACGATAATCCGCAACAACAGCAGATATAGCCTTGGAAGCAACTTCACTCACTTCGTCGACTACCGCTTTTTTTGCAGCTAATGTTATCGTCACGTTAATGACCTCCTAAGTTGTTCAAATCAATAAATCGATTTGACAGTTATGGTGGCCGTCTCAGAGAGATCCCGGAGCCGGTTCACCGTCTGCGCAGGGTATTAAGCTTTTGCACCTGCGGTCTTCGACGGCATTGAACCAAGTCTATGCCGTGAAAGCTTTTAAAAGGGCGTTTATATTACACGGGTAATGATGCAATATCAATAGGCAATCCAGGTCCCATTGTAGAAGATAATGTAATCTTTTTCAGATATACGCCTTTTGAAGAAGCGGGTTTCGCTTTCTTAAGATCAACAATCAGCGCACTTATGTTTTCGATTATATCGTCAGCGCTGAAATCTAACTTACCAACTGTACAATGAATAATTCCATTTTTATCAGTACGGTAACGAACCTGACCTGACTTCGCATCGGAAACAGCCGCTTCGACGTTAGTGGTTACTGTGCCAACTTTTGGATTGGGCATAAGTCCACGCGGACCGAGGATTTGGCCTAACTGACCAACGATTCGCATCGCATCTGGAGTTGCAATTACGACATCAAAATCCATCTCTCCAGCTTTAACTTTTTCAGCCAGATCTTCAAAACCAACAATATCCGCACCAGCATTCTTAGCTTTAGTTGCATTGTCTCCCTGCGCAAATACAGCTACTCGAACTGTTTTGCCAGTTCCCTTGGGCAGGTTGGTTGAGGTTCTGACTACCTGGTCTGATTTTCTGGGATCTACACCCAGGTTAACACTAATATCAATGCTTTCTCTGAAATTTTTACTTGCAAATTTCTTTAAGAGTTCAATTGCTTCGTGAGCGTTATAGTAGTGGTTAGGTTTAACATTTTCACGAATTTGTTGTATTTTTTTGCTTAACTTTGCCATGATCTGTCCCCTTATTCCACGCCTTCAACTTCTACGCCCATGCTTCTTGCTGTACCTGCGATAGTACGAACAGCAGCATCCAAACTGGCAGCAGTCAGATCAGGTTCTTTAGTTTTGGCAATTTCTTCAAGTTGTTCACGATTCAGGCGGCCAACTTTATTGGTGTTTGGTTTTCCGCTACCACTGGCAATACCAGCTTTCTTCTTGATTAGTACAGAAGCAGGAGGCGTTTTAGTAATAAACGTAAAACTGCGATCACTATATACAGTAATGACAACTGGAGTTGGCAAGCCTGGTTCCATATTCTGTGTAGCCGCATTAAATGCCTTACAGAATTCCATGATGTTCACACCGCGCTGACCTAATGCAGGGCCGACTGGTGGACTTGGATTTGCTTTACCAGCAGGTATTTGTAGCTTTACATAAGCTTCGACTTTTTTTGCCATTATTTACTCCTTAGTGGGTCAACGCTAACACAAATTCGGCATTAGCTCCCCGGTTGGTGTTATCAGGTTTTTTCGACCTGGCTAAACTCAAGCTCGACAGGTGTAGAGCGCCCAAAGATCAGAACGGCCACTCTCAATTTGTTTTTCTCATAGTTAACTTCTTCAACCACACCATTGAAATCAACAAACGGACCTTCTTTGACGCGAACTACTTCACCTGGTTCGAACAGGATTTTGGGTTTCGGCTTGGTCACGCCATCTTCAACCCTTTGCAAGATAGCTCTTGCTTCTTTATCTGAAATTGGTGTCGGCTTTTGGTTGGCATCCCCTTTTGCAGTGCCACCAAGGAAACCAAGAACTCGAGGTATTGCTCGAATCATATGCCACGTGGAATCATCCATAACCATGTTAACTAAAACATAACCTGGAAAAAACTTTCTTGTGCTCTTACGCTTCTGTCCGGCGCGCATTTCTACGACTTCTTCGGAAGGAACAACTACTTCGCCAATTTTTTCTTCAAGATTTTGATGAAGTGCGCGTGCTTTTATCTCACGCATAACGAAATTTTCATAGCCTGAATAGGCATGAACTACATACCACTGTTTTGATTTCTGTTCTTCCACTATTGTCAGCCCAAATGTGTTATTTTTGCGATTGCCCACATCATTATTGAATCAATTCCCCAGAGAATAAATCCAGTTGCTGCAACCATGATCATAACTATTGAGGTAGTTTGCACAGTTTCTTGACGTGTAGGCCAAACTACTTTTTGAAGTTCAATCTTTGCTTCCTGTGCGAATGCAAAAACCTGCTGTCCTTTATTGGTAAAAAAACCTATTACGAATATGCTAACTAGCCAACCAATCCAAATCATAACTTTGATTGGAGATGAAACAGTATAGTAATAAGTACAAAAGAAGGCTGCTATAGTTACTAACAGCATTCCTGTCCATAAAACAATTTCTTTAACGCTTAGGTTTGTTTTCATCACAATCACGCTTTTGGTAGTTGGCAGGCCAGGAGGGAATCGAACCCCCAACCTGCGGTTTTGGAGACCGCCGCTCTGCCAATTGAGCTACTGGCCTAACTCCTTACTTCCTGGCGTGAGAACTATTGTTCTCACACCATTTTACTCTTTACTCGATAATTTTTGCTACGACACCGGCACCAACAGTACGACCGCCTTCGCGAATAGCAAAGCGCTGGACATAGTCCGCGTGTCCTGGGCAATCTACGTGTGCATAGTGGCGGTTTGCTGATTCGTACTCAACATGCGCTGTAGAAATTGTAATTCCACGCTCACGTTCTTCAGGGGCTGCGTCAATCTGATCATACGCTTTCGCTGTACCACCAAATTTTTTCGCCATAATCGTTGTTATAGCTGCAGTCAGTGTGGTTTTACCGTGGTCAACGTGACCAATCGTGCCTACGTTTACGTGCGGCTTTTTTCGCTCAAACTTTTCCTTTGCCATCGGAAAATCTCCCCTATAGAAAGTTGATAATTGTATGGTGCCCACAACTGGACTCGAACCAACGACCTCTTCCTTACCAAGGAAGTGCTCTACCGCCTGAGCTATGTGGGCTTTAAGCTACAGACTGATTTGATCCTCTAATCTATTAGCTCATTTGGAGCGGGTGATGGGAATCGAACCCACGCTATCAGCTTGGAAGGCTGAAGTTCTACCATTGAACTACACCCGCTTTTTTCTTTTTTTAAAAATGGTGGAGGGGGAAGGATTCGAACCTTCGAAGGCTGAGCCGTCAGATTTACAGTCTGATCCCTTTGACCGCTCGGGAACCCCTCCAAAAAGAATGCCATTTTCTTTCAGGAATTTATTAAAGTCAAGTACATTACTGTACCTGACTTCATTTAAGATGGTGCTGGCACTAGGAATCGAACCCAGGACCTACTGATTACAAGTCAGTTGCTCTACCAACTGAGCTACGCCAGCATTATCAATTTTCACTTTCACTTGAAAGTGGTTCATCACTTTCGTGACTATTTAATAAAACCCTGGCGATGACCTACTTTCACATGGAGAAACTCCACACTATCATCGGCGCAAGTCTGTTAAGGATAACCGCCGTAGCGGTTGGGTTCCCCCATTCGGACATCTCTGGATCAACGCATGTTTCCAACTCCCCAGAGCTTTTCGCAGGATTCCACGTCCTTCATCGCCTCTTACTGCCAAGGCATCCACCGTTTGCGCTTCTCTTCTTGACCATATAACCTCAATTATCTCAAAGTCATACGACAACAACAAAAACTTGCAATACTAATGCGCTTGTATTTCTTCTCTTTACCTAATTGTTAATGAACTTCTGGATAGTCCAGAAAACATAATACTCTTGAATATTATCTTTTCTGATCTATCTGAGACAAGATATGGTGGGTCTGAGTGGACTTGAACCACCGGCCTCACCCTTATCAGGGGTGCGCTCTAACCAGCTGAGCTACAGACCCAATTTTTTTTACTTCGGCTTTTTGCTTTACTCTTCGTTATCTTGCTGCGCGCGCTCAGTCACGTACAGTAGTACGCTCCTTCACTTGCTTAGCAAGATGCCTCGATTAAAGCAAAAATCCTCGTAAAAACTTTCTCCGAACCTTTCTGTTGGTATCGCTTGCTGCGCTTGCGATTCCATTTTAAATTGTGGTAAATTTGCTTGGCTTTTTTGCTTTTCGCAAATCGCTTCTGTAGGTTTAACCTACCAAACCGAGTCTCGTCTCTTTTTCACTCTGAAAACAAACTGTGTGGGCGCTCGAATCAACTCTCATGCTCTTATTTCATGTTAAGGAGGTGATCCAGCCGCAGGTTCCCCTACGGCTACCTTGTTACGACTTCACCCCAGTCATGAATCACACCGTGGTAAACGTCCCCCCGAAGGTTAGACTATCTACTTCTGGTGCAACCCACTCCCATGGTGTGACGGGCGGCATCTTCTTAATCAACTCGCCCCGAAGGCGTGATGCGTATTCTACGGATTTCGCATCTCATGTCAAACACTTTTTGCAAAAAAGTTTAAATTTCTTTTTTATCACCCTGCTTTTTTAAGAAGCACCCTGGCAATTCTTCGCTTACCCACCTGAATAATAAAGCTTTTTTCCATTTCCATTAACAATGCCGCATCCGCCAGACGCTCACCATTTAACTTGACTGCGCCCTGTGCGGTCATTCGAATGGATTCGGAAGTACTTTTTGTTAAATCGAGTTGCTTTAAAATCTGGGCAACACTTAAAGGCTCTGAACAGATAATAATTTGTTCGGGTAAATCATCAGGAATTTCATTTTTGCGAAAACGCTCAATGAAAGACTGTTCCGCCAAATCGGCTTGTTCCTTATTATGAAAGCGTTCAATAATTTCCTTGGCCAATCCGATTTTAACATCTCGTGGATTATAGCCCTCTTCAACCGCTCGTTTCATTTTTGCGATATCGGCAGAGGATTTAAAACTTAACAGATTAATATAACGCCACATCAATTCATCGCTAACCGACATAATCTTTCCAAACATACTATCGGCAGTTTCTTCTATACCTATATAGTTGTTTAAAGATTTCGACATTTTCTTAACACCGTCTAATCCTTCTATTAATGGAGTCATCATAATGACTTGCGGCTCATGGCCGAAATGCTTCTGCAATTCTCTGCCCATTAACAGATTAAACTTCTGATCCGTACCCCCCAGTTCAATATCTGCTTTAAGCGCCACTGAGTCATAGCCCTGTACTAATGGATAGAGAAACTCATGAATGGCTATCGGCTGTCCTGTACTATAACGTTTACTGAAATCATCGCGTTCCAGCATCCTGGCAACAGTATGCGTGGAGGCAAGACGAATTAGGTCGGCTGCATTCATTGCTCCCATCCATTGAGAATTAAAACGAACGATTGTTTTCTCAGGATCAAGAATTTTAAATACCTGTGCTTCATAAGTTTTGGCATTCTCAAGTACTGCCTCCTGGCTTAAGGGCATGCGTGTGACATTTTTTCCTGTCGGGTCACCGATCATGGCGGTGAAATCACCGATTAAAAAAACAACCTGATGTCCAAACTGTTGAAATTGCCGAAGTTTATTCAATAATACGGTATGGCCTAAGTGTAAATCAGGAGCAGTCGGATCAAATCCAGCTTTAATGATCAGAGGTCTATCTTTGAGCAATTTTTTTTCAAATTCCTGAACAGGAAGGATTTCTTCACAGCCTCTTTGCAGTTCGGCATTCATCGATTCATCAATAATCATACAAGTAAAACCTTTTTTAGTGATTGACCTAAGTTGTTCCAGCGAGTATCTTAGCCCGGTTATTGTGTTCTCGCTAGAGGATGAATAAACAGGACAGCTTTTTAGGCATGAATGCCCCAGTTGGCGAACCGTATAACAGAACAGATTATATGTTCAGTGGGTAACCAAATTTTAAAAAACGTGCGATTATTATTTCGCCGTTTTATTGGGATGGTAATAATAAACCTAATTATCACTGTAATAATAATTTTAACATCACTCTAGAGGTTAGCAGTAGCAAAAGGCGAAACATGGATCAACGACCCAATGTCTCAATAAATAATACAAACAAGCCATCCAAGCTGTTGGCTCTTATCGCATTGGCGATTGCATTTGCCTTGCCTTTCATATTGGTCAAGACATTTCCACACAAGATTAAGCCACCTGTAAGCAGCAAATCAACGACCTTATCTGAACTTGAAGAACAGGAAAAGGATATTCCTGATGAAGAGGAAGTTCCGGTTAATGAGGAAGAGCAAGAGGATACAGAAGAAGCTGAAGCAGGCGAAACCATTCCGGCGCCCTCATCTATTATAGAGAAAGCAGAGCAAATAGAGAAAGCTGATCCGCCGAAAACCAGTCTGGAAGCAGCTAAAAAACTGGCCGAGGTAAAAAAACCGGAAATCAAAACGGCTAAACCGAATAAGCCAGCGGCTTTGCCCCCTGAAAAAGATTGGAAAATCATTAAAACCCGTCCGGGTGACTCCCTGGCACTGGTATTTAATCGCGCCGGTATAAGCCAGAAAGTGTTGCAAACGATTCTTCATGATAATCCGCATACCTCTGCTCTCACCCGGCTGAAGCCAGGACAGGATATTCAGCTTCAAATCAAGAATAAGGTTCTTGAGCGAATGATGCTTCCTTTTACCAGCACCCAGTTTCTGGTCGTCTATCGTGACGGCACTCATTATAGAAGCAAAATTGATGCAAAGAAAATGAACAGCCATAATCATTTTGCAACTGCCGTCGTGAATGGCTCCCTCTATGGAACGGCCAAGCGTTACAATATTCCGCCAAAACTGGTTAAACAAATGACCGATATCTTTACCTGGGATATTAATTTTGCCAAAGATATTCGTGCCGGGGATCGATTCACTATTATTTATCAGGCGTTCTATATCGATGGTAAACAAGTCGGAACTGGCGATATTGTGGCGGTATCTTACAAGAATCGTGGAAAAACATTTCAGGCGGTGAGACATACTAACCGTGACGGCCAGTCTGATTATTATACCCCGGAAGGCAGAAGTCTGAAAAAAGCATTCAACCGCTATCCGGTTCGTTTCAGCCACATCAGCTCTTCCTTCAGTCTCTCCAGGTATCATCCAATTTTACATTATCGACGCGCCCATAAAGGCGTCGACCTCGCTGCGTCTATTGGCACACCAATCATGGCCACAGGCTCAGGGAAGATTGAAATTATTGGCCGCCAGAATGGCTATGGCAATATGATTAAAATCAAGCATGACAAAAATTACAGCAGTGTGTATGGCCACATGCTACGATTTGAGAAAGGCTTATCACGTGGTGATTATGTCAAGCGCGGTCAGGTGATCGGTTACGTGGGCCAATCCGGACTTGCCTCTGGCCCTCATTGCCATTATGAGTTTCATGTCAATAATTTTCCCAGAAATCCTACTACCGTTGACTTGCCCAGAGGTTTGGAAATTTCTGCCAGAGAAATGGCAAACTTTAGGGCAAACACCAGAACCCTTCTTGCACAATTAAAGATGTTTGAAGAGGCACAGCTTGCAAGTGCAGCTAGAAAAAACAGTAACAATAAAAAAGCATAATCAAGATTTAAGGACAAACGAATGAAAAAAATGTTGTTGGCGGCCCCACTGGCTTTAGGATTATTGACTTCATGCGATACATTCGACAAACCTGATGTGATAACCGATGATGCCGGATATCCTCATTACACTACTCCCTACCAGGACGATACCCGCGGCCAGAATGCTTTTCCAATGACCTGGAATACGAACGGTAAAAAGCTGTTTGTGTTTGATCCCAAAGCCTATGCCTGGGCAGCTTATGATGCACAGGGAAATCGGGTGATGACTGGCAGCGCGTCCGGCGGTATGGATTTTTGCCAGGATATTGATGAATCATGCCGAACCGTAGTAGGCACATTCCAGGTATTTAATAAGAAGGGCGCTGACTGCAAATCCAGTGAATTCCCAATTGCCAAAACTCCAGGCGGCAAAGAAGGTGGCGCTAAAATGCCCTATTGCATGCACTTCCATGACGGCTATGCCATTCATGCAGCCTATGAAGTACCACGCCGCAACTCCAGCCACGGCTGTATACGCGTTTTGCCAGGAGCGGCCAAATGGCTGAATCAGAACTTTATCGATGTAGGAACAACGGTGTTGGTTCTGCCCTATTCTAAACCAGAGAACTGATACTAATAACTGAGTATCTTCTCTACTAAATGGTCGTTTGCGTACTATGAACGATACCAGACGACCCTTTGCCCGCTTTAATCTTGCCTTTCCCCCTCACAAATTAAGTCAATCGACTCAGGACAGGTCTTTTACAATAACGAAAGATTGCCTCGACCTCATCCACGATGTATAATTTTAACTCACCATCAGATTGGGCATAAGATGTCGGAAAGTGACAACACAGACGGATTACCCGTCTTAAAGGATACAATAATAGCAGCTCTTCATCGCTATAAAACGGAATACCCAAGACGAGCGGCTTCTCCTCATAGAGCAACTGACATTGCCTACATTAGCAAAACAGTGAATGCTGCTGCCAACCCTGACGATTTACTATCAGAACTGGAGGATTACTTTAGCAGCGATTCTTACTACACCGGTATTACCGACAAAAGCGTACTGGAAGAATTGATAGTAGAAGAAATCCTTAAGATTAATAAAGAACTTCAGCGATCATTCAATACATTCGGTTATTCACCACAACCACACTCCGCGAAACATGAGACACCTGAAGGGGCAAAAGATGGAAACATTTCATTGGGTTCTTCTCTAAATGATTTTGTTCATTTTGCTATTGATAAATATATCAGTGAGAAACAAGGCAATATATCCGAATATAGACAGCATGATATTGAAAAACTAAGGATAATACTGGATGGAGAGCAAAACGACTTGAAAAAGATTGAGACAATCGAGGAGTTTCTAAATGAGCTTACCCATCCTTTTAATAGTTATTTAAAACAGTATCTCAGACAGTCGCTGCAGCTCTTTCAATCCAACCCATCCAAAACATTTATTACCCGTATATGGGAGCCTGACCTTCCATCGACTCCTGAAAAAATCATGGTGTTTCTGCATGGATGGCATGATAGTGTGAATTCAGCGGATAAATTGGCACGAGAAGCTGTAAAAAATGGCTTTAAAGTAATAGCTTATGATCATCGAGGTCATGGTAATGATGCCCAAAGAGAGAAAAGAAATATTTCTACTGATTTATTGCGAATTGATTTTCGCAAATTTCTAAGTCACATCAATGCTCAAAATCCACAGGCAGAACTGGCATTGGTGGGACACAGTATGGGAGGCGCGATTTTAACCGTAGAGAATGCTTTCATTAATAATCTCACTAATGAGAATGGAAAAGCCGTGAAATGCGTTTCCTTACTTGCGCCAGCTGTCATGAGCGGATTTCATAAAATGGCAAGTCCGCTTAAACTGTTCTACCGAAATATGCATCCCGATGTATATTCTGCTCAAACTACTGGGCCTTCCCCACGTTTTGGCGGCAACGGCCCCTCTCTATTTGGTCTTTTAAATTTAATGCTCAAAGCAGCCCGCGCTTTAAAGCATTTATATCAGAAGGATTCATCTGGACATAGTCACTGGCATATCTATTCTGGCAAAAAGGATGCTTCTGTGAATTACAGTGAATTCGAATCACTGCCTAATTCACATCATAAGCCGGTGCGTTTTTTTTCACGTGGTGATCATGCTTTGCAGTTTGGCCATCGATCGGGAACAGTGATTCGAACTCTGATTAAGGATACAGAAAAGCACTTTTCTTCTACTATTTCTATTCAGCCAATTTCGCGTTTGTGAAATTGGCAAAAGAGGCAAACGAATATCCAATACAAACATCATTATGCAAATAGATAACGGCAAACAGCAATACTAGCGATGATTCCGGCCAAATCGGCAAGTAAGCCAGCGGGGATAGCATGCCTTGTTCTTTTAATTCCTACCGCTCCAAAATACACTGCAATCACGTAGAATGTAGTTTCCGTACTACCCATCATAGTTGCAGCAGTTTTGGCGATGAATGAATTGCCGCCGTGATCATGGATCAGTTCCGCCATTAAACCTGTTGATGCGCTGCCGGAAAATGGGCGAATTAATGCCAGGGGTAATAAATCGGAAGGCATACCCAGCTTGGAAAGTAGAGGCGACAACAGGCTGCTTAGCAATTCAAAGAAGCCAGAGGCTCGAAGCATGCCAATTGCGACCATCATCGCGATTAAATAAGGAATAATGCTGACACTGGTTTCAAAGCCCTGCTTTGCCCCATTGATAAATGCTTCAAAAACGTCGACTTTTCGCAGAGCAGCGTAAGCCGGTATTCCCACCACAAAAGCAAGAAGCATCCAATTGGATAGTTGATTAGCAAAATCACTCATGAGAAACACTTAATTTATTTATTCGGTAAACCGGAAGTTTGGCAAGCTGTTTGACAGCTAAAATACCCACTATCGTTGAACAAGTAGTAGCCAAGAGCGAGCTGACGATGACAGAGCTGGGATGCAAAGCACCATTAGCAGCCAGAAAGGCGATTGCAGTTGCCGGAATTAACTGAACACTGGAAGTGTTAATCGCCAGAAAAGTACACATCGCATTACTGGCTTCCTGTGCATGCTCATTTAAACGCTGTAATTCTTTCATCGCCTTTAATCCAAAAGGAGTTGCGGCGTTGCCAAGGCCCAGCATGTTGGCGGCAATATTCATCACCATAGCGCCCATCGCCGGATCATCCACCGGGACTTCCGGAAATACAGGTTTCATGACAGGCTTCAATAACCTAGCAAAACGATTAACCAGACCAGACTCGGTGGCGATATTCATTATCCCAAGCCATAAGGCCATAATACCGGTTAAACCTATCGCAATTTCAAAACCCAGCTTGGCGGAGTCTGTCACCGCATTGACCAGTTGATCCACTCGCCCTTGAATCACGGCAACGCATACTGAAAGCAGGATCATTCCGAGCCATATTGCATTTAGCATAAATTTCCCTCAAACTGTTTGCCTGCTACACTTACATTACTTCAAGCGAACTATGGCTTCTTTAAAAAAATTGATGCTTTTATCCAGCTGTTTAACGCTGACCTTTAATGTCTTTGCTATAAATGATCTTCCCCGTAAAGAGTTAGACCTAAGCATTGAGAAACTATATCACACTATCCCTGACATCTCTAAATTAAACATGCAGGCCCGTTTGGATAAACTAAGCAGCTCTTTTGTAGGAAAACCCTATATTCTCGGTTCGCTGGGGGAGGGAGATAACGCTTATTTTGATCAGATGACACTCTACCGTTTCGATGGTTTTGATTGCGAAACTTTCGTGACTTCGGTTTTGGCTCTCGCACTTGCAAATAACCCTTCGGAGTATAAAGTCTGCCTGCAAAAATTAAGATATCAGAATGGTAAAATTGGTTTTATTAATCGAAATCATTTCACCGCCCTGGACTGGAATACCAATAATCAGCAGCAGGGGTATGTAAAAGACATCACGCGCAATTTTACTGATAAAAACAATCAGCCAGTGTACAAAGTAGCTGAAGCTATAGTAGATAAGCCCTCCTGGTATCAGCACTTAAGCAGTAAATCCATTCGTTTAAACTCTCCCGACGCTAAAGAAACCGAGAAACGCTTAAGCAGACTTAAACAGCGGGGCAGCAAGCTGGCTGTGGCCAAAGAACAGATTGATTATCTGCCTCTAACTGCTTTATTTGATGCCAAGGGCGTCCCCAACCTTCATCTTTTCAAGCAGATTCCTGATGCAGCGATTATCGAAATTGTTCGACCGAACTGGGATTTGACACAGGCTATTGGCACCCATTTAAACGTTTCCCATCTCGGATTCGCCTTCTGGAAAGGTGATCAGTTAATTTTCCGACAAGCATCCTCCAATTTTGGAAAGGTAGTTGATGTGCCATTAATGGATTATCTTAAAGAAGCCTTGCCGAGCCCAACTATTAAAGGGATTAACGTACAGATTGTTTTACCCCAGAAGCCCTTGAATGCACAGTGCTCGACAAAATAGCAGACGAGCCTATATGAAAAAGTAAGTTCCGATAGCAATCGTACGGTTGTAGGGTAAATTATAGAACTCGATATTCAGGTTAGCCGAGTAGTTTCGCATCAGAAATGCAAACAATTTCTCCTGCCAGTAGAAGGTCAGCGTTTTGATTCGCTTGGATGCCATCACATTTGGGATCTCAACCAGATAAGTTGCAGAATCGACATTCAGCTCATAAGGCAGCAGTTTTTTTTCATTAAGGGCTGACAGGGCATGAGGAATGGAAATATTGTCCATAAATCCATAATGCAGGGTCAGCTGACAGATTTTTTCATCAAGCTGGGTCAGCTCAAAACGTTTGCTGTAGTGAACTCTGGGCTTATTTTCCACCTGATAATTCACAATCAGAATATTCTCAGGAACTGCAAGACTTAGTTTAAGAAAATGTAAAAAGCTGCCGCCGCTGCGATCATAAATGTCGGTAAGAAAAATTGCAGTAACACCCGGAAGATGATTTAAACTTTTATAATGTAACTGCTTGATTATCTTTAGCAAATCGCCTTTTTGCATGTAATAGTGTTCTTTCAGATGCTTAAGACCTGTACTCCAGGTGTACATGACAATGGCAACCAATAAGGCAAAAAATACAGGCGCCCAGCCTCCGGTAAGAAACTTATGTGAATTTGCTCCCAGAAATGCTAGATCAATAATTAAAAACGCGGTGAAAACCAGGACAATGCGCAAGATTGACCACTTCCAGACAGTACGAGCCGCATAAACCACCATTGTTGTTACTAATAACATATCCAGATTGACCGCGATCCCATACGCATTGGCCAGTCCATCGGTGCTCCTGAAGAAAAACAGCAAGGCCATCGTACCGATTAGCAGAAAGAAATTCATTTGTGGAATGTAAATCTGCCCCTGATGTTCCGATGAAGTCTGCACAATCGGCAGTTTGGGATACAAACCCAGTAGAACTGCCTGTTTGGTTAATGAAAAAGTAGCCGATATGACTGCCTGGGATGCGATAACTGTAGCCAGCGTGGAAATAATCAACAAGGGCAGGAAAAACCAGGAAGGAGCCAGCAGATAAAAGGGATTTTCTATTGCTTCAGGATGCAGGAGCAGATTGGCGCCCTGGCCAAAATAGTTGAGTAATAAGCCTGGAAGCGCTACAAAAAACCAGCTATAGCGAATTGGATTTTTACCAAAATGGCCAATGTCTGCATACAGAGCTTCTCCACCGGTTACCGCCAGGAAAACCCCACCCAATAGCAAATACGCTCGCCAACCGTTTTCATAAAAGAACTCATAGGCATAGTAAGGATGTACTGCCTGAAGCACTTGCGGGTATTTAAAAATCTGCACTAAACCTAATACGCCAATCGTTATGAACCATAGTAAGATCAGAGGACCAAAGGCAGCACCGATGCGCCCGGTTCCTTTGGATTGCATTAGAAACAAACAAATCAGAATAGTGGATGATAATAAGGTAATATAGCTGTCGAATTTGGGCGACAATAGCTCAAGGCCTTCCATCGCACTGGTTACGGAAATTGCCGGGGTTAGCATGCCATCCCCAATCAATAAACCCGCTGTAAAAATCGCAATGAGGTAAAACCAGTGCCGATGCTTGCTCTGTTGCTGTTTAAGCAAGGCAAGTAATGCCAGGCCTCCCCCCTCGCCTTCATTATCCGCCCGGAAAATAACAATTAAATATTTAATTGAGATAATAATAATCAGCGACCAAAAAATAAGCGATAAAACGCCAAGCACATCAACTCGATTGATTGGCAGATCACCCAATGTTTCCTTGATTGCATACAATGGACTAGTTCCAATATCGCCATACACGATGCCTAGGGCAGCGAGTGCAGTAGAAAACGTTACTTTTTTTTCAGTCATTGTTCGACTTTTTTAATTAATGAAAGGATAACTATACCCAAACTCCTTGCTTCTGCGTAGTTTAATCAAAAAATTTTTCCTTATTTCTCAAGGAAAGCACTTCTGCTCGTTGCGAAATTGCAAGGGATCCTTAATAATGGAAAAATTGTTCTGTTCAGGATTAGGAATGCCTTTAATGCGAAATGCCCGGCGTTTGGTTTTTGCAGGTCTGCTGGCTTTTGGTTTAAGCAGCTGTTATCAGCCTCCCTATAACAATTTTAAGCCTTATAATCGAATGTACAAAGATACCGCTACGATTGGCGGGTTTGGAACTGTCGCAGGAGCCGTTGCTGGTTCAACCTTAACTGGAACAGGGATTGGCGCTGCCGCCGGCATATCCTACAGTATTTATAAAGACAGTCGACGCTCGCTGCTGAAAGCTCTGGAAAGAGAAGATATTCAATACATCCAGTATGGGGACACGATGACTTTAGTCGTTCCCACTGATCGCTATTTTATGTTTAACTCGCCCAAACTGAATGATTTGTGTTATGAAGGATTGGTAAATATCGTTAAACTGCTTCGGTGCCATGTTAATTGCTCAATTTATGTGGCGGGATTCACAGATGATATTGGCTCACGAGAGCATAAAAACAATTTATCCCAGGCACGTGCCGAAGCGATGTTAACGTTCCTGTGGGCGAATGGCATCCCGGCGCAGCAGTTAAATGCAGAGGGCTATGGCGATAAACATGCGGTTTCAGATAATAAGATTATTCATGGCAGCGCCCAGAACCGTCGCCTGGAAATTCAATGGTTTAATTGCTCTGCGCTGAGCCAACCTGCTGCTGCAGCAACCAAATAACTGACATGGAGTGTTTCTGATGGATTGATTATGATGAACTCAAGATTTATTGGCGGTATATTACTTATTGTAGGAACATCAATAGGCGGCGGAATGCTGGCCTTACCGGTAGCGAATGCTGCAACCGGATTCTGGCAGTCTTCTCTTTTTCTACTGTTCTGCTGGGCTTTAATGACGCTTGGCGCTCTGTTTATTCTTGAGGCGAATCTTTATCTTCCACCAGGCAAACACATGGTTTCTATGGCTGAGGCCACTTTGGGGATTCCCGGACTTTTAGTTGCCTGGCTTAGCTATCTTTTTCTATTATATTCCTTGCTTGCCGGCTACATTTCAGGCGGAGCAGATGTATTTTCAAGCCTGCTCAGCTTTATTAACATTCATCTGCACGAATGGCAGGCCATTGTCTTATTTACTTTCATCTTTGGCATGATCGTATATGGCGGCATCAAAAAAGTGGACCTCTTCAATCGTCTGCTAATGTTTGGTAAATTGGGGGCTTACTGCCTTTTGGTCTTACTCATCGCCCCTCACGTCAAACCTGCGCATCTGGTATCGGGAGATTACCGGTTCATCACTGGTACGGTGATGATTCTGATTACCTCATTCGGATATGCGATTATCATTCCTAATCTGCGGGATTATTTTAATGATGATTTAAAGACGCTACGCAAAGTCATTCTAATCGGTTCCTGTATTCCTCTGTTTTGTTACCTGGCCTGGGATGCCATTATCATGGGAACTGTACCCACCGAGGATAATCAGGGCCTTGCCGCTCTTTTACATGATGATCATACAACCAGCGCCCTGGCTGATATATTAAGCAGAACCGTCAATAGCCAGTTAATCACTTCCATTTTTAATTTTTTTACATCTGTCTGCATGCTAACCGCCTTTCTGGGAGTATCGCTCTGTTTAATCAGCTTTCTGGCCGATGGATTTAAGGTAGAGCAAAAAGGGCGTGCCGGCCTAATGCTATTTATACTGACATTTCTGCCCCCGCTGCTCCTGGTTATTTACTCTCCAGGTATCTATATACGCGCTCTTAATTATGCCGGCATTTTTTGCGTCATACTGCTTCTTTTATTGCCCGCGTTGATGACGGTTTATGGTCGAAAGCGCTATGCAGGGCGTTATACTGTCCCAGGAGGAGCAATCACTCAGTGGCTAGTAATTATTTTTTCCGTTATTTTAATGATAAATGCAATTTGGCAATTACTCAGTCATTAATCTAAAATCATAACTTAACGCCTAAGGCATTAAAGGAAGACTCAGGCTTGGGCGATAAGTTTCAAACAAGAGCGCAATGGATAGTTTTTTCTTTTGTTATGGCAAAGAACACATTGTTTATGGAATAATCCTATTGACATTGCATCCATTGTTATTTAACATTTCTGAATGAAATTTGATCAATATGGATAAATTAGTGACCAACTCAAAATTACTCGGCGGAATTCTTCTTATTGTAGGAACTTCTATTGGTGGTGGTATGCTGGCTCTCCCAGTGTCAACCGCTGAAGTTGGATTTACCAATTCCATCTTTTTTCTAATACTCTGCTGGCTGATTATGACTGTGGGGGCATTTCTAATTCTCGAAGTCAATTTACGGCTTCCTCCCGGTAGCAATATGGTATCTATGGCCAAGTCAACGCTGGGCTTGCCAGGGCAAATTATCGCCTGGATAACCTACTTATTCTTGCTTTACACGCTGCTGGCAGCCTACATATCAGGGGGCAGTGATGTATTAAATGGCATTTTGGCAAGACTGGGCATCGCTTTTCCCAGTTGGATTACTTCATTGATTTTTACTTTAGTATTCAGTCTGGTGGTTTATGCAGGGATCCGTGCGGTTGATTATGTGAACCGTGGATTGATGTTCGGAAAACTCGGGGTTTATCTGTTATTAGTGGCTATTATCAGCCCGCATGTGGATACCAGCAGTTTAAGCGGCGGCTCAGTGAAAGCCATTACGGGTAGCCTTATGATTCTGATTACCTCATTTGGTTTCGCATCGATAGTACCCAGCCTGCGCGACTATTTTAATGAAGATGTTGCTTCTTTAAGACGAGTTATTTTATACGGTTCACTAATTCCCCTGGTTTGCTACATTATATGGGATGCGGTAATTATGGGTGTCGTATCTCGTGACGGTGATGAGGGTTTATTAAGTCTGATGACAACCGAACATGCGACTAGCGGCTTAACTAATGCGCTGAGTAGTGCAGTTCATAGCCAATGGATCACCGGCTTTTTTGGCTTTTTCACCTCCATTTGTATGGTTACCGCATTCCTGGGAGTCTCAATCGGGTTATTTGATTTTCTGGCTGATGGCTTGTCCTTAAAGAAATCCGGACTTCAAGGTAAAGGGACTCTGGCGCTGACTTTTCTGCCTCCCCTTTTCGTAGTGCTAATCAATCCAGGAATTTACCTGCATGCCTTGGGTTATGCCGGGGTTTGCTGTGTTATCTTATTATTGCTTATGCCCGCAATAATGACCTGGAGTGCGCGCAGAATTGATAACTCAGACAGCCTGCAAATTGTGCCTGGCGGCAATGCTATGTTGAGCTTGGTGGCTTTGACTGCAATTTTTTTACTGACCATTGCGTTTTAGAGTTTGGTAGGCGATACTTCAGCCTTTTGGACTGAGATTTGAATACTTTATTCGATCTGAAAGCTTATGGTTAAATATCGTCCCTTTCTTAAATGGGCAGGCAATAAATACCATTGCTTAAACCATATACTAACTCATCTGAAACCAGCCAGGCGTTTAATAGAACCCTTTACGGGTTCTGGGGCAGTGTTCATAAACTCTGTATATGACAGTTACCTTTTAGCAGAAAATAATCCCGACCTGGTTCATCTTTATCAAATGGTACAGAATGAAGGCGATCGGTTTATTAGCGATTGTGCCGAATTGTTTACAGCGGAAAACAATGTGGAAAGTCTCTATTATCAGTATCGTGATGAATTTAATCACTGTACTGACATCAAAAGACGCGGTGCTTTGTTCTTATATCTCAATCGGCATGGCTATAATGGCTTGTGCCGCTATAACAAGAGCGGTATTTATAACGTACCCTTTGGACGCTATAAAAAACCCTATTTTCCCAGAAAAGAATTACTGAATTTTTATCAGCAAAGTCAGAAAGCTGAATTTCTTTTAGCAGATTTCAGAAGTACTTTTGCTCAGGCAAAAGCGGGTGACATCATTTATTGTGATCCCCCCTATGTTCCACTTTCGAGAAGCTCCAATTTTTCCTCTTACACCAGGACTAAATTTTATGAGCAGGACCAGATTGACCTGGCTATTCTGGCTAAGCAAAGCGCAGAACAAGGAATTACCGTACTTATTTCAAATCATGATACGGAATTTACTCGTCATCACTATAAAGAGGGCCAGATTATCACCCTTGAAGTTCCCCGTATGATTAGCTGTAATGCCGAAAACAGGCAAATGGCTAAGGAACTGATTGCGGTTTTTAACGGTTATTCCAGCTAACGCCAAAAGCTGTAATATTGACCAGGAGCTTTCTTGCATGGCAACCAGTAAAATTCTGGTTGCCAGCTTCGCCTATTGAATAGTTGAGCGAAAGTCCTTCATGAAGAAAGCGAGAATCATCACCATTAGCAATGAAAGCGGCAGAACTGAAAGAGCAAGCTGATAATCCACGATGCTGTAGATATGCTCCCCTGCGACCACATGACTATCACCAAAAGTATCCAGTAATTTACCAACCAGAGGCTGAAACACCACACCGCCAAGAGTGACAATCATGTTAACTGCTGCAAACACAGTGCCGGATAATTTGGCGCCGCTATTTTCCTTACCCATAATAAATACAATAATCTCTGTCGCGCTGAATACACCATAGAGAAAGAGCAGAATATTTAAGGTGGTATACGATAGGCCTGGATAATACAGCACGATGCTGATGCAAATAAGACTTAAAATAGCACCGGCCACCAGAGGAAACACCCTTCTGCCACTAATATCAGAGAAATAACCGGCTATCGGCGCACCGACAGCCCATCCCAGAAACATAGCTGAAACGGTTCTTGCCGCCTGCGCTTTCGTGAGGTGATGAGCCTGTTCAAGGTAGGTTTTCCCCCATAACTCGCCAAAGACAGACAGGGAGGTATAAAGACAAGCACCTACAAAGCCGATAAGCCAGACTTGCGGAGACGATAAAACATGCCAGACATTCGCGAAAAACTCTGGCCACGGTTGCTTGTTAGCGATATGTCCCTGAGGACCATCGCGCACGACCAGGAAAGTAATTACACTAAGTACTGCGCCAATAATGATCATCATCCACAATACATGCATCAGACCTAAGGACACTGCCATATCGGTAATTTTCACTTCGCCATACACTAATCCGAGCATGCCCAGAGTAGTGATTAACCCGGCAACCAGTGAAAAATAACGACGGGGCAGCCATCGCAAAGCCAGAGACAGGACACCCACAAAGGCAAATGAGGAGCCAAATCCCACCAGAAAACGACCGCTGCCCGCGATAAGCATGGAAGAGGTGTTTGTAAACATCCATGAGCCCAGTGTACAGCAGAGGCAGGCGAAGGTTAACAGTCTGCGTGGACCGTAGCGATCCATCAGCATGCCTACAGGAAGTTGCATCGGTGAATAGGCAAAATAGTAAAAGGCAGATAATTGGCCAAACGTGGTAGCTGAAATATGACCAAACGCAGCACTAAGCTCGCTTTGCAATGCGCCTGGTATAATTCTCAACACAAATTCATAGCAGTAGAAGAAAGCTCCTACAGTACAAATTAATATTCCCAACAGGGCTTGTCTTCTACTAATAGATTCAATCATTTGTATTCGCATAAGTTTCTTTGAGGAAAAAAGTCAGGATAGCTGCGATTATTATTCCAAGCGGAATAATTGACAGCGCAAACTGATAGTCATCCGCTGTATAAAGCTGCTGCAATTTATCAAGCGATAAGGTGTCGATATTGATTACGCCCGCATGTGAAGCGAAACTCATATCCAATAGCTCGCCCACCAGCGGCTGCAGGAACATGGCACCCAGCATAACAATCATGTTGGTCATCGCCATCGCTGTACCCGCTGCTTCAGTCGGGCTTAATTCACGGCCTACTGCAAACACAATACATTGCGCGCTGTATAAAAGACCCAGCATAAACATCAGAACACTGATGCTGCCCTCATTAAGGCCGGGGAAGTACAGCACAAGCATCATAACGATGGCAGCACCTGTTGCTCCCACTAACATCGGCAACTTGCGGCGTTTGATTTTATCAGAGATGAGCCCCATCATCGGCGCCCCGATTGTGAAACCTAAAAACAGCAGGGAGTTAGCGAAGTCAGCCCCTTCCTGAGTGAGCCCGTGGGCGTGTTTCAAATAGGGTATGCCCCAAAGTTCAGCAAATACGGTGGTAGGCAAATAAACCAGGCAACCAAACAGACCATTAATCCAGATTTGGCGATTGCGCGCAATAATACCCAGGTCAATCATGCTTTTACGGAAGTTATCAACCGTTCCGCTACGGCGCTGGTGACTTCTTTTATCCTTGATACCGAACCATAGAACAAAGATCAACGCAATGCCCACATAGGCGGTCAATTGCACGGTATACTTCCAGCCCATCTTAATAACCAGAATACCCAGAAGATTGTCGCCAATCATGGCACCAATCGTCCCAAGAGCAGCGGCCATACCGGATACCATTGCCAGCTTATCTTCAGGCAACCAGATAGTCGCCAGTTTTAAAACGCCGACAAAGGCAAATGCAGAACCAAAACCAACCAGAAAGCGACCTGTTGCCGCTACCCAGAAAACATTGGTTCCTGCGAAAATAAAGGTACCAATTACGCATATAAAGCAAGCGATAGTAATGAGCAGTCGTGGACCGTATCGATCCAGCAGCACTCCGACAGGAATCTGTAATGGAACATAGGCATAATAGTAAAACGCAGATAACAAACCAAAGCCGCTGGCGGACAAATTAAAATGTTCGCGCAAAGCAGGTTCCATAACACTCGGTGATATTCTTAAAAAATACTCGTAGCTATAATAAATAGCACCAAGACCACAAATCAACCAGGCACTCAATAAATACCTTTTATCATTTTTACTACTCAAAATGAGCTCCTTAACGACGGTTAAGCACAAATTTCAAAAAGATGGATTAACGCTTTTTGATCTGACTAACGCCACTTGCTATTGCTGCTTTCGCCACAGCAGTGGACACTTGTTCTTTTAAGCGAGGATCGATAGGCTTGGGAATAATGTAATGAGGACCAAATTCCCAACATTGATCAAGCCCGGGATAGTTATCCTTCACTACTTGAGGTACAGGTTCATGCACCAGCTTCCGAATTGCTTCGACTGCCGCCACTTGCATGGCCTGATTAATACAGGTTGCTCTGACATCGAGAGCACCACGAAAAATGTAAGGGAAACATAGGACATTATTAACCTGATTAGGGTAATCACTTCGGCCGGTTGCAATGATGATATCATCGCGGATGGCATGCGCCACTTCAGGTAAAATCTCGGGAATTGGGTTGGATAAAGCAAAGATGACCGGTTTCGGAGCCATCAGGTTCAATAAATTACCGCTTAGTAAATCAGGTTTTGCGACACCGATAAATACGTCTGCGTCAACCAGGGCGTCCGCCAGGGTTCTCGCTTCCGTTGTTCTGGCAAAGGCAAACTTATAGGCATTTAAGTCATCTCGCCCGGTATGGATCACGCCTTTTGTATCTAAAAGCGTCATATTTTCTTTATTAGCGCCTAAAGCAACTAATAATCGCATGGAAGCAATACCTGCAGCACCTGCACCAATACAGACAATACGCGCGTCTGCCAGTTTCTTATTCTGAAGTTCCAGGGCATTCAATAAAGCAGCCGCTACTACAATGGCAGTGCCATGCTGATCGTCATGAAATACGGGAATGGATAATTGTTCCACTAAAGCTTGTTCAATTTCAAAACACTCAGGGGCTTTGATATCTTCAAGATTAATACCACCAAAAGTCGGCGCAATTCGTTTGGCCGTAGCAATAAAGGCCTGTGGATTTTCTGCGTCGATTTCAATATCAAACACATCGATATCAGCAAAACGCTTGAAGAGGACTGCTTTTCCTTCCATAACGGGCTTGCTGGCTAATGCGCCTACATCTCCCAACCCCAAAACAGCAGTGCCGTTGGTCATAACTGCAATTAAATTGCCTTTGGCTGTATATCTGAAAGCATTTTCCGGATCTTCTGCGATCGCCAGTACCGGCTCTGCGACTCCAGGTGTGTATGCTAAGGACAAATCCTCCTGAGAATTGGTCGGCTTGGTTACATAAACCCCAAGTTTTCCAGGAGTTGGAAATTCGTGATATTCCAATGCGCGTTGCTTTAAGACCTCTTTATCCAAAATTCTCACTCACTTTTCGGGAAATCGGAAAAAATCATATAGAAAAAGCAAGAGAAAGAACAGTCATTCTGCAAAAAAAAGGCGCATAGTGTTGCGCCCCCTTATGGATCCTGTAATCTCCACGTTTCTCTTAAATATTCTCAGCCAATTATTGTTCACGTTTCTTATAACGATCCAGGAATTTCTGAACACGTCCTCCAGTATCAACCAGTTTTTGTTTACCGGTGTAAAAAGGATGGCAATAAGCACATACTTCAATATTTAAAGGCTTGCACAGTGTGGAACGAGTTTCAAAACTGTGACCACAGCTACAGGTAACTTTAACTATTTCGTATTGGGGATGAATAGAAGTATTTGTATCACTACTCACTTTGGCATTCATATCACTACTCACTTTCATTACGGTATCGCCACCTGAACCTGAAAGTCAGGCACCATACCCAGTTATTTAAAGACTGTGCAGATTACCAGAAATACCCGCCCAAATCAATTTTAACGTATAGTATAGACCAAATTCAGAACGGCTTGACTGAAATAATTGATAGAATATTGAATTAAATTTATGCAAAAATTAACCCGCTCCTGTCAAAAATACAATCTCAATTCGCTTTAGCCTGATATTTTTGCCAGAGCTTCTGCACAGGACCACTGCTGTTTAACAATTCATCAGTACATCCATCGGCAATAATCTCCCCCTGCTCGAGCAAAATAACGCGATCAAATTGCGGCAACAGATGCAGACGATGGAGAGTGACTACAAGCGTTGCTTCGCGGTATGTCTCGATAATACCCGAAAGAATTTGCTTTTCAGTGGGCAAATCGACACTTGAGGTTGGCTCGTCCATCAGAATGAGAGAACTGAATCGCGCCGCAAATAGCCCTCTTGCCAAAGCCAGCCTTTGCTTCTGCCCTACCGATAAATTTAGCCCTCTTTCGCGTATATCGGTTAACAATCCTTTCGGCAGTTTTTCAAGCACAGGCTTGAAGCAGGCCAGCTCAATTGCTTTATCAATCACTTCCCGACTCGTCTCAATATCCATCGTTATATTAAATTCAATCGTGTTTTCAAAAATTTCCGGCTCCTGAGGGATTAGGGTAGTGATCGCGTGAAGCGGCTCCAGGGAATGAAAATTGACCCCGTCGATCTGAAGTTCAACCGTTTGCGGGTGATATAAGCCTGACAATAAATGGAGCAGCGTACTTTTTCCCGCACCGCTTGAACCGATTAATGCAATTTTATCGCCGCGTTTAATACCAATGCTGATAGGTTGAGCAGGCATTTTTTTATTAGACTCAGAATGATTAAATGTTAAATTTTTAATCGATAAACTATGCCATTGCTGAGCCAGGGCTTCTCCGGGTACCGGATGGGACAGAGCTTCAAGATCCTGAATAATCGGTTTAATACTTTTTACATCTGTATCCATGCGAACCAGGTCGCTATAGTGCATACTCAGCGCATAAAACACTTCGGCCAGATCCCACTGATAACGAAAAATCATCACCACCGTTCCAATCAAAATGCCATCAGTGGTTTGCAAATGATAAACGATATACACAATCAGAATAATCGATTGAACCACGGTCAGAAGCATGCCCATAATGAACCACTTCAACTCGTTGACAACCGATTCCTTCCTGAAAAATGGCCAGATGGCTATGAGACGCTGTGAGAGGTTATTACGTGTAAACTGAGCCAGTCGAAGTGTTAAAATAGTCGTAATATTACTGATATAGTCAAAAAGACCAGCGCCCACATGATTCTCCACCTCATTTTCTGATTCATAAAGCGGAATTAGTTTGCGATCAAACAAGATCACCATCAGTGCTGCGGTTAGACAGGCAAGAAAACTGAATACTCCGACCGGTAAAGAGAGCCAGAACAGGAAGGCTATAGACACCAGAAACTTGATAATCGTCTCAATATAAATAAATTGTTCTTCTGCAAAGCGTCTAAGGGCTGTCGAGGCGCGATTTAATCTGGTGATAATATTTCCTGAATGATGATCCTGATGCCATTTAAGAGGTAATTCAGTGAGCTTCTCATAAATTTGCAACTGGAACGCCTGCTGTATCCGAAGCGCAACCCGTCTCTCTACAACCCGCGCCGGACCATGAAAAAGCCAGAACAAGGGCACTAGCAGCACTCCCATGATCAGCCAGTACAAGACTTCTTGTAACCGCCCAGGCTCAAAATGTTGCAAAACATCAATGGTTTTTCCAAAGGCATAAGGACTTAAGCTCATACAGGCCTGGGCAATAATATAGGCGAGGTAATATCCGATAATAACTCGGCGCCAGGTCTGGCCATGCGCCCAGACGGTTTTAAGCAGGTGAAAATAGGGATTTTGCATGCATGCTCTCCGCTTGGCGATTCCTGAAAAGGATACCGCGAACATAAGCCACGGTACCTGGCGAGGGTCAACTCAAAATGTTAAAAAGTTATTATTTAAGCGAAGAGCGTCCATTTATAGATTTTTACAGTTAAACTCCGGATGCATCTCAATTATATTTTTATAGATTTGCAAACTTAAATCTTTGATGCCATCCCCTTGCGGCGAAGAAGGATTGCCCTCACCCGCTTTGCTATTTAGCGCGACGGCCACTGTCAGATTACTGCATTCACTCCATATATAGGCCACCCGATATCCGAGGGTGCTGCCTTCGTAAGCCCAGAAACGGTTTTCAAGTTTTGGCTCATAAAAATATCCGACGCCTAAGCCAAATCCATCTTTTTGTTGGGCATCGATATTTGCAATCTCCTTGCCGCCAGGAATGGAAACTACTGTCTTAAGTTCTCTCAAGGCTTTCTGGCGATAATTTTCACCAAACATTTTGCCATTGTACAGCGCCTGCACCCAGTGAATTACATCGCTTATATCGGATACAATTGCACCGGCAGCTCCCGCCCAGGATAAATTATTTTTGGTGATATCAATTAATTTTTCTGTTTTCTCATCATAAGTGTATCCATGCGCCATCTGCGGTATTAATTTCTCCAAAAGCGCCTGGCCGTTTTCTCCGGCAGGATAGTAGCTGTTCATTAATAATAAAGGCGTTAACAAACGCTTTTGCAGTTGATCTGCAATTTTCGTATTGCTTACTTTTTCCACAATCATTCCCGCGAGGATATAATTGCTGTTGGAGTAATCAAAATGGGTTTCGGAACGCGGAGCAATCGGTTTAGCGGGATCAGCATATTGTAACAATTCGGCATCTGACCATTGGCGGGTCATGTTTTCTTCCATAATTTTATCGAATTGTTCATTAGCACTATAATTCGGGATACCGCTGGTCATATTCAATAGATCTTTTATTTTGACATCCTTCCATTGTGGATATTGCGGTAACCATTTACCCACGGGATCTTCAATGGACAGCTTGCCCTCACCCTCCAGTTGTAATAGCAGGGCGGCTATAAACGATTTGGTTATACTCCCAATTTCAAACAAGGTTTTTGCAGTAACTGGTTTATCAAATGGCGCCTGTCCTTCATTGCCGGCATAAAAGCTCTGAATCGTGCCTTCCTGAGACCCCATTTTCTGCGGCAGAAATATGGCAACAGCAATCCCGGTTAAATGCTCAACTTTCCCTCTTGTGGCAAGATAGTTATCCACTGTGGATTGAATTTTCTGATGGGCAAAATGGAGTGTTTCGGTGCTGGCGGCACTCAAGGAAAACGATGATAAACTTAACAATGCAGAAACCAAAATCCTTTTCATATGCATTAATTCCTCTCAAATTTATATTGATACCTTTTTATAGGACGCGGCGCAAGCTCAGGAGCAAAAATCCAATTCCTCTTTCGCCAGACTAAGTGCCTGGGTTCGCCACTCATCCAATAATCTGACATTCTCCAGACTTTCCTGAAGCGTTACTCGTTCCAGTAATTTGGCAGAAGGCTCAATAATTAATGTATTCATCGTATTAATCTGATAGGTATATGCAGACAATGGACTTGTCAGCTTTATTTCCTGCGGCTTATCCTCATTAGAACGATAAACGCGGAAAACCTGCTCCCCATTGTTCGGGAACCAGGGATTGCTAAGCATCTCCAGTCGTCCCTTGGTACCCCAGATAGCAAATTGCCAGCTCATATCCAGATCATCAGAAACAGTGATGGCAGCGAGGGATTGATCGTCAAAACTTAGAATAGCTGATGAGCGAGTATCATTATGGGAATGGTTCGCGTTCCTTATTCCAATTGTTTTCAAATTGACTACATTAGCCGTTGATAAATAGCGGATCAGGGACAATGGATAACAACCCAGATTAAAAATAGCTCCACCTGCTACAGGGTTAGCCAGATGAGCTATTTTGGCTGTGTAAACTGCCTGGAATAGTTGAACGTGGCCAATCAGGTTCTGCTGCAAAATGGATTTAATTTCCTGTATCAGCGGATGACAACGATACATAATTGCCTCCATGCAAACCAGACCTTTTATTTGCGCAGTGGCCATTATATCGAGCGTTTCTTCTTCATTGAGGGCCAGGGGTTTTTCACACAATACATGCTTACCAGCCTCCAGGCTTTTGACTGCCCACTCTTTATGCAAATGATTCGGCAAGCCTATGTAGACCGCATCAATTTCCGGATCAGTCAGTAAATCAGCGTAATGATTGTACGGTTTGGAAATGGAAAATTCATTGGCAAAGGCTTTAGACTTCTCCGCGTCTCTCCCGGCTACCGCGAGAACCTGCCCATTCCTTGATTCAGCAATAGCCGCTGCCATATGCTGAGAAATAGAACTTGTACCCAAAATTCCCCATTTAATTGTTTTCTGGTCCATGAAAATTGACTCCTTATCAATCTAATCCCATTCAAAATATTCGTCGATTAACTTTTCAATCGTGGTTTTATCTTTCTTTACCAGTTTTTGCTGCGGTTGTGCAAAGTTAAATGTTTGCAAGGCTTCATCCAGGGTGACGAAGGTATAACCATGTTCACGATACAGGTTAATAATGTCGGGCAGCACATAAGCATTCAAGATATTGGCATGAATTAATAGAATCTGTGCCTGATCCGTTTTATGGTTATAACGATTATTTTCTTCGGCAATCAAAGTCTGCTTCCAGATGAACTCCAGATAATCATATTTCACTTCTTCCAAATAGGCTCTTCGGTCATCCTGCGGCACCGACAAAAGCCGCTGGTTAAATATGAAGTCTTTGCTGTCAATGGTAATCGGAGCAATTTTATAATGCTTCGATGCGAGGTATTTCAATACCTTTTCCTTTTTTTTCTGTTTCCCCATCGCCAGATAGGGGTAGCGGAAGTATTTAGGCTCTGTGAGCACCGGCGCCAGTATCTTGTCGGCCTCCTCGATCTCCTGGATATACCTTTCAGTCTTCACCTTATTTAAATTAATGTGAGACATGGTGTGGTTACCCACCCCAAATCCCGCATCTCGGAATTTATGAAGCATCGGCCAGTTGTCCTGCCGCACATTCCCAGCAATTACGAAGCCTGTGACTGGAATCTCATTATCCTTAACAAGCTTGATAATCCGGTCCAGGTGAAAATTTTTATACTCGCCTACAAAAGGCAAGTCATCGATGGTAATCGCTATTTGACGCTGCGTGTAACCAGAGGAAGTAAAAACCATTAAAGTTATTAAAATTTGTAAAACTGTTTTCATAAATACTATCATTGTTGAACTGCCTTGGCGGCATGTCGTCAAACCTTAAAGAAAATGCAGCGCTCCTGTTTCCGGATAACCGGGGACCTGCCATCGGTGCCATAAGGTTAAGGAATTTGTCATTCCCGCGGAGGCGGGAATCCATTCGTCAACTGGCATTATAGCTAGCTCAGAGCTGGATCCCCGCCTGCGCGGGGATGACAGTTTAATATAACTTAATAGCAAGTCCCGTCCCGTAACGAGGCATGCCGCAAAAAAATAGCATTCCCCCTGTGCAGAAATAACAGGCGTTAAGAGCAATCTCTTTTTCAGGGTTATGAAATGATAACAGCTAAGAAGCCAGCAAACAAATTGAATACATGAGTTTTCAGAGCAAAGACGCCATTTAGTTTTCGCTTTGTACAATTTCCAACACTTTTTCTTGCGGCAAGACATTAAAAGTCTTGCGAATTTGCTCGAGAGGCTGGTCCATTACTTCCCAGTAATCCCAGTTATCAAACAAATCGATGTTCATCAGACTTCCTCTTTTTAAAGCAAGGAATTGCTCCTCCGGATTAAAATTACCGGTCATGCGCGGAACATCAATGGGAACGGTTTTAACGCCTAAATGGAACTGGCTGATAATAAATAATAAAATCCAGGGTCTGCCCACATTTCTAAATCCGGCTGTGAAAGAGGCCACTTTAAGCTCACCGGCAGGTGTCGTGTCGTAACCGCCTACAACATGCGCCATGTCATGATAAGTCATCATCACCGGAGTGCCGTATTTTTCTCCCGGAAATATAAACTGATGCTCATCATAAAATCGCCAGAACTCCTTTCCCAGCGTACCATCAGGAAATTCTTTTAATTCATGGTATTTTTTAGCGAGTTCGGCATCCTGATAAAAACCCTTCATTCCGCCTACAATTTTATAAATCCCTTTGAACTTTTCTTTTTCCCAGGCCTTGGAGATTGTTTCACCAATATACATATGACGAACCACATCAAAGGCATAAAGAACTCGATGCTGATTAGCGAGCTTTTGCAGTGCATCCACTAAACTGCTATCGACCTGAAGCGCTTTTGTATAAGCTCGTACCAGATCGACTTGCTCCGCTTTAGGGGTTCCATTGACTGTAGAGACAACCACCATTGCCTCAGCAAATTGCTTCCTTAACGCAGGATCAATAAATTGCTGCGCCAGCTCTTCGGGTTCAACCGGCTCGCTGAGTTCCTCTAAAGGAAAATGGGTATCGGTAATGAATTTTTGAGCAGCTTCGAGGGTTCTGATTTGAAGCTCCGTTAACTCCTTAATTTCAGGATCGGCCAGCATTATCGCTCTGAGCACTTTCAGTCCGGATTTCGCTTGCTCAGCGGAAGGTTTTAACAGGCGCATGTCTGCCTCTCCAATCTCTTTATTACTAAGTTATAGACTTATTTTGAGCAAAAATCGATACGGTTCAGCAGTTTACTTGCCAGTGAGTCAGACTAAAGCTAGGATGAAATTAATTCACCGATTTCTAAGGACAAAGTAAGGATATGCCACTCATTGAAACGCAGCATATTAATGCAAGCCATGAAGATTTTTCAGGTAATAACGGTATTGGCCGATACATTTTTCTGACCGGCTCTGATGAACGGGCACGAGAGCTCAGCGAGCAATTTGAAGAGGTGATTGTCAGAAAACATCCCCGACAGCATAATTTTTACATGGGAAAATTACTAAACCAGGGCAAAGCGATTGATGTCGCAGCCATTTCCACAGGAATGGGAGGACCTAGCGCCGACATTATTATTAATGAACTCATTATGCTCGGCGCTCGGCGGCTGCTTCGTATCGGTACTGCGGGCTCACTGCAACCGGATACTATTCATGTGGGCGATATTGTTGTGGCCACTGCAGCGGTTCGTGACGATAAGGCGTCCTGGGATTATATTTATAGAGAATATCCGGCGATTGCTTCCATGGAATGCCTGATTGCCGCCCACCGTGCCGCAAGACTTCTGGCTCATCAATTCCCTGTTCATTTCGGTATTGTCCATTCTAAAAGCTCGCTGTATGCGCGTGAGTTTCACTATTCATTCATGGAAGAGAATGATCAGTATATGAAAACCATGCATTTGGCAGGTATTCTGGCAACCGAGATGGAGTGTGCGCAGCTATTTACCTTAAGTTCATTAATGAGTGCTAAATTAATTAGTACAGAAACCAATCCCATTCCCATTTTTTGCGGCTGTATACTTGCTATTGTAGGGGATAAAACCTCATTTTCTGATGATAAACAGAAAATTAAACAAAGCATTGATTTTGCAATGAGCTTCGGATTGGAAACCGTGAAAGCCCTCTCCATTATTGATCAGGAAACACATCACGATTTTTAACACCCGTTAAGCTCTTATTTGACCATTTCCCCAGACCAGCCATTTGTAGCTGGTCAGGGCATTTAGGCCCATGGGCCCTCGGGCATGCAACTTTTGCGTACTGATGCCGATTTCCGCACCCAGACCAAATTGCCCGCCATCAGTAAAAGCGGTAGACGTATTGACGTAAAGTGCTGCAGCATCCACCGTCTGCAGAAAATGATCTATTACGTCGGAGTCTTCGGCAATGATCGCTTCGCTATGACCTGAACTGTAACGATTAATATGTTCGATGGCCTTTAATGGAGAATCCACTGTTTTAATCGACATTTTATAATCTAAAAACTCCTGTCCGTAATCCTTATCTTCGGCCCTGTGAAGCAAGTGTTCTGGGTAAAATTGGTGTAGACTTTCAAAGCTTGGCGAATCAGCGAAAATTTCTACATCCTTTTTTGCCATCGCTGCAACAATTTGCGGAAGTTCGAAAAGCCGCTCAGCATGAATGATAAGTGTATCCAGCGCATTGCAGACGCTGACGCGCCGGGTTTTGGCATTATAAATAACCGGAACTGCCTTTTCCAAATCACCACTTTTATCAAAATAGGTGTGAACAATCCCGGCACCAGTTTCAATAACCGGGATGCGCGCATGCTCTCTTACGAAATCAATCAGGCTCTGACTACCACGCGGGATACATACATCGATATAGTCATTGGCATTGAGCAAAGCCGGCAATACTTCCCGCTCATTGGGGAACAAATACACAACATCTTCGTCCACATCATTTTCACGCAGAGCTCTCTTGATAATTGAAACCAGCATGCGGTTGCTATGCTCTGCCTCCTTCCCTCCTTTCAAAACACAGGCATTTCCAGACTTGAAACACAAGCCAAATACATCAATAGTGACATTGGGCCTGGCCTCATAAATGATCGCCACCACTCCCAGAGGAACCGAGACTTTTTGAATTTTTAACCCATTCGGCCGTTGTTTCTCCTCAAGAATCTGATGCAAGGGGCTTGGAAAATTGGCTACAGCGATGACATCATCAGCCAGCGAATGGAGCCGTTCTTCAGTCAGTAGTAATCGATCATAACGTGGGTCCGAGGAGGACATTTGCAGCAGATCCTTTTGGTTTTCAGATAAAACCTCTGGAATCAATTGTCGTAAAGTGTTGGCCAATGAATGCAGAATCGCGTCGATTTTAGCTTCGCTTAAAGCCGAAAGTTTTCGGCTAGCCTGTCGCAGTTTTTTTAATTCAGAAATAATATCCTGCTGCATTTTAAATCCCCTCCCTACTTGCCGCGGCTTTATCGACATTTAGACTATCAATGACAGATTACTAAAAAATATGTAAATGGTCATAATGAATAAATTCGGGTTTATCCTTTTGGCCCAGAAATTCTTTCAATTTACTCGCGTCATAGCGGGCAATGCCAATGCCGACTTTCATATGCTCGAATAAAATTTCGACTAAATCCCCTTTCCTGAATTCGCCGATACAACTTTCAATCCCTACAGGCAGCAGGCTAATCACTCGGCGATTGTCTTTAAAAATCTCAAATAAGCCTTTATTAATAGATATCGCCCCATGCGGCTTTTCCGCATTGTAAGCCATCCATCGTTTTATGTTGGACGCATTTTTTCGCGGTAAAATCCTGGTGCCGATAGTTTCGCCTGCCAGAATTTTTAAAAGAATATTGGGCTCATCCATACAGGCGATGTGCGTGGTGATACCCAGTTTTGACATTTTACGTGCAGTGGACAACTTACCAGCCATTCCCCCTCTCCCCATCGTGCTTTTGAGCCTGGAAACGCTTGGCCAATCATTGTCGTTTTTAATTTCAGAAATAAGACGCGCCTCCGGACTGTCCGGATGATGACTAAAAACACCTGCAATATTACTCAGAATAATCAATTTGTCAGCGTTAACCTGTGCGGCAATTAATCCGGCTAATTCATCATTATCGGTAAACATTAATTCCTGAATCGCCACGCTGTCATTTTCATTAATAATGGGAATAATATTGCGATGATTTAATAATTCTCTGATTAGTCGGGCAATATTTAAATAATGCTGACGGGTATGAAAATCCTGTTTGGTTAACAACAGCTGCGCCGTGAGTAATTGGTACTTGCCAAAAAGAGAAGAGTAGGTTTTCATCAGTTCAGGCTGACCAATCGATGCCAGCACCTGTTTTTCAGCGATGGAATGCCCATATTGGCGGGCCAGATAATCTTTACTTATTTTTCGCCCCGCACCAACGGCTCCGGAGCTGACCAGAATGACATGATTCCCCTGCTCCTGCAGGGGAACAATTTGCTCAACCAGATGCAGAATGACAGGCTCGTTGGGCGTTCCATCGTTTGTCAGAATGCTTTGTGTACCAACCTTAACTACAATAATCATTTAAAATCCAGGGAGCAATACCTGCTATTGCATCTCATCAAATCGCTGCTTAACGGCATCAATATTGTTCACTGCCTGGAGAATGACATCGTTGAATTGTTCTAACTGCTCTTTATTCTGCTGCTGGAAGCTTTCCTTTGTCACGCCTTCCTCCAACACCATCGATACCAATCCCCTGATACTCTCCCGAGCCTTATCAATTTCGCTCAGAAGTGTTTGGAGAGGAAGCACCAGCGCATCACCTTCCGCTATAACAGCAAGTTTTTGCTGAACTTCCACAGCCATGCTCTCTAATTTGCTATCGAGATTGACAATATTGAGCTGTGCGTCGCTATCCATTAGATTTAAAAACAATTCGGGTTCCTGCTGTTCATCGTTTACCATACCTGCTCCAGATTACCTAAGGATTGCTTCACTTGTCGAGCCTATAATTAAATTTTATTATTTTTTCTTATATCGTAGATGAATTTCTTACTCTTCACAAATAATGCTATCATGCCCTTTTTTTAAGCATTAAGAAAAATATGTTGCTTGATGGATTATTCATTATCGGTATTGGAATTGAAGCCATTACTGGCGCTCTCTCAGCAGGCCGCAAGAAAATGGATTTTTTTGGTGTGATTGTTATCGCCTGTATCACCGCCTTAGGCGGCGGCACGGTCAGAGACGTCCTCTTTGACACCTATCCACTTACCTGGGTTACCCATCCTGAATACCTTCTTTTTACTGCAGCATGCGCGGTTATGACAATTTTTATCGCGAATTCCTTGCTCAAAATTATGAAAATATTTTTAATCCTCGACGCTCTGGGATTATCCACTTTTGTGATTATTGGAACACAGAAAATTTTAGCCAGCGGTTTCCCACCCTTGGTCGCGGTCATTGGCGGTATGTTAACAGGTGTCAGCGGAGGGATGCTGCGGGATATTTTATGCAATGATATTCCACTGGTATTAAGAAAGGAACTCTATGCCATGATTGCACTGGCTGGCGGTTTGCTTTTTATTGCTCTGGAGCATTTTCAGGTGCCCGTCAATATCAATATCGTAGCCACTTTTATGAGCATATTCACTGCCCGTTTACTCGCTATTTTTTATCACATCGAAATGCCAAAGTTTGAAATAATGGGAACCAGGAGAAAAGGGAACTAAGAGGCCGGGCTTGGCAGCCTAATGGCACCTACTTAAGATATTTACCTAAGTCCCTCGGCTTGTGTACAGCTTGTCCGAGGGACGTAGAAGCAGGGGGTGAAGCCTTAAGGCAGCGTCATTAGGCTTGACCTCTCATCTCCTATTATTCTTCTTCACGCATACCGAGAATAATCACGTCTTCCACCGGCACGTCTGAGTGACCCATTTTATTGCCTGTTTTCACCTTGGCAATTTCGTCAACTACTTCCATACCTTCTACCACTTCACCAAAAACGCAGTAACCAAAACCCTGGGCATTTTCTGCTTTAAAATCAAGAAATCCATTATCGACCACATTAATGAAGAACTGTGCTGTAGCGGAATGGGGATCCATTGTTCTTGCCATAGCGATGGTGCCGCGCTTGTTAAGCTTTGCTGTTTTCGCCTCATTCTTGACCGGACTGTTGGTCTTCTTTTGTTGCATATCAGCGGTTAATCCACCTCCCTGAATCATAAAGCCAGGGATAACGCGGTGAAAAATGGTATCGCTGTAAAAACCGCTGCTTACATAATTTTTGAAATTTTCCACCGTCTCGGGGGTTGTATCTGCGTGTAACTGCAAGTGAATATCACCCTTTGATGTGTTGATAATGATCATGAAATCTCCTGTTGAAATAGTTTTAATTGCGAGTTTCGTTAAGAATCAGATTTCGCATTTGCGTGCAAACCTCGTGCATGACATGCACATTATGAATGCTGGCCAGTGCGGTGAAGACATTGGATTTCTGTTTAAACAAATGATGCAGATAAGCTCGTGAATGCGTTTTGCAGGTATAGCAAAGGCAATCTTCCATGATCGGAGCCAGATCATTGGCAAAGCAGGATTTTTTGATTTGCAGCCGATGATTATCATACTCACTAGCAAAACGCAGCCAATGGCCATCTTTAACAATTTTACCAGAGTATAAGGCTCCATGTCTTGCATTACGGGTGGGGGCTACGCAATCGAACATATCGATTCCTTCCGCTACTACATCGAGCAAATCCTGGGGCGACATGCCAACCCCCATTGTATAGCGGGGTTTATGTTCAGGGAGATATTCTCTCACCCACTGGATAATCTCGACTGTTTTCTTCATATCGAAACCCACGGTTTCACCACCAATAGCGATACCGTCCAAATCCATACCGGCTACAAACCTTGCACTTTCAGAGCGCAGCTCCTGGAAAATACCGCCTTGAATGATCCCGAAAAGCGCCTGTCTGGCACCGTAGCGCGAAGCAGGATATTGCTGGTGATAATCAATGGACTGCAAAAGCCAGCGATGTGTCCTTTCCATAATAAGGCGTACTTCTTCAAAGCTGGATGCATCAGGTGTGCATTGGTCAAATGCCATTATGATATCCGCGCCAATTATTTTCTGGGTTTCCAGGGACATTTCCGGTGTCATATGAATCAGACGGAAATCCCCCGGCAATTGAAAATGAGCACCCTCTTCATCAATACGACAGATTTCCTTGTTTTTGGACAGGCTAAAAACCTGAAAGCCGCCGCTGTCGGTCAGCATCGGGCCATCCCAACCCATAAAGGGATGCATGCCGCCGGCCTGTTCAATAACTTCCATACCCGGAGCACAAAGCATATGATAGGTGTTACCGCCTAAAATAATCTGGCTGCCTGCTTCTTTCAGCTCTAAAGGCATCATGTTATTAACGCCTGCGCGAGTGCCTACGGGCATGAATACCGGGCTTATAAACTCCCCATGAGGAGTGCACACGCGAACAATACGCGCATTGTTGCGGGAATATCTGGCAATTACTTCACAATTAAATGTTGACATGAAAACTATCTAACCTGTTATATCAATTCCCAATAGCGCATTTCAATGGAATAAACACTATTTCAATTTAAATTCCAATTTGCGGACATTATACGTCAATCGTTGGGAATTTATGCAAGCCTGATTTTATAATGACTTTTCATTCAGATAATAAATAATCATTGATCCGATAATAATGAATAAAAAATATAAAGCAGACCAGGCAGGCATTGATAGACCCAGCCATTGCCAGTTTACTTCAGCACAATCACCCGATCCCCAGAACAGAGCGTGCATGACATCTTTCAGGGGGAAATATTTCACCATCACATCAAGCCCGGGTAAACAGGCTGGAACCTGATCTGCAGGCAAAGACTGAAGCCATAATTGCCGACCTGCGAAAAAAAGCCCGGCGCCGGCAAATACAATCTGCAGCAATTGCATTTTTTGCAGCTGCAAAATTGCCTTGACAAACAACATAGCGATACCGACGCAAACTATGATGAGCACACAAATCCGCTGCATAATACAAAGCGGGCAAGGCTCCATCTCTTTCACATATTGAAAGTACAGAGAAGCGCCAAAAACCAGCATACTGACTAATACCAATACATATTGCAGCCGTTTAGGATTTATAAGGTTCATGATGGCGGCAACATGTATTGAATGGCTTCTTTCAAATCCTGCTCTGTGCAGGACTGGCATGTGCCCTTAGGCGGCATTGCATTAAGCCCTTTGATAGCAGAGGCCGTCAAGCCGTCGATTCCCTTGCCTAAACGCGGTTTCCAATCAGCGGCGTCATGCAGTTTGGGAGCCCCGGCAACACCCGCCTGATGACATACTGAACAAAATTGTTCAAAAGTATCCTGGCCTGGCTTTTTAGCAACGGCTTTCTCTGCCGCAGGTGCCGTTTTCTGAGTGGAGGCACTACCTGCATCCTCCTCAATATCCACACTGCCTATCGGCTTGATCCGCTCCTCAACCTGCTGACGATCAAAATCCTCGAGAGCCCAGCTCATTGGGCAAACCGTGAATAATAATATCCACAACACATAAGGCATGCTGATTCCTTTTATACTTAACTTCCAAAATGATAACGCCATCTGCCAATGATTTCCAGTTAGGAAACAGGGGAAACTACTGATTAACCCCTTTTCATGTCAGGAGTTTTTTATAATAATTAGCCCCTCATTAGCACAGATAAGATTAAATTTGATACAATCTCATCATTAACGCGTTATTGTACATTTAGGTTAGCAGTCATGAAGTCATACTTAGTCGCAGCATTTTACAAATTTGTTTCTATACCCAACCATGAAACCTTAAGAGAACCTTTGTTGGATAAAATGGTGGAACATGGCATTAAGGGCACAATCATTCTCGCCCACGAGGGCATTAATGGTACGTTCGCAGGATTGGAGAATGAGGTAGAAGCATTCATTGAACACTTAAGAAGCTATTCCGGCTTTGCTGATCTTCACTTTAAAAAAAGCTATGACGAGACTAATCCCTTTGACAAGTCCAAAGTTAAACTGCGCAAGGAAATTGTATCCTTCGGAATTGACGATATCGATGCGGCCACTCAAGCGGGTGTTTATGTAAAACCTGAGGAATGGAATCAGCTGATTCAGGATCCAGAGGTACTTACTATTGATACGCGAAACGACTATGAAGTCAGTCTTGGCAGTTTTAAAGGCGCAATTAATCCAAAGACCTTAAACTTCAGAGATTTTCCTGAATACGTACAGAATAATCTGATACAGGACAAACACAAAAAAATAGCCATGTTTTGTACTGGCGGTATCCGTTGTGAGAAATCAACCGCTTATCTTAAGAAGCTGGGCTTTGAACAGGTTTATCATTTGGAAGGCGGCATCCTTAATTATCTTGAAACTATCCAGGAAAATTCCTTATGGGAAGGCAGTTGTTTTGTATTTGATAATCGCGTAGCGGTCAATGCAGAACTCGAACCTTTGGAAGAAGGCACCGTCGATCTGGAATGGAAAAATAAATGCCGGCAACAGGCATTGGAAGGGGAAGAATAATTTTCCAAGGCTCTCAATCTGGTCCTGATATATTTGATTGGAGGGCTAACAGCGTTGAGTAGACACGCTTTTTTTTAAAATTATCCTGAATAACAAAATAGTCGGTTACTAAATCACATGCCTTATATATCATCGCTTCAACCTTATTTGCAGCTTTTGGGATTAAATTCTTCTGCCACACTTACCGATGTTAAAAGAGAATATAAGAAGCTGGCTCTAAAATACCACCCTGATAAAAATCAAAATAACGAGCAAGCAATAACTGATTTTCAAGCATTACAAACGGCTTATGAAATATTAGTAAGGTATGAAGAGAATAAGACCCGAATTAAAGACGATAATCTCTATTCTTGCGAAGAAAATTATAATTATGTATCAGAAGAAGATGACAGTGATATATTTGGCTTTTTTGCTCCCAAATCTCAAAGAAAAGAATTTATACTCACTTGGCAAATTAAGCACAACGAGTCAACTATATGCCTTTCTCATCCTGCATTCTTCGGATGTAGTAGTGATGAAATTATATTTTGGTATATAAATACATCGAAAGCTTCTCTTGTTTTACCAATAAATAATAATCTCGCTTTAAAGAAAACGTTAAGGTGCTCTTTGTATCAGGCACTGGGCCCTCAGTTAATAGTGTCCTGTGATGATGATATAGAAATGGCTATTAAACTTCCTCAGTCTCAATCTGATTTGGAGAAGATACTCAGGATTCTTTCTATTAATTATGAGATCCCTGCCTCAGTGCTCAGTTTCGTTAGCGAGAAACTTAATTGTGATGATGTCTATTCCTTTAACAATAGATTGCCTGGTACAAGCACATTCGTTTAAAAATCCTGCTCACACAATTCTGTCACTGGATATGCCAGGATCTAGATTCTAGCCTCTTGTCATCATGAGCCTTAGGGAGGTCAGTTTACCGATAGATATGACATAATTTAGCGCCACCGAGTTCTTAATATTTCATTAAGGAAACCTCTCTAAACTTAGCCTACTTCCAAGCTTTGAGGTATCTCATGTATTCTGATTCTTTTCCCAAACTTCGCCAAAAGTATAATTTCGATAATTTTGAAGAAATCTTTGAGGCGCTCGAAACTCATTTTCATGGGCTTTTCAACCTCACGGTTTTGGAAGAAGAAATCAAACATAAACGAAAAGGAAGTTATACAGAATTTTTTGACAAGATTATCTCTCAGCTCAACTCCAGAAAACTGTTTACTGTTGGCGAGATCAGCCAGAAAATTTCAGAAATTCTTCAAGCAGATCAATCCGTAAGGACGTGCTTTCTTGAAAAAATGGTTTTTGTTCCCCCTTTTGAAGGAAAACCCTCTTCACAATTAGGCTTTTTGGAGAAAACCGCTACCGGACAATTAAAACCAGCGGAGCCCGTCACCTACCTGGATATGCTGCGATTAACTGAACACATAAAACACCGAGCCGCTCATAAAGGCAGGCATTTCGAGCTCAGTGTATTCAATCTTTTGAATATTCAGTCCGAAAACGCACAGGCAATCAAATTACGTAATAATGCGCTCATCGTCAATTTTAATCGAGATCCCAAAGGCCTTGCTAAATGGGGTGTTGTGGATCTGCGCAATAAAATGAATCCTCAGATTTATTGTGAAACCCCTCTTCTTGAAGAAGAAAAGAAAGAGCTGGAGAAACGACTGGCCATTGAATTTCAGGAAGTGAGCGCGAGAAAAGCAATTAATCTCATTTCAACGGGCTATACCGCAATTGCCTGGCTGGATCAGAATATCAGTAAGACCTGGCTTTTTGATGTATCCTCAGATTTTAATTTCTTATTAGGATGCTATGTATTTGCCCAGTTTCGTGGGGATGATGACGCAAAAGGCGTGCATTACAGCTGTTATGAACAGGAATATAATCGCTTCTGTACCGAGGCATTTAAAAGAATAAATAAGACGCTCCAGGACACAACTCCTGAAGGGAAGTGGTCTGGCTACCTCCCCATAAAATTAACAGCCATTTCCGCCTTGCCCAATGTCGCTGGAAAACCTATCACTCCCAACAGTCTGGTCGATGTCATTCGCATTTTTGGCGAAAATGAATATGAGATAAATGTATTCGATGCGCATTGGAAACCTGCCTATCGTTCAAATATCCCAGGTCTGGTACCTGCAATGACTCGATTTGGCTATCCTCCTGTTCTCAGAATTGAAAACGAATTGACCACTTTGACCGTACCAGACAACATTGATCAATCCTCTTTTCAGCTTGAGCATAAAAATGCTTGCCGCGAAACTGAAACCAATAGTGCTTTCTTTAATTACATGTCGCTTGATAAAAGTTCACGGGCTATTCCTCAAAGAGATATGGCAACTGCGATGGTGCTCAATACATTTCGCGGTCAGTCGAAGCAGCCAAAACTTAAAATTCACCTGCCAGCGAAGTTTAATCTCAATCTTGAAGAGTCATTACTCATCAAAAAACAAGTGCAGGATAATGCACACATCACTGAGTTGCTAATTAATGAAGCAAATCACTCACTGAGACAACTGCGAGATGAGCTATTACCAGTTCTTGGCCGTAACAGCTGGCTTAAAGAATCCGGATATTTACCGCCCATGGTCGACAACTACTGGCAACGGGTCGCACGTTTCTGGTTACTACATCTGAATGAAGCAGATGATCTGGCTGCCAATAAAAAAGAGCATAAAATATTCAAGCAGTGTATTGAAGACATGGGCGTCAAAGGACTATCCGAAGTGCTGTCTTTTTTGAGAGATTCAGATCTCAGTGAAAATCTGCTAAGCATCTATGGCCGCAACCGCCCCTTATTCTATCTCTCCTGCCAGCAGCATGAAGTCAGGGAGTATCTTGCCTTATTATCAGATCATTTACGTAATGGTTATTCCTTTCCCTTTAATCAAATCAGTGCAGCCTACCAGCCAGGCAATGACAAAGCCTATATTGCCTTGCTTGAGCACATTAATGAAAAAGACAGTTTTGAACAAATTAATCTGGCTCAATGTCTGCGTCATAAACGCGAATTCGCCATCTTTTTGAGTGAATTGGCGAGAGCCGCCCAGAGAGGGCGCTGGACTGGGCTGATTGTCATTCCCGAACTTGAAGGGGAAGAGACCACCACCGAAGAATATCGTGAGCTGCGTTCCCGTTATCGTCAATTGAATAATGTGATTCTTAATAACCGACACCTGAAACAGGGGGCAATGCTTTCATTGCAAATCAGGGAGAATAGTCGTTTCGATTACGCCAAATCAGATAATGCCTTCGCTGAACCCAAAGCCCTCAACACATCGGCTGAATCAATTAAACTGCACTTTGACGACGCAGATAAAGGCCCCTGGCCTTTGCAGCGAGGCAGCGGTGTGCAATTGCAAATGCAACAGCAGCAGGAAATTCAGCAAAACCGCCAGATACAGCAGGAACAACAGCGGATGGGGCTTCAGGTGGTTGAAGAAGTTATTACCAGTGAGCTGGTCACTTATGACAATATCGACCGCTTACTGGGGAAATACTATCAGGACTACATCGCAGAAAATCAATGTGATGTTAAACGTTATGCACCACTTGGTACACCTGAAGAAACTCCTTTGCAGGCGTTTTTCCATACCTGGATTAATGCAGAGCCCAGAGTCAAAGCCCCGCATGTAATATCGGCAATGACTCTCGATGCGGCAAAGGTGATGCTGCGTCATCATACGCGCCTTTCTTCTGGTCCCAAAACAAATAACACACCGAAAGGTATTTACACTCAGCGCTCCAAAGATGGTCAGCTGATTCTCTGTTACAATATTGAAATGGGTTATGTCTGCGGCGTTCCAACCCCGCTTACAGTTGACTTGCAAGTGACTAAACCCGTTCAGGAGTTTTGGGAAGGAGACTTTCGCCAATTCAATATTGATTATTATCTTGAACACAGGGCCAAACTGGAAACTGCAGATGATTTCCAGCCTCTCGTTCTCTTTGAAGTGTTGCAGCCGGTTAAAGACTATTCAGAAGAATGGAAAACCTTTTCGAGAAAAAATCCTGATATTGCAGCTATGGTAAAAGACGTTCCCCGTGTGCTTCGACACTGGCAGGTGTTTATTCAAGCCTGGCAATACGGTGGACCCGAGGCTATCACTGCATTTTTCAAACTAAAAGAGCAGGATCTTCTGCTAAAACTTCCCCGCGCCTGTGACATTTTATTCTCCCGGCAGCCTGAGTTGGCTGAATGGACTAAAATGTGGGCTAAGCGCGAGCAAGCGGATATCAGCACCCTCCGAGCGCTTGGTCAGGTTTATTATCGTAATGGCGAGGAAACACTTGGCTTGCTGATTGCCAAGTTTCGTCAGATTGAAAACCAGTTAGGCATACAATTTTTCGATGCGTTTCACTCTGAGGTATTAAGTAAAGCTGAAAACTATAACTTCTATATTAGTCCTGCTTTCTTCAGTGCTATTGACAGCATGATTGAGCATTTGGCTCCCGCCAGAGCCCAGCCGCACAGAGAAGCCTGGTTAGGCTTTTGCAGTAAACATTTAAATCATGTGCCTGCTGAACACACTGAAGTACTATGGAAAGCCTTTGATTATCTGGTCAAAGAACTCGCTAAAATGGATCTTTCTTTATCTGGCGATGAGTTTTCAGAGCTTGAACCGCGAAATATGCTGGTCGAAGTCGATCGTATACTGGATTCCCTGCGCAGCCTTCCTGCCCAGGAGGAGAAAACGCGCTTTTTAAAATCGCTGCATAGAATGGATTTAACGCATGGCGGCGTACACTATGCTATTCAGCAAGAACACTTCAAATATTTTGATGAGGAACTTGCATTATCTCATTTTAAACATGGCAAGCCGACTTACGCCCCGGAATTATCTTCAATTTTCAACTGGACCTCACATGAGGCAGCCTTGAATATTCGCAGAACATTAGCGTCACGCGCACAATTCAGCCATGAAGATTACAGTCTGATTAGTGAAAAACTCGCCAACAATGATTTACTATCCCGCCATCAACTGCTCTGGCTTCTCTATACTCAATATGACGCGCGTCAGATGGCTGCCATAGTTGATCGAGTGCAAAGCCTTCCAGTTCCCTTAGTGACCAGTATTGCCAGCCATTTACATGAGGCTATTTTTCGTTTGGGCCATGCTCAACTCAGCATTACACTCAATACTTTGGATGCAGCCAAGGATATTTTACAAACTCGGCGGGGACAGGCTTTACTGGCAGCTTACCCGCATGGAAATTTCCTGGAAGCGCTGGATTTATTGATGGAAGGCGGCAATCAGGTAAAAATGCCGGATTTCCTTAATCTTTTTGAAATTAAACTTGCCTTTAAAGTCAGTCATCCTCAATTCCTGCAACTGGCGGCCTACAAAGCAGCTACCTTATTTGGCGCATTTACCGAAAAGCAATTACGAGATTTTATACAAGCGACAGACGGTTTAACTTTAGCTGTAATGAATGAGTTGGATTTGTTACTAAACCATTTATTCTCCGTTAATTTTAATCAGGGTAATCCCCAGGCATTGCATCAGCCGAAAAACTGGGACGATTTTCTCAGAACTATCGGGGAAATGAATAATAAACCGGTCAACCGCACAGCGATCCGCAAGCAGTTTATTAGCAGACTTTCTGATCAAAACATTGTGTTCAAATATTCGCGTTCAGGAGAATTTCGCAATCTTGTTGAAGAAGAGCGCCCTGCAAAACTAGGCCTGTTTGTCGACCATCAACATCGTTTGTGGACTTTTCTTAAAAACCATATTGTTATTCCCACCCAAGGTGATGCCGCAGAGGCTTTACAACCCCTGCTTGCTTTTTTTACCAGCTTACAGCTTAACCGTACCTATTTAAATGAGGTGGAGCCTCTACTGGCCATTCTTGAAAAAACGGCGAAAGATCAGGTGTGGAGTGCCAGTTACTTCAGTAAGATTCTGGATGTATTAAAACCTGAAGATGAACAGGTCCCTTTTCCATTGGATATGTTGCAAGTTATTCTTGCCGACGAGCTATTAAAAGCAAAACCTATTGATAATGCGGAAAAAGATTTTCCACAGGACTTGATTATTCCGTTAAAAGGCATCCTGAAGAACACCGTTTTTACAAGACCACAGCAAACCGCGCTATGCCAGCTGGCACTGCATGAATATCAGTACGCGCGCACAACCAGCCTGCTGACTGAGGCCATCAATCTTTTATCCTCCGAGCAGCATGCAACCAGTCGCGATTCGGCTTTGCAAATATTGAATAGCAGTCTCAATAAAGTGAGCATGGAAAATCGTTTTGCCAAACTACGGCAATTATTGAACCATCCTATGCCCAACCCTTCTGTAAAAGAGGCCTGGCCCAAATCTACAGCCCTGTGGTTAAAGGCAATCGCCGCAGATCCTCGTGAAGAGAACCTATTCAATCAAGTCATGGCGAAACTGGGTGATGAGCGAAGTGCAGAACGTGCCCTGGTATTCCACATTATCGCCTGGAGCTGTCTGCAACCCGGTTTGCGTGACAAGGAAGCCTATGAATATGAACTGGACCGCAAAGCACCTAAACTCATAGAGCGCTTAAGCCGTTTGTCCCTAGATGAACTGACAGCACTGGCCTCTACTTATCCCAAACAGCCATCACCTGGTGCGGATGATTTAATACGTTTGCTCAAACGAGCCGATACCAGCCATGATTTCAAAAAGGAATTATCAGGCTTTCTTAAAAAGCCGCATCCAGAAATACGGCCAGACCATAGTCATGTGCCTAAAACGCGCGCAGCTGATTTGCGGCGTATGTTTACTTCAACCAGAGTCACTGACGGGAAGGTCAATCGTCCTTTGACCGCAACTGAAATTGCCAGAATCAGCCTGATGTTTGCTGAATTAAAGCGACTGGAAACCGGTGAGGCCTTTGTTGAGGGTTGCAACAAGGCGATTGCAGATCTGAGCCGAGATGAATTAGCTGAAGCATTCCATCGCCTGTGTAAAAGCCCTGCGAGCGATAGCCGCCAGGTGCAAATCTGGGCGCTGGAATTTCATGCTCTTGGCTTAACCACCCGAAAATACCCGCATATGGCTCAGCAATTCGCCTTGATTGCCAATGATGTGGCTGTCACCGCATCCAGCCGGGTGCTGCGTCTCGGCACTGGTGAAGGAAAAAGCCATTTCGTAGCCATGCGCGCCGCCAAAAAAGCAGCTCAAGGTCAAACTGCCACCGTCTTTACCGCCAAACGCAGTCTGGCTGAGCGGGATTTGGAAGATTATCAGGCCTTTTATGACTACTTAAATATAAGCACTTCGACAATTACTCCCAAATCCAGTCGTGAAAGTTATACCGGGGCCCAGGTTCATTATACAACACTGGGAGATCTATCTCTGTTTCTTGATGAACAAAGCTTCCAGGGTCAACCGATTGACATTGATCCTGATAAGTCGGAAGGCTTGGGCGATGAATTCGATGACACCTATTTTGGTCAAGGCCGAAAAATGGCATTTAACTATGCCCGCCCTACCGGACGTACTCCTAAACAAATGATTTGGTTTTACCGGGCATTAAATGATTTCTATGAAGCAAATAAAGATCGTTTTAAGATAGAAGAAATCACCAGGGAAAGTGTTACAGCATTATTAGAATTTCTGATTGAAAAAGCGCAGGATGATGAGGAAAAAACCAAATACCTGGTTTTACTGGCGCGTGACGGTTTACAGTTGGTCAGCTGGATTCAATCTGCCCATGAAGCCATGTCACTGCAGCGAGGCGAAAAATATTCAGTCCTGGAAGACAATGTGCCAATAGGCGGCGCTTCTTATCTCCTAAAAGAAATTGTTCCTCTCACAACTAACAATCATAAAGCGACCGGCTCTACTTTTAGCGCAGGAGTGCATCAGTTAGTCGCAACCAACCTCAACGAGGAAGCCAAAAAACAGAATGAAGCTCAAAACTATCATGTGCTTCCAGAGAGTCACATTATCAGCTCACAAGTCGCCGCTACACTCATACCCCGCTTATGGACACGCTGGGAAGGCTTCACTGCAACAATTTCCACATCACAGGCGCAGGCACTGAACAAGGAGCATGGAACGCAGGTTTTGCATGTATCCACCAATCAAAGCGATTTGCGATACTGGCATAATGCCAAATTTTACCGAAATCAGGAGCAGCGGATTGAGGCCATGCTGCAACAGCTCAAGCTTTGCATGGCAGAAAAGAAATCGGTCCTTTTTGCTTGTAAAAACGATAAGAAGGTTCTTGAAATCCAATCCATTCTTAGCGCGCGATTAAGCAAGGAAGAATTGGAAAATCTCATTTTCTATACCAATGAAGATAAAGCGACTAGCAGCGAAGTGCTTGCGAACAAACAAAGGATGGAAGAATGGAAGGGGGGTAAAAAGCAAAAAGGGATCGCTCTGGTAGCATCAGGCTTTGGCCGCGGTGATAACGTCGGCGTTGAAGCCGTATTTATTTTCGATACCGGTGATGTCAATGATTTATTACAGACCGGCGGTCGTACCGCACGAAACGGCGAAGAAGGACAAGTGTTTCAGTTTTATCTCGAAGACGAGCTGCAACAGGAACGCAAGCAATTATTGCGGATTATTGAGGCCACCCCCGGACTCGAACACGACAAGATCAAAGCAAGTTTACAGGAAGTTCCTGGTAATTCTGAAAATGAAAAACTGTTTGAGCAGGTTATGCTTTTGCGTGAATATGTATTTAGCTTGCAAAATGCAGCCACTCAGGGTTTTCGTACCGGCATCGCTCAATTTTCCGCTTGGGGAATGCGCCTGATTTCCACTTTCATTGATCCCGGACAAGCCTCAGAGTTTACCAGCATGCTGACTCGTCATCTCAATAGTCTTGAGAAAAAATGGCTGAGTATTTCCGCCTTGAATCACTTAACTTCTTTAGAAAAGATTCGTCTTATCGAAGAGCGAATTGGTGAAGCAGCCAAAGATTTACAGGCGAATTATGAGGAGTTAATGGGCAAAGTGAATATCACTCCCTTCAACTTCACACCTGCTGCGGAAGTTACTTTGCTTATTCAGCTGGAACAATTCCAACCCGCTGACAAGAGCACTTATAACATGGCCAATCTGGGTGCAATCCTCTCTGCCCTGCCTCTTGGCACAAAGAGCCATGAGATTCTTAACAGCATTCCCGAACAGCTGGCAATCCTGGCAACTCAGGCGGATATTTTAGAAAGTTTCACCCATGATGCTCAGGAATTCGCGAGTGTTGAGCAGTTCAGTGAACAATTAAAAATCCGCGTACAGCAAATAACCAAGGCCTCCCCAATCCATGGCCAAATCAAAGCCGGCGGCCTGCTTACCCCCAACGCGGATGATATTTTAAAAGCGGTGTCATCCGAAATTCGCCAGTCATTTATACGCTCCAGTGGAAAATTACACCCCTCGCTACAACACATCTTAAGCCAGTGGATGACCGGACCTGGTCTTCTGGAAGATAAAGACCGGGTAAGCCAGATCCTGCCTCTGCTCAATTATTTGGGTCAGTTTTCAGAATATGAACAACTGCGCTGGGGTAAGCTGTATTTGGAAAACATTGATAATCTGCTTCATGATACTCCGATGGCGGATATGTCACACCGATTTTCCGGTGGAGCAATGAGTTATGAAGACAATGAAAGCCTCTGGCATTTGGCGCATAGCTTCCCCAATGATGAAGGAAAATTGTTTAGTCAACTAAAAGAAGCGACCCAAAGTAACTATGTTCAGCGCATTCGAATGCTCCGTCGCTGTGAAGACTTGATGACTCAGCTGCCTGAAGAAGATCGTGAATTATTTCTCCAGCAGTTTGCCAAGGTCATGCAACAGTTTTCGGAGGGCGTTAACTGGGATTCTTTCAACACCCTGGTGAAAAAAACCGAACGCTGGTGGAATCTTAATGAAGGTCATTATCGGGCCGAACTGCGAGCGCTGTGGGGCTTCCTTGCCGAAGGCATGACAAATGCAGCACTGCCGGTGATTGGCAGTCTCCTGACTGAGCAAGGAAAAAGCTGGTATCAGGGCTTGGAACTAGCGGCTATCTCACCGGAAATGGCTGGCAATTTGCAGGTTTCTCACTTAAAACTATTAAACCAGTTGTGGGTCAGCAAATACCATTTCTCTCTAGAACAACAGAAACAATCGGCTAGTGTGATAAATCAGATACTGAGCACCTGGAAATCGGAAGCAAACGTCAGAGAACAGACGGGGTCGATGCTTAAGAGCTATCAACAATTCCTGGAGGCCGCAGAGCAGCAAGGCAATACCCAATTTGGCAATGCCTCGCTCTGGTATTTATCCAGCCTGCAAAAAATGCCCTCTATCCGGCAAGAGTTGGATTGCTTTGTTCTCAGACCGCCATTTAAGCTGCAGGATTTGCAGGCGCAGTTTGAGAAACACTCCTTTAACGAAGCTGGAATCGAGATTTTACTTCACAAAGCAAATGAGCAATTGATGAGTCTCGAAGACTTTTGCCTATGCTGTCAATCTTTAGCTGAGACTCGCTGGTCTAAACAAGGAGAAACTAAAGAAAAGCTAAGGCAAGGTCTACAAACCTATACTCAATTTTTGCAATCTGCGAAAGCTCAAGGTCATTCCAATTTGGCCGATGGTTCGCAGTGGTATCTGTCCATGCTTGAAAAAATGCCAGTATCCAGGCAGGAATTAGTACGCTTTACGAATAATCCCCCTTTCAGCCTGGAAACATTACAGCAAATCCTTGCACAGCATTCATTTAGTGATGCGGGCACAAAACATCTGTTGCTCCTGGCTAATCAACAACATATGACTGCCGAACTGTTCAAAACTTATTGCCAGGTCCTGGCCTCTGTCAACTGGTCATTGCAGAAGGAATCCAGCGAGCAACTCAAAGAGTTCTTGCAGGTATTAGAACAATTCCTGCAAAGAGCAAGGCATGAAAGGCACAGTGATTTGATCAAAGGCGCTCAGTGGTTTGTCTCGTTATTCTATAAGATGCCTGCTTTAAGCAAAGAATTGCAATCCCATGCAGCCAATTGTTTATTCAGTCTCGAAGATTGGCAGAACGCGATGGGTGATCTTTCAATAACTCAAACCGATGTCAGCGCCCTCTTGAGAGTCGCCCGTCAGCTAAATCAAAATCTCAACGAATTCTCGGCTTGCTGTCAATCATTAAACAGCATCAGAAAAATTGTTGAAGAAAACGCTCTTCTCAACCTTGCCGATAAAAAAGCCTTTGATCAGAGCTTAAAATTATTACCTGCCAGTTCTTTAGCAATTTTGCTTAAAGCATGGGGCGGCTTTCAGGTCAATATACAAGCCAATCCAGCCAGTCTGATGCAATCGCTGCGTTATGCTGAGAACAGAAACATTAAAGACAGGGAATTAGAGCCTCTTTTAAGAGCATTGTTTATGGCCGTGGGCAGCGAACCTCAATCCAGCCCGCAGGAATTGGCTTACATTTTTGAAGGAATTGATCGTTTCCAACAAAACAACTTTGCCGAAATTGGAAAACTGAATGCTATTCTGCAAAGCACCAATAAACTGCCGCAAGAACAATATTTACACGATAATCTGGCGGTCTATCTGAGCGATACTCCTGATGCGCATCAAGACGCAGTAAAAGATATGGCTGAGTGGTTTTACAAAAAAGCCTCTGATTGTCGTGGTGACGTGGAGCTGATGAAAGAAAATATTCGACAGGAAAGCTGGTATCAATTTGATAACAAAACTGTCAATCAGACCCGTAACCGCGTGATGTGGCTGCATATGCTAAATCACCAGGCCTTTGTCAATGCTAAACAGAATGACACCCGACGCATTAATTGGTCCGACAGGAAAAATGAAATGCTTCTGGAAGATGGCCTTAAACACTATACTCAGGAAAGCAGACGGATTTTAGCGCAAAAGCCCTCGAGCAACCTGCGTCTGGTGCGCGACCTCAGTCCGGTGCAGCAGCAAGGCTTATTCCAGATAGCCAATGAATTAGCCATTATTGGCAAACCCAATCTGGATTTAAATGCTCTTCATGGCGAAAAAGAGAGTAAAGCTTTATTAACCGATCTCGAAAAGAACTTGACTCTCCTGGGTAAACAATACAAAGGAGCCTGGTTTAAATCTGAAACGCGTGATCAACAAATCAATTCTTTACTCGTGAGACTCAATAGTAAAGGAGCAGCAAGTCCCAATCGCTATATTGAACTTTTGAATGTTCTTCGTGAAACCCGAAATAACATACTCGATGATGATATCGCAAAAAATCAGCAACGAAGCGGACGTAAACTCAATCAAAGCGGGCATAGCCGCTTGTTAAGTACAATAAACCAGATGGAAGATCAAATTGTACGACACTGGGTACAGGATATTACGGTGCTGCAGGATTTTCAGGCTTATGAAATTCGTTGCAAAGAAGACATTATGGAGTTGACGGCTAAACTTGAGACAATGGCTAAAGATTATCTTGATGATATTTTTTCCAGAAACGGCTTTATGGACAGAACTTTTTGGAGAACAGCCAATCAAAAGGAAAATTCCAAGGTATCAAACCTGAGGAATAAACTTAATCAATTTATCCGAACCCATGAAGGGAACCTGAATGATATGGGCGGCGAAGAATTGGCCGGCTTAATTCAAATCTTAAAAGAAGAGAAGTTTTCTGGCCATTTGCAAACAATAAGTCAGGAAATATTAAGCCGGGCAGAATCTTTAAGTGCCTATCTCATACAAAGAAAAGATCAGCCACACCCAGCTCAGGAACTGGATAGAGGTTACGCCGGTTAAATTTTGGATCAGAGTTCAAAGCACATGCCCGTCCTTTGCGAAGGCAAGGACAGGCATTGCCTGACTGGCTGCTTTAAAATTACCAAATTCAATCAGGTTAATTCTGGCTCATCTGTCCCATCCCTAGCAGCTTAGCGCTCTTGGTCCCTGAGAGGCCTCCTCACCTTCCTGAACCAACATCTCCTCTGCTCCCAAGTCAGCCATTTTAGTCGGTGGAGGTACATCTTTTCCGGACAAATGGTATTTTTCCGCCACTTTCTGTTTAATAGATAACTGCTCTGGAGTTAATACGTATTCCCCCTTGAAAAAGAGAGCTCTTGTTTCCCTGGTAAATAATGAGTCCGCTGCGGCCATGTCCAGTGAGTAATAACGAGGATCTCGATGACTGCTCGAAGGCTCCTTACTGCTTTCTATAAATTGCGCTCCTTTGGAGGATAACTGAGGAGCGATATCTTCATTAAGTGTCTTTAAGGCATAAAAGGGAGGCGTTTTCCCTTTGGCATTACCCACATTCACCAGCCCTTTATTTTGCTCCAGACAAGCAGTGGCCAATGCCAGATTCTCTGCTTTCTCTGCCTCATTCAAGCTGCTTCGTCTGGCAGTAATATGTAAAGCAGTATCCCCTGCTTTGATACAGCCCAGGTGATCTTTACCATCATTGACTTTTACAGATTCACTGATTGAACTATATGAGCTGATGCTAGAATGTGTTTTCATTCTTACGCTTGGATAAACAGGCGTTTGGGCCTTCGCTCCTGATTTAATCAGCAGTGTAGCAGTAGAGATATGTTTATTTAACAAGGCTTGTTTAATAGCAAGCTCACCCGCTGGCCCGGTAAAATCAGCCCCTCCTGCTTTCAGTTTTTCAAGCATCGCATTATCGCCCTTCTGAGCGGCGTAGACGATAGCGGTAAAACCTGATGCGTCTTCGATATTTGGATTAGCGCCATGACTTAATAAAAGCTCTGCTTTGTCTGCTTGTTTCTGGATAACCGCCTGAATTAAAGCGGTTTTTCCTGAATCGTTTTTAGCGTCCATTATCGTATGATTAACCCGACGGCTCTTATTCTCAGCTTCAGGGTTAACTATGGATAAAATAGTGGTTAATTGCGAAGCAGTGATCTTCATATTTTTTGACGCCGCATGAAGCACTGTTTCCTTGTTCCCGGTTAATTTTTCCAGATGAAGACCTTTTAGCAAACTGCGAAGCTCCTCATCCGTCAGACTGTCAGCCTGCTTGTGGCTTACAGCCAGAAATGCGGCAGTCTCCCCTCGTTGATTCTGCAAATTCCTGTTGTAGTCGTATCGCATCAACTCCCGCAAGATGCCTAAATCTTCTCTATGTAAAGCATAGTGAACGGGAGTACTCAATCCAGGGAAGGTATGAAGTCCTTTTGATGCAAAAGAAGAAGCTTTTATAGTAGCCTGATTAGTATTGATGCCATTCGCCAAGAGCATTTTTACATTTGGGAGGCTTCCAGCCGCAACCGCGTAATGCAAAGGGTTTTCACCCTGCGTGTTCAATGCGTTAAGCGTCTCTTTGCTCCAGATCAAGACATTTAAATCCACATCAGCCGCAGTTGCTGCAAAGTGAATAGGCAATTCGCCCTGTTTGTTAGCTATTGTGACGGAAGCCTTATGATTTATCAGCGTTTTCGCGGCTTCATAATGATGCCCGCGGGCTGCAATAAGTAATGCGGTATCCCAAAGATCGGTCTGAGCATCAACCAAGGCGGCATCCTTTAACAGCTCATCCATAAGTTTACTATTCCCAACTCTCGCTGCGCGATGAAGTGCAGTTTCTCCCTTGGGATTTTTGTCATGAACAGGCATGACCGTAGCTTGCGAAGCCGCAGGTGCTTTCCGAAACAGACTTAACATAGATATCCTTAACTATTAAAAAACTCATTATCTTTTGAAACCCTTGGAATGGCAATCAGGAATGTTATTCAGTTCCTTTTTATAGGGTGTTGCATAAAGCGCTTACGAAGGCATCAGATGCGAAAATGTGCTTGTAGATGCGTTTATTCTAATTTGACAAGCAGTCAATGCTCTGCCAATCTTATTTTTAATAAATTCTATGGCTTTAAAAAAATATCCACTCCAAATCTCAAAGGGAATTATCATGACCAAAGTCCATGCCTATGCAACCAGAGAAAAATCCAGTCAACTTTCTCCTTTCGAATATGATTTAGGTGAAATTGGTGCAGATCAAGTTGATATTAAAGTGGAATCATGCGGCATTTGCCATTCAGATCTGGCTATGATTGATAATGAATGGGGTTTCAGTAATTATCCGATTGTTCCTGGTCATGAAGTCATAGGCACAGTCAAGACTGTCGGAGATCATGTTAAAAATTTGAAAATCGGACAGCGTGTAGGCCTGGGTTGGTTTAGTGGAAGCTGCATGCATTGCCATCGTTGTCTCAGTGGTGATCATAATCTTTGTGGAACGGCTGAACAAACGATAATCGGGCGACACGGTGGATTTGCAGATACGGTGCGTTGTAACTCAGAATGGGCAATCGCTTTACCCGAAACGATTGATGCTAAAAATGCCGGTCCATTATTCTGCGGCGGAATTACTGTATTCAATCCCATTGTGCAATTTGAAGTGTGCCCTACTCATCGCGTAGGCGTTATTGGTATTGGAGGGCTAGGTCATTTGGCATTACAGTTTCTCAACAAATGGGGATGCGAAGTTACAGCCTTTTCGTCTTCCCCTGGCAAAGAAGCAGAAGCCAAAGAGATGGGCGCGCATCATGTCGTTAATTCAAAAGATCCAAAAGCAATCGAAGCACTTGCAGGACAGTTTGACTTTATCATGAACACCACTAATGCTAATCTGGATTGGTCAGCCTACATTAATGCACTTGCTCCACATGGACGCCTTCATACAGTTGGCGTAACCTCCGCGCCTATTCCTGCACAATCAATGCAACTGATTATGACTCAGCGCAGTATCTCAGGCTCCCCTCTCGGCAGCCCCGCTACCATTCAAGACATGCTGCAATTCTGCGCACGACACAACATCATGCCCATGACTGAACACTTTGCAATGAAAGACGTGAATCAAGCTTTGGATCATCTGCGCTCAGGTAAAGCACGATATCGTATTGTTTTGGATAATTAAAATCTGTTGGCATCTGGCCGATGATTAGTTCTTCGGCCTTTGATTTATATACCATGGGTGTCGTTAACCACGTACAACAGGTTATTCTACACTCTATCTCGCTCAAGAATTAAGAAATCATTATATTCAGAAAAGGGGTATCCATATGGTGATCAGCTCTATAATTCCATGAATGGACACCCACTCAAGGGCAATACATTATTAATCCTGAACTTAATCAAAGTTAATAAATATTGAAAAGGTTCTAGTCGTATGGGCGCCACCAATCTTTGTCATAGGTAATTTTCATAACATAATCCATCGACTCGAAGGGCAAATTGTTCAAATCCAATCGATAATCTCTGTTTTCGGTAAATGCGCTGCTAACTTGCGCCCTATAACGCTCGAGGCTATGCTGAAATTTTTTCGGCTGCCATTTGAATTTTATAGTTTTTGATTGTAAAAACTGCACAAAAATATCCAGTATTCTAAATTCCGGATTGCATTCCTCAAGCCAGAGAATTTGCCTGTCATCATGGGCTTCATTAAAAATATATTGTCCTTCACTATCGCGGATAAAACTGAAAGAGCCATAAACCAAGCCTAATTTTGACATCAGCAAACGCAATTTCTTTTGTAACTCTTCAGGGGCTTCATAAGGCTCAACTTCAACTTGGCCTTGAGCAATCGACTGCCAATTTAATGTAGATTTTTCAGGAGAGCGATCTACAAGTTTCGCGGCAACCATAAAATCACCAAAGCAATTAACTACAATCTCATAATCCTTCTTAACTTCCATCTGGTAAATCCCGGGAGTCAATTGCAGAACCTTATTGGGAGGTAATCCCAAAAATCTGACTTGTGATGGATTAGACATTTTGATTTGCTTTTCTTCATGCCAGCAAGAAGTAGTCAAGGGCTTATAAATGACTCCAGTCTTATCTTCGTTGTGAATGACAAAGTGACGAATCTCCAAAGGATCATTGGAGCATAAGGTGTAGGGTACCAATAGCCCACATTCCTGAGCTAATTTTAATTGTAATAATTTGGAACGTGCTCGATTAGAGGCTTCTTTACTATTTACCCACCAGGCATCATCATTCAAGTTTTCAAACAAAGAATCATAAAACAAGGCATTTTCTTTCAGAGTGAACTCATAATCATCAGCATGCAAGGCCTCCCGTGGAATGAATGTTCTAATTCCGCGCCACCATACTACATCATAGTGATTATTGAGGACCGACTCATAGCAATCCGAACAACGCCACTCATATTCCCCTTTTTTGATATACACTGAGTTGGTCTGCCGAGTGGGGAAATCAGCTGGATAGAGCAATCTCACTTCATGATTAACACGCTCAAGAGCAAACTTCACAAACAAGGTATGGGTATCATTCAAATCGGTGGGAATTAAAAACTTCATTACTTCTTCCTTAAAGCTAATTGTGACAATTTTCTTATATAAAATAAAAATGACTGGAGGGAGGAAAAATCATAGTCAACATCTTCTTCTGATTATCCCTGACCCGAGCCTCCAACAAATGACGAAAACTACGCCGATCACAACGCCGAGCCACTTTCATCAATGCTTCATCATCAATCGTTAAAGCCAATTGGTACGCCAAAACACGCTCTGGTTGCTCATCCATTTTTTTCTCCTTATTAAATTATTTTGAATAAATTTGAATAATATTATTCAAATTGACATAATTTACAAGTATGCAATACTACTTGTCAATCGGAATAGAATAAATTTATTAAATATTCATGAAAGAAAATGACCTAATTACTAATCTGACTCATTTGATGCGTATTCATGGGAATTTGACGGTTAGTGAGCTAGCCAGATTAACCCAAATACCTCAACCAACCATTCACCACATTTTAGCAGGGTCGACAAAAAAGCCACGAAAGAGAGCATTATTGGCCATAGCTAATTATTTCTCCATTACTCAAGAGGAGCTATTAGGCTTTACACCAATGACAATAAAAATATCAGAAGAACTAAAGTCTGATTTGAAGATACAAACTGTTCCAGTCATTGATTGGGAACTATTAAAATTATGGCCCGCATGTTTTTCTGACACAGATGAAACATTATTGATTAACCAACAAGTCTCACAAGACTCATTTGCTCTGATTATGAATAACAGCTCAATGGAGCCATTGTTTCCTTTAAACTCTTTTTTAATATTTGATGTAGCAAAAACTCCTAAAGATAGAGATTTTGTAATTGTTTATAGAAAGGAAAGCGATCGACTTCTATTTAATAGACTATTTATTGAACAACAGAACTATTTCATCAAAATGCAAGAAACCAGTGAAAACATGAGCTTAATTAAGCTCGACAATAAATCTGATAAAATAATTGGTATATTGATAGAGGTAAGAATCCAGTATTAAATCAACCTAACCTCCTTCATTTCTAAAACAAATGGATTGAAATTGGTGTGGATATCATAATGATCTACATTTTCAATTTTTTTTAAATACTTAACTAAAATCCAGGATGGAAAGACCATAATTAATGCACAACAAAATTTCCAAAAAAAACCACATAACATCATCCAAATTAAATCACTTCCTTTAATAACTCCAGAGTAATTAAGTAAATCAACAATTACTGTTAATATAGCTTGCCCAAAAACTGTTGATAATCAATTTCTTAAAAGATAAAGCGGCCGGTAATCCCCCCAAAAAATAACTGATGCCAAAAGTAGAATTTTCTCATAACCTATACGAGAGGAGATTCTGCATGAAAAGATCAAAATTTACAGACAGCCAAATACTGTCGATTTTAAAACAAGCCGAAAGCGGCACCCCTGTCCCAGAGCTCTGCCGAGAGCACGTGATCAGCGCCGCTACTTTTTACAAATGGCGTTCTAAATTTGGTGGAATGGATGTGTCGATGATTGTTGTGCCAAGGGCACAACCTACTTGCAATTGCAGAATTTACCTAACTTAATGGCAATGAGGGTTGGGGAGAGGGCAAATCAGTCTCTCAGATACATATCTTTTAATCTGACATAATGTTTCGCTGAGTATTCGAGTTGTTCCAACTCCTGCTCGGTGAGCGGCCGAACTTGCCGCGCAGGATTACCAAGATATAAGTAGCCGGATAAAAGGCGCTTCCCGGGTGACACTACACTGCCTGCAGCAATCATAACATGATGCTCCACATGAACAGCGTCCAGTATTAATGCTCCCATGCCGATCAGACAGTAATCTTCTATATGACAGGCATGCAGAACGGCTTGATGGCCTACTGTAATCCCATTTCCCAGAATCAACTTCCTGCCACCGGCAGTAAATGGACCATCATGCGTCACATGTAAAACAGCACCATCCTGAATACTGCATGAATGACCGATTTCAATGGAGTTCACATCGCCCCGGATCACCGCCATTGGCCAGACAGAACTGTCATTGCCAATACTTACATCGCCAATTACCGAGGCAGCCAGATCAATATAGACTCGTTCCCCCAAGGAGGGGGAAATCTTATTAAATGCTCTTAAATTCATCAGTTCACACTCGCACCTAAACCATCGTTACCAATTCTTCGGCGCTCGTAGGGTGGATTGCGACTGTGTTGTCGAAATCTTTTTTGGTAGCCCCCATTTTTACAGCAACGCCAAATCCTTGCAGTATCTCATCGGCATAGTAACCAATCATATGTAAGCCAATGATCTTTTCTTCTTTACCCAAGGTAACTAGTTTCATAACGGTGGGCTTTTTATGCTCGCTAAACGCATCAAACATCGGATTAAATCGGGTTTGATAGGTTTTAATTTGCTCTGCTCCATATTTTGCGACCGCTTCCTCTTCACTCATGCCCACACTGCCTATCGGGGGGTGACTGAAGACAACTGAACATATATTGCTGTAATCGAGAAAGGCTTCAGCCTGGCCTCCAAAAAGACGATCACTCAGTCTTCTGCCGGCAGCGATGGCAACTGGTGTAAGCGCAGGCTCATCGATGACATCTCCAATAGCGTAAATACCTTTAATATTGGTTTGCTGAAATTTATCGACTTCAATAAGCCCTCGCGGATCCCGTTTAACCCCAATCTCATCCAGATTCAGCTGATCAGTACGGGGAGAACGGCCAACGGCTGCGATGACGACATCAAAATCACTGAGAACAGAACCGCTCTGGCAATGGATACTTCGTCTGCCATCGGTTTGTAACTCAATTTTTCGGGCACGATGGTTCGTATGAACCTGTAATCCATCTTTGAGCATTATCTCCATAAGGGTCTCGCCCAGCATAGAGTCGAATCGGCTAAGGGGTGCTTTACCTCGTAAAAACAGATGTGTTTCAGAACCCAGACCATTGAGTACTCCTGCGAGTTCAACCCCAATATATCCACTGCCAATGACCGCTACTTTTTGAGGAAGTTTTTCCAGAGCAAAAAAACCATCCGAGCTAATTGCGAGTTCAATTCCCTCAAGATCAGCCGGCATAGAGGGCTGTCCTCCAGTTGCAATAATTATGTGCGGTGCCTGATAAATCTGCCCGTTTACCTCAACCTGATCTGATCCGACAAAGCGTCCATGCCCGTTTAGCCGGATAATATTAAATTGCTTGAAGCGCGCAAGATAATTTTCACGAAGCCGCTCAATGTAAGCTGTTCGTCTGGCGATTAATGTTGGCCAATCCAGTTTAACTGAGCAGGGGTCAAATCCATAATCAGGGGCTTTTTCCATGATTTCGGCGATGCTTGAGGCATTGAACATTATTTTTTTAGGAACACAGCCCAGATTAACACAGGTTCCTCCAAGATGCTGCTGTTCAATAACGGCGACTTTCGCCCCGTGTTTTGCAGCTCGAACAGCACTCGCTATTCCCCCGCTGCCCCCACCAATAACGATTAAATCAAAATTCATCATCTATGCGCCTTATTAGTTAAACTCAATTATAAGTATTTTAGTATAAATAGAATTTGCTCAAATAAAAAATTCAGGTCACTATAAAGCAATCATTTTTTTATCAAATCATTATGCGGAAATTTTTCCTTTTATTGACTATATGCAGTTTAATAGCTTGCCACCAATCACAAGAACGCCAGATACAAGGTTATGTGGAAGGTGAAAATATTTATCTGGCATCGCCTTATTCAGGGATTCTGGAGACTCTTGCGGTGCAACGCGGACAAATGGTGAAAAAAGGCGATTTACTTTTCCAGCTGGATAAAAACCCTGAATTCCTGCAAATTAAACAGTTTGAAGCCGATTTACAGCAAGCTAAAAATCTATTGAAGGATTTGGAAAATCCACGACGAAAGCCGGAAATAGCGGCTATTCAGGCACAAATTGAACAAACCGAAGCGCAAATTAAACTGGCCGAGGTGCGAGTCAGACGCTACCAGGAATTATATCGCAAGCAGGCGGCATCAAAGGATGTCCTTGATGAGGCCGTTGCTGTCTATCAGGAGCAGGTCAAGCTGAAAGAGCAATATGAATCCAATCTTCGTCTGGCGAGACTTGGCAGTCGAGAAGAGCAGATCAATGCGCAAAAAGCCCAGATTGCTTCATTCGCCGAAAGATTGTCAGTTGCCAAATGGCAGCTGGAGCAAAAGCGGCTGTATGCACCAGCAGATGGTTTAATTTTTGATACCTATTATCGCGTTGGTGAGTTTGTAGGCAGCCAGAAAGCGGTTCTATCCCTGTTAACGCCTGCCAATGTTCGCATTGAATTTTTTGTTCCAGTGGAACTGCTGGCCACACTGAAAGTAGGGCAGAAAATTGACTTTCTTTGTGATGGCTGCCGTACGCGTGCGCAAGCGCTGATTAGCTATATATCGCCAGAAGCTCAGTATATTCCTCCTCTGGTATATAGCCGGGAGAACACCGATAAGCTTGTTTTCCGAATCAAGGCCGATCTGCGGGAATTTAATGAATTTAAGCCGGGTCAGCCGGTGACGGTGTTTATACCATGACTGCTGAAGCCATTATCGATGTCCATGATTTATGCAAAAGTTTCAATGGCAAAGTGGTGGTCAATGGGGTCGACATGTATGTTAAAAAAGGAGAAGTGTTCGGCTTTCTTGGCCCTAATGGCAGTGGGAAGACGACAACCATCCGTATGCTTTGCGGTTTGCTGACACCGGATTCTGGCAGCGGAACTTGTCTAGGCTACGATATTTTGCGAGAGTCGGCCAGGATTAAAGAGCATGTTGGCTATATGACTCAGAAATTTAGTTATTACACTGATCTGAGTATCGAAGAAAATCTTAATTTTGTCGCCCGTGTTTATAATCTGGATAATCGAAAACAACGGGTTGAACGGGCCTTGGAGGATTTAGGACTGACTCATCGGCGCAAGCAGTTAACCGGTGAGCTGTCGGGTGGCTGGAAGCAGCGTGTAGCCTTGGCAGCCTGTCTCTTGCATGAGCCAGAGTTACTGCTTCTCGATGAACCTACAGCCGGAGTTGATCCTTTGGCACGCCGCGAGTTCTGGGATAAAATACACTCACTAAGTCAGCAAGGCATTACCACCCTGGTATCAACACATTATATGGATGAAGCTGAGCGCTGCACCCGTCTGGCATATCTGGCCTATGGCGATTTGCTGATTACTGGAACAGTGAGTGAAGTCATTGCATCTACAAAGTTACTAACCTGGAAGATTACTGGTGATGTAACTACCAGCTTATTACAGGAAGCTAAAGAAATGAAGGCTGTGATGCAGGCTGCCTTGTTTGGCAATCAAATTCATGTAAGCGGGTATCAGGCAAAAGAGATTGAAGCCGAATTGCAGCAGCTTGCCCAACGCCATAGGATAAAATGGCAGCCAATTGACTCCACACTGGAAGACGCCTTTATCAGTCTGGTTAAAAAATCAAAAGGAGGTAGCGCTTGATTCATCAGGGGTTTTCTCGTTTGTTGGGTATTATGGTCAAAGAATTCATTGAAATGAGACGCGATAAGGCAACATTTGGGATGATTCTGGCTATTCCTCTTATGCAATTGATTTTGTTTGGTTATGCGATTAACACCAATCCCCGTCATCTCCCTACGGCCGTTGTTAATCCTGAACCTTCCCAGTTTACAAGGCGTATTCTTCTGAGTATGCAAAACTCAACCTATTTTCAGTTTATCAGTCCCTCCAGTTCAGAGGAAGAAGCAAGGCGGCTGATTAAAAGGGGAGAAGTGCAGTTCGTAGTGAATTTTCCTCCTGATTTTTCGGAGCAATTGGTCAAAGGGCTCAAGCCTGGTGTTCTACTGGAAGCGGACGCGACTGATCCTGCGGCGACCAGCCGCGCTGTTGATGTATTCACGCAGATGGCTTCACTGGCATTAACGGAAGAGCTTAAGGGGCCTCTGGAATCATTAGCTGTTCAGGGTCCCCCCTACGAACCTCTTGTTCATACCATTTACAACCCTTTGGCGATTACTGCCTATAATATTGTGCCGGGGCTTTTAGGTGTTGTTTTAACAATGACAATGGTAATTGTAACGGCTCTGGTAATTACCCGCGAGTATGAACGGGGTACAATGGAAAATCTGCTCGCTACCCCTTTAAGGCCGTTGGAAGTGATGGTCGGAAAACTGCTGCCTTATATTATAGTCGGTTACGTCCAGGCTTTATTGATTTTATTGATGGCCAGATTTTTATTCCATGTGCCAATGGAAGGAAACATCTTTCTTCTTCTTTTCTTAAGTTTGCCATTTATTGCTGCAAATCTTGCAATGGGTCTGACCTTTTCAACTGTTGCTACCAACCAGTTGCAGGCAGTACAAAGTGCTATGTTTTTCTTTTTGCCTTCCATTCTATTATCAGGATTTATGTTCCCTTTCCGGGGCATGCCTGTTTGGGCTCAATGGGTAGGGAGTGCTTTACCCCTGACGCATTATCTGATCATTGTTCGGGGGATATTACTCAAGGGCAATGGTTTCCTTGATGTATGGCGAGAAACCATCCCGATTATGATCTTTACTGTAGTTATTCTGCTTATTGCATTTAAGCGATACAGGCAAACCCTGGATTAACATTGTGCTTTTATTTAATCTGATTCGAGATATTGGACAACTCGTGTTTCAACTCGCGAATCAATCAAAACGCCCACATGATCCACTCCAGGCAGTAAAGTCAGGCTTGCAAAGGGATATCGCCGACAAAAAATAATGGACTCCTGCGGACTAATCGAGTCATCTTCTTTTCCATGAATACATAAAATAGGAATTTCACAGCTGTTAATCATTCGCCGATAGTTTAAATGATCAATGCTGGTTTTGGAGTTTTGCCGAATCACATTTCGCAATTGCAAAAAGGCAGAGCCGTTTAACCCCAAACGTCTGGCTAATTTACTCACCGGCGTTCTCATCTGAGTGGGTGAGGCAATGAGAATGGCCTTGTCAGGCATGTGTTCTATTTCCCATTCGGGTAGTTGATGAGCAAGATTTAAAGTGTTTAGCAACATAGAGCCGCCAAAGGAGTGTCCTAACACCGCATAAAAAGGCCCTAGTTCATTAAGCGTTTCTTTTAAAATACTTACCGCATCCAGCCAGGTTAACTGCCATCCGCGGGCTTCGCCATGCGCAGGAAAATCAATTGCATAGACATCATAGCCCTGTTGATGGAGCGCCCGTATTACTCGAACCATATAGGCTGCTCTGGACATCCAGCCATGAGTTACCAATACTTTTTTCGCTTGCGGATTACCTGGCTGCTCAAAGCGATGTATTACATGATGGCGCGGTTTGTCTCTATGTATCACGGCGGTTCGTTTAGAAGCCACAAACTCACAGGCACGAGCTGCAAAATCCCGATATTCTTTCTCGAGCGGCAGAGGTAAGGGGGTAATAAAAAAATGATAGCAGAACTGTGCCTGTAAGAAATCTTTCACTTCAGTTAAAGTATTGACTATCATGATCACTGTCCTGTCAGTAATTAACGTTTAATTAGCACGTGGAAATCGAGATTTCCCGCTAGCAGGTTAATTCATTCAGATGATATAAGACGTATTTTTTATCATTCATTCTTTAATTTAAAGTTTAGCACTTTGTTTTATGACTAGCCAAACCGATTGATAATTGCAAACTGCAAGGCCCTGTCTCAAATCTTGATTTTGCTGACCATTATGAGAACTATGAGGTTATATTTCTTTCAAATTCATAGGATTATCTTAAGAATGGTATTGGACTTTTAGCCAGTCTCAATTTAGACTTTAGCAATACCTACTGCTTCAAAAAGGAAAATTTCATGCACAGCTCAAATTATCTCTATCATCATGGTGAACAGGAGTTACATGGTTTTCTTGCTTATGATGATTCCATTGACCAGCCTCGTCCTGCGGTGATTATTGCTCATGACTGGAGCGGGCGAAACGAATTTGCCTGCCATAAGGCGGAGATGCTGGCTAAAGAGTTAGGCTATGTTGGTTTTGCCCTCGATATGTATGGGCATGGACGTATCGGCTACACCACCGATGAAAAAATCGCTTTGATGCAACCATTGGCGGGGGACCGGCGTTTGTTGCGTGATCGTATCCGTGCGGGTTTTGATGCAGTGATTGCCATGTCTGAGGTGGATAGTACCCGGGTTGCGGCTATTGGTTTTTGCTTTGGTGGTTTATGTGTTCTGGACTTGGCGCGTAGCGGTGCGGAACTGGCTGGTGTGGTCAGCTTTCACGGATTACTCGATAAACCAAAACACATTCCCAATCAAAAGATTCAGGCTAAAGTTCTTGCTCTGCACGGCTATGACGATCCGATGGTACCCCCGCAACAACTTAGTGATTTTTGTCAGGAAATGACGGAAGCAAAGGTTGACTGGCAAGTTCATCAGTATGGGTTGACAAAACATGCGTTCACCAATCCCAACGCTCATGATCCTGATTTGGGAACGATTTACAATCCGATAGCTGCCAAACGATCCATGCAAGCCATGAAAAATTTTCTTCAAGAAATTTTCAAATAGATCAGTACTATGTGTAAATTAGCAGGTTTTATTTTAAAAAGCGTACTTTTAATCTGTCTAAGTGCGGAAGCTGCTTTTGCGGCGGATACAGTCAAGGATTTTCAAAGCTGGCTGACAGTACTTGGCATGGGATCTTTGGGAAAAGGACAACTTGAACCGGTTAAACTCTGGCTGGAAGCGCAAGAGCGCGCAGGGGATAATGTAGAACGATCCTCGCAAACATTGCTAAGAACTGGCTTGGGCTATGCGGTAAATCAGGATACCACGCTTTGGCTCGGTTATGCCTGGGTTTATACTGAAGAACCTTTAACGCGACATCCGTTTCATGAGAACCGTATCTGGCAGCAGCTTTTTTGGACGAAGAAATTCCAGGAGCTTACATTTTCAATACGTTGCCGTCTTGAGGAGCGTTATCTGGAAACCAGCGATAATACCTCCTATCGTTATCGACAGTATTTTAAGCTGATGGTTCCACTGGTTCCGACGGCCAAACTAAATCTTGCCAGCACCGAAGAGGTTTTCTGGCATTTGAATAATTTCAATGGATTGAACAATCGTGGTTTTGATCAGAACCGTTTTTTTATTGGTTTTAATTACAAGCTAAACTCCGCGCTCACAACGGAAATCGGCTACTTGAATCAATACATCAGACGTGTGAATACGAATAATTTCCAAGCCAATGTTTTAGCCATGAATCTTTTTTTGAATTGGTAAATTGATGTTTAATTGCCGTTAAGCAAGTAGTGTCTCAGGTGTTCAATTGCGAAAGTTTACAAACATGTGCATCCCTGAAAGTCAGGGATTTCCCTCTCTGCTAAGAATAATATAGTTGTAACAATTACTCCAATTTGTTCATTTACAAACTAATAGAAAAATGTTACTCAGTTAATGTTTTGATAATACTAAGCGTATAAACTAGGAACATTAAAAATGCGTTAGAATCCTTGCTTCAAAACTTAGGAGTATTGAATGAGTGTTGTTAGGGCTAGCTATATCAGCCTTGAGCGTGAAGGCAAGAGACGACCTTTTCTATTGGGTTGCAGCGGTGGCGGTGGACACATCTCAGCGATTAAAGGGATTCATAAGTATTTAGTAAGAGAATATGCGAAAGCGGGAATTGAGTTTGATTTTCCCGAATATGAGCCGGTATTACTGGAACACAAAGGCAACAACGCGTCTCGCGACTTGATCCTCAGAGGCCAGGGTCTGCTATATGATTATCGAATATCTCCTCTGCTAAAAAAAATCAGCGCGCTCACACCTATCCCAATAATTCCGTCACGGGAAAGCTTGCTCGAAGAAACTACCCGTTTAAATGACGCTGAAAAGAAGCTCAATCGATACTATCGCGATATGTTGCTGGATTATTATGACGCCGGATATGAAAGTGCAGGGATCTGGAACATATTACAACGAGAGGACGCCGTTTCTGAGTTAAGAAAGCTGATTGACTTACAAAAAAGTAACGATGATCAAAATTATTCTACAGTTAAAGAACGATTGCTGAGGGATTTAAAGGCGGCAGCAATTAAAGGTGAGCCTTACACTGAAATCATTAGTACCCAGGCAATGGGGTTGCCAGCGCTTTGTGATGCAGCACGAGAGTACAATGAATGGATCATGCTAAATTACCCCAGTTATAATCAGTTATTAGTCCAGCAGTATTTTACAGATTTACCTACTGAGGGGGCGGTTCATTTTTTTAATCCCTTAGCTCGCCTGAATAAAAAGCAGCAGCAGCAAATGCGGTTGTATGGTGTTGGAATGACGGACGATATCATTCGTTTTCATTTTCCCAAGGGAGAACATTTTGCCGGGATTTATGATGTGCCTGCGAAGGACAATCCGATGGTTCGTCCAGGATTTAAAAATCCTGACCTGGATTATAGTCGATATTTTCATGAGCCTTGCAAAATAAGTCTCAAAAATCCGGATGATAGCGAATCTGATTATTCTGTCGCTGCCCACGAGCAGATCGCGACTATTCTTCTCGGTAGCCAGGCGGGTAATGACACAGTTAAATACATTGAAACCCTTTTAACAAATGGCTATGAGAAAATCTTTGTCCTGGGTGGTCATAAATTTAAAAAAGAAATAGAGGAAATTAGTTCGCGTTATCCGCATCTCAGCAGCCTTATCATTCCTGTATCGACAAATCAGGATGATATCAGTTTAACGCCATTACTTACCCGAAGCAATCTGGTCATTCAGCGGGGCGGCGGGGTTAGTGTGATGGAAGGAATGGCTTTGCCCCATAACCCTGAGCAAACCATTCTGGTTCATCATGCGGATAATGGCAGCCTGGATGAAACCAGACTGACATCTGGCATTCGCTGGGAAGATTGTAATGTTGACCGCTTGATAAAGGCATTATCTCAGCAGGGTATTGAGTGTAAAAAAACCTCACCTAAGCTGGCAAAATCACAAATCCCCAGAGCCAGGCTTCATGCCGCGCTTATTCGGATAGAAAATAATTTTAAGGCGCAATTGAGGGACGCTCAGCCCGTGCTGTCGACTCATAACCGCAAGCAGTTACTTGAAAAAAATGAGCATCTTGAGAAAGCCATTAAATTTTCAGCCAATTTCCGTCAATCTTTACCCTATCTTAATCAATTTATCCTTGAAGATTTTGTGGCCCTTTTATCTCATCCCCTGATTAGGGAAGAGCCAAAACGCTTGCTGCAAATCATGTCAGGCTATAAGCGCTGTACTACCAGACAAAGTCGTGCAAATTGGGAAATTGTGCTGAATAACTTATTAAGTGAGGAACGACTGACCCATTCCTGGCTAAATAAGTTAAGCCATCCTGAGTTGGCTGAGCCTGTTATCACCAAAGAGGTGCTGCGAAGTATCATTTTGAGAATGCTGGAATTACAGCAAAGTCTTTCAGATAAAGAGTTGCATATTGCGACCAAATTATCACTTAGTATCGTTGAGCGAGCCAGCCTGAATGATTTGAAGGGCTTAAAACAATTATTATCCTCAGCCGTTCCACCGAAAGGCACGACTAATGATAATCTAAAGAAATATTACGCTCTTTGTAATTGTCTCGCCGAACGCCTGCAAACCCGTTCGGATGTACAGGAGTTAAATTATCTTCTTTTAAATCCAAAACCCGGAACCAAAAGTCGGGGAGGAAGCCTGATTGGTGAGCACGGAGAACCTAAGACCAGATTATTATCTTCAGCCGGGCAACTGGAAGATGCTTTAAAAGTGTATATTCTAGGTATGAAGTCTGACTTGAATAATTATAAAAAAAATCAGTTTCGCTTTTTCAGCCCCCGATATATGGTTCACTATAATCTTATGCATGAAAAGCTGAATATTGCTGAAACATTACTCACCAATTTAACCCGACTCAATCAAAAAGAATTACCTGAGCAGACGCGGGCCAAACTGATGGCTAAAATGCTGGTAACCGCGCAAAAAGTGAATGAGAAAGTAGTAGATCGGGCGTTTTTTGCTTCAAGCGGCAGATTAGGCGAGTTGTTAAATTCGCATGTCGGTTTTATGAAAAACAATTATTCAATTGCCTATCATCAGGGATGTGTCGAATTGCATTCCAAAACATTTACGACGAGCAGCGGGCTTCACTAGCCTGCTGGCAACATCGAAATTTTCTCTTTTAATAACTTTTCAGCAAGCCGGATTTGTCGACGGGTTGCTGCCATGATATAAATCAGAAGGGTAATCATTTAACAGGAGAATTTTGTGTCAAAATTTAATGACGTAACCAAAGGAATCAGCACTCAACTCGCGAAAATGCGCAAAGAAATGCCTGACGTTATGGCCGGATTTTCTTCTTTAGCTCAAGCCGCTACCAAAGATGGCGCGCTGGATAAAAAAACCAAAGAACTCATCGCAATGGCACTGGCTGTCGCCAATCATTGCCCTGGCTGTATCGGGTTCCACTCACAAGCTCTGGTTAAATTACAAACTTCACGTGAAGAGTTGATGGAAACTTTGGCGATGGCTATTTATATGGGCGGCGGGCCGTCTTTAATGTATGCCGCAGAAGCATTGGAAGCCTTTGAAGAGTTTAGTGCCTAGAGGCTCAGGCTGCCCTCACTGCCATTAAGTCAAGGGAATTCTGCGATTACATGTAGGTTGGGCCCTTGGCCCAACATTGAGTTATGGAGTGTTTCAATCCTTTTGTTGGGCCAAGGGCCCAACCTACAATGATCCTTAATGACAGTGACTTTAGGAAGGCAAGCCCAGAACTGAACTCATATGCTGCATGCGCGCTGTTTTTCCGGTAGCTGAATTGGATGAAGCAGCTGGAGCGGCTGCATTGCCCTGGCAGGGAAAGCTTTTCATTACACCAAGCCAGGCCACCTGAGACACGGTCATTTTACTTTTGTCGCTTTCCTGGCTTGAGATACCATTATAGGTTTGAACAATGATGTTATTCATCGTCATTGCATCCAGTTTTTTTCCTTCGGGCAGGCAGAATAACTGACGCCCCTGGCTTTTTGCTAAATCATTGGCCTGAGTCAGTGTTTCGGCAATACTTTCTGCAGTAATAATAAGAACATTCCGGGCTGAACGCGCCCAGGCCTGGGATTGGGCATCGGCTTTCATTTCCATCTGCGGGATGTTATTTGAAATGTTGATATAATGATCAATGGTGTCTGCTTTGACCAGGAAAGACAAGGTAGATAACATTAGAAATAAATAGGTCCGCATTAATAGTTCCTGTTATAGCAGTTCGATAGGACAGACTCTACAAACTCTTCCGGAAATAATCAAGATTAATGAGGATAAACGGGCAGGTAGTTGAAATAACTTTGCAGACATTCAGAACCGCATTCATCGTAAGTATTATCCAGACAAAGAAAAAAAGATTTTGCGCCCCGCTTTCTGGCTTCCCGCATGGCATCATCCAGCGTTGAGAATGAAGCCAGGTCAGTTCCCTTGTGCAAATAATCTGTCTTGTGGTTTGCGATTAACTCAACCAGGTATTGATGTAATTCAGTCGGCGAATAAATGAGCCCTACCGGATTGTCTTCCGATAACTCCAATATTCCCTCTCGTGATAAATTATCCATAGTCGCTTTAGATAGAAAATAATCATGTTATAAATTATAGCAAATTGGTTTTGAATTTGACAAAAAAACTGTTATCAGGCTAATGACAAGCCTGTTTCCTCTGCTCCAGAATGGAAAACACTTCATTATCACCAATCACCAGATGATCGAGCAGCTGGACATCAATCAGCTTCAGCGCCTGACTCAGGCATTCAGTAACCCGATAGTCCTGCTGGCTAGCTTCACATAATCCAGAAGGGTGATTATGGGCAATGATGACTGCGGCAGCATTCAGTTTGAGTGCGCGCTCTACCAGGGGACGCGGGTGCACAGTAGCTGCATTGATAGTACCGTGAAATAATTCTTCATAGCAGATAACCCGGTATTGACTATCCAGAAATAAAGCTGCAAAAATCTCATTTTTTTTGTCGCGTAGCTGACGTTTGATATAGCGATAAGTTTGCTCTGTATTGCCAAGCTGCTGGTCTTTTTTCAAAGTGATAAATTCGCTGCGCAGGCAGATCTCACGCGCCGCCTGTAGCTGAAGGTATTTCACTTGCCCAAGACCTGGAATGCACTTGAATCCTTGTATATCTGCATTAAGAATCGCACGCAAATCACCAAATGTTTTAAGTAAATCCTGAGCTAACTGCAGACAAGAGCGTTTGCCGTTACCAGAGCTGATAAAAATTGCAAGCAACTCCGTATCAGACAGCTTTTCAGCGCCAATAGTTGCCAGTTTTTCGCGCAAATCCAGGGATTGCGCGTTAAACAAATTTGTCATTCTTATTCCTTTATAGCGAGGTTTGTGTTTTGATCGGGGATTATTCTTATCAAAACTGTTCAAGCATGCAAGATTTTGAAGATAAAAAAATACTGTTAGGTGTTTGCGGGGGTATTGCCGCCTATAAATCTGCTTATTTAGTTCGTGAACTGACCCGACTCGGTGCAGAGGTGCAGGTGGTGATGACCAGGGCCGCCAGAGAATTCATTTCCCCCATGACCTTTCAAGCCCTGACCGGCAATGAAGTACGAATGGATTTATTCGATCCACAAGCCGAGCGTTCAATGGGACACATCGAATTGGCGCGTTGGGCCGATTATTTAGTCATTGCACCGGCGACCGCGAATTGTCTGGCCAGAATGGCTCAGGGGCTGGCTGATGATTTACTTTCTACCCTGTATCTGGTGGCCAATATTCCTGTCCTTGTATGCCCGGCAATGAATCACAGCATGTGGAATCATCCGGCGACTCGCGATAACTGTGAGCTGTTGAGGCAGCGTGGCGTTGTTTTTGTCGGACCCGATGAAGGAGATCAGGCTTGTGGGGAGTTTGGTCCGGGAAGAATGGCGGAAGCACCGGCTGTAATCAGCAGTTTACGCCTGCTGAAAGTTCGCCGGCTTCTGGCAGGGCAACACGTTCTTATCACCGCTGGCCCCACCCGGGAAGCACTGGATCCTGTACGATACATCAGCAATCATAGTTCCGGACGTATGGGCTATGCGCTGGCTGAAGCGGCCTGTATGGCAGGGGCTAAGGTGGTATTGATCAGCGGGCCCACTGATTTGCCGCCTCCATCCAATATCGAATGCCATCGGGTGATTTCTGCCAAAGAAATGTTTGACAAGGTGATGCAGCATTTAATACCTGGAACTTTATTTATCGGATGCGCCGCTGTTGCTGATTATTCGCCTGTTGCCGTGGCTTCGCAAAAAATCAAGAAACAACAGGGCCAAAAGCCAGTTATTGAATTACAGCTTAATCCGGATATTTTAAGCAGCGTTGCGCAGTCTAAAAAGGCGGGGCTGGTGATGGGCTTTGCTGCAGAAACTAATAATTTAATCGAAAATGCCAGAAAGAAGCTTAAAAACAAGCAGCTTGACTTGATTGTGGCCAATCAAGTGGGTAACGGCTTGGGGTTTGATCGAATGGAAAATGAGGTGGTGGTTATCTCGCAAAAAGAAGAAATTCATTTGCCCTTGAACAATAAACAGCGATTGGCGGCTGATCTTATTGCAATCCTGGCTTCAACTCTTCAAAATGTCGCCTCATCTGAAGTTTCTGGAGATAACTGATGGAACACGCAATTCAACTTAAAATACTGGATCCCCGCCTTGGGAACAGTATCCCGTTGCCATCGTATGCCACTGAAGGGTCTGCTGGTCTTGATTTACGGGTCTGTATCGATGAACCTTTGCAAATTGCTGGCGGTGAGACGGTTCTTTTGCCTACCGGTCTGGCTATTTACATCGCAAACCCGCAACTGGCGGCGGTTATCCTGCCTCGTTCTGGTTTAGGGCATAAACACGGTATTGTGCTGGGTAATCTCGTTGGGCTTATTGATTCTGATTATCAGGGGGAATTAAAAATTTCCTGCTGGAACCGCAATCAGGAGCATTTTACTGTGAATCCTGGTGAACGTATTGCCCAATTGGTCTTCCTGCCGGTTGTTCAGTGCCAGTTTAAATTGGTGGATGCTTTTATCGAAACCCCACGAGGTGAGGGCGGTTTTGGCAGCTCGGGGAGAGGCTGATGCCTTATGTTGAAAAAGAAGTAAGCCCGCTGGTATTTCGTGCTTACGATATTCGCGGCGTGATTGATGAAAACTTTAATGAGGATGCTTTCTATAGCATTGGTAAAGCACTCAGCGTACGCATGAAAGCTTTGAATCGCAGCAGTATTTTTCTTGCTCGTGATGGTCGCCTGACCAGTGAGCGCCTGGCAGAAGCATTAAAATGCGGTCTGCTTAGCAGTGGAATCGATGTGATAGAACTCGGGGCGGTATCCAGTCCTGTGCTGTATTATGCCACTCATCTGCCGCAATCGGATTCAGGCCTCATTGTGACCGCAAGTCATAATCCAGCGGAGTATAATGGGATTAAAATGGTCCTGGCGGGTAAAACGCTGACCAAATCTGAAATCATGGATTTATACAAAATCATTCAGAATGGCCAATTCATAGAGGGGCAGGGGAAAAGCTCTTTCCTGAATATTCTGGATGCCTATGCCGATCTGGTTGTTTCAAATGTGCATGTCGCTCGACCATTCAAGATAGTTGTGGATTGCGGCAATGGTATCGCAGGCCCGCTTGTCCCGAAAGTTTTGGAGCGCCTGGGTTGTGAGGTGATTCCTCTGCATTGCGAGGTAGATGGCCATTTTCCCAATCATCACCCCGATCCCACTATTGAAGAAAACTTAACAGAGTTAAAGCATACGATCAGAAAGCATCAGGCTGATATTGGCCTAGCTTTTGATGGCGATGCGGATCGTCTGGGTGTAATTACCGAAACGGGAGAAATGATCTGGCCCGATCGTTTGATGATGTTTTACGCCCGCGATCTATTGAAGAAAACGAAAAATGCGACCATCGTTTTTGATGTGAAATGTTCTGCGTTTCTAACCCGGATTATTGAACAGGGTGACGGCGTGGCGCAAATGTGTCCCACGGGCCATTCGATTGTGAAATCAGTAATGGAAGAAAAAGGCGCTATTCTGGCTGGTGAAATGAGCGGGCATTTATTTTTCAAAGATCGCTGGTTTGGCTTTGATGATGCTTTATACAGTGCTTGCCGCTTGCTGGAGCTCTTAAGTCAAAGCCCGCTAAGCCCCAGTCAGCAGTTTGCGCAAATCCCGATAAGTGTCAATACGCCGGAAATCAAAATTCCAATGGCAGAAAAAGACAAATTTCTGTTTATGCAGGAGTTTGAAAAAAAAGCAGAATTTCCCAAAGGGCGCGTAATTGGAATTGATGGCTTACGGGTGGAGTTTGCGGACGGATGGGGTTTATTGCGAGCTTCCAATACCACACCTTGTCTAATTGCAAGATTTGAGGCTGAGGATGAAAATGCTCTGGAAAAAATCAAAACGCTGTTTCGTAAACAGATTAATCAGATTAATCCGGGATTGGAGCTGCCTTTTTAACAGTGTGAGTCCGGTTAGCTTATGTAAGCAGGCCTTCATGAATAAGGATATTTTATGGATCATGGAAATATAGCCTGGATGCTAATATCCTGTGCTCTGGTAATGTTAATGACGCCTGGCCTTGCCTTTTTTTACTCTGGTTTAAGCCCAGTACGAAACACATTAAATACAATCAAAATGAGTTTTATTTGTCTGGCAATCATCCCTCTTATATGGGCGGTCTTTGGCTACTCTTTAGTTTACGGCGGAAGTAATCAATGGCTGGGAAATATGGATTATCTGGGACTTGCGGGTTTATTTTCTGCGGAAAATAAGAGTTTACCTATTCCCATTCCACTGTTTATGTTATTTCAAATGATGTTTGCAGTCGTCTCTCCGGCCATAATTTCCGGTGCGCTGGTAGGGCGAATGAAATTCAGCAGTTACATTTTGTTTGTATTTTTTTGGACCATTCTTGTCTATATTCCTTTGGCGCACTGGGTTTGGGGGGGTAATGGGTGGTTAGCACAAATTGGCGCAATTGATTTTGCCGGCGGGATCGTGGTTCATATTAGTGCCGGATTTTCTGCATTGATTGCTGCGATTATTCTTGGACCAAGAATTGGCTTATCGCAGCAAAAAAATCGTCCCCACAATATCCCTTTTGTGGTTCTTGGTGCTTCAATGTTATGGTTTGGCTGGTTTGGATTTAACGCAGGCTCTGCCTCCGCTGCCAATGATTTAGCTATTTGCGCAGCCATTACCACGATGCTGGCTGCAAGCTCCGCGGTTACAACCTGGACATTGCTATTATGGGCGCGGGGAAAAAGGCCCTCTGCAGTTGGCGCATCAGCTGCCGCGGTGATTGGCCTTGTTGCTGTCACGCCTGCATCGGGCTTCGTTACCCCGATGGGAGCAATCGTTATTGGAAGTATTACAGCAATCATTGCGCAGTTTTGCCTGGATTTCCTCAATCGGTTCGAGAAGGTCGATGATGCGGCGGATGTCTTTGTCTGTCATGGTATCTCGGGTGTGATTGGTTCTGTTCTGACCGGTGTATTTGCCACGGTAACTATGAATTCCGCTGGTAAAGACGGTTTACTGGCTGGAAACGCTATGCTGATAGTTTACCAGTTGATAGCAGTCATTGTTGCAATTGCCATGTCCATCATCGGCACGGCATTGATTCTCTTTACTTTAAAAAAGCTGATAAACATCCGCTCAACCCCCGAGGAAGAAATTCAGGGGGTGGATATCATTGAGCACGGCGAAAAGGCCTATGACCATACACTTTCGCCCTAAAATATTACATAGTTTTATTTGAATGCTCGTATGAGAGGCTTTGCTCAGCACCCTGATTTTTTAAGTGATTCAGATTTTCTTTCATAATCAAACTCGCAGGCGCTGTTGTCGGCTTCATATTTGCAGGCAAATCCTCTGCTATTTCTGAGTCTTGAATAAGAGAAATTTGATTTAAGTAACTCATAAAATCATTTACTCCAGGTCGTAATTCTGGATTGGCCTGCAAGCTCATTTGAATGAGTTCTCTGGCTGCCTTTCCTGGCTCGGTTTGGAAAATTTCCGCTGAAAAGTCAAGGGCATCCGCTGTATTACTGACCGCTGCGTCACAGCCTGCAAGCTGAAGTTTTGAGGCCCAGGATAATTTTTCATCGCCTTGCTGCATGGTCAGTAAGTCGTATAACATGACTGCCAGTTGATAGCTGGAAAATTTATCCATGTTTATATGCACATTGCTTGATAGATCCCTAAGATATTCGGGTGCGGCAAAAGAATAAGTAGTATTCACTCCTTCATATTTTTCCAATGTGCCATCAGCTTTTAAAGGGCGAATAAATTTTATATCAGAAACCGCCAGCTGCAATTTGTCATTGACTAAAAAGTTTTCTGCCTTGATATCCGGATGACCATAGCCTTTCTTCGCCAACAGAGCAACAAATTCCGCAACCTCCAGAGTTCTTTGCAAAGCCATGCTTACTAAAAGCTCGGGCGTTGTTTTGGCGTGCCGGGATTGGTATCGTAAAATATCACCATTCTGGCAAAATTCAGATACGGTGATCAGATTATTGTTCCCCATTGCCAATAAAGGGGTGACGGCACGCAAATAATCCTGAGTAAGAAACTTGCTAATCTCTGGATCCCGGCGTAGTTGGTTAATCACACCGGGTTTGTAATCATTCCCGTCAGCCATGCGGATTAAATAAGATTGCCCTGTTTCCAGATTGGTGGTCACCCAGTTTTTGTTATTGCCACCCCCTTGAGGCCCCAATCGCCTAGTCTCAAAACCAGGTATAATATCCATTTGGTTGCTGGATAATTGTTTTGATAGCTCCAGCAGTGCTCGATTCTGAGGAGAGCGGAAGCCCAATAGTTCGGCTGCCACATGCTTCTGATGTTCGAACTCAACTTTTTTATCTTCCAGGGTTTCAAAAATATAATTCATTTCAAAAAGAACGGCACTCAATAAATTACGTAGCCGATGCTGGGCAACTGGCTTTCTATTGGTTTCAGTAGGGTGGTTTAGCTGAAGCAGTATATGATTTTTTAGTTGTTCAAGGGCATTGTAGTAACTGATCTTCGCTTGCTCACTCTCATGCTGCCCTGCACGTTGCTGATGAACCGCCAGCAGTAAAGGGTCTATTTTTTCATATAATTCATTCCTTGCAGCTAAAAAATTCCGAGGCGTTGTGTGCTTCGTCCACTCTTTAACGGTTGGAAGAGGTGTGGGATGCTGAGCCAATTCCAGAACGCTTTTTTCGCCAGAGGTTCCAGGGAAAACGCTTGTTTCAAATGAGGCGAGTTCTTCCATCACCAGGCTGCTTGAATACCAGTTAAGATAATTATCGATATCTTTGTCCACAAAGTTAGGGTCATGTTTCGTTTGCATGTCTATAAAAACTGTTTCAGATAAAGTATGTATCTGCGCCAGAAGCATAGCCTGTTCCCGCCTGTCTGACTTTTTCTGATCATACAAACGGATAAGCGAGTTCAGTGTGTTTATTTCGGCCAGTTTTCCGGACGTCTGGATTGGTGTGAGCATACATACTCCGATTCATTCCCTTAACTACAGTGTAGAATACGGATTCAGGTTTGCTATTAATGAATACTCATACCGGGTGTTCTATTTTGTAACAGATGCTGATACTCATTGGATGCAAGATCGGCTGCCAGCTTATTATGCTCATTGCATAAATCGGTTCTTGCGCCATGTGCAAGAAGTAGTTCAATCATTTTTCCATTGCTTTGCCCGGCAGCTAAATGAAGAGCGGTATTGAGTTTACGGTCTTGCTTATCAATTAAATTGAATTTACCCGTTAACACCGCTGTTACTGCTTCAACATAACCTCCGGCTACTGCATAATGCAGAATAGTTTGATTGTGAAGCGTTTGATATTCAACCATCGCCTTATTTCTTAACAAGGGCTGATATATTTTTTTTAATCCAAGTAACAAGGCCAGATGCAGTAATGTTTCGCCTTCATCATTGATTGCCTGCAATGTCGACGGATTTTTCTGAAGCACGTCCAATGCTTCATCCTCCATTTGGGCTCGAAGCAAATAGAACAGGATATTTTCACCTGCGGCATCCAATCGCTGAACAATTTCAGGCAAGATATGAGAGAACTCTCGGTAACACTCTTGTCGCATGGCGATATTGTGGCATTGCAAAGCCAGCATGATTGGCAGCTTACCTGCCATATTCGCTTGCATGGCTGACATATTCAGTTGCAGCAGAAACCGTATGACCTGAGGATGACCATTAATTGAAGCCAGATGCAGCGCTGAATTATTAAAGTTATTCACATGTTGCAGGCAGTTTTTTCTGACCTCGTTATTACTGTGCGGCCAGGCCTGTATCAGAAATCGATCCATCCCATTTTTAGCGGCATAGCTGAATACTATCAGAGATGAATCGAAATCAAGGGTTTCATCCAAAGCGTTTTTATTTTTTATTCGCTCATAACTTTCATACAAGTGTTTAAGGGCGGTGATAGTCTGCTGGGGCTGTAAATCACTTTTAATATTTCTGCGAAAATAATTGATAATTGTTTCCAGATCGCGCTCATTGATTTCATCAGGATTGATCTGCAATTGCCGAAGGCGTGTTTCCCAGCTCGCTGGTCCAAAAAAACCTTTCATAGCTATCCTGTCCTTGTTGTTTAAACGAAGTATAGTCCGAAATCAGCCGCAGTGAATCATGGAATTAGAGCTAGTTGAAAGTAATGCCGATTTTTTTTACAAATCAATTGTGGCAAGGTACTATTGCTGCTCACACAGGTCATTATAATGTCATTCCCAGGAGATAGGGGGGCAAGTCAGGAGTGCGTATGCGAATTGTGCAATGGGTCAAATCGTTTGTTAAGCTTGGCGGTCGGTCTAATCTCATTGATGAACTCGATGACGACATTGAAAATAATTTAGAAAAAAATAATCCCCCTCAGGCTGAAAGTTCAGGAGAATCCAATCCCATTCTGGATGGAGCAAAGTCTGCTCCCGGAACAGAAAAAAAGGCATCACTCTGGAGTGCATTTTCCTATTTCATTTCTTATATTTGTACTGGAAAAAATCTTCCAGACATAAGCCTTGCGCAAGTCATGAATCTGATTCAGGCGCTTGCAAATGGTTCCAGTTCTTTTTTGTTCGCCAAAATTGCCGAGGCATCGTTCACGGATGAAAAATCAATTGAAATAATGGGGGTAGAGTATTCAGTTGAGTCCCTGGTTGCAGCACTTACCTGTATTTATGCTTTAGGAGGACTTGCAAAAACACAGGCGCAAATACTTCTAACAGGGCCCCGTGCCGATACCTTTGAACGAGTGGTCACCGAAGCAACTGAAAGACAAGTAGGGCTTACTCTTGAAGAGAGCATTCGACTCGGTTCATATCCTCAGATACAGCTTATTCAAAAAAGCATGGGGATTGAAGAGTTGATTGAAGCTCTATTTGGCGAGACGCTCAGTGCCGCCGATATCGCTATTCTGGGAAGCGCCCTCATGGCAGTACTGACTCACTCCCCGGCTTTGGGAATCAGTGCCGTGTCCATTTTTACTGCCTGTGGGCTTTTTGCTGCTACCAGGGTAAACACTATAGTCGAGGCAAAATCAGAATATATACAGAAAAATAATAAAGTATGGGAAACATTTCTTGGCGCATTGGCCAACAAGGGAATAATAGACAATTTTGATAAAAAAGCTGCCGCCAGGGCGCTTGTTTCAGGGGCAAACAAAACCTTCGGTGAAGCACTGATTAAAATGGATAAAATAAAGCATAGAACCAGCCAGGGATATACCGCAATCTCGAGAACAGGTATGCTCTTGGGTGCTGTTTATGCCGCCTATCAGCTAAGAGAAGGAGCGCTTAGCCCTCAAAGCTTTATCTTCATCCTTGGCTATCTAAATCAATTATGCCAAATGGCCCCCGATTTTGGGGCGGCTTTCACGCGTCTATTGTCTTTAATGCCAGACTTACAAACGGTCTATGGTCAATTTATAGACAACAGCAAACAGATAATAGACAAACATCCTGATGTAAAACTGGACTTAACTGAAAACGATCATCCCGCCATTGAGTTTAAAGACATTCGCTTCAGATATCCCAAAAACGAGGATAATGAGCAAGAGCGCAAAATATTAAGAGGGATTTCAACCAGGATCCAAAAAGGAGAGTGGGTTGCGGTTGTCAGTGCCAGTGGCGGGGGTAAAAGTACCCTTTTCAATTTGTTATTTGGCCATTCCACACAAAGTGGAGGCTCTATTTATATTAATGGGCAGGATGTCGATGGTATAAGCCTTCGGGCGCGGCAGGCTTTTATCACCTTATTTTCTCAAAAGGCGGGCTTATTTAAAGGATCAGTCAAAGAGAATATCCTGTTTGGTGCTCAGGAGCCGGTAGAGGATGTGGATACTGTAATCTTCAACCTGGCTGAATTATTGGGTATTGATGAACTCTTAAATCGCTTGTCCAGTAAACTGGACACGGATGTGGGTGACCAGGGGCAGGGCTTATCAGGGGGCGAGCAACAGAAGATCGCTATCCTTCGCGGCTTAATGAAAAACAGGGACGGTATTTTTCTCCTGGATGAAATTACATCTGCTCTGGATGCTACCTCAGCCAGAAAGGTGATGGAAGCCTTTAAGAAATATTTCAAGCCCTATGCAGCTTTGATGATTACGCACGAATTGAGCGAAGCACGAGACTTTGCCGATCGGATTATTGTAATCGACGGCGGAAGGGTCATAGCGGAGGGAACGCATGATGACTTAATAGGGAATTGCCAATTTTACCGTGACTTATGGAAGGCAGCAAATAAAGAGAATACTCCCTCAAGCTCTTATGAAAAGATGACTGCAGAAATGGGGGGGGGTGCTAAAAGGGAATCCGGGGATATTGAAATTGAAAGCGATGGGCATTGGGATAGCCCTTTACAGACGATTCCCAAACGCAGAAGGCCGGAGAAAGAAGGGAAGGCCGCCAGCAACTCCAGCACCATTGCCCCCTCTTAGCTAGGTTCACAGAACCTAATGTAAATCCTGGATTACCAGGGCTTACAGTCGATTGAAAAAGGGGAGGGATTAAAGTTTGTCAGCTTATCCTCTGCCCTTTCTTCGTCTTGCTCTACGTCGTCCTTCTTCAAATCGGGTTTTGGTTCCATTGCTAATGGCGATGAAACTAAACCCTTCTTTTCCTCGCGCGAGCTCTCATTGATTACTGCGGGTCTCGGAACCGGTAAGAGATTGTTCGCTAACTGTTGAATAAAGGCATCGTATAAGGAACGGGAAGGAAGATTAATACGTAAGGAGAGTATATTTTTCTTCGTATCTTCAACCAGGTGGATGCAATCATCACTTAAATGATGTTGTTTTTTAAATGAATTGAACTCTTTTATAACTGCGGTCATAAACTTGTTTAATTCTTTTCTTTGCTTTTCAGATAAATCATCGGGCTCGCATTGCAGCTTGATAGTCAGCGTCATCGATTTAGGATCAGTATTGACCAGCAATAAGCCTTGCTCGATTAACTCAGCAATTACCTCAGGATCAAATAACTCGTCCTCTGACTCAGCTTCTTCGCTATTCTCTATTGGATTAAACTCAACCAGGAAATCTTCATCATCGGCTAAGGGAGATAAATTTGTCAGGGATAGCTCAATGCTTTGGCTGCTGGTATTCTCTGATGACTCTTCAGCTCCGTCGCCACCACCGCCGCCTCCGCCATGTCCAAAACAACGGGGAGTTGGCGCAATTTCTTTAAAACAGGTCTTGCAGCGTACTTTAGCTGACTCCGCGGCCGCTTCTTTTTCTTCTTCACTTTTCCTGAATCGTTGTAAAACCATGGTGATGGAGGAGCTTGAGGCGTTCTCGTTCAGGCTTGGGGTAGTCTTTTGCTGGGCTTCTGGCATGGGGCATCCTGATTTAAACTTGATTAGCAATGTTTGAAATTATATTTAAAAAGCCAATGCAACTTCACAGGAGCAGCAGAATTTTACAATATCTTTACGACACGCCAGGTACGTCATCCTGAACAATCCTCTCAACGTCATCTTGAACCATCCTCTCAACGTCATCCTGAACGTAGTGAAGGATCTCCTGAATCTGGCTCAGTTCCAAGCAGTTTGAGATCCTTAGCTACGCTCAGGATGACGTACCTGGCAAGTTTCGTATTGTGCTTCTTCTTTTTGAAGAATAACGAGACGGGTCAACAGAGGTTTATCTTCCTGTTTTCTGCTGGCTATTTCCTCTTGTTTTATCCAGCGAAAATGAGATTTTAAGGATAATTGCTTTAAATAGTCCAGATGATGACTAAAACGTGCGCTCGCCTGTAATTGCCAGGGCGGTTCGAAGCTGATTTCGGTATTGAAAATGAAATAGGCTCCTGTAAGTAAATGCTGGCTTATGAGCTCAAATAACTCCGAAATATCACCAAAATAAGGCAGGACATCTGCTGCAATAATCAAATCATAGGAGGCTGTATCTTTTTTCAAAAAGTGGATAATTTCATCTTCAACCAACTGATCATAGATCCCTTTTTCATGCGCCTGATCGAGCATTTTTGCAGCGATATCCACGCCGATTAATTCCTGGCAAAATGAACGAATACTGGCTCCGGAAAGTCCGGTTCCACAGCCTAAATCCAATACCCGTTCGACAATCTGAATATCGGCCTCTTTCAGGAATTTTCGAATTCGTTCTGGTAAAGAATAACCAAGATAATCCTTGAGGTGCTGATCGTAATAAAGCGCGTAATTATTGAATAAATTGGCCGCATATTCTGGCGCTGTTTCCGCTCGTTGATTATTCATCAAAGCATTCAGCATATGCCGGCTTGATTTATCCTCCGGCTCGACAAGCAAGGCCTGCTGCAGTAATTTTTTGGCCCGTTCTTTATCTTCAAGACGGAGATAAATAGCGGCGAGATTATTAAGAGCGGCAAAGTGACGAGGATCTGTTTCGAGAATTTTTTCAAAATGAGCAATGGCTTCGTTTAAATGACCTAAAGCCATTTGCGCAACGCCTGAGTTGTATAAGTATTCACTATTATCAGGAAACTGTTGCAGCAAAACATCATAATGCATTAATGCATTTTCGAAGCGGTCGTGATGGATAAATGTCGCGGCCAGATTGTTACGTGCTTCAATGTGATCATTATCAATAGTTAGTGCACGGGTGAAATAATCAACCGCTAACTGTCCATTATTCTGCTTCAAGGCGACCACCCCTAAATTAGTCAGCGCCTGCACATGATTTTCATTTTCCTGTAAAACGGTTTGAAAAGCATGTTCTGCTTCTTTCAGTCGATTGGCTTCGAGTTCCAGTACGCCCAGATAAAATTGCGCCTCAACATGAGAAGGATCCAATGCCAGGACGTTTTTAAATTGAATTTTTGCGGGGGTTAACTGATTATTTTTTAGTAATAACAAGCCTAAATTAAAGTGAGCCAATATAAAATCAGGCTCGGCATGAACGGCCTGACGATAATGCTCCAGCGCTTGAAGATAATCTCCCTGAATAGCATAGACACCTGCCAGATTGCAGTGGGCCTGGGCATACTCTTTATTATAATGAAGTGCTTCCTTGTAATGGGAAATGGCTTGATCAAGATCATGTATATTTTTATACGCATTGCCCAGATTATTAAGAAGCACCGGATTATCAGGTTTTAATTGCAGGGATTGCTTCATGAAGAGCACCGCATTGGCCATATCGCCCAACTGTGCATAGGCTAAGCCTAAATACTGCAGGGCGCGCTCATTCTGAGGATTGATATTGAGCAGCTGCTCGTAGAGGGTAATCGCCTGCGGCAATTGTCCCCCATAATGAAGCGAGTAAGCTTTCTCAAATAGTTCATCATCATTCATAGTGATCTGACCATTAAAATATGCGGGATTCCATCCTCATCAAAAGGTTCTCCCTCACTCGAAAATCCATAAGATTCATAAAAGCGTTTTAAATAAAGCTGTGCATGAATATGAACCATTTTGCCGGCAAAATGAGTTTGCAGATAATCCATGACATTATTTAGCAATTGTTTTCCCAATCCCTGGCCTCGCGCGATTGCGGCAGTGACAATACGGCCAAAACTTAAGATATTGGCATCATAGTCGGGTAGAATTCGCGCATAGGCTAATAAAGTCTCGCCTTCGCGCATACACAGGTGTAAGGCCTGCTGATCCTTATAGTCCAGATCCTGATATGGACATTGCTGCTCCACTATAAATATAGCATTTCTCAATTGCAGAATGTCATATAAATCCTGGGTGGAAAGTTCATTGAATGATTGGATGCTGGTAATCATAGTAGCTCCTTCAGCTGATCCCGAAGCTGAGATAAGGCGCGTGCCCGATGACTGATTTTGTTTTTTATTTCAGGAGATAATTCAGCGGCAGTGCACTGCCGCTCTGGAATATAAAATATTGGATCATAACCAAATCCCTTGCTTCCTCTGGGTTCAAAAATGATCTGCCCCTCGATTTTCCCATAAGCTAAAAGAGGTACAGGATCGTCTGCGAAGCGAAGGATAGCAATGGCGCAAAAGAAATACGCATACCGCTGCTCTTGCTTTAAATCCTTCATATTGTGTAAGAGTTGCTGGATATTGTCGCCATCCGTTGCGTCTTCTCCCGCATAGCGGGAGGAATAAATTCCTGGAGCGCCATTTAGCGCAGGAACCACTAAACCTGAATCATCCGCCAACGCTGCTTTTCCTGATTGTGCACTGGTATGACGAGCTTTAATCAGGGCGTTTTCAATAAAGCTTAAACCATTCTCCTCAGGGCTTTCAATTTCAAAATCAGCCATGCTTAAGCATTGAAGGGGGGAAAGAATAGCTTGAATTTCTTTAATTTTTCCTTGGTTGGCAGTCGCCAAAACGATTTCTTTCATAAATGAACCGAACATAATGGAAGCGTATTCTGAAGTATATCAATGCCCTAATCTCACCGCCTCATGCATTTGGAAAAATTTTATATTCGCCAATATTGGGTGTTTAAAATTTGGTATAATATATTAAACAATGGGCATTAGGATAGCTAAATGCATGACTTGGATAAAAAAAGGATTGTTTCAAAACCTGTAACCAATAGCCAAGGTGAAAGTCTACTCTATGGCTTTGGATATGACGAAATAAAGGGTGGTAGATATGAACAGGAAGATGCTTTAGCCTGGGAAGTTTTCGAGCCATCTCTATTTGAGGATCTGACACCGCTTCAAATAGCTCAACGCTTATGGACTTCTTATCGTCTCATTAACCTGGAAATTTTAAACAAAATAAATCAAAGCGGCACTACCGCTATAACCACCATTTTTAACCGGGAGTATCTGATTAGCGCTCTAGTCGCTGATGCAGCAGTTTTTATCGCTATTTATGATGAAAAAGGGGAGCTTGTTGGTGTTAGCAGGCTCAATCAACGCGTCCATAAACCCGAGGTGCAATCTGAGCGAGACAGGATCTATGCAGCCGGCTCATCTATAGAAGGTGACGAAGGACGGGTACAGGGTCGACTCGCTATCTCGCGAGCCTTTGGCGATAAAGACGTTAAAGGGATTATTCCTGATCCTGATTTAATGATTACCTATGTGGGGGATATTCCGAAGGAATACAGTGTACATCTTATTAGCAGCTGTGATGGATTTACCGATGCTGCAAAGGATGACACACAAAGCAGCCATGAAAAATTGTTGTATTCTTGTTTAAAGGCTTTGAACAAGGGCAAACCGGGACGCTGTGATCCTATAGAAACAGCCAGCTATCTCACCCGAACGGCTTTTGCCAGGGGATCTCGAGACAATATATCCGTGTCTGTTCAACTTGTGAAACGCAGCGGTCAATATGCCTTTTTTTACGGGATGTCTGGTATTTACGATGGCCACGGCGGCTATCAGGCTTCGCATTACACCGCAGATCACATTGGGGATATTATCAAGAAGCAGTTGCTTCTCTCTGAAAAAGAATATGCCCAGCAAGAGCAAAGTGCTATCCAACAGGAGGCTGATTTTCTGCGTGATAATCAGGACGTTAGCGATGGGGTCATCCTGAGTTTTTTCCCGCCTTCAGATGATAGTTTACCGGACGATTCTAAAGAGGCGGCTGAATCAGTGATTGAGGAATCAGACGGAGTGGTCAATACCAAGGCAAGTGAAATATCCTCTGTCATCAATGTTACATTCTGGAGTTCAGAGGAAAAAAATGTAACCAGAGTTCTTCCTGGAAATAAGCCCCCGGAATTACCTTAAATCGGCCAAATATGCGCTTAAAATAATCACAAAATATCCGTTGTGTGCACAGTGATATTTTATATCCTGATTGGACATTTTTTCAGAATTGATTTCCAAAAATACTTTCATTATCATGCCGCTGTTACCGGATATGTTTATGGAAATTAGGAACAATCATGAGCTTTGCAAGTCCTCTTTATCACATTTTTCTATTCAATTTTATCTCTTCGTTTATAAAAAATAGTACCTCCCTGTATTGTTAGCTCAGTTGGAAAATCCACGCGTTTTTAACGGTTTGGTATTCTAATACTGGCGATGTCCGATAAGTCTGGAAGGCAAATCTTACATCGCAAACAATTTGTAGACAAAAGGAAGAGAAATGTCGCAGATTTTTACAGGTACAGGCCTGGGCCTGCAAGGCTCCTCTTTGAGCCAATTAGGTGCTTACGGCCCGCAGGGTAATGCTATTTTTGGCCAGAATGGCCTTTCATTGTATATCAATGCAGCCAATGGCAATCTGATACTAAAACAATCCGATGGTTTCCTGGCGAGTCAGGGAATCGGTTTCAACTTATTTTCAACCTATAACGCTCAAGGAAAAAAAGCAGATCGCTGGCTGTTTAATACCCAAACTCATCTGATTATCGATGGCGAGCCAAACAGTGCGGGTGGGAGCCTGACCCGAATCGGTGAGGATGGGCATCACAGCCGCTTTGTTTTTGATTCGGCGAGCAAGTCCTATCTGCCCGAGGACGGCGGTACTGAAAGGATACAATGGACGGGCAGTGGATGGTCGTATTCCCAAGGCGCCTTGGCAGTCAGTTGTGAATACAATGCGGAAGGCTTGCTGACAGCCTGGAGCGATCGGGATGGGCATCGCTTGAATTATGTGTATAACCATGGCCAGCTAAGCGATATATTTGATTGCACTGGCCAGCAAAATATCCATTGGCAATTCCAGCAGGGATTACTACAGGATATCAGTTTTTATGATCAGGGTTTGCTAGTCCATCACCTCCACTATAACTATGACGATTCAGGCCGTCTTCGATTAGTTATCCAGGATCAGGGGGATGGAAAGAGCTCCTGGGTGGCTTACGATTATCAGGATGATTCAGATCTCATCGAGTCAATACGTCAAAGCGATGGCTGTGCGCTGCATTTCAGCTATGACGAGCAGAACCGGGTAAGCAGTATGTCTGATGGAGAGGGCAGGATAACTCGATTCAATTATGAACCAGGCTGCACAAAAGTAAGCAATCAATTGGGAGAAACGTGGTGCTATTCATTTGATGATAAGGATCGCCTCACAGAAATCAGAGGTCCGGACAATCATACAATCAGTTATCAATACCAGGGCAATTATCTCAGTCGTATTGTGAAGGGCGGACTGGCATGGAACTTTATTTATAATGAGGCAGGAGACTGTATACGTACTGAGGAACCTGATGGACAGATTATTCAAAGAACCTTTGACGCCGAGCATCGCCTCTTGTCTGAAAGCAAATCATCCGTGTTTAACGGAGATAACCATTCTGGCCAGACAGCGACAGCCCATTATATCTATGATTCAAAGGGACATTTGCGTTTTGCAATTTCTGATAATGGAACGGTTACTGAATATCGCTATAACGAGGCGGGTGCATGCCTCAATCGCCGCATCTATTTAAAATCAGCTTTTGATTCAAGCCTTTTTTCGGATTTAAGCCAACCTGATTTAAATGATTTAGAGTCCTGGAGCAAACGCCAGCCTGCCGCGCAAATCAGCCTGGTCGAATATCAATATGACTGGCGCGGACAACTGCAGCAGGAAATCCACTATCAATCCGTGGACGCAGCAGGAAACGGTTTTGAGCAAAATGCATTAAGAACTTACTATCAATATGATGCGCGCGGACGTTTGATTGAAAAAACAGTACCCACTGAATGGGGTGATAACAAAACCTATTTTTTTTATGATGATTTGGGTCGTCTCACCTGTTCCAGAGATAATTTGGGTCTTATCAATCAGTATGAATATGACGACAGTCATCAACGAATTATTCAAACGGACAGCAGGGGCTTAAAAACACTTTATCTCTATGATCGAAGCGGGCTTCTTTTGTCAAAGCAGCAGCTAGGTAACAATAACCGTGATTTTGGAGTACAGCGGTTTGAGTATGATAAAGCAGGACGTCTGATTTCGGAAACTGACTGGGAAGGACGGAAAAGCTGGTATTTGTATGACAAGGCAGGGTTGCTTTGCGCTAAAGTCGATAACAATGGTCATTTGAAGGAATACCGCTACGATGCCGAGGGGCGCCTGATACAGTCCATCGAATACGCCCAAAGAGTAAACGAACAGGAGCTTGACGGTTTAAAGCTTGAAGAAATTCGCCCAACTCATTCAAGTAAAGATCGCTACAGCTGGACTTTTTATAATCAATACAACCAAATTGCTTATCAGGTCGATGCCACCGGGGCAATTATTGGTTACCGCTACGATGCACAAGGCCAATTGACTGAAAAAATCGCCTATGCAGAGCGTATAGCAATAACTAATTTGTTTGATGCTATAAAATCGGGAACGATAACCCCGGTTGAAAATGCTCATGATCGGCGCTACCGATACTACTATGATATTGCCGGGCATTTGCAGGCCGAAATTAATGCTGAGGGAGCGACAATCGCCTATCAGTATGATCGCCTGGGAAACTGTATTGAAGTTCGTAAATTTTACAACAAGGCAATTACCAGCGATCTGAAATTCTGGGGGGAGATTGAGCCGGCTGCTTCCGACAAAGACATTGTTAATTACTCATTTTATAATTCGGCTGGTTTAAAGGAAGCGGATATTGATGGCGAAGGGTTTGCCACCAGTTATTACTACAATAACGCGGGTATGTTGCTTGAAAAAAGACAATATTTTACCGCTTTATCCAAGCCATTGCGTTTGAGCTTTGATAAACCCTGGGAGGATCAAAAACCCAACTGTCATCCCAAAGACCGGATAACCAGTTATCGCTATGACGAACGGCAGTTATTAATCGAGGAAAATCAGTCAGGCGGTTTAACCATAAATTATTTCTACGACAATAGCGGTTTAATGCTCGAAAAAAGAGCTTTCGATCGTTTCCGGGATCAAATCAGGGGTGCACGCTATCAATACGATGAGCGAGGTCGACTGATAGCAAGTCTCAGTGCAGAAGGCGAAAAGTTATTGCGCAATATCGCGCTTTCAAAGGAAGAAATTGCCGCTATCTGGCAGCAGCATGCTGTCCATTATAGTTACAGTAATAATGATTCCTTACTGACTAAAACCAATGCGCTTGGGCAAACAGAGCGCTATGTTTATGATGAGCAGGGCCGGCTGGCCTTTATTCTCAATGCCGATGGGGAAATCAGGGAACAGCAATATGATGACTTCGGGAATCTGACCCGTTACATCCAATACAGCAAACATTTTAAAAATCTGCCTCCTGAAATGAATGCTGGCAATTTACACGATTACCTGACATTGCATAAAGATCCCGCAGATGAAGTAACCGAGTATGAGTACAACCATCTCGGGCAGGTTATCAGAACCTGTAAAGGTTCTCGCCTGGAAACAGCGACCCGCTACAATGCCTTTGGCGAAGTGGAGCAACTGATTCAGGATGCACAGGGAAAATCCCCGCTCACAACCAGTTATTTCTATGATAAGAGGGGGCTTCTGGTTTTGCAGCAGGACAGTGTCACAGGAATTTATAAGCCGCAATCCTGGAGTTATGATCGTTTTGGGCGGCTGATGATCGCAGTTGACGCCAATCAAAATAAGACCAGTTATAAATACAACCAGCGAGGGGAATGTACCGCCGTCATCAATGCGAAAGGTAAAGAGAAAACCATGCGCTATGACGCGTTTTCAAGGCTAGTGTATGAATTTGATCAGCTGCGGACCATTTATGAATATGATGATAGCAACAACAGCGTAACTATCAGACAGCCGGATAAAGGCAGAGAAGTCAAGACAGAATTTAATGCCTTTGGAGACAAGATTAGCTTCACTGACTTCAATGGTGCGATTACCTCTTTCACATATGATGTGAATGGGCAATTAATCGAAAAAAATGGACCCTTGGGTCTTCAGTCTTTTTATACCTATGACCGCGCCGGGCAATTAATCAAGGAATCAAAAGACGGCCGTATTACTCAATACAGTTATGATGCGGCGGGAAGAGTATTGAGTAAAACCATCGATCCAGAGGGTTTGAATCTCAGTACGCGCTATCATTTTGATGGTATAGGTCGTCAACTGGAGGTCATTGGCCCTGATCAGATTGTTAAACAATACCGCTACGACAATGCTGGAAATTGTATTCGTAGTTGCATTGATCCTTTGGGTTTAAATTTAATCACCGAGTATGAATATGACAGTCAGAATCAGCTGACCAGGCAAACAATCCTTAATTCCGGCGGCAAAAACCAGATTACTGCCTATGAATGGGATGCTTTAGGACGATGTACCCAAAAAATAATTGATCCTGAAGGTCTGTCCCTGGTGACGCAATATACCTACGACGCCAAGGGCAATCTCTGCAGTGAAACCGATCCTCGGGGCAATACCCGGTATTGGATCTATGATGTCATGGATGAATGCCGGTTCCAAATTGATGCGCGGGGCTGTGTCACTGAGTTTAAATATGATCAGAATGGCCGCAATATTTGCACTATCCAATATGCCAATGAAGTGCGGCTAAATGCAGCGGCTACAGAAAATGACATGAAACTGCTGCTTAAAAGCAGTAGCGCGGATCGCTACAGCTTCAAGCAATTTGATTCCGATGGACATGTGCTATTAAGCTTTGATCCAATGGGTTATGCGACTGCATACACCTATGATGTGCAAGGCAATGCCACTCGGATAATACGTTATGCAAAACCGGCATCACTTGAGGATTTAAAGAACGGTATCATTCCGGTTTTTGGAAAAACGGAAGCTGGTCGGGTACAGCATCTGGCCTATGACAGTTTAAACCGCCTGTGTTATCAGCTGGATGACGAACATCATCTGACTGAGTTTATATATAATCAAGCTGGCGAAGTGGTTTCTAAAACCCGATTTGCCAATCGCTTTCTCTTCGATTTAAATCAATTCAATCAGGCTAAGATTGAAAAATCGATATCCAGAAATCTGCAGTCTGATCAAACCAGCCGTTATAGCTATGATCAGGCAGGCCGACTGCTTGCTGAGTTAAATGCTGAAGGCTTTGCCGTTAAATATCAATATGATCGTCTGGGTAATCTTATTGCCACGCAGGGTTTTGCAATACCAGTAAGCAGCGTATTTGATGAAAACTGGCTGTCTGCTCTCAAATCAGATAGTCATGATCGTATTTCTCGTTCAGTGTTTGACGCGGCTGGCCGGGAAATTTATCGAATCAGCGCCGAGGGACGTGTGATTGGCCGACAATATGATGCGGTTGGAAATATTATCTCCGAAACCAGCTATGCCGCCAGGCTCAATCTATCAGAATACTCTGAAGAGAGCTTGGCGCTGGCGCTGCAAAACATCCAGGGGCGAACCTCGGCTTATCAATATGACAGCAATGGGCGCCTGACGAATAAAACAGATGCCGAAAATCAGCAGACAGTATATGACTATGATGCGAATGGCAATCTCATCTCCAAAACAGAAGCGAATAAAGCGATCTGGTGTTACGAGTATGATGCGTCCAATCAATTAATTACCACCATTTCCCCCGAAGTCGATGTCGCCTTGGGTTATCAATCGCAGCGCCGTTCGATCATAACTCGAAACCTGTACGATAACTTTGGAAATATTATTAAAACGGTCAAGGATGCAGAAGGACTTTGCCAAATTCGTGAATATACTTTTGATGCAAACAATCATTGTGTACAAATCAGTTATCCCGATGTAGCCATCAATAAAGCAGACTTAAACGGCTCAATGAACCGGCAGGAGCTAAGGGAAACCTTGAACGAAACATTTCGTTACAATGCTTTCGGTGAGGTCGAGGCTCAGTCTGATCGGGCTGGTAACTGGCAATATTTTACCTATGATCGCGAAGGGCATTTACGGTTTTCATTGAATCAATTGGGCGCTTTAACTGAGTATGAATACAATGATTTGGGCCAGCTGGCTGGAAAAACCACTTACGCCACAGGCATTTACCTCAAGCCCGGTAGTGAGGTAAACGGTACACAGCTTGCCGATGCTCGTAAAACCAACGTCCTGGATCGCCATGAGTTTTATCAATATGATCGGCTGAATCGGCTAATTAAGACAGAAAAAGACAGTATGCGGTCATTCAACTCGTCCAGCCGCAGCTATGAGTTTTCTACTCCAACAACTCGTTATCAGTACAATGCCTTCGGGGAAGTCATCAATACTGCTGTTTTGCTGCACGAGGGAGTCTATGCTTACAGCCGTCGATACTACGATAAAGATGGCTTGCTCACTGGAGAACTAAATGCTGAAAATTATTTAACCCGGTATCAATACAATGCCTTTGGTGAATTAAGCCAGCAAACCGAGTACGCCGAGCGAGCCAGTTGCTTTGATGACTTTGATGTTAAATCACCGGTAAGTACCAGTTTGGATCGAGTGTTTCTATATCAATATGATGCTTTGGGAAGAGTTCAGAGAAAAACACAGCGTCAGGTGACGTATCAACAGTTGAATAGCAATGGACAACTGGTGAATTTAACCGCTGATATTGTTAATTCCTACGAATACGACAGCATGGGGCACCTGGTAAAAATGACCGATGCCGAGGGGCAGAGCAGTTATTTCAGCTATGATGCGCTTGGGCAGTTAAAAGCCAAAATGGGCCCGCAAACACAATCTGGGCGTGCTGCTGTCTCGTATACCTATGATGGCCTTGGGCATCTTATCGAAACTATTCAATATGCGAATGGAGCTAAACTCGACAGTGAGGGTTTTATTCTCCCCGCAGCATCAGCCAATGACCTTCATACGCTTGATTTCTATGACAGCAATGATCAATTGCTCCTGCAGCAGGATGCGATGGGGCATCTTAAATTTTATAGCTATGATGAACAAGGGAATATAGCCCGTGCCTGGGAGTTACTTTCCCAGATTGACGGAAGCCAGCGGCTTATAGACAAGCGCTATTTTTATGATGCCGGCGGCCATTTGCTGCGAGCGGCTACTCGAAAAGCCAATGGTGACTGGGCTTGTGAGGATAGCCAATATAATGTGTTTGGCGAAGTGGCTCATAAGGGAATTAATGGACAACTTAATATCCATTATGACTACGATCAGGCGGGGCGTTTATGGCGCACTAACTCCGCGGGCTATTATCAATTGTTCATCTATGATTTGAGCGACAAAGTGACGCAAATCATAACCTCTACCAACGCCTTTCGTCCGGCTGCCGGAGAAGATGGTGTGGATCTGTCGGATAAACAGTTTGAAACTGCGCGATCTTTTCAAACGGAATCCTGGGAGTTTGATCTTCAGCGGCAGAATAATCTCTATGACAAACTGGGCAATTTGCTGGCGCAGAACCGTGAGTCGACAGAAAATCCGCTAACGATTAACGATAGTGTCCATCTGAAAACCATAAATCAGACGTATAGCTATGATCGCTGGGGAAATGTGTTAAGCCATCGTAATGCCAATGGCTATGAAACGAACTATCAGTATAACGGCTTAAACCAGCTCACTGAACAGGAGCTCCCCCAGGTAATGGCTTATGATGAACATGGTGTCGGTCGATTAATCAATCCTCGGCTGCTCTATGCCTACGATCGCCTGGGTCGATTGATTGGTTTTACGGATGCCAATGGACATACGGTAACAAAAGTATTGGATGCCTCAGGGAATGTAATACAGGAACGGGATGCGAAAGGAGGGCTGAGGCAGAAATACTATGATATTTTCGGCCGGCTGAAAGAGAGCATCAATGAGTTGGGCGGCTCTACGGTTTATCTTTACGACAAAGCGAATCGTTTGACCGGCATTCAGACTTCGGGAAGTAAACAGCAATATTTCTACGATGAGGCTGGCCAGCTTCTGCAGCAAACAGATGGCGAAAACAATTCTTCTTTGTTTGTGTATGATGAATTGGGAAATTTAATTGGCAAACGAAATACCTTTGGGTATTGGCGATCAATGACCTATGACGATGCCGGTCATAAACTGGCCGAAACGGATGAGCTTGGCCATGTTCAAAGCTGGAGCTATCAGGATGGGCGACTGATTTCGCACACTGATCTGGGGCAGCACCAGACCACTTATCGGTATAACCGTAACGGTTTGCTGCTTTCGGAATCGGGTTCTGGACGCTCGATAGAATACCATTACCAGGGCGATGGAAGTCTTAAACAATACGTGGATAACGCTCGCGGCGAGGTGTTGAATTACCAGTATGACAATGAGGGAAATGTCAGCAGCAAACAAAGCTCTCGTATCAATCCAGGAAAGGACGGCTGGTTGCTTGAGTCTGATCATTATGAATATGACAGTCTTGGACGATTAATTTCTGTCAGGCGAGCCCATCCCGATGATGTGGATAGCCGTTTCCCGCAGCAGGATAAAAGCCTGTTATCAATCGATTATCAATACGATGCGGCCGGTAATTTAAGGCATAGTCTTATCACCGCTAACTATGGAGGATATGAAAAAGCCAGTAGTGATGAATACTACAGTTATGATGAAAATAATCGCATTAAAATCAGTAAAGGAAAATTGATCGAGGGTAATATACAAATTGATAAAGATCAGGGAAGCCTTCTTGATTATGATGCCGCTGGTAATTTAACCGGTGCGGATAAATATGAGGAGGGGATCCTGCATCATTATTTATATGGATACAATAAAGGCAACCAACTGAAATGGACGCAAAAAGATAATCTAACCCTGGAGTCAAGAAAGTATAATCAGGCGGGACAGGTCATTGAGGATCGCCTCTTTGATGCGAAGGGGAATGTCGCCCAGATTAATCGCTCGAGTTATAAAAACGGCTTTTTGGATTATGTGACTACCACCCGCCCTGTAGGAAACCTTGAGCATCTGGTGAGCCAAAACAAGTTCTACTATGACGTTGCAGAAAACCTGACTGCAGAAATGCTGCGGGTGGAGAAACAGGGGCAAAATGCGGGATATACACTCACGCATGTATATAGTTTTGACTGGTGGGATGATTATCGCCGCTCGGAAGATCGGGCTACATTGAGTATTGACAATCAGGCTTCAACCCACGGTCTGAGTATGCGGATTTATGATGTCAATGGTCAACTACAGGATGCCATTGATCAACAGCCCGACTCCAGCGGCAGAACCAACAGCGCACATTACTCCAGCAGTGCTGTGGACGGCATCCGCTCGCGGGAAGACCAAACCGGTAAAACCAGTTATCTCAGTGTGAATGGGAAACACATTGCGGATATAAAACTGGATGCCACCACCGGCAGGCAAACGCTGACAGTCTATGGCGGTTTTACTCCGGAAGGCAGCGCCCATCCTTCACAAAAAACCAACCCCTGGATATGGAACCCCCGCGCTGGTTATGGAAATTTCAACGCCTTTTTTCAGAACGGCAGAACGACTGCGGAATCCATGCAAGCCCGAAACGAGCCGAATGATACAATAAGCCCCAATAGTCCCCAGGATAATTTAGGAAGTTACACCGTAAGTGCAGGCGATACTTTGGAGTCAATCGCCCTTCAGGTCTATGGCGATAGCAGTCTATGGTATTTAATTGCAGATGCCAATGGCATCACCAGTCGTGAGGAGCGGGCAGGAAGTTCTTCACAAATGCACGCAGGACAGCGGCTGGTCTTGCCTCCTGTCTTCTCAAATCAGCATAATAGTGCCGATACGCACAACGTGCTCAGAGAAGATTATTTTATAGGCAACACCAGTGCGACTGCACCCATGCCCAAGCCTTTATCAACGGACTCATCCCCCGTTCAACGAAAGCATCATAAATTACTTGGCAAAGTATTGACTGCAGTAGTCGGTACTATTATTACCGTTTTGGCCGCGGCAGCCGTTGCAAGTATTTTTGCCCCTTCTGCTCTGGCGATTAACGGCCTGGGAGGTATCTTTAAACTGGGATTATCCACTCTGTGGGGCGGATCTTCTCTGGGTGTCAGTTTAGGAGCAAGCTTAAGTGCCGGTTTTATTGGCAATATGGCCAGCCAGGGCGTTGCCAGTATGGCCGGCTTACAGGAAGGAATGCATTGGGGCGCTGCATTGACCACCGCATTGGCCACAATGGCAAGTGCCGGTTTAATGCGCGGCATGAAAATGGATGGATTGGCAAAAGATGCCCTCGGCTTTTTAAGTGACAAGTCGCCTGCGCTATTCAACTTTTCCTCTGCAGCAGAAATGATGAGTCAAAATGCGCTCAGCCAGGGAATAACGCTCGCTGCCAACCAGCAAAAACATTTCGACTGGCAACGGCTGGCCGCCAGTGGCGTAACAGCAGGTCTAATGGGAGGAGAAGCAGGAGGGAGAGTCAGTAATGCCTTAAGAGCAATCGATAAAACCGAAATGATTAACACCGAGCTTAATTCATTACTAAATCAAGGCAGCCACGCCCTCCTGACCGGCCAAAGCATCAACACTTTGCAGATACTGGAAGACAATCTGGGAGATAGCATAGGTCAGGGCATTATGAAATCAGCAATTCAAGATTCTGAAACTAATGAGCTAGACACCGACAATTCCAGCTCAAGCCCTGAAGACAGCATCGAATCCCTCTACCTCGACAATGAAGAGAGTATTCTTCTGAATCTCAACGAAAATTCAACCGCCCAATCTATCCTTCCGCCGACAGATCCATTATCCTTGGCAACCAACAACGAATTAGATTTAAGAAACACCCTCACGGATCTATACAATTATGGAAAGAACTCAGTAATGGATAGATACAACAGCTTAACCCAAGGTTTAAATGACCTTGAAAAAGAATACAACGTGAGATCCCACTTCTATGACATATTAAGAGATCTAAAGCCAGAACCGATTGATGATAGTCCAACTTGGAAAGATACAATCGGATCACTTGCAATGGATTGCATACCAATAATAGGCCAGGCCAAAGCCCTCACAGAAATTTATTACGGCTATGACCTAGTAACTGGCCAAGAAATAAACCGCGGCCTGGCCGTTCTATCTTTAATTCCAGGGACAGCGCTAGCGATCAAACCAGTTAAATTTTTAAGTAAAACTAAGGCTGGAAAAGTGATTTCAACATATAAAGCAACTATCATAAGACACTCAGCAAATGCAGCTATAGCTGGTGGGAGTTCTTATGGTGCAGCTGTGTCAACGGGAGATGAGCATCCCATACAAACAGCTATACTGGCTTCAGCTATTGGATTGGCAGTTGGGTACAAAGTAAACCCTAGTCGAAGCAATGCTGCTAAAATTAATTTTCTTGCAGGGGGGACTTTAAGCTCCATTAATCAGAAAATTGATAGTTACAAAACTGGAAAACCTGTAAGTGTAACAAAAGTTATAATAAACGCTACTTTTACAAGCTTGGGAGCTGCTTGGACTTTTGGCATGCCTGTAATTACCGCGGCGATGCTTAGATTTCAAACAGAAACGCCATCCATAAAAATAGGGGAAGAGCTCTATGACAGATTTAACCAAACAAAAGCTTAAGTTTATTGATGTAAGTCTTGGACCGAAAGGGTTCCTGATATGGGTATTTTTTCCTGCCTTATTTTTCATTTTATTTATACTAACGCTATATATTAATTCATTGATACACATTAGAGGAGTCGAAGAGGCTCTGGGAGAGTTGATAGGTGGTTCAATGGTTTCTTGGTTTCTTTTCCGAGTGAACTGTGCGTTGTTATTCGCTTTGAAAAGTGCCCAAGAAATAATAATTGATGGAGATTACATCTGTCTAAGATCTTTTTTGGGAAAGAAGAATCGACTCCACATCGATGCACTATTGGACGTAACCTATTTAAAAAATAATTGGTTGTTTACAGAATCACCTATTTTTAAAGTTGGTGGTGAACACATAGAATTATTATTCAAGCCTAAATCGACAGTTTACATAGGGGATAACCTAGATGGATACAGTAAGCTGAAAGCTATTTTAGGTGAAAAAATTAATCAGAGGTTGAAACTAGACTATCAGGAATTAAACTTTGTTGACCATATTTATGGTTCAAAAGGTAGGCAAATTTGGCTGGCCCTCCCCTCTTGTGTATTTTTTATTCTCGTCTTTTTCTGCGGAATCGTATGCTTTTCTACTAGCAGCTTGAATGCTGTTGAACGTATTGTGATTATTTTGGGTATTCTATTGGCGATGGCTTTTGTTGTACTAAGTATGCGCACAATATTTCTTGCAACTAAAACGGCACAGAATGTGAGCATTGATAATAACTCAATAAAAATTAGATTTTTTTCAGGATGTACTAAGAAGTATTTTTTTTCCGAAATTAACTCAATCCAGGAAGTAAAAAATACTAGGTTTTTCACAGAAGACTCAAATCTGTTTATGCAGGACAAGAATCATTTATTGATTAAACTTCAAAATAAGAAAAAAATCTATATGAGCGAAAACTTTGAGTATTATGATAAATTGAAGTTAGCTTTATTAGAAAGATTTGATCAGCCTTGCTAGATTGTACTTTCTGAAGTGCGATTAAAGTTTATCGCAAACATCCTGCACAGGGTTATGTCATATAAAATTATTTTTAATATAAATTAATGCTCACTTCAGTAAAAGAATGAAAATTAGTAACTAAGAACGGGTTGCTTAATTGCATTAAAAAATGGTGAAAGAATATAGGATTAGCATAAAGATTGAAAAAAATACGATCTAAATATCTCGGCCCGGGGATTATTTTTCTCGTGTTTGTTGAAAATTCATTTCTTTGAATTTATGATTGCGCTAGCTGTAGTAAATGGATGTAGTTCATGACATTGTATGAGTTTAAATACATTATAGAAGAAATCATATCAGCCTATCATCAGAATAAGTACAATCTTTTAATGGATTCAATTAATCGGATTCTGGACTGTAATTTGACTAGTTCCATTGAAAAAATGACAAGTCTTACTATTTTACTGGAGGGATTATATAAACATTCTTGGACTTTATTTTCTCCTGAACAATTAAATAATCTTAGAATGATAAGATGGTCTAATCATTATGGAACGCCAACAGTCCCGTTTCTTCTTACATTTAGCTCTCAGATTAATCAAGTTTGCAACTCTCTCAGGTCAGGAGGTTCAACACTTGTCAATTTAGAGGCTCTCAAAGCCTCCCACTCATATACCATAGATCATATAAATCAGGTGTTGGTAAAACCTAATTCAATATTTGAAGTTGCTATACCACAACTTTTACAGTCAAACGAAGCTTTTATCAAAACCCATAATCCGCTGGGCGGTTTTGTTGTAAAACCATGTGACATTATTTCAGAGCAATTCCTTTTACATGCTGGACAATGCTATCAAAACAATGGAGCTGTATTGGAAATTGGAGCTGGTTTTGGAGCTGCATCACTTTTAGCGGGTTCAAAGGGTGTTAAAGTTTTTTGCAATGATATTTCTGCAGAAAATCTTGCTGTAGTTAAGCAACTTCATCTAAACCAGACAAAAGAAGGCATCACTGCCTCTGGAGATGCTTCTGAGTTCATATTAATACCAGGTGATTTTCCAGATGAATTATTAAGCCTACCCAAGAAATATTTCGATGCAATATTAATTAGTCGCGTCCTACATTTTTTTAAAGGAGAAAAAATAGATAAGGCGGTTTCATTTGCGGCCAAATTATTAAAACCGGGTGGAAAGCTATATCTTATTTGTGAAACGCCATATTTGAAAAACTGGCAAAGATTTTTACCTGAGTATGAGAAAAGATTAAAGAATAATATTGAATGGCCTGGGGAAATCACTAATCCGACCGATTATGAAAGTAGTGGTAGAGCAAGCTCTTTGACGTGGTCAAGTAATTTAAGACACACCAGTTAAGCAACTTTCTTTACACCCCGTCCTCCATACTCCATTTCAAATTGGTTGGGATTTTTGTAACCCAGGGTTGAATAGGAGGGCGCTTTAATATGCAAAGAATTCGACCGTGAAATAAAACTGGTGCGAATCTCTGACACTGACTTTTTACCTGAAAAGAATCAAGATTTCAAAATTAGCATTAATGGAGAGCAAGTGACTATTGAGTTTATCCATAGCAATCCGAAATTTTTATTTGAACAGTCGTTACCAGAATCTCGAGAGCACTCTTCATTTTTTGCAGCTATTTCCGAATTGTCAGGCCGTCAGCCTGCTCAACAGGTACAACATACTGATAGGGTTGATGTGCCTGTGCATGAAACACAAGTAGTTAATTTAGAATCCGCTCGGGATTTAAATCAACGATTTCGAGAAGCTGTGGGCAATGTTAGATGTGAGGAGGTAAAACCTTCGGCAGCTGAAGAGGTATTAGAAACAAAAAGTTCGCCATCCCTCTCTTAGATGCTTTAATTAAAGCTGTGTAATTGCGCATAGAACAACCAACATTTGTAGCTAGTAAACGATAAAGTAAGTTTAGGTCGATTACAACTACAAAAAAATTAGATTAGACTCTGTCCAAGATTAGTTTTGAAATCAATTGCAATAACTTCATACGAGGTGTTGAAGAAAAATCATGATTAGCTTCTTTGATGCTATAGGTTGGGATATGATCGATTGGCTGTTGATTTCCCAGAACTTGATCATTTTCAGCAAAAACAATACGAACATCATTGTGTTTAGCAAGATCGCTGTATAATGATTGTGCATCAATGGTTTTGAATTCAGACCAAAAATGCGTAGGAACCTCAATAATTAGATCGGAACGAACTAAACGAGAGTTGCCTTGAATATTTAGATGTGAGCCTGGATTTTTCCATCCTTTCGTATTAATAAATTCTTCAAAAGGAGAGAAAAGTGGCGGAGCCAACAATAGGATTAATGCATTATGGGGGCGCTCGAGAGCAATAATAATACAACCTTGGGAATGACCAACAAAAATGAAGTTATCGATATTATAATGATCCTGAATATATTGGATAATTTTATTTAAGCGTTGGCGCTGAATCTGAAAAGGTAAAGCAATGCATCGGTCATTTAACACGTGTGAATACTCAGCTCGCACTGAAAGCATAGTATCAAGACAGATAGATTCTATATCTACAAACAATCCTCTGGATTGACGTTTTACGCCAAAGCCGTGTACAAAAATAACTGCAGTTTTAGCTTGAAGAGTATTACCGTAAAGTTCAACTTCAAAATGATCGTCAGAATGGAGTGTTATTATTTTTTTTAAAGTGGTCATATTTATTGCTCATTAGATTGAATCTCTAATCACATATATTAATAAATAAATGAGAACCTGTTCTGAAAATTATAGCGATATCATGGCCTAATGCATCAACTGTCTTGTAAAAAAACGGCCCAGAAGGGTTATCGGGGCGCCGGTGATAATGTTTTCAATAAGCTTCATACCTTCTCTAGATAGCCAAAAATTATATTGACGTCAGTAACTATCTTGCATTAAAATTCCAATTTGTTTTAAAATCCTACAAAAGCAGGTTTGTGACGCCATGAAAATTACATCTTAAGTACGCCCATCTATAGGGCAAATAGAGAAAACCATTTTTGGTTTCTATTTTTTATTGTCCTAAAAGACATGCTTAAGAGTAATCCATGCACCATAAACCGATTCAATTTAAAGACCTAGGTCTTATCTATCCGCATAAAACCTGTTTTCAAGACTTCAGTGGCGAAATTCGCTCTGGTGAGCGTATTGCACTGATTGGCCGAAATGGCTCAGGAAAATCAACCTTGCTTAAGATGCTTGGTGGTCTTTGTTCGGCCTCTGATGGCGAAATTAAAATGCCTCAGGATGTTCGTATTGGTTATCTACCCCAAGTGATTGAAGAATATCCTGACTTAAGTGGTGGTCAACGATTAAACCAAATGTTGACCAAAATATTGACTAAAAATCCTAATGTTTTGGTATTAGATGAGCCGACGAATCATCTGGATAGACGTAATCGTCGTTCTTTAATGCGCAAGCTCCTGCATTATACTGGAACGTTGGTTATCGCTTCTCATGATAAAGAACTCATCAATGCAGTCGCAGATACTCTATGGCATATTGATTTAGGCCAAGTGACTGTATTTAGAGGAGCTTATTGTGATTATCAGCAAATGCTTGAAGATAAGAAGGCATCAATTGAACAGGAATTAACACGGATTGCGCATCAGAAAAAAGAATCACATCTTGCTCTAATGAGAGAACAAGAGCGTAATAAACGCTCTAGTGTTCAGGGTGAAAAAAAGATAGTGCAGCGTAAATGGCCAACGATTCGCTCTCCTACAAAGCTTGCCAATGCAATGACCACAGGAAATAAACGATTAAGTCAGATTAATCATAAAAAACAACACTTGCTTGAAGAGCTTTCTTCTCTAAATTTTCCGGAAACGATTAAACCCAAATTTAAATTAAATGGTCTTGACCATCGTAAATCCTTAATCAGGATCCAAGATGCTTCTATTGCCTACGAGACTGGAGATGTAATTCTAGAAGAGATTTATTTTCACTTGAATGGCTGCGAACGGGTGGCCGTGTATGGGGACAACGCATCAGGGAAGTCCACCTTTGTTAAAGCGCTCTTGGGGGATAGTCAAATTAAGAGAGCAGGTGAGTGGACTATTCCTCAGCGCAATACAGTTGGGTATCTCGATCAGCATTATCAACATCTGGATCGTAACGAAACAGTTCTGGATTTGATGAAAAGTCAGATGCCCCATGCTTCTTACACTGAACTTCGTGCCCATTTGAATGACTTTTTATTTCGTAAAAATGAAGAAGTTGAAATAAAAGTCAAATATCTTTCTGGTGGTGAAAAGGCAAAGCTTTCTTTAGCTTTAATCGCTGCCAATCCGCCCAGGCTGCTTATTTTAGATGAGGTAACCAACAATGTAGATCTGGAAACACGTGCTCATATCATTCAAGTATTACGTGAATTTCCAGGCGCAATGTTGGTTATTTCTCACGACCATGATTTTTTAGAATCCATTCACATTGAGACCAGGTATCACGTTCATCGACGAAAGATACATCATTTCAATGAGGAACAATTAGAGGGTGTTCACTATGACTAATCGTTTGCCTAATCACATAGCTCCTTTTATGTGGCATTTTTTAAAACCGTATCGTCGCATGGTTTTTTTATTTATTCTGCTTGCTTTAATGGCTGGATTTTGGGGACCGTTTAATAGTTTATTGATTAAATCCTTTATTAATACCTTGGCGGACAAAACAAGTATGAACTTTTCCTCTTTGTATTGGATTGCTGGGCTACTGGTAGTGAACTTTATTGTTTTTGACAATATCACCTGGCGAACAATCGGGTACTTGAACTATAAATATGAAGCGGTGATTAAAAACCAAATTATTAGCCAAATGTTTGAGTATGTGCTAGGAAGTAGTACGCAATTTTTTCAGGATAACCTATCTGGGCGAATTGCCACACAAATTACCATTCTTGCTGATAATCTTGAGATTATTTTGCATCGCGTGTCTGTTGATTTTCTTCGTGGTGCTTCATTATTAGTGGTTTCATTTATTACAGCCTATTTTGTTAATGTTCTGTTCTTTTATATTTTATTTCTTTGGTTTATTGCCTTTGCCTCATTTAGTATTTGGATGTCGGCACGATTGGTTCAATTGTCCGATGACCATGCAAATTCTGAATCGCAGCTTTCTGGGCAATTAGTCGATAGCCTGGCGAATCAATCCAATATTCGCATCTTTTCGCGAAAAATCTATGAAGTGGAACGTATGAACACGTTTTTTAGCTTGGTACAACGAGCTTTTCAAAGAAAAGAGCTGTTTATTGTTTTGCTATGCTGCGCACAAGGTGGAATGATTGCGGTAATGATGGGTTTGGCCTCGATTAGCTTAATTCACTTGTATGGCAAGGGACTAGTGAGCATTGGTGATTTTGCTTTGATTCTTGGGCTTTCCATGGAATTGGGGCATATGATGTGGTACACCATGTACCAAGTGGACCAATTTAACCAAGCTTTAGGCAAAGCAAGGCAAAGTTTAAATGCATTGGTCATGCCTCATGAGATACAGGATAAAAACAATGCATCCCAATTAGTGGTCACGCAAGGTCGAATTGAATTTTACAAGGTGAAATTTCATTACCAAGGTGGTTACTCCCTGTTCCAGAATAAGTCCGTAACAATTGAAGCGGGTCAAAAAGTGGGGTTGGTGGGCTACTCAGGAAGCGGCAAGTCCACTTTTGTTAATTTGATTTTACGACTTTATGAGGTAGTGGATGGACAGATCCTCATCGACGGTCAAAATCTATCCGAAGTGACTCAAGAGAGTTTAAGGCAAGCCATTGCTATGATTCCACAAGACCCCACTCTTTTTCATCGAAGCCTCATGGATAATATTCGCTATGGCAGGACAAAAGCTTCGGATGAGGAGGTCATTTCAGCTTCCAGGAAAGCCCATGCGCATGAATTCATCAGTCTTTTGCCAGAAGATTATGAAACCTTACTCGGTGAACGTGGCGTGAAGCTTTCTGGTGGTCAGCGCCAGCGTATTGCCATTGCTCGCGCGATTTTAAAAAATGCGCCCATTTTAATGTTGGATGAAGCCACGTCTCAGCTGGATTCCATTACAGAGTCCAACATTCAGGACAGTCTTTGGGAGTTGATGCAAGGAAAAACAACACTGGTTGTTGCGCATCGTTTATCGACGCTGTTGCATATGGACCGAATTTTAGTATTCGATAAAGGCCATATCGTTGAAGACGGGACCCATGCTGAACTACTAGATCGCGGTGGTTTGTACAAAACACTGTGGGATGCGCAGGTAGGTGGATTTTTACCAGATGAACAAAAAGAAGAGTCTCAAGATTTAGTGAATAATGAGGTAGCAAATGAATAAACGACATACAGAGTTTAAGGTAGTTCACCATTTATTTAATGACTTATTATCTGGTTTGCAATCAATTTTAAAAAAACACGCAACAATTAAAAAAGAATGGCGTAAAATTCAAGCTGGGTATTTTCTCATTACCAGTCTGTAGAATGGCAATTATCATCGATTCTGAAGGAAATGCTGTTTCGCTGCTTGAACTCCATAAATAAGTCTGTATACAAAGGATATAACCAATGATGCTTGCTAAATGCTCTATTTTTATTGCTACAAGCCTTGATGGCTTTATTGCAAGAGATGATGGTTCTATTGACTGGTTAATGAAAGCAAATGGGCCGGTGCCCTCAGGTGAGGATGGTGGTTATAAAGAATTCATATCCATGGTCGATGGACTAATTATGGGTAGGAATTCTTTTGAGACAGTATTGTCATTTGACACTTGGCCTTATGGGGAGCTTCCGGTTGTGGTGATGAGTAGCAACCCTATAGAAATTCCAGCTCAACTAAAACATGTTTCAACCTCTTCTGAAACGCCCACTGAGCTCGTTAGGCGGTTAACTGATGAAGGGTTTAAGCATCTTTATATTGATGGTGGTATAACGGTCCAAAATTTTATAGCTGCGCATTTAATCCATGAATTAACAATAACCATTGCACCGGTATTGCTTGGTTCTGGTCGTTCATTATTTGGACCTTTGATGCAAGACCTTGAGCTGGAACATTCTGAAACACGATGTATTGGCGGGGGTTTTGTTCAGTTGAAATATCGGATTAATCCATCAACCAAGAAGAAGTAAAAACAAATGTCTATTTGCCTCAGATTTGGTATTTTGAAGGTTTAAGCACATTAATATTGTAATAAATTAGATGTTCGTTGCAATTGTATGTGGAATATGGGTAATCATTTATGAGTGTCAATCTAATCTTGTGCATTTGTTCATTTTTGACTTTTGTTTTACTTCCTGTTCATGTTTCGGCTGTAGCAAATCCTATAAATTTGAATAAAAACAAAGTAATTGAGCGTGTTAAGAAAGCAGAAAACCATGTTGCACATCATGGAAAAGAAAATGCAATTTTAGAGTTTCGGAAAAAGTCCAGTCGTATTTTTGCAATTAATTTTGATGGCATAGTTCTGGCCTCTCCAATACACCCTGAGACTGTTGGAACAAATCAAATCAATTTTAAGGACCAAACTGGAGTTTTTGCAGTTAGGGAGGAAATTGAAAAAGCTAAGATTGGTGGAGGTTGGCTAAAAGGACGTTATAGAAAAAATCACATTACTGGTAGGTATGGCTGTAGAAAACTTTATATTTATCCGATGCCTGGTAACTACTTTATCGGCTCTTGGTATTACTATCCCGCAACAAGAAAAGGAGAATGTAAGTTTTGAAGAAAAAAAGTTGTTAATTCTTGCTGCAGCTGCTCCACCACTTTTCCTTATATAATATATTATCGGCACGAGACTCCCATTTATGACCATTTTTACACACCATTTTAATTTTGGATTTACCGTTCAAATACTCTGTTGTTAAGCATATACCACCATGTCTGCTAGCGAATTCGTGGAAATAGTCTATTGAATATTTTCGAGAATTTCTTTGCGCACAGATGGGGGGGCATCTCGACTTATTTTTCGTTCGATTATAAATCGTAGCCTGCCAAGTGTGGTTTTCTTTGCATCTCCACCATACTTTCTTGCCTACATGCGGAGTGAAGTCAGATGGATTTAATCCTTTATTCAATTCGCTATCCCACTCGGCCAATGTAAACCCCCCATTTTTAGTGGCAACCTAAATTAGAGTTCATTGCCTGTTTTTTTGCCAGATATTCCCATGGTGTTAAGTCATCTAGAGAATCATGTGGCCTCTCGTCGTTGTACTCCTTCATCCACTTTTCTGTTAGCTCTCTTACCTCTTGTAAATTTTTAAACGCATACATATTCAGTATTTCTGTGCGATAAGTTCTATTGAATCGCTCAATAAATGAATTCTGGGTTGGCTTTCCTGGCTTAATAAATTCCAATTGCACCTTATTTTTTTCTGCCCAATCAGCAAGCGTACTTGAGATAAATTCAGGACCATTATCCATGCGTACTTTGGCAGGTAATCCCCGCCAGGCAACAACACGTTCTAATACCCGAATCACTCTTTGTGCTGGTAAACTTAAATCTATCTCAATTGCCAGTATTTCCCGGTTAAAATCATCAACCACATTAAACGTTCTGTAGCGCCGACCGCACATTAATGCATCGCACATAAAATCCATTGACCAGCACTGGTTTATGGCTGCTGGCACGCTCAGAGGTTGGTGAGCGATTGGGAAGCCGCTTTTTGCCTTTACGACGCATATTGAGCTTAAGCTCACAATACACCCGATAAACACGCTTATGGTTCCAGACGTGGCCTTGGCGACCCAGAACCTTAAGCAACTTGCTGAAACCATAGGCTGGGTAGCGTTCTGAAGCGAGTTGCAGTGCCACAATAACCTGTTCATCACGCCATTTATCTGGCTTATACCGATAAACAGAGTCACTGATACCTGCAACTCGGCAAGCACGGCGCAAACTTACCTCGTGAGTGTTCACTATATAATGAGCCAAGTCCCGCCGTACCGCCGGCTCTAGAGCTTTTTTTCAATAACATCCTTCAGAATTTTATGGTCAAGACTCAGCTCAGCATACATTTGCTTTAAACGGCGATTTTCTTCCTCAAGATCTTTAAGACGCTTCACGTCTGATGCTTCCATGCCGCCATACTTTGCTTTCCAATTGTAATAAGTCGCATCAGAAATGCCGTATTCTCGACAAATCTCTTTAACCAATCGGCCTGCTTCGACCTCTTTTAAAGTCAATTAAAGAGCTTGCTGCCTTAAGTAAACGTGAACCTGGTAATTTGAGTCGTACAATTAGCACAATGGCTCGCTACGGAATTATTGAAATGAAGAAAATTGGGAAAAATTCTAAACCAATTGCTAAGGCCTTAGATTTTAATATTCAATATAGTGCTGCTGGATAATATTATATTCTTTAATTTTGAACACTCCGGAAATCCCGGAGAGTTCACTTTGAAAATTTAACCAGTGAGTTCCAAAATGGAACATACTGATGCTTGGAATTTTCAATTTGACAGAAAGTGTCTGCTAAATCCTAGATAACTTTTCTATCCATTTTTCTTTGTTTATTTAATTTGGTACACGGTGTGTACCAAATTAGATATGATTTAAATATGGAACGCAGTGCGTTCCGAATCTATGTTATAACTTTACTTATGATTTGGATCTCATTGCGATCCAAATTAAATATTTATTCTCAATTCGGACCGCACTGACGTCCACCAAGGAGGCCAAGCTGTGGTAGGTAATATTCAAGGGGGTATGGGTAATAAGGAAAAATCATGAAAACAACCTCAAGAACCAAGAAAATACGCTATGCTTTCGAATCCGCGGCTAGATGTGAAGCAAAAACAAAAGGAAATCATGGTCAGCCTTGTCGCTGCCCTGCTGTTAGAGGAAAAGCTCGTTGTCGCGTACATGGTGGCGCACGGGTCTCTGGTGCTCCACGCTATAACCTCAACGCTTTAAAGCATGGAGAAACAACTGGAGAGGCCAAGGCGTTCAGAGAAGAGATTAGGCAGGCAATTCAGCGTAGTAAAAAATTCTTACAGAATATTGAATAACCACGCTTGATGATTGAGATTCAAATATCAGATTTGACAGAAGGTGGGAGGGGGTGTCTGGGTTTTTGGACTCAATAGGGTCATCCGGTGGGGCATAACTTTCCGAACTTCTCCGCCAGTCAAACTGGAAGCCTAATGCCAAAAATTAGAATTAAATGATTGCTTTGTGTTGAAAAATGGGCATCTGATTTTTTAATCAACAATGGATCTGGTGATGCTTCTGCCGTGCCATTATTTTGTGTTGTCGCACTTGTTTGTACTATTTGGTTCTTAAAAGCCGAATTAACATCAACTGTTCCTGCAAAAGATGGAGATGTAGCCAGCAAGGCTATTACTGCCGTTTCAATTGGTTTGAGAAATTTTCTCTTTTTGGTTTCTGACATTGTTAATCTCCACATAAGGTTTTAATTTAACTATCATTATAGACCATCAGAAAATGACCATGGTGGCACATTATATGATCTTTTGAGTAATAATACACCAAATATTCATTAATGCCACCTATTAGGTGTGGAATCTATTGGGTGCAATGTCATTTACTTTCTGTACGAAAGTAAAACATCCAAACCTTATTAAATTAGGTAATAAAATCAGAGAGCTACGAATATCCAAAGGTTATTCACAAGAGGGTATTGCGGATGCTGCTGGTATGGGACGCACTTATATGGGCGTGTAGAACGGGCGAGCAAAATATATCTATTCAGAACTTAATACAGATTGCATTTGCCTTGAATGTAGAGGTAGGATTTTTGATACCATCACTTTCAGAGCTTAAGAGCCCAAATAATGAAACTCACTAAGGTATCATCCCTTCAAAGCCTCGTGAACTTTATTCAATAATTTTACAGACACGTTTTTTTGATTCTCAATTTTACTAATATAAGCCTGAGTTACTGCCATTAGCTTGGCTAGTTCTTCTTGAGTGAGTCCCGCTTGGATTCGAGCCAATGCTACTGGATTGTCCACGTAATCAGCAGGATCAAAGATTTCATAGTCTTCATTTTCCTGTGTATGCCTTAATTGCTCAGTAATCTGATGGCGCAGAGCTTTATAAGCAGCAACAGGCAATAAAACATACTCCACTTTACCATCGAGTGATTTAATCGTTTGTAGGTTCATTTGTAAGCACCTCCACGTGGTTTGATTTTTTCGATAGAAACAATCCTCACCTGATCATCTCTATCGAAAATAATTCGCCATGACCCCACACGTAATCGGAAATAGGGTTCACCTTTTAACTTCTTAATATCCAAACTTGTGTCATCAGGATTCTTTCCCAGTAACACAATCTTTTCAGTTATTCGGGTTTTATCTGGTTGTGGTACACTTTGCAGGGCTTTCTTAGCCTGTTTTTTGATGAGTAACGTGTACGACATCCTTTAAAACCATTGTTATTATTCTTTAATGCTTATTATAGGTTATATTTGGTTATATTTCTAGCGTGTGGTTTAGTGGCACTATAGTGGCACTAGGTGGCAAGAAAAGGCAATTCATTGCAATACACCATAATAATCGCAATAACCTAACTAATTGATTTTACTGTTTTTATTTATGGTGTATGCTTGCTACTTATAGTATGGATCGGGATTCGTAATCAGAAGGTCCGCGGTTCGATTCCGCACAACGGCATAATAAAATCAATGGGTTACGTAAAGATCTGAAAATCTCAAATTGTTGTGTCGAATATGTGTCGAAGTTTAAAAACCATCATTAATCGAAATTAAAATAAATAAAAATGTAGCCTTGATGGAGCCGACAGGCGCAATCAAGGTTTCATATGGCAGAATATTGAGATAATAATCAGTCGTAAGATTAACCCGCACAGACTTATATTCAGATGTTCGCAGTAGGTTCCAAAATGGAGCCTACTCCAAAGCAAAGAGATGAAGTATGACAAAAGAATTAACAAGGCCAAGCTGGTATAACGATGAATTTTATAATAAATCCAGAACACCTGAAGAATGGTTATATGAGCTATGGAAAAGATACCAATTTAATCAAGATGAAATTGGGCTTCCAAACTCAATTCATACATATTCAATAAAGCAACAAGAAAAATACTTTGATGAATTTATATTTGATCGGCAAATTGACAAATTTCTAAGTTTTTTTGTAAAAGCCACACCACCAGAGCCAATTAGATATCCTTCGGTCAGTGATATATTCATAATGTACTGTAGTGGTCGCTACGCTGCTAAAGTGAGAAGTAAAAGCTTCAGCATTAAAGTGAATCCCATAAATCCGTCGTTATTAGAGCAAATGAATTATCTTAAAAGATAGGGATGAAAAAAAGTGGAATGTCGATGGATGGAAAAGTACAGTAAATGCCCATCCAGAGTGCAGGAGTATTAGCAAATTAGGCTTCGCGTGTGGTTAAGCAAAATTTTACTTGCCATATGAAGATATCAATCCAGTAGAAAGCTATGCCCTATAATGAATATATCTTTAGAGCTATTTACATATTATGCCTACACCATCCAAAGATAAATTAAAAAATATAGCTGGGCCCGCTCATATTCCAGGCGTAAGTTATGCTTATGTCGAACCCAAAGAAGGAAGCAGGCATGAATTTTCAAGCACTTCACTCGCTGTTGGAAAAACTACAAATGCTGGTCAGGATGAAGTAGATAATGATCTTTACCAGAATCTCGAGAGCACTCTTCATTTTTTGCTGCTCTTTCAGAATTGTCAGACCATCAGACTGCTCATGGAGTGCTGGTACAACCTACTGATAGGGTTGATGTGCCTATGCATGAAACACAAGAAATGGTTGATTTAGAATCCGCTCGGGATTTAAATCAACGATTTCGAGAAGCTGTGGGCAATATTAGATGTGAGGAGGTAAAACCTTCGGCAGCTGAAGAGGTATTAGAAACAAATAGTTCGCCATCCTTCTCTTAGATACTGGAAGAACTGACAAAAAGTGGGATTTCAGAGCAAGGCCAACAATTGGTATAATATGAATTAGTCCAATCAGCTCTGAATTTAACTTCTTATTTGGTGATAAATGAGGCTTTCTGCTTTGATCATTCCATCCATCGATCCCTGCCTCTAAATATCGTCTGTACCACTTCCTCAGGGTAGGGCGAGTAATGCCACATTTACGGCAAACATATCCTGCATCTTTAGTTTCTAGATAAAGATTTACCCAAGTTAATCTAGCTTTAATTTGCTGTTTCATAAGACCGGTAAATCTCATCAGTTAATTGAAACGATGTCTATGAATCACACAAATTATCAAAACCGATGGGAAGCTCAACAGGACATTTTTAATTACATCATCATGTTCTATGCTGCTTAATCTCTTTCTGCCACCATTAGCCTTTGGGCAGCTTAAAATCAGAGTGAATGAGCATCGGAAAACTGCCCCAATCAATAAGTAGTGAATTTGTGATTATTTAGTAAATTGCCACCGTTTAGTTGATAAATATTTGAACATTTTCTATACTAGTTAAGCAAGATATCTTGCCACAGGAGATACTTATGTCAGAAAAATCTACACCAAAAGATAAAAAACTGGATAAAGTTTCAGATACTGAACTGGAAAAACTCTCAGGGGGGGTTGGCGGCGGCGACCTGGGGGTTGGCGACATGGGGAGTAGCGAGATGTGGCTGAAGACTGGTGGCGGCAAACAGAAAGACAAGAAAAAAAATAAAAAGAAACACAAATAAGCCCCTCTATCCATATTCACTCTTTTGCTTCCGGATTAAGCAGCTCCCGGAGCTATAATCAGATCACTAAAATTCAGGCTAATTACTTACGCGATGACTGAGTAAGCCTGGGTGATCATAAATTGATCAATAAGGCCGCTTATGGTATATTAATCGCTCTTTTTTGACAAAGAAACATCTTAAAGGAAAATTGTTTAATGCCTGAAATTGAATGGTCAGCAAAAGAAAAGGCATTTGAATGGGATTTTGCCAAAAAAATATTAATGCCAGAAGGGAGGCTATTGCCGGACGGTAATAAACTGCGCAGGAAAGATTATCCCAATATTTTAAATCACTCATTTATAATTATAGATCGTCAGATTGTGGCTATGTCAGGGAAAGGGAGCTATTTAGGGGCAGGAATAAATGGGCATGCCAAGCTTGCTGAAGAGGAGAGCGGCCATTTAATTGCCTTAAAAGTAGTTACGAGTGAAAAGGAAGCTGCTAATTCTGCTGAGGAGTCGAAAGTGGCTCAGGATTTAGGAATAGCTGGCCAAAGAGCGACACGGACAAGCTGCTCAAAGAAATACCCTCTGAAGCATTATATTGCCTATCAATTTCTCGGCATCCGTTTATTTGAATACCTTGACAGGCATAAGGCTTCGCTCGATCAGCGATATGAGCTAGCAATTAAAATTGCGCTTGCTCTGCAAGAAATACATACTGGAAAAAACTCTCTTTCACAGACAGCTTATATACATGGTGATATCCATGGAAAAAACATTGTAGTTGATGAAGAAGGTACTCCTCATTTAATCGATTACGGAAGAGCCAGGCGTTATGATGTTGCCGATGCTGACGCATGGCGAGATGATATTGTTAAAATGCTGCATGTGTTTTTTACCTCATTTTCAGATCGTATTCGCTGGTATACAGACTGGATTTTCGGGGACTGGTTGGGCGAGTATCAGTTTGAATTTTATCCTCCACCAGAAGCCCCCTCAAAACAAACCATATACGTTTATTTAAACCCCAAAGATGTAAGCAAGAGTGGCTACTATTCCTCTGTCTGTTATGCCGTTTATGATTCATGCGGAACATTTCAAAGCAAAATAATTCAACTGGATGCTTTAGGACTTCATCCTTTGGCGCCTCATGATTTTAAAGAGGAATGTCGTTTTGAATCGATTGATGATGAACTAAAGCAAATGATTGAAATAAAAGTCCGGGAATTAACGGATAAAAGTGGCTATACCACCAGTGTAAAAGATAGGAATAATGTTTTATTTGATCTGTTAAAAAAGCCCAGCGATTTTTATCAAGTCAGGAGTACTCCTACAGCACTTGATGTTGCTGAAATTCTTAGTTTATGTCGTGTTGAACTAGATGAATATCAGGGACGATTTACTGGATTGTCTGCTGGTGCTCGACTGAGGATTGTTCATAATTTAAATGAAGCTGCTGCGGCTATTTTAGCGTTATATAAAATTTTGAATTCCTTATCTGGGCCTCATGCTCACATACATTCGATATTAAAAAAACTTATCGTATCCTGTTGTCTTGTTCAGGATGAAACAGTTTTTAAAGATGTTAAAGATAAATTAAATGTCGAACTTGCAACCCTTTCTTATGAAGATGCCAGCAAAATAAAAAACAGTTTAGATGCGATTATCATGTTATTAACGAACAAAAATAGCTGGGTCAACGAGTTACAATCGCCAACAAGTTCTAAAGTAGGGGAGAATAATTGTGCATTTTTCCAAAAAGATAGCTCGACAATGACTAGCGAGGCGCGTTTGTCTATCGTTAAACGGGATAGCCATTTTTCAGGATATGTACAACAACTCTAAAATCAGGTCCAAGACTTGATAACCAAAGAAATTGTTTTTACCAGGGAGACGCTTTTGCCTACCGCGAAACAAGATAGTAATTTTGCAGAGTCTGTTTTGCACGTTATTAAAGATGATGCTGACTGTAAAATAGAGATTGCGAACGCAGCTCAGAAATTGAGAGCCGTAGTTATTACTCCCATTCTAAATAAACTAGAGACAAGTGTTAAATTGAATGCCTCAGAGGAGAAATCACTGGATTTTCTTATCTCTGAACATTCATCGGATGATCCGCAGTGGGACGGGGTGATGCAGGAATATTCTACTGCTGAAATCAAGAGCAGTAAGGAATTGCTGAAAGAGCTTTTAATAAGATTCTCGGCAATTATGGAGCCCGAAAGAATAAGGAGAACTACCGATGTAAATTGCTTAAGCAAGGTGGTGAAGATGATCACTGATTGCTCTTTCTGCTATGTAGAACAACTGGCACGGACTAAGACTGGTGAAAGCAAACTGGAGTTTGAAAGCATTTACAGGTGGATAATGCCAACCCAGGCAGAGCTCGATATGCGAGTACGCCGCACCCCGGAGCATCTTGCCATAACCCGCGGCCTAGGCATGGAGATTGACACTGACATCGCTCCACGTGCGGCTCTTCATACTCGGGCTTATCGATCTGGAAAGGCTGCTTTTGCCGCTGCGGATGTGTATCAGAAGGCAAGGGTGGTCGTTGAAAAATATGATGCCGCAGTCGCTGCTGGAAGATTTGAAAACGATATATCTGCCTCTCATAGAACCCTTCCAGAAGCGAACCAGGCGCTGAAAGCTCTTGAAGAAAAAATGGCCTTTTACAAAATCCCTTTAAACCCCGCGGACCGTCCAAAAGATTTTATAAAACGAGTGCCGGTGCCCTATATTCAACATCTCGCAAGCTGGGGTTCAGGGAATGGATCTTCTTTACCCTTGATTGCCAGTGCCTCATCAACTGCGGCTAGAGTGTTTGTTGCGCTGCTTGATCTCGGTTTTTTTCATGATTCATTGGGAGTTTTCCAATCCCGATCCGCAGGTTATCTAGCGATAGTTTTATGTGGAGTCATTGTTTATAACGGCCACCATTCCGTAATTGAAGTTGGAGAAATATATAATCGTCTAATTGACTACGAAGCCGTTCGGCATCTTGAGGCTCTAGGCCCTGGTGAAGATACAGGATTAAGCGAAGAAAAGATGCCCTATTATCATATCGGCGTTTCGGCTACTTTAGTTCCAGAAGCCCTACGGGAGCGTGTTTCTTCTGAATATCACAGAAGAACCCAGACGGATTTAAATGGGGCTATTAAACTAGCTCCTGGTTTGTCTCGCTTCTATGCTTCCAACTCTATGAACAAGAAACACAATACGAGTGATGATTCTCTGGTTGGAAGGTTTATGATAATTGATAGCTAGGAATTTTTAGAGAGGGTTCATTAAACTGTGCCATTACTCACAGGCACGCCGTCATCTTGAACGCAGTGAGAGATCTCCCAAATCCTGGTTTGTGCCCGCATTCGGAGATCGCTCACTGCCTTCGAGATGACGTGACACAGTTTGATGAGAGCTTGTTTTCAGTTTTATCTGTCTCCTCATCTTCCTGTTTGGCATGACGCTCAATATTCAATGCCTTTTCAAGCACTCTCACAACCTGAGCCGTCACGCGCATTGGATCATACATTGTGGTCATTACCCGTTCCAGATTTTTCTGAATCCTCTGTCTTGCAGGTACATCTCTTTTTAAATAAAAGATGGTTTGAAAAAGAAGTTCTGCTTCGGGTTCAGTCGTCTCCAATAAAACTAAAGGCAATTCCTCTGCGGGACAATCATCGAAAACAGGATTGAGCATACGGGTCTTGTTTGAAATCACAATCAATCCGAAACCCATCATGTTAATGATAGTTGAGGCATTATCGCAAAACCCTTTTTTGTCGAATTTAATACCGTAGCGAGATTGATGGCACAATCTTCGGAAAGCTTCCTCACTCACATCGATATGAAATTCAATGGGTAGGGCTTTAGGTCTTTTTTTCGTGACCTGCGAATCCAAATCCTTGACTATTTCTCTACATAAATTATTGAACTCGTTTTCATAGTCATCTAAGGATGATAATTTTGCTATTCTGTGCTCTTTTTCAGCGAGCATGCGTTCGAGAGGCTTAAAATCAGCACAAAATCCCAGGCGGTCAGGAAAAGTGGACAATACATATTGTCTGAAGGAACTAAAACCATTCATATCAGCCAGTACTTTACCTACAATTTTAATCTGAATAGTTGAAACTCCTTTCTCAGCCAGCAATCGGGCTAAATTTAGCGTGGCGGTGTTTCCCTTGTTTCGTCGGATAGTTCCAAACATCAATATATTATCTGGTCTGTCTGCAGGACCAGGATCATATTTTTTAGCGCTTAGTATAGGGGCTGGAATAAGAGATATTCTTTCTTCCAATGAGAATTGTGCAGGGTATTCATCACCGACCTGAAAAAGAGTCCATGCATTGCTTTTAGCTAAAGACATCTTGGTATCTGTACAGTGATAAAAATTTTTGGTTTCTGCTGTCTGGAGTAAGCCTGCTTTATCTATAGGATTAAATGTAATAATACGATCAAAAAAAGGAATTAATTGGGCTGTCTGATAATTTCTATCTATCTCGGTAGGTTCCTCTCTATTGCAGCTATGTTCATTAATCAATGCACATATTTTAAATCCAGCTGCTTTTAGCTGGGAAAGATGCTTTGCTGAGAAGCTAAATCCAGTATGAGGAATTCTGAAATGCATGAAAAGAACTGTGTCTTTGGAAATTGTGGTCAAGATATAATGCAGTAATGAGTCGCCAATTTTTTTTAGTGCAGCGTAGGTTTCACTTAACCTAATAGAGGTATCAAGCGCTTTACTCACTTCAACGGCTAAGCCAAGCCCTTGAGCACGCAGATAAGTTACTTCATGTCCTGAATCTCTTAAACATCTCTCCATCTGACGCGCGTAGCTGATGTCGCCTGTATTTTCGGCCTCAAAAGGAGCGGTAGTTATTAATATTTTCACATAAATCGATTTAGTTAACAGGTCTTATTTCTATAGTATATATAATAATCACGCTGCTGACTTTATGTCCGGCTTTCTCTGCAGGTTGAATTGAAAAAGCGAGCTCTGGCTTTTAATTCTTCCAATTGTACTTGAGCATGTAAGGTATTAAGTTGTATTTGTGTCGTCATTTGCTCGCGTTGATTGACTAAAAATAAAGTACTGTCGCCGCCATAAAATTTTTTTGTTTCTCCTTCCTGTACCTTTTTAGCCAAGCGCAATTCTTGTTTTAACAGGCTGACTTGCTGCCTGCTTCTATTTATACCAATCAGTATATTTGCAAATTCATTGTTAAGTTGTTCATAAAAAAATCGCTTTTCTGCATGAATTTGTCGCAATTCACTTTCAGCCTGGATCAGGTTTCCCCTGGCTTCTCTTTGTAATAAGGGAAATTTAAACGATAATCCGACCATTGCGGCTTGTGGAATTAATAAAGGGTATCCTCCTGTTCCATTTTGTTTGAAGGTGTACGCAGTTGCATCTAATTGAGGCAGGAGTTCGTTACGTGCCTGATCGCGTTTGAGCCTTATCATATTGGCATAATGGTTAAGCTTTTTAACACCAGGGTGTTCTCTGAGCGATGTTTGTATTTCTGCTTTATTGTTTGAAGTGCTGCTCAATGCAGGTAAGGATTGTTCCCCGGGGACCTGCGGGTTTCCCTGTGGGTCCCGAAAATATAGAGACAAATTAATGCCTGCTTGTTCAAATATCATTTGGCCTTGATTGAGTAACTGTTCTCGTTGAATTATTTGCTGTAAATTTTCACTGATGGCAAGTTCCGGCAAATCCCCAAGACTTGCCTGTTTTTCAATTGCCCGTTGCCTTTTTTTTGCCAATCGCAGCAGTTGCTTGAATGTTTTTATTTGAAGGCCTGCTTCTACCCATTGCCAATAGGCTTTAATTCCCTCCTGATAAATTTTTATTTTGATTGCTTCGACGTCCTGTGCCTTCATGAGCATCAATTGAGCAGAAGAAAATAATCCGGTGCGCTCTTTATCGATTAGCCGGTCGCGAAGCAAGGGAAGTGATAACCCAGCCCGATATTCTCCACCTGAGTTCGTCAAATAGTTTTGATAATAAATGGGCCAGTCGCCTTGCCCGTTCCGATAGCCTGCAAAAAGTTTCAAACCGTTGTAGAGGGTTGGGATGGTGAGTTGAGTATCACCAAAATTATTAATATAACCACCAGCGGGTTGTGAGCGGGTACTGACTTCCAGGGTTGGGTCAAACTTTCCATTGGCATTAACAAAGGCCCCACTGGCTTTTATGACTTCGAGACGTGCTATTTTTACTTGAGGATAGTGAGTGTCAATACTTTGCAACACTTGCATTAAACTCAATTCCTGCGTTTTGGGGGAGGCATAGGACCATGAATACCCCAATAAGAGGCCTATGCCAGTTAGTATAGTGAAAAGCCCGTGTAATGCTGATACCCTCATAAATTCGCCTTTTGTGCTACGCTTTCAGGCGGGAAGCCGTTAAATTGGCGCCATAGCTCGTACCATAAAGGTACTTCACCCAATTGAACCCAACCATGAACACGAACTCCCTGTCTTAAAAAGTTTGGATCAGGCCAGGGTTCATCAGGTACAATTACGACGCGAAATAATCCCATGCCATTATCTGTCGGATCTATAAAGGCCACTTTTCCGCCAAAAGTGCCTACGGCGATTTGTGGCCAGCCTCTAAATTGAATCGCCGGCCATCCTTCAAATTGAAGACGTGCCTTTTGATTGAGGTAAACAAATGGAATATCATTCCCATCAATCCAAAGGGCTACCGCTCTGGATTCGGTGACAGGTATAATCTCAGCCAAGATCTCTCCTTCTCTGACAACAACACTTTGTTGTCCGGCCAGGCGTTTGACTATCACTCCCGGGACATGCGCTTTGATGAGTTGAGTCTGTTGTCTGGCAATGCGAACATCGATGCTGACCTTATCAATATTGGCTTGTGCCAGTTCATTTTGATATTTGGCATATTCTATTTGAGCCAGTTCATATTGACGTTTTGAATTTATACCTTGCAGAAACAAATTCTTTTGGCGTTCAACATTGGCTTTTCCTGCGGTTAACGATTGCTGTGCCGCTTTAATGCGAAGCAAAATCGCTTCTTTTTCCATCTCCAATCGTTTGAGTAACTCTGGGTCGTTGTCGCTAATCTCTACAATGGGGTCTCCCGCTTTAACACGGATCCCTTCGTCGACGTACCATTTTTTAATTCTGCCATAGATAGGTGAGTTGACAGTATGTAATCGCTCCGTAGGGGAGAATGCAATCACTTTCCCGCTCCCCAGGGCAAATTGCTGCCAAGGGGTGAAACTCAATAGTAAAATTAAGATAAAAAGTACTAAAAAGATAATCTTGGCGATTTTGCGCGGATTGGGTAATTTGCCAATCATTTGATAGGCATGTAGCTTCATGAAAGCACCAGACAGTTAGACAAGGGAATATGATTCGGATATTGAGTGATTATTATCAAAAGCGTCTCATTGAGGTTTGCTAAATGGAAGAGCAGTAATTCAATGTCATTTATGGCCAGTCTATCAAAGAGGCTATCGATGATAATAAGCTTGGGTTTTGCAATTAATGCGCGAATCACCATGAGTTGAATGAGCTCGAGTTCAGTAAACACCTGCTCCCAATCATAAATCATGGTTTTTAAGCCATGAGACTGACTCATAATTTTATCCATCACTCCAAAAGATTTTAAAAGCTCTTTTAATTGCTGTATCGGAAAAGGCGCCTGGTTAAGGCGCAGATTGTCATAAATGCTGCCGGCAAACCAGTCTTTATCTCGAAGTAACAGGGTGTGTTCACGAAGGGAGCGCCTGTATTCCTGATGGCAGAGAGTCTGATTGATATACACGCTGAGATCGATATTATTTTTAAAACCCAAGATAAAATCGACAAGTGACTCTTGGTTGAGTGTCTCATTAAAGCAGATAACCAGAGGGTTTCCAGGCGAGCTCGCTCCTTTTTTCTGTTCTTTGGTGACTAGCGTGATGTGTTTTATGGGATTGATAAGTTCGCTTAACTCGGTGTTGACAGGTTCCGTTGGAAGATTTAATACCAGATCAATTTTATGTTCGGAAGCCAGCAGGTCGTAATAATTTTCTAAAAGGACACCAAATCGTTTGAAAGCATAAATTAACGCGCCAAGTACAATTTCTGCTGCAACGAGCTGGCCCAGGCTTAACTGGTTGTTAATCACAAGATAGCCGCCCAGGCCGAGTAATAAACTGCTGGCGATTGCTGAGAGAAGATAAAATCCAATCTGATGTTTAATAAGTTGCCTGAAATGGATATTGCGAGCCTTTAAAAAATGAACCAGGCGTCTATCCGTTTGCAGAATAGCGTAGCGATGATAGCGATTAAAACGAAATAAAAAGCGATTGGTCAGCAGCTCTTCCAGCCAGGCACCTATTTGGTGTTTTTCAGTACATTCCTTTTCAGCACTTTCCAAACCTTTACGGTAGGGCAAAAAAACGATTAAAACAATGCTTAATATAATAAATCCATCGAATATGAGAAAAAGCGGATGATAAAAAAGGAGCAGGATTAAACTAAAAAAAAGCTGCAGACCCAAATTTACTCCATAGAGTAAAAGACTTGATAATGCTTTGTTAATGGTTGCCACTTCGAAAAAGCGATTAACGAGCTCAGGTCCATGATGTGAAGAGAAATTATCGAGTGACAAATGAGTAAACTGACGGGTCAGGCTCAGACTTATGTTAACCATTAGTTTCTGTTGAATGACTTCGATGATAACCGTTTGCCATATATTTAAAGCCCCCAGCGCTATCATTAATACAAGTACGATGATGCTTAGTGTGACTACCGGCTGTAGTAACTTGCCGAAGGCAATCAGATTGACTAAAGTTTGGGCTGCAATAGGTATGCTTAAGCTAAGCAGGCTTACGACCACACTTATCATCACGATTGATGCAATCGTCGCTTTATCTAATACCTCAGCAATCGAACTCATTCCCTGTTTCATCAGCGTTCCAAATCCTTTATTTAAGTTTTAATTTATCCATGATAAAAAATTCAAGAGAATCAATCGCTTTACTTGCAGCCTCTTTTTTAATTAACGATACATGAATGTCTTTCAAAGAGGGAAGAAAATAATCATCGAGTCTATCCAGATAATTGGGAATCATACTTCGCTGTATGGCTGTGATCCCAAGGCCCGCCTTGACAGCCGCCATTTTGCCCGCATAACTTGGACTACTAAATGCCAGGCGCCATTTGAGATTATGTTGATTGAGGGACTCAATCACATTACCGCGATAGACGCATGGGGTGGGTGAAAGAATCAAGGGGATTACTGCTTTATCATTGAGCGCTGGCAGCAACTCTTTTTTGCCTACCCATTCTACGGGCTCATTCCATACATTGACGCCCTCAGAAATCAGATTTTTTTCATTGGTCTTTATCAGAATTAAGTCAAATTCATCCTGATGAAATCGTTTGATAAGATTCAATGTTAAATCGCATTCCACATTGAGCATTATTCTGGGATGAAGCCTGGAAAACTCCACCAGTACTTCAGAAAGCATCATGGAGGCAAAGTCTTCCGGAAGGCCAAATCGAAGCTCGCCCTGTAGCTCCGGTGTCTTAAATCGGTCTAGTGATTCGCGATGCAGCTCGTATATCCTTTTAGCGTAACTTAAAAAAAGTTCGCCCTCTGGGGTAAGGGATAGTTCTCGCCCACGGGTAACCAACTGTTTTTCAATTAAATTTTCGAGTTTGGCAATTTGCTGGCTTATCGCTGATTGGGTTCGGCCTACACGGGCAGCTGCTTTAGTGAAGCTTTGCGTGTCGGCCACAGCCAGAAAGCATTGCAGGGTTACTGTATCTAATGACATTAGAATTCCTAATAGAAAAGATAAATATTTTTAATTTCACTTATATCAGTATATCTAATATATTCTCATTGTAACAAAACAATCTCTAATGGGGAATGATGTGAATACTATAGTTTTATTTTTTTTATGTCTCATGTTGTCCAGTCCAATTATCGCACTTGCTTTAAACTGCAGTTTAATTTCGCGGCCAATTGTTGCAGCCCGCATGGCAGGTTACAGTATTGGTGGCGGCTTTTTAACTGGGCTAGGGCTGCTTTCCTATTTATCCTTATCTCAGAATTCAGCAGTGTACTTCTTAATTAGCTTCAATACCTTGGGCCTGTTGTTATGCTGTTTAATTTTATTAGTGAGCTTTATCGTGCATCGCTTTTCACTAAGGTATATGCATGGGGATAGGCTCTACAGACGTTTTTTTCTTCTGTTATCAACGCTTACATTGACAGCGCTTATCATGGTGCTTGCCGATGATTTGTTTTTATTCTGGTGTGCCTTATCTGCTTCCAATGTATTTCTAGTACTGCTGATGGTACATAAATCTGAATGGGCGGCTGCAAAAAACTCTGCGCGCCTGGCCTTTTATACACTGGCCTCAGGATGTTTAAGTCTATTAATCGCTTTTATTATTTTAGCTGTAAATTATAGATCAAGTTCTATTTCATCATTAGTGCAGATAACTCAATTCGGCAATCCATCCTTATTTTCCATTTCAATGGGCCTAATCATGGTTGGCGCAGTTGTCCAATCCGGATTATTTCCTTTTCATCGATGGTTAATCAGCTCTTTAAATTCACCAACCCCGGTTTCTGCTTTGATGCATGCAGGCCTTGTTAATGGCGGAGGAATTCTAATCGTCAAATTGGCGTCACTGATGATACTTTGCCCCGGCTTGCTAACGCTATTATTCATAGTCGGTTCTATATCCGCATTACTGGGTACTACCTGGAAGTTGATGCAGCATGATGTAAAAAAAATGTTGGCCTGCTCGACTATGGCACAAATGGGGTTCATGATGATGCAATGCGGCGTTGGCTTATTTGCTGCAGCTATAGCGCATCTGTGTTGGCATGGATTATTCAAGGCCTATCTTTTTTTAAGTTCAGGCTCTGCGGTGAAACAAAGAAAATCAGAGACCAATTGCTCTAAAGGGTCTCTCATTATGCTTATGATTTCTCTTTCTGGCGGGATAGTGGCAATGGTTTCCTTTGCGTTTGCAACAAATAAGCCGCTCTCCGTGCATGAGGCAAGCAGCTTTGTTTTGTTTTTTACCTTTATAGCTGGCTCACAACTCATGTTCACCTGGATCAGGGCCCACCAAACGGTGTCAAGTTTCGTGTTGGCGCTTCTTCTTGCCATGATTTCCGGCCTAATGTATGGCGCGAGTATCCAATTGATTCAGTGGCTAATACCAGGCATCTCAATATTGAAAGCATCGCAGTTATCAATAATCCATTGGGCGATTATGACCTCATTTGCGGCGTTATGGGCCTTCTTTAATCTGGGTATGCATCAAACAATTGGCCAATCAAGATTAGGCTGTTGGCTTTATATGAGCTTATTTAATTCAAGCCAGCCCTCTGTAAAAACTGTCACCGCTTTACGAAACGATTACAACTACTAAAGATATTAAGGAGTATTTATGACCGCTGCAAAAATATCATTGAAACAGAATAGTGCGACGAAAGAAATTAAAAATGCAGATATTAGCTTCCATGGTAGAAAAAACAAGGCGCTTGAAATTCAAGCCTTGGTACACAATGCTGCAAAATGTATCGCACCTGTCTGGCCGCTTGAAACGTTTATCGCCTGTAATCCATTACAAGGATTTGAAGGACAAACGTTTGAAGACGCCCTGGCTCAGGTTAAAGGTAACTTTAAACGCCAAAGGGCTGAACGTAACCTGCAACTGGAGGACGTCAATATTCAAATGATCAAATGGTGTGGAGGCTTTTTTGATGCGGGACAAGGCAGTATTGATATGCCTTTTAGGGAGAAAGGGTTTTATTTTGGATTCTTAAAATTGGCTTATTTTGATAAGCAAGTGCACCAGAATAAAAAAGAAGCAAAGGAATTTCTACAGCAATTACCTGAGTCTGCGGAAGAAGCAATCAGGATCTGTCTGCAAAGACTTCATGTTCCAGAAGGGCAGGAAGAGGCATTTCTTTCAAAGTCGCTTTCCTATTTACCAGGATGGGCAGGATTTGCGAAATGGAAAACAGACTGGCAGAATTCAAAAAAAACGGGAGAAACTAATGTAACTCTCACTGATTTTCTGGCAGTGCGCCTGGTGCTAACCTGTATTTTCTGGCCTGACGCAGCTAAAGAAAAAAAAAGTCTCGGCGATGGTTCTTTGGTTAAAAAAATGTTGGCGAAACTAAAAAGCAACGAGAACTCCTATCGGCAAAAGCTATTAAGCCAGCTTTTGCCGGAGGTAGAAAAAGAAAAGTCCCATCTTGCGCGAAGAAATGCGCAGTTGGTTTTTTGTATTGATGTACGTTCCGAGCCTTTTCGTCGCGCCATTGAATCCCTGGGCCATTATGAAACCTTTGGTTTTGCCGGTTTTTTTGGTCTTCCTGTGCGTGTGGATGAGTTTGATAGCAATAGAAATAAAGAGTGCTGTCCGGTCTTGTTAAAACCAAAATATGCCGTTAAAGAAATACCGGCTGCCAATAAAGATGTTTTTGAGCATTATCAGCGAGGAAAGGCCTTCATTGACCGCTGCAAAAGTCTGTATACGCAACTAAAACACAATGTGTCCACCCCCTTTGCCTTAGTTGAATCCTTAGGTCTTTGGTGCGGTCTGAATATGACTGTTAAATCTTTATCGCCAGAACTAAGTAACCATGCAGTATCGGCCATCAAAAGTTGGTTAAAGCCCCGTATGCCGACCAGGGTTGCTTATGAGTCAAGCCAAACTGATGCAGAGCAAGGCTTGTCCCTGGAAGAGCAGATTAGTTATGCTGAAACGGTATTGCGTCTAATGGGACTTACTTCAGGTTTTGCGAAGCTCATTATTCTTTGCGGCCATGGAAGTACTACTGAAAATAATCCCTATGCATCAGCTCTGGATTGCGGGGCCTGTGGTGGTAATCATGGCGGTATCAATGCCCGTTTATTGGCAGCGATTCTCAATAAGCCTGAAGTTCGGAATGGTCTGGAAGACCGCGGCATGCACATCCCCCTGGATACGATATTTTACGGGGCACTGCATAATACAACGACGGATTGCGTTGAGCTTTATTCCGAAGAGGCAGTGAAGACACCAATATATCCTGAACTTCTGACTCAACTGCAAGCCGATTTGAAAGAAGCAAAGCGCATAACCAACCAGGAGCGGGGAACAAAATTGCAGAGTAACAAGCCCCATAAAGACATAATGCGACGAAGCCTGGATTGGTCTGAAACACGACCTGAATGGGGTTTGGCACGAAATGCAGCCTTTATTGTGGCACCTCGGCATCTAACAAAAAATATCAACCTTGATGGCCGTTGCTTTCTTCATTCATACTGCTTTGAGCACGACCATGACGGGGCACTGCTCGAGACGATTTTGACTGCGCCCATGGTGGTGGCTGAATGGATAAATACTCAATACTTATTTTCTACTTTAGATAACGTTGCTTTTGGAAGTGGAAGCAAAGTCACTCACAATGTAGTTGGAACTATTGGGATCATGCAGGGCAATGGAAGCGATTTGATGCATGGTCTTCCCCTGCAGTCGGTAATGAGCTCGGATGATAAAACATATCATGAACCACAGCGTTTATTGACAGTTGTTTACGCTCCCAGAAAGATGGTTTCTCAAGTGATTGAAAAACACTCCATTTTAAAAACCTTATTTTTTAATGAGTGGGTGCATTTGGTAGTCATTGATCCGAATAGTCAAAGTGCTTATCAACTCTACCCATCTGGAGAATGGCGTTTAGTAGAATTACATCCAATGAATAAAATAGAAATCATAGTATCTGATTTCAGACAAACTCGGGTGTGATGTTTGTTTCTGATGTTGATGTGGCGCGAATGGATTATTTCCACTCAATTACTGGAGCTTAATCATGCATTATCGAAATCAGTCGGTTTTACTTGCTTCAAAACATGAGAAAGAAAAAGCAATTGCTAAGGTATTTTTTGATACACTTTCGTGCACATTGGATGTGCACGAATTTGATACCGACCAATTTGGAAGCTTTACTGGTGAAATACCAAGGACACTAAGCCCCTATGATACCTGTGTTTTAAAGGCAAAACGTGCTGCAGAGGATTACGGTTATGATTTAGTCATTGCCAGTGAGGGAAGTTTTGGGCCGCATCCAGCATTTCCATTTACCCCTGTTGATCATGAGATTATGGTATTTCTTGATCGCAAAAACAATTGGGTGATTGCTGAGCAATATACTACACCCAAAACAAATTATCGTATGATGACAATAACTGCACAAACAGAGCTAAGCGATTTTTTAGATAAAGCAGGTTTCCCCGAACATGGCCTCACTTTGCAGACCAATAGTGATAAAAAGGTGCTTGCGAAAGGAATTAGAGACAGAACAGCGCTGAAAAATGCCCTCTCTCTTGGGTTTCAAAACGAAAAGGAGCTCTTTCTTGCCACGGATATGAGAGCCATGATGAATCCAACCAGAATGAATGCGATTTCTATGCTAGCCGAAAAGTTAGCTCATCGAATTCAATGCTGTTGCCCTGACTGCTTAGCTCCTGGTTTTGGATTAAAACAAGTCTCAGGCTACCTTCCTTGCGGTGAATGCTCATCCCCGACTTCATTATGCCAATACGAGATTTGGGGTTGTATCCAGTGTGATTATCAAGAGAAGCGGCCAAGAGGAGACGGTGTGAAAGTAGCTGAGCCACAATATTGCGATTATTGTAACCCTTAAAAGTACTTTGAATACAACATTCTCGCAAATAATTAAGCTTGATCTTGCCTGGTTATGAGTTCGATAATTTGCTCAAAGGTCAAAATCGCTTGTAAGTCAGGGGGTTCAAATTTATGGGGGAGAATCATGTACTCCTATTTTTAACTATTTGGCAGATCAATTTTAATTTCGGACCCAAATGCAAGGCGTAAGGCATTAGCAATCGCAAGGATATCAATGCATTCTTGCAGAATTGCACCTAAAACCGGATTTATATAACCCGTTGCGGCAAATCCCATTCCAATAAGACTTAAAAGCATTCCTCCTACAGCACTTTGTGCGGCAATAGTTCTTGTATGGATACTTAGATGTAGCAATTCATCTACTTTATTTAAGGTATTTTCCATAATAACAGCGCCTGCAGCCTCAGCAGTCACATTGCTGTGTTGCCCAAAAGCAATTCCAACGGTGGCTGCGGTTAAAGCGGGGGCGTCATTAATGCCGTCTCCCATAAATACTGTAGGGGCGTTTTTTCTTTCTCTGCGCACGATAGCCAGTTTTTGTTCAGGGCTTTGAGACGCATATATTTCTGTAAACGGAATTAATTCCGCAAGATATTTCACCTCGGACTCACGGTCTCCGGAAACCAGCATAATTTTTTTAAATTGATGCGCTGGCTTCAAATGACTGATAAATGATTTGCTTTCTGCCCGCGGTGCATCGTGAAAATGTAAAGTGGCCGCGTATTCGCTATCAATTAAAATAATACATTCTAAACCTGGGGAAACAGGAGGGAGCAATAATTGAGAATCAGGCAACATTTCTAATAGTTTTTTTCGGCTCGTAACATTTACTTTTCGATGATTGATGATACCGTTTAAACCCTGTCCAGGCTTCTCCGATACATCCGTCGATTCTAATAAATCAATATGTCGTTCTTTTGTTGCTTTAATTACAGCATTGGCAAGGGGATGCTTTGAATAACGCTCGAGACTGCCGACATATTGCAGAATTTGCTCTTTTGTATAATTTGGAGTGGTATGAATTTGGGTTAAAGTGGGTTTGCCGTAGGTCAGTGTTCCTGTTTTGTCAAAAATAGCAGTTTTACAGGTAGGTAAGCGCTCCAGAACGACTGGATCTTTTATGATAATAGCCTGTTTTGCAGCGCGTGAAATCGCGCTAATAATCGTAATGGGAATAGCAATTAGTAAAGGGCAGGGTGTGGCAATAACCAGTACCGCAAGAAAACGGATGGCATCATTTGTAAAATACCAGGTGAGCGCTGCGAATAATAAAGCCAGAGGTGCAAAAATTGCCCCAATTTGATCCCCTAATCGACGGATCGAAGGGCGTTTTTGTTCTGCTTCTTCTAAAACGTTCACAATAATCGCAAACCGTGAATCGACTGGTAGTCTGGACGCTTGAATGACAAGTACCGACTCACCGTTGATAGCCCCTGATAAAACGGACACGCCGGGTGCCTTGGAAATCTGGTAAGGCTCTCCGGTAAGATAAGATTCATCCATTGAACCATTTCCCTCAATGACTATGCCATCCACAGGGCAGGTTTCATGCGGATAAATAACAATTTCATCATTAATATGAATGTCAGCTACGGGGATATCAGAAATATCACCATCAATCTTACGATGAGCAAAAGTGGGCATTCGTTTCACCAATGCCAATAAGACAGAAGATGCTTTATGCCGTGCGTAACGTTCTAATGTCTGTCCACTGGCTAACATCAGGATTATTAACGATGCGGCTAAATATTGCTGCAAGATAACCCCCGTGACTAAAGCAATTGCAGCCAGGGAATCCGCACCAAAATTACCCTTTAGCAGTTTAAAAAAGATTTGCAGAAATAACGGGATTCCTCCTATGATAATCAAAGCTAATAAAGGAACATTGGCGAACCCGGAATTAGCTGCGCGTAGTATAAGATAGATACAGATAGCCAGGAGGGAAAGGAGCACGATAAACGATTGCCATTTAGATTGTAAAAACTGCGATAGACTGCTTATGGAATTTTCTCTTTTCATCAGCTTTCTTAATTAAGCTCTTGCAAACAGGTAATATATTGATTATAGGTTTTAAGTTTTCCAAAAACATGATACACCGCTTTATTGACTGGCGCACTGTATCGAAATTCGACATAGAAGAGAATGAGAGATAAATGGCATTAATTCAATTATCAGAGTTTGGTTCATCCCCCTTCGAACGTATTTTAGGCCATGTGCCTGAAATACTTGAGAATTGGAGTCAGCTTGAATCGAGTTTTTTTCAAAGTTCTAGGTTTAGTCCAGATTTTCTTGAGCAAATGAGACGAGTGTTAGCATTTAATAACCAATGCCAATACTGTATGGCAAAAGCCGGCCCGCCCGATCAAAACCCCGAGGATAACCGTTTGATCGAAGCACTTCGATTTGCCAATAAATTTGCAGTCTCCAACCTGGTTGAAGAAAAAGAAATAGCAGGATTAAAAAGTTACTTTTCAGAAGCGGAGGTTGTAGAGTTAATAGCTTTTTGTAGTTTTATTTCGGCCTCTCAAAGAATTGGCGCGGTTTTAGGGCTTAAAGAGGCTTCTTATTACAATGATTAAGACACAGTATAATACAGGTAAAGATTATTGAATCCATTAAAGAGCTTGCTAGACATTTCCTGGCCGATGTAAAACAATATACCAATTACGCAGTGTAATTCGTTGAATAATGAAGTAAAATACTTTATGAAGCAGGAACGCAGTTGGTTATTTGAATGAGGGAGTCATGAGAAGTTGTTTATTTTTATCTTTAGTTTCCATTTCTACAGTAATTTATTCCCAGCAATTTTCTAATCCATTACAGGTTGAAAAATTTGAAAAGACAGGAGTTTGTGAGGCTTGTGATTTGAGCAATGATTTCTATCTTTTTACCGATAAGAGTGGCGCTATTACTCTCAGTGATAGCAATTTAATTCGTTCCAGTTTGAGTATTTGGGGTAATCATCAATTCTCAAAATTTAATCGCATAATGGCCACCGAATTTTCCCTTGGGGCTGCTGACTTTTCTTATAGTGATTTTAGTTTCGCAAATTTAAAAAAAGCGAGAATGAGTAATAGTAATTTTACATCCTCAGATTTTTCTGGCGCTAATTTATCAGGTGCCAGTTTGGCTGGATCTAATTTATACAATGCGAAGATCACACCGGAGCAGCTTAAGTCCCTGAGTTCTTTTTGCAATGCGATTCTACCCGATGGAAAGATTGGCAGCTGTAATTTCACTCAGAGCTAAACTTGGGCTGCTGGTTATTTTCTTAAATATGCCTGTCATATTTAGAATCTGCAGTTGGTTTCGAAAAAAATGCCTTCAAAGTAAACAGTGGCAAAATGTCAAGACTGGTTCTTTTAAAAAAAAGAGGATACAATTCACTTCCCGAAACTTATATTCACTTCATTCGCTCTGTGGATAAGTTTTTTTAGCCTCTCTTCTTTATTAGTCATCTTATGTTCCGTTCTTCATGTCAAACCCATGAATACCAAGGCTTTTAACGTTTGATTCTTCGGGAATAAGAGGGTTAGTTATCCACAAAATCTGTGGATAACGATGTGTATAGAATGTTAGTGCCGCATGTCGCCAGGATACATTTACTCCGGGGAGGTGGGCTTATTTAATGCTAAGGTCATGAAATTTTTGCTGAATAGCGTTTGCCTGCTCATCTTGTAGCTTGTGAGTTAGCTCATTAAACAGCAGGGTGCTCGGCTCATAAATATAGAGGCAATATTTTCTTTCTTTGCCGAAAGTGGCGAATCCAGTGGCCGTTATCTTTCTGTAAATATTGCATTTAACATCAATAAAAAAGAACGAAAGAATAATTATTGCTCATCATATCCTATCATTAATCATAATGGCGGCGCTAAAATCATTGGGTTTGGGGATTGAGTGTGAGCGAAAGCATCGATCAAGGTCGAATTATACATAATGTTAATCAATACCTCGAACGAAATGGTTTTTCAATCAGATTTGATGAAGGAGGGGTGTGCCAAGGTTTGGCAATGATGCATGCCAAGTATTGCATGGAAGGTAGAGAAGCAGATTTTTGGGGGCTTTTGAAAAATATTTCCCATCCGTCATCTGATAGTGCGCTTGAAAATGCCCATATATTTATAACTCAGGTATTGTTAGCATTTGCAGCAAATCAATATAACCAAAATATCAGCCAGGATAATAGTTTTAGCATGCTCAGACTTGAGTCTGGTGGAGAAAGCAAGGCATTTTTGCCTGCATTTAGCTTTGCTCTGGTTGCGGATGACAGAAATTGGGCGAACTGTCTTAGGGAAATCGCGCTGGATGATAATGAAATAGCCCAGGTTTCCAGTATTGATCATGCCATAACAATCAGCAAAAAGAATGGTCAGTATCATGTGTATGATCCCGAATATCCAACAGGCATAAAGAGCTTTTCTACTGAATCAGAAGTTATCAATGAGCTTCATAAACGGGTTTTTAGCTATGAAACAGCTAATATGGGGCTGCAACTTCATCTTTTCAGAAAACCAGATGTAAACCCCAGACAATATCCTGCTGTTACCGACCTGTATGATCGCTATCTGCCTAACGTAAACGCCACAGCAACCGTACGAGGGAATTCTTTCTCAACACTTCGGGCTGCAGCCTCTATAAATTTTGACCCGAAGGTTACTGAATATTTACTTCGGCAAGGGGCTGACGATTCCCGTAATGCAGCAAAAATGGCAATCAATGCAAATAACACCGAAGCATTATCAGTCTTGTTAACTACATTGCCTGGAGATCAATCTGATCTGCTCATCTTCGCTTTGACTTCAGGAAAAGAAGCCGCATTTGACCTTTTGATGGAAAATGAAGCCAATGTGAATCTTTTCAAGCGAGGTTATGGCTCGATGTTGTTTTTTGCTGCAGAAGGGGGAAATGGTCTTTTACTAAAAAAGTGTCTGGAGATAACGAAAAATGAGATCCAGCGATACTACGAAAAGGCCCCTCCGGATATAAAAGAAAAACTTATAAACGAACAACTATGTCGTTGTTTATCCAATGTTGAGCAAGGACGCGAAGTCAATGTGCTTTCAAATGCAATAAAAAGTGGCGACAGTGAAGCATTTACCTTGATCTGGAATGAATTAAAATCCGCAGGATATAAGTTTCAGCCTCAGGATAATATGAATTATTTAGTTGCGGCTATTCAAAATAATAATGCCCTGGTTGTATCTAAACTTTTAAACGAAATCCCAAGGCAATTACTAGAAACGGCCACACTGAGTCAGAATGCCTTAAAGCGTGTTAACAATGACATATTGATTGAGCTAAAAGAGCATGGGGTTTCAGTTCCTTCTCTTCCCTCAAAAACAGAGAGCATCTTCAGCAGGATTTTTCTTTCTTTCCTGAAAAAAATATTCGGAGCAAAAGAACAACTGGCAAATGATATTACCGTTACATGGGATAGGCAATTGGAAGTGAAATCCACATTTTCCCCAGCCAAAAGCCAGGATTTTAAACAGCAATTGTTGGAAATGAGAAAAGAGGACTCTTTGGCCAAAGATGCCTCAAAAAATAATTTCAAGGAACAGCTAATAAAAATGAAAGACAGCGCCACGACAGAAAGCACACCACAGGTGATAACCAGTCCTAAAATGAGTGTTTAACTGTAATACCTGAATTTTAAGGGTTCCTGAAATGGTCTCCTGGTATCATGTGTCAGATTTGACAGTCTATTTGAGCAGACTATACTTATAGTGTAGGCAGAAGAAACGCGAGAGCGATTTCTGAGCCTGCATCAGAAACCACCTTAGGGTGGTTTTTGTTTTTCTGTCACAGGCATTGGCATTATTACAATAGTAAACCGCTAGTTTGGGGAGATTGCAAAGTGACACTCAGTTTCAGTGTCTGTTTTTTCCTCTTCGAAGAATATTGATACATCGTCCCATAATAGGGGATGAACCGATTCTTTGGCAGCTTTAAAAGCTTCTTCTGTTTTATTAAAACTGAAGCCTCTTTCATAAATATTGCCAAGCAGATGATGGATATAAAAACGATGTCCGTGTTTAGCTGCCTCCGTAAATAAAGGGGTTAAATCGCAACTATGCCGATAGTGATCAAACAGTTCAATATGACCGTAACAGGCACTGGCTTCAAAGGCTTTTATTCTTCCCTTCGAGGGACTTTCCTGTTTACAAATCACCAGTTCCAAGAGAGGTGTTTTACCCGCTGCACAAGCGTTATTTACATCATCCAAGGACCAGTCGATCCCCTCGAGTCTTGGTACAATATTCTGATCGCCGCATTGCAGCGATAGTCGTTTAAATGTGAAAAACTCTTCCTCAGATAGTTGCCATTGTGGTGTATTACGATAAGAGGCAAGCAAATCGATGAGCTGAATACTGCTTTTGGTATAGCTTTTCAAGTTTAAAATGCGTGTGTCAATGCGACACTGGGGAAATGATTGCAAGAGCCATTGCACCAGATTTACCTCGCCTGAATGAATTGCTTTAGCCAATAGTTTGTCAGAGGGTGTAAACTTTTGTGATTGGCTTATGGATTTCAAAAGGAAAAGATTTCCCGCTTCGGCGGCTGCTTCAGTGACTGTTTCGAGGTCAGCGTTATGCTCCTTAATCCACTGCTGGCAAAAATTGTTTTTTTGCATGTGTAAGGCGGCGAGAAATGTTAAAAATGAGACTGTCTTGATTTCTTCGCTGCTGAACTCATCATTACTTAAACGAGATAAGCATTGTTCTTCCTGGGGATTTTGCCAGGCACAACGGAGAATATCAGGGATTTGTAAATCATTAATCCAGGTTTTTTTCTGAATCAGAAATTGCAGAATTTTTCTTAACTCCGGAGGTTTTGCCTGGTGGTGTACCGCTTTTAAAAAGGCAATGGACTGATTTTGCAATAAGCGTTTGGCGAATATCAGGCAATGATAGGCATCGGCAGCCAAGCCCATATCAATTGCCTGAAGTAGCCTGGGAATCGTATCAGTTTTCCAAAAGCCGTCTTTGCTCGTATTCAAATGCCGCGAAAATTCCGCTGCTTTGGCAATATCACCCCATCGTCGTCTGCTATTATAACTAAGGTCAAAAGCTAAGAAAATTTCCTGACAGGAGTGCAGTTCCAAATACTCAAATTGCAAGCCCAAATGGCCCATCTGGACAGCATATTCAAGTGTTTCCTGGTGTAATCTTTTTTCGCCTCCTGTCAAAGGGAGCGGAATGAGTTTTTTCAAAATTTCTGCATAAATTTCTGGGCGTGAATTAAGTAAGGGGCGATAGAGATATAAAAAAGCGATGCGAACATCCATAGCTCCTGTTTGATAGGCGCGAGCAATACTGGTTTCATTTTCAGATAAGTTTGAACGTTCAAGTAATAAATCAATAATGATTCGATGACCAGAATTTTGTGCCAGATGGAGGGATTTAGCTGTAACCTGGCAATTTTTATCCAGTAAAAATCGAAGCAGACGAACATGGCCAATCTGGCATGCCAGATTAAAATGATAGGCCTCAATCGATTTACCATGATTCAGGCAATGCGCATAAAGTTCTACTTTGCCTGCTTCGGCCAGAATGCCCAAATCAATCATTTCCAGTGAACAATCATTATGCTCTTTTACAATTTTGCTTACTGCTTCAACATTTCCAGAGTAATAAAATCTGGCGAATAATTTTTTAGCCGGAAAACCACGCTGGTGCAGATAGTCGAATAACTCCGGGTCACCCGATTCCAGAGAGTCTAGCGCAAACTCATCCACACTGGATAAATTACCTCCCTGCGCTTTTTGATGTTGATATAATAATTTAACCAGCTTTAAACTACTGGCTTCATAACATACTAAAGAATAATCAATATCTTGAATGGATTGCTGTAGTAAAAAATCAACCAAATCCACATTGCCTGAATTTAAAGCAAGAGTAAAATGTTCTTTAGTTAATCGCGCTGGAAAACGCTCTAATAAATAGTTAACCATTGGCAAATTACCTGCCGATAGGGCGCTATTCAAAAAATATTTGGCAAAATATGGATGCTCATTAAACCATTGTGTACAAAGTTGATTGGCGGGCAAATAAAGCGCTATTTGTATCCACGAGGCGTCCAGTTTACCGGTTCTTAAAACTGCTGAATAATCATCCAGACAAAGTAAATGTAACATCTCAAAATAATAGGGATCCTGCCATTTATAGCGTACCCAGGCGGGTAACCAGTTGGCCTCTGAGAAGCGTTTTTGGCATTGCTGAAAACGGTTCACCATTAATATCTGATTTTCAGCTGTAATGGATTTAAATAAGTTGTTTTTTTGACCAAAAAACTGTTGGGCACCCAGTTTAGGCATGACATATCCTTATATCATTGAGGTGATTTAGATTGTATAGGTATTCTGACGCTTTTGGCGATATATGAAACCATAAGTGTTTGATATAATTTGATGCATATCTCTTATTCTTTGTAATCTTAAGAAAACTTCATCAAACGTGGTCTATAATTATACACACTATTAGATACCTGGCACCTATCTATGTTCTTAGTTTTGAGGTTCTAGCCATGACTCAGCCTTTAGCTTTACCTGCTACCGATACACAACTCAAACTATTTGTTGAAAGTTATAACAAGGCGAATGAGAATTCTTTGGACAAATTATATTACTTGCAGCAAATAACCACTTACCTTAGAAACAAGCAGTTTCTGTCTCCTCAACTCACCAGCTGGCGAAACTCATCATCTCAAGACGGACTGGAAGCCCATTTACAACAATATGGGATACATCGCGATGCCTCGGTATTATTGCAAAATATTGAATTTGCCACAGCCGTGAGTCGCTATGCAGGTGCTGATGTATTCGAGACAAACTTGTCTTTATATGAAGCGATGACTCAAGCTAATGCTGTCCTAAGACAAGATTATTCACAGACTGCATTAAATGATTATCTAAATGCCAATCAGGCGATAATGAAAAACTATCAGACAAGCCCCAAATTACAGGAAAAAATTGAAAGACATAAACATTTTTTAGCCTTAAGTTACGCTAAACTAGAATCTATTCAGGGGTTTGTTGAACAGGCTTTTCCCGAATATTCGACTAAAGTTCTGGGCAATCCTGCAGGGAACAATAAGAACTTTACATTTGATATTGACGGCATCAGAGAACAAGTGGTTATCCGCGTTGAAGACAGAGAATCTTTGGGAAAAGAACCTTTTCTTCAACTCAATGAAGTAAGTGAATATTTTTCGGAAGATTATGTCACCTTGATGGTGCCTTTTGAAAATGAAGACGAGGAAACTGAGTATAAACCAGTAGTTATTAGTAATTTTGCTAAAGAAGGATCTCTCTTAAATTACGCCCAAGCGCTTAAAGGGGAACAGCCCACAGCTATAGCAGCAGATGCCCAGCGTTTTTTTATTCAATTAACTGACTTTTGCCTGAAATTGGAAGCGGCAGGACATTATCATCCTGATATAAAACTATCCAATTTTTTAACCGACGGAGAGCGGATTATTGTTAGCGATAGAAAAACATTAACTGATAAAAAAAATCCTTCAATTATGGATATTCTAAGCTCGCCCAATTATGCCCCCCCGGAATATAAAGCCTGTTTAAACGAAGAAGGTGACGATCTTGACCCAATTCGGGCGAGAAAGACTAAAGTAGATATGCCGGCATACATGTCGTTTCAATTAGGGAAAGCGTTAAAAGAATTTATGTTTTATGGCTTCGGTAAAATCCAGACCCAGCAGGATGAGGAAGAATATGAAAACTGGAAGCCCCTTGATGCGGGGGAAGGCAACTCAGTCAATGATATACAGAACTTGTCTGTACTCATTCAGGAGTTAACTCGCTCAGAACCTTCCGATCGCTTACCCATTAAGCATTTACAGACGCTTTTGAATTTTATTAATCTCCCTCCACAAGAATTTCTTGCCAGGATTGAAGAGTTAGCACCCCAGTCAGCATTAAGTACTGGTAAAGAAATTGAGTTGTTAAGCAAGGTATTAAACGGGGAAGAAATTACAGCTGAAATGGATACAATGTTCGTGCAGGCATTGCAACAGATTAACGATCCAAGAGTTCCTTCGCTATCTAGAATGCAGTCAGACAGATTCGATACACAGATAGCCTCAGCCAAACAGCATTTAAGCAAGGTGGAAAAAGCGATTTTACAAGAAGATTTTAACAAGGCAGGCTTCTTCAGGCGGCTGCTGCATACAGTTACAGGAGGGTTATACAGAGTACCTGCGGTCAGCTCTGTTCAAGATTTGGTGCTTCAGAACAAATTGCCAGAAATGAATCAGGACACGAACTCTAATCTACAGATAGCTTTGATCGTAGGGATAAAGCAGGACTCCAAACTTAATAATCATCAGCGTTTATTATTAAACGAAATGCTGGTTGCTGTTGATACCCTGAATAAACCTAAAGCCCAGGAATCTGTTGGTATGCCCGATATTGCCCAGGAGCAGGAGGCAGGGCTTGACCCAGGGCCTGATGCTGACAATGAAGAGGGGCTTGACTCAGTCATTTACAGTTCAGTTATTTATAAGGATCCGCCGGTAGAGGAAAAACCGAGTCTCGATAACCAGCCCTCTGGTGATGCTGATAATAATTCGGTTATCCATACAGATACCTCAGTAGCTCCTGACAATCCCCTCCCTGAAAATAATGATTCCGAGGATAGCGAAGCGGATCGTGGATCGGTTATATATAATTCTGTTGTTTTTACAGATGCGCCAGTAGTTGGGGGATTTGATCCAGCAGATGTAGTATTTGATGAAGACATACCGGAAGGAGCCAACTTAAGTGAAGAGCAATGGAAGCCAAAAGTTGAGGATATTTCTACCACCATTAGCCGGGGAAACAGGCCGGCAGAGAGTGAAATACCCACACAACAAAAATTATCTCAATATAATAAAGTTAAACAATTTTTCAATCATGATAAAAAAGATGGCTATGAGCAGCTAGAGAATAGTAGTGACTGTGATAATGAGTCTTCTATAAGCAGAAAGACCAAGTAACACAGAAAAAACTATTCCCTCCACCACTCGATATGAATCAAGTTCAGACGCGTTTAGAAATAACCACACTCCTGATTCTGATAATTGCAGGAACCAGAAGAATAGCAGCGTGGAACTACGATACAACGATAGCGTGGGTAATAGTAATATTGGGGATTGGGAGCGTAATAGGGATTATAACCATTATAATACCCATTGTAGTATCCCGGGTTATTGGGATTGATGATGATAACCTTTTGCCCTCCCCAATAGCGATGATGATATCCATAGCCATAGCTAAGCGAAGTGCTGGCTAATGCCAGGAATAGACCGATCGCACAACATAACCGGTATTTCATTTCAGCTTCCTGTAACGACCGCATGCCAGGAACAATATCCTGAGATGCTAGTGGTTAACAAATTATCCTTATTGATTAATTATAGTACTTTTGGTTGGAGGCAGGCTATCTGAATTACTCTGGTTGGTGATCCGAAAGAACCTCGGCAATGATGTTCAAGGCTTGCCTGGCTTCTACAGCATTTGAGTTAGTCAGGTTTGCAACACAGATTAATGCTTTCCATAAAGTCCAGGCCCGGCCACGCGCCCAGGTGGCTGTGTCAAGATTAATTGCTGAGCGAAATGCCTCGCGGCTCTCACCTTTAAATAATGTCCATGAAATTGCCAAATCACAGGCGGGATCACCTACTGCCAATTGCCCAAAATCAATGACAGCATTCAATTGCCCATTTTTTATCAGCAAATTACCCAGGCTAATATCGCCATGAACCCATACGGGCGAGCCTTGCCATGTGGTTTCGAGCGCTTTTTCCCAAACGTCAGTTGCTGTTTTCACATCAATAGTGTCTTTAAGAATTTCAAGGGCTTGCCTTGTTTCAGCATCATAAGTTAACAGGGGGCCTCCACGATAGAAACTGTGAGGACCTGCCAAGGGTCCATCCCGTGAATCAATTTGCTCTAAGGCCGACAGAAATTCTGCCAGACTAATTGCAAAATCGTTCAAATTATTTATTGGTGCAGTGGCAGCGGATTCACCTTCAATCCAGCGATAAACCGACCAGTGCCAGGGGTATTCTGTTGCGGGTTGCCCCAAAGCTATTGGTGTTGGAACAGCTAAAGGTAATTGCGCTGCTAATTTTGGAAGCCATTTCTGTTCTTTTTCAACTTGTAAGGCATATTCAACTCTACTTGGCATACGCACTAGCATTTCATTACCCAGGTGGAAGGTACGGTTATCCCATCCACTGCGCGCAACGGGCCGAACAGGAAGGTTCTTCCATTGAGGAAACTGAGTTGCCACCAAATGGTATACAAGAGCCTCATTTATTAGCAATTCATCATTATGATTCATAAAATTTTGCCTGATTAAATTATTTTTGTGATGCGAGGCACGCGGCAATTCCACTGCTTTGTAATAGAACAATTTGTACTCCGCAGGTACGTCATCCTGAACTTAGCAAGTATCTCAAACTGCCTGAACTGAGCCAGATTCAGGAGATCCTTCACTGTGTTCAGGATGACGTTGAGACGTCCCCACGTCATCCCGACCGCAGCGAGGGATCTCCCTGCAGTGGCATGCTTTCTAAAGCAGGGACGAATACAAATCATCCCACCCAGGATTTAAGGCATTAATCAAATCATTCTTCTTTTTTCGCGACCATCCTTTGATTTGCTTTTCTCGCTCGATGGCCACAATGATACCTGAACAAACTTCATAATAAACCAGGCGGTCTACATTGTATTTTTGTGTAAATCCCTTGACTAGTTTATTCTTGTGTTCATATACACGGCGTATCAAATTATTGGTAACACCAGTATATAAGACATTATTGTGTTTATTTGTCAGCAGGTAGACATATGATTCCATTTGCATGTACTACTCCTTCTTTTGTTGGACTGTTTTGTTATCTCGGATTTTCCATAACACAGGGATAGTATCAGAAAAATAGATTATATAGGGTCGAATAGGTCAGAAAATAACGGTGGCAGCCTGTAACGGGAATGAAATGCTGGTATTGGTTATGTAAACTCGACTATGTGCAGGATGCAGGGAGATCCCTCGCTATGCTCGGGATGACGTGAGGAGGATTTAAACTCAAAAGGTTGGTTATTTGAAAATGCATATGGCAAAATTAAAAACATTTTGAATGAGTTTGCCTGATATGATAATGGAGTTCCTGAGAGATTTGTTACTTGTCTGGCGTAATTTTCATTATCATACTCTTTTGATCTGGAAAGCCATGAAGAAATACAGCGATTATTAAATACTAGCTATCAAAAAATTTCGTAACTCCCAGGTTATGGATCGTCTCCGTCATCCTGAACGCAGTGAAGGATCTCCTGAATCTGGCTCAGTTCTAAGCAGTTTGAGATCCCTCGCTACGCTCAGGATGACGTACATGGAAGTTACAAAATCTCTGAGACTTCCTCTGGACTAAGAATCTTTTTAATCTCTGGAAGAGCAAATACAAAGTTAGCATTATTAAAGCGTTTTATATCATTGAGAATCGCTTCTTTCTCGGAAATATTCGTTGGTGGCAGGAGCTGTTCCAGCATTTCTAAAATATCATTGCTGCCCATATCCTGATAAATGGGTTTATCAATAGCTCTGATTTCATCATCGCTTGCTCTTTCCTGCAACAAACTTAAAAAGCTTGTTTCTTCTTCATAAAAATGATTAAGGTTGGAAGCATAAAATCTTCTAAAATCTAAATAGACCTGTTTCCCATTGGGCCATCTTTCCTGTGATGGTAGGTTTAAAAGCGCCTTCATCTCGCCAATTATTTGCATGCCAAAGTTCTCAAGCTCAGAGTGGTTTGTCAAGAGCAATACCACTTCACTTTTACGAAAGAATTTATTAAATATAAATTCTTCTTCCCATCGGGCATGATTCACAAGTGTGCTCACATAGTTTTCAATCTGTTGATAAATAATTTGGACTTCCTGGGTATCGCGAAAGTCAACTTTGGCTAAGCTGATCAAGAGTTGAGCCCCTCGCTCTTCAAGAAATTTATGACAGGCAAATAAATGTGATTCTCTTTTCATTATTAATGTACTCACTTTATTACAACTAATTTCCCATTTCTAATATTCGTTTCAGCGATTGCTCAAACATATTTTTCAAACGATCAACATGGAAAACAATTTTTTGATTATTTGCCGTGGTCATGGAATGTTTCCGCATAAAGACAATCGTATAAAACAGACGATAGAATTCAAGTCGACGTTTTGCTTTTTTTTCTAATTCCAGGGCGTTCGCCCAATAATCAGTGTATAGGGTATCATGCCCATCATTTTCCAAGGCAGAATAGGTGAGGCCAAGAACAAACAAGGGATCGCCAAAGCATACCTCATCGACATCGACAATCCCTGAAATTTTTCCCTGGTGAACCAGCACGTTTCTCTCGCTGGCATCCCACAAGAAGGGAGTGGCTTTAATTGCAAGAAAATCTTTTTTCATACGGGTGGCAATAGAAATAGCTTTCGATACAGAGACTGCATCGAAAATATTCTGCTTGCTTATAATATCCTTGAATAAATGCAATCGCTGTATCAGGAAGTCATACCATGATTGAAATCCAGTTCTCTCTTCATAGCTCTGAGTTATGCCAAAGCTTGAGCCTTCCGGCAGCGCTTTTGTGCAGTTCTGAATTGCCACCATTTCCTGAGCCAGGTTTTTCTTGTCCGAATTGCTTAATTCCGGATAGACATTGCATAAATCATCACCTGGCAAACGCATCATCAGTAAAGCAGGAAATGAGGAATATTTTCCATCTAAATCGCAGCAGATAAATTGAGCCAGAGGCACACCCAGGGGAATCAATTTTTCCTGCCAATACACTGCCGAGATGAAGTGTTTTCTATTGGTTTGCTTAGTCATTCTCAGCACATACTCTGAGTTTGAAGTCTTAACAGCATAAACAAAATGCTGATCGCCTGTTGCCAGTCTATGTGAAGACAACACTTTTTCATTAATCATGGATGCGACAACATCTGCGGCTATATTTTCATTGGGTATTATTGAGGAGATGTTCATCTTAATTCATACTACTTCTATTTCATTAACGATTGGCGGTATTTTTCTTTCATTGAGATTTTAATGTCTTTAAATACTAATACTTCATTTTATAAATTAAAACAATTAAAGGAAATAGTATGTTTGCTGTGATTTACCGTTCATACATAAAGCCTGAGTTAGAAATTGAATATCAGAAATTGTGGAATCTGGTCGCAAGTTATTTTATTCAGAATAGGGGGGCAATTGGTTCTTGTCTGCATAAAACAGAAGATGGTATTTGGCTTGCCTAATTGGATCGATTGATTCAATAATCTGCTGATTTATGGTACTATATGCTTCGTTTACGATCCGCAGTTCTCTCAAAATGGATATTAGCTCCGAAAAAGTACTCCCTGATTGGAAAGAGGAGTTATCTTTTTCTTCTTTAGTTTTACGAAAAGAATTGTCTGACAATCTTCTTTCATTAGATTTTACTCAGATGACCCCCATTCAAGCGCAAAGCCTGCCTTTGATGCTGAATAGGACTGATGTGATTGCACAGGCGCAAACCGGAAGTGGTAAAACAGTAGCCTTTGGTTTGGGAGTACTCAATCATTTAAAAACTGAGCGAGTTATTACACAGGCATTAATTCTTTGTCCAACGCGTGAACTGGCGGAACAAGTCAGTCAGGTCCTGCGCCGTCTTGCCAGACTGTTACCGAATATTAAAATTCTGAATCTTTCCGGAGGAACCCCGATTAAACCGCAATATGACTCCTTACGGCATGGAGCGCATATAATTGTGGGCACACCAGGGAGGGTTCAGAAGCATTTAGATCAGAAAAGCCTGAGCCTGTCTCGTCTGAATACTCTGGTTTTAGATGAAGCGGATCGAATGCTTGATATGGGATTTGTCGATTCATTGAGGCAAATACTTTCTTACTGTCCATCAAAAAGACAGACGCTGTTGTTTTCTGCAACCTTTACACCACTTATTAAACAACTGGCACAAGAATTTATGCACCATCCTCAAGAAGTAAAGGCAGAGGAGCAGGAGAGCATACAAGATATTGAGCAGCGCTTTTTTGAAGTACCCGGCCCAAACGATAAGTATTCTGTATTGAAAAAGCTATTGACTCATTATCGACCCGCGTCCACCTTAATTTTCTGTAATACCAGGGAAAAAACGCAGGAGTTAGCTGCAGAGCTTAATCATGAAGGGTTTAACGCTGCTCTTATAAATGGCGATTTGGAACAGGCAGAGCGTGATCAGGCGATTATTCAGTTTGGCAATGGCAGCCGTTCTATTCTGGTTGCGACAGATGTTGCCGCACGAGGTCTGGATATCAAAGAGCTGCCTGCCGTCATTAATTATGAACTGGCTTTCGAAGCGGAAGTTCATATACATCGTATTGGTCGTACAGGACGTGCAGGCTGTAAAGGTCTGGCTTTAAGTATAACAACCCCTAAAGATGCCGGGCGCTTATGTGCTATTGAAGAGCTCATGGCAACCGAAATGGTCTGGGGAAGAGAGGATGAATTAACTGGCAAAACTGGCTCAGGTCAGTCTCCTGGAATGGTCACTTTACGTCTGATGGCTGGCAGGAAAGATAAAATTCGACCGGGTGATATATTGGGTGCTTTAACCAAAGATGCTGGATTAAAGGCGGAGGCAATTGGCAAAATTGATATTTTGAGTTCTCATTCCTATGTGGCTATTGAGCGAAGTCATGCGGGGAAAGCCTTTGAACAGTTTCAGAAAGGAAAGATAAAAGGAAAAAAAGTGGGCGTACAACGTCTGCCATAAATAATAAGGTAAATGATGACTCAAACAGGTACAGTACAACGTTTTAATAAAATTAAAGGCTATGGTTTTCTTATCTCCGATAAGGATAAGCAGGAAGTGTTTATACATTTCTCTGAAGTGCAGGGCACAGGATATAAAGAATTAACCATTGGTCAGAGGGTTTCGTTTACCTTAAATGAAGGGGAGCGAGGCAGGTTTGCTACTCAGGTACAAGTAATCGATTAAATACAGATGGGCCGTTTTCTATGTTAGATGTACGCAGTTTAAGTATGGTTTTTGGTAAAAAATCCTTATTCCAGGATGTGGATTTAATTTTATTGCCTTCACAGCGCTATGGTGTGGTAGGTGCCAATGGTACAGGAAAATCAACCTTCTTAAAAATTCTTGCTGGTGAAGAAACGCCTGTTCAAGGTTCTGTGGAAAAGGCAAAAAATTTAAATGTCGGTATTTTAAAGCAAGATCATTTTCGTTATGAAGAAGATAGGCTTATCGATGTGGTGATTCAAGGGAACGCCGTTTTATGGGATGCGCTCACTGAAAAAAATGAATTGTACACTAAAGAAGAGTTTACTGAGGAAGATGGATATCGTCTGGGTGAACTGGAAGAAATTGTAATGCATCACAACGGTTATGATGCAGAACATTCGGCAAAAAATTTGCTGCTTGGTCTTGGGATCGCAGAAAAATACCATGATAAGCCCCTAAGTGCCTTATCCGGGGGGTATAAATTAAGAGTATTGCTGGCCCAGGTTCTTTATCAGCAACCAGATATTATGTTATTGGATGAGCCCACCAACCACCTGGATATTGTTTCTATCGCCTGGCTGCAGGAATTTTTAAAATCATTTCCAGGCCTTCTTATTTTCATTTCGCATGATCGCAGTTTCCTGAATGCAGTATCCACCAATATTCTGGATATTGATTACGATACAATATCCAACTACACAGGAAATTATGATCAATTTGTGACGACAAAAGAAGAGCAATTGATATTAAAACAAAGTGAGCTAAAGAATCAGGAAAAGAAAATCAATGCGATGCAGACCTTTGTTGATCGCTTTGGTGCTAAAGCAAGCAAAGCCGCTCAGGCCGCTTCTCGCCAAAAGATGATTGATCGCATTCAATTGGTTGAAATCAAAGATTCCAATATCCAGAAGCCTTATTTTAATTTCCAGCAGCGAAGGCCTTCAGGTAAATCGATTATTAATGTTGAAAATATTCATAAAACATTTGGTGAGAAAAAGGTATTAAATCAAGTTGATTTTTCACTTTACCGTAATGATAAATGTGCCATCATCGGGCCTAATGGTATTGGAAAATCCACTCTCTTGAAAATTCTTTTGAACGAGCTTTCTGCGGATAATGGGCGCTTTGAATGGAGCGAAACGGTAACGGTGGGGTATTTTTCACAGGACTACCGTACTTTATTAGATCCCGAGATGACTATATTAGAATGGATGGAAGCTAATGCGGTGGCTACTTCCCAGGAAATACGCAATATCCTCGGCCAGGTTTTATTTCGTGGTACGGATGTAGATAAAAAAATTGCCATGCTCAGCGGAGGGGAGTCTGCACGCCTGGTTATGGCGAAGATCATCCTGGAAAAGCCAAATGTACTCATTCTGGATGAACCAACCAATCACCTGGATCTGGAGTCCATTGATGCTTTAATTGATGCCTTAAGCCTGTACCCGGGAACTGTATTATTTGTTAGCCATAATCGGCACTTTATCGATAATATTTCCACTAGAGTACTTGTGTTAACCGAGCGTTATGGCGCGCAGAATTATTTAGGAAATTATCAGGGGTATCTCGAACAATTTGGTCAGGATTACTTGGGGGCTCTCTGATATTAGGGGGGAGTGTTCATTAACTGTGTCATTACTCACAGGCCCGCCGTCATCTCGAACGCAGTGAGAGATCTCCGAATGCTGGCACAAACCAAGATTTGGGAGATCTCTCACTGCGTTCGAGATGACATGCATGCGAAGGATCTCAAGCTGCTTAGAGCTGAGCCAGACTCAGGAGATCCTTGGCTACGCTCAGGATGACGTACCCAGGGAGTTACGTTATTCTTATACAACTCTTTTCTTAAAAAAGTATTGTAATGTCAAGACTGGTTCTTCCAAAAAAAAAGAGTTAAAATGCATTTCCGAAAAATCTATTCGGATTTATTGTCCTGTGAATAAAATAATTCCTGGCGAATAGTTTCAAATCCTGTAATTTCCTCATCTGTTTATAAAACCCTTACCAGCAAAGGCTTGTCATCCCGAATTTACTTTAAATCATGTGTCTACTTATCCACAAAATCTGTTGATAACTGTGTGAATAGAATGTCAGATACTGGTTAATAGAGTAATCAGGCCATCATCTTCGCAGTTAATATTCAATTAATGTTGTCAGTATAAAATATGTACATTCCTGTTCGGTGAAAATGAGATACCAAGCCGCTATCATGCCTAAATCAAGATCAGACAAAGAAATTTTCTGCCTCGAAACCAGGTTAACTGCCTTAATTCTTAAGAATCCACAGACTTTGCCTGCTGTAGAAAAGATGTCCAAAACCATTGCGGATTTATTGACTCGCCCGCAAAACCGACGATTTCTCATGGACAATGATATTTTAACCGATCAGGGTGTTAACGATCTTTATAGCGATACGCATTTTGGCACTTTTGGCCCTGCTCTTGATTATTGCCCATTGCAAAGCGAAATTATGGCATTAATTATTGAGGATCTGACTACTTCACCGATAACAAACCTTCCGCGAATTATGCATCTGCATCAATTTTTTAGCGAAAAAATTTTTGATTTTTTACCTGATCGACATGTGAAGCATATTGTTGAGAAAACCGAGACTAGAAACCTTAGTGTATCACAGCGGGTAGCGAAAAAATTAAGCGCAAGGCCACAGGATATTGATGCCTGCAAAAAGGCTATTCATAAGCAAATATTTCAGGAAAATTTTTTAATACCGCGAATGCGTATTAAAGTAAAGGATCAGGGACAGAAAGTCCGTACCACAGGGATTGCTGATCCAAAAGAGTGTCCCACAAACTTTGAGATCCAGGAGCATACCAATGTTTTAGGTATTTTTATTCCACCACCTGATTCTGCATGGGCTGAAGAAATTTCACGGCTAAACCAGCCATTTCTTGCCGGACCTTCAGGTAGTACAGCCGATTCGTTATTGCAGGCGCTATTGATTGGAAATTTCAATAAGGAAGAACTAAAGCAGTATATCACAGCAATCTTTGGGTTCATTGGCGGAGGCGGGTTTCACACTGCCCATGAAATCATGTCAGTTGCGAAAATAGCAGGTATTGAATATCAACCAGGCTTTTATAATCATTTTCTTGCAGAAGACTTTTTAAATCTTGAGGCTGTTCAAGATCTTATCAAAGAATACCCTCAGTTTTTTAGCCGTACACTTAGCCGAAACGACTCCTCAATAGTATGTTCAAGACATAGCTTTTTCTCTTTGGCAAAAGAAAAAGTTTGTCAGTTAGGTGAGAAACTACTGGAAAAATCATTAGACGTCGCCGCAGATCTGACTGCTGACTGTGAGAGTTATTTTCCTAAACAATATCCAAATTATTGGTCAGCGATTTCAAACCAGTCCTGCGCATTGATTTCAAATACAATGATTAATGCCTCTTGCACTCTGGCTCTCCCTGCTGCTTCAGCCTTGCCTGCTTTGCCCTAGCGTTATGAGTTTGTGGCCTGAGCAAGTTAGGTTAGCTCCCTGCATCTATTATGAATATCAGTTGCGGCGATGGCTGCCTGGCTGGTAGCGACACAGATCTGATTCAGTCCATGAACTACATCGCCTGCCGCATAGAATCCTTTGATTGAGCTTTGCTGGTGTTTGTTAACAATAACCGCACCTTCTTTTAACTTCGCACCCACATCTTTCGCCAGTCGGTTATTATAAACTGAACCCAGCGCTGAATAGAGGCAATCGAATTTAAGTATTTTCTTATTATCGAAAGTCATTTTGGCCGAGTCAGAAGTTAATTGAATTTCCAGCAAATGATCGTTAACTAAAGTGATATCAGCTTTTTTGATTTTTTTAAAATCTGCTGTACTCCATGCTTCTGTTTCTCCAAGGGTCAGTAAAGACAATTTTGGTGTATACTCGCGTAAGAATAATGCTTCCCCTAATCCTGATTTGTTATAACCAATAACAGCTACTTTTTTATCAATTATTTCAAAGGCATCGCAAACCGGACAATGCCTGATTAATCCTTTTTGAATACCATCGTTTATGTTGCCCAGGCGAGGTTCTATATCCTTTACCCCGGTTGCCAGAATAATATTTTTTGCGTATTGAAATCCCGATTGAGTGCTTACCTGAAAATTGTAATCACCGAGCACTTCAATGGATTCAACGAATTCATGAATAATGGTTGCCTCATAATGAGATAGTTGATGTCTTAATCGGGTGAGTAACTCCGGGCCCGAGATACCTTGCGGAAATCCGGGATAATTATGAGAGAGCGGGATTTTTTCAGCCCGGCTGATTCCGCCGTCATAAATGAGTATATTACGGCGATAGCGGCTCAGATAAAGGCCTGCGGTAAGACCTGCGGGACCCCCGCCAATGATAATACAATCGAGAATATCATTTTTCATTGTTATTCTTAATGGTTAGCTAAGAATAATTATAGTACTTAAGCCTCGTTTATGATTTTCACAAACTGATTAAACTGACAACGAGACTCGCTTATTGAATTTGCAGTGTAGATAAATTATGATTGGTGCGCATTAATTGCTCATAAACAAAAACAAAGGTTGTAAAAATGAAAAAGATTTTGTCACTGTTTGCTCTTGGCACTTTGATTTGCAGCTGTGCATCCATTCCGGCCGACCCGCAAACAGCCCGTGTCATTGCTTCGCCAAATCCTGTACCCAAGGGTTGCAAGTACTTGGGACAAGTGGTTGGCAATCAAGGTAACTTTTTCACTGGAGGCTTTACTTCCAATCGAAACCTGGAAGAGGGTGCAATGAATGACCTTAAGAACAGAGCTGCAAAATTAGGTGCAAACTATATTCAATTAGTTACCAATCGTGCCGGAGTGACAGGTTCAATGAGCGGCTCTTTTGATCGACGCAGTGGATATATGAGCGGGGGTTCAGAGCAAACTAATGTTACCAATCTTGGAAACGCTTATTTGTGTCCGCCTAAATTAATTGGACTAGAGTAAAGAGTTCATCAACTGAGGCATGACATGTCAGATTTGGGAGATCTCTCACTGTGTTCGAGATGACGGCGTGGCGTGGCGTTCGAGATGACGCCGTGCCTGTGAGTATATAGCCAGAATTTGACAGGTCTTTAGTCTGTACTATACTTAAAGTGTAAGGAAAAGAAACGCCAAAGGGCGTCTCTTGGACCTGCAACAGAAACCATCTTTTTAGATGGTTTTTGTTTTTCTGGCGCTTTGAAATCTCCTGATGCCCTATCATTCACTTGTTAATATTTCAATAATCTAAATTCGCTAAAATAACCCTAATCGTTATTTATTGCGAACTGAAATGGTTGCCAGAAAACAGCTCAACATTCCCAAAAGAAATCAGGCGAATGTCATTAAGAATTTGAATAAATATCTGGAAAGTCAGAATTTGCCTGTTCGCATGCCTATTGATGGCATATGCCGGGGATTAGCAGTTCTGCGGTGCAAATATATTCTTGAAAACCGTGAAAGCAAATATTTTTCAATAATAGATAAAATAGCTAATCTGGAAAAGCTCGATAAAGACTCTATAAATGAAGTAAATCATTTTGTAGTTGAGACTCTCGTTGCCTTTTCTCCCCATCTTTTTGATTCGACCAAAGAACAAAGGCATTCACTATCCAATCTGTCGATTAATGGTCATCCTCTGAAACCTTCTTTGAAAATGAGCCTGATCGCGAAAGATGAGAAGTGGGTTTCAGTACTTCAGGATATTGATCTTAAGCCCAGGGAGGGAATGTTATTAACCCTCACCAATCATGCTGTAAGTGTTTCAAGATTGGAAAATGGCCAGTATCGTCTGGCGGATCCTAATGATCCTGAGGGGTTTATCCACTGTGCCGATGAGAAGTCTTTAATAGCAGGTATTCGTGAAATTGCCATAAAATGCGGCTGGAAAGGGGATTTAGGTCTTGATTTGGAAGTAGTCAGGCACCCCATAGCTGAGATACGAATTCCTCCGTTGCCTTCTTCTGCTGAACTTTTTTCCCGCTATCTCGATGCAGATGCCGTCTGTAGCCGATGGGATAATGAGCTTAAAAAAGAGGAAAAACTTTCCCAACTCATTTTTGCCTGCCGAAAAAATAATGCCAGGGCTGTGAAATTAATTTGTGAAAAGTCGAATCCTGTCGGTACCGATTTGCTCAAGGGATTAACCTATGCCGTAATGAGTAATAATGAAAAAGTAATTGATTATATGCTGGAGAGTGGCAATCAGGAGTTAATAAGCCTGGTTAAACGACCTGAAATTAGCCGACTGCTTTTTGATTTTGCCTTAATGCGTGGTAAATACGGCAGTTTTAAGTGTTTAATTGAAAATGACGCCACTCAGAATAATTATTTTGATTTAATTTTATCCGGTCAAAATGCCACGCAATATCTGAATCAGGCTGCCTTTGGAGGTAGTCCGGAAATCCTGAGTGATTTACTCAATGACTATCAGCAAAAATCGCACCCAATGTTGTCTAATGAGCAAATGGCTGATCATATTCTAAATAAATATAAGGGTAAGGATGCTATTGAAGCCGCAATTGGAGAAAAAGGAAACTGTGGGATGAGCAACACCAAATCGGTATCCTTGCTGCTTGACCGATTGAAGAAGGCCGACAGGTTCCCTGATGATGAAGTGCTGCTCCATTATACATTGCTTGCCGTGAAGACCAATCAGCCGCATCTGGTAAAATTGCTATGCGATACCATTTCGAATAACCTTGCCAAAGAAGCGCGCGAGAGATTGTTTAAATCAATTTATTTAAGTGTTGAGACTGCAAGGGAAACTGATTATTCAGTTTTAAAAGCCCTTGAAGATGCTGGCGCCGATTTTTCTTTTGGAGTCCGTGGAATAATGAAAGAAAAGAGAGGGCAGGCTCCCGGAATACTGCTCAGCATTGGAATTCAACTGTCTAAATTTAGCGATTGGCTGGATGGAATTACGAAGACCAATAATGTCAGCTATTGTAAAGAACGCTTAAAAATGTTTAAGCAGGGTATTGAAAGCGATGAAGCGAGCCGGGTACAGGCTGTTTCAACCTTCAGTGGGGCTTAGGTTCAATCGAGAATGGATTGGGTGTTGTTGGCTTTGCCTGTTGAGCTGAATCCAATACCTCAGCCGCTGCTACATCAGTTTTCTCAGATTTACTGCCTTGCAAGAGTTCCTTGTATCGATTGCTGATATTTTTTGTTTGATAAGCCTCTTCCTTTAAATCGGGTTTTAAAAGCTGAGGATTCATCCCATGGAAACTGGTTTCGTCCAGTTCTTTTACATTTCGAGCAAAACCATAGGTTGGGAAAAAATAATTTAATGCAGGGCTTAGCGCTTTGGGTAAAATCTTTTCAGCAAGAATATGCCCATTCGCGCCATTGGCACAATAAACCCGGGTAGTTTGACAACGCCCGGTTTCAGGATCAATTTCAGCTCCAAATCCTGAGCGCCACTGGTTCATATCCCCCGTGTGATAAGCGCCTACTACCTCTTTATCTTTTATTACAAGCCCTACGCCCAGCCCCCAGCTCACTTGTTTTCTGTCACTTGCATCTATATTAATTTCTTCCACCAGCATATCTTTTGATTGGGGAAAATAATCATTTTCCATCGTATAAATCGGCTCCTGAGGTTTGAAGGCATAATTCAGGCGATCATCATTAATCCAGGAGCTGACAAAGCTTGCATAGTCCTCAGCTGTTGTTTTTAAGCTATTCGCAGCAACGGGCTCATCGCCATAACTGCTGTGAGACATATTTAAAGCATGAGCCGCAAACACATTTGCCCAGGCCAGCGTTTCCAGATCACTGTGAGTGAGTTCTTCAATCGCCGTTTGTAAACAATCAATTCCTGGACCAGAATAAGCATAATAGGCTCCTGGCGTAAACTGAAAGGAGTAGGGTTTTTGCTCCACAATATGCAGGCCAGTCCGATGGGAAAGAATTATCCTTGCATTCAACTGTTTAGCCAGATCCCAATCCTCAGGTTTGAAATTCTTAAGAAAAGGATTGTCATTATCTGCTAATGTTTCACCGCCCGCATCTCGAAACACTTGATACAACGGAGTATCCAAATCAAATTGGCTATCCGATGAATTAAACTTGCCAAAACCGGGGATCGCCTCATCGGCCTTATTAGCTTCCAAAAGTTTGAGGACCAGATAAGCAAAAACGGGTTTGCTAAGTGAGGCTACCCCAAAAGGGGTTTTGGCCGTTGTTCCTATCGACAGAGTTGAAATATGTGCATCGCTATAAGAAGCAATAGCCGCTCCTTGAATGTTTGCCGAACGCATTAATTCTTCGGTGGAGCTGCGAGTGATTTCATTAACAGCATTGACTTCCTCAGTTGTCTTTAATGCCGGCTGTGCAGGGTGTGCCTGAGGCAGAAGTATTGCCAGTCCCGTGGCCCAGGACTCAGCTGTATGGCCGCCATTATGAAGCTTGCATCCAATATTTAATTTTCTGGCTAAAGTCATAACCGACTGAGTAAGCGGTTCGTCACCCTGGTTTCTATCGCCTGTTTCATGGGTTCCAGCCTGCAGATAAATACTTACCTCCCCTTGGGGAACAGTCTGTCTGGACAACTGGTCATATCCTGTGTCCAGCATTTTTAATAAGTATTGCTGCTCTTCCTGATTGTTCAGGGGAGCTCGCCAGGTGTCATCGTCTTCATAACGCGGAGGCGATTTATTTTCTTCATTATTCAGGCGTGAGGCAGGAGGGCCCCACCAGACAGCCGGAGATTGAGCAATCACCTGTCCGTAAATTTCAGGATGCATTCTGGCAGTGTAAAGTGCCTGAAGGCCCCCCAGGCTTTGACCACATAATCCTGTTTTTCTGGGATCGTCAGTTGTTTTCATCCCTGCTTGTTTCAGTGCGCCTGGAATGCTTTTTAGCATCGAATCGGTTTTTAAATCGCAGGCATATTCTCCAAGTCTTGGCATAGAAACCCATTGCCCCTCTTTCTGAGTGGGTGGGGAAGGGGAGACAAAGACGGCAACAATGGGGGGCATGCGGCCGTTTGCAATCAAATTATCCAGAATGGTTTTAGTACCCATACTGTTTCCAAAAGCATCCTGACGCAAATGCATGCCGCCATCCAGCATCACCTGAACTGGGTAGTCTTTGGAGTCTGAAGCCTCATATCCTGCTGGAATGTAAACTTCTATTAACTGCTCTCCTGGTTTTATCTGATGATGCTCATCCACGGGTTCACTTAAAATTCCCTCAGCGTTAAGGGCTCGCCTTTGGATACTGCCTTTGCTTTCTGTGGGCAACTCAGGATTCTCATAAACCGAAGCTATAATTTTTGCATTCGACAATGCTATTTTGCTGATAATATCGGGTTTCTGAGTTAATTTTCCCGGTTTTACATTCGGGTGCATATAAAAATCGCTGCTCTCATTAGGAGCCATCGTTCTTTTGGCCGTCCATTGACCATTTTTTTCGAGGGTCATGGGGAGCTGATGCGCTTCTCCGGCGGCATCATGATAGCCCAATAACATTTCATGTGGGGCAGGAGTTGCAGTGTCTGGGGTGTAAATGAAGGCGGCGGTAATCGCAGATGAAACAGTATCGATAATTATTTCCACCAATCCGGCGCTGGGCCCATCTATCATGATTTTTAAGGATTCTGGCATGTTGAGTCTGATTTAAATACGGTCATTAAATTATAGGCGGTCTAATGGCTTATGCTCCAGGTATGCTACGTACTGGACGGGTGTATTCACATTATTAAGCCACAATAATAATCATGAAATGTCAAGACTGGTTCTTTATAAGAAAATTGGATAAGATGCACGCCCGAAAAGCATTATTTTCTCCTTGTGGATAATTTTGCTCTCTTCTTCTGTATTTTCCAGTGCTCCTTTTATAAATCAACCTCATAACCCCCTGTATTTATTCGTTTATTTTACATTTTCCTATTTAATTCCTGCAATTTCACTTATCCACAAAAACTGTGGATAAGCATGTGCATAGTTTTCAGAAATGCTGATAATTAAAGGGAATAAGAGACTGCCCAGACATTTCTCAATCTGCTATCTCTGTCAGAGCCACAAACACTAGTGAATAATTGTTTTCATATTTGGAAAGAAATGGTTTCCAAATCAGCTAATTCTATAAAAGTTGCTTTTTGATTAAAATAGAACCATTAAGAGCGACTTGTAATCAGTTGCTTGTAATAATGAATATTTTAATAGACGAGGGAAACATTATGAGAAGGCACCAATACGAATTTTTTTTCATTGAGCCAGAAGAGCATGGAGAGCCTGATACCAAGTATTTAGTCTTTTCCTCAGCTTTAATCTCCAGCAGCCTCCGCCATGAAGTGTGCCACGGAAAAGATGGCCGGGTACGGGGATTCCATTTATTAAAAGAGAACGAATGGCTGATTCGTACCAGTTCATTAAAAGGGGTATTAACTATCGATTATAAAAAAGACGGGCAATCCTTATCGCTCCGATGCTATTTAACCACGCGGGGCTGGCGCCTTGATGATGGAAATTCAAGCCGGTTTGACTATTGTACCGATCCGGGTATGTCTGTTCTGTATGCCGATCAGCTGCTGGATGTTTTAAATCATTTATCACTATTACAAGGTTTACATCAGGTTCTGCCCGATAACGATATGGCGGCCACAGATGAAATGTTCAGTGCGTATTGCATCCATACTCCCTGAATGCTTTCTGCTTTACACGCCCGTATGCATTCAATATAATCTGATTAAAGTACAGTTATCAATTGGGCGGATATAGTTGATGAGAGGCGGGAAGCGTGAAGGTTCCGGGCGACCCAGGGGCAGCAACCAGTATGGTGAATCCACCAAGGCGATGCGTATTCCGATGTCTCGCATTGAGGAAGTAAAATGTTTGATTACAGGGGCGAATCCAGCGTCCATTCCTTTATACAGCTGTAAAGTGAAAGCTGGATTTCCTTCACCGGCGGATGATTACATTGAAGCCTATGTCAGCTTAAATGAATTTCTGATTAAGCATCCCTCGTCTACTTTTCTGTTAACAGCCTCCGGGGATTCAATGAAAGATGCGGGGATCGTCAATGGCGATTTACTCGTAGTCGATCGCAGCCTTGAGCCTGCACATGGGCGAATCGTCATTGCGGCAGTTGATGGGGAGCTAACCGTCAAACGCTTGTCACGCATCAACGGCCAGGTTCAGCTAATACCGGAGAATTCTGCTTTTTCACCCATTGATATCACTGAAAATCAGGATTTGATTATCTGGGGAGTGGTCACACATGTCATCCATCAGACTTTATAAGCGCCTCCCCAAAGTACTATTTCAGTCGCAAGAAGGTGTAGCCTGTTCCATCAAATAGTTTTAATACCAATCTGGTACCGGTAACCGCGCCTTCACCCTGAACTGGTCCATCGTTAATCGATAAAAATCCATTTTCGCATTCCAGTTGATAGGAATAGGTGTTGCCATTTTCAACGTCACCGTGAGCAGTGTAATTGAATCGAAAACTGTTCAATCCATTTTCTCTGGTGAATGAGGCCTGTGCCTCAAATAGGTAAGCGAGATACGGGCTTACATATCGACCTTCACCCTGCCATGAACGGGATAAGCTGTCGCAGGTATTGGCAGCAAAAGCGCTGTTTAAGAATACTAGTAAAAAATGAAATAACAGTATTTGAGTTTTCGTCATAATCAGTCCTTTAAAGGTAACTTCCAGCCGTAATATGACAGAAAGTAAAGTAACATGTCGAGTTTTTTGTGATGCGCCTGCAAAAGGGGGTATTCATTCAGTTTGAACCGCATAATGCAGTGGCGCCCCTCTGTCCGTGCGAGAAAAGTGATTAAAATCCAGTTGGTAAATCGCGGGAGAGGGGATTTTCTTAAAAAACTTCACTTAAAATCCTCTCTCCCTCTGGGAGAGAGTTAGAGAGAGGGTTTAAATGACAGGGCCGTTACCCTGTAAGTCCTTTAGGTTCCAATGAAAAACTCTTGGTTGATTTGAGTTCTTTTATTACTTGCTGCAATTGTGGTAATGGCTCGACGGCATGGGCCTTATCAGTAAAAAACTGGATTCGAGCTTTTCCTTTAGCTTCCGTATTAGAGGAACTCTGCGGCAAGGTTTTTTCTTTTTCAGAGCTTGCATGTTTTTGCAGGGGTGAGCTTGAAGATCTTATTCTGCCGAGGTTAGTCAGGCTGCGTGCTCTCGTTAAAAAGCCGTGTTTTGAAGTGCCGACACTGGGTGTGGATTCAGTGGGTTCCGGATTCTCTTTACTTGCCAGGTTCTCTTCTATAACGACCCGGAAAGTAGTTTGAACGGGCTCTGACTTATATTGCTTATTAAGCCATGCAGGCACATCAGGATGCACATTTATTGTGGAAGTGGAGTCATGCAGTGTAATTTCCATTTGGCTCTTGTCTAGCAATCTTTTTACCTGGCCAATCTGTTTTTGGAGCGGCTCAAGGTCTGCATTTCGTTGTTGTAACTGGGTTTCCAGTTCGGCAATTTCCTGTGACAATTTTACCAGACTGAGTGAATCAGATGGAAAATCAAGAAGAGACGAGCTGTCTTTCCATTTGCTGTACAATTGATTTTGTTTTTGTTTATCAGTGGATTGCATCATTTGTTCAGCTATTTGAAATCTCAGCTGCAGCGCCACAGAAGCTTGTTGCACTTTCCTGGCTTCCTGTTCCAGGCGATTCAATTGATTTTGAAGTTCTTGCTTAATGGCTTCGAGTCTTTCCAGTTCTTTGATTGTGTCGGGTTCAGGAGCAATAAACTGGTTCGCGGACTCGGCAATGTTGGCGAATGTTTCGCTGATAAGTCGAGAGCCTGTACTTTGATTGAGCTCAAAAAGCTCCTTACCCAAAATGGCAAATTGTGAAAATATCTGAGCGCAAATAATATGCTTGTCCTGAAGATGTCGGGATTTTAAAGAGGGCCAGGCCAGTATTTCCGCTAGTCGCTGATAAAACTGGTTTGCTTCTTTATATTGGCTTAAGGCAAGAGCTGCTGCTTTACGAATGGAAAGAAAGGCAGGCGAAGCAATCAGCATAAGCAGTTTTTTAATCAACTCGTCTTCTGAATCTTCTGGAGTCACCTTAAGATGATTCAATGTGAAAAATTTCAATATAGTTTTGCTGTCCAAGGCTGTGTTTGGAGCAATCAGCGAATAAATTTTCTTGAAGGGATATAAATAAATTTCTAACTGCCTGATATCCATTTCATTGAGAAGATTTTCCTTATTAACCTCTCTAAGCACTTCAAGGTTTTCTTTATAGAAGGAGGAAAAGACCTCAAGTATTTTAAGTTCTTTTTCTTGTATTTCATTACATAGATTGTAAAGTGTTTTCAAAATTCAACCTGAAACAAGCAAAAATGCTCATCATTTTAAGCAGTAATTATTAAGGAAAAATTAAGAATAAAAAAATAAGTTGGCTAAAGTTTTTCGTAACTCCCCTCGTACGTCATCCTGAGTGTCATGTACGTCATCCTGAGCGTCATGTACGTCATCCTGAGCGTCATGTACGTCATCCTGAGCGTAGCGAAGGATCTCAAACTGTTAGAACTGAGCCAGCTTCAGGGGATCCTTCACTGCGTTCAGGATGACGTTGAAACGCAAATAGGAAACGTGCAATATTTTGTAACTTCCCAGTACGTCATCCTGAGCGTCATGTACGTCATCCTGAGCGTAGCGAAGGATCTCAAACTGTTAGAACTGAGCCAGCTTCAGGGGATCCTTCACTGCGTTCAGGATGACGTTGAGACGATTTGACAACCTAAGGAGTTACAGTTTTTCTGAAATTATTAAAAAAAGATAAAAGAACTTATTGGTCACTTTTTGTGCCAACAGATCAATAGTAAATAATTTTAAAGGTCATTTAAAAAAATATTGAATTATTTTTCTACAGTGTGTTAACATCGAGTTCTTTTATTTAAGGGGATAAAAATGGCACGTTTTTTTTCAGCCAATTTACTTGGAACTACTGCGCTTCGTATTATAACGGATGACGAGAAAAAGAGAGAGGATCGAGTTCTTTTTTATGATAAGTTTGAATCAGCCTCAGACTTTGCATCGCGACTTATCAGTCTGGTCGTCGCTCCCATCATTATTACGACAATATCTGCGGGATTTGCTATATTAGCCACTGCTCAGTTTTTATGGGGCCTTTGCAACTACCTGGCTGGCAATATAAGGGGTGGGAATCACCTAATGAAGGAAGCGCGCGAAAATGCAGGTTTTGCCCTGGGAATTTTCCTTGTAGCTGTAGCGAGTGTGCCCTGCAATATAGTTGATTTTGGCGGCGCCTTATGGAATACACTGCCCTCCTGTTCCGAAGAAGAGGACTTAAGTGAAGCCCCAGGCTTAAATTAAACCGTGTATTAAAGATCATACTTTCCCTTCTGCGAAAGCGGAGGGGATTTAAACGTAGCCTCTCATATTCCCGTCTCAATTATTAAAAAATAGAATAATCAGATTCCTGGTTTGCTCTTACTTTAAGTAAGCAAACACAATGAAATTGTTTATATCTTAGCCTAACAGATTAAATATTAATAAAATATGAGTTCTATGAGAAATTTATTGCATTATTTTTCTACAGTATGTTAGAATTGGCTTCTTTTTAAGAATTGAAGAGGATAAAAATGAAAAAGCGACATTTTGGATTAAATTTATTTGGAACCACGCTTATTTCCGCGATTAGTCAAAATGATAATGACACCCCAGCCGAAAAAAAAATCCACTTGTTTGAGGCCTTTGAATCTGTTTGGGATTTTTCATCCAGACTTTTAAGTATAGTAACAGCTCCAGTTATTGGCACTGTGATAAGTGCTGGATTGGCTCTGGCTGCTGCAGCTAGTGTTTTCTGGGGACTTTGTAATTACTTAGCCTTCAATAAGGCAGACGGAAATCAGGCAATGAGTGATGCTAAAGAGCTAGCAGTTTATAGTCTGGCTTTTCTTGCTATCACTTTAGTGGGTTCGCTTTTAAATATAGCTGATTTCGCTGGTGCTGCCTGGAATTCACTGCCTTCATGCTCTGAAGAAGATGAGTCTAGCCAACTTTATCAAACTATCTAAATCATAAGTGACGAACATGTTTCCTTCCGCGAAAGCGGAAGGTTTCAAACTAATTCCCGCCCATCCCACCGTAATTTTTTTACAAACCTGAAAAAAGCCCAATCTTTAGCTGGCTCATACTTCATGGCATAATCAAGGATTTATGACTGATAGTAAGGCGAGGCTTCTGAATGGATAAAAATTATTGGGAAGAGAAATGGCTGGCCAGGGATATTGGATTTAATCAGCAGCAACCCAATAAACTTATGCAGCGCTATTTTCCCTCTTTGAATTTAGCTCGGGGTTCTCGTATTTTTGTACCCTTGTGCGGGCAGAGTGTAGATATGCTATGGCTTTCAGAGCAGGACTATCTGGTCATTGGCGTTGAATACAGTCAAATGGCTTGTGATGCTTTTTTTGATGAGAACAAGATTCCTTGCAGGATAGTCGAAGTCGACAATTTCACAGTCTATAGCAGCGGCACCATCACTTTATTATCAGGTGATTTTTTCGAAATCAGACCGTCTGTTATTGGCAACATCGATGCAGTTTACGATAGGGCAGCGCTGATTGCTTTAACGCCAGAGCTTCGTCAAGCCTATGCCAGGCATTTAACGGAACTGATGCGTCCAGAAACAAAGATGCTCTTAATCACAACAAGCTACAAACAGGATGAAATGCGAGGACCACCATTTTCAGTAGATGAACAGGAGGTGACTGAACTGTACAGTGCCTGTTTTGATATAAATCAATTATATAATAAACCTTTTGATGTGCCTTCTCATCTTCAAAACCGTGGGTTAAGGCAGGGGGCTGAACAAGTCTATTCTTTGACCAAAATAAATGACCACAGTAGATATTTTCATTTAAATCCTCTCGCCCCTTAGGGGAGAGAGTTAGAGACACTGCCATTAAGTTAAGGAAATCTTGTCTTTCCCGCGAAGGCGGGAATCCATTCCTCAATTGGCATTATAGCGAGCTCAGAGATGGAATCCCCGCCTTCGCGGGGAGGACAGTTTACATACAACTGAGCTTAACTTAATGGCAGTGCAAGTTAGAGAGAGGGAATAAAATCAACACTTCCCCTTTTAAAAAGTACCATAATGCCATTACTCTTTTGACCACTTTGGAAATGGACAGGCCAGCGACAAATCAGTACAATTGTGCACCGCGCTTGTAGAGATAATGTAACTCCCCAGGCACGTCATCCTGAGCGTAGCGAAAGATCTCAAACTACCCGGAGCTGAGCCAGATTCAAGAGATCCTTCACTGCTTCAGGATGACGTTCTGGGGAGTTAAGATATAATCATGAATCCTGAGGCGGAATCAGCCAAAAGTCAGCAGGCTAATTACAGGCATTTAACAAGGAGGGACAAATTTCCACGTGAATGAAGTCCTCGCTTGATGGAGTTTATATAATGTCATTATATAAAATTGCGATAGTGGGCAAACCGAATACCGGCAAAACGCAGCTTGTTCGCCGATTGATTGGAAGTTCTTTTCAAACTCAATACCGAAGAACCATTGGCCATGATTTTTTTGAGTATTCTCATGGCAAAAAAAGAGCACAGCTTTGTGACACAGTAAATGACCCCTTTAATGAAAGCCTGGGAAGTGCCTATCTTAATGGTGTACAAACCATACTATACTGTGTTGACATTTCATTAGACGAGCCTCTGGATATAGCCGATTATCAACACAAAATTGACGAAATTATCAGAGAGTATCCAAAATCCAAAATTATACTGCTGGGTACAAAATGTGATATTCAGAATCATGACGCGCTTATCAGTTTTACTCAATGGGCCGATAAAGCCAGGCTCAGACATCTGATAATCTCCTCAAGATCTGATGAGGGGATTGAGCAATTAAAAACTTTTTTGAATGAGCCAATTGTAAATCATGTCAAAAGAACAGAATATCGTGAGATTCTCGAAAAACTGATTTTTAATATCAGTGAAGGGATTAATCGAAAAACGCGCGGCGAAAACTCCGAAAAGCTGCGATTCTTAAAAGAGGTTTTGAGTGACGTTATTGATGAAAGCAAGCATTTTGATGAGGCTGCTATTAAAAACAGAATTAAAAGCCTCTGCGAAATGAAACGTCATTTCTGGAACTTTTATAAACCTCATAGTGTAAAAGAGTATGAGGAAATGATTGCTGAAGAGAAAAGAGCACCGCAGGCAGGTGGTTAGATCTTTGGATGCCACGACTTGTTCGGGGCATCCAGAAATGGCGAAGTTTAAATCAAAACATGTTACTGATTCTGACTGGATACCTTTATCCTCGCTATTTGATCATTTCTCCAGTTCATTAATGAGATACCATAATTTTATCATCATTTCATTTTTTACTCTGAAGCTTGCGAAACTCGATTCTTCCTTGCTGTCAGCCAGATGACTTGCAAAGCGAATAACGCGTCCATCCTTTTCTATCCAGCCCACAAACCACCCATGCTGCAAGTTTAATTTCTGGCTTTTGTCCGCGGACAATTGTTGTCCACTACCCGTTTTTCCATATAATTTCCAGCCGCCGACCAGCTCCTGAATGAAGAGGATTTCTTTGGTCATGGCATAGGCTTTGTTTTGCAGGGGCAATTGATGATTGATCAGCTTTTGAAGAAAATCGACTTGTTCTTCTGGTGAAATGGCGAGAGAGCTTGATAGCCAGGCATGGGTTAAACCGTTATTTTGCCCCTTATCACCAGAAACATCCTGATTACCGTAATCGAATGCCTGCACATAGGCTTTAAAACGTTTCATTCCCAGTTGTCTCGTTAACACCTGAGAATACCAGACGCAGGAATCTCTGATCCAGGTACGGGGATTGTGAGGGTACTTCCAGACATTAAGATACAGTTCATATTCCTTTTTATAAGGCCACAGCGGGTGAAGCGGATCTTTTAAAATGCCCGAATCAAATCCCATCAGACTCAGTGCGATTTTAAAAGTCGATGCGGGCGAATAGCGTTGATTACAATCCTCTCCTTCCTGTTTCAGGATCCTTTGATTTTCCTTGATCAGGTAACAGCTCTTCTCAGGCAAAATTGAAGAACCAAAAGCTAATACAGGTAAAAGAAGCAGCAAGGCATATTTTTTCATTAATTATTTCTCTGATATTGGATACATCATCCCTCTGCTAATGCAGAGGGGAAGGATTATCTTGTAGCGCTTAAGGCCAGACTTTCAATTGCAATCTGACGGAATACGGGAGCCGCGAGTTCTCCCCCATTCCTCAATACCTCGCCATTTTTAGTCAGATGACCTTCTTCAATGATGACGGTAATTACATAGCGGGGTGCATTTGCAGGAATATATCCGGCAAACAGGGCAAGCTGAAGTCCCTGGGAATCCTGAGGATTTTCCAAAAGCGTTCCCGTTTTACCAGCGACTGAAATGCCTGAAATATCAGCAAGTGTTCCTGTTCCTTTTTTCACCACATTTTCAAGCATATGAGTGACAGAACTGGCTGTTTGTTCTGAAATGACAGCTGGCCTGGCGGTGGAAAACAGATGACCTTTGTTTGCCAGGATGGCGTAAGATTTAGTTAGCGATTCAATTGTCACCGGAATATTTTCCCCCACAGCAGTCTCTGCGAGCTGAAGCCTTTCATTTTGGCCAGATTGCCAACCGGTCTTCAGGTCAAATCCAAACTGGCTTAGTTTTTCTTTGATAATCGAAGCTCCCGTTTGTTCGCTCACTTTAATCAGGCACACATTAATGGATTTCGCAATAGCTTGAGACAGGGAGACCGTAGTTACGCTTCGATCGCTGTTGCTAAACATTTTCCCATTTACAGAATAGGGTGAAGGGCAATCATAGACCTGATTTTCCGAGCTTTTGCCAGAATCAATTGCTGCGGCAGCAATAAAAGGTTTAATGGTAGAACCGGGAGAGAAAATACGCGATTTCCAACTGGGATATTGCTTATCCTGACTTAGTTCAGCAAAAGCAATTATGTTTCCTGTACTGGCATCTGCAATAGCAACAACAGCCGATTTTGCATGGTACTGATTAATCGCTTTGCTGACTTCCTTTTCTGCAATCGTCTGAATTTTTTGATCTAGCGCGGATAAGTCCATTTCTTTTATTTGAGTCGCGCTTAATGTGCCGCTAGCGGAATAGGCTACGCAGAGCGGCAGCAAAATGGAAAATGCGGCAATTGCCGTTCCCGATATCATTTTTCGGGATGTATTGCCTGAGTATTGGTTTAACATTGAAATCCTCCTGATAATAAAAGTGGAGTCTTTATTTTCTTTGCTTAAAGCCATACCTATCGTGCAGGCAAACGCAGGAATTGATTGCAGAGAATTAGAAGACAAGTTTTGTACAACATGAAAAAGGCAGCGGCCATAATCGAGTGCTAAAATGTTGCGGCGACCGACTACTTTTTCGTCACAGGCACATTCCTGTAAATCGCTTAACACACGCTGCCATTGAGCGATGCCCGGATTGGCAAAGAAAACAATCCTTAAAACTTCAACGACATAAGCCCATACGCAATCTCCGTTACGATGATGCTGACCCTCATGAGCAATCGCAATTTTTGCGTATTTCGGAGTAGACAATAATGAAACCGGCAACACTATATAGGCTTTTCCAAACAGATTGACTGAAAAGGGGATATGGCATTGATCAGAGACTTTCACCCGCAGTCTACCAGCGCTTCGATAAGAAATGGCCTCGCTTAAAAGCCTTCGTAATGTAGTCCAATGCGCCCATACCCGATAAATGCGAATGAAAATAAATAAACCAAATAGAAGAAGAAAAAGCTTTAGATAACTTAGCTCGGTAACTTTGGGTATTGGGGAGTCAAGACCTAATTTAGTTAAGTCATTGCTTACAACAGGCTGCTTTATATAGTCTTGAAGACTGTCCAGTGAGACGAGTTTTGGCAGTTTTATGTTCGGCGCTGAAGGAATGCTTTGAATTATCAGCGGCGAAATGACGCAACTGATTAATAAAAGACGGGTGAGCTTAAGCTTGAGGGAGGGTTGCTTCGCAAACCAGGGGAGCCGGATAAACCAGGAGCTTAACAATAACAGGCAATGAATGCTTAATACAATTTCCAGAAATAACATTATTCAATTCCTGTCAGGTTTTTATCGGTGCTTAACTGTTTTAGCGCTTTTTCAATCGCCTGAATATCCTGCTGTTGCAGTTTATTGGCGACTAGCAGACGTTGAACAAGTGCCAGGGGCTCCCCATCAAACACATTGGTGACTACATGATCAAGACAAGTGCTTTCATAATCAGATTTTGAAACAACGGGTATGAAAATATGGGCATGAGTGCTTTTCTGACATTTGAGAAAGCCTTTCTTTTCCAGCACCTTGAACACAGTAGCGACGGTGGTGTAGGCCAGGGATCTTTTTGCGGAAAGCTGTGAAACCACTTCTTTAATCGTGGTATTGCCTAAAGTCCAGATGATATTCATCAGTTCAAGCTCTACTTCAGTGAGAAGGCGTTCATGAGCCATAGTCGAATGTATTTTTTTTGGGGACATTGATTACTCCGATGTTATGACTGGATGTCTACTATTTTTTTAGTAGATGCTACTATAAAAATAGTAGACAGTGCAAGCCCCCAGGCTTTAGAAAAGCAGGACTTTAGTTTCAAAAACTCACAGAGATAAATTGGCCGACGTCTCTACAGGGGGAGAGGAGGTTCGTTCAGACTGTCTTCTCGGCAAGGCATAAATCCCCACTTCCCTGACTGCCGCAAGACTTAACAGGGTGTTAATCGATTTTCTAAGTTTTAAAGTTTGCTCAAAAGGGTTAACAGGGATGTAGGGTTTAAGCTCAGTTTGATTAAGGGATTGTGCTGCGAATCGATAAAGAAGGGTCTTTCTGATATCATTTACCGCCTGCATGAGTTCCGCTTTGCCTGTTTCTGGATATTGAGGAGGAACAGGCAGCGTTTCGTCATAAAGATACAATGCAAAATATAAACCTGACAGATAAGCAGAATAAGAGGACTCTATTTTACTTGGTGCTAATCCGCTTAGATCCAAATCCCGGCCTAAACAATAGTAAATGCAATCTTTTTCTCGCGAAGACTGTTTCAAATTCTCACTATGTTGATGGCGTGTAAAGGCAGGTTTTTTTAACATTGAGGATAAAGAAATGCATAGACTTCTCAAGAGATAATAGCTTTCAAACAGCAGGGGCTGATAGCTTCCCTGTAATAATCCATCGTTTTGTTCAAGAGGCGAAATGACAGTTGAAAACTCCAGCTCCTGGAAGTTTAAGCCTGCGGAGATAGTTAAAGTTTCATAAAGCAGCTCCTCATAAGAGAGGAAGTTAATATAAATAGAATGTAATTCATTAGTCGGCAGCAGATTAATATCCAGCAAATTTCTCATTTTAAGGAGTTGCTGATTAATTTCTTTTATTGTCAATATGGATGTTCTAATCGTTTCGGTGGGCGAGTTATATATTTTTTTTGGCATATCACTCAGTGATTTTCTGGTTTCTTCGTTAAAAAAATCACTGAATTCCTGTTCGATTTTAATTTGTTTTTCCAAAATTGAAATCATGGCTTCACAGCGATAGCTGGGGAGAAGAAGGGAGAGAGCAGGGTAGTCTTTTGTATTTGCCAGTGTTCTGTTAAGTGCCTGGATTGATGGGTCTTGTGGATAGGGATAAAGGCTTTCGGTGAGATCAAGATGATGCGGGGCAAGTTTGTGAACCGCCTTAAAAATCAATAATAGCTGATGACTGCTTTGCGATGCGCAAAGCCTGGATATTTCAGCATAATCCGGTTGATACTGATTTAAAAAATGATAAACACCCAGAATAAAACTTCCGAATTGCTCTGAGGATAACTGAATTGTATTCTCGTTATCAAAAAATGAGGCTGGTATTCTAAGCGAAGATTCCCGGCCATACTGATAATAATAGTAATTAAGCTCCCTTGAATCGCTTGCTATCTCTGTAATTTTTTTCAAAGGAGACGATTGGACGGTGGGTATTTCTTCCAGCTTTTCCTCAACCAGCTGATTGAGATATCCAACCCGATAATATACATCAGCAACAAGCGCTTGAAAACTCGCGTACAAATAATGCCATTTTCGGGTATCTTCGGGCCGATCGAGGACAATGATTCCAAAGGGATTTTCATTGAAAATATGAAATTTTGTAATGTGGTAGATAACCACATCGGACTTGTCTATAAGCCACTCATGGATGCGCTGAAAGTTGGCCTTGATGTAGCTTTTCTGGTTTTGAAACAGGGTATTATCAATCTCCATAAAATCCCTGGTAACCTTATCCAGATATTGAATTAATTGATGGGCCTTCTCAATTTGTTCCTGACGCGCTTCACCTGCTTTTCTCCAGTCGTCCTCTGAAGTGTTGCGGTAAAAGAGGTACAATCCGGGAATAAATCCTTCAATATTCACCCTTAAATCCCGTACAAGAGCCATTAGTTCAGATTCTTTCATCAGCGACTATCCTTTGCCTGCGATTGATTTCTTATTTTGTATCATAAGATATCCACAGAGGGATAGAAAAATGGAATTGGGAGCCTGAGATATCGAGAGTGTTCATTAAACTGTGTCATTACTCACAAGCATGCCGTCATCTCGAACGCAGTGAGAGATCTCCCAAATCTTGGTTTGTGCCAGCATTCGGAGATCTCTCACTGCGTTCGAGATGACATGGATGACACAGTTTGATGAAGACTCTCGACATATCCGAAGAAAAGTTTTAGACCCTTGTTAAACATATTTCTTAATACTATCAGACAATTTTTTCATATTCTGGCTGGTAAAATCTTCTCTCTCTACTGTTTTATCTGATCGTTCAATTAATTCAATAAAATAACCGCCCAAATCTTTCACAATAAAAAACTGTTTCAATCCGCTGACGGGATCCGTAATAATCTCTGTTGAGGTTCTCGTAATTTTATTTGCTTCACAAATATTCCAATTCTTTGATAGATCATCCACTTTGTAGGCGATATGATGAATTCCCTCTCCAAATTTTCGGTGATATTTTTTGAACACTGTTTCTTCATTCATTCCCTGGGTAATCACACAAAAAATAGCCGGATTGGCGGGCAAAGTCAGAATATAATTAGTCATGTCATGTTCGGGATCAGCAACAGTTCCTGAATTGACATGTTTAATGTACTGGAAATTAAATCCAAGCAGATTAATATGAAAATCGGCCACTTTCTCTGCATTTTCCACAATCAGTGTGTAATGATCAATTTCCCCAAGAGACAGTTTTGTGCATTTAACTGGATGGTCAGGAATCATACACCTCTTCCCGAGTAGATGAATTAGTAAACAATTTTAACTATAGTCATACAAGTAGCGGTTTGCAAAAATCAGCTGTCAGTTCATCGAAAAATTATAATTTATTTCGTAACTCCCAGGTACGTCATCCTGAGCGTAGCGAAGGATCTCAACCTGCTTAGAACTGAGCCAGATTCAGGAGATCCTTCACTGCGTTCAGGATGACGTTGAGACGGATTTGATTGAATTAATATCAAACTTGTCCACAACCTGGGAAGTTACTTTATTTCTCTGGAGGAATGATTGAAAAATTGCTAAGATTTAATCTTTCAATCCCGCAAAACCATTATTTCCTGCCGAGTTCCAAATAACAGGATCATTCAAATTGATTTCTTCACTTTGGCAGTATCGCCTTAATACACATCCTAATAATTTCTTAATAATCGAGTGGTACCATCTTCACACACTCACTCATTGATAACTCTTTATGACAAAAAATGCCTATATTATGGGGATGGGGCCGGCCGGATTGGCTGCTGCTCTTAGCTTGTTAAGTAAAGGCTATTCGGTTCATTTGATAGACTCCAGGCGAGAAGATCAATTGTTTAGCCGTAGTCAGGGAGTGGTATTGCAAGAGCAAACCATTACTGATTTCTTTAATCTAAGCTCACTTAAAAATAAAGCATACTTTTTAAATCAGAGGGATTTCAGGTGCCAGTTAATTGCGCCGCAAGAGCTTCCCGAGCTTAACGAAGAAGAGCGTCTTGATCTGGCTTTTTTTGAGCTTATTGAGAAAGAGCGTACTGTAATTGCTATTAGTGATTTGCAACGCTATCAGTATGAAAAGTTACAATTTATCTATGCGAAAAGAGCGTATTCTTTTAAAAGAAATACAATTCAGTTTTCAGACGATCAGCAATTGGTTTTTCACAAAGGAGATACTCAGGTTATCGAGGCCAGGGGAAAGGAGCAGGAGTTAATACTTGAAATCGATGGTAAGCAGCAGAGCGTTCATTTTGACCTGCTGGTTGATGCGTCGGGAAAAACTGCTAAATCCTATACACAAATTTGGAATAGACAAAATCCGGAGTTTGCGATTTCCTATGAGCCGATTGAGAATCCTGAATATAATGCCTTTGGTATTATCAGTCTGGCCATTGAGAATGCTCCTTTTGAGATGATGCGTACCCCGGTAATGACCCCCTTCGATTCCAGTATCATCTTATCACCGGAGCAGATATCCGAACTAAAATCTTTAGGCTGGAAGCTTGATCGTTCTCCCGTATTCTTTATAAAGTATTCAAAGCAGTCTGAAACCGTCTATGCTACTGGCGAAGTGCCTGAGGAAATCTTACAAAGTAAAGACACCGGGGAACTAAAAAAATGGTTTGACCGTATCATTCAATTGTTAATGAAGAATGAAAAATTCAAAACCAGGGCCTTAAACCTGTCTTCAGTATTCAAAATGAATCTCGAAATAGCAAGCCATCATGCGATGGGTCTTCCCCAGGGTGGATTTTATTGCCTGATAGGGGATGCGTTTATGCCTGCCAATTTTCTATTGGGATGCGGAATAGAGAATGCCCTGGAGGATGCGGCTGAGCTATTTGATGGGGTGGAGAACCAGTTTGCCGAACAGGAGGAATATCGAAAAGAACGCGCTGAGGACTATATTGATTGTCTTCAGCATTTTAAATCACTGGTTGACCACAGAGAAAAAATCTCGCTTATTCAATATGAATTACAGCAGTTAAGCACTCAAACTCCTCCTTAAATCCTTCGGCAAAAATCAGGATAAGTGCACAAAATTGTCTTTGCGAGCCTTAGCGAAGCAGATCATAACTTTATTCAAGTTTCGATGTGTTGCTTCACTTTGTTCGCAAAGACGACAGGGCTGGCTGCCTGGTTCTATTTAAGCAACAACCCCGACACTGCTTTTCCCATGAACTATAATTAACTCACATTTCACGGCTGATAATCCATTATAACTATGGGGGTTAGGATGACTATTTCGCGAGCCGATTTCTATAAAGCATCTCCTGAAGCACTTAAAGCGATGTTGAATCTTGAGCGATTTGTGAACGAATCCGGATTGGACAAGCGCCTGCTTGAGCTGCTGAAACTGCGAGTTTCTCAAATCAATGGCTGCGTATTCTGTGTTGATATGCATTGTGTTGATGCTTTAAAAGCAGGGGAAACGCAAAGACGTCTGAATGCTGTTGCGGTATGGCATGAAGCGCCATTCTTTACAGAGCTCGAACGTGCGGCACTAGCCTGGGCTGAGGCAATTACTTTATTATCTGAAACTCATGCACCTGATGAAGTCTATGAGGAATTGCTGAAGCATTTCAGCGAAAAAGAAGCAGTAGATTTGACAGTTGCTATCATTACCATCAATGGCTGGAATCGACTTGCGGTAGGCTTTCGTAAACTGCCCGTAAATAATTAGAAGCAGCGCCTTTCATGAAAGGCGCTGGCCAGATAATTACAGAGTTCTTCCGGGAGTTTCAAATTCCTTCAGGGAGTGGTTGATTGTATCTTCCACTTTGCGCATGGTCCGATTACCCTGTGCCTGCCAGAACATCGGTGACTTGCCTGTCATCAGAGAATAAGCACCTAGAATGGCCAGGCCAGGAAGCACGCCGGTAATCGCTATCGCCAGGATTTTCAGCGAATTTGAGGCAAAACGTGTCCAGGGACCGTCACGATGCGATGAAAGCATCTCTTTGTCTGCTTGAGTTAGCCTTGTTTGATATTCCTTCATTCTATCTACTGCCAGAGGGATTTTTACCTCGTCAGTTAAGATGGCTCTCAAGTTTGACACTATTTGCTTTTTCTGTTCGGCAATAGGATCTTTTTTATTATTTAGATGCTCCAGATACCCATCAATGAGGGGTATGAGTTCATCGCTAATGGTATTCAGACATTTTCTTTGGGTGTCACTGTTTAAAGCCCTGAGAAGTTCAACACGTTTAGCTTCATCTTGTAAAGACTGGCCTGCTCTGGCCTGAGCAAGTTCTTCCTCAAGCTGGGCCTTCTCAGTTTCTAATCGTCTGACATCGCTCTCCTGAGCTTCGTTTCTTTCCGTCGCTTGATTCAACTCTGCTGCCAGGCGTGAATTCTCTGCACTAAATTGAGCTATTTGCCGCTCTGCCGATTCTTTCGCTTGAGCTGATTGATTGCGTAGATCGCTATTTTCAGACTTTAAGGCCTCGTTTTCACGAGCTGCTTCCTGCTGGAATCTTCGCGTCTCCTCCATTCTACGGCTTTTCGCTTCAATTTCGGCACGCAATCTGGCATTTTCTTCTGCCAGGCTTTGGTTTTGCTTATCTAACTCCTTGCGAGTCTTTGTAATGCCTTCCAGTTGAGACTTTAGTTCCAGATTTTCGTTGGCGGCAGCAGACAGTTGCCTGTCTTTTGCCTGGGCTTCCATTACCATTTCGAATTGCTGTGCAACGGCCTCGCTTTTCTCCCGCTTTAAGACAGCAACTTCATCCTTGAGCCTGTCATTGCCTGCCTGAAGCCTCTCATTGTCTACAAGCAATGCCTGAATGTGTTCTTTCATTCCTTTAAATTTAGATAATGTCGATAAAAGCTTTTTATTCTGTGCATCCAGCCTGTCTTTTTCAGAGGATAAAACATCAATTTTTTGAGCATAACTTGCTATTTCTTGTCGAAGACTTTCAACAGTATTTTGCAAATCAGCTTTTTCAACTGTTAATTCCTCTTTTTCTCGAGTCCGAGATTCAAGCTGATTTTGCAAAGCTTGGGTTCTCAGTTGAAACTCTTCTATCTGAACTGTCAAAGCTTTCATCAGCAGGAGTGAGGCTGCATTTTCAGATTCCAGAGCTTTCACTCTTTCTTCTGCGTGAACCTTGGCCTGAGATAAACGCTCGTTTACTTCTGACAGGTTTTCATTCTCAATGAGAAGATCAGCAAGAGCTTTTTCTAACAGGTGATATTCACCCTGGAGTTTTTCAATCGAAGGAAACTCATCTTTTCCTGCAAGAATTCTGAAGCATCTCACTTGTTTAGCGAATTCTGAGTGACCGCCTGGAGCAGGCAAATACCGGGCAGCACAATCACACAATGCATTCAAATTCAGTTGAAGTTCATGCAAGTATTCATCGGTAGGTAATATCTCAACCGCTTTGAGATCCCTCTGGAAATTAATCAGTTTTTCAAAGAGTAATTCAAAGTCAGACCAGCTTGGTTCGGTATCGAAATATTTGCTTAATAACTCGGAATCAATAGAGTCAATTGCTTCGGCGTTTTCTCCTGATAAACCATAAATCGCTATGATATCGCCTTTAATTGATGGCCAAAGCAATGCAATGGTTTCTGGATAATCTGAATCCTTGACTCCACTTACGCGTTCTTCCAATGCGGCAAAAAAGCGTTTGTCCTCTTCACTATTAATTTCTTTGGTATCGGCATTCTTTTTAACAATTGAAAAAGCTATTTTTTTAAAGCCATTTACCAATTTGTCATGTTTGGGTGTCTTGATGGTAGCAACAATATTCTGAAGTTCGTGTTCGATATTTTGCTGATACTGAGCAAATGTTTTAACGAGAGAAGACTTCGCATCCTCTTTTACTTCTTCCAGCAGTTTGGACAGCTCACTGTGTTTATTCTGCGCGGAGCTGGTTGCCGCAATTGCGGCGACGGCAGCCATTGCGCCCACTGGAACAGGTTGTGAAGATTGACTTTCTGCGCTGCTTTTTAAGTTAATCAGTGTTTCTTCAAACTGATTAAATGCGCCCACAATCGCCTGATAAAGGGTCCATCGAGTGGCGGGATTTAATCCAGCGGATAAATAGCTCTGGCTGATTTTTTCAACCACTGCGGAAAATCCTTCCTTAATCATTTTCTGGCCTGATTCAGTTGCCAGCAGATTAGCCACTGTGGAAGGCATGCCAGCCGGTTTGACAGCGGGGATTAGGTTAGTCCAGCTCTCGGAAAGCGACGATGAAACGGACAGGTCAACAGGGGTTGCTTTTAATTCTTTATCAGGCTTGGCTACCGCGGCTAAGAATCCTGATACCAAAGTCAGTGTTGCCTGGGTCAGGAGATGGTCAATAGACGATGTGGCATCGATACCAAAATCCTTGAACAATTTTTCTCGGGCAATATTGGCATGTTCTTCATTAACAAAGCCTGATACGGGCGGTATGACACTGGATAAGGGAACATATTTGCCATCCTGTAAAGCTTCGCGAAACTTATCATTGCGCTTGCCAAGCCAGGCATAATTGGTATTGTTAAACACTTTATAGGCTAGTTCATTATCCTGCATCTTATAGTAAGAATGATAAGTGGCAGGAACCAGACATTCAGAATTAATTACTGTTTCAATTGGCTCACCTTCAGTCTGTCTTGTGGAAACCAGAGGATGGTCTTTATCGGTCAGCTTGTGTTTATTAAGAGATCGAATAACTTTGTTAAGCAAACCTTTTTCCGGCGCATTTGCAAAACTGTTCATGTCGAATTGCACTTGATTATCATTTAAAAACCGAAGCAGTTTTAAAAATACTAATTTGTGAGCTTGTTTTGCATTGGCATTGCCTTCACCTGATTTACGCGGTACAGCCGGAACAGGCTTTCCTGTCTGGTCACAGTTATTTCCGGAAGAGCCGGTGCCGTGATGCCCCGGAATAGTAATGGCTGAAAACTTTGCACCTTCGTGAACCGGTGCTTTAGGCATGATGGGTGTAAATCCCCAGCTCATTTCGTTTTCATAATAAACGATTTCTGCCTGATCAACGATTTCAGGAAGGGGCTGATAAAATAACTTGTCATCCCATCCGTAAATGGGAACGTCGCCAGGAACGGGATCAAGAACAAAAATACTTAATTTAAGATCGATTGTTTGCTTTTGCTCATAAACGGCTTTCAATTGAGGAAAAACTTCCTGCAGCAGTTTGTGAGTGATCGTTGCATTTGCTAAAAAAGGACCGACCACCGGATCGGCTTTTAGCAAGGTTATGAACTGTTCGTAATTAGAACCTTTATTCCGATTGAACAGGTTTTTGATTGCATTCATGTAGTGGGTGAGCAGAATGGTTTCTACCCCTCCGCGGCTATGAGCAATAATAGCAGCACGGTCGTCGCCGCGAAGAATAGCTTTGAGAAGGGATTCCATCTGCCGGGCGATACGGCTATAAACGGCCTTACCCAAGGTATCGGGACCGATGATAACTTCTACTTTATCAGAGACATAGGGGCTTTCATCATCACGGCGAACGCCGTTTGAATCGACTAATTGACCAGCGACACTTAAGGCTTCACCGTCAGGATAATTAACGGGATCTTCCGCTGGGGTCGGGGTATAATAAGTATCTGTACCAAGATTAACTTGTACAAATACCTTCTCTTTCTTCTCTTTCATGCTATCACCTACAACAAAACTGCGAATCCGTTTATTTACAGAAACATAAGTCCATTTAGTCAGATTAATAGTTGAATTATACTTGGTTAAACTTAACGTATTCTTAAAGAATCGATATTTTTTAAGTGCTAAATCATGCTAAAAGTCTTCTCAGAGAAGAGGGATTTTCTCTTAATTTTCCTCAAAGTCCTCTCTCCCTTTGGGAGAGAGTTAGAGAGAGGGTTCAAAAATCAGCTTTCTCCCAGCCTGGATTTCTCTAATTACAAGCCAAAGGGCATACTGTACGTTCTTGATCTTTTTCATTAAGTTCTTCTGCCAAATCATTAGATTTTCTTCTGAAATCAATCGTTGCTTGGATGGCGGTGATTTGTTTTTGTGACCTCTCGTAGTACTCCGATGAAGCAGGAATGGTTTGATAAAGCTCTTTTAATTGTTCAATATCTACAGGGCGATAGATGACTAGACAGCCGATCTTTTCAGATAAACTAAGGGGAGCCTCTGATCTATACGTTTGCTCAACAGGAGGATAAGTTACCTCTCTCATTATACTAACTAATTGAAACATCAAATAATGGTTATCATTCGCTGTTTGTTCAAATTTTGCTTTTTCTATTGCCTGCGCGAGGTTTCCCTGCTTAATTAAACTACCAATAACTTCTATATCCTGTTCTTGTCGTTCTTTTAAAGAATTGCCTTTTGAGGCATCCATGTATTTAAGCATGGTCTTAATGGTCTCATAGGAAGGAATGGTAAAAGGCATAACTGATCTCTGATTGTTAACTTTTATTGGCGTATTTTAAAGAAAAAAAATTAAAAAAATAGCCCGGCTAATCACTTATTTAGCCATGGTATGATTGCGGACAATTGTAAGTCGTCAGTAATTCTGATTGAATGATTATCAAGGATCATGAATTCAGGGAAGATTGCCATCATGACTATCAATTTTTTTAGAAAAATAGATGAGTATCAATTATTATTTGCCGCGGTAGAGAAGAACAATCTTCATGTGGTGGAGCAGGTGCTTCCTCATATTTCAGATATCAACCGATATCAGCAAAGATGCGAGATCCTCTGTACTGCACTGACTGTATCGGTGCAGAAAGGCTATGTGCAAATGACGGCTCTCTTGCTTGAACATGGGGCTGATATCAATGCACCGGTGCTGCAATCGTTGTTCTCCTTTCCTGATGGTAATCCAGTTATAGTTTCAAATAATGAATTACAGGACGGGGAGTTGATACTTCGTTATCCGGTTATTTCCCGGCCATTAATGATTGCCGCTGAGATGGGACATAAACCAGTATTTAATTTACTGAAAGAAAAGGGCGCCGAGCTTAATTTTATAACGCATGAAGGCAGTCCTGTCTTTGTAGGGGTCGAGAAAGGAAATCTGGCAATGGTCGCTTTGTTTCTGGAAGCTGGAATCAATGTCAATGAGAAGAATGAGGGTGGAGACAGCTTGCTTCATCGAAGCGTCAAATTATCACATGCAGCGCTTACGCAGTTATTATTGCGTTTTAAAGCAGATTGCGAAGCGTTGGACTTCTCTGGAAAAAAGCCCATTCATTATGCCAAAAACGAAGAAATTAAGAACTACATTACATATGGTCCTGATTATTCGCCATGCCCTTGCGTGTTAATGTAGAGTTGTTATATTAACAGATTTTATGTCATTCCCGCGTCAGGCGGGAATCTATCTCTGGCTTGGCACAGTGCCTTGAAAATGGATTCCCGCCTGACGCGGTAATGACAAAAACTAGTCGAGATGAATTGGTGGTCGCCGAGTTTATGGAGAAGAAAATGCGGTTAGGAAACAGATTACACTCGCTTCAACGGATAGTTTACGTGCTTCTCATGATGGCTTTTTCTTCAAATGGGGCAACAGCCAATCAGCCAATTGAACAGCAAATCAGGCAGTTTGTCTCTGCCCATCAGCAAGAGCAGCTTTCCTTGCTGGAGAAGCTGGTTAACATCAATAGTGGTACCAGCAATATCCCCGGTGTTCGCAAAGTGGGTTCAATTCTGGCGAGCGAATTTGAAACCCTGGGTTTTAAACTGCGCTGGGAAGAAGAGCCGCCTTCCATGCAGCGGGCTGGCACATTGATTGCCGAGCATCCAGGTAAAAAAGGGAGGCGTCTGCTTTTAATAGGTCATCTGGATACAGTTTTCCCTATTAACAGTCCTTTTCAGCAATTTAAGCGCGAAGCAAATTTTGCAATGGGGCCGGGCGTTGTCGATGATAAAGGAGGGGATATCGTTATCCTTTATGCCTTAAAAGCCTTACAAGCGAACAACCTTCTTAATGATGCCAATGTTACCGTGGTGTTAACCGGTGATGAGGAAGACTCCGGCAAGCCGACTTCTATTTCAAGAAAGCCGCTTAAAGAAGTTGCTAAACATTGCGATATAGCTCTGGATTTTGAAGGAGCAGTCACTATGGATACTGCAACAATTGCCCGGCGGGGAATAACCAATTGGGTAATGACCAGTCAGGGTACTGAATCGCATTCTTCACAAATTTTTCAGCAGGGTGTCAGCTACGGTGCCATCTATGAATTGGTACGAATTCTGGATACCATGCGTGAGCAGCTAGCTGGTGAAAAGTATTTATCATTCAATCCTGGCTTTATTTTGGGCGGTACCAGTGTTGACTATGACAATAAGGATTCCCGAGGGGAGGGTTTTGGTAAAGGAAACGTCATTGCCAAAGCGGCAGTGGCAAATGGGGACCTGCGCTTTATCAGTGAACAGCAAAAAGAAGCCGCTCAGCAAAAAATAGCGGCAATTATTAACTCCCATCTGACCGGTACCAATGCCGTCATCAGATTTCAGGATGGGATTCCTGCCATGTCTCCTACTGAAAGCAATTTAAAATTACTGGAAAAGTACAGTCAGGCAAGCAGCCAGCTTGGTTATGGAGCGATTAAACCACTGGATCCTGTCTTGAGAGGAGCTGGGGATATTTCATTCATTGCATCAGAAGTCGAGGCGTCACTGGCTGGCCTCGGACCAGCAGGTTCAGGTATTCATTCAGAAAAAGAAACCCTGGATATTGCTTCTTTGGGAATTCAAACCGAACGTGCTGCTTTATTAATCTACCAGCTGACACAGGAAAACTAGGAGAGCGTAAATGCGAATCTGCTTTTTATTTTATAATGAGATGACAACTCTCGACAGTATTGGGCCGCATGAAGTTTTAGCGCGTTTACCTGGAGTTACTGTGCAACGTGTGGCCAAACAGGCAGGAAGAGTACAGACCGGTTTGGGTCTGCAGTTGATAGCAGATTATGCCTTATCGGATGTCAAGGAAACCGATATTCTGGTGATTCCCGGAGGCTGTAAGGCAACCAGTCTTTCCCATGAGCCAGAAATACTCGACTGGATAAAATCAATTCATAATACGACTCAGTGGACAACTTCTGTCTGTACGGGCAGTTTAATCCTGGGAGCGGCTGGGCTTTTGCAGGGCAAGCGTGCCACTAGTCATTGGGCTGTTTTGGACAGACTAAGGCATTGGGGGGCCGAACCTGTTTCGGAGCGGATTGTCGAGGATGGCAAAATTATCAGCGCTGCCGGCGTGTCGGCAGGAATTGATATGGCCTTACTGCTGGCTGCTAAAGTGGCGGGTCAACAAGTGGCTGAAACCTTGCAACTTGGCATCGAATACGATCCTGAGCCGCCTTTCAATGCAGGCTCGCCAGAAAAGGCAGGGCTTGGAATCGCCCGGCCTTTACAGGAACGTCTGCTTCAATTATTTGAGCCTGTGTAGCATTATTTGCCTAAGGTGGTTTCTGTGGGGTCTATTGCGGCATCGTTAGCTGCTTTACTGCCCTCAACCGGAGTTTGAGGCGCTGGTTTAAACAGTTTGAAATACTGTTTATAGGATTCCGGATTGCTGGGCTGACAGGCCTTATATGCCTTGCGCTCTTCCTCAACTGAAATATCTGTCTTCTGATGTCTATCGAGGGATTTTTCAAGTTTTCGATGCATGTCAATACGCAGGGCATTCATTTTATTAACAGACATTTCTTCATGATCAACTTTCTCTGCCTCTTTTATCAATTTTGCCATGCCTGGGTTATTTTCAATTTTACGAGGTTCTGCACGAGCAGTCGTAATACTATTGACCACTACTTTTATCGGCATCAAGACCGCGGTGAGAGCCAAAGTGATTCCTACACCCAATTGCCCAAATCCGTCTCCCATCCTGCCTACGGTTGCCGCAAAACTGGATTTTACCTGTTCCCAGCCAGTTTTAAGTTTCCTGGTGCTGAATAAATTAATCGGGGTTGCTATCAAAAACATCAGAGGCGATAAGCCAATTTTTAAAGCCCCCTCAATTATATTTTTGACTGCATTGAGTGGTTGTAATAAATCCTTGTAAAGGTAATTATTGGATTTGTACGTCGTAAAAAACTTTTGGAAATGTTTGCCAATAGTTTTCATGTGCTCTGATACGGGTGTGGGGCTAGTATTCAGTACCGACATAAAATAATTGCTGCGATGTGGATAGGGGGTATTCAGAATATCCTGTGGGGCGCCATTTTTTTGAACTTCCCGCTGATTACCATGATATAAATCAGCAAAACGTTCAGCCTGCGCAGTGTTCATCGCAAAATCACGCCCAAGCAATCTGTTTAGGAAAGCAAAAATCGAAACGGGAAGGCGCGCGCCGTATTTGCTATATTGGGCGACTTCATTTACTTTTCTCGGCGCTAAATCTTTATCAAACCATTCTGAATATTCCTCAAGTTTTTCAGTGCGTTGCTCTGGTGAATCCGTATTAAGGGCATTCAGTGCATGAGACGCATTCTCCAGACAGGCATCAACCCCTTTAAAATAGGAAAGACCTAGTGCCGCATCCCCAGCCAACATAACCGTGACTTTGCGGTCGCCGACCTCTTTAAACTTAAGAACTGACTTCGCTCTCGTGGCAGGGGCTTCATTAACGCTTAGGCGAACATCGCTCATATCGATATGTTCACCTGCATTATTATTTGTGTAATGCGCAAGCCGTAAACCCAGATAGCCTTTTACTTTCTGCATGATTTCATCAGGAACTTTGTCCAGTTTGGTTTCTGCGTCATTAAAAGGACGAATAGGGGTTTTTGATGTGGCATGCGGAGTTAAGGCATCAAAATCTTCCTTGGAAATCATGATCTGCATTGTAATCGGTGTTTTACCATCCACGGTTTTACCCATGACTTCTTCACCAGCTACACCGTAGGCTTGTAAATAAGAAGGCCAGCTGGGTAAATCGATTGCATTGGGTTTGGGCCCTGTTACCTCAAATCTTACCTGAAGCACATAATCAAAAGAGTGCTTAATCTGATTATCCTCACCAAACACCTGCTTCGAAACAGTGCTATGGGTACCATCAGAACCAATCAGCAAATCAAGATTAGGATAATTCTCAAACACCTGTGACTGAACATCCTTAACTTCGTCATATTCGATTTCCGCGCCCATTCTAAGCGCCACTTTTTTTAATATTCCTTCCAGTTCATTGATTCGGATTGCGGGATTTTTTTTCAGACGTTTTACAAGATCAGTTAGTTCCTCTATGTTCTCTCCGCCGATTGTTTTGATATATTCCTGCAATTTGGTGTATTTGAAACGGACTACGTGGTTTCGCGTGTATTCTTCGCGTTTTTCCAATATCAGAATATTTTTCTGAGGATTTTTTTGAAGCAGACCAATTGCATGTAATAAACCTGAGGGACCAGCGCCTACAATCAGGGTATCCACTTCTTCTCTTTTCATAATATAAACGCTACATAAAAGACATGTTTAAATGAATTATATTGTATAAATGTTAACAAATTATTAATGAATTTTATTTTGAAAAAATAACATCTATATTTTAAATAAGATTCCATAATTGATTTTGCAAATGAAAGATAAAAAAGAGCTGCGCGCCAATTGGATAGCGAAGTCTGATTCCAAGGCAGCCCATGCTTTTGAGGAAATTATTGCTAAAGCTGAAACGGCATATGCCAGTTTCAATAAACTTTCCGATTTCCTCTATCGGATTGATGACAATCATGAAATGGATTCTTATATTGAGGATATCGAGGACTTAAAACTTGCCTATGAAAAAATGGAAATTGACCAGCTCATCACCAATGAGGACGACAGTCTGGAAACAGTTATTGGTAAATTATCGGAGCTGATTCAAAGCCCGCGTTTTGCTGAGTTTATCAGCCGGCTGGAAAAAGCGGCATTGGTCCAGCCAGAATACAGCAGGCAAATAGATAATGCAGTTAAGGCCTATAATGACGCACATTCTGATCCTAGTGAAAAAATCTCCCTGAGCTCAGTAGAAAATGTGGCGATCGTTCCTATGCAGCATCTTATGCGATACCCACTTCTGATTGGAGCCTTGCAAGGTCAGGCAGAAAAAAGTGCTCAGCTTGAAAATTCAAAGTCAGCACTTAACAGCTCTTTAGATAAAGTGATGGACTTTGCGGAGCATTTTGAAAATGCTAAAGCAAAAAAAGATAATTATCTGGGTATTATCGACCAAAATCTCGAACAATTGAAAAAGGAAAGTATGCGCCTGTCGAGCAAGAACGGTGTTGTCGGTGAGCAAGCTACAGAGCTTTATAAAACTCTATTAGATTTACGAGAACGCTATGCCAGAGCTCGAATAACCATTGATGAGTTTAAACAGGAAACCACAAAAGAAATTGAAGCCGCGCAAAAAACCGACCTAGGAAAACATAGAGGAATTCTTGATAGTTTGGCCCGTTTGTTCCATGCTGTTACAGGAATAACCCTGCAAACGAAATCGGTTGCAATTACAAATCAAATGAAGGCTTCTCTGACTCAGCTGAAAGATGAGGTAAAGCCTGAAGCTAATGCTGATGCTGAGCTTGAGGCCTCCGAAACTGCGAGCATGAGCGGGCCTTGATGGGTTTATAGCACTGTTTGGTAAAGAATATACTTACCCATGATCTGGATTGCTTCACTTGGTTCGCAAAGACGACAGCTTTGTTGGTTCTGTTTACGCAACAATGACTTGCTGCGGAAAAAAAGATACATTGAAATTAAGGATAATCATGAAGCTGTTTCCAAGAGGTTTGTGTTATGCGGGGTTCGCGATTGCGGCTTTATTACTTTTATCTTGCAGCGAAAATGAAACCAACAATAAAACCACTGCCAAGGCACGACCGGTTAAGGCGATTCAGATAGGAAATGCCACAGCACTTGATGGACGTTTTTTTCCTGGAAAAGCCAAAGCCTCTCAGGAGGTCGATCTTTCATTTAACGTGGCCGGCTCACTTATCGAATTACCCGTTAAAATCGGTGACAAAATCAAAAAGGGCGATCTGGTCGCCAAGCTGGATCCCAGAGATTTTCAGGCGAAGGTAAAGGCTGCCAAAGCGGAATTCATGCGCGACAAACAAAATTATCAGCGTGCTAAGGAGCTGGTGGGTAAAGGTCACATTTCCAAATCAGATTATGATTTGGTCGAGTCAAAATGGATTATGGCGCAATCCAATCTGGAATTAGCTGAAAAAGCATTTGTAGACAGTGTTATCAAGGCACCATTCGACGGTCAGATTGCCAATTTATATGTAGAGAATTTCCAGACGGTCTCCAGTCACCAGCAGGTGGCAAGGCTGCTTAATATTTCAGAAATTGAAATGGTGATTCAAATTCCTGAGAGTGCTATTAGTCTTATGTCCTCAGTAAGCAATATTGTAGTGCAGTTTGATGCCTTTCCCACGCATTCCATTCCCGCTCAGATTAAGGAAATCAGTAACGAAGCTTCTCCGGATACCCGTACTTATCCAGTGACCCTGCTTTTACAGCAGCCCAAGGGCATTGAAATTTTGCCGGGAATGGCAGGTAAAGCGAAGGGGGTAATCCAGAAAAAAAATACCCAGTCTGAATTAACTGTGCCTGTATCCGCGGTATTGACCGTGGGGGACACTGATAAAACATTCGTTTGGCTGGTTGATCCAGAAAGCGGCCGCGTTCATCAGCAGGAAATTGAAATAGGCGAGTTGACTCCAACCGGACTATCCGTCCTGAAAGGCTTAAAAGCCGGGGATTGGCTGGTGATTGCTGGAATCCACAGTCTGAAGGAAGGGGATGTGGTTAGCATTTTAAACCAAGAAGATAAGAAAAAATGAGCTCACTAGCTAACAGTGCGGTCAAAAGTAAAAAAGTAGCCTGGTTTCTTGTGTTATTATTAACCATTACCGGCACCATCTGCTTTTTTAATCTGGGTCGTTTGGAGGATCCCGAGTTCACAGTAAAAACTGCGATCATCACTACCCATTATCCCGGTGCCAGTGCTGAGCAGGTAGAGCTTGAAGTTACCGATTTGCTTGAGAAAAAAATTCAGGAAATGTCTGAAGTGAAAGATATTTCTTCTATTTCGAGGCCAGGACTTTCTATTATCAAGGTCAATATTAAAAACGAATACTGGTCTGATCGCCTGCCGCAGGCCTGGGATACATTAAGAAAAAAATTAAGAGATATTCAGGACAAGCTGCCACCGGGAGCTAGTCTGCCCGTAGTTGGAGACGATTACGGCTATGTGTTTGGGTTTCTACTGGCTGTGAGTTCAGACGGCTACAGTTACGCAGAACTGGAACATTACACCAAAATTTTGCAAAAAGAGCTAAGCATTGTTCCGGGTGTGGCTCGTGTGGATTTATGGGGGGTTCAGGAAAAACGTATTTATTTAGACATTTCCAACACTCAGTTTTCACAGACGGGGATCACAACGGCTGATCTCGAGAGAACCTTAAAATTACAAAATCAGGTTGTGGATGCGGGCTTTGTGGATTTTCAGGAACAGCGTTTTCGAGTTGCACCGACCGGTGAGTTTAGTAATGCCGAGGCGATTGGTGATTTGGCCATCACGCCTGAATTAAAGGTTAAAACTCAGAAACAAAGCGATGAGATTATCCGAATTCGAGATTTCGCCGAGGTGAAAGAAGAATACATTGATCCGCCCAAACAATTAATGCGCTATTCGGGGCTTCCCTCGATTGGAATTGCCTTAGCCCCCTTGTCAGGAGTAAATGCTGTAGAGGTTGGCAAGGCAATTGACGCGCGTATCAATGAAATTCAGACCGCTTTGCCGAAAGGAATCGAAATACACAAAATTTCCTGGCAATCCGATATTGTTGCAGAGTCAATTAATGCTTTTCTAATTAACTTACTGGAAGCGGTTGTCATTGTATTAATTGTTCTGACTTTTACGATGGGCTTTACTGCGGGAATGATTATAGGCGTCTCCGGGCTTATTCTGGCGATCTTGGGCACCTTTATTGTGATGCAACTATTACACATCGACCTCCAGCGTGTTTCATTAGGAGCGCTAATCATTGCGATGGGGATGATGGTGGATAATGCGATTGTCGTTGCAGATGGATTCATAATTCGTGTGAAAAAGGGAATGGATCGCGAAACCGCGGCTATTGAAGCAGCCGACATATCAGCCTGGCCGCTGCTTGGTGCTACTCTTGTAGCCTCGATGGCGTTTTATCCTATTTTTGCCTCAAGCTATGACACAGGAGAATACGCAGGCAGTCTGTTTACGGTGATTGCGGTTTCATTACTTTTAAGCTGGGTGCTGTCACAAACTGTTACACCCCTTTTATGTATTTCTTTTATGCCCAAACCCAAGGAAACCGGGGATGAGAACCAGCAATACAGCAGTCGGTTTTACAGAGTCTACCGTTCGCTGCTTGAAGCTGGTATTCGTTATCGGTTAATTTTTTCCCTGACCATGATCGCTCTATTAATATTATCCATCGTCGGTTTTCGCTTTGTACCTATTATGTATTTTCCTGACTCCTCCCGCTTTCAGGTCATGATTGATTATTGGGCACCGGAAGGCACAAGAATTCAGGACGTTTCAGCTGATGTTAAGATCCTGGAAAAAAAACTTCTGGACGATTCGGGTGTAGTCAGTGTCAGCAGTTTTATCGGTCAGGGGCCGCCCCGATTTTATTTACCTGTTGAATCTGAATTTCCTTACTCTTCTTACGCGCAGATCATAGTAAATGTTAAGGACTTGCAGGAAGTCGATAATTTAGTGGCCCGTTTACCGGCATGGAATGAGAAAACCTTTCCACAATCGCTGGTGAGAGTGAGAAAATACGCGGTAGGCGCGTTTAACAACTGGAAGATTGCTGCGCGTTTTAGCGGCCCTGCCAATGCGAATCCGGCTATACTGCGCAATCTCGCTGATCAGGCAGTGGCCATACTTAAAGCAAGTCCCTATGCAATTGATGTCAGAACCGATTGGCGTGAACGCGTTTTGCAGGTAGTTCCTGACTATCAGCAGGAACGTGCACGTTGGGCAGGTATTTCTCGTCCCGATCTGGCGCAGGCTTTGAAAAGAGCCAGTGACGGGGTTCCCATTGGGCTTTATCGGGAAGAGGATAATTTAATTCCTATTATTTTACGTCAGCCTTTGGCAGAACGAGAGCGTGCAGCAATTGATCTGCCTACTCAGCAGGTGAGTACCGCTCTCTCAGGCAAAACAATCCCTGTGGCGCAGGTAATTGATGGTATTGAACTATCCTGGACGGATCCAATTATCTGGCGCTGGGATCGTAAACGGGCCATCACTGTTCAATGCTCACCTTATCAGGTGACTGCGAGTACTTTGCGCAACAGTATTCTCCCGCAGTTTGAAAAAATTAAACTGCCTCCTGGTTACACACTCACCTGGGATGGTGAATACAAAAGCAGTAATGAGTCTGCAAGTGCCTTAAAGCCAGGATTATTTCCGGCAGTTGTGATCATGTTAATGATTATTGTGATGCTGTTTAATTCGTACCGGCCTCCGCTAATTATTATTGCAGTCATTCCGTTTGCGATGATTGGTGTAACCGCAGGGTTACTGATAACCGGGGTTCCTTTTGGGTTTATCGCGTTGCTGGGTGCAATGAGTTTATCGGGGATGATGATTAAGAACTCGATTGTTCTCCTTGATCAGATCAATATTAATCTTGCGGAAGGAATGAAGCCCTATGAGGCAGTGGTATCGGCCGGTGTCAGTCGGCTGTCCCCAGTAGTCAATGCCGCGGTAACTACCATTTTGGGCGTGATTCCTTTATTGCAGGACGTTTTTTGGGTTTCATTGGCAGTAACGATTATGTTTGGGCTTACTATGGGTACTATCGTTACCATGTTCCTGGTTCCTGCCTTTTATTGCATTTTGTACAGGATTCAAGACAGCGGGCGTAGTGAGCGGGACCTGGGAAAGCCCATACAAAGCAATGAAAATAAGGAAATCCCTTGGAACGTGCAAAACTGATTATTGTTGCAAGCTTATTAGCAATCGTCGGGGCAGTAATCCCTATCCTCATTGTTTTATATTTATCAGTTGAGCGCGCCATTCAAGCTGAACAGAAACATCTGTCAAACATTACCGATGAAATCGTTAAGCGTGCCAGCCATACAGCAGGCCTGGCCAGGGAAACTTTATATGAGCTGAACAGGCTGAAAATTCAGCCCGTTTGCTCTCCTGAGCATGTAAACGTCATGCGAAAAATGACTGTCGATAATCCGGTAGTGGAGGAAATCGGTTTTTTTGAGAATGGCTTGTTAAAATGTTCAATTTGGGGTGCTCTTAACACTCCTGTTTCCCAGTATGCACCGGATCTGATTACAGCAAGAGGATTTGGTGCTTCTTTCAACATAAAATCGACGGTGAGAAATAACAAGTTATTAATAGCCTTCCAATATGGAAATTACTATATTCTGGTAGATCCTCTCCGTTTTCTTGATATTCTTGTTGACCATTCAATACAAATCGCCCTGACCACTCAAAAAGGCGTATTAATTGCAGAGCGTAATCAGCCAGATATGAATCTGGTAAAACAGTTTTCGCAGGATTATCAGCAAGTCGATGATAAAATTATCGCTTATACCTCGAGTGATGAAGGTTTTGTTGCCACAGCAATAGAATCACGAGAAGTATTATACAATGAGTTGAGAAATGAACTGGGCTTGTTATTGCCATTAGCTATTGCAATCTCCGCATTTATTATTGGTTTGGTTATATATTTTTCACAGCATCGCCTTTCAATTGCCGGCGAACTTGCCTCAGCAATAAAAAATAAAAAACTCTACCTGCTTTACCAGCCTATTGTAGCCTTGAAAACAGGCCAATGCGTTGGCGCTGAAGCTTTAATCCGCTGGCCTCGTGCCAGCGGCAAGGAGATATCTCCTGAGTTGTTCATACCGGTTGCGGAAAATGAGGGCTTAATCACGCAGATCACAGAGCAGGTGATTGACCTGATGATCGCGGATTTGGGCAAGGTACTATCAGTTGATCGAGACTTGCATATCTCAATCAATCTAAGTGCGGCCGACATAAAAAAAGGACAGATCCTTAAAATCCTCGAGGCTAAACTTGCTAACACCTTTATTTTAAACCGTCAGATCTGGTTAGAGATTACCGAGCGTGCTTTTGTTGAATTGGCTTTTGCAAAAGAAATGATTCAAAACGCCAGAGGTCTGGGCTATGTGGTGGCTATTGATGATTTCGGAACGGGGTATTCAAGTCTCTCCTACCTTCATAATCTGGAGTTGGATGTTTTGAAGATTGATAAATCCTTCATAGCCAGTATCCGCACCGACTCAGCGACAAGCAATGTAACCCCTCATATTATTGATATGGCAAAAACTTTAAATCTCAAAATTCTGGCAGAAGGGATAGAACTGGTTGAGCAGGCTGAATATCTGGATTCAAAAGAGGTCGAATACGGGCAGGGATGGTTCTACTCCAAAGCACTTAACGTCGATGATTTTATAGCATTTTATAAAGAAAAAAATAAAAAGATCTAGCTGTTTTTTATCAACTATACTAAGCATACACAAGGAAGCAGTTACACGTTAAAAAGGAATTCTTCCCATGTTGTTCAATCCCCTCGATAATCGTTCTTTGTATAACGCCTATGATTGGCTGATGCGCTTTATTCAACCACTGTCTGATTACAGCCTGACCCTGTCAAAACGCTGTCAAAGAATTGCGAATTCGCTGGATTTGCCGGTGACACTTCCCTATTTATCAGAAATGCAGACTGATGCAATCAGCCAGTTCACTCAGGGGGCTGTTAAAAACTACCGGGAATTAGCCGGTTATTTTTATGTATACCACATGGTCACCAATATCTATGAAAAGCCTAAATTTGACATCAAAGAAGTTCAGATAGGCGATGATTATTTTGATGTGTTTGAAGAGATTGTGGATGAGAAAAGTTTTTGCAATCTGCTTCACTTTAAAAAACGAAACATAGGGGAAACACAGCCAAAGATGCTGCTGGTAGCTCCCATGTCGGGTCATTATGCCACGTTACTCAGAGACACGGTCAAAGCCTTGCTGCCATTCTATGACGTCTATATCACCGATTGGAAAAATGCACGCGATGTGCCGCTGAAAGAGGGTGCTTTTGACTTGAATGATTTCATTGACTACGTCATTTCCTATTTCAGACAATTAGGTCCTGATCTTTCTGTAATGGCGGTCTGCCAACCGACAGTACCTGTTTTGGCCGCATTGGCTTTAATGTCCACCGATAATGATCCGCATCTGCCTCATTGTGCGATTTTATTGGGTGGACCCATCGACACGAACCAATCGCCCACGGCAGTGAACCGTCTGGCAGTTTCAAGAGGGGATGACTGGTTTCAGCAAAATGTGATTTCAATGGTTCCCGGGCATTTTCCGGGCGCAATGCGGCTTGTTTACCCGGGATTCATGCAGCTTTCCGGTTTTATGAGCATGAATATGCAACGCCATATCGAATCGCTTTTATCGGCTGTTCATGATTATGGAACAAATCAGAAAGATAAAGCGCTTAAAACAATCCAGTTTTATCTTGAGTATTTCTCGACTATGGATTTGACTGCAGAATTTTACATGCAAACCATTCATACCGTTTTTCAGGAGCATTTGCTTGCCAGAGGTCGATACAAATCAAGAGGTAAAGACATTCGATTACAGGATATAACAAAGACATCCATATTGGTCATCGAAGGGGAGAATGATGATATCACCGGCCTTGGCCAGACCAAATCGGTAATCAGCTTATGCAAAAATCTTCCTGATTCGATGAAACAATATTATCTGGCACCCAAAGTTGGCCATTACGGCCTCTTCAATGGCAGTAAATTTCGCAATACGATTATTCCCAGAATACAGAATTTTTTAAGTTCCCATTGTTGCGCTGTTTCGGATACAAGAAAAGGAAAGTAATGGAACATATCAAGAGAGATAAACATGGGTATCATACATTATAAGAATATAAGGGAAATCACTGGCGATATCCTCCATTGAGCTGGCCGAATTATCTTTAGAAAATGAGTAACTCCCCAGGTACGTCATCCTGAGGGTAGCGAAGGATCTCAAGCTGCTTGGAACTGAGCCAGATTCAGGAGATCCTTCACTTCGTTCAGGATGACGTTGAGGCAATTATGATTAACAATGACAAGTGGAACAGTTTAAGCGAGTGGATGGAGAGACTTGGAATCAGTGACAGCGATTTGCAGGAAAAGTTTATTATTGGCAGCGGCAAGGGCGGGCAAAAATTACATAAAACAGCTTCGACGGTTTATCTTAAACATCTGCCCTCCGGAATTGAAGTCAAATGTCAGGATGCGCGAAGCCGCGAGGACAACCGCTATTTTGCCAGGATGAGAATCTGCGAAAAATTAAATGCCTTAATCAGCGATGAGAAATCAAAAAAGCAGCAGCACATTGAAAAATTAAAGCGGCAGAAAAGGCGGCGTTCGCGGCGCTCAAAGCAGAAAATGCTGGACGAAAAGTCCAGACAGGGACAACTTAAACAATCCAGAGCCAAGCCTCAGTCTTTTGAGTAAGCTGCTATAACAATGTGTCACGGCTTGTTCCTAACTGGTTATTTCCGCCCTTTCAATTAGCGTTAAGTTTTTCTTGGCCATTAAGATGTATGAGTTGTGCCCCCTCGCCCGCGCAAGAAAAGTGATTAAAATCCAGTTGGTAAGCGCGGGAGAGGGCTGGGGAGAGGGAATAACGCGAAAAAAATACGTATTTTGCTCAAGTTTCTTCCGCGGGCGAGGGGGCCTGCTAGGCAATTGATGTTCTTGAAGTGACGCAGAAACGCTTTGCGAATATTATAGTGTGCTCAGAACGTTTAAATAAACCGGAGTATTCCATGCATCTGCAAGCCGGGGAACTGATTTTCTCTCCTTCCGATTTAAGTCTTTTTAGCAAAAGTCCTTTCGCTTCCTGGATGGAGCATCTTCATGTAACCCATCCTGAGTTATCTCCAGAGCCGGATGTCAATGATTCGATGACTGCCGTTTTGCAGAAAGAGGGAGTGCTCCATGAATTAGGAGAACTGCTGAAATTTGAAGCCCAGGGTCTTCGTGTGACGAATCTCGCGGATAGCAATCGTATAGAGGATAGCATCGAGGCGATGCGGGCTGGAGCTGATGTAATTTATCAGGCTCCACTGGCATTAATTCCTTTCAAAGGGCGTGCTGATTTTCTGGTCAAGGTCACCGGACAAAGCGTATTGGGTGACTATCATTATGAAGTCTGGGACAGCAAGCTGGCAAAATCAGTGAAGCCAGAGTTTATTTTACAGCTCTGCTGTTATTCTGAAATGCTGGAAACTATCCAGGGAAAAAGACCGGAAAATATCGTTGTTTCTTTGGGTTCAGGAGAACATAAACGCCTTGCACTCAGGGAATATATTTATTATTACCTGCATTTAAAAAAGAAATTTCTGGCGGCACACTCAGGGTTCAATCCTGACCAATGTCCTGATCCTTCTCTGTCTGGCTCTTATGAGCGATGGAGCGCCTATGCAAAGCAGATATTCTTCCAGCAGGATCATCTGGCCCAGGTTGCCAATATTCGCAAAACCCATATCAGAAAACTGCAGAAAGCAGGGATTTCGACCATGCAAAGTCTGATTGAGTCTGGAGATAATGTGAAAGGAATCAACAGGCAAACATTGGCGCGTCTAAAAGCTCAGGCCGCTATTCAGAAGGCCAGTCAAAATAAAGAAATTCCCTTGTTCAGGATTCTGGAGCATCCTGAAGATACGGGTTTCTATTTACTGCCGCCAGCCTGTAAGACGGATGTGTTTTTTGATATCGAGGGCGATCCCTTATATGAGGGTGGTTTGGAATACCTTTGGGGAGTCACTTATTTTGCTGAAGATGGCAGCAGACAATACAAGGATTTCTGGGCGCATGACGCAGAAGAGGAAAAGGATTGTTTTAACCGCTTTATACAATGGGTGTACCAGCGATGGATTCAGGATCCCTCCATGCACATCTATCATTATGCCAGTTATGAAATCAGTGCCTGCCGTCGTTTAATGGGACGTTATGGCATTTGCGAATACGAGGTGGATCAACTGCTTCGTAATGGGGTTTTTGTCGATTTATATAAAATTGTGAAAAATGCACTGCTGGTGGGTGAGCCACGTTATTCAATAAAAAATATAGAACATCTTTATCGACCCAAAAGAGAGACTGAGGTGGCGAGTGGCGGCGATTCAGTGGCAGTTTATGAGCATTGGCGAGAAAATCCTGATGGCCATGACTGGCAGTCCTCGAAAATCCTGAAATCGATTCGGGACTATAATCGCGATGATTGCGATTCAACCCAGGAACTGGTGGACTGGTTAAGAGACAGGCAATCAGCAGCTGGAATTACGTATTCCGGAAACAATGAATTGGTGGATCCTGAACTTAAAGAGGCAGTGACACAGGCGATTACATTGCGTAATCAATTGCTGGATCATTCGGAAACACTGATACAAAAGAGCCAGCCCGAGGAAGCCGCTATGGCGAGATTACTCGCATGGTGTCTCGAGTTCCATCGTCGGGAAAGGAAACCGCTAATCTGGAAGTTGTATGAACGAATGGACATGAATGAAGAAGAGCTGCTGGAAGATATTGAATGCCTGGCTTTATGCTCGCGAACAGGGAGGGAGCCTTATTTACCCACACCAAAGTCAAGAAATCTGGCTTATGAATACAAGTTTGACCCAAGGCAGGAGTTCAAAGCCAATTCAAGTTCTTATTATGTGTTAGGGAAAAAGGGCGCTGATGGAAGAAATCTGAAAGTGACTCTCGAAAAGGAAGGCAGTCGAATTAATGAAGGATTTATCACGCTGCAGATGAAGGAAGCTCTTAATGAAACCATTACGCTTATCCCGGATGACTATATTAATCCTGATCCAATTCCTGCTGCCATTTATGCACAGGCCGGCAGGTTTATAGAGAATCAACTCTTTAATACGGCGATCGGGGATTTTTTAAGCCGAGCCTATCCGCGCATAAAAAACAGATTCCCGGGGCAGGCTATCGCGCCAAGCCATGATCCGGCAACCCGATTAAGACAAATAATTGATGCAGTCTTAAATCTTGATAACAGTTATCTGGTTATTCAGGGCCCGCCAGGAGCAGGGAAGACGTATACTGCCAAACATATCATCGCTGAATTGCTGATGCAGGGTAAGAAAATTGGAGTAACTTCTAATGCCTACAAGGCTTTGAATCACTTGCTTTGCTGTAGCGCGGAATATTGTCAGGAAAACGGGATTAAAGGGCATTTTGTTTCCACGAAGGACAGCGATGGCATGCTGGAGCGATTAAATATTAAACTGGTAAAAAATAAAGACATGATTGATGAGCTGCAGGACGCTTGCGTTATCGGCTCAACAGCCTGGGGCTTTTCCAGAGTCGAATTGGAGGCGCAGTTTGATTATCTGTTTGTTGATGAGGCAGGGCAGGTGAGCGTCGCTAATTTAATCGCAATGAGTCAGTCCGCCCGCAATATTATTTTAATGGGGGATCAGATGCAGTTACCGCAGCCTTGCCAGGGAAATCATCCGGAAGAAAGCGGTTCTTCAATTCTGGATTATTTACTCCATCATAGCCCTACGATTTCAGAGGAATGCGGTATTTTTCTAGGTACGACTTATCGTATGCACCCGGCTGTCAATGCCTTCATCAGTGAAATGATTTATGAGGGAAAGCTTGAGACCGCGTCTTCTAATCACAAACGGATTATTGAAGTACCTGAAGGCTATGAGGGGGTTTTGAATAAAGAGGCTGGAATTATTGCCGTACCAGTTGTTCATGAAGGTAATACTCAGGCAAGTGAAGAAGAGGTAGAGGTTATTAAAACACTGGCTCAGCAATTATGCGGACGAACCTATATTGAAACTGATGGTACACGAAGAGCCATCAGCTGGAGCGATATGTTATTTGTGGCACCCTATAATCATCAGGTCAATAAACTTCAATTCAGTTTAGGGCCAAAAGCCAAAGTGGGAACGGTGGATCGCTTCCAGGGGCAGGAAGAAGCCATTGTATTTCTTAGCATGTGCGCCAGTGATGGGGAAGAATCACCACGCGGTTTAAACTTTCTGCTGGATAAGAATCGGCTCAATGTGGCGGTATCAAGGGCTAAATGTCTGGCAATCGTTGTTTACTCCCCTTCGCTACCTGATGCGAGTGCCGTTTCACTTGAGCAGCTTAAGCAAGTTAACTTGTTTTGTCGATTACTAACGTAACCCCTCGGTTATTCCGAGCTAAACCCAGGTCATCCGAGCTAAACCCAGGTCATCCGAGCTAAACCCAGGTCATCCCGAGCTAAACCCCAGGTCATCCCGAGCTAGCCCCCACGTCATCCCGAGCGAAGCGAGGGATCTCCTACAGATAACAATTCTGATATTTTAAGTACTTATCGTACCAATTTTTTGCTTTGTGTTATAATTTAAAGCAACAAGATCGATGGATTTATTTATGATTGATACGCTTTCATTTGATGACAAGGTGGTTGATGAAATAACAAAACAACACCCGGAAGTACCCATCTCTGCAATTCTCGAGTTTATCGTGTTTTATGAATTGAAAAAGCATTATGCAATAGAGGATTGGGATTTAACAGATGCTGCCTGTGCAGATTATCAGAAGATTATCTCGCTTTACAATGGGCTAAAATCAACCATTCCTCTAGTCGTTCAAAATGACAGGATCAGCAGAATCATTCTTGATAAAGTCAGTCTTTTTTTTGCACTTGTGAAAGCGGCTGAGGGATTACTTAAGTCAACTATTACTGTTACCGCTTCCATGGACACGGTAAAACGTCTCCCAGGCAATACGCCTTCAGGCAACAGGATAAAAGAAGAGTCGATTCAGGGAAAGCTTTGGCACGCCAAAGCGCTGATAATAATGGCATATGATTTAGTCAGTACCAAGGAAACTTTGTCGAGAAATCATTTTGAACAACTGGTAAAAGTAGAATCAGAAGAAGATAAGGAGCTGTTAAAGAGCGACAGGGTGACTTCTTTTTATCAATTACCAAATCATCTTTTTTTAATCAATATGCAGCTGTGGAAGTCCGTATACGCTAATACGCCTCAGATGATAGCGATTTTCAATAGCCCCAGGACTCAAACTCCTGTTGCGCCTGCTCAACCAGTTACTAAAGAAAGAGAAACGATAGAAGAAAAAGGCGCGGCTTCGGTTGTCATTCAACCAGAAGTACAGGAAATCCAGGAAGTGATAGAAGAGATAGTTGATGAAGATCAAATCACTGCTCCTGTAAAAGAAAACCCGCATCTGGTTTCATTAGATAAGGAAGTGGATTTTGACAGTCTTGCAGGCTCAGACTTTAAGGAGCCGCCAGTTTTTCATATGGACATCGAGGACCATCAAAAGCAGTTGGCTGCAGAGGAAAATTTTACCTATAAGCATAATGACGCTGATCTGGACTCCAAACTGGATGTAACGGGTATCAATTTGTTATTCGGAGGGAAAGGCGTTCTGGCCAGAACAAGAATAAAAGCCAAAGAAATTTTCTGTGTCTACGAGGGAGCGAGAATTACTGAAGATGATGCAAACAGCATCCCAAAAGAGGAGCTCAATACGCATTATTTCATGCGGCTTGGCCAATCAAAAACGATTATTGATGCCAGGCTTTCCGGAAACGTTGCCCGATTTTTCAATGAGAGTAAACATACACCGAATGCGGAATTTCGCAAGCGGCCAATCAGGACAGAAGATGGAAAGGTTAGTTTTGAAATAGTCGTGATGGCGGTAAGGGATATCGAACCCGGAGAACAGATCCTGGTTAATTATTCAGACGACTATGATTATGGGGATATTCAAAGAGTCTTCCTGCATCATTCCGATGGACCCTATAATTCACAGCAACTGCTTCACAAATACCAGCAGGAATATTCAAAGACAGCCGTTTTATTTCATAATAAAGGGGAAAGCGAAGAGACTCCTGGTGAATTAAATGGTTTGTATTTTGATGTGGTCGAAAAAGCAATCCTGCCCATCGCTTTAGCGGATATTCTGGCAGGGAAAAAGGAGGTAAGAGCTCTCGAACATCCGGATCTTCCTGTTTTGTTTATCACCCCCGAAAATGAATTGCAGGAAAATAGCACCACAGAGCGGCTCAGCAGTTTAATGATAGCTTCCTATCTGGGGCTCGCAAAAGGAGTCGAGGCATTATTAAAAATGAAGGCTGATCCTGCCATGCAGTCTCGAAGAGCTGGCTTATCCAGTTTTCATATGGTAATGGCCGGGGAATATTATGGAGTGAGTTCCGGTGATGCCAATTCAAGACGAAAAATTATTGAATTATTCAGAAAAGAAAAAGTCAACCTCATGCTTGAAGATGATGATGGGCTGACTGTTTTTGACTGGGCGTTGAAGCTAAAAACGACAGATTGTCTTGAGGAGCTAATTAAAGATATAAGCCCTCCTGCATTATCTAAATTGCTTGCTCACAAAAGCAGCGCCTCTGAAAAATTTTCTTCACTGATAGCAGAGGAAAAATGGGCGCACTGCCAGGTGATCCTGAATAAAATTGCACAAAAATCCTTCGCCTATTCGGCGGAGATTAATAAGCTATTGAAAGAATTGACCCAGCATGACAAGCTTAAGAGCAGCAAGGAAACGTCGCCTTCAACAGCTCAGACGAAGGAGGAGGGCAATGTTCCAACAAGAGAGGCTAAACGCCAACGTACTCCTGGCCGACACGATACTGATCCAACGTTTTTCAGTGGACAAAACAAAAAAAGAAAGCAGGCAGCTAAAAAAGAATTGAACTTGCAAGAGCCGCTCCAAACCGAATCCCCTGCGTCCATTCAAGCAAATGAGAGGGCCGCGCCAGTAAGAACACGCCAAAAGATACATAAAGAAATACCCCCCGATTACAGCCCTGGTCGTAAATAGGATTCATGCAATTCTTTAAGGCTTTGCTTTCTGCTGTAATCGGTTCATGCTACAGTAAATTACAAACCGCTGCTTATGAAAAACTATGGATTGGAATAAGAATCGACAGGATTATGAAGCCAGACTTCGCGATATCAGGCCATTTTTGGAAAATGGCAAGATTACCTCTATCAAAAATATTCTGCCTTTGCTCGAAGCGGCCATCAGGCCATACGACAAAGTCTGTCTGGAAGGAGATAACCAGAAGCAGGCTGACTTTTTAGCACGCAGTTTATGTGCGGTGAATCCGGAAAAAGTGTATAAGCTGCACATGATTCAATCGGCAGTAACGCTGGCGGAGCACCTTGATTTATTTGAACGCGAAATCGCTGAAAAAATTGATTTTGCCTTTGCCGGACCGCAGGCAACGCGTCTTGCGATAATGATCCAGCGAAGCCAGCTAAAAATTGGTAACATCCATACTTATAATGAGCTATATGCCCGCTATGCGATGGATTTAACCCCCAATGTCGCACTGATAACCGCCGACAAAGCGGATCATGCGGGGAATTTATACACGGGTCCCAATACCGAGGAAACGCCGAGCATTGTCGAGGCAACGGCCTTTAAAAATGGTTTGGTAATTGTCCAGGTCAATGAAATTGTCGATCAATTACCCAGAGTCGATATCCCCGGAGATTGGGTGGATGTGATTGTCAAGGCGCCAACGCCTTCCTATATCGAACCTTTATTCACCCGCGATCCCGCTCAAATTGATGAAGTTAAAATACTGATGGCAATGATGGTGATTAAGGGGATTTACGCCCCTTATCGGGTCAATCGTCTGAACCACGGTGTGGGATTCAATACCTGCGCCATTGAGCTTATTCTTCCTACCTATGCGGAGAGCTTGGGATTAAAAGGCCAGATTTGTCAGCACTGGATGGTTAATCCCTTACCCACCTTAATTCCTGCTATCGAGAGCGGGTTTGTCAGTTCTATTTTCTGTGTAGGCGGTGAGGTAGGGATGAACGACTATGTGCGGGCGCGTAGCGATGTGTTTTTTACAGGCCGAGATGGTTCATTGCGTTCAAATCGCCTGTTTGGTCAGTTAGCCGGTCACTATGCCTGCGATGTATTTATTGGGGCGACCCTGCAAATGGATGCACAGGCTAATAGTTCCACTGCTACCAAAGGACGCATCGCCGGATTTGGCGGCGCACCCAATATGGGCTGCGATACCCTGGGGCGGCGTCATTCTTCCTTTGCATGGCTTAAAGCGGGTCAGGAAAAATATAGCCATGATTCTCAGGCGATGCCCCGTGGACGCAAACTGGTGATTCAAATGGTGGAAACATTTCAGAGTGCTGGAAAGCCGACTTTCGTTGAAAAACTGGATGCCTGGGAATTACAGAAAGAAATGAATGCCGATTTACCGCCTATTATGATTTATGGTGATGATATCTCGCATGTGGTCACCGAAGAGGGGATAGCGAATCTTCTTTTATGCCGGAATGCGGATGAACGTGAGCAAGCGGTTCGCGGTGTGGCCGGATATACCCCAATGGGATTAGGCCGCGATAAGACGAAGGTGGATGAACTTCGCTCGCGCGGTATCATCCAGCGCCCGGAAGATCTTGGTATCTCCTTGAAAGAAGCGGATCGCGATCTTTTGGCGGCTAAAAGTATTCATGATTTGGTTGAAATCTCAAAAGGACTGTATTGTCCTCCCAATAAATTCAGAAGTTGGTAGGAATTATGGAAAAGTATCAATATAGCTTTGATCTGTCACAAACGCTTCCAGAAGCCCCATTAATCAAAGTCGGGGTTGCAGGTTCCGGAAATCTCGAAGTGATTGTCAAAGCGGCTGGCAATAAAAAACAGACTACAATCAAAGTCAACACCGCGGTATCCGGTTTTAAACCGACCTGGGATGCGGTTATTGAGCGTTTCGTCGAGGATTATCCCTATGCCGGGCTTACTATTTGCCTGAATGATGCCGGTGCCACTCCTCCTGTGGTTTCATTGCGCCTGCGACAGGCCATCGAAACCTATCAAACTGGCTATCAAACTAAAGATAATTATGCCGAGGCAACAGCTCGTTACCGTATTTATTCTCTGGTAGATAAAAACAGCTTCCAGGAGTTTCTGCTGGAACAAAATACGCCGAGCCCGACATTGCCACAGCTTGAGATACAAGTCGAGAGTGATGACGGCCTGGTGATTGGAACAGCCTCAATTGATGGAGAGAGAGTAGCAATTGCTGCCCAGCAAAAAGATTTTCTTGGCGGTGCAGTAGGGGAAGTACATGGTGCGAAGCTCATTGGACTGATTCGTTATGCTATCAAGAAGGGGCTGTCAACCATATTGTTGTTAATCGACAGTGGAGGTGTTCGCTTACAGGAGGCCAATGTCGGTGAAATTGAAATTTCCGAAATCATTCGTGCCATTCTTGACGCCCGAACTGCAGGAATAAAAACAATTGGTGTGATTTGTGGAAATAATGGGGCCTATGGCGGCATGGGCATTATCAGCGGTACACTGGATTCATTGATTGTCAGCCAGAATGCCCGTATCGGTGTGTCCGGGGCAGAGGTGATTCAGGCAGTGAAAGGAGCTGAGGTCTTTGACAGCGGCAACCGCCCCCTGGTATGGCGAGTTTATGGTGGTCGAACGCGATACCTGCAAAAAGGGGCTCAGGAATACAGCGGCCATAAAATGTCAGCGGTTTTAGACGCTATCAAACGATGTATGCAATCCTCCTGTACGCAAAAGCTGGATCTGGATTCCCTGCTCGCGGAACATGAATTCTTGCAAAAACGAATTTCATCTGCGGGTAATTGTCAGGAAGAAGGCGAGTGGCTAAAACAATATCATCCAGACGTTTACGCGCATGATGTGTTTAATTGTTCGGATGAGCAGTTTTTAGCTTTGGCTAAGGAAGATCAACATGTCCAGCAATAAAATTTCATTGAAAGATCTATTGGAAAAATGCTTTGACAGCAACAAAACAGAGATTAATCAACATGTGGTTCATGGAAGCGGAATCATTCAAGGCAGGCGATTTAATATACTGGGTACGGTAGAGGACACGGATTTCGGTGTCGATGAAGCGATGGAAATGGCAAGCCATGTCCTGTCGATTATCAAAAGCAACAATACAGATCCCATTGTGTTACTCACCAATGTGACAGGACAAAAATTATCCATGCGGGATGAATGGCTAGGAATGTATGCCTGTTTTGCCCATTTGCTAAAGTGTTTGCATTTGGCGCGTGAAACAGGCAGTCCCTTGATTACTCTGGTTTATAATCAGGCGATTGGAGGGAGTTTTATCGCTTTTGGCATGATGGCTGATCGTATCTATGCTTTGGAAGGAACTCAACTCGCAGTTATGTGGCTGGAAGGGATGGCCAGGGTCACTAAAATCGATATCGATATACTACGAAAGATTAGCGAAAATTCCCCTGTTTTTGCTCCGGGAGTTGAGAATTTCCACAGTCTGGGAGGATTACATAAGGTGCTGGTTATTGATGATGTTGCCAGCGAGTTATTAAATTGTTTGCAAGATCCAGAGATTAAAGAAGATAACCGCGCGAAACTTGGCAAATTATACGGCGGGCGAAAAGAAGCTTACGATATTATAAAAAGTATTGAAAATTTATGAGGTATCTAAGACATAATTTATGCTATCTCGATAAGCAGGCAGTACCGGATATCAATTGTTCACCGGAAAACCTAAGTCTGTTTAAACATTGGCAAGGATGCGGCTATCCACTCATTATGACCCGTCAGCCTCCAGATCTTGCTGTCCATCAGATTCAGCTGGCCATTCCTTATTTTCAGGCTGAGCAGGTAAAGAAAATACGCGCCAGTTTTATTCTATCCTGTTCAGCGATAAGCCGAGTCAGCGAGCTGCCTGACTTAAGGGAGCTTTTTCCGGATTTGGATTATGAAATTAAGGTCTATGGCTCCTATTGCTGGCAGTATCTGACAAAAGAGCCCTATGTTCAAGCGGAGTCCGATCTGGATTTGTTGATCGACTATAAGGAGCAGTCCTTATCGGATTTGAAAAGCCTGTACGCCCAATTACAGGCGCGATTTCCACAACAAAGGATTGACGGAGAAATCCGTTTTGCGGGACTAGGCGACTGTTCCTGGAGGGAATTATTGCAACAATCCGGAGAATCCCTCTTGTTTAAATCAATCCATGAGTTGAGCCTGCTAAAAAGAGACAATCTGTATGCCTCATTTCCATCACTCATTAACTAGCATTTCGCAGATTGCCCGCTATTTTGCCAAAAGAGCGGTGCGAGCCTTATATGATGAAGTGGCTTTGTATCCAAAACCAGGACTGGTAAGTTTTGTTGACAGCGGTGCGCATTCGGATATGGATGGCAGTTTATTCTTTCGCAGTTTGTTCGGTTTAAGACATTATTTTGTTCATTTGGGTTGCCATGCTGCCGAGGATTTAGCTCCGCGGAATCTGGTACCGCTGGGAATCAAGGCGGAAAAGACCATGCAGTCGATTACCGGAGGAATTAATACCCACCGCGGTGCAATTTTCTCAATGGGTATTTTATGTGCGACCATTTGCAATCTGAGCCGGCGTTTCCGCGAGTTTTCTTTATGGGATCTGCAATCGGCAATAGTCGAACAATGGGCTGAATATTTGCAGAAAGAGCATACTAACCTGAATACTCACGGTGTTGTGGTCAGACAAAAATACGCAGTCAATGATGCAAGACAAATAGCCATCGATGGATATGCACTGGTATTTGATGCTTATGCAGAGTTATCTCCAATCCAGGGAGATAGCCTGTTTTTTGGCTTGCTGGCCTATCAGCACTTTTTGTTGAACCTGGATGATATTAATGTGTTGTACCGCACAGGTCCTGAGGGATTGGCTTTTGCCCGTGGCCATATCCGGCAAAGTATTTCAGCGAATAATCGTGAACAGTCTATCCGCGCAGCTGATGATTTGCATCGCTTGTTTTCAAAGGCCAATATTAGTCCAGGGGGAGTAGCCGATATGTTGGGTTTGCTCTTTTTTCTTCGGCAGATTTTTGGAAGGCAATCGTGAGAATTCTATTCCTTTTTGCGGGGCAGGGGTATCAGAACAATACACTTTTTGATTTTTTTCAACAGGGTGATGAGGCTGACGATTTACTTGGAACCTTTTCTTCTCTGGCGCAACTGGATTTATTATCACAGCCTCTCCCTATTGATAATCCTCGATGGGTACAGATTATTATTGGCTGTTATCAACTGATTTTATTTGCAAGAGTAAAGCCCTTGCTCACTAATCATCAGGTCGAACTGGCTGGCTACAGTCTGGGAGAAGCCAGCGCATTTTTAGCAAGCATCAATGCCAGTCCTGAACGAATAATAGAACTGCTTCATCATCGAAGCCAGTTAATGAATACCTTAGTCTCTGGAACAGAGGATTATGATTTAATCACTGTTAAAGGAGAGTTTGACTGGAAGGCTATTCAAATATTGATAGCTGAATATCATTGCTACATAGCGATTATCAATTCGCCTCAGCATCTGGTAATTGGTGGAAAATGTGCTGATTTAAAACGCCTTGCTTCAAGGCTATCAACAGAAGGTCTGAGGCTTATAAAATTTTTAAATATTCAGTTGCCCTCACATACTCCTTTCTACAGGCAGGCCAGTGTCGAGTTTCAGCATTTTTTAAATGGTAATTTTCAGGCTGATGTCATGCAATATCCTGTTATCAGCCCTTTGAAGTTAAGGAAAATTTACAAAGCTGAAGAGGAAAGGGATTTGCTGGGTCTGGAGTTGCAGGAATGCCTGGACTGGTTTAATGTCTGCAACTTAATCAAAGAATATCAGTATGATTTGATTGTGGATCTGGGGCCTGGAGACTCTTTGAGTAAAATTCTGAATGCGTCACGCAAAACTTTGACTGCTGAACTTCTCACGGCCTCTCGCTATCATGGTTTTGACGGGTTTTTGCAGGTATTTCAAAAAATCATGGAAAGTTGAAGCCCTCTCTCTAACTCTCTCCCTGAGGGAGAGAGGACTATAAGGAAGCCGTCATCTCGAACGCAGTGAGAGATCTCCCTAATCCAGGTTTGTGCCAGCATTCGGAGATCTCTCACTGCGTTCGAGATGACATGACACAGTCTGATGAAGACTCTCGTGAAGTCAGTATTTTTTAAACAAGGAATGTTCATGAAAATAAAAGCTTCTAATCGAGATGTAACTGATCAAAAACCGCGCTCAGGTATGTTAAGTAAACTTAGCATGAGTATCCTGGCCGCTACCTGTGCAGGATTATTAAATACGAACGCCGCTAATGCCTATTGTATTCCAGCGTTTCCGCAAAATGGCGATGTGGTAACCTGTCTTCCCCCAACTAATCCATTGGACCCCTCATTTTTTTCCGCTGCAAATAATCTGACTGTTAACGTCGAAAGCGGTGCTTATCTGAGTGTTCTTCTCGGTTTAGGCGGAACTGCTTTGGCTCTGCCAGGAAATAATATTACTTTAAACAACAACGGAACTATCGATCCTTCACTCCTGGGTTTGCTGAATGTTCTTTCAACAGGCACTTACATTGGTAATGCGAATCCCAGCAATGTCAACGTAACTAACAATGGTTACATGAGTGGTACCAGCGGGGTTCTCGGGGTTACTCTTGCCGATTTAACCGGTATGGCCTTGGCCGTGCAAAATGGAGTTGGTGGTGTAACCAACATAGTCAATAATGGTTTGATCAATGGCGTTCCTTTAATTGGGGCGGTGCTATTTCCTGATGATATCCCTGTATTAGCCGCTTATGGCGGTGCTAAAGTCAACGGCATTAATACAGGCACAATTATTGGCCGTATGGCATTTCAATCCAATGGCACAGCGGGCCAGGGGAATACCTTTATCAACAGCGGCAGCATTTTTGGCGGTCTCTCAATGGGAGAGAATAGCGTCAATACCTTTACCGCTGTAACTGGTTCGACAGTAACCGGCACCGGTCTGGGTATTTATCTGCCTGTTTTAGGTTTAGGCGTATTATTTGCACCAACAGGCGTCATTGACGGCGGTTTTGGCGGTAATAACACCTTAATTCTACAAAACTCCGTAACAGGAACTGGCTCAGGAACTGCTGGAGTAGGCTCGGCACCTTCCGGTACTTATATCAATTTCCAACATTTAGTCCTTAACAGCGGCACCTGGAATGTCTCCGGTCCTGGCAGCTATTTCGATGCGGTATTAAATGGTGGTAATGCGATTATCGATACCAATACCTCCCTTGGGTTTGGCTTGATTACCGGCAACGGCGGTATCATTCAGCCTGCTGTAACCGGTCTTGATTTAGCAAATCCAATTCTTTTAGCTGCGGGCGGATTAACCGCGCTGGTCACTGAACCACTATTGACATTATCAGGCGGTATAAGCGGTACAGGCGCTCTGACTAAAGCAGGTGCAGGAGTGTTATTATTAACCGGTGCGTCAACGAATACTGGTGGAACCAATATTGCTGAGGGTACTCTGGCGGTCGGTGCAGGAGGAAGCCTTTCTGCAAATGGTCCTCTCAATCTAACCCAGCCAGGCGCAACTCTGGATATATCTGCCGCTCTTGGCGCGCAGCTAATTGGCAATCTGAACGGCGTAGGCGGCAGCCAGATTCTTCTCGGTGCCAATGACTTGATTATCGCAGGCATCGGTGCTGGCATTTTCGGCGGCTCCATTGATGGAACCGGTGATTTAATAAAAAATGGCCCGGGCAGTCTGATATTGAATGGAATTAATCCTTTCACAGGAACTACAACCGTAAATGAGGGACTTTTGCAGCTTAATGGCAGTGTTGGAGGCGACGTTCTCGTCAATCTCGGCGGTCGTTTGGAAGGTGTTGGCACGGTAGGCGGCGATGCAATTATTAACGGCACTATCGCACCAGGCTTGGGATTGGGCATTGGAACACTCAATGTATTAGGGGATTTAATCCAGAATCCTGGTTCCATTTTTGAAGTACAGGTCAACCCATTCGGTCAATCCGATTTAATTCAGGTGGCAGGAAGTGCTATTTTGAATGGTGGCTTAGTGAACGTCATCAGTGTCAATGGCTTGCCCTTTGTAATGGGTACCTATGGTATTTTGACTGCAACCGGTGGTGTTTCCGGAACATTTGCAGGTACCTTGCCCGTGTTGCCATTCTTAAGCTTCAATCTGCTGTATGGTCCCAATAACGTCAATCTGCAAATTGGACGTACTGCTTTACCGATTTCAGGTGTCGCAACCTCGCCTAATCAATCGGCTGTAGGTAATGCCCTTGAGTCCTTACCCGATAGCAGCTTGTTAAAAACGCTGATTTTAAATCTTCCAACTATTCAGAGTGCGCAGGAAGCCTTAAACAGTCTTTCAGGCGAAGCCCTGGCGTCAGTGACTTCAAGCCTTATCACTGCTGGTCAGTTTGTTGAAAATACTATGTTAAATCGATTGACCTCGCCAATGGACTATCAGAAAGATCCGAATCGTCCCTATGGTGCAATCAATTTCTGGGCTGAAGGAGTGGGTAACTGGGGACATCGTGATGGTACCAATAACTATGCTCGGGTTCGAGTCAATAGCGGTGGTATTTTCATCGGTGCGGACGCCAATACTGATGTGACTCGCGTGGGTATTTTCGGTGGCTACAGCGAATTAAGAAACAAGGTCAGTCAGCGTAACTCCGTTGTGGATGTGGACACTTACTACCTGGGTCTTTATGGTAGTGCGCGTATGGATCGCTGGGTAGTTCGCGCGGGCGGTGCCTACGGATGGAATGAGTTCGACTCGGCAAGACATATAGTTTTCCCGCGTGTCGATGAGTATCTGCGTGCCGATTATAACGGCAACACGGCGCAGGCATTCCTGGTCAGCTGGCTGATAGAGTACAGCAAAATGGTGTGATGGGTGTTGCTTCATGGCGCTTTAATTAATCTCCCCCCTGATAGAAGGAGGCGAATGCCTCCTTTTTTTTAAAGGACAACGAATGCAAAAAATAATTCCCTGTTTATGGTTTGATAAAAATGCCGAAGAAGCGGTTAATTTTTATTTATCAATATTTCCCGATGCCGAAATTTGCCAGACAAGTCATTATGGCAATGTAGGGCAGGATCAGCATGGGATGCCTGCTGGCACCGTCATGACTATCGAATTTAAGCTCAATGGTCAACGATTTACTGCATTGAATGGCGGCCCTGTATTTCAATTCAATGCTGCCATTTCATTACAGGTTTATTGCAAAACCCAGGAAGAAATTGATTATTACTGGGATCATTTGGGTAAAGATGGCGATGAATCGGCACAAGTCTGTGGCTGGCTGAAAGATAAATATGGACTATCCTGGCAAATCGTTCCTGAAATATTAAACGAATGGATTCAGGATAGAGATAGATCAAAATCTGATCGGGTGATGGCAGCGCTTCTAAAGATGAAAAAGCTGGACTTGAGTGCTTTGGAAAAAGCCTGGAAAGAATAACTCCGCTATCCCTCTTGAAAATATGTACTATTATTACTCATAATGGAATTCTTAGTTCATAGGGAGTAATAATGAGAGACCTAAAAGGAGAAGCTAGTACGCTTGCTCGTGAGATCGTAAACAAACCAAAATCAAGCTTGGACATCATTTTGCTGGTCAAAAAATATCGAATTCCAATCAGGCAATTCCTTGATGTCTATCTGTTGGAAAAAAGTAAAGCCACAGGGAGCCTCTCAAAACAATCGCCGAGGAGTTCCTGAACGACTGGAAACAAGGAATTAAAGAAAAATATGGAGAAGGCCTCGCTACACGGGATGATCACATATTAAAAAAAATCGTGGATCAGACGGTTGCCAAAAATCCTCCTGAAAACTCGCTCAAGCCGCCAGCAAGCTAAGCTATTAAAACAAAACCTGTTATAATCCTGCTGATTACCCAATTGAGCCTTCATGAATAATAAAAATAATTTCAGGTGCTGGCTGTGTGATAGCAGGACGCTTGTATTAAAAAGACGGGGTATTTCCCCTGAGGCACTTAAGAGCAGTCATTTCACGGTGACCGACTCTGATTACGGTACAAGTTTAAGCATTTATCAATGCCAACGCTGCAATTTTCTTTTTTGTCCTGAAGCAAAGGCGATCAACTCCTATTATGAGTCAATGACTGACAAACCCTATGAAGACTCACAGGAACCCCGAAGACTTCAGGCACAAAAACTACTTAAAACAATCATTCATTTTAAACGCGAAGGGAAGTTACTCGACATCGGGGCAGGCATTGGTATCCTGGTAGAGGAAGGATTAAATAAGGGATTTGATGCCAGTGGGATCGAGATTTGCGAGTGGTTTGTGGAAAGGGCCAAATCAAAGGGGCTGCCCGTTTATTCGGGTAGTTTTCCAGGTGCTGCTGTCAACAGTCAGTATGACATAATTACCTTAATTGATGTCCTGGAGCATGTTGAAAATCCTGTTCAGCTGATGACTGATATCAGCCAACATCTGACTAATGAGGGGATCGCAGTCATTGTAACGCCTGATGTTTCCTCTCTGGCGGCCAGATTATTAAATAAAAAATGGTGGCATTATCGGGTAGCCCATCTCAGCTATTTTAATCAAAAAACCTTGCGTTTAGCAGCTGAAAAGAGCAATCTGGAAATCATTAAATGGAAAAGACCTTCCTGGTATTTTTCAATGGACTATCTTTTAAAGCGTTTAAATAATTATTTACCTTTTATGGAGCGCCTGAGTCGCCTGGGATGTTTCAAACGCTGGGTGGTTCCTCTAAATCTTCGTGATTCCTGGATGATTATTGCGAGAAAAAAGTAATATGAATGCTTATTTATCCATTGCTCGTATTGATAACTGGCCCAAAAATTTACTAATGTTCGCAGGCGCTGCATTGGCCGCCATTTTTAGCCAATTCTCAGCTCCTGTTCATTGGCTGCAGTGTATTAGTGTATTTTTTGCACTCTGTGCTGCGTCATCAGCGAATTATGTATTGAATGAATACCTTGATCGAAACACAGATAAGTTTCATCCTGTAAAAAAGGATCGCGCACTAGCAAAAATCCAGACTAAAAAACCGCTGATTATTTTTGAGTATTGTGCACTATTTCTTCTGGCGTTGGGCTTAAGCATGACCGCTCATGCCAATATTCTGATGGTTCTGGTTGTTTATCTGATACTGGCCTGGTTGTATAATATACCTCCTGTTCGCTTAAAAGACGTTGCTTATATTGATGTGTTGCTGGAATCAGTCAATTACCCGCTGCGCGTGATGATTGGCTGGTTATGCATCCTGCCGCACTATTTACCACCTTCGTCGCTGATTCTTACCACCTGGGCGATTGGAGCGTTTACCATGAGCATGAAACGGGTAGCTGAATATCGTATTTTTCAGAACCGGGATTCAGCTATTGCTTATCGAAAATCCTATGCGCTATATACCACCCATACGCTTATACTATCGGCTTTTATTTATGGCTTGCTGACCATATTTGGTATCACGATTTTAATGTTAAAGTACAAAGCAGAACTCATCATCCTGATGCCTTTTCTTATTGGATGGATGGGTTGGTATTTTCTGATGGGATTAGAGCATAATTTTGATATTATTTATCCTGAAAAATTAATTTTTAACAAAATTTTTATTGTGCTGTTAATTCTGTTAATTTTATTGTGTCTGTTGTTACTTAATATCAATATTCCCTCATTTCTCATCCTGGTAAAGCCGATGCATTATGCGAGTTGAAAGGTATCCTCACTTCTACGTCCCTCGGCTTAATAGTACGTAGGTCGGGCGCTTCGCCCGACATCTTTTTTTTCATCAAATTAGCTACTTATCCAAGAAAAATGTCGGGCGAAGCGCCCGACCTACGGCGGCTACGCAGGATCATTGAATGCGCTTAAGCTTGCCCTTATCTAATACGTACACACTCCGTCCAGGATAGTATTGGATTATTTTATAATTTTCACTTTGCCTGTCATGAGCAACAATCACTGGATTTGAATCAAACCAGGGCTGCATAAAAATCGTGGCCAGACGATCATTCTCTTCACTAAGTAAAACGACCGCAGGTTTGGCAGTACCCTTGTCAATTGCCTGTAAAAGCTGTTTATTGCTTTGCCGGTAGTTATCTGAATACAGCTGATAGCGGGCTGGAATAATCGTCAACAAAGCAGTCAGGGTCATAAAACAAAGCAGCAGGGCAATAATTCCCCTCCATTCATTCAGCGATAATCTCACCCGCAACCGTTTTCGGAAAAAGGCCGGTATTCGACTTAGAAAAATTGCGTTAAGGATAATCACAATACTGGCCGTTTCATATAAATAACGGGGGCCGAAAATATCATAAGTATATTCGGAAAGGATTAAACTGAAATAAATACTAAAAAAACTCATCGCCAGCAATCGACACCAGGGTTTGTCCAGGCCTAAAAAAAAGAGAAGAAATGCGAATAATAGCGACGAAATCGGCCAGCCAAATAACTGTCTATGAAGTAACTGCATATAATCAACAACACGAATGATTTGAGCTTTCAAGTTATTAAGATTGTCATTCGTTAATAATTCTTCACCAGGCACCACCTGATTCCCAAAATATTTCTGATAACCTGTTAGAAAAGCGGAGCCGGTTGTTTGCTGATTATAAAAAAGAAAAAAGAACATAAAAGCCAGAATAATCAGGCCCATCATGGCAAACGATTTGAAATATTTCCTGAATTGAAACAGCAGAATCCAAAGACTGTAAACAAAAAAAGGAAGGCTGAAAAAAAGGGCCGACTGCGGGCGGGTGATGAGATAATATCCCAAAGAAAGCCCCGCAAAAATTGCATTTCTCATATCGTTTGTTTTGATTGTCCGGATATAAAATAAGGCAAATAATGTGGCGGCCAAAAGTGCTGTTGACCGATTATCAAATTCAGAGGAAAGAAAAACGATAAAAGGTGAAACCATGAATAAAAAAAGACAGATTCTTGCAGCAAAACCTCCTCCAATCTCTTTGGCCAGATAGTAACTGGCAATCAGCGTAGTAGCTGCTATGAGTGGATTGATGATTGCCGGCTGATTAAAGAAATGACCTGAGGCTAGCAGAAACATATGTCCGGGAGGGTAGAAGGTATAAAACCTCCCATCATTGATAAACCAGGGTGTATCAAAAAATTCGCGCAGAGGGTGACTGGCTAAGGTCCAATGCCCGCTTAATAATATTTTTGCGCCTGCGTATTGCGCCATAGAATCCATCTCTACCGGGAGATGATTAAATAATACTCCCGACAAAAAATAGCAGGTTGAGAATAACAGAACTGCGCTCACCCCCAATAATTGATACTCAGGAATGGCTGCTGACTTGCCAAAAAGGCTGCCAGTCTTTGCAAAAGCCTTTCTCGAAAAATCAAACAGGCAGAGGGCATAAACAATGAGACCTCCAAGTAAAAAAATAAAGAGATGTACCAAAATAGCCAGCTTTATATTATCAATTTTACCCAAAGTAGCGAGGAAAAGGCCTAAGGCAACTAGAGAAGACAATAAAGAACGTTGAGTTGAGTCCACAGGGCAGAGATTCGATTAATCAGAAATGATTATTTGACTAGGAGCTTTCTGTTTAGTCAACTGGCTTGGGATAAAAAACTTTATAAGGACGGCTGTGTTTGTTCACTACAGCAAAGGAAGTCAGTTTATGCGGCTTTACTTGTCCTTTATTAAAAATATTCAGAACTTCAGTATGCCTGACAAGCTCGGCATCGCCGATAAGTGAGCGGTGGCAACGCCATGGGAGCGCTTCAGCACACATAATCACCGTTCCATAATCAGCATGAATGAATGTATGCAGTTCTTTTAATCCTTCAAAAAAGGATGCGGTCTGCATGTAATCCGCAAAGCCTCTGAAACTCGCATTATGCCATCCGGTATTAATGGATGAAGCGGATGTTTTACGCAGACCTCCCAGTTTATCGAGATGATCATAAGCAATATTTTCTTTTTTTAATGCATTTGCAAAGCTGTCCTTATTGAACCAGGGTACATGGCGTGAGCGTGGAACCGTGCGGATATCCACCACATGCTTAATGTCAAAGTAGTGAAGAATGTCGATGAACTCCGCAAGAGGGTAAGTGGAATGTCCAATAGTATAAAGTTTTTTCATAATATTAAGTTTAGGGAATAACCGGGCCCAGATCCAATCTCGATTTTTGTACTATATTTGATTAGGTGCAGTAAATAAAAAGGAAAAAATGGAGGGAACTATGAAAAAAGTTATTTTCGCACTGGCAGGAGCTGCGTCTATTGTGCTTACAGGCTGCGGTACTCAGAATGCGCTGAATGAAACAGGAAGCGCGGTTATGGGAACAGGCGCAAGAGTGGTATCCACTACCGGAACTGTAGTTCAAAAATCAGGTACTGTGGTGGTTAAAGGAACTCGCGTTGTAGTCGGCGGAGTTGCTTCTGCAACGGATCGCGTGATTTTCCAGAAAAAAGGCGTGGTCTATAGAGACGGTCATGCCTATCACATTGAAAATGGCCGCTATGTAGCAGCCGATTAATTTTCTTCCGGGGCCTAAGGGCCCCCCACTTTTTGATTGCATTAGCGGGTCGATAGAGTAATAATCATCGCCTTGACAAGTCAGTTTTTTCAAGGCAGAAAATGAAACATCATGTATTAACAGGATTTATAGCTGCAGCTTTTTCTTTTTCAAACATGGCGCATGCCGATTTCACTTTGTACTCCTCCGATAATGATGCCTGCCAGCTGATTGCTGGACAATGGGCAGGCTCAGGAAAAGCGACCAACTGGTTTATTGGCGAATGTAAATATCATGGTTCCGGCACTATCACAAGCGCTGACGGCGGACAACATTTTAATATTGAAGTGGTAGCGGATAAGGATTCCGGAAGCTTTTTTTGCCCAAAACATACTGTGAATCAATTTACCGGAACCTGTATCAATGGGGTAGCAACCTTTAATACGGAATATGGCAGCATGAATGGTAATTTTTCTGAAAATAGCGGTGATGCCCAGGGTACATTGACAGTTGGTCCGGGGATGACTGCTGAAGTTAGCCTGCAGTTTCATCGGGTGTCTTGATTGGGACACTAAACATCCACAACAATTTGCTGGGCGGCAAACAAGGTATTAATAATCTCGGCCTGAGTTGTTGCAGGTCCGACCAGGTCGCCGTTAATCACAATTTCCTGATCAGTTTTGGCCGTTACGTCCAAAGGTGTCACTTCTGTACCATCAAAATGACCCTGTGAGCTAATCGACAAGGTAGTGGTGTCTGAATCAGCATCATAGGCAAAGTGAAGATAATGCGACAGGTTGGACTCATTTTCACCGCTGAGTAATTGTGATAAATCGAGCTTGTCTTCCTGAGGATTAAAATCAGTAATGACATCACGTTCCGGACTGCCTTCAACCCCATGATCATTGGCCTGCCAGAGGAAGATATCATGGCCCGCGCCGCCAGTGAGTGTATCATTGCCCTTACCGCCGATGAGGATATCATTTCCATCACCGCCTATTAATAGATCATTACCGCCTTTTCCATCCAGCATGTCATCGCCAAAGACCCCTCGCAAGACATCTTCCAGTTCAGAGCCGACCAGATGCGTGTTGCTGTGATCATCCTGAGTATTCTGAAGATCATTGAGGCTTGAATTAACCACATTAAGATCAATAGTCTGCGAAGCCGATTCCTGCGGATTATTATCGCCGACATCCGAAATAGCGGTTACGGTGATTGTATGTTCGCCTTCGCTTACATTCTGCAGATGTAATTGCTGCAAATGACCGGCTGAAATTTCCCAGGAGCCTTGAGCCAGCATTTGACCCAAAGGATTGCCGTTTTCATCAACGGGAACCGCATCGCCTAAGCCATCCAGGCGCACCCTCAATTCATTGGCTGCAGGATTCACGACTTCTGCCTGAATATTTAAGGGAATAAGCACAGCAAGCGCTGCTACTACTGAATGATAGAGAATAGTCATTTCCGGATTGTCTGCTCGTGCGGCGACCACGATATCTACAATATCGGTATCGCTTAGTGCCGGACCGCCAGTATTACCGAGATCATTACTGGTCATAGTCAGTGCATCAGGCCCGAAATAATTGGCCAGACCCTGATATTGAACGCCTGTGGTAAGGAGGGTATTCAAATCATTGACGGTTCCTGTTAAAACCAGATGATTAGTGAATTCACCTGATACAGTAACCCCGCCGGCACTACCAGCCAAACTGAGTAAACCATGTTCAACACTCAGAGTGATAGTTATCGCGCCTGAGCCGGCATCCACATCGCTTACTCTCAAGGTATTGATAGTCAGAACCTGATCTTCTGCTGCCTCGAGAGGAATCGCAGGTGTGATATTAACTGGGGCATCATTAACTGCTGCGATATTAATCGGCACAGTAGATACTGCTGAAAGCGCAGGTCCTCCGGAGTTGCCATTGTCATTGGTATTAATGACTAGTGAGTCTGAGCCGTTATAGTTTAAATTGCTTTGATAATGCAGGTTTCCGTTGAGTGCCTGATTAATCGCATCCAATTGGCCAACAAGTGTGACTGTACTGCTGCCATTGCCGGTGAGTATAATACCGCTTAAAGAGCCAGTCAGTGTAAGTACTCCATGTTCAACGGAGAGGGTAACGGTCATATTGCCATTCGCTTCACGCGCATCGACATCACTAATCTGAATATTGTTAAGCAGGACGCTTTGATCTTCCAGGGCGTCAAATGATGCGGGATGGATATTAACCGGTGCATCATTAACCGCGGTAATATCCACTGCTACGTTTACTTCACGAACTGCTCCTGGAGCCGCCTGGTTATCTACGGTTTGTGCCTGTATTGTTAATTCTGCATTCCCGTTAAAATCACCAGGCAGGAAAATGATGCTGCCAAGATTTGCGGCATTGACTTTAAAAGTCCAGATCCATTCGCCGCTGGCATTGTCATAGACTTTGCTTTCCAGTGTGCCGTTAACCCCTGCTGGCAGCTGGATTTCTGAGCCAGTGGGTACGCCTTTTACGGTGATGAGTAAGGATTCCGGACCATTCTCCTGTACATTGGTCGCAGAGCCGTTATAACTGTCTACATTATCCCGAGCCTGAAAGTTAAGATTGATACTTATTTGCCCATTTTCAATACCGCTGGCAGTACTGGCGGCTCCAGCGCCAATAATGTCAACCGGATCACTGACCGGGTTAATATCCAGATGGATACTATGACTTCCGCCAGAACCAGGCAGGGCGGCGAGCGCTTCTTTTGTAAAGGCTACAACTTCCAGATCCAGGCTGCCGCTGAAGTTCTCGGGAGCGATGACTTTGATGCTGGACAAGTCAAAACTGGCGGCATTGACGGTTATTTTCCAGTCACCATTTCCCATGTTTTGAGCCGAGCTAATCAGAAAGTCATCCGGCACACCTCGAATGACCAGAGAGACGATTTTTTCTGATCCATCGGTATCTGTTGTATTGACGGTCATTCCTGATAAGGGAATGCCTCCAATTACATCTTCGTTACCGCTGAAATTAAACTGACCGCCAAAATGTACCGGATCATTAACTGGCAAAACGTCGAAATTCATCACCTTGGTGTAACTGGCGCTGTCGGTCACTGTCTGACCCTGGCTATTGAGAGCATTGTCAACCAAATTGACAACTGCTGTGATGCTGACCTGGCCGCTGAAATCATTAACCGGTTTAAATTGCAGATGATTTAAATCGCTCACAGAGACCGTAACAAAGCCATTGCCGTCTACTGGTAAAGCCAAACCATTGCTATCGACAAAATAGCCTTTGGCAGGATCTGCTTTTAATTGAACTGAATTAATTTGCTCGCTGCTGTCAATATCCGCTGATGCCACATTAAGCCGCAAAATAACCAGCCCATCTTCGAAAGCCGCATTGGGAATAGTCACACCAGAGCCATCAGACACCGGTTGCTTATCGCTATTCAAACCTTCAGTCTGAACCACCTGTAAACTGACGGCGGGGGTGTGGTTTGGATCAGTCACTGCCGGATTGGCCGGTACGTCGACTATGGGAGCGACATCCAGTGGGACTGATACATAACTGCTTCCAGTATTGCTATCCCCGCTGACCATATTAGCGGCTGCCCAGTTTAATGCGAAGGGCAGGCTGCCGGAATAGTCAACTGGCGTTTGCAAAATCACTTCGCCTACACTCAGATTTCCCAAAGCGTCAGCGTTTACCTGAATCACATAGCGATCATTCACAAAATCGTAGATGACTCCGCCGCCAGAGAGCACAAAGCCCTGGGGAAGAGGTCCTTGAATCAACAGGGCATAGACATCATCGCTGGTACCATTACTCAAAGACAGCATGGAAGATAGCTGGCTGCTAATAGACTGCGGAATATCTTCCTGAGTATGAATAGTCGCAGGGCTGATGGTAATAGTTCCTGCTTCTACAGGCGGATCACCGGGACCGCCGCCACCGCCAGTGAAATTCATGGTCACTGTGGTTGAGCGAAAGGCGGGATTACTAATATCCTGCTCATTATTATCGCCCAAGTCACGTACCTGCGCATGGAAGGTGACATTAATTGAGCCGTTGTAGCCAAATTTGGAAGTAATCTGCAGATTATCCAGAGCAGAGGCGGGTACTATCCAGTTGCCCACGCCATCATAAATTCCGCCAGTAACCACAAATTGATTACCTAAACCGGTAATCACCACCGTTTGAATCACTTCGGCACTGGACGGATCCAGATCCTGGAAGTTTAAGTGGCCCTGGGAGGACGCATTAGTGGATAAATTAACCGTGGTGCCATTTAAAGCAGTGATATTGTTGACTGGAACGTTATTATTGGTGAGCACATTCAATGTCGCGTCAGGCTCGACCACTGCCTGCAGATCAATATGAAGATCACCCACGATATCTTTAGTAACGGTTGGACTGCCATTGACATCCTGCTGACTGACTGAGGTAATGGCCTTAAGATTAATATCCATATCCGAATCTTCAGCAGCTCGTATTTGCAGGGATTGGCCCTGCAGCAAACTATTCAATTGAGCTGTTGTTAAGGTGACTGAGGAATCACCCAGCGTGGTAATAGCCACGCCGTTGATGAATAATTGCGCGCCTGAAGGAATATTTTCAATACGAAGGCCTGAAATAAATTCCTGACTATCAGCAAATGCAGGCGGGCGCCAGTTCACGGTAGTCAAGCCATCTTCCACTCCGGCAGAGCTCCTCGCATAATCGCCGGCATCGATAACCGGTGTCACATGAATCACGATTTGTTTGTCTGTAACGAGATAATTACCATCGTTTTCTGTGACCACAATATGAGCATTCAGACTCATATCCGCTGTGCTGTTTGGCGGGGGAATGACTATTAAATCACTCAGTGTGGAAAGATTAATTTCATATTTGGGTTGACCGTTAGCATCCAGACCTACATAGGTCAGAGTTATGGTGTTTCCATTACTATCCAGCAATTGAGCGCCTGCCGGGAGGTTGGAAATTACCATGGTGATGGTTTCTGAAGTATCGGTGGGAGCCAGTGCTTTTTCTCCTGAAAGCAGTTTAAAGTCAAGCCGGGCCTGGCCATCTTCAGGGATGGTAGTTTCTACGCCATTACTGATTGCTGACCATGAAGTATTGCTCACATCAAAGACAGGAGCGTCTGATACTCCTTTGAGGTTAATCAAAATATCCTGTGCGCTGGTGATCCTGGTATCAGTTTCCACACCCGTACTTAAAGTGGCCTGGTCAATAACCACCGCTTGCACCTTAATTGTGAAATCGACGTTACTTTCAGGCACAGGATGCAGGCGAACATCGGGAAAATCGATATTATTAAACTGATAATAGTTTTTGCTGCTGTCAATGGCGTCTTTATAGAATTGATACTGGATCGTATGGCTTTGTCCCTGGCCGTCAGTATAGGTGATCGATAAATTATGCAAGCCAGCGCCAAGTCCTGCTACATTCAGCGTAGCTCCATTGATTGAAAAATAGGCACCGTCTGGAAGATTTGAAATACGAATAAATGAGTTTTCTGACAGGTCACTGTTATCAGCGGCTTTGCTCACATTGATAAAACTACCCAAATTGATTGGAGCATCTTCATTGGAAACCACATAAGGTTTATTGATATTCAGCTGTATATTATCCGCAACGGGTTTGACATCAATGGTTAGTTCAATCGGTTGAGACTGGGCATATTGAAATCCGCTTAAGAAATTGCCATTTTCCTTGCTGACGGCAATCGCTGAAACTTTGACCATACCGCTGTAATCTGTGGCCGGATCGATTTGCAGACTGGCCAGATTGGCGGGGCTGACCTTATAGTAGCCATTCGCATCCGGTGTTAAGCCTGTTCCAATCAGGCTGGCATTACCTGAAGTAATTTTAACCAGATAATAATCGATGGTTTCTGAGCCATCGGTATCCTGTAAAGCGGCCTTTATTTGCAGCGGGATATTGGCGGCATCCTCCGTACCAACTGAATGCTGGGTGGTTTGTGCCAAATCCCAGACTGGGGCGTCCGCGATCCCTTTCACATCAATGTTCAAAGTTCCAGTGACGGCTGCTTTAGAAAGGGTGCTGCCATTCACCTGATAGTCAACGGTAGCTCTGACGCTGAAGCTTAAATTGGCAGTGTAGCTTGAAAAATCCGCACGGGGCACAAAGGTCAGGCCGTTTAGCGTGTAAGTGATCTGATCTGTGCTGCTAAAGGCTTGCGGGGGAATCACGTAATAGGTCACGCCACCCTCAACGACCGTTGTTAACAGGACACCATTGTAATAAAAATCACCGTAACTGGTTGCGGGCGCTTGAATAAGCACTTTGCCAATACTTTCATTATTATCCAAATCGCCAATATTAATGGTCATATTGATGGGGATTCCACCTTGTGGATTTACCAGTACTTCATTGCTGTCACGTCCCACATCTTCTACACCCGATGCGGCAGCGATGACAATAGAGGCAGCTTTATCATTAATGGTGAGTGTGATATTGGCATTATCGATATCACCATCATAATCCCGTACATCAAAGCGCACATTCTTTACCAAGTTGAGGCCATCATGGTCGATAGATGCGCTACTCACAAAAAAGACGCGGCCATCCGCGAAAACATGCAGCACACCAATAACCTGACCATTTGCATCGTTGTGCAGGGTAATCTGATTATCGCCAGTACCGGTAATGTTATACTGGGTATTGCCATCCCAAACAGACACGATTTTACCTGTGTCAGCTCCTTCGCGAGCCGTTGGCAATAAATCGACTGTTGTGGTAGTTGCACCTTCAGTAATCGCAGAAAACGAGGTATTTACTGCATCGGGAATGTCATCCTGTACTGTGACCGGTAGCTTGGCGACCGCACTGATATCCCCGTCAGCATCTTTGGCAACGATGGAGAAGATAACATCCAGATTATTTTTACCTGCCTCAACAGGGTGATCGATTGAACCTGTTAAAGTGAAAGTATAGGTTCCGGAGGCATTCATTTTTAGAGTAAATTTACTCACTCCATTGGCAGTACCGCGATAAATATCGTTCACCGCGTCATAAGACAGTACAATAGGAACACCGCCCGATTTCCATTGCCCATCAACGCCTGAGTTGAAGGCCTGCACATCGATACTATAGCTAACTACTTTATCACTGCCTGTTTGCACAGAGATGCTGCCGGTTGCAGCTTCGCCGGTTGAAGCAGCAGTGGATCCGGCATGATTTCCAGTACTGGCATTGATATCGCTCTCTTTGACAGTAATTGCTGCGATTGGATTGATTACAGGCAATAGACCATCGGTTACTGTGGTCGTTAGATTGACCGGTGCAACCAGCTTATCACCATCGCTATCGCTGATTTGAACAGGGGTATTAATGCTGATTGTTGTACCATTAATGCTTACATAGCCTGTCGCATTGCCTGTTTGCAGGTGATCCAGTGGCTGGTATTGAACAAAAGTGGTAGTGACATTCACATCTTTACCATTGCCGCTTTGTGTGGCGTTGACGGTTAATGTCAGTACAATATCGCTGCCAATCTTGCCGGTAATGGCGTGGGTATTGCTGTCGTAGGTAAAGGTGATGGTTTGGCCGTTGGATTTTAGTTCACTGCCCAGTTCACTGAGAATGGTATTGATAACTGTACTGTCAATCTGAATGGATTGCGGCAACAGGCGATCACTGCCTGCGGTAATCGTAAATGATTTAACATCACTGACTGGATAGCCATTGGCTACTGATAAACTGCCTTCAACCACGGCGAGATTAACCACATTTCCGCCTTGCGGATTTGCGCCATCATTAATTGAAACACGAAGAATAGCAGTATCCTGGTCACCGTCTTTATCCTGTGCAATGACATTTAAAGGAATATTCAATACATTATTGACTGCCTGATCGAAAGGACCACTCAGAGTAACGGAATAGCTGCCGTTATTATTTAAAATAATTTCAGCAATTATTTGCTGGTTGGAATCCAGTATCTTGATGGCGTTCGAGCTGACATTGGTGGTTGTACTTAATCCGTTGCTAGTCAGGTTGGCTAAAGCGGGTTGATTAGTAGCGAAACGGATACTGGATATTGGATCGCTGCCGATATTAAAATCCATCACTCCCGAACTGACACTGGAACCATCGACAACCACGGTGTTGGCATCATTGATAATCGGATTAGCGCCATCGGAGACGGTAGCAGACACATTCACTGGATTGACCAGTAAATCACCATCAATATCGGCTATCTGCACCTGATAGTTAATGCGAATCTGATCAAGGCTATTCGCAACTGCGCCAGTTGTATTGACTGTGATATGGGATAGAGGCTGATACAGCGTAATCATCTGACTGATTGATAAATCCTGATTAGCCAGAATAGCGGGTGTTAATTTCACTTCCAAAACCAACTCGCCGCTTGTTGAACGAAGCACAATACTGTTATTGCTGACAGTGGCGACAACGGCTTCAGTTTGGCCAGTCAGGGGATTAAAATATTGAATTTCAGCCTGTAATTCCGCTACCAGCGCGGCAGGATTCTGAATAGCGAAAGTACTTAAGTCAAAGGGGTCTGAGCCATTGTTGACTACAGTTAATGTGGGGCTAATCACAGTGACGGGATAAGTGAGCGGCGAGAGATCACCTTCACCTACCGCAGCCGCCAAGGTTTGCCCGCCGCTGGAAGGACTGCCGTCCGTAATGGTAATAACCATTGAATTGCTGGCAAAATCACCGTCCCCGTCAATAACGGTATAGATAATCGGCAATTGCTGGACAAAATCGTGATCAAGGCCATCAGCACTCTGCAGGCTCCAGCTGCCATCACTGTTCACTGTCAGCAAGCCTTTTGCGGTGCTAACGGAGTAACTGGTATGAGTGGCATCAAACGTATATTGGGTACCATTGACAGTAAAGCTGTATAGGCGTCCGCCTTCCGCATTCAGCTGATATGAAGAGGAAAGATTACCGAGGACAGTATCCCCTTCAATGACTGTTGCAGTGACTGCCTGGGGATGAGCTACGGTGTCAGTAATTCGAACTGGAATTGAGAGCGTTGTGCTATCGCCATCACTATCCACGGCAATAATTCGAACAGGGAGGGTGATGCTGTCCTGACCCGGTTGTAAATGATCAATGGGCTTCAACATTTGAAAACTGACATCCCCCTGATTGCCAAGCGTGGCATTAAAAACGGAAACCTTTACGTTGTTTTCCAGATAATATCCCTGAAGCACACCATTGTTCACTTCAAGTAAAACTGGATGTCCGCCGGAAAGCAAACCGCTGTTCTCACCATTGGTATAATTGAAAGCCAGAGTTTTAATACTGTCTGAACCAATATCCACCAGCAGGGTGGTAGTTCCTGTGGTCACGGTGCTGCTTACAGGTTCCGTGAGCACAATATCGCCTGTATAAGAAAGTACCGGCAGAACGCCATCAGTGACGGTGGTCGTCAGATTAATTGGAGCGGCCAGCTTGTCGCCGTCACTGTCGGTAAGCTGGATAGGTGTATTAATACTTAAGCTATTGCCATTAACCTGTACATAGCCAGTGCTATTGCCTGTGGTTAAATGATCAAGGGGTTGATATTGGATAAACTGAGTGGTCACATCGACATCCTGTCCATTGCTGCTTTGGCTTGCAGTGATTGATAAGCTGAGAACAGTCAGACTTCCAATGCTGCCAGTGATGGTATGGGTACTGGCATCGTAGGTGAAATTAATGGGTTGGCCGCCAGATTTTAATTCGCTGTTCAGTTCATTAATAATCGAATTGACAATGCTGCTGTCGATTTCAATAGATTGCGGTAAAAGGCGATCGCTGCCGGCAGTCACCGTGAAACTTTTCATATCGCTGACCGGATAGCCATTGACGGCTGATAAATCACCTTCAGTCACCGCGAGGTTAATCACCTGGCCGCCTTGCGGATTGGCGCCGTCCTGAATGGATACCTGTAAAACAGCAGTATCGCTGTCGCCATCCTTATCTGTCGCAGTAACATTAAGAGGGAGGGCCAAAACATTATTCACTCCCTGATCCAGGGGGCCATTTAGCTGGACGGAATAGCTGCCATTATTATTCAGGGTAATTTCAGCCAGCAGTTGCTGGTTATTATCAAAGATTTTGATGCTGTGATCACTGACCGTTGTGGTGGTGCTATGGCCATTGCTGGTCAGGTTGGCTAAGGCCGGTTGATTGACATCAAAACGGATACTGGCGATTGGGTCGCTGCCGATATTAACGTCCAGAGTGCCTGAACTTACACTTGAACCATCCTGCACAATGGTGGCGGCATTATCAATTACTGGATTGACCCCATCGCTGATAGTGGCCGACAGGTTAAGCGGATTAACCAGTAAATCCCCGTCTATATCAGCGACCTGTACCTGGTAATTGATCTGAATCTGATCATTACCCAGAGTCACCACGCCGCTGTTATTTGAGAGCAAATGAGAAAGCGGCTGGTAAATAGTAATCGTTTGAGTCAATGACAAATCCTGATTTACCTGAATGACGGGAACCAGTCTGATTTCCAGAACCAGTTCACCACTGCTGGAACGAAGAACAATGCTATCGCTACCCACTGTGGCCACCAGCGATTCGGTCTGACCAGTGACAGAATTAAAAAATTGCAGGTCAGCTTGTAATTCAGCTGCCAATGCGGCTGGATTCTGAATGGCGAAAGTACTCAAGTCAAAAGGATCAGAGCCATTATTGACCACAATCAATGTGGGGCTAATGGCAGTAACCGGGTAAGTCATGGGGGCGAGATCGCCTTCGACTACTGAAGTCGCCAGACTTTGTCCTCCAGTCGTCGGGCTGCCATCGGTGATAGTAATAAGCAATGAATTGCTGGCGAAATCCCCATCGCCATCAATAACGGTGTAGGAGACAGGAAGTTGTTGAATAAAATCATGATCGAGTCCATCGAGGCTTTGCAGGTTCCAGCTGCCATCACTGTTGACAGTTAATAAACCTTTATCTGTTGATACAGTAAAACTGCTGTGGGCAGGGTCAAAAGTATAAGTCGTACCATTTACGGTGAAACTGTAGAGACGTCCGCCTTCCACATTCAGCTGATAAGAGGAGGAAAGATTCCCCAGGACAGTCTCTCCCTCAGTAACAGTCGCGGTAACGGCCTGAGGATTAGCGACGGAATCGGTAATGTGCACAGGAACGGATACAGTGGCGCTGTCGCCATCAGTATCCACAGCGATAATTTTAATGGGCAGGGTGACGCTGTCTTGCCCGGGTTGGGTGTGGTCAATGGGTTTATATAATTCAAAGTTGACGACAGCCTGATTGCCCTGATTCGTGATTGTCGCGTTAAAAACACTGACCTCAATCCCATTTTCAATGTAATAGCCATGAAGGACGCCATTGTTAATTTCAAGCAATACAGGATGAGTGCCGGAAGAGAGACCGCTGTTTTCGCCATTGGTGTAATTAAAGTTTAATGATTTAATCGCATCAGATCCGATATCGATTAAAATATGTGCTGAACTTGCAGTGGCGCCAGTGCTTACAGGTTCTGCCAGACTAATATCTTCAACATGAATCAGCTGGGGTGGGGCGCCATCGGCAACGTTAGCTGTAATTTGCGCAGGATTGGCCAGAGAGTCGCCATCGGCATCGGTAATCTGTACGCCTACCTGAATACTGATCTGATCGCCTGCTAAATGGACGAGTCCGGTATTATTCGTTTGATTATGGTCAATCGGCCCATTTAGAGTGACAGTCAGATGACCATCAACGTTATAGTGATTGCTGCTTTGATCAGCACTCAAGCTAATGACTACCACTGCGGCTCCATTCAGTGAGCCGATTATCTGATTATTCTGAACAATGAAATCCAGAGGCTGACCATCGACTTTAATTTCCTGACTGAGTTCAGACAGCAAATCATTGATGGTGGCTGGATCAAAGCGGATTGTCTCAGGGAGAAGGCGATCACCGCTGCTTTGCAGAGTAAATTCAGCGACCGGACTTGTCACTGGATAAGTGCCAGGCGCCAAGTCGCCTTCAACTAGTGAGGTGGATGCCTGGGTGGGGAAATTTTGGCTTGGCGCATCCTGTATCGTTAAATGGATCGCGCCCAGATTACTTGGATCGCCATCTTTATCAGTGGCTCTTACAGTCAGAATCAATTCAGAAATGTCATTCACCTGATCAAAAGGACCTTTCAGTGTGGCTGTGTAGCTGCCATCGGTATTTAATATAACCCTTAATAACTCCTGGCCATTACTTAAGCTTTGTGGGTCATTGATTCTGATACTAAGCTCATTCCCATTAATCTGATAAGTCGTCTGAAACCCGCCGCTGGTTAAGCTGGTAAGCGAGCTTTGCATTGCGGGGCTGTCTTCAAAAACCATGGTGGCAATGCTGTCACTTCCCAAATCGAGAGGGACCTGGCCTAAGAGCACTTGCTGTACAGTGGATTCAGTGAATGCCATTTGGTCCTGGCCCAACACGGGAGGATTGGCGTCATTAATCTGTACATGCAGATTGACCGGATTTTGCAGCGAATCGCCATCACTGTCTTTGGCTTGAAGTTTAAGATCAAAATCGATGCTGCTGCTATTTTGTCTGATGATTCCAGTGGTATCGCCATTCACCTGATGATCGAGCGGCTTATATTGAACCAATTCCGCAGTGACCTGAATATTTTGTCCCACATTAACCGGCGTTAATTTAAGTTGGAAAACCACTTCGTTAGCACTGTCAAATGCGGTAAGTGTGATGATGCCGTTAACCACCGTGGAACTTATATGCAGGGGTAGGCCGCCGGCGGTGACTTCCTGATTAAACTCCTGAAGGAGGGCATCAAGAAACCCGTTAGCAAAATTTAAACTTTCAGGCAGCAGACGGTCGACACCGGCTTCGATAGTGAACGTATGGTTAGTGCTGACTGGATAAGCGCCTGCATTTGCATCCAGATCTCCTTCAATCGAGCTTAAAAGGGAAGAGCTGCCGCCCGCTGCGTCAGGACCATCGGTAATCGTGATACGAATTTGCCCCTGCGATACGTCATTATCCGCATCAATGGCTTTAATCGGGATCCCCAGGGTAATTTTATTAGGGGGTTGATCCAGCGCCTGAAACAGTTGGAACTGATAGGATGGCATGCGGATTTGTTCCGCGTTAGGAATAACTGCGGACAGACTGAGTTTAAAAACAGTGATGTCCGTACCCAAAACTGTGGCGGTGATACTATGACCGTCACGACTCAGCGTATAGACAAGTGCTTCGCCATTAGATGTCAGTTGGCTGGACTGTAAAATTCTGAGCGCATCACTGCTAAAGGTTAAATCCTTTGCCAGGTCACTGCCAAAATCGACTTGAACAGTTCCATTAATAACCTGATGTTCAATGGTCGTATCGACAAGACTTACCTGCTGAACATTCTGAATAATGGGAGCATCATCTTCAAAATGAATTTTGCTGCCAATTTCGACTGTCGCCTTGGATACATCTCCAGAGGTATCCGTTAAAGTCAGGCTGGCTTTGACCAGATTCGCCAGCGACAGACTTTCATCGGGCGAATTGGGATCATTATGATATAAGCCATGATATTGAACCACGGTGATTTTTCCGCTGCCTTCATCAATTCCAATCGCAAAAACAACAGTATTGCCGCTTTTACCCAATACCAGATTATTCTCAAGCACCAGCTTGATGGAACTGCCATCACTGGCCTTCAAGTCAGAGGGAGAATCCCCCAATTCAAGTGCATAACTGGTGGTGATTGCGCTGGCATTCTGGTTAAACTGAGAGCTGCTGGAAGATAGAATATTCCCTTCTGCAATACTTATAGGTTTGCCAAAACCAAAGGGATCTACCAGATCACTCTGACCGACATTGTTATCTCCATCTTTAACCGTAATGGATTCATCCAGTGTTAATTCAGAGTCATTTAAGCTGAGACCCGCTTCCGGTTTGGGATCTTTTAGCCATAGCACATTATTCTGTTCAATATTGAACAGTGAGCTATTCTCAGCAAAGCGGGTATCATATCCGGCGCCTACATGCCCTGCGCTAAATAGGGGCTTATCGATATAGAAACTGGCGCCGCCACTTTGCAGCGGTGAATCTCCGGCCGCGGGCTCTTCCAATTGCTCGATCAGTTTAATGATGTCTGCATTTTTCAGTTGGGTTTGATTTAACAATTGCTCAAGCGGCGTTTCCGGTATTTTATTTATAAGCGGGGAAATCCCTTTAAGCTGAAAGCTGTAGGCCTGATCGGGCAGGAGCGAAATAGCAGGCTGAAACAATAACTTAATCAGGGAATCGCCGCCTCCCAGTAGAACCAATGTGTCACCTGCATGAATTAGGGAGCCTTGTTTAAGAATCTTGCATTGTCCGTTCTCATTGGTACGAACCAGCAAACCTTGAAGTGCCTGTACTTCACCAGAAATTGCCTGCGATGCCATGTCTGCCTTATTGATTGTTTATTGATGGAATATATTGTCTAAATATAGTGCAGGTTTTTAATGAATGGCTAGGATTTCACTCAAATTTATCGTTATTTTAACATTTCAAATAGAGGGTAACTCCCCAGGTTGTGGATAAGTTTGATTTTAATTCAATCAAATCGTCTCAACGTCATCCTGAACGGAGTGAAGGATCTCCCGAATCTGGCTCAGCTCTAAGCAGTTTGAGATCCTTCGCTACGCTCAGGATGACGTAGCTGACGAGTTACATAAAGGCATAGAGCATTGAGTTTTATCAATAGCTCAATATATAGTACAAAAGGAGCAATATTTTTCTAATTGACTAGAATTAATCATTCCTTTTATAATCGCTGAAAACGATAAAGGATGATTTGCCGTGAGCTTTGTTTATTTACAGGGTGATGAAGGAAAAAGGCTATATGATTTATCCACGGTTCCTCTTGGTGTGGTAGTGATTGAACCCAATGCTGCTACAACTTTGGTAATTCTCTCTCATATTCTTGAAGCTCTCAATATTGAGAGCCGATGGCTTGATTGCCCATTATTATGGGAGCTTGCTAATGAGCCCGTCTGTCTCCGAGGCAAACCAATCAATTATATCTATGATAAGAACGAGCTAGCCAGATATTTTAAAGGAGAGGTTAAATATGATCCCATGCACCAGGTGGAAGCGGCTACACTAGGAGGCTATTTTGAGCCAAGCGCTCAGGAAGTCCTCGATTTCGTAATCAAAAATTCAAAATGCACAGCGGATTTTTTTGTGTTTGACTATGCAAAATGTCCACCGGAAAATCCACCCAAACGGATTTCTAAACAAGATATGGAAGCGCTTAGAAGAAAAAGAGAGTATCTGACTAAATCTGAGCCCTCATTTTTTGATAAACTTTGTTGCGGCTTTTTTCAGGAAGAGAAAGAACCGGATCCTCATGATGACTGGTTACTAACGGAGTGTCCGCCTTCAGGACCTAATGTTTGAAAAAATAGCGAACATGCGCCAGCAAACTTTGTAACAGGCTATGCCTGTCCGTTCCTTCAACCGGAATTTGGGCATGCCGCAGATTTTCTATAGCCTTGACGCCTTTTACAACCACCGCGCTCATTTTTTCCATGAGCTCGGGTCTTTGCTTAAATAGCTTGGCGATATTGCCATGGGTGACTTCAATAATTATGCTTTCTTCATCTATAAAAAGAGAGCCTCGACAAGGCGCGCCGGTGAGCATTGATATTTCGCCAAAATAATCCCCTGTTTCATAGGCTTCAAAAAACACGGGTTTTTCTGTCTGGCTATTAATATAAAGAGAGGCTGAGCCGCTGTACACGAGAAAAAGGGAGTGGTTATGTTCCCCTTCAATAAGCAGGCGTTCTGGGGGGCCGTAAAGTCCATAGTGAGAATGCTGGGTGAGGAGTTGAATTTCCTCCTCTTGCAGAAAGTGAAATAAATCAATCTGTCGTAAAAATTGGCTAATCTCATCATGAGTGAGCACAGGTTTCTCCGGCATTTCATGACCGGTTAACAGGATATTTTCACGAAGACATCGATACCAGAGCGCGGAATAAATTTCATCTTTAATCAGGATTGGATTGACTTCCGAGGTCGAGTATTCAAGATGGTAGGTGCTTGCTTCCTGGCTACACTCGATGAGTGCCGCATGGGGCTTGGGTTCATTGCGCACTTTTGAGGACTGCAGAGCAGTTTCAACCAGAATATTTTTAAATCGGGACGGTGAGAGAGGCTGACTGATTGAGATGGTCAGCGATTGCTTGTTGATACCATGCGGTTGAGACAGGTTTTCAATGAATAACTGGGAGATCACCGAGTTTGGAATTGATAAAATATTCCCTTCAATATTAAGCAAATTAACAAAGCGCCAATTCACGTCAATGATTTTACCGGTAAGGGTTTGCATTTCGCCATAGACCACAATCCAGTCGCCTTCACTGAATTGCTTGGTCGTATTCAATCCGATACCGGCAAAGACATCGCTTAAAGTGGCTTGAGCGGAGTAGCCGAGAATAATCGCCATAACCCCTGATGCGGTAAAAATACCAAAAACAGATTTAGCAAACACAAAATGGACAATGGCCGCTACGGTGAGTATTAGAAAGAGTAGGGAAACCAGGTCTTTAAAAATTTTGGGAATTAATATGCCTGACTGCCTTAATAATCGTTTCCAGATGAAAATATGGATAATCTGATTGGCGATGAAAAAAAGAGAAAACCACCACAAACATTCCAATACGATTTTAATAAAATATTGAGTGTCCTTATGATTGACCCAACTGGTAATCGTACTTTCAAATGCAAACAGGACACTGAAAAAAATAAAAACACCGGAAGTAAATAAGAGTTTATGATGATTAATCTCTTTCACGAATTTTTTCAGAATAAAATTGTAAAAGCTCACCGCCAGAAGAAGACTGGAAATTAATAAAATCGTTGTAGACAACTCATGAAAGTTCATAAGTATCCTGTCATTCCCGCAGGGGAACTTCCATTAAGTGAAGGGGTTATGTATATTTAAACTGTCATCCCCGCAAGGCATTGTTGCATAAATAGAAACCCTTGTCTTTGCGAACGAAGTGAAGCAATCCAACTTGAACCTAGAACAAAGTTAGGAGCTGCTTCGCTGACGCTCGCAAAGACGGTTTTTGTGTTCCTATCTTCGTTTATGCAACATTTTGCTGATATGACAAAATTCCATAACTTAATGGCAGTTTCTCCAAGGTACGTGGCATAGCTCAATAGTGTTGTACTTCAAGTGTAGCCTAACAATTCTAATAATGAAATTGCAAAAGACCATTGATTAATTGATGATTCCACAGTTTAATGAATCAGTTTAGCTGTCTGGGAATTACTATGCGTCTTTTAAAGTTTGAAAGCCTGTATGATGGAAATGATTGGCTCGATAATCATTATGTTTACCTCGATAGCGAGGGAAAAATCCTGAAAACCTCGGCCATTGCTGATGAGTCAATGAAGGTGGAGGAAATAAAAGGTTGGGCTATCCCAGGTTTTGTCAACGCTCATTCCCATGCATTTCAATATTCAATGGCCGGAACTGCCGAATTCCTTTCCAAAGAGGCTCAAAGCGATGATTTTTGGACATGGCGCGAGGCGATGTATCGCAGTGCTTTGGAAATGACTCCTGATAAAATGGAAGAAGTTGCTTTTCGGCTCTATCAAGACTTAGTCCAACAAGGGTATACGGCGGTGGTGGAGTTTCATTATCTTCATCATGATAAGGATGGAAAGCCTTACGGAAATCTCGCGGAAATGGGAGAGCGTCTCGTCTCTGCCGCACAGCAGGCAGGCATCGCAATTACTCTGATTCCGGTTTTATACCAGCAATATGATTTAAAAAATCCTGCTAAGCCCGAGCAGAGACGGTTTATATCCAAAAGCCTGAATGATTACTGGAAGTTATACGAGGCTTCAAAAGCCGCTTGCAGCCATTATTCGAGAGCGAACATTGGAGTAGGCATTCATTCCATTCGCGCTGTTTCTCCTGAGCAAATTATTGAGCTCAGTCAATCCATCGACCAATCTGTTCCTGTTCATATGCACATCGCCGAGCAGACGGGGGAGGTTGAGCAATGTATGCAAGTGCTGGGATTACGACCTGTTGAATGGTTATTAAATTCGGTTGCAGTAAATCAACATTATAATCTGGTGCATGCTACTCATCTTGTACCGCATGAAGTAGAACAGCTCGCTTTAAGCGGAGCGAATGTCGTCCTCTGTCCTTCAACGGAAGGCAATTTGGGAGATGGTTACTTCCCTTTAATTCCCTATCTTGAGCATCAGGGCCGTTTCTCAATTGGCACAGACAGCCATATTGGCCTTTCCCCTTTTGAAGAGTTGCGCTGGCTTGATTATGGACAACGTTTACTAGCCAGAAAACGAAATTTGATTTGCCTGGGTAAAGCAGGTAATAGCGGCAATATATTATTCAACCAGGTGCTTAAAGGAGGTCAACTTGCAAAAGGAGCATGGGGATATGATTTTCTAAGTAAGGGTTCATTTCTGGATTGTCTGGTTATTAATAATAAGCACCCGCGGCTTGAATCAACCAGCCGACAGAATCGTCTATCCACTCTGATTTATTGCTGCGATCAGACCTCGATTCGTGGTGTGGTTATGAATGGAAAATTGAAACTTAAAAACTGATTATTTTATTTGCAAATTAGTCTGGATTTGATAAGGTAATGTTTTTGTACATACAGGGGCTACCAATGTTGAAACGATTGCTTGTTATTTCTTCGCTGTCAATTCCCTTAGGTGTTAGCGCTGCCGAAGTGAAAAACTTACATCACGCCCCTTTATCCAATCTGGGCCAGTTTAAACTGGAAAAGCAGTTTAAAAATAAACGGGCAGTCAATGCCGCTTCACCTTCGATAGATGAGCTTAAAATAATCAGTGAATCTATTGAAAAAAAGAATACCGTAAGCCGGTATCAGCAATACTATAAGGGTTTGCCGGTTATTGGCGGCCAAGCCATCGTTATCGGCAGCAATTCCTCTTCAGTGCGTATGGGGCAGGCACAGGTAAATGGCCAGCTTATTGAGGATATCGAGCTGGATGTACAACCCTCAATCAGTAGAAGCAATGCGCTTGAACTGGCTAAGAAAGAATATCTTGGTACCAATCCAGGTGCTGAAATTCAGCAGGAAAAAATTGAGCTGCAGATTCGGATTAGCGATAATAATGAACCGCAACTTGTTTACTTAACCCGTTTTAATACTCTGAATGCAGAGAAGCAGCCTGCTCAACCAGTCTATCTAATTGATGCTCATCGCGGCAATATCATCAGCCAATGGAATAATCTTAAGAATTACACCGATACCGGCGCGGGAGGGAATAGCAAAGTTCAGGAATATTGGTATGGCAAAGACGGATTGCCTGGCCTGGAAGTGGCGCAACAGGGTGAGCGCTGCATTATGGATGATAGTGTGGTGCGTCTGGTTGATCTGAATTCAAAATGGGACTGGGATAATAGAAATCTGCGTCCGTTTCAATATCTTTGCGGCGATAATCAGGAAGAGTGGACTAATGGTGCTTATGGGGCTCGTAATGATGCGTACTACTTTGGGCATATTATTGTAGATATGTATAAGAATTGGTACAGTCTGCCCGCCTTGCAGCAGGCGGATGGCAGACCGATGTCCTTAATTATGCGGGTTCATTTTGGCAAAAGTTATGATAACGCCTTCTGGGATGGAGAAACCATGTCATTTGGTGACGGCGATGAGTTTTATCCTTTAGTTTCCCTGGACATTGCAGGTCATGAAGTGACCCACGGCTTTACGGAACAGCATGCAGGGCTTGAATATCATGATGAATCAGGTGCTTTGAATGAATCGATGTCAGACATGGCGGGACAGGCTTCTCGTGCTTATCTCCTCGAAACTTATCCGCAATTATATAGCAGAGTATATGCAAATAACGGCGAGATAACCTGGGGAATTGGAGAAACAGTGGTGCGTGATTCTTACGGCAAGGCTTTAAGATTTATGGATAATCCTTCTGAGGATGGAAGTTCCGCGGATTGTCTGGATCGGTCGGTTGCCATGCAAAATGGGGCCAGTTGCCGTATTAGCTATTCCGAATTACTTGCATCGGTTCAAAAACAATTTCCTAATCCAATGGAAAGGCAAAGCTATCTTGTTCATACCGCCAGCGGTATTTTTAACAAGGCTTTTTTCCTGTTATCACAGAAAATGCCAATCAGAGATGCCTATCATTTGATGATTCAGGCGAATAGCCATTACTGGACAGCCAATACGGATTTTATACAAGCAGCCTGTGGTGTAATTTATGCTGCAAATGATCTTGGAAAAGATACGAATCTGGTTAGAGCGGTTATGGGGCAAGTGGGAATTAATACCAGTGTTTGTGGAGTGTAAGATTCCGTAGGTCGGGCGCTTTCGCCCGACATTTCATTTTTTACCAAAATCAAGCGAATAAGATGGTTTCGAAGAAATGTCGGGCGAAAGCGCCCGACCTACGCTAGCTATTCACCTGCCTGGCGGCACTCGTTTTTCGCATTTTCATTACAAAGCTGTACGCAATCCTTATCACCGGCACTGTCACACTTGTTAATGCAATTTTGAAGAATTTTTTGTACGCAAAGGCTCTGATCGGCATCCTGATCCTGAATCTGCACTTCCGGGATCCCATCTGCGGCATAGGTAACTGCTGCAAATAAAAAACCTGCTAGTAAACCGAGCTTTCTCATTAAGGCCTCCTTGCTTGCTTTGAAACTAGTTTAATTACCGGAATTATCATTAGTATTTTCATTAAAGCTGGCGTTTTCATTGGCGTTGTTGATGCCATTCCCGTTGTTACCGTTGTTACCGTTGTTACCGTTGTTACCGTTGTTACCGTTGTTACCGTTGTTACCGTTGTTGCCGTTATTCCCGTTGTTACCGTTGTTACCGTTGTTGCCGTTATTCCCGTTATTACCGTTATTACCGTTATTCCCAGGATCCTGATTATAATTTGAGTTTTCGCTGTTGCCGGCCCCTCCACTATTTCCTGGACCAACGCCGCTATTATCTCCACTGCCAGAACCGCCTGAACCTTGAGCCACATTGCCTCCACGACAAATAGGAGGGCGGTATTTATCGAGAAGAGTGCCTCCTCTGCAATCCCAGGTAATTTCGCCTGCGGACTGTACAGTGGGGGTCAGTATAATTGTGCCATTGCCAGCTAAAGCGGTATAGGCAATAGTAATCAGACCATTGGCAATGTTAATGGAAGAAACAGAAGGAGTGGCCGCCGGAGGCGAGTAACCTGCCGCGTTATTGTCAGCCGGGAGCACACCATTTTTAACCTGAGTAGTATCCGATACTGCCTGTTTTGCGGCACTGGCTAAATTCAAACCTTCAGTGACGCGCGATCTTATCGTGTAATCCTGATAGGCAGGAACTGCAATGGTGGCAAGAATTCCTATGACCACCACAACAATTAATAGTTCAATGAGGGTAAATCCTGATGTTTTCATAAAACGGAGTGGCCTAAAAAAAAATCCTATCACTTAGTATAGCTTTAAAATAAGGCTTCTGGAATATTATTACATTTGCTAATAAAAAGCTTCCTCAGTATGATAACAGGTAGTTAATAGCATGGAATGCTGTAAGGGGTGTATGTAATGGAATTGTCGGCTCTGCAACTTGATCATTTTCTCACAAACGGCTATTTGGTGATTGAAAAGTTTTTTACTCCTTCAATTTGTGAAACGCTCATCGATAGAGTTAATTTTATAATTAATGAATATCAGCAGGAAATTCCAGTGACCGTATTCACGGCTGAAACCCAGGATCATGCCAAAACAGAGTATTTTTTAAATTCGGGGGATAAAATCCGTTTATTCTTTGAATCGGAGGCTTTTGACGAGCAGGGGAACATGACCAAGCCACTGGAAAAATCCTTAAACAAAATTGGGCACGCCCTGCATGTGCTTGATCCGATATTCCGGTTGTATTCAAGAAGCGAGCGTCTTAAAACCATTTGCAATCAATTAGGATTTGAGAAGCCCAGTTTGCTGCAATCAATGTATCTGTTTAAACAACCCGGTATAGGCGGCGAAGTGGGCTGCCATCAGGATTCTACTTTTTTACATAGCCAGAAAGATGCTCTGGGGTTCTGGTTTGCTCTGGAGGATGCTACGCTTGAAAATGGCTGTCTGCAGGTTATGCCAAGTCCTGCAACGATTCCCTTATCAAGAAAAATGATTAGAAAGGGAGATGCCATCGAGTTTGAAGATTATTATCCCTTAATCTGGCAGGACAAATACAGTGTGCCTCTGGAAGTAAAGAAAGGCAGCCTGGTAGTAATTCATGGTCGTTTACCGCATAAAAGTGATGCCAATCACTCGAGCAAATCCCGCCATGCCTATACCTTGCATGCAATCGATGCCTCCTGCCCTTATCCCGACAGTAACTGGCTGCGTATGCCTAAGGAATTACCTCTTTGGTAGGCAATAAATCTAAAATAACCGCAATCTCCATAGAAACCCTGATATTGGTCGCCGTATGGAAGCAGCCTTTTATTTTTCAAGGATGCTTCAGGCTCACCGAGGATGCGAGCGGGGAGAGCATTCTTTATTTATTCCGTTGCCAATATTCCAGTCCTCTGGTTCAGGATACGCTTGACAGTGAGTTTTCCTCTTATGACTATCAATTCACTCACCTTTATAATGAGACTTCATTTATCAATCTGGAAAATGATTTTGCGGGATTTGATGAGGCAATTTATATTTTGAAGTATGCCTTACATCAAAGCTTATGGACAATGCTGACCCGCTCCCGGCATCGAAGCTTGTCTGTGGATGATATGGCAATGAAAGCACTTTATAAAAAAATCGAACCCATTCTGCATCAGGCTAAACATTGGGAGCAGCTGGAGGATGACATTGGTTTTGCGGCTTCAATCTCTTTTAGCCCGCAGGAACCAATGGGAAAAAGGGCGTTGGATGTTTTATTGAATGGATTAAACCGCCTGGACAAGCTGTCAAGGCATTAACCTGACGAGTTCATTTTTTATTTGAACTCTCTCCAAATTAAAACTGCTTTCCAAACGTAACACCAAACACAAATTTGCTGCCGCCTTTCTCACTTACATCAAAATCCACATTCGGCGTCATTTCCATGTCGGGCTTGATATGAAAAATATGACCAAGAGTAACCCGGCCCAGCATCCGGTTGGGTTCTTCTTTTTCATATTTGATTCCAGGTCCCACTCCCATTGTGAAGTATTCAAAAAAATTATAGGTCGCTAATGCAAAAAACTCGGTTTCACTATTGTGCTCTTTATTGATCGGGGTATTCTCAGCGATCACACTAAATCCGAAAGGAAAGGAAACTACGCGATGATATTCCAGACCGTAGGTGAAATGATCGTTATGTTCAACATAATGACCGCCTACAAATACACCCAGAAGGTTGTGGCGTTCCTCGCGGGCATGCGTAGAGTTTTGGCGTTCATTTGCTGCAAACAAGGCGCTTGCTGCCAGTAGTAACGCAATTAAAACCGATAAATTGGATAAACTAGCTTTCAAAATGACTTGGTCCCTGCATTAAGTATGCTTTAGGATAACAATAACCTGCTTATTTTAACAGCCTGCTTTTATCGGTGAATCACTACCCCCACATGAGGAGGATGCGGCTCTGCAAATGTTTGTTTATCCAGCAGCATTTGCGTTTTTAATTTGCCTTGTTCCCAGCGTGACTTAATGGATGAGGCACTGAAGTCAGCATCTTTGGTTGAGGATTCCCAAGGCTTTTGTTCATACTGGATTTGTACAATGTCCATGCTTGTAATGCATCCCAGTGATACTAATTTCAGATTTTCGGGATCCTGCTGTTTCTCAGGGGGTAACTGACTGTACAGAGCACGAATAGCCCGACGCATGTTGTGCATGGCCTCATAGTTTTTTCGGTGCTCTTCATAACGGCTGCTATAAATAATTTCAAGATTTCTTTTGCGGACCTCGTCCAGGGTTCCCGGCAGAGCGCCCTCAGGACTCCAGAGATCAACCATAAAGCAAAGCGAATTAACGCGGGGAAAATCGTCCAGGACAATTGATAATGGTGTGTTGGAGTAAATACCGCCATCCCAATAATATTCATTATCAATAAGGACAGGCGGAAATGCAGGAGGAAGGGCGCCGCTAGCCATCACATGCTCAGGGCCAATTTTCTCAAATCGGGAATCAAAATACCGAATTTGCCCGGTATGCAGGTTGGTTGCCCCAAGACTTAGCCGTATTTCCTGGCTATTCAAATAGTCAAAATCAATTAATTCGTTTAAAAAATCGCGTAATGGACTCGTATCATAAAAGCTGTTGAAGCTTCCTTGCATCCAGCTGAGAAAGCTATTCATCTGCGGCTTAAAAAAAACCGGGATCCCGGAGAGAATCAGCATTTGAAACTGGATTTGCATGAAGAAGCGTCGAAGCCCTTCGGACATATCATCGCTGAATTGAAAGATATCCGGTTGAGTGACCGTCTGCCAGAATTGCTGCAATTTTTTTAAGCGGTTTTCAGGGCGGTTTCCGGCGATGATACTGGCATTGATAGCTCCAATAGAGGTTCCGCCTATCCAATTGGGAATATAATTGTTTTTTTCAAGGGTTTCATACACGCCAGCCTGAAAAGCACCCAGCGCACCGCCTCCCTGCAAAACAAGGACAATTCGTCGATTCACCACATTATCAAAACTTGAAAGGCTGCAACTACTTCCGGTTTCCATAGCGATCCTTAATGTTATAATCCCAGCCAGCGGATAAATTGGTTGCTCGGCTTAAGATTCACTGTTTTATTATCAAAATGAACCGTATAGCTTTTGGCCAGAGCGTCAGTGCGCGAAGGATCTGAATTAACCTCCACACTTTTTATTTTGCCCAAAGGAACCACATGCATTTCGGTTTCATAATAGCCCCTGACCATCTTGATAACCGGTATCACAAACGACACTTCTTCCAAATTAGTATTGACATTCAGAACGTTATCATTACTTGAAATGAGGCTGTTGAATTCCGCATTGCTTAAGGCGATATACTCCATGTGATTGATTTGTCGTCGCAGCATTCTTTCCAGAGGCGCTTTGGTTTTAAAAATACGAACATAACTGTCGGCATCAATGACCGCAATAGGCTCCTCCTCCTGGCGAGAACTGTTCTTATTCTTGTCAACAAAGAGAATGGCTTCCCGCTCTTCTTCAGCAGGTTTTATCTCAAGTTCAGATTTAACCTGCTTTGCCAGGTTAAACCGGCTGCAGTTGAGAAACTTGGAACGAACAAACCAGCTGTCACTGGGATAGTAAATGACAAACAGGGATTTATTCTTGATTGTATTAATGATGGGAACGGTTTTATCCATTGGCAAAGCCGGACAGCCCCAACTTCGGCCCGGGCGGCCATACTTTTTGATAAAATCTTCTGCCATATACCAGCCACCGTGCATAACCACTGCGCGATTGGATGCATTGTCATTGAATCCGCGATCAAGGCCATCCAGTCTTAAGGATAATCCTTCGCGGCCATAGTAAGCCTGATCTGTCGTGTAAACGCCGATACTGCTTGCCTTGCTATTGTATTTATTGGAAAAATAATTGGTATTCAGGCTGCCGGAAGTAATCCCATGCGAAACGTAGGTATGAAATAATAATCGCTGCTGAGATAAGTCAAAAACCCAGAAACGCTTCTCGCTTGAAGGCAGTGAGTAATCGATGACAGTCAGTATATTCCTATTGTATGGCAGTTTAAATTCACGTGTGCAGCGTAAGGTGGTCAGGACTTTACTCACCACTTCCGGCCGTAAATCCGGAGCCTGCTCTTTGAGCATTTTTTGAATTTCCCCAAGGCTTGGTGGGGGAGGGAAATCCATTTCAGGATTAATTAAAGAAATAATATCTTCAAAGACAGTTTGCTCAATTTGATTTTGTGAGTGGAGAACGGGCGATGGGAGAGAAAAACTGGAAGACGTTACTGCTAACATGAGTAAGATTAGGGTTCTCATGATAGTATTTCCTTAATTGTATTTGTTTTTTTATTTTCCTCTTTTAAGCATAGAACACATCAGTCAGTTTGACCAAAAAATTAAATGTCTGTTCATTGTGATGATATTTTCGGGTCATAAGTTACTTAGGTAACACGGTGATTGTAATATCATGCAAGCGCCAGTTACGGTCTTCAATTTTGTCGCGCAGACTTTGAATTTTTTCAACAGCAACCGTTTTTGTTCTGGGAATAATAAAAATATCGCCAAAGAATAAATGGCCAACTACACGAAATCGCATCTCAAAGGATTTAACCCAGTCTTCGTTTTTAATTATGGCCCGCACCTCGGAAAGAAGGGGATCCGTTTTGTTTTTTTCAATGGTTTCAGGCACCTCATCCATGAGATCCAATATGGAGTTCTTCAGGTTACTATAGCCATCATTAATGATGCTAAAAGATATCAGAATGGCTATGCCTGCGTCAGCCCACCAGAATCCCATTCTAATCCCAATGATACCAATAATGCTTGCAAAGCCGCTCATCCAACTGGCTTTGTTCATTTTGGAATCGGCAAATAATATTTTGTCATACAACTTGAGCGACAGGGGGATTTTAAGGTGGCCGAGAATAGTAGATGGCAGGCTTGACCATAGCAGGGCAATAATCATGATATAGCCCAGCCAAATGGAATAACCTGAAAAGGATACATCCGGAATGTTGGGATGCTCGTTCTTGAGCAACACCAGGCTTCCATCAATCAGTAAATATACACCCAGGAAAAACAGAGCAAGTGAACTGGCAAAGTAAGACATGCCCGTTATTTTATGGTAACCATAGGGAAATTTTTTGTTGGCTTTCCATTGAATAATCCGGCTTGCTACCAGAAATGAAGCGGGGGGAATAATACCCAAAGTATCTTCCAGCCAGATAGTTTTCATTGTTTGGGAATTGGACATTACGATAAAGGAAAAAAATGTGGTGCTTATCATATATAGCAATGAAATCCACTCATATTTAATCGCTTTGTTATATAAAGGAACTAAGGAGTCAGGAAATTCCAAATCTTTTGTGATATGCAGCATTATTGCCCATCCCTATTACGCTAAAAGTTAAAGCAAGCTTTTGTCAATTTACAATATACCGTTCGGGTTTGAGTTGCAATAATTCAAAAAATATCCTATCTGTTAAAGATATGGGCGAACTTTGTTGCTCTTCTTTATTCCCATATCAGTTTTTTCAAAAATCGCCACTTCTACTGGGTTCAGTCGATAAGGAAATTGAAATGAAAGCAATCTGCTGGCATGGTAAAAAGGATGTACGTATTGAAAATGTCCCTGATCCGGATATTATTAATGATCAGGACGCAATTATTCGTGTGACTGCAACCGCAATCTGCGGCTCCGACCTTCATTTGTATAATGGATTAATGCCTGCTATGGAATCGGGTGATGTGATAGGTCATGAGTTTATGGGGGAAGTTGTCGAATTAGGTTCAGCAAATAAAAAGCTGAAAGTTGGCGACAAGGTTGTCGTTCCATTCACCATTTCCTGCGGAAAGTGTCAATTTTGCAAGAAAAAATTATTTGCCTGCTGCGAGCTTTCCAATCCCAATGCAGAAATGGCCAAAAATCAGATGGGCCAATCGCCTTCTGGCATGTTTGGATATTCTCACCTATTGGGTGGCTTTTCAGGCGGGCAGGCAGAGTTCGTGAGGGTGCCCTTTGCGACTGTAGGCCCTATCAAAGTGCCTGATAACATTGCCGATGACAAACTTCTGTTTTTATCGGACATATTTCCCACGGGTTACATGGCGGCTGAAAATTGCGATATACAGGCCGGCGACACAGTCGCTGTATGGGGCTGCGGTCCTGTGGGGCAATTTGCTATTCAAAGCGCCTGGATGCTTGGTGCTGCGCGTGTAATTGCTATCGACTGTGTTCCCGAGCGCCTGACTCTGGCTGAAAATCTTGGCAGAGCGGAAACCATCAATTTTCAGGAAGAAGACGTCTATGATGCGCTGATGGTAATGACCCGAGGGCATGGCCCGGAGCGCTGTATCGATGCGGTAGGTTGCGAGGCTCATGTGGGTCCAAGTTTTGATTCCATTATGGATCGAGTGAAGCAGATGACTTATCTCGCTACTGACAGAGCTCATGTTTTGAGGGAGGCAATAAAATGCTGTGGAAAAGCAGGCACGATTTCCATGCCAGGAGTTTATCTTGATACCCTGGATAATATTCCTTTTGGAGCGGCAATGAACAAGGGCCTGACTTTCAGAATGGGACAAACCCACGTACAACGTTATCTACCCGTTCTGCTAAAGAAAATACTGGAGGGAGAGATTGATCCTTCTAAAATCATAACGCATCGAATCAAGCTAAAAGACGGCCCTGATGCCTATAAAAATTTTGCCGAGAAAGAAGATGGCTGTATTAAAGTGGTTATGACCCCTTAGGAGACGCCAATGGATATTTATGACTATTTAAAAATGGATCACGAGAAGGTGAATCATTTATTTAAATTATTTGAAAAAACGACATTGATGATGCGGCAGCATGAAATTGTCACATTAATTGCTCAGGAATTATTAGTTCATGCTCATTCTGAACAGGAAACCTTTTACAAGTTTCTGGCACAACATCCTTCTACCAGAGAGCTGGCTGAACATGGGAAAAAAGAACATGTGGAAATTGAAGAACAAATCAATATTGTGAACCATTCCTGGGGTAGCGAGCAATGGGTTCAGGCTGTATTGAAACTAAAAGAAATCGTAGAGCATCATGTGAAGGAAGAGGAAGGAGAAATTTTTAAAAAAGCTAAAAAAGTAATCTCTGATAAAGAGGCAATAATTATTAAAGAGAAAATGCACTACCTTAAGGGAAAATTTTTACTCTGGCTGGAGACTCAGGCAAAAAAGAATGATTTGTCGGATACCAAACTGGATAAGTCGCTTAGATTTTCCAATAAACTTCACGAAGCCGATCGCGGAAGAACAACCCGGCCACATTAGTTAATTGGAGAGACTTCATCAAACTGTGTCATGCTATGTCATGCCATGTCATTGGGAGATCTCTCACTGCATTCGAGATGACGGCGTGCCTCGAATTGGAGGAATATCAGGTATTGGCTAAAATAAGAATATGCTGCCCACTGACACAAGAGCTTATTATGAAAACTCTGTTGTTATTGCTGCTCTGTCCAGGCCTGGTATTCGCCTCCGGCAAAACCCTTACTTGCTCTATGCAGGGTTTGACAGAAAACATCACATTAACAGTGGCTGACAAACCCAATTCAATGCCGCTCATTGATTTCCCTTATGAGGTCGAAGCGACAATATTCAGCATGCGGCAAGGTAATCTGCTTTTGGTGGCAGTAGACAGCGAAGACAAGTCGCGGTCTCGCTTGTTTATTTCAGCTCAATGGAATAAACAATCTGATTCCTATCATGGGCAGTTTTTTGCTGATTTCGGCGGTAATCAATTACAGTTTGAAAATGGCAGAATAGTGTGTAAATAATCAGCTTTCGATTTGCATACATACTGTACTCAGATATGATGAGTTATCATTTATTGCAGCAGGTATGCATTGGCAGGGAGCTTTAATGGGCAATCAATCAGTTTATCAAAAAACAAGGAATGATCTGAGGCAGTGGAACGAACAGCTGAAAGCGAAAATTCTAAGCGAAAATTCCTGTTTAATGCATTCCTATTCTATTTTATTTGCAAAAGATAAGGCGTTCATTGAACAATTAAAACAATTTGCCAATCAAGTGGCTTTTGATCTGGAGCCTTGCGTTTCGGAAAATAATCTGGATGAGAACTTACCCAAATTAAGCCATTTTAACGCGATTGGTGAAGGCTATGAGCAAGTAATCCACCATCCATCCTATATTAAAGCAGGTAATATTATTTATGGTTCCGGTTTAATGCGCTTTTTGCGCCATCCTGGTGAAATGAAAAAGACTCTGGCGCTCTTTCTTCTTTCATCTCACGCCGGAGAAGCCGGACATAATTGCCCCATTGCCTGTTCAGCAGGAATAATCCGGATTTTGAATATAAAACCATTAAAAAATAATGAGTTTTTTATGAATAAATTGCTTGCTCCCTCGTTTGATGACAACTATACCGGTGCTCAGTTTTTAACAGAAATTCAAGGCGGCTCCGACGTGGGAGCCAATGCAAGCCTGGCTTTTCAGGACGAGCAAAAAAACTGGCGAATTGCTGGAGAGAAATGGTTTTGCTCCAACGCTAATGCCGATCTTATTCTGTTGACTGCGCGAATTGATGCTCAGGAAACTGGCACCCGTGGTTTGGGTTTGTTTCTATTACCCAGACAGCTTAAGGATGGGAAAGACAATCACTTCAGAATCCGGCGGCTGAAGCAAAAAATTGGTACACGTTCCATGGCTACAGGCGAAATAGATTTTGATGGTTCTCTTGCATTTCTGATTGGAGATGTTGGCGAAGGAATTCATCTGGTTATGGAAAATGTCTTACATCTTTCGAGAATATTTAATGCCTTTTCAGTTTTGGGAATGACGCGTCGTGCCTATCAGATTGCCTATCATTATGCTTGCAACCGAGATGCCTTTGGAAAAAAAATTATTCAATATCCTTTGGTAAAAGAGCATTTGGCTAAAATCAAGGCTGAGCTCGTTGCTATGCTGGCCAGCGCGTTCTATATGGTCGAGTTACAGGATGAGTTTGACCTGAATACCGGGAAAGAAGAAGATAAAAAACAGCAGTATTTATTGCGTACCCTGGCTAATCTGAATAAATATTTCACGGCAAAACATGCTGTAAATAATATTCATCATTGCATCGATATTCTTGCGGGTAATGGAACTATTGAAAGTTTCTCCTCACTTCCACGCCTGCTTCGCGATTGCATCGTTTGCGAAAACTGGGAGGGCACTCATTTCACACTTTGGATGCAAACGCTTCGAGATATTTTGCGTTTTAAGGTGGATGAAATTTTCCTTGAGCATTTGCTAGGTCTATTAAAAAGAATAAAAAAAATTGAGTATAAAGAGTTATTTAGTAGACAAATCCTGACTCTCGAAACGCATTTTACTTTTCTTAAATCAATTTCGAGCGAACAGCAGACACTGCATATTCGCGAAGTCATTGAAAAGATGTCTTCAGTGCTGGCTGCAATGACTTTGACACTGGAAGTACAGCATGAAAAATCGCCCATTTCTAAAAAAGCATGCCTTGATTTATTTATCCATTTATACCTCGAAGAAAAGGGTAATGGCGAGCAGTATATGAAATTATTAGAGATTGTTATCAGTCACGAGTCTACTTGATTTCAACTAACGAATAGCTTTTATTTCAATATCTTGCTTTCAAATACAGCATGGAGAATTTTAATAATTTTCATTAAAATTGCGTGTTGAAAAAAAACACATCTTGCCAAAAAATTATTAGCATGATAATTTAAAAAAGGATTAAAACTCATTCAATAAATCATTTTTTTTTACAAGTAAAATTGATTTTAGTTTAGGGAAAATAGCATGATATTCCGTGACATTATTAAACTTGTTGTGCCACAAAATGAGAGAAAAGCAAAGAAGGAAGATACTGCTGTTTTAAAAACCTTAGCGACTGCTTTTTTTAAAGATCAAACTCTTTTAACAGACACTGCGTATTATTTGTATGAAAAAGGGAATTATCAAAACTATTTATCTGAAAAAGAAGATAGCAATAAAAGTGACAAGGACGACAAAGCAAGGGATGAGGAAAGCAAGCGTAGACTTCTTAATGGTTTGCTCGCTTATCCTGTGTTTAGTTTAGCTATCTACAATAGCTTACTTGCTCCAGACGATGACCCAAATATCAAGCTTCAGGTGGCAGCTGAAAAAGATATGAAAGAGGTCAAAGTAGAGCTCAACCGTATTAATTTACTGGAAAAGTTTCTTGCAATTGAAAACTTCAGATCCAGCCTTCAGACCCTGAACGAAGACTCCGATAGTATACTGCATTTGATAGTACGCAAAGATCGTCCCCATTCAAAAATATTGGCTATCTTGCTAAGTCATTTGTCTGACATCGTGAATTTACCCAACTCAAAGGGGAATACCCCCTATCTGGATTCAGTGAATTATAAAAAGCATTGGGCAATTTCCTGTTTCAATTTAAGTACTGCAAATATCAGCAAGGATGTAAAAAATCTGCAAGGTGAAGATGCAAGAGCATTGGCTGGTTACGATGAAAGTGTGCAGCAGTTAATCTCACGAATTCAGCTGGAACCGATTGGATTACTCCCAGTGAATAAAAAATTTGGGGCAGGGATTTTCTATGATACCTATCCTGCTTTTTTCTTATCAGGCCGTAATCAACTATCAGCATCCCCTTCAACATCAAGTAATTCAATTACAGGTTCTTCGTCATACTCGTTTTCATCGTCCTCCTCATCACTTTTATCCTCGCCGTTGAATTCTAATAGAAGTCATGAACAAGATAACGAACTACCCTCGGCCCGTAGTGATATGAGTGTCGAATCGTCTCCTGATGTCGTTCCTGAAGAGCCTGAACAAATAAAAGAAGAATTGTTTGCTTGGCTAGGAAAAAATTCTGTAACGGTTTACCAGGAGTTTAAGCGTCTGCTTCAAACCGATAAGCCTGCGATTAATAAAAGTTTACAGGCCTTGTTTGCTCATGCTGATTTGAAAGACAAAAAAACGCTACTGACTGATCTTTTTGCTTTGTTTGAGCAAGGGCAGTTTGCAGTTGAATATTTCAATGAACTGCGACAGCATGCACAAAAAAAATATGATGATCTGCAAAGTTTCAATAATGACTCCATGTCGAAGATGATGTTTCAATTGGTAGCACAACTTAAAGCGAATGATCCGATAAGAAGACTAACTCCTATCGCAATACATCTAATGGCAAAACAACTGTCGGGAACCAAGGAAGAAATCGCAAGAGAGATCCATCTTAGAGAAGCTTTATTTATTCTGACAAGTAAAGGCAATAGAAGTAAAAATTGGCAGACTGAGTTCGATGTTATTTTGTTTCGTGTGACAGGATTGCAGGCTCTCTATTCACAACGAGAAATTTTAGCTGCATTCAATTCGTTATATAGCAAATTCGATAGCCGACAGATTATGGCAGCTAATCTCATTTTATTTCAGTTGATGATTTATAACCCCAGTGATTTTTTTAAACAGGAGCAGTTGGTTAAAGAGGCAGAAATCTTTATAAACCGAGGTTTTGAAAAAGATGTTAAGCAAAGTTTTGAGCGCAAACGAATACGAAGTATTTTAAGTAAGCTGATTGTTGCTAATCATAAATTTTATACAGATCCACTCATTGAGCATTTTGATTCATTAAATCAGTGGGCTTCACAACAGGAATCAGACAATTCCTTTGAACAACTGGTTTCAGATGGAATCCAACAGAAAGACCATTTGCTCCGAAAATCAAAGGTGTACTCAACAACGGAGAGGGATTCAGAATCTAAACTTGAGGAGACAACTCGGCTTATTGCTCAAGAGATGAGAGTATCAATGGTCTCATTCTATAGGCAGGTTTCTCTGGAAGGTCTCTATAATTATGAGCCTCCGAAAGAAGAGTCTTTCAAAAAAGCTAAACCGCTTCATCCAGACTCGATTAATGTGTCCAGAACTATCAATCAGTTCAATATTTTGAATCAGTTTTTTTTAAAAAAAATATTCGACAATCCTGAAAAACTGTTATCCTCTCTGGAGTTATTGTTATCTATCGGGCAGCATCTATGTCCCTTGGGAGATGAGCGTTATCCTGATTTAAATCATCTGATGGTAATTCGAGGTGTTCTTTCAAGTCTACCTGTCTCCAGATTAACCAGGCATTTCCAGGCATTGAGTGCTACTGGCGTTAACCTGATGAAGGAATTGAACAATATCACCGACAGTGCAAAAGGTTTTGCAAAGATGACCAGCATAGCGAATGAGTATAAAACCACACTGTTTTTTTTGGGTAGAATCACTTCTCAAATAACCTTTGCCAAAGAAGTACCCAGAGAGAGCTCCAAAGGCTGTGATCTCTATTTCATGTCAGAATTTCCGAAAAGCCTCGCACAATACAGAAACAGTTATATTTTTGTGAAAGAAAAAGGTATTCAGGAACTGTATTATGTTAAACCTGATGAGTATGAAAGCGAATATGAAACAACAAGAATAGATGATTTTAATTTATTTGAAGAAAATATAAACGCTATCAGGAATAATAAGGAAGTTAAAATACATCTGAGTGAAGAGCAGGTAAAGGCAATTATAACTTTAAACGGAGGCCATACTCCAATAAAAGATAATGGCTATAAACTGCTGGAGCATTGCGAGGCAAATGGCAAGGTATTATTACCCATTCTCAAATTGAAAGCGTTAATTCGTTTTTATTCACAAATGAGCAGCACAGATTTAAGACAAGCCATCCTTGAAAAACCGCTGGTAGTAGTAGATGATGATGAGTTCTATGCCTTATCTAAAAAACTGCAACCTGGTTCTTCAGGCACAGAATCCGATATAACTATCGAAACAAGTGTTGAACTGTCAGCTTTTCTGGATCGTCTGGATGAATATTTAAAGTTGAGCCATATTCCGGTTATCCAGTGGAGTGGTAAACGGATTGACGTGTCTGAGACTGGCAATTTCCTCATCAACTGGTTTCAGGAAAAGATCAGAAGTATGGAAAAGGAACTTGCGCAAAAGCAGGATAATATTACGAATTTTGTCGAGGATAGCAAAGCTTTATATTCACATCTCACTAGAACGCTTGAAAAGCTTCGACAGGTTTCCCGCCTGTACTACAGGACTTCTCCTGTGGCTACTCTTAATTTTCTGGACAAGCGTTACAATCCAATAGAGCAGAATAATAAAATCAAAAAACTTTTGAATGGTTTTATTACTAAAACCAGAAATTATTCGGAGGCGAGTTCAACAACATCCACGGTATCTTCAGCCATGAATTCTGTTGGAACAGAAGCCTCTTCGAATACCGATAGTCCCAGAGAAAACACAGGTAGTGAAACTCAACGCTCTAAGCGCAGTAGCGGCTTTTTCCGAATGCGCTTGAAAAAGGAAGGTTTTGTCCTACCACCGGCAGAAGATAGCGATACCTTCGTTTTTGAGCAAAGCTAGTTATACACTTGGAAAAAGTTTAAAGCAGTGCTTGCTTTAAAAGCGCGGCGCATCAGGATATTAATCCTGATGCAAAAACTCTCTTAATTTTTTGCCAATATCCGGGCTTCGCATCAGACTTTCGCCAATTAGAAAATGATGGATTCCAGCCGCTTGCATTTTGAGGATGTCGTCATGAGTATTTATACCGCTTTCAGTAATAATCAATTTATCCGCAGGTATATAATTGGAAAGTTCGATTGTCGTTTGAATATCGGTTTTAAAATTATGAAGGCTTCGATTATTGATACCCATTAATGGGGTGGGTAATTTAATAGCGCGCTGCAGTTCATCCATTGTATGACTTTCTACCAGTACTGCCATATTCAGGGCCTGCGCTTGCTGGCAGTAATCAAGCAATTGAGCGTCATCCAGTATTGCAACAATTAACAGAATACAATCTGCACCTAAAGCACGGCTTTCATCGACCTGATAACTGTCAATGATAAAATCCTTGCGTAAAGCAGGGCATGTAGAATGAGCTTTGGCTATTTGCAGATTTTCGGCTTTTCCCATGAAAAAGTGTTCATCAGTCAGAACCGACAGACAACTGGCGCCATTTTTTTCATAAATGCCAGCGATTTCGGCCACATTATAATCTTCACGAATCACCCCTTTGCTGGGAGAAGCTTTTTTAATTTCCGCGATAATTGAAGGCTTTCTGGATTGTAATGCGGCCACAAAATCTCTACTGGGTGGAGATTTCTGTTCTCTTAATTGTGCAAGAGGGCGCAGACGTTTCGCCTGTTCCACCTCTTCACGTTTATATTCTGCAATTTTATCTAATACACTTGACATATTTTATTCCTGTAGAGGCTTTGCTCGGTGACGCAGTTTTAGGGTTTTCCCAAATGTTGTGAAAATGACTGCAATTCGCTCAATCGCTGATGCGCCGCACCACTGTCAATCGCATTTACTGCCGCATAAATTCCTTCCTCAAAACTGCTGCTCTGATCACTGCAGTACAAGGCAGCGGCACTATTTAACAGTACAATATCACGGGCCGGGCTGACTTCCCCCTGCAGCACACTTTGCATATGCTTAAAGCTTTGCTCAGGTGAGTCTGCAATAATCTCGTCGATACTTCCATGCGCACAATGGTAATCCTGAGGATTAATGGTCCATTCTTTATATTCGCCCTTATGATATTCAAGCACATCAGTGGGTGCTGCAATACTGATTTCATCCAGTCCATCTCTTGAGCAAACCACCAGTGTGTGTTCACTTCCCAGATTGACCAACACATCCAGCAACGGTTTTTGCCATCGTTTATCAAATACACCAACGACCTGTTTTCTTGGCCGCGCCGGATTGACCAGAGGACCAATAAGGTTAAAAAAAGTTCGGATCCCAAGTTCCTGACGCACTTTTCTTGCTTTCTGAATTGCTTTGTGGAAATGCGGGGCATATAAAAAACAGAGTTTGTATTGTTGCATGCAGCGTTGTAAATCGGCATCGTCAATTTCAAGCCGGATGCCAGCCTGCATTAGCAAGTCGGTACTGCCGCTGCGACTGGATACTGAACGATTCCCATGCTTGGCAACGCGAGCACCCGCAGCTGATGTCACGATGCTGCTGACTGTCGATACATTGAAGGTGTTTTTTCCATCGCCTCCGGTGCCAACTATATCTACAAGATCATCCCCGAGGTCGACTGTATGCGCCATCTCTATCATCACTTGTGCCGCCGCGGTCAATTCCTCGACTGTTTCACCTTTTATTCTCATTAATGCGAGAAAGGCAGCCAGCTGACTATCGGATATTTCGCCAGTCATACAGCCACGCATAATATCCATCATTTCAAAGGTGCTTAAATGTTCTTTTTTTAATAAATGCTCAAGGTAGGCTGCAATGTTCATAGTTTAAAAAATTTCTCAGCAAATGAAGACCGTGTTCAGTTAAAATCGACTCAGGGTGAAACTGTAATCCGTATAAAGGATAGTGCCGATGTGAAATTGCCATAATATCATTATTTGCCCATGCGTCTATTGAAAAGCATTGGGGCAGGCTTGAGGTTTCCACCAGAAGCGAATGATAGCGTGTCGCATTAAAAGGATTAGGAATATCTTTAAACAAATGAAGTTTATGGTGCAGTATCGAAGAAGTTTTCCCATGCATAATCTGAGGAGCGCCGATGATTCTGCCGCCAAACGCCTGAGCCAGACATTGATGACCAAGGCAAACGCCTAATATGGGTAGTTTCTGATGAAAGTATTGAATGGCTTCCATTGAAATTCCGGCGTCTTCAGGCCGGTTAGGGCCTGGTGAAATAACCAGATATTCCGGCTTAAGTTTTTCGATGTCGGAGATAGTGACTTGATCACTTAAAACAACTTCAACGTTCTGTCCTAATATTTGAAAATACTGAACCAGGTTGTATGTAAATGAATCATGATTGTCTATTAACACTAACATGGCTTACAGTGAAAACTCCTCACCCAAATAGACCGCTCTGACCTGCTGATTGGCTAAAATTGAATCCGGCGATCCTTCGCAAAGAATCTTGCCCTGACTTACTATATAGGCTCTCTCGCAGATATCCAGTGTTTCTCTAACATTATGATCAGTAATCAATATCCCAATATTTTTATCGCATAAATGCGAGATGATCCGTTTGATGTCCAGTACGGAAATCGGATCGACACCTGCAAAGGGCTCATCTAAAAGTATAAAAGTAGGCTCAATGGCCAGAGCCCTGGCTATTTCAACTCGTCGTCTCTCCCCTCCGGACAGGCTCATGCCAAGACTTTTACGTAAATGTTCAATATGAAATTCCTCCATTAACTGAAGTAATTTCTTTTGCTGCTCCATTTTGCTTAAATCTGTTCTTAGCTGCAGAATGGAAAGAATATTATCGGCAACGGTCATTTTACGAAAAACGGAGGCTTCCTGGGGCAGGTAACCGATACCCAATCGGGCGCGCTGATGCATGGGGGCGCGAGTAACATCCTGGCCGTCCAGTATAATCTGACCTTCGTCACAGGCTTGTAAGCCCACAATCATATAAAAACAGGTTGTCTTTCCCGCGCCGTTAGGGCCCAGCAATCCAACGCATTCACCGCTGCGGATGTTAATACTGACATCATTAACGACTGTTCGGGTTTTGAAGCTTTTTTTAAGATGTTGTGCCGATAACTCGGTCATGCTTTTTTCTTCTCTGGATGAATGATAATAGTGGTTCTTTCCTTGCCAGCGGGTTCAGATATAACATGTTGTTTCAAGGTATCATAACTGATTTTTGGGGCCGAAAAAGAGTTGTCCCCCTGAACGACACGGGCATTGCCAATTAATTCAATCAAATGCCGCTCGGGATAGTAACGGATAGTATTGGCATAAGCATGTAGCAGCGGTTTGTCCTGGGCTGTTTGTGTCCAGTAGTGCGCCTGATCTTTGGCACTACCCATAGCGATTGCCACCACCAGTTTATTCTGCTGGTTCCCTTCAGTGACCGCTTTGGTGGCACGCAGATGCGTGGTGCCCTGATCAAGCTCCACAGCACCTCTGTATTCTCCGCGATGCGTTTTCTCATTCAAATCGGCCTGATCTGCGGAAAGTTGTAATAATTGTTCACGGTCATCAGGCATTGCCTCGGCAAATGGCAAATTGAAAAAAAACAGTCCCAATGTGAAAGATAACAGTTTAAGATTTTTCATGTCGTGGCTCATAAGTTGCGCGAACCCGGCTAAGTTGAACTCTCTTGTCAGCCAGATAAGCATTCATTCCCTGTGATTTCACAATACTTCCCGGTTGAACAAAATTCACAAGCGCCTGAGTCGTCGCGAATTTGGTTTTTGGATAGTAGGTGAGCTCGCTTGTGGTTATTGTCGTTTCTTCATTATGCTGGCTTTTGTCCTGATGAATCACCACCTCGTCTGTGAAATTAATTTGCTGTCCGCCATTAATAGATTTCGCTTTTGCTGAGCGAATTTCCCAGCCAGGCTGATCATTCTGTTTGATAATGATATGGGGCGCAGTCAGATAATGGGTATTATTTTCAGGAATATGCCTCAGCCTTGGTGTTTCCAGAAGATTCACTAACAGCCCCTCTTTACTAAACTGACGCACAACCAGTCCAGACACCACTGCGTCAGGCATAATGGAGAGAACCTGCTTGTCTAGTTTGATAGTTGGGGACGATGAGCTTGCGAAATACCAGCCTGAACAAGCTAATGCAAACAAGGTGATGAACAACCAGGCTGCATGTTTGGCTGCATTCATGACTGAAAATACCTTTCAAGAGCCGCATCGAATTTGTTCTGTGCCTCAAGTATCAGATCACAGACTTCACGTACCGCGCCTCTTCCTCCTGATTGCTTCGTCTGCCAGCAAGCGAATTCCTTAACCTGTGGAACCGCATTGGCAACGGCGATTCCCAGGCCAACCTGCCGAATAATGGGTAAGTCGGGCAGGTCATCGCCAACATAGGCAATTTCCTCAAGAGAGTAACCCAGTGTTTCACATAGTGTTGTAAACGCCTGGCGTTTATCAACCTGTCCTTTAAAATAATGGGTGATACCCAACTGCTCCATGCGGTGATCAATCACTTTATTTCTTGATGTTGTAATCACTGCTACATCAATGCCCGCTGCCATCAATAGCTTGAGTCCCATCCCATCCTGTACATTAAAAGCTTTAAGCTCATTACCATGATTATCGAGAAACAGGAGGCCATCAGTCAGGACACCATCGACATCAGAAACCAGACAACGGATTTTTTTAGCTTTTTCCACCAGATTATTCATTTAAGACCTCTCATTACAAAACCCCGGCACGCAAAAGATCATGCAAATGAATGACCGCGATGGGGTGTTGTTCTTCATCGATTACCACCAGGGAAGTAATGCTGTATTTTTGCATTAGCGTTAAGGCTTCTGCCGCAAGCATTCCCAAGTGGATTGTTTTACAGTTTCTACTCATCACCTGCGACAGTGAGGCTGTATTAATATCAAAATTCTGGGTCAGGGTCCGGCGTATATCGCCGTCGGTATATACGCCAACTAATTTACCCTGTGAATTGACTACGCAGGTCATCCCGAGTTTTTTTGCGGTCACTTCGATCAATGCTTCACTGATGGTGGCACTTTCATGAACCAGAGGTAACTGTTCACCGCGATGGCATAACTCATCAATTTTCAGCAGCAGGCGTCTGCCTAATGAGCCGCCCGGATGTGACAGAGCAAAATCATTCTCATTAAAACCACGTGCCTGCAACAGGGCAATTGCCAGAGCGTCTCCCATGACCAGAGAGACGGTGGTGCTGGTTGTCGGTGCCAGTCCGAGCGGGCAGGCTTCCTGACGAATACTGATATCCAGATTGACATTTGCAGCTTTTGCAAGCGCCGACTCCTGATTGCCGGTCAAAGCAATTAATGGTACTTCAAGCCGTTTAAGCAGGGGAAGTAAAGTAACAATTTCATTGGTAAAGCCTGAATTGGATATGGCAATGACTACATCTTGTCTGGTTATCATTCCCAGATCTCCGTGACTGGCTTCACCCGGATGCATAAAAAAAGAAGGAGTTCCGGTGCTTGAGAGCGTCGCTGCTATCTTATGTGCAATATGCCCGGACTTTCCCATTCCGGTAACTACTACTCGTCCCTGACAAGAGAGTAGCAGCCGACAGGCTCTATCGAAGCGCTCATCAATCCGCTGAGTTAGTTCGAGTACAGCTTGTGCTTCGGTTTCAATGACTGCCAGGCCTAATTTGCAAAAATTCATCTTAGCAAAGGAGTAGTGATTATGGCTTTGCAGTCTAACATAGAAAGGAGTAGCTTTGTAGACCGAGCTTCTAATGGATGGTGATAGTGATTTCCAGTGTTTATCGAATTTTTATTCGCAAAATAATTCGCACAAGGTATACTTAGCGTTTTGGCTGAACTGGAACATTGTTAAATGCAAGAGAATCTGGTGACTATCACCAATTTGACTTTCTCAAGAGGAATACGTCAAATCTTTAATGATGTCAATATGGTGGTCAAACGCGGCAAAATAACAGCAATAATGGGGCCAAGCGGCAGTGGTAAAACCACTTTGTTAAAATTAATCGGCGCCCAGATTTTTCCCGATCAGGGACAAATTATTGTTAATGGAGAAAATATCCACTGTTTGCCACGCAAAGTGCTATACCAGGCAAGAAAAAAAATGGGTTTGCTGTTTCAGTCAAGTGCTTTATTTACCCATTTGTCTGTATTTGAAAATGTGGCGTTCCCCCTGCGCGAGCACACGAATTTAAATGATGCCATGATTCGCGATATTGTCCTTATGAAGCTCGAGGCTGTTGGATTAAGAGGCGCAGCGCAGATGATGCCAGCTGAATTATCTGGCGGAATGGCCCGACGCGTTGCACTGGCCCGTACAATTGCGCTGGATCCTGAATTGATGATGTATGATGAGCCTTTCACTGGACAGGATCCAATCTCTATGGGAGTTTTGGTTCGCCTGATCAAACAGTTGAATGAATTGCTGCAAACCACAACCATCATTGTTTCTCACGATGTGGCGGAAACCTGTTCAATTGCCGATTACGTATACCTAATCGCAGGCGGACGATTAATAGGAGAGGGAGCGCCTGAGGAATTAAAAGAGTCGCAGCAACCACAGATCAAACAGTTCATGCACGGAGAGGCGGATGGCGTTGTTCCATTTCATTATCCGGCACGGCCTTATACTGAGGAGCTTTTAGATGCTTAATAAGTTGGCACATTTAGGGCAACGCGGAATTAATATTCTCGGTATGGTAGGCAACTCCGGCGTATTTCTTGCAAAGGTTTTTGTCCGAAATCCTGATTTTCCCAGATTGTGGCCTGCTTTGCGAACGCAAATCTATAATGTAGGCGTATTATCCTTTCTGATAATTGTTGTTTCAGCATTATTTATTGGAATGGTGGTAGGACTGCAAGGATATAATACTCTCCAGAAGTTTGGTGCTGGAACGCAGTTAGGACAATTGCTGGCCTTAAGTATTGCCCGTGAATTGGGTCCGGTAATGAGTGCACTGCTTTTTGCAGGAAGAGCAGGGTCGGCTTTGACTGCAGAAATTGGCCTGATGAAAGCGACTGAGCAATTAGCCAGTATGGATATGATGGGAGTGGACCCATTAGGACGAGTGGTATATCCTCGTTTCTTAGCGGGTTTAATCTGTTTACCCGTCCTGGCCATAATATTTTCCGCCACAGCGATTTATGGTGGTTATTTTATTGGAGTGATTTGGTTGGGTATTGATGCGGGTAGTTTCTGGTCGAACATGCAGGCTGCTGTTGATTTTAGAATTGACGTTCTGAGTGGAATTATAAAAAGTATTGTATTTGCCTTTGCTGTCGTATGGATTGCTGTGTTCCAGGGCTTTAGCTGTACGCCTACTGCTGAAGGGATTAGTCAAGCAACTACACGAACTGTTGTTTACGCATCGCTGGCAGTACTGGGGCTTGATTTTCTGTTGACCGCGATAATGATTGGAGGTTGGTAATGAATGCAAAGCAGCGATATGTAGATATCTGCGTCGGATTATTTATGGTAGCAGGTATGCTGGCTTTGGTTGTTATGATAATGAGAGTTAGCGGTCTGACTGATTTTGCGGAAAATAAGGGATATCATGTTACCGCAGATTTCGCTGACATTGGCGGCTTGAAAGTGCGTGCCCCTGTCACTATTGCTGGTGTGAAAGTTGGTGAAGTGAGTAAAATTGAATTGCAACCCGGCGAATTAAATGCGAAAGTGACGATGCTTCTTCGAGGCGATAAACAAATTCCCTATGATGACGCTTCTGCAAGAATCCTGACGCAAGGACTGCTAGGTTCCAATTACATCAGTATTGTGCCAGGTTTTGATGATGCCGAGGATAGCAAGCACCCTTATCTGAAAGAGGGCGATGTAATTGCCAAAACCCAGGAAGCGATAATTTTGGAAAACCTTATTGGCCAGCTGTTATTTAACATTAATAAAAAATAGGTGACTCATGAAGCTGATAAAATCAATCTTTTTATTATTTGCTTTTCTATTACCACAGTTGTTATGGGCACAGGGTTCACCGATTCCTATGCTGGAAGGTACTGCAAACCAGATCCTTTCTACTTTAAAGGAGCATAAAGGAAGTCTTAAAAGTAACCGTCAGCTTATTTTTCAAGCGGTTGAACAGCATTTACTTCCCAATGTGGATGTAAGCGGCATGTCTCGCTCTGTTCTTGGACGGCAAGTATGGAGCAAGGCGTCAGCCGGTGAGCGGGCTCAGTTTTCAAAAGCATTCACGCAACTGGTTATAAGAACCTATGCCAGTCCTTTAGCAGAATATACCGATGAGACCATCAAGTTCCTGCCAATAAGAGGCTCCGTAGATGGCCGCTTTGTTCGTGTCAATAGCTTGATTATCCGCTCAAACGGCAATAATATTCCGCTGAGTTACAGTTTGGTGGCAAAAAATGGCCAGTGGAAAATTTATGATCTGAGTGTGGAGGGGGTTAGCTTGCTACAAAGTTTCCGTTCACAGTTCGCTCAGGCATTGCAAAACTCAAATATACAAGATCTGATTAAACAGATGAATGAAAAAAGTAGAGCCAGTTAATGACTGATTTCGTTTTTGAACCTGCTGAAAGAATGACTTTTGCTACTGTCGATGCCGACAGAAAGCGTCTTAGCAGTTTTTACCGCAGCGCCGCACAGCAGGGCTCTATCACAATTAATCTTGAAAAAGTGCAGCATTGTGACAGTGCCGGGCTGGCGTTGTTAATTGAAGCCAAACGTCTGGCCAGACAATTTAACCGGACCTGCAAAATCACCGGAATGTCCAGGCAATTAGCTGCCTTGGCCGAATTTTGCAGAGTCAGTAATTTATTGGCTAATGATTGAATAAGTTTAATTTTAATTCAATCAAATCGTCTCAACGAGATATGAAAAAAATGGTAACTCCCCAGATACGTCATCCTGAGCGTAGCGAAGGATCTCGAACTGCTTAGAGCTGAGCCAGATTCAGGAGATCCTTCACTGCGTTCAGGATGACGCGATGCAAAATAACCGTATTCAAGCAATAATTAATAGTAAGGTGAGAGTTGTATGATTAGTAATGAAGCGCTGGAACAGCGCCTTCGCGATACATCAGAAGTTGAATTTGTTAAGGTAGAAGGTGATGGTTATCATTACAATTTGACTATTGTTTCAGAGACTTTTGTTGGTAAGTCTCTGGTGGCCAGACAACAGTGGGTCTATGCTCAATTGAAGGAATTGATTACATCTGGCACTCTTCATGCTTTAAGTATGAAGACGTGGACGAAAGAAGAATGGGAGAAAAAGCATGGATAAGTTGGTAATCAATGGCGGTAAACCCCTAAACGGTGAAGTCATTATTTCGGGTGCAAAAAATTCCGCTCTGCCCATCCTCGCTGCGACACTGCTTGCAAGCGATAATGTGACGATTGCAAATGTGCCACATTTGAAAGACGTGACCACAATGATGGAGCTGCTGGGGCAGCTCGGCGCACAAATGATCGTTGACGAAAAAATGAATGTTCAGGTCGATGCCAGTAATGTGAACGAGTTCGTCGCTCCCTATGAACTGGTGAAAACGATGCGGGCATCCATTCTTGTGTTAGGCCCCTTATTAGCCCGTTTCGGAAAAGCTGATGTTTCATTGCCAGGAGGCTGTGCTATCGGCACAAGACCTGTGGATTTGCACTTGAAAGCTTTGAAAAGCATGGGTGCTGAAATTTCAGTAAAAAATGGATATATCAAGGCACGCTGTAAAAGAGGGCGTTTACAGGGAAGGCCTTTATTATTCGATACAGTAACAGTTACCGGCACTGAAAACGTGCTAATGGCTGCTGTACTCGCCGAAGGTAAAACAGTGATCAAAAATGCTGCGCGTGAGCCTGAAGTAGTTGATCTGGCGAATTTCCTCAATCAAATGGGGGCAAAAATTACTGGCGCAGGTACATCCACGATTGAGGTTGAAGGAGTGGAGGCCTTAGGCGGCGGGTCCTACAGCGTAATGCCCGATCGTATCGAAGCCGGAACCTATTTGACTGCCGGAGCAATTACTCGAGGAAAGGTAACGGTTCGCCGCGTCAAACCTGATAATCTGCTTTCAATGCTGTGTAAGTTTGAAGAAGCCGGGGCTGAATTAAGTTTGGGCGAAGACTGGATTACCTTAAATATGAATGGCCTGAGACCGCAGGCAATCGATATTTCAACGGCCCCATATCCTGCATTTCCCACTGATATGCAAGCGCAGTTTATGGCTCTTAACAGCATATCTGACGGCACGTCTTCAGTCATTGAAACTATTTTTGAAAATCGTTTTATGCACGTTCAGGAATTACAGCGAATGGGCGCGCAGATTCGTTTAAATGGAAATACAGCACTGATCTCAGGTGTCGATCATTTAACCGGCGCTCCGGTGATGGCTACTGACCTTCGCGCTTCCGCGAGCCTCATTCTGGCAGGTTTGACCGCCGAAGGGGAAACGATGGTCGAGCGAGTTTATCATGTAGATCGCGGTTACGAACGCATTGAAGAAAAGTTGTCTATGCTGGGAGCTGATATCAAGAGGGTTTCAGCAAGGTGATAGGACGTAAAAATTTTGTAGAGTATGTAAATAATCTGCTGGCCATTGCATCGTTTAATGATTATGCACCCAATGGCCTGCAGGTTGAAGGACGCAGCGAAATAAACCGTATCTGTACCGCAGTTACTGCTTCAGCGGAAGCAATTGAAAGAGCTGCGCAATTTGGAGCTGATGCTCTCATTGTCCACCACGGTTATTTTTGGAAAGGGGAACCTGCGGTTATTACCGGTAGCAAATACAAGCGAATTGCAGAGCTCATCAGGCACCAGATTAATTTACTCGCTTATCATCTCCCGCTCGATTGTCATCCGCAGTTGGGTAATAATGCCTGTATCGCCAATTTGCTGCAATTAGATGAAATTGACCAGCATGGTGTCTCCGGCACACCCGGATTGCTTTGGACAGGATCTTTTCCATTACCTAAAACGGCAGATGAAGTCACTCTGCTATTAGCTGACAAGCTAGGGCGAAAACCTGTTCTTGTGGAGGGAGCGGAACATTCTATCACCAGAATTGCCTGGTGCAGCGGTGCTGCACAGGATTATATTGAACAAGCCGGCGCTCTTGGAGTGGATGCTTATATCAGCGGCGAAATTTCCGAGCGAACCTATTATCAGGCCAAAGAGCTTGGCATTCATTATTTTTCTGCCGGGCATCATGCCACTGAACGTTTTGGCATACAGACTCTGGGCGAACATTTAGCGCAGCATTTCAATCTGCAATATCAGTTTATTGACAGTCTTAATCCCGTTTAAAGAGTTTTCTATCTATGTCAAGTTTAGCCTACGCTTATGGTCAACCTGCTTCTCGCGGTATTTTAAAACAATATCCTGAAGATTTTATCGTTAATGAAATTTTGGGGTTTGATTTGACCGGTGAAGGGGAGCATTTGTTTCTATTCATTGAGAAGCGCAATATTAATACTGAAGATGTCGCCAAGGAAATTGCCCGTGAATTAAAACTGTCACCCAGAGTAGTGTCTTATGCCGGGTTAAAAGATAAACAGGCATTAACCCGACAGTGGTTCAGCATTCATTTGCCTGGAAAAAATAATCTGAATATTGAACTACCGCAGGGTGAGCAATGGAAAATTTTAAATACCCAGCGGCATAATAAGAAATTGAAAACAGGCGCATTGGAAGGAAATCAGTTTCAACTCATTCTGCGAGATATTCATATCGAAGACAAAATTGAAGAGCGACTGGCCGCTATTGCAGCAAATGGAGTTCCCAATTATTTCGGTGAACAGCGATTTGGTAATAATGGGCAAAATCTTTATAAAGCGGAACAGTTGCTGTTTGCGAATATGAAAGTCAAAAATCCGTTTTTGAAAGGCATATATTATTCTGCCGCACGCGCTTATCTTTTTAACCGCATACTTGACTATCGCATCAGCAAGGGTAATTGGAATCAAGCAGTGGCTGGCGATGTGATGCAATTAGCAGGAACTCATAGTGTTTTTCATTGCGACTCACCAGATGAGATAATCCAGCAACGTATCAAGGCCTTTGATATTTCACCAGCCGGTGCCCTTTGGGGTGGAGGCAGTAACCGCATTACAGAGTCAGCCTTGGCTCTGCAGGAGGAAGCCCTTGCAGATCTGCTTCCCTGGTGTGAGGCATTGGAAGCGCACAAACTGGAAATTGCATACCGGGCATTTATTCTCCAGGTCAAAGATATGCGATGGGAGTGGTTAAATGAGAAAGAGCTGTTTTTAGAGTTTGCCCTGACTTCCGGCAGCTATGCCACCAGCGTTATCCGTGAACTATTGTTAACCTTAAAAGAGTGAAACAAGAATTATCTGTGCAATGGATTGCATCGCCAAGGCTCGAAAGACAAAACAAACCCAGTCTTTGCGAACGAATGTGAAGCAATCCAGTTGGTTATAACAAAAACGCTTAACCTGGCCCAACACTAACCGCAGGTGCTGCCTCTTCAAGTTCTGGCGGTTTTTTCTTCCACGAGCCCTCGAAGAAGGTTTGTGTTTTTAGAAATTCTTTCAGTCTCGCCAGATAGATGGGTTTAGGCAATTGTCGCAAATGCTCAGGGATCAGCTCCTCTGGGATGTCCAGATCCTCATCCGTAAGCCCCTCAGCAACTATCGCTTCTGCCATATAGGCTGCTTGTGGCGTTTGTGGAGTATATACAGGTTGCCCCATCACAATCCCATCATGGATTTGAAACGGCTCCTGAGAAAAAAGACCTCTTTCGCACTCAGGAACAGGAACGCTGCCGGGATCGAATTCGACCACATCATCAAACAAACCGGGCGCAGGTTCTGCTGGTTGACATTTCTGCTCGAGGAATCTGGCAATCGCCTCCTTATGAGGAAATTGATTAAAATCCCTGGGTATAAAGACTTCTTCGTCATTGAGTTTAATGACAAATCCGCTATCGACAACTTTGCATGCAACCTGGAAAGAATGTGACTCATCAACGGCTGCGGCTATTTCTTTTTCCTGTTCAACAAGCTGAACTTCGATTCCATTTAATATCCGCTTACCATCACTGGTAAATCCGGACAATTTCTCATAAGGACTATTGTCACCAAAATTGGCAATGTAAGAACAAGCATTCTGAAATGCTATCCATAAAAGATCGACGCTCAAGCCTCCGGCATAGCCCACACCATACCCTATAGAGCCCATTAACCCGCCCATCAGGGTCGCCATTGAAATGCCGCCAGCGTTTTCAAACAGCTGCTTGGCAAGCCGCGGTGCAAAAATCATAATCCCCCAGCCAGCCACTTTTCCTCCAACCCAGCATAAACCGCTGCTTAATGCTACCTGAACAGGCAGCCCCACAGCACTTTCGCTGGCCATTTTTCCGATCATCCACCCGGTCGACATTCCAGCAGCGTAACAGGGCTGGCTGACCAGGTAGCCGGTGACCGATGCGACTGGGAAGCGATTCGGTTGATATTTCCTCAAATAATCAGACTGTGAAGTAACAAAATCTTTAAAATGCCGCCATTCAAGTTCTGTAAATCGACAGGTGGAGTCTTTGGCCATGGAGGCATTCCAGCTTTCCAATGATGAAGTTTCTAGAAAACGCAAAGCGGTCAGGAAGTAATCGGCACTGGTTTGCTTATTCAGCTGATTTTTTCCTACCAGACCAATAGTATTATCTAAAATTTCATATAAATCAGAGTTAGATGGAGAACGCATCCAATAGGGAAGGCCAATCTGATGTTTGATATAAAAAGCGGTGACAATCAGGATTTTGCAGGCACTCATATGCTCATCAAATGCCTGGGCATCTTTGAATTTCAGATCCGGTTTGAGCCTGGAACGAAGAACCTGAAAAATTTTTTCAGTGAATTCGAGCTGAAAATGCCTGTCTTTAGAGTTTTTTCCACCGAAAAATCGTTCAATGGCAGTATTCTGGTGCTGGGGCTGTGGAGTAGTTTTTGCCTGTTTAATATATAAAGCCCTTAGCTTAGGCCACTCTTCAATTAATGTATCCTTAATTACAAAGCTCATATTGACCTCACATCCTTGGTTAAAAGTCATCCGACAGCTCAATGTCCAATTATCACCATAGCTGCCTTGTAAAAGACGTACTTATTTTATATTACGCATTCATTGATTAAATGCCAATAAATTTGGTTAATATTTATTAATAGATTAAGTTATCACAATCTAAAATTTAACCTATTGAAAAACTGATGATATAGTTCAGGCTACATGAAATTATACCTGAATAACGGCTGTATAAAATGACATCAATTAAGCAATTTATTTACCTGCTACGACTATCCCATTGGAGTAAAGCGGCATTTGTTTTACTTGGTGTAGTGTACTCCGGCTCTCTGGATTATTTGCCGGATGCGTTATTAGCTGCTCTGGCATTTTGTCTGATAGCCAGCGCTGTGTATATTTATAATGATATTCAGGATAGAGAGAAAGATCGCCTGCATCCGCAAAAATGCCGCCGTCCTTTAGCAAGCGGAGAGGTTTCCCTCGATTTCGCGGTGAGCATGCTGGCACTGTTGTTACTGGGCGGCATGTTACTCGCCTGGTCAATATCGACCATTCTGGCAGTCCTGCTTGCTGCCTATCTGCTTATCAATCTGGCCTATAATCATTTATTGAAAAGTGTTCCTGTTTTGGATGTGGCTTGTATCGCCAGTGGATTCATGTTGCGAGTACTGGCTGGAACTATAGGGATAGGGCTGCCCATTTCATGGTGGCTAACTATCACCGCAACGCTGGTTAGTCTGCTTATTGCGCTCTGCAAAAGGCGTCTGGAAAAGCAATTAGGCCTGAGATATGAGACTCGCCTGGTTTTAAAGCGTTATACCTTACCGGCGCTCGACCGATTAATTGTGGTTACTGCCTGCAGTTGTTTTGTCGCTTATCTTTTTTACACTTTAATTGCTCATAAGGAGTCATCCTATTTTCTGCTGACTTTACCCTTTGCTGCTATCGGTTTATGGCGTTTTGCCCGTTTATCCATGAGAGACGGCAATAATGACGACCCGGTCTCTCTATTTTTTAAAGATAATCTGTCACGCTTTAACCTGCTTTGCTTCGTAGGATTAACTTTGGTTGCTCTGATGAATGATCTGTCATAAAAAAATCTACTATGCGCTGCTGGCAGCAGCGCTGGGTTATCTTGTTGTTTTACAACTTACAGCAATCTGGCCGTTTACGATTGATGATATGTATATTTCCCTGCGCTATGCCAGACATTTGGCAGAAGGACATGGCTTGCTTTGGAATTTGCGTGAAGCACCAGTGGAAGGATACAGCAATTACAGTTTTGTGCTCCTGGGAGCTTTGGCTATTCACTGGGGACTCGATCCCGTGGTTATTTTGAAAGCAGCCGGTGTGATTGGACTGCTGTTAACGATTGCAGGTCTTTATCTTCTGGCGAGACTGGCTTTACCCAAGACCCTGGCTTTATTACCTTCTATGATACTGCTCCTATATAAAGGAGAAATAATATGGGCAGCAAGCGGCCTGGAGACTACCTGCTATCAGGCGATGCTTGTCTATTCCCTTTATTTTCTTTTAAAAGGAAATGGATATCAGAGTTATCCGGAGGATCATAAAAAGGGAGTTAGCACGTTTTACCTAATCTGCTTTTCAGTGTTAATGAGTATTGCGAGTCTGACACGACCGGAAGCACCGTTTGTGTTTATTTTATTCAGTCTGCTGCTGATCATTGATAATCCCAGGCCCATGCAATTTTTTGCCACTGATTACTCGCTTTGTCTGCTTATTTTTTTACTGATTTATTTACCGTATTTTTTCTGGCGCTGGCATTTTTTTGGGCGTTTATTTCCTAATTCAGTCTATTGTAAAGGGTTTGAGGGCCATTCTGCATTCAGTCTGGATTTGACCTATCTGAAACTAATCTGGCCTTTTCTTCTGGTTTCATTACCCGCACTTTTTCAGCCAAGAGACAAGCTGTCTCTGTATTTCTGGACACCTTCTGTATTGTATTTAATTTTACTAGTGCAATCGGACTCTGTTGCTGCATTTTATAATCGATTATTTCTTCCTGTGCTGCCTTTTCTTTTTATCCTGGCTGTACAAGGTCTTTATAAAATAGTTCGGGAGTTTTTTGGCAACACTGAAGATAAGTTAACAGGTCCCGTCTGTATTACCATCGGTTTAAGTGTTTTGCTGGCAGTGTTTTTTATTCCGAAGTTCAGTTTGTCTGAATATCGTTATTTCAGCCAAATGCCTGTGGAAGGTGAAAAATTGCGGGATAGGGTGCTGCAATGGTTGGATGTGCACGCCACACCAGCAAGTACCGTGGTTCTCTCAGATAGCGGCCGCATTCCTTTTAAAAGCAATTTGAGGTTTATTGATTCCTATTGCCTTAATAATCGTAAAATGACAGAAGATAAATCAGAGTCTGTGTATCAGCGTTTTTGCGCAAATTTGTTCAAGGAAAAACCTGAGATTATTATTCTGACTTCGTTAAATCAGCAGGGAAAAATTATTTACACACCAGCTGACGCCTGTCTGAAGCAGGCTTTGATTCAACAGAGCCTGTATAAATATAAGGCTGAGTTTAAGACACCAGATGCTGCCGACATCTACCGATATGAAATTTATTCCTTAAACCGTTAAAAACTGTGTAAAATACTCATTTTTGGCTGTGATCCGACAGGACAAAGCATGTTGAAAAGTGGACTCTTACTTAAAATATACAAGCGTTTGCCCGCTCTGGCTTTTGATTTAATTTCAATCCCGCTTGCCTGGTATTTTGCCTACTGGTTGCGTTATAACATGCAGCCTTTTCCGAATACTCTGGTGAGTGTTTACTCGCTAGAAGCGCTCTTTATCCTCATGACCGCTCAGGTTGGGTGCTATTATTATTTCAAAGTGTATCGAGGATTATGGAACTTCTCTTCTATAAACGATCTTTTGCGGATTATTAAAGCAGGACTCAGCGCTACGATAATTGCAATCCCCGCTTTATATCTAAGCTCATTATTACCCCATGTTCCTCGCTCGGTACTGCCATTATACTGCCTCAACCTGGTGACCTTACTGGGTGGGGCCCGGCTGGCGATGCGAATGTTTCGTGATCAGCAGTTGAATAAAAATCTCCCGAGCGATATGAAAAGAGTACTCATCGTCGGTGCCGGACAGGCCGGAGAAGGCCTGGTCAGAGATTTAAAGCGAACACCCAATTATTGGCCGGTAGGCTTTGTAGATGACAATCCGGCGAAGCGTGGCAAAGAGATTCATGGTATTCGTGTTTTAGGAGCAACCCGCGAGTTGGGGGATATGGTTATTAACCATCAGATTGATTTAATTTTTATAGCTATTCCGTCCGCACGATCCGCAACCATGCGCCGCATTGTAGAATATTGTGAAAAAACCAGCGTTCCTTTCAGAACGCTTCCAGATATCAGCGCTTTAGCCTCAGGGAAAATTGAGATCAACGCCTTGCGTGAGGTCAATCTTGAGGACTTGCTAGGACGTGATCAGGTTCAGTTGGAATGGGATCGCATTAGCACCTATGTGCAAAACAAGCGGATTATGATTACCGGCGGCGGGGGAAGTATTGGCTCCGAATTATGCCGGCAAATACTGGATCTGAACCCTGAAAAATTAATGATCATCGATAGTTCCGAGTTTAATCTGTATCGAATTGAACATGAGTTAAGCGCCTCGCATCCCTCTTTTCAACTGGATTTAATACTGGCTTCGGTAACGGATGCGGTTGCTATTGACAGTTACTGCAGGCAGTTCAAGCCGCAAATCGTGTTTCATGCGGCCGCTTACAAACATGTCCCTATGCTTGAGGAGCAAATTCGTGCTGCGATTCAAAATAATGTGCTGGGTACTCGCATCGTTGCAGAAGCCAGTGTTGCTGCGGGCGCTGAGAAATTCATTCTGATTTCCAGCGATAAAGCAGTTAATCCATCCAATATTATGGGCATGACCAAGCGGATTGCCGAGATATATTGCCAGAATTTAAACGAGCGAGTGCAGACTCAATTCATTACGGTGCGGTTTGGCAATGTATTGGGATCGGCAGGCAGTGTGGTACCCTTATTCCAGAAGCAAATACAGGCTGGCGGCCCAATTACGGTAACACATCCAGATATTCAGCGTTATTTTATGACTATACCCGAATCTTGCCAGCTTATTCTTCAGGCGATGGTGAATGGTCAGGGTGGTGAAATATTTGTTCTGGATATGGGCGAACCTATAAAAATATCCTATTTGGCAGAGCAAATGATTCGTCTGGCCGGTAAAGAGCCAGGACGTGACATAGAAATCAAATATAGCGGATTGCGTCCTGGTGAAAAGCTCTTTGAAGAGCTTTTCCACGAGTCAGAAGAATTGGCCCACACGGAGCATGAGAAATTATTCAAGGCGAAATTTCGCAAACTGGATTGGCAGGAATTGACCCAGGCGATGCGTTTGTTGAATGGTGCCTGTGATGAGAATAATATTGATGAATTGAAAATATTGGTTAAGAGTTTAGTTCCTGAATTCAAATCAGAGCCTGGACTGCAGAAAGTTACCATATTATAACCAAATTGTGAGTTCACAGGGATGTTTAATAGAGAAATGGATGAATCAATAAAATTGCTCGCCTGGAAGCGCTTTTTCAAAAGTATTTTATGCACAAGCGTCTGCCTTGCATTGCTTTCTGCCTGTAGTGAGTCGAATACCCAGGCCCCCTCCATCCCAACAGTAGCTGTCACCAAAATTTCAAGCTCACAAATTCCCATCAATAGAAAATATATAGGCATTACTCAATCCATTTCCGCTGCAGGAATTAAAGCGCGAGTAGAGGGCTTTCTGATTAAAATGAATTTTGTTGAAGGGAAGCCCGTTAAAAAAGATCAATTATTATTTGTCATCGACCCCCGGCCTTTTGAAGCCAAACTTAGCCTGGCGCAAGGGCAATATGCTAAAAGCGTCGCGGATAAGGAATATCAGGAGATCCAATACCGCCGCATGAAAGATTTGGTGGTAAAAGGCGATGTGTCTCAATCCCATTTCGATGAAGTGAATGCCAAATTTAGCGAGGCTGATGCGCAGGTACAGATTGGAGCTGCCAATGTTGCTGATGCAAAGATTAATCTGGGCTATTGCTATATGTATTCGCCTTTTGACGGCATTATTGGCAAGAAATACGTGGATGTGGGGAATCTGGTAGGCGGGGGTGAGAATACCTTGCTGGCCAATGTGGTTCAGTTAAATCCCATCTATGTGGAATTTAGCCCGAGTGTTGAGGATTTTACCTCCTTCCTTAAATACCGTGACAACATGCCATTTAAAGTGGAGGTTAGTTTACCTCATGACGGCAATCTGGTATTCAAAGGTAAACTGGATTTGATTAATAATCAGGCCGATGTTTCAACATCCACCATCCTCATGCGCGCAGAAATTGAGAATCCCAAACAATTATTGCTTCCCGGTATTTATGTGAGTGTTAAACTGCACCTTAGCAATAATGAAAAAGTGATACTGGTCCCCAAACAGGCGACTATGGTGACACAGGGACAGCGGTCTGTGTTTGTTGTGGGCTCCGATAATATTGTCCACTCAAAGAATATAACTACCTCGGGCCAGTATGATAGCTCCTACATAGTAAGTTCCGGGTTGAAAGAAGGCGAAGTAGTGGTCAGCAATGGTCTGCAAAAGATTCACGATGGCATGAAGGTTCAACCTGAGAAGACAAAAGTGCAGGATGCTGTCAAATGATTAAGTTTTTTATACACAGACCCATATTTGCCATTGTCATTGCGATTTTGATGGTGCTTATTGGCGGGATTTGCATTCTGGTTTTGCCGATAGCTCAGTATCCTCAACTTGTACCGCCGCAAGTGCAGGTAAGTTCACAGTATATAGGTGCCAGTTCTTCTGTGGTCGCCGATACAGTTACCACGCCTCTGGAGCGAAATATCAATGGAGTTGAGGGCATGATCTATATGTCCTCTGCCAGTACCAATAATGGCAATTCAATCATCACCATCACCTTTAACGTCGGTTATGATATCGATATTGCCGCTGTGGATACACTGAACGATACCAATACGGCCATGTCAGTTTTACCGCCTGATGTGATTCAGGCAGGGCTGGATATACAGAAAGTGTCGAGCGACATGGTATTGGTTGTCAATCTGAATAATAAAGACGGTACGATGGATGATGCTTTCCTGACTAATTATGCGGATATCAACATAACGCCTGTTCTTTATCGTATTTTCGGCGTGGGTGATATCAATAATTTCGGATTGCTGCAATATTCCATTCGTATCTGGCTTAATCCGGATAAGCTGGCAAGCATGGGAATTTCACCTCAGGAAGTGATTAATGCCGTACAGGAGCAAAATCAACAAGCTGCAGCAGGGAGCATAGGGCAGCCGCCTGTTCCCAAAACGATTCCATTTCAGTATCAGATTAATACACTAGGCCAGTTAAGCGAAGTAGAGCAATTCGCCGATATCATTGTGCGTACCAAGGAAAATGGTCAGATTGTGCGTATTAAAGATCTTGGCCGCGTCGAAATGGGAGCTGATACCTATGTGACTACTTCGCAATTTAACGGCAAACCGAGCGCAAGTCTGGGAATTTATCAGTTGCCCGGTGCCAATGCACTCGATATTTCAAATAATGTGCGAAAAGCCATGAAGGAACTGGCGAAAAGTTTTCCTGCAGGTTTGGAGTGGACTATTGCCTATGATACAACCAATTTCGTGAAAGCATCCCTGCGCGAGGTGGTGATAACTTTACTCGAGGCCATCGCTTTGGTTTTCCTGGTTGTTTTCGTTTTTCTGCAGAACTGGCGAACAACCTTGATTCCTTGCATAGCTATCCCGGTTTCTCTTGTAGGTACATTTATATTATTCAGCATTTTTGGTTTTTCGATTAATACGCTCAGCTTGCTGGGGCTGGTGCTGGCGATAGGGCTTGTTGTGGATGATGCGATAGTCGTTGTCGAAAACGTAGAGAAAAAACTTGAGCAGGGTATAACTGATATCAAGGAAGCGACTTTACTGGCCACTAAAGAAGTGCAGGGACCTATCCTTGCGACGACATTAATTTTGATGGCGGTATTTATTCCAGTCGCGTTTATCCCGGGAATGACAGGCAGCCTGTATAACCAATTCGCATTGGCTATCGCATTTTCGGTAGCTTTATCGGGGATTAACTCATTGAGTCTGAGTCCGGCACTATGCGGTATTTTATTGAAAAGGAAAAAAGAAAAGGAAAAGAAATTTTTCTTTTTTCGCTGGTTTGAAAAAGGCTACGAGTGGCTTCTAAAGCATTACACAATTGCGGTTCACCATGTTATCCAGTGGCGCAAACTGGTTTTCTTCGTATTTGCTTTGTTGGCGCTTGCTGCTTTTTTTGTATTTAAATCACTTCCGGAAGGGTTTATTCCAGAGGAGGATCAGGGATATTTCATTATTGTGGTAAACGGTCCTGATGGCTCTTCACTTTATCGCACAGAAGAAACAGTTAAAAAAGTGGTGGATTTACTTCTGAAGACAGAGGGTGTTGCCCATGTCATCAGCATTAATGGATTTAATATTATTGATACAATTGATCAAACCAACAATGCTGCCATTATTGTTACCTTAACGCCCTGGTCTGAACGTACAGCACCGGATTTAAGTGTCCAGTCCATTATTAAAAAAACGCAGCAGCAATTAAATCTGTTTGATGATGCAGTAATCGAGGCGATTAACGCACCTGCCATTCCTGGTTTAGGTACGGTAGGCGGTTTTCAGCTCGAAGTTGAGGACAGAAACAATCTCGGAGTCCAGGCGCTGGCAAAGGCGGTCAATCAATTGGTGGAAGAAGGTAATAAACGCCCGGAATTGAAAGGCCTGATTTCCGATTTAAACGTCAATGTGCCCCAGCTTTATCTTGATATTGATCGCACCAAAGCCAAGGCAATGAACGTTTCAATTACTAACTTGTTTGTGACTCTGCAAACTTATCTCGGCGCCTATTATGTGAATAATTTTACTAAATACGGCCAAACGTATCGAGTGATGGTTCAAGCCGAAGGGGATTCGCGTGCTGAAACAGCAGATATCAGTAAATTATATGTTAAAAGTGATAGCGGCCAGATGGTTCCTTTGTCCAGCCTGGTTAAAATAAAGTCGGTGAATGGGCCTTATAATATTCCCCATTATAATTTGTATACAGCAGCCAGCGTCAATGGCGCGCCTGGCCCGGGATATACCTCAGGTCAGGCAATGGATGCCATTAAAGAAGTAGCTGACAAGGTCTTACCTAAAGGGATTGCCTACGAGTGGACTGGAATCACCTATCAGCAGCTTCAGGCCGGTAATGTGGCTTCGCTGATTTTCGCGTTATGCCTTGTTTTTGTGTTTTTATTTCTGGCAGCTCTTTATGAGAGCTGGTCAATGCCATTCATGATTTTACTGGCTGTTCCTCTGGCGTTACTGGGGGCGGGGCTGGCTTTAATGCTCCGCTCGCTTGCGCTTGATGTCTACGCGCAAATCGGGTTGATATTACTGATTGGGCTTGCCGCAAAAAACGCTATATTGATCGTGGAATTTGCCAAGGAGAAGCGGGAGGGAGGTGCCAGCATTTATGATGCAGCAATACAGGCGGCTACCTTGCGTATGAGGCCTATCCTGATGACGGCTTTTGCATTTATTTTTGGTGTGCTGCCCTTGGCGACTGCTACAGGAGCAGGCGCTGCCAGCAGACATTCAATAGGAACCACCGTTTTGGGAGGCATGCTGCTTGCCACCATTTTAAGTCTCCTGGTAGTGCCCGTTTTTTATGTAAGCATTCAGGGATTACGCGAGCGATGGTTATCCAGACGAAAAACAGATAACGATTAGATTAAGGAAGGATGAGATGAAGGTATTAGTCATTGGAGGATCAGGAGTTTTAGGATCGGCGGTTGTTGAAGAATTATCCATGCGCCATGAGATTATTCAGGCTAACTATTCCAGTGGAGATATTCGCGTTGATATTACCAGTCAGGATTCAATTCTCGCTTTATTTCAGAAAGTTAACAAAATAGATGCGGTGGTTCTAACGACGGGAAACGTCCATTTTGGAGAGTTTGCCGCAATGACCGCGAAAGAATATGAAATTGGCCTGCGAAGCAAGCTGATGGGGCAGGTGTATACGGTTTTAATTGGTAGAAATTATTTAAATGAGCATGGCTCTTTCACACTCACAAGCGGCATTTTAAGCCAGGATCCCATCCAGTATGGAAGCTCTGCTTCTATGGTCAATGGGGCTTTGGAATCCTTTACAATAGCTGCAGCAATCGAAATGCCAAACCGTTTACGAATAAACTGTGTCAGCCCAACAGTTATTACTGAATCAATGGGAGCCTATGGGCCTTATTTCAGAGGTTATAAATCAGTCAGCAGCGCAGAAGCCGCTTTAGCTTACAGTAAAAGTGTGGAAGGTTTACAAACCGGCCAGGTTTATCGGGTCGGTTAGGAGTGTTGGGTATATCCATTAGGCAACTATCTGGTTTAAGAACGATCTTCAGAACTGGATGCCTCGGACAAGCCGAGGCACGTAGGGATAGGGGATAAGATTGCCTATGCATTGATCATAAAGAAGCCGATCATTCCCGCAGGCGTAAATGTATTCATGCATGATTTTGGCTCTGGCGAAGTGTTATTTCTTTGCCAAAATCACATCAATAATATGGGTGTCATGATAGGGAAAAGTGAATATTTTGCTAAACAGGCGCTTTAAACGCTGGATAAGAAAGTTTTTGGGCAGCATGCGGATAGAGATGCTGTTTAAAAACCAGGTTCCTTCAATACCAAAGGTTGCCAGTTCATCAATATTATTTAATGTAATAGGAATGGCGAGGCGTTTGTGTTGCTCAATTTTGAAATGATGCTGATCGAAAACATGTTTCAATTCATCAAGCCCGGAAGCGACCGTAGTGTTTTTTACCATTGCTTTATAATAATGTCCCACGACGGTACTAATCAGACTATCTTCTGCAATAAATTGAGCGAGTTGCTGCTGAGCGATAGGAAATGACTCATAAGTGGTGGTAATCAGTGAAAAATGGCCATTAGCTCGTGTTAACTGATTTGCTTCATTGAATAAAGTATGAATGGGAATGTAGGCGTTCACGAAATGAGCCAGAACGAGATCCTGTGAGTGCTGCGGCAAAAAACGACTGGCTTCAGTAGCGCTTCCTTCAATAGCCGTTAACTCCAGAGTTTGACTGGCTTCTTTGAGCATTTCAGAGGAAATATCAATTCCTGTGAAATCAGCTTCAGGCATATATTGCTTTAGTTGCTTAAGAAAAGCGCCGTTTCCGACTCCAAGGTCCAAAACTTTGTAGTGAGGCCGTTGGCCCAAGTGTGCTTTTTTTATCTGCGCAATCGCTTCGTGATGACTGAGGCTGAGTGAGCCAAATTTGTCAGCAGTAGCGTAATGACCTGAAATTTGATTATACATGGCCTTCAAGGACATGTAGATACCCATTAAATTGACGTTCGGACAGTATATCGCCAAACTTACCCGCTTGGCGACAATTCTTTATTGTTTTTTATCACATTATTCAAATTATTGAGATGTCAGAGCCAGGTGATCTGTCAGGCATTCTGCCATTCTATCTCACAAGGAGAAGTCGAATTATAAAATAGAGATCTCTTTTGCCAATTCTTTATTCCTGCTAAACGTCTGTTTGGCACTTTCCACTCCAGGCTGATCAAAGGGATTAATATCCCAAATGACGCTCTGAGTGTAAATTTTATGTTCGTACAGAGAGATAAGAGCGCCTAAAGTATAAGGACTCACTTCGTCTAAAGTAATCAGGTTAAGAGGAATATTGCCGTTAATCATTTTATTCAGATGCTGTTTATTCGGAATTCCATCACTAAGAATTCGCAGTTTTTCATAGAGAAAATGATTGATGGTTTCTTCGTTATACGACTTCACACCTATACAATCGCCTGCAATCTTATGAGTTCCCTGGCATAGCAGTTGAAAATAGCTATGTTGAGCCTGGTTTCCAAGCCCCCCCCAGACCATAGGCCCGGTGGCGTAATTAACAAACTCTCCCTTACTATCAGTGGATTTTCCATTGCTTTCCATATCCAGCTGTTGAATATAAGGAACAAAGTGTTCCAGCTGTTGAGCGTAGGTCAGCATCAGAAAATTATGGGTCGCGAGAAAATTATTATTCCACACTCCAATGAGTCCCAATAAAGCCGGGATATTTTTAGACAATTCACTTTGCTGATAATGCTGATCCATATGGTGAGCCCCCAGAAGAATCTGGGAAAAATTCTCATAGCCAATTGCAATCATCGTTATTAGATTTATCGCGGAGCACAGAGAGTATCTTCCGCCAACCCAATCCCATATAGGCAGCACCGTTTTGAATCCCATCCTGCGTGCCGCTTCGCCATTGGCAGTTATCGCTATAAAATGCCGCTCATTGAGCTCATTTAAGCCAAGCCAGCTTACGGCTTTTTTGGCGTTCTGCAGTGTTTCCCGTGTGGTAAATGATTTAGAGGAAATTAAGAACAGGGTAGTTTCGGGGTCCAGGGATTTAACCGTGTGGTTAAAATCATAAGGGTCAACGCTGGTAACAAAGTGGAAATTTAAATCCGGATGGCGCCAGCAATCAAGGGCTGAAATACAAAGCCGGGGACCTAAATCTGAACCGCCAATACCAATATTGACAATGTCTGTAATCGGTTTTCCCGTGAAACCCATCCAGTTACCATTACGTATTTTTTCAGCAATTTCATCCATCTGCGCTCTTGCGGCAAATATTTCAGTCATTACATCTTTTCCATTAATGACTAAAGGTTTATTATCCATTTGCCGAAGTGCGGTGTGTAATGCGGGGCGGTTTTCAGTGAAATTTACGCAGGCTCCATTAAAAAGCCCCTGAACTTTCTTCGATAATTCACGTTCTTCTGCTAATTCAATTAATAAGCTTAGAGTTTCTGGTATAATTTTCTGATTTGTAAAATCGATATCGAGTTTGCATGCTGAATAATTAAGAGAAGCCCTGCTTGTTCTGAGGCTTTGTTTGATGTCAAGAATTGAATGTGATTGTAACTGTATACTATGTGATTTTAGCGCGTTCCAGCTATCCATTTGAGTTAAGTGCGTCATGCTTTCCATTCCATCAGAGTGCTTTTTTTTCAGTAGTTTATGGCAAGCGAGTTAATAATTCAACGGCTTAGGCCTGGCTTGTCGATACATTAGCGGGGTTTTTATGATTGTATTCGTTATGTGCATGGCATTTTTTGCGTCATTTCTGTTAACGCGTGCCATAAGAAGATATGCTTTGACAGTGCAGCTCCTGGATATTCCTAATGATAGAAGCTCGCATAAAACCCCCACCCCAAGAGGCGGAGGCCTGGCTTTTGTATTAATATTTACCAGCCTCATTGCATTCCTCTCTCAGACTAGCCTGGTTTCGATACCTTTTGCCATCGCAACTTCCGGAGCAGGATTATTTGTGGCGTTATTAGGATTTATTGACGATAGAAGGCATTTATCGCCAAAAATACGTTTTTCAGGTCATTTTCTGGCTAGTGCCTTCGTTTTGTATTGCTTTGGCAGTTTTCCTTCAATCCAGATTGGCAGCTGGTTAATTTCCTCCGGCTGGATTTTGAATGGCATCGGAGTATTTTATCTGGCCTGGGTATTAAATCTGTTTAATTTTATGGATGGTATTGATGGTTTGGCTGCTTCAGAAACTATTTTCGCCTGCATGGCGGCTGCTTCTTTGTACTGGTTCCTGGGCTATTCATCAGAAATTTTGCCGCTTATCGGGCTTGCAGCTACCGTATCCGGTTTTTTAATCTGGAATTTTCCGCCGGCCCGTATTTTTATGGGGGATGTAGGAAGCGGGTTTCTGGGAATAGTGGTCGGGGCCTTTAGCATTCATGCCGCATTTTTGTCTCCATCACTTTTCTGGAGCTGGTTAATCCTGCTTGGGGTATTTGTTGTAGACTCAACGATCACTCTGATTCAGCGAGCGCTAAGCGGAGAACGTGTCTGGGAAGCCCACTGTACCCATGCTTATCAGCATGCTTCCCGACATTATGGCGGCCATTGCCCTGTGACCTTAGGCGTAACGGTCATTAATATAACCTGGCTGTTACCCTGGGCATTCATTTCAGGTTTCAACTGGGTGAGTGGATTTATTTGCTGCCTCATTGCTTATTTGCCACTAATTTTTCTGGCTTTTTTGTTTAACGCGGGGAAGTCTTCAAGAATTGGTTCAGCAAAGTCAGCTTGTTAATTACCCGTTTCTGTCTCTGCAAAGATTTTTTTGTTTATTTGTCATATAATTAGAAAGAGAAATAGTCTTTTCTGGAATTGCCCACCCGGATTTCAGAATAATTCTGTTCCTGCAGAGCGGGGGCGGTAATTAATTTATAAAATTTTAGTTTCTTAATATTTCGTTAAGAATTCTGGTATAAACTTATCCAGACAATATAAGATTGTTTTTTGTACAAACTGTATATTACGAAGCCCACATGGAAGAGTGCTTTCTATGGAACGGGTGGGAATATACAAATTAGGGAGATTTAAAGCATGTTAATATTAACTCGCCGTATTGGTGAAACTCTAATCATTGGTGATGATGTAAATATCACTGTTCTTGGTGTGAAAGGTAACCAGGTCAGACTGGGAATCAATGCTCCTAAAGATGTTTCCGTTCATCGTGAAGAAATTTATTTACGCATCCAGCAAGAAAAAGAGTCAACCGATAGTAGTGAAGAAGCTGTATAAAAACCGGATTTCCTCGCAGTCATCCGTTCCCGAGTGAATAGAGTAGCTCGGGACAAACCCCTCTTAAAAACCATTCAAGCTCGTATCTCCAGACGATAAATAATGTACCAGACCTTCATTGTCGCGCAGACACAATTGCCCATAAGGATCAATGCCGCGGGCTTCCCCGGTGATCCTTGAATTGAATTGCTGCACTGTGATGGTTTTACCACGCAAATAATCGTGTTGATTCCATAAGGGCAAAAAGCTTGAAAACCCATTTTTTAAAAAGTGCTCAATATCCTGATCCAAAGTGCTTACAATTTCTGCAATCAATCGGTTTCTGTCCCAATATTGACCGCCTGTTTCCAGAAGAGAGCACCAGGGATTATCTGATAAATCACTCTCTTTGGGGTCTGTATTCACATTAATTCCAATACCGATGATAACCGATGCGCTGCTGTGAGATTCAGCAATCATTTCAATAAGGATGCCACCGAGTTTTTTGCCTTGCCATATTAAATCATTCGGCCATTTTATCTGTATCTCATTCTGAACACCGGCATTATGCAGTGCACGAACTACTGCGAGACTGACAGCAAGACTTAAGCCTGATAAGCGAGAAAGCGATTCGTACATTTCCCAGCGAACCGATAAATAAATATTCTCTCCAAAAGGAGAGGCCCAGGAGCGCCCGAAACGTCCGCGTCCCTGTGTTTGTTTTTCAGTACAGCAAATCGTCAGATTTTTTTGTATCGGCAGATCTTTTAAAAAGCGATTGCTTGAGTCAATTTCACTAAATTGATAGACAGTGGTTTCATTTTTTAAATGTCCTGGAAGCTGGCTTAAAATTTTTTCTTTATCAAGGGGAATAAAAGGCTTTAGCAAGCGATATCCCTGTTTTGGAATTGATTCAATTGGGAGTCCTGATAGAGTCAACTGATGGATTTGTTTCCAGATGGCAGTTCTTGATACACCAAACTGCCTGGCCAGGTATTCGCCGCTTTGGCAAGTTCCATCGGCAAGCAAATGCAGAATTTGCCGCTGTAAGGAAGTAAACATTTTTATATCAGAGCTTCTCATTTAATAGCCATTCCAGTTTTTTCAATTTTTGTCCGCGCAGTGTTACAATGGCGGGTTCATAGCAAAGCGCAGCCGCATAACCCGTATGAGGCATGAAGGAGTTCATCAGCCAGTTTTTCTGATGCAGCGAATCGAAAATTTCAGCATGATCTTTAAATACAGGAACAGAGAAACTCTGAGTAGGGTAATGGAGTCCAAGACCCGACGCCTTGATAAATGCTTCTTTTTTAGCCCATATTTTAAAAAAAGTAAGGACTTGCAGTAATTTTGGCACCTGATTAAGTTCCTGAACCTCTTCCGGGGAAAATGCGTAATTAGCCAATCCCTTTAATGAGCGGGCAGAAAATTGTTCAATATCAATTCCCAATGGGTGCTTGCTGCCTATTCCCAATAATCCGATTTCACCCGAATGACTGAGGTTAAACTCAATTTCTGTGAAATGTTTGACTGCCGGTTTTCCATGAATCCCCTTTATAAACTCGATTTGTCCTGCAGGGATTTGCAGATAGCGGGCTAGAATAAGGCGCAGCGCTGCGTGGGAGGCAATGAAGCGTCGGCGATGTTTCTCGAATAGAAAGCGCCTCGCTCGTTCAAGCTCAGTGTCGTCTAAAAGGTGTAAGCTATTTTCTGGATAGCTGGACAGAGGAAATTCCCAGATATCTATTCTGGATTCCTGAAGAGAACAATCCTTTAATGACATCGGTTTAATCTGGAATTCACTCATTCAGATGATTCAATGGGTAGCGTCTGGAAGCAGTTAGGGTTATCATAACGCATGCCTTTTAATTCGCCAACGAGTAATTAATGAGTCGACAATTTTTGGATTTCGAGCAGCCCATCGAAGAATTGAACCAAAAGATTCAGGCACTGCGCATGGTCGGTGATACTGAAATCAATTTAAGCGAAGAAATCACGCGCCTTGAAAGCAAGTGTGAAGAGTTAATGGCGGGCATTTTCTCTAATCTGGAGCCCTGGCAAATCGCTCAGCTGGCCAGACATCCTCTCAGACCGCAAACTACGGATTATATTGAACATATTTTTACTGACTTTCAGGAGCTTCATGGAGACCGTCATTATTCCTGTGCCCCAGCGATTATAGGCGGTCTGGCTCGTTTAAATGGTGAGCCAGTTATGGTATTAGGCCACCAGAAAGGAAAGCGAACCAAGGAGAAGGTGTATCGTAATTTCGGAATGGCACGCCCTGAGGAATATCGTAAGGCCTTGCGGCTGATGAAAATGGCCGAAAAATTTAATCTGCCTATTTTCACATTTATTGATACTGCAGGTGCTTACCCGGGTATTGGAGCAGAGGAGCGCAACCAGTCAGAAGCGATTGCCAGAAATCTTTTGGAAATGGCGAAGCTGAAAACGCCTGTTATTTGTACAGTGACGGGTGAAGCGGGTTCTGGCGGCGCCCTGGCAATTGGTGTGGGCGATCGGGTGCTAATGCTGCAATTTGGCATTTACTCAGTAATTTCACCAGAAGGCTGTGCATCCATCCTGTGGAAAGATGCGGCTAAAGCCAGTGAAGCAGCAAGGGCGATGGGAATCACCGCTGAGCGCATTTATGAACTGGGTTTAATTGATCAGGTTATCAAGGAACCACTGGGGGGAGCTCATCGTAATCTCGAGGCGATGACAGGCCGACTTAAAAGTATTCTGGTTGAAGAGCTCGAACACTTGAAAAAAATGCCTATTAAAACTCTTCTGGAGGAGCGTTACAATAAATTCATGGCAATGGGAGCCTGTGATTAGCCTGGATTTCGATTTCATCAGCTCACTGCTTGAACCCTTTGACAAGCTATATGCAGGGTTCAGCGGCGGGCTGGATTCAACCGTATTACTCTATGCTTTAGCAAAAATTCCTCAACTTAAAGCAAAGTTAACTGCTGTTCATGTTCATCATGGATTAAGTCCCAATGCCGATACGTGGAAGCTGCATTGCGAACAATTCTGCAAGCGGCATGATATTCCATTGATTGTTAATCATGTGCATTTGAATAGCTCATCGAATATTGAGAAAACTGCTCGGGAAAAACGCTATGAACTGTTTTCCGCATTATCAGAGAGTAATACCTGCATTTTGCTCGGGCACCACCGCGATGATCAGGCAGAGACGCTTCTTTTGCAATTATTTCGTGGGGCAGGCCTTGAGGGGTTGTCTGCCATGCCAGCCTGGCGTTCTTTGGGCAAGGGATTACTGTTCAGGCCTTTACTGGATTATACGCGAGCGCAGATTGAGCGTTATGCGATAAATCACAAGCTAAGCTGGGTGGATGATGAAAGCAATCAGGAAACGCATTTTTCAAGAAATTATCTGCGCCATAATCTTTTGCCTTTAATCAGAGAACGATGGCCTGGGGTAGATGATAATTTAGTTCGCACGGCCAGGCATTGTCAGCAGGCTCAAGACTTGCTCGATCAATTAGCTTTGAGTGATTGCCCGAAGCTTAACAAGCCGTCTCAAGTGCTGGACTGTGCCGATCTTCTCTGTCTCAATAGCGAACGATTGAATAATATCATTCGCTATTGGCTTAGACAAAACCAGGTCCTTATGCCGGATGCTCTGACATTTAATCGAATTGGTTCTGAGCTATTATTTAGCCGAGACGATGCGACTCCGATAGTCAGCTGGGGAGGGGCTGCCCTGCGGCGCTACAGGAAGGCGCTCTATTTAATGATAAATAAACCGACGGGAAAATTATCAGGACTCCCCTGGGATAATTTTCCTGAACCGCTGGTTATTGATTCTTCCTCAATTGCTGCTGAGCCTTTTAATACCGGGGTTCGTGTATTGGAAGGCGATGTCATAGAAATCAGATTTCGCCAAGGCGGTGAACGAATGAAAATTCACGGCCAATCCAAAACGCTTAAAAAATTATTTCAGGAATGGGGAATCCCCCAATGGCAAAGGGATAGGATTCCTTTATTGTATATTAATCAGGAGCTAGCAATGGTTGTCGGATATGCTATCTCGGATTCTTTTTATCAGAAAGATTTACCATTTACGTTTAAAATTGAGAGCCGAGTTATTTAAATCCTCCAGCCTGGAGGCTGCAAACCTTAGGCTGGAATGACTAAGTGGTCAAAGCTTAGCACTCAGGAAGGCTTACAGCCAAACCGCCCATTGAGGTTTCCTTATAGATAGTTTGCATATCCATACCGGTTTGTTTCATGGTTTTGATAACCTTATCGAGTGAGATCTGATGCTGGCCATCACCAATTAAGGCCATGCGAGACGCATTAACTGCTTTTACAGCCCCCATTGCGTTCCGTTCAATACAAGGAATCTGGACCAGACCGAGAACGGGATCGCAGGTCATTCCCAAGTGGTGCTCCATCGCGATTTCAGCCGCATTTTCAATTTGTTCCAGGGTGCCGCCTAATACTGCGGTAATACCTGCGGCCGCCATAGAAGAAGCAACTCCCACTTCACCCTGACATCCTACTTCGGCCCCAGAGATGGATGCTCCTTTTTTATAAAGGATACCGACTGCTGCTGCGGTCAGAAAATAAGTATAAATATCTTCCTTGCTTAATTTTGTGTGTGCTTCCTGAAAATAACGCAATACCGCTGGTATAATTCCCGCTGCACCATTCGTGGGGGCGGTAACAATACGGCCGCCCGCCGCATTTTCTTCATTAACCGCCATCGCATAAAGATTAAGACGATTCATAATGTCCGACTGCTCAAACACACTGGGAACGCCCTGGTGTTTGATTAACTTCTGGTAAAGCTCTGGCGCCCGACGCTTTAACTGTAACCCTCCGGGGAGAACCCCGGGATGGCGGCAGCCATTTTCTATGCACTCATTCATAACCTTGGCAATTGCAAGGATACCTGCGTGAACCGCATGTTTGTCACGCCAGGTAAGCTCATTCACCATCATAAGTTCGGCAATCGACAAATGATTTTCCCGGCAAAGGGCTAACAACTCAAAGGCATTATCAAAGGGGTAGGGAACCGGGGTTACATCAGAGCTTGTATTATCAAACTCTTCTTCAGTGCTGATGAAGCCTCCACCGATTGAATAATAAACCTGACTGCAAAGCACAGCGCTTTCAGTTCCAAAGGCTGTAAAACGCATTCCATTACTGTGTCGGGGCAGTAATTCTTTCTGTAGAAAAAGGAAATCACTGGTATCATTAAAATTAATTTCCTTGACTCCCGCCAGATTAAGCCGTTGAGAGCTAATAATCTCACGCATGCGCGGAACCATTGTTTCCGGCACGACACCATCAGGAGTTTTCCCTTCCAGTCCATTTAAAATGGCTTTATCCGTGCCATGACCTTTGCCTGTCAGGGCCAGAGAGCCATAGAGTTCAATAAGAACACGCTCAGTGTCGCCGAACAGCTTCTTTTCATCGAGTAGCTTGAGAAATTCATTAGCAGCGGACATAGGGCCGACAGTATGGGAACTGGACGGACCAATTCCAATGGAAAATAAGTCAAAGAGGCTGATACTCATTCTATTTACCTAAGATGGTGCAATTATGGCAAGTTTAGAAGGAAATTGTGCAGCAAACAATAGGCAAGCTACTCTAAGGTAAATATTTTTCATTGACTGGAAATTTCATGAAAACTTAGGCAGAATGAATGGGCATTTTAACCAGGTGTTGTTGATGTTTGTTTTGAGACGTAAAACGAATGGTCAATAAGCTTTGAATTTGATTCTTGTCCAAGAATAAAAGGGGATTGTTTATGAAGATGAAACTGGTCGCTGCAGCTACCATGAGTTTGGCTATGTCCACCGCTATTGCTGCATCCGATGTGACTCTATCTACTGACATGGATAAATTATCCTACAGTATTGGTGCTGATTTGGGTAAAAATTTCAAAAAGCAAGGAATTGAAGTTAATCCCGCAGCAATGGCAAAAGGCTTACAGGATGGTATGGCAGGCAGCCAACTGATGCTGACAGACGATCAGATGAAAGAAGTGCTGAACAAATTTCAAAAAGATCTGATGTCCAAGCGAAATGCGGAATTCAGCAAAAAATCTGAAGAGAATAAATCCAAAGGTGAAGCTTTTTTAAGCCAGAATAAAACTAAAGAAGGCGTTGTCAGTTTACCCAGCGGACTTCAATACAAAGTGATTGAAACTGGAAGCGGTGCCAAACCGGCTAAAGATGATACCGTGACTGTTGAGTACACTGGTAAGACAATTGACGGTCAGGTATTTGACAGCACCGACAAGTCTGGCAAACCTGCTACCTTCAAAGTTTCTCAAGTGATTCCAGGGTGGACTGAAGCGTTACAGTTAATGCCTGCTGGTTCTACATGGGAAATCTACATTCCTTCAGCTCTGGCCTATGGCCCACGCAGTGTGGGTGGTCCTATTGGTCCAAATGAAACCCTGATTTTCAAAATTCATTTGATTTCCGTAAAAAAGGCCGCCGCTTAAGCATTCTAGGCAGAGTTGTCCAAGTACCGCGGCTTGTCCGCGGTATTAATTTTCTAAGAGTGTCACACCAGGATGAATAAACGCCTGTTCATTATTTTCCTGCTAGGGTTTTCTTCCGGTCTCCCTCTGGCATTAATCACCAGCACCTTGCAAGCCTGGTTTGCTGATACAGGAATGTCTGTGCTCGCCACTGGATTATTAAGTCTGGTTGGTTTGCCTTACGTCTACCGCATTATATGGGGGCCTCTGCTGGATCGCTATTCGCTGTGTTTCCTTGGCAAACGCCGAAGCTGGATCTTGTTAACACAAATATTGTTATTAGCCGCATTTAATTTAATGGCCTGGTGCCAACCCAATCAATCGCCGCAGTTGATGGCTTTGCTTGCATTCCTCATAGCCATTTTCTCAGCGACGCAGGATATAGCGATTGATGCGCACCGAACTGAATATTTGCGAGAAAGTGAGCATGCACTCGGCGCCTCACTGGCTGTTTTTGGATATCGTCTTGCTTTATTAATTGCCGGTGGATTGGCACTGGTTATGGCGAGTCACCTCGGTTGGAGCTTAACTTACCGAATTATGGGTTTGCTCATGCTGGTTGGCATAGCTGCCACATTATGGAGTCCAGAGCCATCGCAATCAATAAGTAGTCAACCAACCTTTGTTCAATCATTTCTCGAGCCATTGAAAGAACTATGGCATCGCCGGGGTATTATTCCCTTAATTCTATTTATCTTATTTTATAAGCTGGGTGAAGCTTTCACCACCACAACAAGCGGCATTGTCATGCCATTCCTTATTCAGGGCTTGGGATTTTCGCTGGATACCATTGGCTATATTAATAAAATGCTGGGAATCAGTTCGATTTTACTTGGTGGATTAGCTGCAGGCTTTATTCTGTTGCGCTTGCCTTTATATCAGGCTTTATTAGCCTTTGGTATTATACAGGCACTGACGAATTTATTATTTCTAGCCCTGGCTGTAGTCGGAAAAAATCTGACCTTGTTCGCAACGGCGGTTGTGCTGGACAATTTTGCCGCAGGCATGGGCTCTACGGCCCTGGTCGCATTGTTTATGCGTCTGGTGAATCGCCAATATACGGCTACTCAGTTTTCGCTTCTGGTTGCTCTATCGACATTACCGAGAACCTTTTCAGGGCCCATAGCCGCTTTATTGCAAATGCAGGCAGGATGGGTAGGACTCTATAAGTTTTCCTTTATTTTTGCCCTGGGTTTTATCCCGTTTTTACTGTTAATCAGAGAGCAGACCCGATTGGAAAATGGGAAAACAGTCAGCGATTTAAGTATTGCTCATTAATGCGGTTTTTAACTATTACAAGGATGAATAATGAATAAGTTTAGTTTGGCTCTTCTCTTTTGTTCATTTCCGCTCTCTCTAAGCTTCGGTGCGGAGCCGAATGATAATTGCAGCAAAATTCCAGGGCATTGGCAGGGCATTTATACTCTCAAAAATGCAGCAGATTGCTCTAGCTATAATGGCTGTACGCACTTAGTGATGGCAGATGTATCCACTATAAGTTCTGGTAAATTCCGTATTAAACTCAATCCTGCAATAGGCCAGGGCGGGGTGTTTGAAATAACTTGTGAAAATGGGGTGATTGCCTCCCCAGTTAATCCCGGAAATACGGTCTCTTTAAATTGTGATGAATCAAACCGTTGTTTTGTAGTGTATGATGACGATCGTTTGAGCTCGGAGATGGCGAAGCCATAGTCAGCAAGAGTGCCTCTTTCAATCTGTGGTTCCAGAAAGGGGCATCAATGGTTAAGAAACTGTCTTGAAGTCTTTTAAGAGGAAAATCTGATGTTTTGGTACCGAGGGTGGGACTCGAACCCACACGGTGTCACCACCACCGGATTTTGAATCCGGCGCGTCTACCAATTCCGCCACCCCGGCACGCGAGACTGATTATAACAAAGAAATCTTTGGAAACAATGCTTCTTGAAAAATATTTCAAAGAATAAACCACTGACCGCTTCATAACCGACTTTTTGTTTTGCGGTCTCAAATACCAGTCCCTGACATACTGCGGGCAAACCGCGTATGTAAGGGGAGATTAAGCAATTATTTAAGAGGCCGCAGCAGATTGCTGACGCTATCTGTCAGCTAATGGCGACTTGCCAGGGAAGACCTGCTGTTTTCTGCTTCAACGCCATGTGTGCTGAGTTGCTGCTGGATACTTGGAAAGCTTGCACCATTATTCTTATGCTTGTTCTTAAATACAGGGTAATAGTCCGGTCTTTTATCCAATAAGCAGCTCGCATGATTGCGACGAAGTTCCAGCATTTGACCATGCTCCATTCGACTGGTCTCAGGCCATTGTCGGGATAAAGCATTATGGAAGTTCTCTACTAAACAGGGACCGCAGCTGGTGTAATCTGCCACTGGTTGCTGAATCGCCTGTTCGGCATAGTCTAATTTTATTCCGGCAGTATTTAATCCCGCTTCAGTCAATTCTTTCAGGATTAATCTTTGTCTGTTTTCAGTTGGCTGCTTCCCGAGGCTGTCCAGATACAGGGCTGAATCCACTTTCCGACCCGTTAAGCTAAGAAGAAGTCCAACCCAGTGATTGCCCACTTGAATGGGAAGAACAAGAACAATTTTATGCGATGCGTTTAAAGCAGCATTTTCGGCCAGTATTAACCTAAGCTGATCCTTTATTCGATTTCCCTGCACATGATCATTAATCTGACTGACCCCAATGACGGTAGCAAAATTAAACGTCTCTAATCTGGCTCTCAAAATCGCGAGCATATCTTCGCTGTCATAAAGATAAGAGGTGTTCACGGTAAAAAGAGAGCGAGTTCCGGAGGTTGACCTTATAAAGGAAGTAACTTCATTGCCTGGGCGAATACAGACAGCCTGGACCTGGCTCGGTTGGTTGACAGTGGCTAGATTGATTTGCTGTTTCTCGATTCTTCTGATCGATGTATTAAGTCTTTCGACAAGGTGAGGATGACCTGAGTCGATATGAAATTTTCTTGCTCTTGTAAAAAATTCAAGTTTCAATGCTTTCACTGAGCTTGCTTCGCCAGGATTTTTTCGTCCACGTTCATTGAGCTGGTTGAAAACGTGCATGATCGAACCCTCGTCACGATAAATTTCAGCAGCCTCAAGATGAGGGATGAACTGTTTGAGCTGCTCCAGGGGTAGATGGCAGAAAACCTCATCAAAAAAACCTTTCTCAATGAGAAAATAGCGGTTGTGGTGTGTACAGGCTTTTAACAGATGGAAAAAGAAAACTGAATTACTGATTTGGATCAGTTTAATCAGGGCATCTTTACTAACTGTCCTGAAAAAGCTAAAAATCTCACGTTCAGTCTCAGTCAGTGGCTTATCCCTCTCTGAACGTTTAAGTAAAAATGCCAGACGAGGTTTTTCTGAAGTCGATTTTGTCGCTTCTTTCTGTTTTTTGGAAGCTCGTTTGATTGGAGCTTGTGCAGGATCACTGATACCGAGGATTGCTTTGAGTCTTTCTACATCTGCATTCGCAATAGCTGAGAAAATCCGATTGGATTGGCAGGCATTTTGCCAGGAAGCCGGTTTGTCGGTGCTTGTCCGGGTTGAGCGGGTTCCAGTTTTCGATTGCGCGAGGCTATTTCGAGAAGGATGAGAGGCTGTTCGTTTAACACCGCGGGGTTCAACTCCTATTGTTGCGGGCGCTGAAGCCTTTAGGGAAGCGGGTGTCGGCCTAACACTGTCGGAGGTCTGGAGGTTATTGATTAGCCCAGGTGTTGTGGTGTTGTTTTGAATAAAAGCAGGTCCTTTATACAATCCTGCCGACGGGAAGCGCATAGAGGGTATAGCGCTTGCTGCATGAACAGATGATATAGGCCGTTGTTCAAGCCCCACCGCTTGCCGAATACTCTGTAACCAGTAAGGTGAATCTTTTAAATGCTGCATAATCTCATCCAATTGAATTTTTAAATCCTCTGGAAAGACGGAATAGGCAATCCGAATTTTGCTGAACAATGCTGATAGATCATTGTCGAAGAGACGATGATTTCTGAGAAAGCTGATGGCTTGAAGAAGTTTTATTATTTTTTCGGGATTTGTACCCACCCTGCCAAGGTTGCTGTGCAATAATTTTTGAATTGGGGTTTTATTTTGTTCAATAAGCTCAGGGCTTTTGATTAAGCTTTTTGCAATCGCAAGGCATTGAATATCTGCCCCTGGAACCTGAGATGCTTTTTCAGCTGCTGAATTCAGGAACTTGTTAATTAAAGCATCCGACACCGGACGAGAGGTTTTGCCTGCCTGCTGCAGCAATTCAAGCGCAGAGAAATAGCGGAGTAGAATATCAGCAGGCAGTTTATCCAACTCTAGCTGGCTCAGAATCTTCTCAAACAGATCAAGCGAAAGCATGCCTTCAATGGCACCCACTTTAGCCAGTCTGGCAAATTGAAGATAAAGACGAGAAATCTGATTGGCAAGTATTCCGGTATTTGAAGATGCAATTATCCTTTCAAGAGTTTCATGAATAAAATCTGCTTTAATTGCGGTCATCCCCGCTACCGACTCCTCATTAAGGAGCTCAGCAAAGGACGTAAAAATATCCAGTAGAGCATCGTTAAATTGTAAGGAAATATTATTTACACAGCTGGTAATTGTGGAGTGAATAATTGTGGGATTTAATGGTCTTCTCTTATTGACAGATTTATAAAAGCAAAGAATGTTTCTATAGTCATTAGCCTCAAGGCGAAATGGTTTGAACCGGTTCAGAAAGGGTGTAATTTTTTCAATATTGATTTCTCTGTCCAGTGCGTCATGCTCAATCAGTATACTTAAACTGAAAAGCAGGGAAGCATGGTGTTGTTCCCACAGAGGACCTCGGGAAGGGCTTAATAAAATGGTTTCTAATAATTCAGTGGATAGTTTGCCTTTTATTCGACTGGTTTTGGCCAGATTCGACAATCCATGTAAACAAAGCGTTTTTGAAACGTTCCAGTTAAAAGTTAACAGATGGAGCAATTGATTCAACGAATGGGCAGATAAAACAGAGGCGGGTGAGCTTTCTTTTAGATAGATTCCCAAAAATTTAACGACATGGGCAAATTCGATTTCAAGCTCATTTATATTGGGAGAATATTGGTATGCAAGATCTATCCAGTCTCTCAAATCTTCAAACTGCATTTGTATTATTTCAACAAATTCTTCAAGAAGGCTTGTCATTGTCTGATTGAATGCGCCACTTTTATTTTTCTCTTTTCCTAAAGTATTAATTGAGATGACCAGACGGGAAATGTTTTGCAAAGCATCCTCTGGTCTTGAGGGAGGAGTTATATCTCGCCTCAGTACAGTGGTTTCTGATTGCGATGAGGACTGGCTGGAATCAAATTTGCGTTTCATTTAAGTCACCTAAAAAAACTGAGGTATACGACGGGAGTATGTAATGACACAGGCTCCAAAAAGACATTCACTTGACAAATTGGGCAATGACAATGCATTCTAGCAGTGGTGTAAAATGGGATCAATAAGATTTTCTGTTATACAAAATGATCATGGGGATTCAAGTTCTCATTGACAAAATTCGAAAAATAATCAGATAATTACATGCGAGCGAATTATTCAGGGAGAATAAAAATGAAATTAAAGCTATTTCTATGGCTTTTAGCGCTCACTCTCAACTCTTACGCAAGCGTTTGTCCTGATCCTGATAATAGCTCTCTTCAATGGGGAGAACCTCCCTATCCCTGGCTTAAGAATCCCTTTTCAGCGAATCCTCCTTACGGAGAACCCGGCACTCAGTTTGTTAAGGCCAACATTCTGGTAGCCGGTTTTGGCAGGGGGGTGAGCTGCACTTATCGTAATTCAGCTGGAGATTATTCAATCTGGAGACAAACCATCGTTAAACTGCCTCCGCGCGTTGATCCAAACTGGATAGATATCTATACCGGCTATGTTTGTACCAGTGCGCGAGAGGCCTGCGAATTTTATGTGGTCGCTGAATAAGCAGTTTAATTCGGCGGTATCACAGTAGATGTTGAATTTTTGGCAAGAACTTCTTCGGATTTATTTTCAGCGCTCCATTCATTATGAATGCTCCAAAAATCATCCTGGCTTTTAATAGACTTGAACTGAGTATAAAGGTTTTGAACCTGAGCACGTGGATAAGAACTTACGGCTTCAAATAGTTTGTCATCTAATATATTTAATTTAATGAGTAAATTCAAAATCTGAAGGCGATGTGGAGAAATTGAGGTAATTTCTCTCGCAAAAAGTGTTGGACTTGTTTTTTTAGCCGACTCAACAGAAGGCTTGCACTGCGCCTGAAGCTGGCGATGATAACATTCTAATTCGTAGGCTGAAAAAATGAATTTTTCAATATTAACGCTATCAGTGTCAGTTGCGGGCGATTTGATAAACTGTGTAATTATTTTTTGATAATCGGCAAGTGTTAATTTTTGGCTATCTTTGCAAATCTCTTTTAAGGATACGATAGCTGGATGAGTGGAATTCTGGCAGGATCTTTTGTTTAGAAGATTATTTAAATAGGCTGTCATAGTAATTGTAAAATAAATAAATTATTTGCATATTATGAGATAAGTTGGGTGAAAATTCAATAAATATGATAAAGCTCAGACCAAGGCAACCAATGGCATAGGGCCATTATACTCACTCCAGCCGCCAAGAATCTCCCGCGGGCGGGTTTTGGAGTATACCGGGTGAACCACAATTTCCTGGTTTGGAAATAGATCTTGAACCCAGGATGGGGTTTCCGCTCCCATCCAGGTTAAAAACAAGTGGCCTTTCGGATACTGGAACGGTGTCAGAGTATCAATAAAACGAAAATCAGTTCCGGTTTGCGTGTACAGATTTCCAAGTAACCAGAATGAATCGGAAAGAATATAATTGAAGGAGCTGTCTGATTGTTTCAGCACATGAACCAGCTCTGTGAAAGGGAAACGCAGGTTGCGCTGATTTCCAAAATGTGCCCGATAGACCAGTGCTGAAATAAAAAAGCCTTGCAGAAGAAGACAGCATACCATGTAGCGAGCAAAACGTTTCGGATTAAACTGATTTTCTTTAATTGGGCTAAAAAAAAGAACCGGTACTATAAAAAATATCGGGATAAGCCATCGCGTTTCAAAATTTTTGATCCCAAATGCCAGTACCAGGATAATCAGACACGCCAGCGCATAGATGAAATAAACATTAACAATGCGGCTTTCCAGCGTTTTAGGTCGGAAGGAAAACGATTGCGGAAAAAAGATCTGGCTAATTATGTAAACGGGCAGAATGAATAGTAAACTGCCTTTAAGAACTTCAATCGGCCCGTGTATGACCGATTTGTCTTGTGAGACCAGCTTATAGCTGGCATGCAGGCCAATACTGGCAAAATGATAAAGCCATATCAGATAGGGGCTTGCAATCAGTAACGCCAATGAAAAGGATAGAAATAAATAAGCGGGCTTTACTCGTGAACGAATTTCCTCAATGGATAAAATCGTAAGAAGCAGGGGTAAAAGAAAAAACAGGTAATTATATTTGGATAGCAGGCCACAGCCCATGATTAAGCCCAGGATGCAATAGTCGCCAAAGCTGGATAGACTTCGCGGTTTAAAAACTATATACCAGCTGATACAAGCCATTAGCAAAGCCAGTACTGAGTGCGTATTGTCCTTCAGCAAGTCCAGACTGATTGCGGGAATTAAAGCCCAGGAAACTGTAGCGCACCAGGCCAATAAAGAATTTTTACAATGTAACTGGCAGATGCGATGGTAATAAAACAAACAGCCAAAAAGCAGTACTGATTTCAAGGCGATTAAACTGAAAAGATTTGCGCCAAACAACCGAAACAGACTGTATTGCAGCCAATTATATAAGGGCGGTTGATTAAGATAGCCCCAGGAAAAATGCTGCGCCAGGACAATCTGCTCCGCTTCATCAAGTTCAAGCAAGCTGCCTCTTAAAAAAAGCCGTACAAAAATAATAATGAGGCAAAAGCCGAGTAGTGCTGCGGCCGAGGAGTGCCTGCTTTCTTTTGAGGCAGTTAGTTGATTTATATCCATAAAAATGCAGTAATGAGTGTTAGCAGTAGACCAGAATTTTACTGTGCCTTATGATAAATTTTTGTGTAACTCCCCTGGTTGTGGATAAGTTTGATTTTAATTCAGTCAAATCGTCCCAACGTCATCCTGAACGCAGTGAAGGATCTCCTCAGTCTGGCTCAGTTCTAAGCAGTTTGAGATCCTTCGCTACGCTCAGGATGGCGAACCTGGAGAGTTACAATTTTTGTATCCTAACACTATTTTGCTTAAAAGATAACGCTTGATTCAATGCACGAAGTACATACGGAGACAGGGATGACAATAGAAGAGTTAGAGAGAAAATTAAGTTCCATTGTGGATTATTATGAAACCAATCGTATTGAGCTGAATGACTACCAGCAAAGAAAAATCAAGCTGACGCTGATGACCTGTTTTTCGCAATTGCTGGGACAATTCGTGGGGCAGCCGGACAAGCTAGAACAGACTTATGCGGAACTCGATAAGTTGATAGAAGCTAACAGAAGTCAGGGACGTATAGCCTGGCTTGAACAGCAAATCATAGATACAACCTATGAAAAGGGATTGTGCCGTTATCTGCTCGCTCAAAGTCATCTTATCCTGCAAAAAAATCTTAATTATAAGCCTTCGCAATATGTGGAGGCATCCAGCCTTGATCAGCTCATCAGTAAGTTACATAAAGATAAGGAAACTTCTGATAATGTATTGCAGAGTGCTTTACTTAATAGCCTCATCTCAATGTTCGGTTCAATTCAGGATTATCATAGCAACGCCCGGGAATTGCCAGAAAACTGGTTTCAAACCACCATCGACAAGTTACCTCTGGTAACTACCGCACTTTGTGCAGGTTTATATATTGAGGAGTTTGCGCTATTATTCGCAACAGTTTATGTAATCTGGAAAGGCTCTGACTGGCTTCAGAAATCACAAATCGATATTGTTCAGGCAATTGGAAAACAGACCCATTATTTTATTGAGATATTTTCAAAGCTGGCTGTAACAGCAATGGCTCAGGGCACCAATCTGATTTATCTGATTTTTAAGGTGGGGCTGGTATTAAGCCTGGAGACTCAGAAAAGAATATTTAACAGCATCATGCCTTCTGCAGCGATAAGCGATTTAGATCTGTCAGCGGAGATTGGCTTATGGGGACATTACTTTAGTGAGTTTGAGATTAAACTGATTGCGATTCCTCTTGAAGAATATATTTATCAGCAATCAAAGCAAACCGCTGCCAGTCTTCGCTATGGTCATACAAAAAGTAAGGAAATGAAGGAAGTTTTAAAATTTTTCCAACAAGTTGACGCCTCAAATGATTCGCTGGAAATAAAGTTAAAAAATATCGAAGAACGGCTTAGAAAACTGTCTTACAACAAAGATATATGTGCCACAGGAACTGAAGCTGCCCGGGCGGTTACCAAGGCGCTGGCTGCGCTAAGAACTGTAAACAAGCCAAACCAGGAAGAACCGGGGCTGTTTGAAAGTAACGGCTGTGAGTCAAGCACTTTAACCTGTGTTTAAAGGAAGTGAGCGTAAATTATGAAAATAGCTGTATATGGAGCTGGTTATGTGGGCCTGGTTTCCTCTGCCTGTTTCGCCAGTCTGGGGCATGATGTTTTATGTGTGGATATAAATCATAATCGAATCAAGTCCTTACAATCCGGACAATGTCCTATTCATGAAAAAAATTTGCCTCAATTACTTTCTGAACAAAGCGGTGCCGGCAGGCTGCGATTTGATTCAGAGCTTGAAGAGGCAGTTTATTTCGCGAATGTTCATTTTATTGCCGTAGGCACACCGGGATTAGAGGATGGCCGGGCTGATTTATCTCAGGTCAAAGAGGTTGTCCGAAAAATAGCTCAACTGGCTGAAAGAGATAGTTTTATTATTTGTAAATCCACTGTTCCCGTAGGAACCGGGGAGCTTCTGGAAAATCTTGTTAAGGAAGAATTAGCACTATTGAACAAGGATATTTCGGTGCATCTGGCATCTAATCCTGAGTTTTTGCGGGAAGGCTCTGCTGTGTTTGACTTTTTAAATGCCGACCGCATTATCGCAGGCGGAGAACCGTCTTCAATTGCCTGCCTGCAGGCAATCTACCAGCCACTAATCAGCAAAGGCATACCATTTCTTTCAATGAGCCGCTCCTCTGCCGAGTTGACCAAGTATTCTGCCAATGCCATGCTGGCTGCCCGAATAAGCTTTATCAACCAGATTAGCCAAATCGCAGAGGCTAGCGGGGCTGACATCGAGGAGATACGCCGGGGCATGGCGCTCGATGAACGCATTGGTCCTCACTTTCTGAATGCCGGAATAGGCTATGGCGGTTCCTGTTTTCCAAAAGATGTCAGAGCTCTTGCCCAATGTGCTGTCGATCTGCAATTGAATCCCTCTTTGCTGCTTGCGATAGACGAAGTGAACAATCAACAGAAAAATTGGGTTTTTAAGAACTTGATGAGTCATTTTAACCAAAACTTAAGCGGTTTAAAGCTGGGGTTCTGGGGATTATCATTTAAACCGGATACAGATGATTTAAGAGAAGCCAGTAGTTTAATTGCTATTCAGTCAGTTCTTCGGGAGGATGCTTTAGTGGTGGCCTACGATCCTGTAGCTACAGATGCAGCCCAGTTGCTTTTTCAGGGCGAGCATAATATCGTATGGGCAAAATCTGCCGAAGAAGTACTTAGTGCAGGTTTAGATGCTTTAATAATTGCCACTGAATGGTCTGAATTCCAGTCTTATTCTCTTTCTGCGATGAAACGATCTATTGGACGAGCGGCAGTTTTTGATGGACGTAATTGCTTTGACTTGAAAGCTGTCAAAGATGCCAATCTGCAGATGTATTATTCTGTAGGACGTCCTGTTGTTATTGGATATAACGATTAGGTGATAAGCGATGCCAATAAAAAAGGCGGTGTTTCCTGTTGCAGGACTAGGCTCCCGTTTTTTACCTGCTACCAAGGCTACTCCAAAGGAAATGTTGCCGGTTGTAGACAAGCCGCTGATTCAATATGCGGTAGAAGAAGCCGCTCGAGCCGGCTTCAATCATATGATTTTCATTACCAGCTCTACCAAAAGAGCTATCGAGGATCATTTTGATAAACAATTCGAGCTCGAAAGCCGGCTTTTAGAGCAAAGAAAAGAAAGCTTTCTGGAGCTGGTACGCAATGTTTCCCCTGAAGGGATTCAGTTTACCTATGTCCGTCAAAATCAACCGATGGGCCTTGGGCATGCGATTCTCTGTGCAGAGCATGTGATTGGTGAGGATCCCTTTTCAATATTATTGGCAGATGATTTGATTGACGATCTGCGTGTTCCCTGTTTATCGTCGATGGTCGATTTTTTTATGAAAGAGAAAAAATCGATTCTGGCTGTTCAATCCGTTCCCTGGCATGATGTACATCAATACGGTGTAGTTAGTCTTGTAAATCCGCAGGAGCGTTTTTCCGAAGTGACCGGGATGATTGAAAAACCAGCAGCCAAAACAGCCCCTTCAAACCTGGCAGCAGTAGGGCGTTATATTTTTACACCGGCAATTTTTACTGCCTTACGGGAAACACCGCCAGACGAGCGCGGAGAAATTCAGCTTACTGATGGAATTAAGCGATTGCTTGACTGCGAAAAAGTACTGGCTTATCAATTTGACGGTAAACGCTATGATTGTGGATCCAAATTGGGATATATGCAGGCAAGTGTTGAGTTTGGATTGCGCCATCCGGAAATTGGAGAAAGCTTTCACCAGTTTCTGGAGGAAATTACTGCTGTCTAGTTAATTCGGCATTATTGTCCCAAGAGCTGAACAGGCTTACTGAAAACTAGCCTTGAATTATGTACTCGTTCTCTGGCAAGATGTAGGGCTTGATTCAGGATAAAAATAAAAGCAGTTTGAAAATACTCGTAAACTGATAATAAGTGAATCCAGTGAGGATCTATGAAAATTTTGGTTGCAGTGAAGCGTGTAATTGACCCCTATGTAAAAATCCGTGTTAAAGCCGATAATCAGGGGGTAGAAACACAAAATATCAAGATGTCCATGAACCCTTTTGACGAAATTGCTGTAGAAGAAGCGCTTCGTCTGAAAGAGAAAAACTTAGGCTCTGAAGTGGTCATTATCTCAATTGGCAGCGACGCCTCTCAGGAAACCTTAAGGCATGGTCTGGCTCTGGGAGCTGATCGGGCTATTCTGGTCAAAACCGATCAGACTTTTTGCAGCCTGAATATCGCAAAAATTTTGTCGTCGATAGTTCATCAGGAAAAACCAGGGCTGATATTAATGGGTAAGCAATCGATTGACGGGGATAATAACCAGACGCCGCAAATGCTTGCTGCCTTGTTAAACTGGCCTCAGGCTACATTTGCCTCTTCTTTGAATATTGAAAATAATTCCATTACTGTGACCCGGGAAATTGATGGTGGTCTGGAAACCTTAGAAATGCAATTGCCCGCTGTAGTCAGTACAGATTTACGTCTTAATGAACCTCGTTATGCCAGCCTTCCTAATATCATGAAATCCAAGAAAAAACCGCTTGATATCATTGATTTGAGCAGTCTGAATCTTGAACTTAAAGAGCATGTTAAAGTGGTGTCGGTTACTGCTCCCTCTGCGAGAAGCGCTGGTGTCAAACTCGACTCGGTCAGTAGTTTGATAGATAAATTAAAACATGAAGCCAAAGTGCTTTAATTCAGGGAGAGATTATGAGCGTTCTAGTCATTGCGGAACATGACAATAAACAATTGCACCCTGCGTCCCTGAATACTTTGGCAGCCGCACTTCAGCTTGATGATAAGCCGGTGTTTCTGGTGATTGGCCATAATTGTCAAGCTGTTGCCGAGCAGGCTGCTGCTGTGGCGGGTGTTCATTCGGTTCTCCTGGTGGATAACCCATGCTATGCCCATCAGCTGGCAGAAAATACAAGCCAGCTAGTGGCAAGCCTTGCTGAATCATTCACAGCCATTCTTGCTGCGTCTACAACCTTTGGAAAAAATATACTGCCACGGGTTGCCGCCTTGCTTGATGTGGCTCAGGTTTCGGATGTCAGCCGTATTATTTCTTCAGACGAGTTCCAGCACCCGGTTTACGCAGGAAACGCGATAGAAACGGTGAAAGTTCTCGATGCCATAAAAGTATTAACCATTCGTACCACAGCATTTGACAGCATTCAGGATAAACAATCGGCCTGCTGTATTGAACGAATCAGCACAGTGATTGCAGAAGAAAACTGCCATTTTGTGAGCCATCAGTTAAGCAAGTCAGAACGGCCTGAATTGGGGAGTGCAAAAATCATCGTATCGGGCGGGCGCGGTTTGCAGAATGCTGAAAAATTTAAATTGATTGAGGAGCTTGCCGATGTTCTGGGGGCTGCAGTGGGCGCGTCGAGAGCAGCTGTTGATGCCGGATTTGTTCCTAACGACTATCAGGTGGGGCAAACTGGCAAAGTAGTCGCCCCGGATTTATATTTTGCGATTGGCATTTCAGGAGCAGTTCAGCATTTGGCTGGAATGAAAGACTCTAAAGTGATTGTCGCAATCAATAAAGATGAGGATGCTCCTATTTTTCAAATAGCCACTTATGGATTGGTAGGTGATTTATTCGAGCTGGTACCTCAGCTTATCGAGCAGTTAAAACAATAATCGGGGGGTGAATATGTTTGTCGGTGTTCCAAAAGAAATCAAACCGCAGGAGAATCGCGTGGGATTGGTTCCTGCCAGCGTTCGAGAAATTACGCGAGTAGGAAGCACCGTTTTTGTAGAAAAAGGAGCTGGCCTCGGTATTGGAATTACTGATGATCAGTATCGTGCCGCTGGAGCTGAAATCCTGGCAACTGCTGATGAAGTATTTGAGCGGGCTGAGTTAATCGTTAAAGTAAAAGAGCCTCAACCAGTGGAGTGCCATCGGCTTCGAGAAGGACAAACCCTTTTTACCTATCTTCATCTGGCTCCGGATCCACAACAGACTCGCCTGCTGAAAGAATCAGGCGCGACTGCGATTGCCTATGAAACGGTGACTCAAAATGACGGTGGTTTGCCTTTGTTGACTCCTATGTCCCAGGTCGCAGGGCGCATGTCTATTCAGGCTGGCGCTCATTGTCTGGAGATGGCGCAGGGAGGAAGCGGGGTTCTTTTAGGCGGCGTTCCAGGTGTCGCTCCTGCAAATGTTCTGGTAATAGGCGGCGGAGTGGTAGGAACCAATGCAGTCCGAATGGCAATGGGAATGGAAGCCAGAGTAACGGTTCTCGATAAATCATTAACTCGTTTGCGTGAACTTGATTTTCAGTTTGGCGCCAAATTGAATACCATTTATGCCACTGCTGAAGCTTTGGAGCAGTATGTTACGAATGCTGATCTGGTTATCGGAGCGGTTCTGGTTCCAGGTGCTGCTGCACCCAAGTTAGTAACGCGCTCGATGTTAAAAGCGATGCGGCCCGGTTCTGTAGTGGTTGACGTGGCCATCGATCAGGGCGGATGTTTTGAAACCAGTCGACCTACTACGCATCATGAGCCAACTTATGTCATTGAAAATGTCGTGCATTATTGTGTGGCTAATATGCCTGGCGCAGTGCCGCGAACATCTACCTTCGCACTGAACAATGCGACGCTTCCCTTTGTAATCAGTCTGGTAACCAAAGGTGTCAAGCTGGCGCTGTTAAGTGATGGTCATTTATTAAATGGATTGAATGTTCATAGAGGAATGATAACGCATGAAGCAGTTGCCCGCGATCTGGGATATGAGTATGTTACAGCAACGGATGCCCTGGCAAGTTAAGTAATTTTTGACTGCCCTCAAGGCTGCATGATAATGCAGCCTTGATAAGCGCCTTTCTGGATGTCAGTTAATGGCCTCCATGTCCTCCGAAGCCTCCCATTCCACCCGTACCGCCACCGCCATAATCTTCATCCACTGGATGCGGGTATTTATCCGAAGTGCTGTTACAAGCACTTAAAAGAGAGATACTGCTGATAAGAGCTGATAGCATTACGACAAAACAAACCATCCTGCTGCGTTTCATGGTAAATTCTCCAATTTAACTGCTTGTTAGTATTTCATTCAAGATTTGTTCCAGTTTATTTTTTGGATCAGTTGGTTTTTCCATTGTACGCCAGGCGATGTGACCATCTGGCCGCACCAAAACAGCACCTGATTGAGTCAGTTCATAGACTTTAAGCCAGTTTCCCTGAGGATCTTGAAGATCTCCTTTCTCGCCAATAGGATAACTTTTTATTGGATATTTATTGCTAATGGCGCTTACAGCATGATGCCATTCTTGGTTTGAGTCGGCGCTAAGTAATACAAAATGATCATCGAATAAGTCAAGAGTAGAAATGGTAATCCCATTTTTTTCAAGAGGATAATGAGGTGCTCTGCTTCCAGGATAGGTAGAGGGCTGATAATCGGAGGTATTGGGTGATGGAGGGGGGCTGTTTTCCGCAATCATCGCACCGCTTTCATAGCGAAACCCGATATCCAGTCCTACCTGATTCAAGTGCTCATTTTGTTCTTCCAGGGCCGCTGACATGGTTTCATAGTCTTCATTATAGATGGCTTCAAAAATGCGGGTGAAGCGCATTGCGTTTTTTGTGCTCCAGGCAATATTATTCTGAGCAATTGGAGCACGCTCATCATAATATGTGTCAAGCAGGGAAGTAGTACCATAACCTTTAATAACAGCAGCAAGCTTCCAGGCGAGATTATGTGCATCCTGCACACCGGTATTCATTCCAAGTCCCCCCGTGGGCGGCAAACGGTGTGCGGCATCGCCGGCCAGGATGATTCTGCCTTTGCGGTAATTTTCAGCAATCAAGGCAGCCATAGTCCAGAACGCTTTATTAATCAGCTTTATCTGAATGGATTTATCATCCACGAGGTTTTCAATCAGTTCAATGCAGAATTGATCAGTAAAACTTTCCCTGGTCAATTCAGGAATGTGATCATAGCGCACACCAACCAGCCACCGTTTCGAGCCATCCTTGGAGAGCAGGGAGGTGCCCATAATATCCTTTCGGGTAAACATAAATCCAACACTGGGACGGTCACTTAAATATTTTGATAAATCCATTTCACAATAGATGTTACAAAACTCTCCCAGATTATCCTTACCCTGCATGTCGATGCCTAATATCGGTCTCGTGGTAGAATTGGCACCGTCGGCGGCAACCACATAGTCTGACTGTATGAGATATTGTTTTTGGGAAACAGTATCGAGCACCGTAGTTTTTACTCCCGACTCATCCTGCTCAAAACCAATCATTCTGGCATTAAAGTAGCACTGGATTTGCGGATAGCTTTGGGTTGCAGCAAGTAATACCTCTTCTACCCAATCCTGTGAAATAACAGCCACTTCTGTCGGGCTGTAGGAGGAGGGTCTTGGCTTTGCATTAACCCGGGTCAATTCTTTACCTTGCAGAGACTCAAGCCAGATAAAGCGATGAGCTTCGGCAGGAAGCTGATATTGACGCAATTGTGATTCCAACCCCCACAATCGAAAAATTTCCATTGTTCGGGTATTAACCCCTCTAGCCTTGGGATGGTTGGTGGTGCCTGGATGTTTTTCAATGACGACTGACGTAATACCTTGCCTGGCAAGGCCAATAGCAGTACTTAAGCCAACTGGACCTGCACCTATTATAAGTACCTGAGTTCTTTGTTCCATAGTTTTCCTGGGAAATTAAATCATAAAGGAAATACCTGCTCCGAAATAATTTTCAAAAGAGCCGGGGTAGCCGCTTATTCGCTGGCCAGCGTTAATATCGATAATAATGGATGGGGTTATCAGAAACAGTATTCCTGCATCGGCATTGAATCCACTATGTTCACCAGGACCTGTTTTGGTTTCACCATAGACTTCACCATAGGCGCTCAGGCGATCACTTAATGAATAACTGAGCACAAAATCCGGAATAAAATTGTTATATCGTTCACCGCCATTAAAGCGCGATTGTGTTAAGCTGCTGACGCCAAGCATTGTAGTAACACTCCACTTGGGATTAATAGTATAAGTCAGAATGGCGTTGGCGCCTCCGCCTGCCGACTTGCTTCCATAGGCCGCGCTGCCATCGGGGAAAAATAGTTCAGCTTCCACCGCAATGACCCATTTATTATTGTTAATCAACATATGTTTTAGCCCGGCCATGGTTTCGCTATTGCCATAGCGGGGCGAAAAGGATTGCTGATTATAGGTTGGCCAAAGTACATAGAGTTCATTGTTTCCCGGTAAACCGAAACGTGTCTCCATGTTAGGGTAAGTCTGTAGTGTGCCATCGCTATCTGTAAGACGCTGATATTGATAACCGGATTCAATAATGACTGACTTCCAGGGAACAGTGCAGGAACTGTCTGCATAATTAGGTCGGTCAATGAGATTCAGGAAAGCGGTTGGGCCAGAGCAAGAGCTAACCGGTTCATCGGCGAAGGCGGAATTGGAAGCAATTAGAAAAACGAGAATAGAGCGAGTGAGCCAGCTGTTAATAGGGGGAACACATCCATAAGCCATTTTGCGATCCTGCATGATAACCAGAGAGTTTTGCTTAGTTTGTCATTTTGCCTGTATAGGATTAAAGATGCAATGCAGTGTTGCTCAGTAATCGGTCTGAATTTAAAAAAACAGAAAGTTGAGCGCGCCTTACAGAGAAGCCGCGCTACTCAGGATTGGTTAGGCTGTGGCAACGGCAGTCATCGGTGGTAGAGATAAACTGGTTTTTAATTCGGTTAAATTATTTATAAAGTCGCTTTCATTTTCCCAGTGCAAACCCTGTTTACTCATGGTTTTCAATAGAAGAGTACGGAATGAATGCGGATAAGTATTACCATTTTTGTTATTATTTTCCAGAAAGTTCAATAGGAACGCTGCGGTGTCTTCTTCTTTTTGGGTAAATAATTTGTCAAAAAAATCAATTGCTCGCTTTTGCCCTTCGGGTCCGTGGCGGTGAAAAATAGAGATTTTTGACCAGAGGCGATTACAATAGTTTAAATACTCATCCAATGCTTCTTTTGCAAGTAATTTGAGATTATCGCTGCTGTGAGGATTAACTTTTACTTCAGCGTGTACATCTCTTGGGATACCCAATCTAAAATCAGGCTCATTGCGAATTACATAATGCGTGCTGATATGGCTCACTTTATCGAGCAGATTAACCTTGGAGGAAGGGTTTGTAGCGGCGAAAATGTTTTCGTAGGTATCATCATAAAATTCAAGATGAGTGTTTGAGTAATTAAGCCCATGAAAAACTTTCAAGTAAGACAGAATGTTCAGTATTTGAGTATTTTTTCCCTCAGGCATCACAGCGCCCAAGTGGGTATCGAAGTCTACAGGTTGAAGACTTGAAATCACAATTGGATGCGGTAACCCATCTGCCCAGTATACTGAAAGCTTCGTATGTTCAAAATCAAAGCCCTCAACCAAGGTTAATGACTTTCCCAGTGCATATTCAATGTAGCTTTTTACATACTCTGGATCATCATGATAAGTAGCGATTGCAGATAGTCTTTTATCAGTAAATTTGAAATAATCCAGTACGCCTGCCTTGATATTAGTAGCTGGTCTGAGTTGCGCCCGAACCCTTTTGTTGAAGGTATGATGCCTGGTAATGGTTTGGTCAAAATCGAAAACAGCGATTTCACTAATATCAGTTGAATTGAAATTCCATGCGGGCATAGGCTTACCTTAATTATCAAAATGCGAAAATTATACGGGATATAAATTAAGGAATGCTTAAGAAGAACAAAAGATTGCCAGTTAATTTGTTACCTGCTTGCTAAAAAAAGTCCTGGGTGGGATAGTAACTTTATCGAAAATCTCATCAAGGACAACGAGCTCATGAGCTATGCACGAACTCTTATCTTATTATTGCTTACTGCCTCGAACTCCCTTTTCGCGCTCTCTGCAATGGAAGCAAAAATAGATACCATAGTGCAGACTGCCATGCAGCAAAACCATATTCCAGGCCTTGCTCTCGCGATAGTGGAAAATGGTCAACCTTTATTGATCAAAGGATACGGTAATGCGCAGTTGAACCCTTCAAGGCCTGTCTCCACTAAGAGTTTGTTTGCGATAGGTTCCATTTCCAAGGTATACACTGCCTTTGCGATAATGAGATTAGTTCAGGAAGGCAAAGTAGGGCTTGATGATTCCATTTTAAAATACCTCCCGAAAGCCCCCGCCGCCTGGCGTGCAGTGACTATCCGCGAGCTTCTGTCGCATACCAGCGGTATTCCTCAGCATCAGGGACCGCATTTACCCTGGCAACAGATCTGGCAGCAGCTGGCCAAGCGGCCAATGCAGTTTGCACCGGGTACAAATACTCGCTATAACAATTTTGGTTTTATTGTTTTAGGAAGGGTGATAGAACGTGTCAGCGGACAAAGCCTTGCCAGCTATCTTCAAACTATAATATTTAATCCCCTGGATTTAAATCAAACCGGCTTTCCTGCAACACTAAATCCCCCTGGATTGGCTAATGGGTATCATTTTGTTAATGGGCAGTATATTCCTTCACCGAATCGCAAGCCCTGGCAGCAAATGTGGGGGTCGGGGGGAATAGTCTCAAATATTGAAGACATGGCAAAATGGGATATGGCAATGAGCGCCGGCAAAATTTTAAGCCCTCAAACCTATCTGCAAATGTGGCGGCCAGTTACTCTGAAGAATGGGCAGCCCAGCGGTCGAAATGGACTGTTCTGGTCTTTGGGATGGCAGGTCTCCTATCGAAATAATAAACTGGTTGCCCAAAAAGATGGGGCTATCCGCGGATATAGCAGCTTTATGATTCGCCATATTGATGACAAGATATCCATTATATTATTGACCAATACGAATAAAGTTCGCCTGCCCAAACTGGCAAAACAAATTTTTCAGGCCGTTAAGGGAAGTGAAACAGCCCAATAGACTCAAATTGGTTATTGAATGTTCACAACCGCTTGAACAAGTTCTTCCGCCAAGGTATAAAGAGCCTCGCGGTTATAACAAGGTGTACTCTATGAAAAAAATTATTCTTATGAGCTTATTTGTTTTCCTGTCTTTCGGACTGATTGTCAGCGAAGCCTCAGCCAAGCGATTTGGTGGTGGAAGAGGATTTGGTTCCTATCGAAGTAAAACGCTTTTCTCGAGAAATGTATCTGCCAAAAAACCACCAGTAACGAATAAGACCAGCCGCTTTCGCAGCGGTCTAAGTGGTTTTTTATTAGGAGGCTTACTGGCCAGTCTGTTTTTTCACAACGGTCTTGGAACAGCCCTATTCGGCTGGATGCTGATTGGCCTTATTGTGGCGGTTGTGCTGGGGTTATTTGCGAGACGCCGCCAACAGGATCTTGGAAACAGGCGTTAATGACAAATCCCCTGGGTTTCGAGTAAAAATCCAGGGAATTGAAGGTATTTTCTGATTAGGTTGTCCTGAGAATTAGAGAAAATTTTTCATTACATTGAATTGATAAGAATCCGGTTTAACACGCAGATTATAGCCCCCCCAACCATGACCGGTAGACCAGACCGTCCAACCTGCAAAGCCATAGTCTTTACCCTTGGCGCTATTTTCCTGCAGATATTGCATGAATTGTTGCAAGGGAGCACTACAACTGCCGGCGTTGGTTCCAGTGCCAAACTCTGTAACAATCGCCTTTAATTTATTCTCCTGTAAGTAATCAACAAACTCATCAAGATTAAAGGCATTTGGCCCTTTGGTTGTTAAATCCTGCAGGCAGTCGTTATGTGTACCGCTATAGTCACTATCCAGATATTGATGGACATTAATCAGTATCTTTGAAAGATCGGTAATGCCGGCTTCAGCAAAATTTTCACGGGTAAACAATGTGGCATTGGAGTAGGTTTGCCCATCGCTTCCAGTCCACTGATAAGTCGTCCACGAGTGCAGCCCGGTCCAGCTGTTGCCTTCAACCAGAATATAACCCTCGAACCCTTTATTACGCAGGTATTTGATTAAATCAGCCTGAATAGTAAATACTTTATCATCCGGAATGCCCACTGGCTCATTCACTAAATCCAGCATTATGTAATTTTTGTCAATCTGACTGTCTTGCTGAATCAGATCAACTAATTGTCCCCACACGGATTCATATGCTTTGGGATCAAGAACTAAGGTTCCATCCGGACAAGGACCATCGGCACCGCAACCAGAGTATTGCTCACCAAATTTTGAGTAACGCATATAGGCATGCAAGTCTATGATGGTATTTACTTTTGCATGGCTTAAGCTTTGCAGCAGAGGGCGAAGATAATTATCATAATAGGATTTGTTTATACTGCCTTTGCCGGCCCCATCCAATTGCACATAGCCCCAACTGATTGGTACTCTTACCGTATTTACTCCTGCTTTAATAAAGGTTTCAGTATCTTTCAAATCCGAATTTGTTGTGGTGGAATCTTTTTCTGAAAGATTAGGAACGACCACCGGATCAATAGTTTTTCCAAATTCAAGACCCGATAAATTAATCCCCGCAAACTGCCAGTAGCTATTTTCTTTTGGGTTGGGTAGATTCATATTCGAGTCGATAGGGGTGTAATCGATAGCTCCTGTAACCACTCCGCGGCTATCAATCTGGCGGTCTTTATAGGTAATATGAACTCCTTCAGGCGGAGTATAGGCACTGATGGCATTATTACCTGAGTTATTGATATTAAATCCTATATAGCCGAGATAAGTATTATCGCTTGAGCACCCCCCAAAACGGAGTGTAGCTCCCGCATAGTATTGATTGCCGGATGCCGCATTGGCATCCCCGGATTGTCCTGGAGCGAGGGGGAGGGTGACTGTTCCGCCTTCATTCTGAATACAAATATAGGGTTTGACTGATCCACCAGGCCCGACACCGGCGATGCTGTTAGTCATCGAAGCGGCATAACTAATGCCTGGTAGTAATAAAACAACAGGTATTATCTTAAGCATGATAACCTCGGAAGTGTGTTTCAGTTGATACTAATGTATAATAAATAAACATGCGTGGCTTCCTGTCTTTTTTGACAGGTATAGGGATCAAAATGCATCGGACTTGTCAGATATTTGCGGGCGCTCATTCACTGGACGATCTGAATTCATTGCTTTTTGATTATTTTAACACGCAGAATATTCACAGTTTTGCTATCACCTACTATCATCGCCATACCAAAACAGGAAGCCGTCTAATCTATGACTGGGTGAGCCCCGCTTTGAAAGTCTGGCATCAATATTATCTGGAACAAGGCTATGCGGATATTGACAGAACCCTTGAGTATTCGGAAAAATCCCTGCTGCCGGTGTTCTGGAATGTCAGTGAGCAATTAGCCAGCGCAAAAAACAAGCGTGAACAACGGATTCGTCAGGAGTCGCTTGATTATGGCCTTGATGTAGGATTAAGTATCCCGGTCTATGGCCCTCAGGGTGATTTTGTTGTTCTGGTTTTGCATCAGAAACAAAAAGAAAATGGACTTGCGAACTGGCAGGAAAAGCAATACGAATGGATGATCATTGCTGCGATTTATTTTCAGCAGCTCAGGCATTTTATGGCACATGAAGCCGTGAAAGATGTACCGCTCACCCAACGTGAAATGCAGTGTCTTGAATTAACATCACAGGGATTGAGACTGGAAGCAATTGCTAAAATCCTCGAGGTTTCAAGAAGGACAGTTAATTTTCATCTGCAGAATGCCAATAAGAAATTGGGTGTAAATAACAAATATATGGCGATAATACGCTGGCAGGAACAACAACAATAGACAAAAACCTTGCTGTATCAGGGCGACTTGGGTACAGTGCTGCCTATCCAGTGATAAGAGTCGGTGTTATGAAATCCTCGTTTGTCCATTTACGCGTTCATTCTGAATTCTCGATGATTGATGGTTTGGTCAGAATCAAGCCTTTAATTAAATCGGTGAGTGAACGGGGCATGAACGCGGTGGCTGTTACTGATCATTGCAATTTGTTTGCTGCCGTAAAATTGTTCAAAACAGCAGTGGATGCCGGTGTCAAGCCCATTCTCGGAAGCGATCTGACTTGTCATTATGCTGATAAACCGGAAGCCGCTTCCTCTCTGGTGCTACTCTGTCAGAATGACCTTGGTTATCGTAATTTAACCTGCCTCGTATCCAGAGCCTATCAATTCGGCCAGCATCAGGGGCAGCCCCGTGTCCATTATGAATGGCTGGCAGAGCACGCCGAAGGGCTCATCGCACTTTCTGGCGGTCGAACCGGCATAATAGGCAAGGCACTGATAAGCGGTGATATGGATCAGGCTTATACTCTGGCTCATCACTTCAACCAACTGTTTCCCGGGCGTTTTTATCTGGAAATTCAGCGTACGGGTAGAAAGGATGAAAGCTTTTATAATGAAGCTATCGTTGAGATGTCGCAAAGCCTCGGAATTCCTCTCGTAGCGACCAATGATGTTCGTTTCATTTCCCAGAATGACTACCATGCGCATGAGGCCCGGGTGTGTATCCATCAAGGTTACACTTTGGCCGATCCCAGACGAAGTCAGGAATACAATGATAAGCAATATCTGCGCTCTGCAGATGAAATGGTCCAATTATTTGCTGATTTGCCCCAGGCTCTGGCGAATAGTGTTGAAATAGCAAAACGCTGTACGGTTAAGCTTGAACTTGGTCAAAATTATCTGCCCAATTTTCCAATACCTGATGGTTCCAGTGAAGCGGACTATTTATCGAAATTATCGCGAGAGGGTCTGGAAGAGCGATTGCAACAGATTTTTCGCAATGAAACCCCTGAAGTGTTGCTGGCCAAGCGAGAGGTATATGATCAGCGCTTGCAGGTGGAGCTTGACGTTATTAATCGAATGGGCTTTCCTGGCTATTTTCTGATCGTTGCTGATTTTATTCAGTGGGCTAAACAAAATGGTGTACCGGTTGGCCCTGGACGGGGTTCTGGAGCCGGTTCACTGGTCGCTTACGCACTTAAAATTACTGATCTCGATCCCTTGTTGTATGAATTACTGTTTGAGCGTTTCCTAAACCCCGAGCGGGTCTCCATGCCTGACTTTGATATTGACTTTTGCATGGAGGGCAGGGACCGGGTTATCGAGTATGTCGCCGAAAAATACGGCCGACAAAGTGTCTCGCAAATTATTACCTTTGGTACGATGGCTGCCAAGGCAGTCGTGCGGGATGTCGGGCGTGTGTTAGGTCATCCCTATGGTTTTGTTGATAAAATTGCCAAATTAATTCCCTTTGAAATTGGTATAACCCTTTCCAAGGCGCTTCAGGATGAAGAAGAGTTAAAGCGTCGTTATGATGAAGAAGAAGAGGTCAAAGAGCTTATCGATCTGGCAATGAAGCTTGAGGGTATTACCCGAAATGCCGGTAAGCATGCGGGAGGCGTGGTGATAGCCCCCTCCACCTTAACTGATTTTACCGCGATTTACTGTGAAGAGGGCTCTTCTCAGATTGTAAGTCAATTTGACAAGGATGATGTGGAAGCGGCAGGGTTGGTAAAGTTTGACTTTCTTGGGCTTCGGACACTGACAATTATCGATTGGGCGCTACAGACGGTAAATCACTTAAGAGCGGTTCAAAATGAGCCACCTATCGATATAGGCTTAATTCCTACTGATGATCAGGCGTCTTTTGATTTGTTAAAAGCCTGCCAGACAACGGCTGTTTTTCAGCTTGAATCTCGTGGAATGAAGGAGCTTATACATCGCCTACAGCCGGACTGCTTTGAAGATATTATCGCTCTGGTCGCACTGTTTCGACCTGGTCCTTTGCAATCGGGTATGGTGGATGATTTTATAGACCGAAAACATGGGCGTGCAAAAGTAGAGTATCCACATCCTGATCTGGAACCCATCCTGAAGCCGACTTATGGGGTTATTCTTTATCAGGAACAGGTGATGCAGATTGCCCAGGTTCTGGCAAATTATACACTTGGCGCTGCAGACATGCTGCGGCGTGCCATGGGAAAAAAGAAACCTGAGGAAATGGCCAAACAGCGGGCAATTTTTACCGAAGGGGCGGTCGGTCGAGGAGTTGAGGAAGCGACTGCCACCTATATTTTCGACCTGATGGAAAAGTTTGCTGGCTATGGATTCAATAAGTCGCACTCGGCAGCCTACGCGCTGGTGGCGTATCAAACTGCCTGGTTGAAAGCTCATTTTCCTGCTGCATTTATGGCGGCAGTAATGTCTTCTGATATGGATAATACGGATAAGGTAGTGACGTTCATCAATGAATGTTACCAGATGAAGCTTACTATATTGCCTCCTTCGGTTAACACCTCGCAATTTAAATTTACCGTGGCCAATAACAACACCATTTTATATGGTCTGGGAGCTATTAAAGGTGTTGGTGAATCGGCTATCAGTTGTATTGTTCAGGAACGTCAACAATCTGGAGCATTTTCGGGCCTATTTGATTTTTGCCACCGGCTTGATCTGAGAAAAGTGAATCGTCGGGTCCTTGAAGCCCTGATTAAATGCGGAGCAATGGATGAATGGGGGCAGGAGCGTTCCGTACTATTCGCTTCGCTTGAAAGGGCACTAAAACTTGCGGATGCCGCACAGCAGAATCAAAATAGCGGTCAAACCGATCTTTTTTCTTTAATAGATGATTCCGCCTCGCGAGAGGATTACCAGGAAGCTCGCCCCTGGAATCAGATGCAGCGCCTGGATGGGGAAAAAGAAACCCTTGGATTATATTTCAGCGGTCACCCAGCGGCGCAATACATTGAAGAATTGCAAAGCAAAGTGACCCCGATTCTTAAATTAAACCCAGGTAATGCAAAAAAAGCCTGGATCTGTGTGCTGCTCACCGGATTACGCCGTGTGCTGACCAAACGCGGAAAAAAGCTGATTATTCTGTCGGTGGAAGATGTGTCTGGCAAGATGGATGTGGTTGTTTTTTCTGAGGTTTTTGATTCCGTTGTCGCTGATATTCAAACAGGTATGATGCTGGCAATTGAAGGAGAAATCAGCAAAGATGATTTCAGCGGCGGGATAAAAATGTCAGCCAGCCAGATTTTGACTATTGCTGAGGCGCGAAATCATTTTGCAAAATCGCTTAAAGTGAATCTGAATTATCAGCATGCGGAACATATTATGGCGCTTAAAGCGATATTAAAAAATCACAAAGGGCATTGCGTAGTTCAGGTCTTATATGAAGCGGAGAAAGCGAGCGTTTTATTAAGTCTTGGGAAAGAATGGTGTGTATCGCCGAGTGACGACTTATTGAATTCCTTACGTGAGATCCTCGGAAATGACCGCATCAGAATGTGCTATTAAGGATTTGTAAATAATCATTTTTGGCCATTTAGAACCAGACTCAGTAAATACTTTGGGCTTTATAGCATGCAATTTGCTGCTGCGTATTGAGAAACGGGCCTCGCATAGGCTAACATTGAGGTAATTTTTGTAATGGATTGTAAATATGACCATTTTATATCGAATCGCTGTTTTACTGTCGATTATTTTTTCGATGACAAGTCATGCTGCAGATTCCAGAAAGCAGGTTTTTCACCGCAGCTTCTGGAATCCAATGTATCATGGAGAGCGTCTGAATTACTGTTCTCTGGACGGTAAAAAATGCGGTTTAGAGCTGGCGAGCGTGTATTGCCGGATGATGGGGTATAAGCGTGCTGATCAGGCGATAAAAGATAACAATATCGGTTTGACCAATTATCTGGTTACTACCATGCGCTGCAAGGGATGGCAATGTAATGGTTTTAAAACCATTCGCTGCGTGGGCGATATTTCGCATACACCCGCACAGCCTTACCATTATCGATATCGACGATTCGTGGTTCCGCGATACAATAATTATCGGGTTGCCTGGTGTTATGATGGAGAAAAAGGCTGCGGACGCCGTGCTGCTTATTCGTTTTGCCGACGAATGGGCTACCTCAATGTCAAAAAATACCAGATTGAGAAATGTGTGAAGGCAACCAAGGCTATTGGTAATCAAAAGCTCTGTTTCGGGCCGACCTGCAGTGCATTTGCCGAAATCAACTGCTATCGATAACCGTCAAAAATTTCGAGGGTTTTATTTTTTTTGTCATATATTTGACAGAGGATGAACTGTTAACAATACTGAACACTAGGTGTTTTGACTTAAGGATAAGATTTATGCGTGGTAAGGAGACTGTGTTTGTAATTGATGAAAACAAGGAACGTTGTGACAAACTCAGTGTCATTCTTAATTTTATCGGCAAGCCTTGTTCAATTGTAAATTTTTCGACATTCATGCAGATAGACGATTTGCATGGCCAAATTGCTATAATAGGGCTTGAATCAGAAGCAAGTCTTGAGCTATGTCTCAGGCAGTTGGCTGCCCGGGAGCCATTGGTCCCGGTTATACTAATTGATCCACCCGTATCTCAGGTGGTATCAAAAATTCGAAATGTGATTGCCTCGCTTTATTTCCCTTTCAGCTATCATCAAATCCTGGAATCCCTGCATAAGTGCCAGATTGTTTTGGAGCGGCAATACTCAAAAAGGGAAGAATCCAACCAGCCGATGCTGTTTCGCAGCCTTGTTGGAAACAGCGAATCGATAAAGCAGGTGAGGAAACTTATTGCCCAGGTGGCCAACAGTGAAGCCAATGTCCTTATTCTTGGTGAGTCAGGCACTGGAAAGGAAGTGGTCGCAAGAAATATTCATGCTCTTTCGGAACGTGCAGGTAAACCCTTCATTCCAATTAATTGCGGTGCTATTCCTGCTGAATTGCTGGAAAGCGAATTGTTTGGACATGAAAAAGGCGCATTTACCGGGGCCATTACGTCTCGTCAGGGACGATTTGAACTGGCTAATGGGGGCACGCTGTTTCTCGATGAAATAGGCGATATGCCGCTTGCCATGCAAGTAAAGCTTTTAAGAGTGCTGCAGGAGCGCTGCTTTGAGAGAGTGGGCAGTAATAAAAGTATTGATGTGGATGTCCGAATTCTTGCAGCGACCCATCGTAATCTGGAGCAGGCAATAAAAGAGGGCAAGTTTCGCGAGGACTTATTTTACCGCTTAAATGTGTTTCCAATTGATGTTCCCCCTTTACGGGCGCGAAAAGAGGATTTGCCCTTATTAATTAATGAGCTGGTCGCCAGAATTGAGGGGGAGGGTAAATCGGGGGTGCGCTTATTACCTGCCGCTCTTGAGGTTTTGGAAGGATATCAATGGCCTGGGAATGTCAGAGAACTTGCTAATCTGATCGAGCGCTTGAGTATTTTATATCCTAACGGGATTGTGGATACTGGTGATTTACCCAGCCGATTTAAAACAGGCACACGTTCATCTGGGATAATAGGCTCGGAGAGAGAAACTTTACTGACTGTACTTGGCCAGGAGCAGCCACAAACCGCTGACGGGATTGATCTGAAAGAACATCTGGAGAAAACGGAGCTGGCTTTAATTAGCCAGGCATTGAACGAATCCGACTGGGTTGTCGCTCATGCAGCAAATTATCTGAATATGCGGCGCACCACTCTGGTGGAGAAAATGAGAAAATATGGCTTAACCAGGCCTGAAAGGCTGCAGTCTTAATTGAGAGTTGATGCCTGCCGTTTCGCAGCAGGCGTTTATTTGGTCATGGTCAATGTCGCTAAGGATGGGAGTGAGGAGGACGGATTATTCTTTATCTTCCTTTTTATTTTCAGCAGCGGAGGCTTCAGTTTTTTTGGTAACGACTGTCTCTGTTTTTGAGCTTACAATTTCTGTTTCTTCAGTTTTGTTGGCTGCTTCCGCTTCTTCCCGATGTTTTTTATATTCGTCAACGATTTCGCCTACACTATTTTTCACATCCTTAAACAACTTACTTGCAAAAGAGGTGATTTCTTGCAAGTTAGGAAGCTTGGATTTAAAATCAGACATCGTATTCTCCACTCGTCTATAAAAATTTCTGTTAATTTAATTATATCTAAATTAATAAATTTCGCGAGAATTTCCCTGTTATTATGCACATAGCCCAGCTTAGGTATGTTGCGCAAGTCTTAATCTTTGAGATCGGATTATTTTGATAGATGGTTGCCCGCCTGCGCGGGCATGACAGGATTTTGTCCTGTACAACAGTTGCCTTGGAACAAATATCATGCCCACGCAGGCGGGCAACCATTTTGCATTTGGCACTGAATATGTTGACTTGTGTTCCCTTTATGTTTCAAATACCATTGCCTCATTTCATTTTAAGCAGCGCTCATGCATCCCGCCTTAGCAAACTATTTCAAAATTTATACAAAAGAAGCCGCTCCTTTCATGCATCAACAGCTTGAGGAATGGAAAATAACAAAACCATTGGCAGGTTTACGAGTGGTGCACCATGTTCCCCTGGTTCCCAATACGCTATTAAAAATAGCCTGTCTTATTGCAGGGGGCGCAGAGGTGACGGTGACAAACCCTTCTTCATTTATGACGGCTCATCCCGAGGCGGTAGATTGTTTAAAGCAGGCGGGCATTCGGTATACTGAAAATCTGAGTCAGTTACGCTCTGAGACTTTTGATCTTTATTTTGATTGTGGCGCTGAACTGTATCAGGCTTTGGGTAAGCCGGGAATTGGCGCAATTGAGCTAACTGGCTCAGGCGATCTAATTTACCGCAATCAGGAACTGGATTTTCCAGTAATCAGTATTGATCACAGTTTAACAAAGCAACTTGAAACTGTTTTTGGCTGTGCTGATAGTTGCCATTCAGCGATATCACAATTACTTGGCATCAATACGGTAAACAAATCATGGCTAATTTTTGGCTTTGGAAAAATTGGCAGAGGAGTCGCCTATTTTTGTGCTCAGAATAAAGCTGCTGTTGTGGCGGTTGATATCTGTGAAAATCAACGCAGGTCAGCCCGACAGCTAGGAATAGAAGCAATTAACCCGCTAGATAAACAAACATTACATCAAGCGATCCAGAATGCGGAAATTATTGTTACCGCAACAGGAAGCAAAGCGATTATGAATGCTTACCCGCATGACTGGTTTAGTGGGAAGATACTGGCCAATATGGGTGTGTATGATGAGTATGGAGCAGGCTTTGGTGAAGAAGAAGTCCTTAACCAGAAAAAACCAGTTAATTTTGTTCTCAATGACCCCACTCCAATGAAGTACATTGACCCTGAGTTTTATATTCATAATATTGCCGCTTTGACGTTATTATCTGAAAACTTATCTCAGGGAGTGCACGGGCCAACAAAAGATCTGGATAACAGAATCATAGAAGACTGGTGCAAGTATCATTCATTCCATTTAGAGATTATTAACAAATGGTTTGTTAACTACATATAGGTTGGGCCCTTGGCCCAACCTAAGTGGAGGCAGTTTTTCAGCTCAAGCCCAGGGGTGAAGCATTTTGGCAGCCGGTTTAAGGATTTTACTGGCTAGCGACTGGCGGTGATGAGAAATTATTTTATACACATTAAACTGATTCAGTTTTTCAATAATTACCTCATCGCTGGTTTTCAATTCGTCTACCAACTTTAACTTGAAGGCATCGAGTGAAAGCCAGTGCTCTCCTGTGGATACTTGATCGATATCAATCTCCTCGCGATTCTGCAACACAAATTCGCGAAAGGCCTGATGTATTTTTTCAAGATCCTCCTGAAATTTTTGCCGTCCCTTTTCGGTGTTTTCCCCAAAAATAGTCAGTGTTCTTTTATATTCCCCCGCAGTAATTAATTCCACGTCCACATTGTGTTTTTGCAACCAGCGGTGAAAGTTTGGGATTTGTGAAACCACGCCAATGGATCCTACAATTGAAAAAGGGGCCGCAACTATTCTATTGGCAATGCAGGCCATTAAATATCCGCCGCTGGCGGCAACTTTATCAATGCAGACAGTCAATGGAATATTCTTATCGCGAATGCGCAGTAGTTGGGAGGCTGCAAGACCATAGCCATTCACAGCACCACCCGGACTTTCCAGCAGAAGCAACACTTCATCTTTCTTACCTGCTATGGATAAAATCGCAGTGATTGAGTCACGCAATTGCTCCACTTCAGTAGCTTTGATATCTCCATGAAACTGTAAAACGTAGAGGGAAGGCTTTTCCGATTTGCTTTCTTTTTTTGACTTTTTAACTTTCTCTGCTTTGCCAGTGACTTTTTTAAACATCAACTGCCTGATTTCTTCATATTGTTTATTAAGAGAGACAATTTCCAGTTTGGGTCTAGGTTTTTTGCTTATCGCCATGATTCCAGCTAAAGCAAGCAAAAGACTAATCACAATGGTTAAACACTTTAAAAGAAACATCCCGTAATGGGCCAGAAATTCCATACCAAATCTCAAAATTCAAATTGTCATAAGATCCTTCATAATTAAGGATAAAGCAAGAAAATTTGTAAGTTCTTCACTCTGGGTTATAATAGGCATTTCCCTCCAAGATTCAGTATGTTTAGCGTTTCTGCACTCAGCTTTGAATATGAAGATCAGTTATTATTCAAAAATGTCAGTTTTTCCCTCGCCCGAGGTCAATTATTGCATCTGAAAGGGGTTAATGGTTCCGGAAAAACCACTCTTTTGCGTCTGATAGCCGGTTTACAACAACCAGTGTCTGGTGATATTTGTTTCAATGGAAAATCAATTTATGAGGATTTACCCTCCTATTACCGGCAGATTTGCTATGTGGGTCATAAGCAGGGATTAAGCCCTTTATTGACTGTCAGGGAAAATTGCCTTTTTGATTTACAGCAGCAAAGCCAGCAGGATTTGTATGAAATTTTCTCGCGCTTAAGATTGACAGAAGTCGCTGATAAACCTGTTTATCAATTGTCAGCAGGACAGCGGCGCCGGGCCGGCTTACTTCGTATTTTAATGACAAAAGCCAACTTATGGTTACTGGATGAACCATTAACCGCTCTGGATGAGTTTTCTCTGCGCTGTCTGGCAGGCTGCTTGAATGAGCATTTGGGGCGGGGTGGTCAGGTCGTGATGACTTCTCATCAGCAATTACCTTCTCAATTACGACCTGATCTGGAGTACTGTCTTTGAGAATATTCAAAAATCAGCTAAAGCGAGAGTTGCTTATTTATTCACGCCAGCCTCGCGGGCTACTGAATACCAGTTTGTTTTTTTTCATGATCGTCATTTTCTTTCCCCTGACTATTCCGCCGGTTAAAGAAATTGTGCGTCAGGTCGCTCCAGGTTTAATCTGGACTGCCATGCTATTGTCTCTATTGCTGGCATCAGAGCGAATATTTCAGCAAGATTATGAGGATGGCATTATTGAACAATGGCTAATATCCGGTTTTTCGCTTAACCTGATTGTTGTAGCCAAGCTTTTTATCCACTGGTTATTTTCTATTATTCCCATGTTGTTATTCTGCCCCTTGCTGGCATTTCTATTTAGTTTTAGTTATCAGGAAGCCGCTTTACTGGCCGCAAGCTTAATTTTAGGAACCCCTGCTATTCTTGCTCTTTGTGTACTGGCTGCCGCCTTTAGCACTCGCTTACAACAGAAAGGGATTTTTATGGCTTTAATTCTCCTGCCTTTAGTAATTCCGGTGATGATATTTGGAAGTGGAGCTTGCCTGGCCGCCCTGGAGGGTTCATCTGCTTCTGCTTATCTGGCAATTCTTGCTGCACTGTCTCTTCTGGCAGTCAGTTTTCTGCCTTTTGCAATTTCTGCTGTGATTCGCATTAGCCTTAGCGATTAATGCATGATAGAATTTAGCTTTTTTTCTGATTCATAAATTCCCTATGTGGAAATTTTTATACCAAATGGCATCGCCGCAAAGCTTTTTTAACAAGACTCAACGCTGGCTTGGCGTTTTGGGCTGGCTTGCCTGTATCTTTTTAATCCTCGGTTTTGCCTGGGGACTTATTTTTGCTCCAGCTGATTATCAGCAGGGTGATGCGTTTCGCATTATCTATATTCATGTGCCGACCGCCTTCCTGTCATTGTCCTTATATGGCTTTATGGCGTTTATGTCTCTGTTGCTATTAGTTTGGCGAATCAAGCTTGCGGGGCTGATGTTAAACGCTGCAGCTCAAACTGGTGCGTGCATGGCATTTATTGCTTTAGCAACTGGCAGTATATGGGGAAAACCCATGTGGGGCACCTGGTGGGTATGGGATGCCCGATTGACTTCCGAGCTTATTCTGTTAGTTCTGTATATAGCCATACTGGCAACGGCCGCAACCTTCAAAAATAAAGATCAGGGTGATAGGCTGGTGGCTGTATTAACATTGGTCGGAGCAATTGATTTGCCCGTGATTCATTATTCAGTTTACTGGTGGAACACGCTGCATCAGGGAGCGACATTGTCCTTATTTGCCAAACCAAAAATTGCACTGCCAATGCTGTATCCCTTGTTATTGACCCTTGCAGGATTTTCCTTCTTTTGCGTCTGGGTTATTTTACACAAAGCGGGTAATGAGCTGTTAATACGTGAAAAGCGTCAGCATTGGGTGAGAAAACTCCTGGAAGAAAATGTATGATTAACGAATTTATTAGCTGGTTTTCTATGGGGGGGTACTCCATTTATATCTGGCCTGCCTATGGCCTGGTTTGCGTGCTGCTGGTTATGAATTTGCTGGGCATTAAATGGCAGCGAAAACAAACCCGAAGAAAATTGCAGCGCTGGTTAAAGAGAAATCAGTCATGAATCCTGCTCGTCGCAAAAAATTAACCCGGCTGGTATTTATTGCTTCTATTCTGGGAGTTGCTGCTGCTCTGGTGATGTATGCCTTAAGGCAGAATATCAGCTTGTTTTATACACCAAGCCAGATAGCATCTGGAGAGGCGCCTCATCAACAGGTGATTCGAGTGGGTGGCATGGTTGCTGCGGGAAGTGTGATCCGTTCTGAAAAGGATTTATCTGTCCAGTTTGAACTGACTGATTTCAACCAGAAAGTTACGGTCCATTATCGAGGCATCCTGCCTGATCTGTTTCGGGAAAATCAGGGGATCGTAACAAAAGGACAATTACTCGATAACGGTCAGTTTGCAGCCACTGAAGTACTGGCTAAACACGATGCTAACTACATGCCTCCTGAAGTGAAGGCAAGTTTGGCTAAAACAAAGAGAAATATAAGTTAATGATTGCTGAAATCGGTTTGTTTAGTCTCATTTTAGCGCTGCTGTTTGCAGTTCTTTTGGCCTCAGTGCCGTTTGTTGGGCTTATCAGGAACAATGCTTTTCTCATTAAGAGTGCAAATTACTATGTAGTCGCTTTGTTTGCTTTCGTTGCATTCGCCTATCTCTGTTTGACAATTTGCTTTCTCAATGACGATTTTTCGGTCTCCTACGTGCTTTCCAATTCCAGCCTTTCCTTGCCCTGGTTTTATAAACTTTGTGCTGTATGGGGCGGGCATGAAGGCTCAATGCTCTTGTGGGTGCTTATTTTAAGTTTCTGGACTGTGGCGGTTAGTCTGGCAAGTAATTCGCTGGACCCAAAATTTCGAGTGCGCGTTCTGATTATCCTTGCCCTGTTATGTATTGGTTTTTTACTCTTTCTGTTGCTTACCTCCAATCCTTTCCTGCGTCAGTTTCAGTTGCTTGATACGGAAGGCCGAGATCTGAATCCTCTATTGCAGGATCCAGGATTTCTCTTCCACCCGCCAATGTTATATATGGGTTATGTTGGGTTCTCGGTGGCTTTTGCATTTGCTATCGCCGCCTTGTGGGCAGGGGAGTTTGAGTCAATATGGGCAAAATGGACACGCCCCTGGACTCTCGCTGCATGGTGCTGCTTAACCGCAGGTATCACACTGGGAAGCTGGTGGGCCTATAGGGAATTAGGCTGGGGTGGCTGGTGGTTTTGGGATCCGGTGGAAAATGCATCGTTTATGCCATGGCTGGTCGGTACTGCACTATTGCACTCTCTGGCAGTCAGTGAGCAGCGAAAACAGTTTATTGCCTGGACCTTGCTGTTAGCGATTACCGCCTTTTCTTTGAGTCTTATCGGTACTTTTTTAGTTCGCTCCGGCGTTTTGACTTCAGTTCATGCCTTCGCTGTTGATCCGCAAAGAGGATTATTTATTCTTGGCTTTTTATTAGTGGTTATTGGCGGCTCCCTGCTTATTTTTTCTCTGCGCGCTAAATATCTCCAGAAGCAGGGAAGTCCCAGTATTTTTTCGCGAGAGAGTGCTTTATTACTTAATAATGTATTTTTAGCTGTCGCCATGCTGACAGTACTTATGGGTACTGTTTATCCCTTATTAGTTGATGGTCTCGGTTTAGGTAAGCTCTCTGTGGGTGCGCCTTACTTTAATGCCGTATTTGTTCCTCTGATGATTCCTCTGTTAATTGTTATGGGACTAGGTATTCATTTGCGCTGGCATCAGGATGCGGTGCGAAGCACATCTAAAAAACTGTTACCGGTGATTATATGCAGCCTGCTGTTTCCTTTTATCCTGCTTTTATTCCTCGCTCCAGAAATTAATGGCTATTGCTTGCTGGGATTATGCCTGGCTTTTTGGATTATTTTAAGCACCATATTCCTAATTATTTTAAGAATAAGACAGCGGGGTATTCAGGCCATCACTCAGGCGTTCTGGGGAATGATTTTCGCTCACCTGGGCGTAGCTGGTACTGTGATTGGTATTGCTGTTTCAACAGCTTACGGTATTCAGGATGATGTGCGCATGGCGCCAGGAAGCAAAGCCTCACTGGCAGGTTATGTGATTCAATTTGTACGGGAGTCGTCCTTAAGCGGGCCGAATTATCACGGAGCACAGGCAGAGTTCAGAATTAGTTCAGAAAAAGAAACAAAAACGATTTACCCGGAAAAACGTATTTACAATGTGGGAAAAATGGCAATGACAGAATCTGCCATCGACGTAAGTGTCTTTCGTGATATTTATGTGGCCCTGGGAGAGCCTCTCGATGATACGGCCTGGTCCGTTCGGCTCTATTTTAAGCCCTTTATACGCTGGATTTGGGGTGGGGGATTTCTTATATTGGCAGGGGGTATTTTAGCCTTGTCCGACAGACGATATTTTCAGGCGAGAAAAAAGCAGGCGGTTCACCTTAACCCTGAGATTTCAATATGAGAAAAGTATTTATTCGCGGCATTCCATTCTTGTTATTTGTTGTACTTGCTGCTTTTTTATGGAAAGGCCTCTCGCTTGACCCGCAAAAACTTCCCTCTGCCCGCCTCGGGCAATCATTGGGCTCCTTCAGTTTACCAGCGCTCCAGCAAGAAGCGCCGGCATTTGCGCCTGAGTTATTTAAGGGGCAGATTGTTCTGTTAAATGTCTGGGCGAGCTGGTGTGAAGCCTGCACAATGGAGCAGTTTTTTCTGATGCACCTCGCAGAACAGGGTGTGAAGATTTATGGCGTTAACTATAAAGATAATCCCGAAGATGCTCGTAAATGGCTAAAAGAATGGGGAAACCCCTACGTTGCTGTGGGAGAGGATATAAAGGGTAAGCTGGCCATGGATCTGGGTGTTTATGGTGCGCCTGAAACATTTTTGATTGACCAACAGGGCATTATTCGCTTCAGACATGTGGGCATCCTTGACGAACAAAGCTGGACAAGCGAATTTTTACCCCGCATCAGAGAGTTGGAGAAAAAAGCATGATGAAAGCCGTTCTGGCGGCCATTCTGGCTATTTTCATGGTTAATGTGGTGTATGCAAATTCCATGTATCCATTGGATACAGAAAGACAGGAAGCGCAATTTAATCATTTATTGAAGGAGTTGCGTTGTCTGGTCTGTCAAAATCAGGATCTGGCAGATTCACACGCTGATTTAGCAAAAGATTTACGCCAGCAAGTATATGTGATGGTGAAAGACGGAAAAAGCGATAGTGAAATTATTAATTTTCTGACAGATCGCTATGGTGATTTCATATTATTTAATCCGCCAGTGAAATCGATTACGATGGTCTTATGGTTTGGTCCGGCATTTTTTCTCCTGATTGGATTTTTAATATTTTGGCGTACTTGTCTGAGGCAAACTGTAAATGAGTGAATGGTGGTTAGTTTCTTATCTTGGCCTGATATTGCTTCTGGCGCTTTTAGTGATTGCCGGTTCTTTAAGACCATTCAAAAAAACGATTGGTTTAATCAGCCCCTTAATTATTATCCTGGTTAGTCTGGCCTATTGGCAATGGGGTGGGTGGTTTGAGTGGCAGGAGTTTGTCAGCAAAGAACGAAATCAGCAACAGATTAAACAGGTCTTATCAACCATTAAAAATACGGATGAATTAATAGAGAAACTAAAGGCTCGTCTGGATGATAGCCCGGCTAGTGCCCGTGGCTGGTATCTTTTGGGAAGGCTTTATGCGAGCCAGAGTCAATGGGCCGAGGCAAATAAGGCATTCCAGAAGGCCTATCAATTGCAGCCGAACGATGAAAAAACCATCGTGAATTATGCTCAAAGCCAGCTTCAATTGAATGATGGGAAATTTAACGATGCAGTCAAAACGCTTTGCCTGAAATTGTTAAAAATAAATCCAGAGCAGCCTGATGCTCTGTCTATGCTGGCTATGGATGCTTATCTGAACCAGGATTACAGCTCCGCGATTGCATACTGGCAGAGATTGCTTGCCCTTGTTCCGCCAAAATCCAGGGATGCAATCATGATCCAGAAAGCAATAAGCAAAGCGATTTCCAAAACGGGCAGCTAGCTGCAAGTTACCCGCAGCTACCCGCTGTTTCATAAACAATTGACAACTCATCATTAATGCTGTCACATTAAATTTCCATACCATTAGACAACAGGGAGTTTCTAATGCCGGAAAAACGTGCTCAGCAGCTATTACATCGTATACTTGCAAAAATTGATTTAAAAACCAATCCAGAGATTATTTCCGTGATCCTCACACATCTTGGAATGGATCAATTTAAGCCAGAGGATGAGAATATTTCCACATTTCTTACACTCATCAAGACAGAAGCAATTGATGTCAGTGCCTTGGTTCATAAACTGATTGCTATTATTCTTGATATAGAACCTTTTGCAAATTTACTGGAACAAATTGAGAAAGATAAACTGATTTCAGAGCAGGAGTTTGAAAAAATAGTACCCGTCATCAGACTGCAAATTAATCTTTTGTGTCTTTTTGAAGCGTTAGCAGCCACAATGGCTAACAGTCGCAGTTTTAACGAAGACGTGTATAAGTTCATTCTGCGCCAAAGACATACACCAATGCCTGGAAGTCCCTTGGGTTATTTATTTTTTAATAAAAGAAAGGATGCTTCAGCATTTAAGACTATCAAGGTTATTTCCGTGGATCCCGCTCAGACGGCGGGTGCTTTTCTGCGCCAGCTTGACGGCAATAAAGATTCAGAGTTTGTAAAAAATGAAGCCAAAAAATTTATTAAAAAATACGGCTTGTCCTTGTGGAACAAAAAAATAATTCCGAAAAAATTTGATCATGAATATTATGAGTCGGTTAAAAATGTAGCGCTCAATATCCTTGAGGCGACAGCAGAGGATGCTCATCAGGGCGCTTATGCGAATGCCTGCAGCGGCTGCGGGTTAATTGCCGACATGGAACATCAGGACTATAGCAATCGTTATGTGGCAAGAAAGATGGTTTTACCTCAGGGAGAGGAAATCGGCCGTGATTTTAGTCATCCTTTATTGCCACAGTTAAAATTAAATCCCCGCCCGAAACTGGTGTGTGAGTTTTTAATCGATAAACTATGGCAGGATCTTTATACCAGCTGGAATAGCTATTTTGTGGCTAAAAATTTTGATCCTGTTTTTTTAATAATGAAATTACTGGTTCCTTCAGTTTGCGGAGCTGAACCGCTTCATTATCTGGAGACCAGAGTGTTTCTATTGTTTCTGGTAGGCAATCTTTTCCATAATTGCCGGGTAGACAGTAATCCTTTTTTTCAGACTGGATTCAAACTTGAACATCAGGAGCAAATCTTCAAACTTTGGGGAGAAATAAACAAAGAGTACGCTGAAAAAGTGTTGAAGGAGCACGGGAATAAATCTACTGACACAGAGGAATTGTATCGCCGCATTATTGGCTCTTCGCCTTTTTTGTCTGTAACCAATAATCTGTATCATTTTATCAGTGATTATGAGCATTTCAGTGTTTTGCCAGAAGAAAATCATGATCTTTGTATTATTAGTTAATGAGAAGAATTTTTGCATTCTGCCAATCTTCGTATACACTAAATTCATTGATATTTATGGTATTTATTCAGGGAGGAATAAATGAAAAATGCAGCCTATCAAATTATGGAGTTAACCGGTACATCAATCGATGGAGTAGATGACGCAATTAATAATGCAATTCTGCAGGCGTCCAAATCTTACGGTACTCTTGCCTGGTATGAAGTAATCAGCACAGGTGATGTTATCGAAGGCCAGAAACGAAAGTTTTATCAGGCCCAAATTAAGTTCGGTTGTCACGCTCATTAGGCCTAAGGGAAGAGGGGCGGCTCTTCATAGCGATCCAAGAGAAGTCCTTCTCCTATCCTCGCTTCTGGTCAAACTCTGATTTTTATGAGAAAAAAATAGATAAAGTCAATAAAAAATTTATAAACTGCTCGTATAACCTGTAAATTATCCTAAAGTTATGATATAATATACGGTTAAACTCACCTAGGAGTTAACATGGCGCTTTTAGTTTTACAAAAAGCACTCACCTTTGATGATGTGCTCCTTGTTCCCGCTCACTCCACTGTATTGCCTAAAGAAGTCCTGCTCAAAACCCAACTAACTCGTGATATCCAGCTCAATATCCCATTGATTTCTGCTGCAATGGATACTGTTACCGAGGCCCGTCTGGCAATTGCTATGGCACAGGAGGGCGGCATTGGAATTATCCATAAAAATATGACAATTCAGGCTCAGGCCGAGCAAGTCAGGAAAGTTAAAAAGTTTGAAAGCGGGATGGTGAAAGATCCTGTCTCTGTGACTCCCAACGTCACCGTTCATGAGCTTCTGGAAGTGATGGCCCGGCATAATTTTTCAGGTGTGCCAGTAGTTGAGAACGACCAGTTGATAGGTATTGTCACTAGCAGGGATATTCGTTTTGAAACGAATCTGTCTTTACCGGTTTCTGCCGTTATGACTCCCAAAGAGCGATTAGTAACGGTAAGAGAAGGCGCAAGCCGTGAAGAAATCAGAAGTCTGCTGCATCGACATCGTCTGGAAAAACTCCTGGTTGTGAACAACGCATTCCAGTTACGTGGATTGATTACCGTCAAAGATATCCAAAAAGCAAAAGAAAACCCCTTCGCTTGTAAAGACAGTTCCGAGCAGTTGCGAGTGGGTGCAGCCGTTGGTGTTGGAGAAGGCACTGATGAACGTATTGAAGCCTTAATCGACGCAGGCGTTGACGTAGTGATTGTAGATACGGCGCACGGACACTCAGAAGGTGTTTTAAATCGAGTTCGATGGATTAAAAAGAATTTTCCTTCTATTCAGGTCATTGGCGGCAATATAGCAACCGCTGATGCCGGCCGGGATTTGGTTGAAGCAGGAGCGGATGCGGTCAAGGTAGGTATTGGCCCAGGGTCGATTTGCACAACCCGTATTGTGACAGGTGTTGGTGTGCCGCAGATCACCGCTATTGCCAATGTGGTAGAAGGAGTCAAAGGCGCGGTACCGGTCATTGCCGATGGGGGAATACGCTTCTCTGGCGACATTTGCAAGGCACTGGCTGCCGGAGCTGATACAGTAATGCTGGGCGGAATGTTTGCAGGTACCGAAGAATCTCCTGGCGAAATTGAACTGTATCAGGGCAGAACTTATAAAAGTTATCGCGGCATGGGGTCAATCGGTGCAATGTCTCAGGCACAGGGCTCAAGTGACAGATATTTTCAGGATGCGAGTCAGGGCGCTGAGAAACTGGTCCCTGAAGGTATTGAAGGCCGTGTTCCCTATAAAGGGCCAGTGCAAACGATTATTCAACAGATGATGGGTGGTTTACGTTCCTGCATGGGGTATACCGGATGTCAGACAATTCAAAGCTTGCATGAGAATGCCCGATTTATTGAAGTGACTAACGCGGGTATGCGGGAGTCTCATGTGCATAATGTGAGCATAACTAAACAAGCACCTAACTACCAGGTGGATAATTAAAAAATGAGTTCTATTAAACGACAACCTATTCTCATTCTCGATTTTGGTTCACAGTACACCCAGCTTATCGCCCGCCGAGTCCGCGAGATAGGCGTGTATTGTGAAATTCACCCCTATGATTTGTCGCAGGATGAGTTTTTGAAATTATCTCCCTGTGGCCTGATTCTTTCCGGTGGACCGTCTACCGTTACTGAAGTAGAAACGCCTTCTGCGCCTTCCTGGGTTTATGATTGTAATCTGCCTTTATTGGGCATTTGCTATGGAATGCAAACGATGGCAGCTCAACTGGGGGGAGAGGTTCAATCCTCTTCACTACGTGAATATGGCTATGCTGAATTACGTTTGCATGGCCATAGCCAACTGCTCAGTAATATTGAGGACAGAACGACAGAGAATGGTGATGCCTTACTGGATGTCTGGATGAGTCATGGAGATAAGGTGAGCCGTCTTCCTCCCGGGTTTGAAGTGATCTGTGAAACCAGCAATGCGCCAATTGCCGGTATGGCTGACGAATCCAGGCATTGGTATGGGCTGCAATTTCATCCGGAAGTCACCCATACGTTGCAGGGCTTAAGAATTTTAAAACGTTTTGTACTGGAAATTTGTCAGGCCAGTTCGGATTGGACTCCTGGTAATATTATAGAGCGATCAATTGATGTGATTCGCGAAAAAGTGGGCAATGATGAGGTATTGCTTGGCCTTTCTGGCGGAGTGGATTCTTCAGTTGTCGCTGCTTTACTCCACAAAGCGATTGGTGATCAGCTGACGTGTGTGTTTGTCGATACGGGATTGCTGCGCTTAAACGAGTCCGAGCAGGTGATGGCTATGTTTGCCAGACACATGGGCATTCGAGTTATCGCTGTCAATGCGGAAGAGCGGTTTTTACAGGCGTTGGAAGGGGTTGATTGTCCTGAGAAAAAACGAAAAATTATTGGCCGTACGTTTATTGAAGTATTTGATGACGAGGCAAGCCGCATTCCAGGTGTGAAATGGCTTGCACAGGGTACTATTTATCCTGATGTCATTGAATCAGCTGCAACCAAAGGGGCTTCTGTTGTTATCAAATCACATCATAATGTGGGTGGACTTCCTGAAACTCTGAATCTCAGGCTTATTGAGCCCATTCGTGAGCTTTTTAAAGATGAAGTACGTAAAGTTGGCCTTGAATTAGGACTGCCTCATGATATGGTTTTCCGTCATCCCTTTCCCGGCCCTGGGCTTGGTGTGCGGATATTAGGTGCTATAAAAAAAGAATATGCAGACATCTTGCGACAAGCGGATGCTATTTTTATAGAGGAATTGCATCGCGAAAATCTGTATCACAAAGTCAGCCAGGCTTTTGCTGTCTTTTTACCCGTCAAAAGTGTAGGAGTGATGGGGGATGGGCGCCGTTATGATTTTGTAATTTGTTTGAGAGCGGTGGAAACCATTGATTTTATGACTGCACATTGGGCGCATTTACCCTGGGAGTTTCTTGCCAAGGTTTCCAACCGTATTATCAATGAAGTAGCAGGGGTTTCAAGAGTAACTTATGACATCTCCGGCAAACCGCCAGCCACCATTGAGTGGGAATAAAGACCGTTACTGGATGTGGCAAGCCTATGAACAGGCCAGGCTTGCCCAGACTACGGGTGAGGTGCCTGTGGGAGCCGTTCTGGTATCGGCAGAAGGCCAGCTCCTGGCATCGGGTCATAATCGAGTAATCGCTGATAATGATCCCTGTGCACACGCGGAGATTGTTGTTCTGCGTCAGGCTGCCCGGATAATGAAAAACTACCGTTTGAATCATACTACACTGTATGTCACTCTCGAACCCTGTTGTATGTGCGCAGCGGCCGCTGTTCATGCGCGTATTGACAGGCTGGTTTTTGCCAGCCGTGACTTCAAAGCCGGAGCTGCCGGAACTCTGCTTAATATTCCAGCTTTGGACTTTCTAAATCATCATTTAAAGATAGATGAAGGCATTTTACAGCAGGAATGCTCGGACTTGCTCAGCCAGTTCTTTAAAGGAAAACGAAAACAGTCGACTCTCCCTTAAATCGAGAAACTGTCTACAGCGAATTGAGGCTCAAGTCTCTCGGGATGAAGCTTTTTTGTATCAAAAATGTTCTCATGTTTTCCAGGACTAAGTCGAAAGGATCTGCATCTCCATCTAATATCAGGGAATTAATTCGCGTCTTTAACAAAGAGTTAATCATGGGTTGCGTTGTGGATTTAAAATAATCAATTCTTTCCTGTATCGCCTCTTTATTATCATCAGGACGTCCGCGCTCCATCAGATTTTTTACCATGGTACTTTCTTTGGCATTTAAATAAATCAGGGCGGTGGGCTGTCCAAAGTATTTAAGGAAATAGTCCAATTGTCCGGGATTTCTCGGGAATCCATCGAGGAATACTGTATTGCTTTTCCAAAGACAGGGCTGTGCTAAAAGTGCTTTAAATACTATCTGATCGGGAAGTAATCCGCCCTTGTTCATAAGACATTTTAACTCCACTCCCTTGGCATGATCATTCTGTAAGTGCCTTCTGAACAGATCGCCAGTCGAAATATGAGGAAACTCCGGAAAGTGTTTTGCCACAGTGGTTTTTCCAGTTGCAGGTCCTCCCATCAAAAGAATGATGTTTGCGGATTTACGAAAAAAAAAAGGGCGCATAAATGAATAGATAAATCGAAAAAAGAGTTTTTACCATGAGATGATAAAAAGGGCAAACTGATTAAAAAATTATTTGAAAAATGTAACTCTCCAGGTGTGGATGAGTTTGATTTTAATTCAATAAAATCGTCTCAACGTCATCCTGAACGTAGTGAAGGATCTCCTGAATCTGGCTCAGCTCTAAGCAGTTTGAGATCCTTCGCTACGCTCAGGATGACGTACCTAAGGAGTTACTGAAAAATTAGGAAATGTAAGAAATATGCGCCCAAGGATTTAGCCTGAAGCGCTTGAAGCCAGCATTTGAGATTTAATCATTACTTTTGATAAACAAACAATGAGAGCTAATGATAGACCAGTCATTAAATAAGCAAGCATGGCAAGCGGGCTGCCGGTGCTTTGAATCAGCCAGGTAACAATAAAAGGGGCGAAGCCTCCAAAGAGCATTACGCTGAAGTTGTAGCTGACGGAAATCCCCGTTGTTTGTATAAATTCAGGAAATAAATCAGCAATCATTGGTGCAAAACTCGCCAGGTAAAATCCCATCAGAGCAGTCATGATGATTTGAATCAGCGCAAATAATGCGGTCTGATGAATAAGCATCAGATAACTATAAAGAGGAAATGCCAGTATCAATTGACCTGACAAGGATAAGATCGCCAGTTTCACAGGGTCGATGCGATCAGCCAGCTTACCTCCAAAAAAGACACTGATTAAACCTGCGCATAGTCCGATGAAACAACAGAAATAAGCTTCATTCAGAGAAAAATGCAGATATAAATGGGCATAAGTGGGCATGTAATTAATAATCAGATAAAGAGGAACTGACGCTCCGGCAACCAAGCCCATTCCGCAGATGACATTGAAAGGAGCCAGATCATAAAATTTTGGATTTAAAGCATTCTTTTCGATAAGGGAGCTCGCAGAATGCTTGAACGTTTTTCTTAATAATATTCCAACCGGCATAATCAGTAAGCCAAGCAAAAAGGGTAAACGCCAGGCCCAGTTTTCGATAGTTTCTGTTGTGAAATATACAGTCATCAATAAGCCGACAACTGTTCCCATGGCCAGCGCCAGCAGTTGACCAAACATCTGCCAGGAGGAATAAAAGTAACGCTCTTTTTCTGGAGCCATCCGGATAAGAAGATTGATTGCTGTTCCAAACTCGCCACTGGTTGCCAGACCTTGCAGCATACGGGCAATAATTAAGATATAAGTAGCGTAAATACCAATATCTCGATAAGTGGGGGTACAGACGATTAGAAATGTCGCGAAAGCCATTAAACCGATAATCACCAGCATCGCTGATTTCGAGCCGTAGCGATCAGCAAATAATCCAAAAATAACGCCTCCCAGCGGGCGCAGGCAAAAGCTGATGCCAAATGTCGCGGTAGTGGAGAGAAGGGAGCTTAGCGGATCCTGAGAAGGAAAAAATAGCCTGGATATAAAAACCAGCATAAAAGAGAAAACTACAAAATCATACCACTCTAGTACATTTCCAATAATGATGGCAGTCAATTGCCATTTACTCAATCCCTGATGATTCATATTATCCTTGTGACAAGCTAAGTGATGCTTATGGATTCGAACTATTATGACAGTTAAACTGTCTAAATCAATTAACCAGCTCAAACTAAGAATGCGCTTAATCAGAAGCGATTCCATCGATTGGTATAAAAAGGCGAAACATAAATTTTTTGAATAAACGATCAAAATAACTACATCTGTGGTATATTTTGCCACATTATGCAAAATTATTCACCATAGGATGTTATATATGCCCTTCACATCAGAGCCAGTTGAAACATTAGATATTTATATTAAAAAAGATCTTTCAGATAAAATGGGTAAATTTTTTGCAGCTTTGAAAAAGAAATATACGGAAGATGACGCAAAAACTTTATTGGCCCATGCAAATACGCAGGTTAAGCCTGGAGAAATGGTCAATGAGCGAATCGCTATAATTCTCGTTAATCAATTTATAGAAGCTGAGAAAGGCATTTCCTATGAACTTAAAGAGTCACTGAAGAAAGGTGAGGTGAAGGATTCCTATTTTAATGATAAGAACGAAAAATACTACCAGATTAAGCGTTTGGTAAGCCAGCGCTGGAGAGTTGTGTATTTCAAGAGTATGCTGGAAAAATGTAAACCATCGCTTTTACCAGAATCGGAGTCATCATCCCATGCACTTCCCACGCTAAATGAGGCGGGATTGGCACCCACTTCTACCTGGTCTATTCTTCAGGGCTTCAAAGACTCTTTAGGAGAGGAATACTCAAAATTATTCGCTCCCAAACCTGCAGAAAAAAGAAAACTTGATAAAGAAATGGATGAGTTAAAACGTGAGAATAAAAAAATCAGAAGCAGCCTTAAGCAAGTGATGGAAAATCTGAATAATCTTAAAGCACAGCATGAGAGTTTGCTGCGAGTGCTAAGCCCCTTGACCTCCACCAGCACCTCTTCGTCATTCACTTTATCTAACATGTCTTCTTCAAGCACATCTTCTTCAAGTCCGTCCTCTGAGGGTATGCTGACGCTTAATCGAAATCACCTGTTCAGCACCTCAGCGCGAGCTGCCCTGGAACAGCCAGACTCAAGGAAACAGCCCCGTTCTTCAGATGATTGTTCAATGCGTTAATATGATTAAGCTAACTCTTTCATCAGCAGTTCCTTCAAGCGCTCTTTTTCTCGAAGCGTCAAATGATTACTGCTGTGACTTGAGACATAGAAGGTATCCTCAACTCGCTCGCCTGCGGTGGCAATTTTTGCACCGTGCAATAGTATGCCCAGGCGGGTGAAAATACGGCTTACATGAGCGAGTAAGCCTGGCCGGTCGGTGGCTATCAAAAACAATCGGGTATGTGTAAGATGATTTTCTTCACTAAAGCTTATCTGTGGAGGCAACTTGAAATGAGCCATAGTGCGCGTAATTCTGCGTTTGGAAATCGACGGAATTTCGTTGGCTTTTGCCAATTGTTCAACTAATGCCTGCTGGATGAGATCAGTTTTTTCCTTATCAAAAAGTGCCTGATGTTGTTCATCAAGGATAATATAGGTATCCAAATCAAATTCATTCTTACAGCTCAGAATCGTTGCTTCCTGTATGGTTGTATGATGATTGCTTAACACCGTGGTGGTAATTGTAAAGCGCTCGTCGTGGTGAGGCATATAAATGAACACCTCTGTTCCCCCCTCACTGTGATGTGGAAGGATCATGACCAGTGGATACTCCTTACAATCAAGGATTGCTTTAGTGTGCTTGGCAATTATTTTGGGGGATTCATGCAAAAAATAAATACCCTGAAAATTTTCCCATATTCTTTGAGCGCGGGCAGGAAGAATTTTATCAGCAATAAGAATTTCCAAAGCCTGTTGTTTGCGCGATTCAATTAAAGCAGATTCATTGGCAAAAGCGCTGGTTTCCAGTAATGCCTGTTTACTGGCTTTATATAACTCTTTTAGCAGAGTATCCTTCCAGCTGTTCCATAAAGAAGGATTCGTTCCACAGATATCCGCCACAGTTAAAAGATATAAATAGTCGAGGTAATGGAGGCTTGGAAGTTTGCTGCTAAAATCCTGGATGGTCTTGGGATCATAGATATCCTGGCGTTGAGCCGTTTGCGACATCAGCAAGTGATTTTGTACAAGCCATATCAGCAGCTCCCGATCATCGTCATCCAGATTGTGGTTGATGGCAAACTGATTTGCTTCAAGTGCTCCCAAATCGGAATGATCGCCTCCGCGGCCTTTGGCGATGTCATGAAAAAAGGCAGCTAAATAAATGATTTCCTTTTTCTTAATGGAAGACATTACCGAGGCGGCCAGCGGAAATTTTTGCGAATAAAATGGATTGAGAAACCGAACAATATTGCGAATAACGTAGAGGGTATGCTGATCGACTGTATACACATGAAAAAGATCATACTGCATCTGCCCCGTAACTGCGGCAAAACAATCGAGATAATGGCCCAGTACCCCATAGCGATTCATGTGCTGCAGGGCTTCAAATGGATTCATTCCTTCCCTGAAAATCGCCATAAAAGCCGAAGTGACGCTTTTCGTAAGTTTAAACCGTCTGTTCATCAGATAAAGCTGCTGGCGGATTAGTCTTATGGTGCTGGCCCTGACCCCCAGGATATCCGGTTTTTTGGCAATCCACAGAAAAAGGCTGATTAGCGCCTGAGGATGCTGGATAAAAACACGGGTATGACGAATTTCAATAAAATTATTGGATAATTGAAAATAATTATCCAGGCGCTGAATCCGCTGCTTTTCATGATGCACAATGGCTTCCGAAAACCATTGAAACAGCATTTCGTTTAATTCACGATTACGCTTAATTACGGTGAAGTACGCCTTCATGAACTGCTCAATTCCGAGTGAGTGAGAATTGTCGGTGAAATTGAAAAGGGTGGCCAACTTAAGCTGATGATCAAAAAGAAGCCGTTCTTCCTGTTTGCCGGTTATGGCATGCAGGGCAAAGCGAACGCGCCAGAGGAAATGCTGACAGTTGATTAATTCTTCATATTCCTTATCAGTAAAGAAGCCACAGCTAATGCCGTCGGCCAATTTTTTAATACCATAATGCCGTTTTCCAATACATAAGAGCATTTGCAAGTCACGAAGAGCTCCAGGACCATGTTTAACATTCGGCTCGAGATTATATTCGGTTTCGCCATATTTTTTATAACGTGTCTGCTGCTCCTGCATTTTGGCCAGAAAGTAATCTTCGCTAGGCCACATGTGCAGCGGATGGGTTTTATATTGTAATTCCTCCATCAGACTGCTTTTACCGCAAAGTAAATGCACGTCGAGTATGCTGGAGATAACTGTCAGATCTTTTTGTGCGAGTTGCGCACAGGCTTCAACTGTCGTAATCTGATGACTGATATTCAGTCCTGCATCCCAGCATTCCTGAATGAAGGATTGAGCGCGTTGAATCTCAATTTTAGATAATTTTTCTGAATGCAATAACAAGAGATCAATATCAGAATGCAATAGTAACTCTCGTCTTCCATAGCTGCCAAGTGCAACCAGGCAAAACTGATTACTCAAATGAAGCTTGTTCTTATAGAATAAGCCTATCAGGCTCTGATCAATGAATTTGACCAGCTTTCGGGTAAGATGACCAATATTGGCTTTTTGATAAAATTCATTACACAGCTCTTCCCTGAACTGTTTTAACGTTTGTTTAAGAACCGGATTAGCGTTCTTCATCACGAAGCGTCAGGATTTCTACCCCGTCATCGGTGACCAGCAGGGTATGCTCCCACTGAGCTGACAGGCTGTGATCTTTCGTCACAACCGTCCATTGGTCCGGCAGTAAACGAGTGTGATGCTTACCAATATTTACCATGGGCTCAATGGTGAATGTCATGCCCGCTCGTAATATTTCTCCGGTATCAGGGGTTCCGTAATGCAGCACCTGCGGGTCCTCGTGAAACACACGGCCAATCCCATGTCCGCAATAGTCCCGCACAACCGAGCAACGGTTTTTTTCAGCATGTTGCTGAATAGCGTATCCAATATCGCCCAGGCGAACACCAGGTCTGACCAGTTCAATGCCAATAAATAAGCACTCATAAGCAACCTGGACTACATGACGGGCTTTCACCGAAGGCTGTCCGACAAAAAACATTTTACTGGTGTCACCGTGATAGCCGTCCTGGATAACTGTGACATCAATGTTAATAATGTCGCCGTTTTTCAGGGCTTTTTTTCCGGGGATACCATGGCAAACGACATGATTAATCGAAGTGCAAATCGATTTTGGAAAACCGTTATATCCCAAGGGAGCAGGAATAGCCTGCTGCTCGTTGACAATATAGTCATGACAAATTGTGTTTAATTCATCAGTGGTAACCCCTTCTTTTACATAGGGTTCGATCATGGTCAGCACATCAGCGGCCAGTTTCCCGGCGATGCGCATTTTTTGTATCTCTTCAGGTGTTTTAATGCTTACAGGCATAAGAGGTCCATAAAACGGTTAGAGCGGAATATTCACTGAAATAGTAGCATAAGAATTCAATTTCTACATCATGGATTTAGGCGTGTTTTGCCGTCACTCTTTGCCTTCATAGAGGAAAGGGTGACGACAGACAGGTCAGTAAAGTCCTAGCAGCCCATTTGTTTAAAGAATTCTCTTTTTTTGGTTTCCCATTGGGTCATCAATGTCTGGTATTGCTGCTTTTGCTGATCATTCAGCAAGTTATAAATTTGATTTTTCATGGTGATTTTGGTTTTCATCATGTTGCCAATCAAAGTCGTTTTTTGCTGAATCAGTGAATCCAGTTTGCCCTGGTCCAGAGTAGGCGACATCACCAATGCCTTCATCTCTTCGCGAATACTTTTCATTTGTGTCCAATTCGCTTTCATTGCGCTTTTGGCATTGTCTTTAATCGCCTTGATTTTATCTTGCTGATCCTGAGTCAATTGCAAAGTCTGAACCATTTCCTGCCATCTTTGCGCATGAGAGCACAGTTTGCCGCTATCAGTGCTGGCAGCTTGCGAGCTGGCGGGCTGATCAGTTGCAGTGGTGCTGTCTGCATAGACAGGTGCGGCCAATGAGGCAGAGATAAACAATATTGGCAGCAATACTTTCTTGAACATGGTGTTCTCCTTGTTGTTTTAATTTTTATCCAATTTCCAGTATAGACTCTAAATGAAAATAATTCTTGTTATTCAATTAAACTGATATCCATAATTAACAGGCAAACGAACTGTAATCACTCATTACGATTGCTGCAAGCGCCTAAATATGATATAACTAGCGCGCTTTTAACGACACACACGTTTCGTCACGTAAGGCGGGGTCCCCATGTGGGGTGCTTTATGGGAAGCGTGGAGGCATAACCCTTGGAGAAACAATGAATAACGTTAGTATGCGTGAACTATTGGAAGCGGGCGCTCATTTTGGGCATAGAACCCGTTTTTGGAACCCGAAAATGTCTGAGTATATTTTTGGTTCAAGAAACAAAATTCATATCATCAATCTGGAAAAAACACTGCCCATGTTGAATGATGTCGCCAACTATGTTGGCCGTCTGGCTTCTAACAAAGCTAAAATCCTGTTTGTCGGTACAAAAAGAGCGGCTCAGGAAAGCATTCGTGAACATGCAAAGCGTTGTGGTATGCCTTATGTTGACCATCGCTGGTTGGGCGGCATGCTGACAAACTACAAAACTGTCCGTCAGTCAATTTTCAGACTCAAAGAATTGAAAGAATTACGTGACAAAGGTGCTTTTGAAACTATGATTAAGAAAGAAGCACTGATGTTAAGCCGCGAACTGGAAAAACTGGAGCGTGGATTAGGCGGTATCGAGGATATGGGCGGATTGCCTGATGCTCTCTTCGTTGTCGATGTCGGATTTGAACACATCGCTGTTGAAGAAGCCCGTCGATTAAAAATTCCTGTCATTGGTGTGGTTGATACTAACAACAGCCCAGACAATATTGATTATGTCATTCCAGGTAATGATGACTCCATGCGTGCAGTGGATATTTATGTCCGTGTGGTTGCCGATGCTATTGCAGATGCAAAAAGCGGTAACACAACAGGTGGAATAGCAAGCAGTGAATTCGTGGAAGTATCGTCTGCCGAGGAAGCTGAAAAAGCAGGTGAATAATTAACTTTGCTAAAGGGGCGCGTTGTCCAAGCATAAATCGGATATGAAGTACCTTCACGTCGATTTATGACTTGTCTGCAGCGCACCCCTTTTTTACTATGTGGAGAATTGAAATGAGTATAAGTGCTGCATTGGTTATGAAGTTACGTGAAAGAACTGGCGCCGGAATGATGGAGTGCAAAAAGTTTCTGGTCGCGACCAATGGTGACATTGAATTGGCCATCTCTGAAATGAGAAAAGCAGGCCAGGCCAAAGCCGACAAAAAAGCCGATCGTATTGCTGCTGAAGGTGTTATTGTGATTGCGCGTTCTGCTGACGGACGTAGCGCAGTCATGCTGGAAATCAACAGTGAGACTGACTTCGTTGCCAGAGATGAGAACTTTACCCGCTTTGCAGAAAAAGTGGCTGCAACAGCTCTGGAAAGTTCTGTCGCCGATGTTGCTGCACTTGCTGGTGAGACATTAAAAGATACTGGCAGCACCGTCGAACAGGCTCGCCAGGAGTTGGTTGCGAAGATTGGTGAAAACATCAAGATTCGTCGTATGGAAAGAATGTCCTGCGATGGTGTGATTGGATCTTATTTGCATGGCTCAAGAATTGGTGTTCTGGTAGCCCTGAAAAATGGTGACGAAGCACTGGCAAAAGACATCGCAATGCATATTGCTGCCAGTCGCCCGATGGTTGTTAACCGTGATCAGGTTTCTGCTGAGGCAATTGAAAATGAGCGCGAAATCTTTACTGCTCAGGCCAGAGAAAGCGGTAAGCCACAGGAAATTATCGACAAAATGATCGAAGGCCGTATTAATAAATTCATTGATGAAGTCAGCTTGAATGGCCAGCCTTTCGTTAAAGATCCTAATGTAAAAGTGGGTCAGCTGCTGAAAGAAAAAGGCGCTGAAGTCATTGCGTTCCTTCGCTTTGAAGTAGGGGAAGGCATTGAGAAAAAAGAAGACAACTTTGTTGAAGAAGTGATGGCACAGGTTCGTGATTAATGATGAGCGATAATCACTTACAGTTAAAATATAAGCGCATTTTATTAAAATGCAGCGGTGAAGCACTGATGGGGAAGGCCCAGTTCGGCATTGACCCCTCAGTGCTGGACCTGATCGCGAATGATGTGGCTGAACTGATCCGTATGGGAGTTGAAGTTGGCCTGGTAATTGGCGGCGGAAATCTCTTTCGCGGGAAAGCATTGTCTGAAGCGGGTTTGGGCCGGGTAACCGGAGATCATATGGGCATGCTTGCCACGGTAATGAATGCTTTGGCAATGAGAGATGCACTGGAACGTATTGACATGCCTGCAAGAATCATGTCTGCTATTCCTATGTTAGGTGTTGTTGATCCCTATCACCGGCGTAAAGCGATTACCCATTTACGTAATGGCCATGTCGTGATTTTTGCTGCGGGAACCGGTAATCCATTTTTTACAACTGATTCTGCTGCCTGCTTACGGGCGATAGAAGTGGGTGCTGATATTGTATTAAAAGCAACCAAAGTTGATGGGATTTACAATGATGATCCAATGATAAATCCAAAAGCCACTCGCTACGATTATTTAAGCTACAGACAAGTGCTCAGCGATGGCTTAAAAGTGATGGACTCAACAGCTATCTGTCTTTGTATGGATCATGGAATGCCGCTTCAGGTGTTCGACTTGTTTGCACCGGGCGCCTTGAAAAAAATTGTATCAGGTGAACGCGTAGGAACTATTGTAGGAGCCAATAATGATTAATGATGTCAAAAATGATGCTGAAAAACGAATGAAAAAATCCGTTGAGTCATTGCAGCATGAATTGACAAAAATCAGAACCGGAAGAGCAAATGCCAGTCTGCTGGATCATATCCAGGTAGATTATTACGGCAATCTCACTCCCTTAAACCAGGTCGCCAATGTCTCCGCCAGTGACTCAAGAACTTTATTAGTCACTCCCTGGGAAAAATCAATGGTGGCTGTAGTCGAGAAGGCAATTCTGACCTCTGATTTAGGGTTAAACCCAGCTACTGCTGGATCAGCAATCCGCGTTCCCATGCCGCCTTTGACTGAAGAACGACGAAAAGAATTGATTAAAGTAGTACGGGGTGAAGGAGAACAGGCTAAAGTGGCTATCCGTAACGTGCGCCGTGATGCTAATAATCAATTGAAGGAGCTGGTTAAAGAAAAGCAAATCTCTGAAGATGATGAGCGAAGAGCTGGTGAGCTGATTCAAAAAATCACTGACAAGTACATCGTTGAGGTTGATCATGTCCTTTCTGAGAAAGAAAAAGATCTGATGGCATTCTAATTGCTCTGATTTTTTGACTTTTCCAACGCCTATATAGCTAAGCAACTAGCCTGTCGTCTTTGCGAACGAAGTGAAGCAACCCAGATCGAAACCTGAACAAAGTAAGGATGGATTGCTTCGCTACACTCGCAAAGACGGTTTTTGTGTGCCCTTCTTCACTTATGCAACAACGCCTTCCGCGCGCAGACGGCGAGCCCAGAGATGGATCCCCGCCTGGGCGGGGAGGAGAGTGCTCAAAGTGGATTGGAAACGGGCACGTTCTGAGGGGCTTGTTCCTGCTCTCCTGGCAAACCGATTCTCGTATCAGCAAATAATGGGAGTCCTGAATTCAAAGAGGAGGGGCGTGCATTCGATCGCCACTGGCCTGCTTTTATTTCTGAACTCCCATTGTTTATCTCTAATGAAGGCTTTGGAGTTATGGTTTCCGTTGGCTCTTGTACCATATCTTGAGTCGCTGAATTGACCAGCTCTAATTTGGGAGACGCTTTTTTAAAGCTAACCATTCGATTGCGGCTTGGATCTCCATTGCGAATCAATGGAACATCGGGCCCTTCAACAGCATAACCCAGCCCGCATTTAGCCAGGCGCTCTTTCCAGTACGTCATTGGCTGAAAGTTTCTGATTTCCCTGATTTCTTTCTGCAATGGAACACCGGTAACCGCATTGAAAATAGTGTGTGCCATATGAGCCATACTCATTGATTCGTCATCAATCACATCATGATCGACCAGTAAAAACCGCCCATCTTTGCGGAGTACCCTGCGTATCTCAATCAGGAACTTATCCAATTCCTTTTCGGGGAAATGATGTAAACCTACATAACAGGTTATAACATCCGCGCTATTATCCTTGAGATTTGCAAGAGTTGGATGCTTGTATCTCAGTTTTTCAAAGCGATGATAGGGTCTTGGAAAACCAGTCTGTATATAATCAGTAATTGAGGGTTCCTTATAAAAGGCAACAATTTGCCCCTTGATGGTACGATTATTTTGCTTAAACCCAGATACAAAACGCCCGGGATAGCCGATTTCAACAAGGCCATCAATAGTTGTCATGTCATCTGGTAACAAGGATTGCGCTTGAGCTCCCAAGTCTGTTTTAATGCTGGAAAGGGAGTTTAGTACTCGTCTGAAATCAGTGAGTGCTCCTGGCTTGACTTCAGGCAATCTGCGGCATAATTCCTCATAGATTTCTTCATGGGTATCCTTATATTTCAAGATGTCATCCATTAAGGCGATTAGCTTATCGCTGTCTATTCGCTGAAGTACATTATTTAAAAAGCCTGAAAAGCGCTTCTGGGTTTCCTTGTTTGCCATGACGGCTTTAAAATGATTTACCGCCGGGCTTTTTGTTGCAAGGTATTTTTGGAAGAATCCACTAACAAACAAATTATCAGGATCATATTCCTTTTTAAGCTCAATAAGTTCCGAAGCATAAGGATAGGATTTTTCAAAATCTTCAGGCGAGGAAACATGCTGATAGGGGAGATAATAGCTCCCGCCATGTTTCACTGCCAGTGCCTGCGCCTCCCTTAACCATTTTTGTACTGAAATTTTATCTTCATCGCTCAGAGACTGATTAAAACAAAGCACTAATGCAAAACGATCGCCGTCGTGAGCATAAGAAAGTGGGGCTGCATCGTGTTTTAGAACAAAGCGGATGGAAGCATTCAGTAAAATAACGTCATTGTCCATCAGCAACTGGCCTAATGCCAAGGTGAAAGCCTCTAAGTTTTCTTCTGGAACAAAAAATTCCTGCAGCCATTCACTTTCGCTTACTGCAGGATTAAACATTGCATTAATGGGAGGCTGCATAATCTCGTTACGAGTCATTGGCGCACTATCATTATCCAATAAGCGTGTTTTTTCCGATTCCCAATAAGTTTTGCGGATGAAGTCAAAACGGCGAGCCAGATTCACCATAATTTGGTTAAATCGGGTTCCTCGTGCTGATTCCTTTCTTAAATGAGGTGCTACGATTGGCTTTGCCGTATCTTCTTTCACATAATTTACTGCGACACCTGAGCCTAGCAGCTTATCGGGATCTAATGAAAGGCGAAATAAATGCATTTTGATGTTGGGATCTTTCTGCACCGTTTCTCTGAAATAGGAGACATAGTCTTTGAGAGACACGTCAACACCACGTTCGTGCAATAGGTCGTTGTCAGTAAGCTGAATTGTAACACTGACAACAGTTGCCAAAAGTCCCAGACTTCCCGGGATTTTATCAAATAATGGGTCTTCTGGAGTTAATGTGATCCGTTCCCCTTTGCCGTTGATAATATCCATCGAAAGAATGGTATTTGAAACGGTTCCTTTTGTGTGGTCCCAACCATGAATGTTCGTTCCAATAGAACCGCCAACTGAAAATACATTGGAAGCCTGCATGACTTGCAGAGCCAGTCGGTGCTTGTTAGCTTCAAGTTGGATATCTGCCCAGGTCGCGCCTGCACCGACAATGGCAGTTTTTTCTTTCGAATTAATTTCAACTTCATTGAGTTTTGAAAGATCAAGAGCGATACCACCTTTTACATCTTCAGGGAAATATTGTTTCCCCTGGCTTCTTCCGGCTCCTACAGGCATCATTTTTGTACCACTTCGACGCGCTTGTAGAAAAATTTCCTGTGCTTCTTCAATAGTTTCAGGTTGTTTTATCTCAACATTGGGCGCATGATGAAGACCACCACCGGAGGTAATACCTTTATCTTTACGGTCGGGAGTAAAATAAAAAATTACAAGCTTAGGTGAAAATAATCCAACAACCGATGCTAGCAAGGCATAAAGATTCCGGCTAAATAAAGTACTGTATTTTTGTTGTTCTATTAAACGTCGCTCCTGGCGCTCGTCACTGGTGAAAAAAGAACCCAGTGCATAACGCAGCCCCAGTGCGCCTGAGGTCAGCATATCTAAAAAAGATAGTGGTAAAAATAAGCCAACATAAACCGTCCGGGTTTTAAGATAGCTGAGGAATTGTCCAAGGTAGCTTTTAGGCCAGTTTAAATAGGCTCGATCAATTATCCCTGCAGCAACTGAACTGAAACGTCCTATTCCCGGCATTTTTTCTAAAAAATTTCTAATACTTAAACTCAAGGGCATTTTATCTTTCCTTAAAAATTATGAATGAATTTAGTTTCAACACCCTCTTGATTACTGAGCCGAGTAAGGGTTTTATGCAGATCTCTTGCAGGTACATCAAAAAGACAAAATCTTCTTGTACTCTCAATATGATCCCCGTAGGTATAGAGCGGGTTTACGTGCTTGACCTGATTGGCCGCTTTTTGCCGTACATTTAGTTTTGCGCCGTCCTCGGCCTCAATAATGCACTTGACCTGTACCTGTTCCTGTCCTGCCAATAATCGGGTATGAATACCGTTTTGGGCCATCGCTTGAACAGCTGGCTGAAAAGCAGCATAGCGCGGAGCACTGATACGGGCATAGACTGAAGTGTATGATTGTCCGTGTTTTTCTTTGATTTTACCCCTTTCGTATACGTGATCATCCACAATTGCTAGCGTATGCTCTTTAGAAAGACTTTCTATTTTGTTCCTAAGCTGACTTTTTGCAGCCTCGAAGTCAGTTTCGTCAGGAACATTCAGTTTAACCAGCAAGTCCGTGGTTGCTGGAACCAAATTATTATCCTGATGAAACCACCAGCTCAAGGGTTTGGAAATGATGCGTCTTGCGAATAATTCTGCTGAAACTACTTTCCAACTAAACCAGTCGCCCCAGGTCCAGTTTTGGCAAGCTTTATATTTTTCAGCTAAATCGTCGCGGATTTTTTTATATTCATGATCGTAGAAAGGTACGGTCTGCAAATCTTTGGCGTATTGCTTATAAAACTAGGCCAAATGCTGTTGCATTTCGCTAGGATTTTCCTTGTTAAAGAAGGGAAAAGTAACAAGCGATAAAAGAGCTTTAGGCAAAAGCTCCATTGTGGTAAAAGCACTGACGAATACGTCCATTACCATATATTCAGAAGAAATTATCTCCCAGCGACTATTATATTGTCGTGCTGCCTGATATGAATTATAAAATACTCTCCATAATCCCCCGATCTGCCGCAAGTAGGGGAAATGAAACATTGATTTATTTTGTCCCAGGTATTCGCCATATTCACTGGCCATTTCAACGTTTCGCCATTCAGGACCGGTCATATAGGATTGATATTGCTCACGCCTGAAATCTGCCTTGTCAACCAGCTGAAGACGTTCATTCAATTTTCTTAAAAATTTACCCACACTCATCCTCCATTTACCAGGTTAAAAATCTGCTGCAATTCCCTTAAAACAAGTCGTAGAAATGTTTTTGGCAATAATGGCGCGGATTGTTGCATGGATTTAAAATAGTTGTCAAAGTGATTAAACGTGAAGCTATAGTCCCTTGATATAAAACAAATATTTGCTAACATCTATCTGTTCACTCTTTTAAACACACACATTCAGGAGAATTACGTGGATAAAATTCAACCCTTATTTACTATTACCGCCACATCGACAGGCGGACGAAATGGCCATAGTGAAACAAACGACGGTATGGTTTCTGTCAATCTGTCAGTTCCCAAAGATTTAGGTGGTCAGGGAAAGTCTGATACAGCAACACCGGAGCATTTATTCGCGGCTGGATATGCGGCCTGTTTTGGTGGTGCATTGGACTTCATTGCCAAGACGAACAAAAAAGATGCGTCCAAGGCAATAATTAATTGCAGTGTTTCGATTGGCAAGCGTGAGCCTACAGGATTTGCACTGGCGGTTAAAATTCAGGTCGAAGATAAAACTCTGCCGCAGAACGATCTGGAAGCTTTGGTTAAAGAAGCGCATGAAAAAATTTGTCCTTATTCGCACGCAACACGCGGAAATATCGAAGTGGACTTTTTGGTAATTGGCGTATAATCTCTGTTAATCTGCGGAATCCATACGCGCATAGCAGTTTATTTGGTTTAACCTGTCTGATTGAAGACTTGTCATATTGCAGAGTCATTAATTTACAGTAGAATGGGGATCATTTAATCAATGGTGTCCTCAAAATGCTACAGCAAGTAAAGACAGAAGGTGGTGTGTTTATTGAGTTTGAGCAACAATCGCTTGTTTATAACAATGCGATTGAGCCCTTGCTTGATAAGCTGGATTCTCAACGGGGCGCTTTATTCGCATCCAGTTTTGAATATCCTGGACGCTATACTTGCTGGGACATCGGCTTTTATAATCCACCGATGGCATTGGTAGTTAAACAACAAAGCGCCTCACTGCAAGCCCTTAATCGACGTGGTGAGATATTATTAAGGATTGCGCAGACTACTTTAATCAGTTCCGAATCAATTACCGTTACAGAAACTACCAAACAGGTCCTGCATCTTGAAATAAACAAATCTGAAAAAATTTTTACTGAGGAAGAAAGAAGCCAGCAACCCTCCGTATTTAGTATTATCCGTTGTCTGATAGAGTTGTTTAAGTTGCCCGAGGAGCCTTATCTTGGATTATATGGTGCTTTAGGTTACGATTTGATTTTTCAGTTTGAGGGCTTAAAACAACATAAAAAAAGAGCCGAAAACCAGCGTGAAATGGTTCTTTATTTCCCTGATGAAATTTATATCGTCAACCATCGAAAAGAAGATGCCTTTATCCGCCGATATGATTTTCAGTTTCAAGGGGAGTCCACTCAATCATTACCCCGTGACGGACAGTTTTCAGAGTATCACGCAGAAAAGCAGCCCGATGTGTTTTGTGACCACAGGGAAGGAGAGTATGCCGCCGTTGTTGAAACCGCTAAAAAACGATTTGCCTGTGGGGACCTGTTTGAAGTAGTCCCCAGTCAGACTTTTTATGCTCACTGTCCACAAAAGCCCTCTGATTTATTTCGTAAAATGCGGACCGTGAATCCTTCCCCTTATGGTTTTTTTATTAATCTGGGTGAGGAAGAGTATTTGGTTGGGGCATCGCCTGAAATGTATGTGCGTGTGACTGGTGATATGGTGGAGACTTGTCCTATTTCCGGCACAATCAAGCGGGGAGGGGATGCCATAGAAGACGCTCATAATATTCAGCTTCTTCTCGACTCGGAAAAAGAAGCATCCGAGTTAACGATGTGCACCGATGTGGACCGCAATGACAAATCGCGAATTTGTGAGGCGGGCAGCGTTCAGGTCATTGGTCGAAGGCAGATCGAAATGTACTCCCGGCTGATACACACGGTTGATCATGTGAGAGGAATATTGCGAGAGGGTTTTGATGCGGTTGATGCCTTTCTTACCCACATGTGGGTAGTTACTGTGACCGGCGCCCCCAAATTATGGGCCATGAACTTTATAGAGGAACACGAAAAATCGCCAAGACGCTGGTATGCGGGTGCAGTAGGCTGGTTTGGTTTTAACGGCAATTTAAATACAGGACTCGTTTTAAGAACCATGCGAATTCAGAAAGGGATTGCTGAAATCAGAGTGGGCGCGACTTTATTATATGATTCCGATCCTGTATCAGAAGAGCAGGAAACCCGATTGAAGGCTTCTGCATTTGTTGATTTGTTAAAGCCGGCTTCACAAGCAATAAGCCTGGGTGTGTCGCAAATGCCTGGGGAAGGTAAAAAAATATTATTAGTTGATCACCAGGACTCCTTTGTTCATACGCTTGCGAATTATCTTCGCCAAACGGGTGCAGAGGTTAAAACCATGCGCTATGATCATGCGCTTGAATGTTTAAAATCTGAATCCTTTGACCTGGTGGTGTTGTCGCCAGGACCTGGTTGTCCGGCTAATTTTGAATTGAATAAAACCATTGCTACAGTCATTGAACAGGGAATCCCTTTGTTTGGCGTTTGTCTTGGATTGCAAGGTCTGGTGGAGTATTTTGGGGGAAAACTGGAAACGCTGACTTACCCGATGCATGGAAAAGCATCGGAAATCAGAGTTGAGAATGAATCAGCCTTGTTTAAAGGACTTGGCAATTCATTTACAGCTGGTCGTTATCATTCACTGTATGCTTCACGCCCGAGCTTCCCGGCAGAGCTTAAAATAACGGCAGCAACCGAGGATGGGGTTATTATGGCGATTGAACATCATAGCAAACCGATTTATGCCGTACAGTTTCATCCCGAGACTATTTTATCGCTAGCGAATCAGGCGGGATTTAAAATAATCACTAATTTAATGGACTTAATTAATGAGATTGAAAGGACGACTGTGGAATAAAGTAGTCAGTGTTTACTCTATTTCGATTCTATTAGGGATATTGACCGGCCTGGCAGGTTCTTTATTTCAGATGGCCATTACGCATGTAAGCCAATTTATAAGCTGGGTGAAGTCATTCACTCAGGGACAATGGCTTATGACACTGATGATTACCGTTTTTTTCACTGTACTGATGGTGATTATCGCATGGGCACTGGTTCGCTTCATCGCAGCAGAAGGGGCAGGAAGTGGGGTGCAGGAAATTGAAGGCACCTTGCTGCATAAACGACCTATTCATTGGCGGCGCTTGCTTCCTGTCAAATTTATTGGCGGCGTTTTAGCAATAAGCGCAAAGATGGTGGTCGGTCGTGAAGGACCTACTATTCAAATGGGCGGCAATCTCGGAGCGATGCTGGGAGAGTGGTTCAGGATACATAGAAACCGTCGTGACACGCTCATTTCAGCAGGAGCCGCTGCAGGTCTTGCCACTGCGTTTAATGCCCCTTTAGCAGGTGTCCTGTTCGTGATTGAGGAGATGCGCAATGAATTTAACTTCAATTTCACCAACTTCAAAATGGTGGCTATCTGCTGTGTGATGGCTACCATTACCGGCCAATTGATTATGGGAACGGCGCCGGCAATTCCAATGGCTGTGTTTACTGAGCCAAGTCTGCATTCTTTGTGGTTATTTTTTCTGTTCGGATTAATCATGGGATTTGCAGGTTTAATATTTAATATTTGTTTGATGAAATGTCTGAGCTTAAGTGATCGATGGAGTACCCCTCAGAAATTTATTTATGTTGCAATAACTGCCTGTCTGATTGGAATTTTTACTGTAATGTATCCCCCGATTGTCGGAGGAGGATATGAAATTATTGAACAATCCTTAACCCTTTCTCCGCCGGCGTATTTGTTGTTGCTGTGGATTTTACTTCGCTTTGTGACCACATTGATGAGTTATACCACCGGAGTGCCGGGAGGTATTTTCGCGCCGATGCTGGCACTGGGTACGCTGGCTGGCCTGGCGTGTTATAACATGCTGCTGTGGTTAATTCCCGAACTGGACATTCACCCCGGCATGTTTGCTGTGGCCGGGATGGGGGCACTTTTTTCAGCTGCTGTACGGGCTCCAGTGACAGGAATTATTCTGGTTGTAGAAATGACCCAGAATTATTCCCTGATATTGCCTTTGATGGTCAGTTGCCTGACTTCAACAACCGTTGTCCAGTTAGCTGGTAATGAGCCTATTTATACCCAGCTGTTAAGGAGGACGCTTAAGAACGCCTGATGTTCACAGACTGATAACAATCTTGCCAAAATGCCTGCCATCAAGCATATGCTGCTGGGCTTTTTCTATTTCCGCGAATTGAAAGACAGAATCAATGACGGGTTTGAGCTTGCCGTTCTGCAAAGCAGCTCCCCAGCGTGTATGTGCTGCCTGCCATAAGTATATTTTCTTGGGAATGGATTGCGACCTTAGTACAAAGCCCTGAATTTTTAAACGTTTTCTCATTAAAGTTGCAAGGTCAAGTTCCACATTTCGCCCCAGCATTGAAGCAATTTGAATCATGCGTCCAGATGGTTTCAACAGTTTGAGATGCTTATTGAAATAATCACCCCCCATATAATCCAGAACCAGATCCAGTGAATCAGGAGCAATCAATTCTGCAAAATCGTCATGCCGATAATTAATAACCTGGGATGCTCCCAGTGCAATTGCCTGCTCGGCTTTGCTCGAATTACTGGCAGTTGTGAACAGATTCACCTGAGTGAGTCTTGCCATTTGAATGGCCATGGTTGTAATGCCGCTACCGGCTGCATGAACCAGCATGGTTTCATGACTCGACAGATTTCCCAACTCGAAAAGCGTAGCGTTGGCGGTGGTTAATGCTTCAGGAATGGCTGCAGCATATTCAAATGACCAGTCGGCAGGCATTTTTTCTGCAAGGGATTGATGAATGGGACAGTATTCAGCATACGCGCCGCTGCCTACCAGCCCATAAACGGCATCGCCAGGTTCAAAACGAGTAACCTTAGGCCCTGTTGCCACCACTTCACCCGCTGCCTCCAGTCCCGGGATTGCCGATTCACCGGGCGGGGGCGGGTATTTGCCCTGACGCTGCATTAAATCAGCCCGGTTCAAGGCGATTGCTTTTACTTTAACTAATATCTGATAGTCATTGATTGCGGGTATTTTTTCTTTAGCTATCGTGAGCTGATGATTTTTATCAATAAGGATGCAGCGCATGAAATCAGGAGGTGGATTAATCATTGAATTCTGTCCCTGTCTTTAATATGGTAAGCGGTCAGTATATAATTTTGTTTCTATACATAAAATGGTTGCCTGATGGCAAAGTTTACATCACACAAAAAACTGGCGCTATTGTTCATAGCTCCCCAGTTACTGATTACCCTGATTTTTTTTATCTGGCCTGCCTTCATGGCGTTAGTTCAGTCGGTCTATTTTAGTGATGCCTTTGGGCTTAAACAGCAATTTGCCGGTCTAAGTAATTTTGTCGATTTGTTTCTGGATCCGGAGTTTTCCCGCGCCATTCTGATTACCCTTATTATTGCTTTTTCCACTGCAGCAGCGACGATGGGCTTTGGTTTGCTGCTGGCTTATCTGGTTTTCAAGCGGAAAAAAAGCCAGCGGATCTACAAAACATTACTATTATGGCCTTATGCAGTAGCTCCGGCGATAGCGGCTATTCTATGGCGCTTTTTGTGCCAGCCAGGTATGGGCTGGTTTTCTGGTTTAATGGAGCATTTTGGCATCCATTTTAATTACCTCACTCATCCAGGCCAGGCTCTTATTGTTATTATTATTGCTGCCAGCTGGCAGCAGTTCAGTTATAATTTTCTTTTTTTTCTCGCGGCACTCAAATCACTGCCGCGCTCGTTGATTGATGCCGCTGTAATTGACGGAGCTTCATCCTGGCAGCAATTCTGGCAGATTATCTGGCCCTTGCTATCTCCGACTACTTTTTTTCTGTTGATCATGAATCTTATTTATGGTTTTTTTGAAACGTTCGGAATCATTGATATTCTGACCAGCGGTGGCCCAGGCACAAGTACGAGTACCTTGATTTATAAAAGTTATCGTGATGGATTTGTGGGTATGGATCCGGGGAGCTCAGCGTCTCAGTCTGTTATATTGATGCTTTTGGTCGTCATTCTTACTCTTTTGCAATTTTATTTTCTTGAAAAAAGGGTGCACTATAAATGATAAAATTAAATCGTTTGCTCCCGCATTTTTTTCTCACAGGATTTATTATTTTTTTGTTTTGCCCTTTATATCTGGCTCTGGTAGCAGCGAGCCATGAAGGAAGTGCAATGATGCAGCAGTCTGTCCCAATGGTTCCCGGAGGCCTGTTGTTAAGCAATTTAAAAACGGTGCTCACGCAGGGCGTGGCCTCAACTGGCGGTCAACCCATCTGGCGTTTGTTACTGAACAGCTTTGTGATGGCTTTTTCAATCGCCAGTGGAAAAATCATTCTCGCCCTGTTGTCAGCCTTTGCGCTTGTCTATTTTAAATTACCGGGTAAATCGTTTATTTTTGGACTGATATTTGCCACTATGATGCTGCCGGTAGAGGTTCGTATTGTGCCCACTTTTCAAATCGTAGCTTCAATGGGCTGGCTAAATCATTACAGCGGTCTAACTTTTCCCTTAATGGCTTCAGCAACCGCGACCTTCCTCTTCCGACAGTTCTTCAAGACCGTTCCCAATGAGTTAATTGATGCAGCGACACTCGATGGAGCAGGGCCTGTCCGCTTTTTCTGGGATATATTATTACCTCTTGCAAAAACGCAAATTGCTGCTTTGTTTATCATTTTGTTTGTTTATGGCTGGAACCAGTATTTATGGCCTTTAGTAATTACCAGTGACTCCAGTGTTGCAACCATTGTTATGGGAATACGTTATCTGGCAGGGGTAGCAGATCAGATCCCGCAATGGCACTATATTATGGGAGTTGCATTATTGGCGATGCTTCCTCCATGCATTATAGTGGTGGTTTTACAACGCTGGTTTGAGCAAGGATTAACACATTAATGACTACGGTCAAACTTCTGCATGTAAGTAAAGATTATGACAAACAGCAAATTCTTTGCGATGTTAATTTAAATATCGAACAGGGCGAGTTTGTCGCAATCATTGGCCCATCCGGCTGTGGAAAGTCAACTTTATTAAGATTGGTAGCAGGCCTTGAAGAGATAAGTTCCGGGCAGATTTTTTTTGATGAACAATGTGTCAATAATATAGCGCCTTCCAAACGAGATATTGCGATGGTTTTTCAGAATTATGCGCTCTATCCTCATATGACCTGCTTTGAAAATATGGCCTATGGCCTGAAAATCAGGGGAATGACTGCGGATTCAATTAAAACAAGAGTCCTCGATGTCGCGGAAATGTTGCAGATTAGCGCTTGTCTGCAACGCAAACCGCAGGCATTGTCAGGCGGTCAAAGGCAGCGAGTGGCGATGGGGCGCGCGATTGTCCGCTCGCCCGCCGTTTTTCTGTTTGATGAACCCTTATCCAATCTGGATACAAAGTTGCGCAATGAAATGCGTTATGAAATACGAAAGATTCACCAAAACCTTGCAACCACTAGTATTTATGTTACCCATGATCAAACCGAAGCAATGACAATGGCTTCCAAAGTAGTCGTGTTAAATCAGGGTAGAATTGAACAGATAGGTTCTCCTCAGGAGCTCTATCAGCAACCCCAGTCATTATTCGTTGCAGGATTTACCGGTCATTATCCAATGAACCTCATACCTGCCCGACTCGATAATGGCAGCGGTAAAATATCGTCCAGGCTTGGATTTGATCTGCCTGTTCCAAATAGTTCCAATGCTATTGTCGATGAGGTAATCATCGGTATTCGCCCGGAGCATCTTCGCATTAATAGAGACGCAGCAAGGCCAGCTATCCGGGTGAAAATAGAGTATATTGATGATTTGGGAGCTGATAAACTGATTCACGCACAAAGTTTGTGTGGTACAACACAATTTGCAATCAGAGCATCAGCAGATGAACCAATTAGTGATAATCATCTGGATATTGAATTAAACATCGCCAAAGCAAATTTGTTTGATAGTAAAACCGGATTACGAATGGGAGGATGGCATGAGTCAAAACAACACAGCGTTGCGGGATATTAACAAGCCACATTATAACTACTGGCAGGCTCTGGTTCTCTCATTTTTCAGCAGTCGATTGTATGTTGATGTCGGCAAGCGCTGGTTTGGATTGGGAATTGTATACTTATTTATTGCTATATTGGTGTTCGGAACCCCATTTGCCCTGAGAACCACCAATGATTTCAATATTTTCTTTGATCAGCAGTTGCTGACACCTCTTAAGAAAATGCCGCCTATCACGATTCAAAATGGCCTTGTCAGTTTTGATAAACCCATGCCCTATGAAATAAAAAATCAATCAGGTCAGGTTGTTTCAGTCATTGATACAAGCGGAACAGTGACCGGACGCAGCGAAAAATATCCTTATCTCACGACGCTTATTTCTAAAAATCAATTATCCTTCTGGCCGCCATCGCCCCAGTTTTTCTTTATGAATCAGGCACAGCCGCAGTCAGATACACCGATAGTGCAAATATTTCCGCCACAAATGAATGAAATTTTCGATGGGAGCAAATGGATAGCTTCTTCAGGGATTGAAACAGTAAAATACCTGTCATTGATTATCATTTATCCGACAGTCATTCTGATATTCTTCGTGATGTTTCTAACGTTTTTCCTGGTGTTTGGAATGATTGGACAGCTGGTTTCCCGATTGTTTTATAAACTGGATCTGAGTTACTCGCAATCCTGTCGTTTATTGGCGGTCGGGGCAACTCCGTCAATCGCAATTTTACTGTTGATGCTGGCAGCGAATTTACCCATTCCTGGCTTAGGCGTGGTTATTATTCTTGTTCTTTCCTTTTATTTCAGTTTTGCCGTCATTTCATTACGTAATGAAAGTAAAAAGCTGGTGCTTTCGTGAAGGAAACAATCCATTTTGCACATGGAAATGGTTTCCCATCACCTTGTTATCATCAGCTCCTGACTGCATTAGAAACCCGGTACGACTACTGCTATGTGGATCGTATTGGGCATGATGTTCGTTTTCCAGTAACTGAAAACTGGCACTGTCTGGTTGATCAAATAGCAGAGAGCGTCAAAGAAAACTGCAGGCCCCCGGTCATTGGAGTAGGGCATTCGCTTGGCGGTGTATTATCCTTAATTGCTGCCATCGAGCACCCGGAGTTATTTTCTGCTGTTGTCATGATTGATTCTCCTTTGTTAAACCGGTTTAAATCAAGAATGGTAAAACTGGCAAAAACCATTGGTCTGATTGATAAAGTGACGCCAGCCGGACGAACTCGGGGCAGGAGGCAGCATTGGCCTGATAAACAACAACTCTGGGATTATCTTAAAACCAGAGCGCTTTTTTCGAGTTTTCGGGATGATTGTCTGAAAGATTATATTGAATATGGCTTTTGCAAAGATGAAGAGGGTTATTCACTGCGATTTGATCGGGACATTGAATACTCCATTTTTCGGACTATTCCACACCAATTTCATCAATATGAAGGTAAATTAAAAATTCCGGCTTTCCTTATTTATGGGGATCAAAGTGATATTGTCAGCCAGTCTGACGTGAGTTACATGAACAAGCACTATGGTATTGTGAGCCAGAAAATGAAGGGAACTCACATGTTGCCAATGGAAAATCCAGAGTTACTTGCCGAGCAGATTTTCAAACTACTTGACCTTAAAAAAACGGGAGATAAACAAAAACAGAGTCAAAATGCGTAATTCTGGCAAAAAACCATTAACCCACTATATACTTAAGATCACGAGACTGTTCATTCAACTGGTGTCCTGCTAAGCGAAATCCATTCACCTACAGATTCTGTGGCAAACAATGGATCCTTCGCGCATGAACCAGTTCTGTTAACACCCTCTGGGTCTTTGTTTATTCTTGACATTGCTAAAAGGAGATGAATGTGTTGCTCAATCTAATTATAACAGCAATCCTGATATACGGATTTTATCAATTGCTGAGCCGACAGGCGTCAATTGTAGTCTGGACAATCAGTTACGCGATTGTTGCCTTACTTTTTATGAAATATTCTTCCTTAGGGTGGTTTGCTCACACATTATTAGGCTTAGGATTTTTAATGTTGCTGGCAGGTGCTATCAAACCTCTGAGACGACAATTAATCTCCAGCCGTGTATTTAAGGTGGTAAGTAAAGCAATGCCCACTATGTCTGCCACTGAGCGTGAAGCGCTTGAAGCTGGAACGGTCAGCTGGGAAGGTGATTTGTTTAGCGGAGCACCTGACTTTAAGCAATTGTTAAATGCACCGGTAAGTCGATTGTCTGATGCGGAACAGGCTTTTATTAATGGCCCGCTGAATGAGTTATGCCGCATGCTGGATGATTGGGACATTACCCATAATCGCACCGACCTGCCTCCTGAAGTCTGGCAATTCATTAAGGAAAAAGGCTTTTTAGGGATGATTATTCCCAAGGAATACGGCGGCCTCGATTTTTCCGCGACTGCCCAGGCCTTTATTCTGGCGCGAGTTTATGGGCGCTCCATTTCTGCTGCAACAACAATTTCTGTGCCCAATTCATTAGGCCCTGCTGAATTACTTTTGAAGTATGGTACGAAAGAACAGAAAGATTACTATCTGCCTCGATTAGCGGATGGACGTGAAGTACCCTGTTTTGCGCTGACAGGCCCCAACGCCGGGTCTGATGCGGCTTCTATACCGGACAAGGGAATTGTCTGTAAGGAAATAGTTAATGGTAAAGAAGTTTTAGGAATTCGTCTGAACTGGAACAAGCGATATATTACACTTTGCCCGGTCGCGACGGTAATTGGTTTAGCCTTCCGATTATTTGATCCGGAGAACCTGCTGGGTAAAGGCCATGATGTAGGTATTAGTTGTGCGTTAATACCCTCGACTACACCGGGTGTCATCAAGGGTAGAAGGCATTTTCCATTGAACACTGCGTTTCTTAATGGTCCTACTCAGGGTAAGGATGTTTTCATCCCCGTAGACTATCTCATCGGCGGTGCTTCGATGGCAGGTGCGGGCTGGCGCATGCTGATGGAATGCTTAAGTGCTGGCAGAGCGATTTCACTACCCTCTAGTGCAATGGGTGGGTCTCAGGCCGGAGCTTTGGCCAGTGGTGCATATTCCCGAGTCAGAAAACAATTTAATCAGGCAATCGCTAACTTTGAAGGCATTGAAGAGCCTTTGGCGCGCATTATGGCCAATACCTATATCATTGATGCAGGGCTAACAATGGCTGCATCAGCAATTGATCACGGTGCCAAGCCCTCAGTTGCCGGAGCAATTCTTAAATACCAGACCACTGAAAGAGCCCGTCAGGTGTCTTTAGATGCGATGGATATACATGGCGGTAAGGGAATATGCCTTGGGCCTAATAATTATCTGGGAAGAGGCTATCAGAATGCACCGATTGGTATTACTGTAGAAGGGGCTAATATTCTCACCCGTAATCTGATTATTTTCGGACAAGGCGCTATTCGCTGCCATCCCTATGTATTCAAGGAACTCGAAAGTGTTCGTGAAAATAATCTGACGGCTTTTGATGATGCCTTCTGGGGACATGCCGGCTTCGTCATGGCTAATCTGGCTAAATCAATAGTCTATGCTTTTACTGACGGACGATTTACAAAGGCTCCACAGAGTAAAGCGAAGCGTTATTATCAGCTCATCAACCGCTATAGTGCCAATCTGGCGTTTACAGCAGACTTTTGTATGGGGATATTGGGAGGCGCTTTAAAACGCAAGGAAAAAATTTCAGCACGTCTGGGTGATGTTTTAGGTAACCTTTACCTCGCATCCGCAGTACTGAAACGCTATCACGACGATGGAGAGCCAGCAGCTGACCTGCCTTTGGTCGAGTGGTGCTGCCAGCATTTACTGCATGAGTGTGAGCGCGCCTTTCGAGGGGTTATCACCAATTTCCCGGTTCGTTGGGGACGCATTCTTTTAAAGATAATACTGATGCCTTTCGGTAGCAAAAGGCACTATCCTGCGGATCATCTCGGTCATAAGCTTGCCAGACTGATGTCTGAGCCTAATGAGACTCGTGATCGCATGGCGCGTATCGTATTTAAAGAGCCCTTAGCCAATTGCCCTGTTGGACGTTTGGAAGATGCGTTTCATAAAATCTATGCCGTTGAAAGTTTCGAGCGAAAAATCAGTAAGGCAGTCAGAGAAGGAGTACTGAATTCATTGACTTTACTCGAGCAGATCGATGAAGCTGAGGCTGCTGGTGTTTTAACCGCAGAAGAAGCGGTCAAGATGCGTGAAGCCGAACAGGCTCGCCAGGCAGTGATTGCAGTGGATGATTTCAGTGATGAAGAATTGCGACGTACTGCAGCCGATAAAAACAATATGAAGCAACGAAAAGTGTTATCAACGCATGATGATTTGCCGATAGAAGCTGCATAAATACCACTTGTTTCCTGTTTTCCTGTATCCCGCAATACTTCGCGGGATACAGAAATCCTGCGGATAAACCGCAAAAAATCTATCTTAGTGATGTTCATATTTAACTAGAACACGTTATTCCCCTGGAAATCTCCAATAGCCGTTGCGGTTGAGGATGGTAAATTAATGCTACATGAGCCATCCGCACCAAATTCAGCATAACCTACATAATTGGCAAGTTTACTAACGACTGAGGGTACAGTAAATTCTCGCACCACCTCATTTAGAATGTATGGGGTAACTGATTTATCAATGCAGCGAAAACGTAAGTAGTAAGTTAATCCTGGCATTGCGGGCATGGCATAATTGTAGACCGCAAAATACGAGCGCCCCACGGGCATTGGCAGGTTAGAGTTGATTTGATAGATATTTTCAGGACCATTACCTGCGGTATCATCCACATCCAGATCAAAATTATTTGAAGTCCGATTAAGAAAATAGATATGAGTTGGAGTGGGTAAGGTAGGGAATAATGCATGGGCATCAATATCGCCATTGCGTGACCATTCCAAAGTAAATTGCACGTTGCCGCATCCACCCACTTCACTAAAGACATGCATTGTATTGTTCAAAGGATAACCAGGGCTGGTAGGAAGACAAGAACTGCACCCATCAGTAGGATTGGTGATCGGGTTAACATTACTCTGAAGCAATAATCCCGCGCAATATCCTGGCGGTGTAAACCCAAGAACCCGAACGAGGCTATTGACCGCATTAGTATTAGAACCCTGAACTGAAATAGCTGTGGTTTCCGCGAGACCACCTGGTTGAATATTGTAAGTACAACTGCTGTAGGGGGCAAGTGTACTGGTACAGGTAGAGGCTGCATAATTCACTGTCAGCCCACTACTGCCCGGGATTGAGATGGTTAAATTCTCTGCTGTTGCGTTACTATTATTAAACACCTGAATGTTTTTTGCCCCGTCTCCAGCGATAAGAAGAAGGATTGAAGGATTTAAACTTAGCAGGGCTGGTTGCGTTTGCGGGTTCGCTGATACGAGGTGGATTCTAAGGCCGTCGTTGAAACCGGGCTGATAACACTGTAAAGGGGCATATAGATCACAAAGGATGGGACCGCCGATGACATCGGCTTGCAGAGCTTGCCCATTAATAGTTAAAGTCAGCAGGCAGGACTGAAGATAGCCCAGTGTTTCGGTACATCCGGAAGGAAAAACTCCCCGAATTGGCTGCATCCTTAAAGTATGAGGTTTACGCGATTGATTAGTTACTGTGTATTGTACAGTTGCGCTGCCTGTTGTTTCCACCGTGGTATTGGCTGGGAATCCTGGCACTTGCGCAAAAGTCCATAATGGTATCCCTGCATTTAGTTTACTGCCAAACAAAAGCATTGAGGCAGCAAATAATGGATGTTTTATCTCCATAATCTTCATAATATATCCTTATTTTAAAGTGAATTGGGTTGTGCTTGAAGAGTATCCTGAGATGCCCATTTTAAATAACCCGCAATAGCCATAATGGTATAGAGGAACATTAGAAGGGCGTGAAAAGGGATTTGTTTGTAAAAATACATATAAGCATATATTGCATCGGTAATAAACCAGACAAGCCAGGTATAGATGATTTTATAACACATCAGCCACTGGCCCATAATACTAAGCGCCGTTGTGAGTGCATCAAGGCTTGCTACAGTTGAATCAGTATATTGTCGCAACAGGAAATAAATAACAAGGTATAAGGCAGTAGTGAGCATCAACAGGACGGTAGCCTGAGGGAACGATAGCCATTTAACTTTAAACTTTGCGTTGGGAGTTCTGTTCCACAGCAAAAAGCCGTAAAAGCTGTTTAACAAATAAAATATTTCAAGCAGGGTGTCGGCATAAATCCCTTTGCTAAAATAGAGAACACTGTTTATCTCAGTGGCAAAAATGCTGATTATCCACGCTTTCCTGTCCATTTGAATGAAATACCAGGTGGAAAGTAACGATAAAAGAGTTCCTAAGAGATCGAGTAGCATGTATATTATTACGATAGTTAGAAAAACGTTTCCCGCCAGGCGGTAAGCAAGGGATACATTGTATCATTAAATGTTAAATTTGATGTACTTATTTACTATTTTATATTTTTGAGTAAGGAAACCCTCAATGAAAAAACAGACTGCATTACTTGCACTCACCACTAGTATTTTTGCCAGCTATTCTGTCGCAGGTACCATGGGACCGGTTGTAGCTAAAGACTGGACCTGGGTTAGTTCTGTCAGTGTGGGCCCTGCCTGGGCAAGAGCCGGGGATACTCAGACTTTTTTCCTTGCGCCCGAAATTGAAAAAACCTATGTCGCCAGAAAATCGACCAAAGCCCTGGCTGTCGCTGAGTTATTCTTTGGCGCTCAAAAGAGCTTGTCTGATCAGTGGTCAGGACAATTAGGGATTGAACTTGCCACCACCAGCCGAGTTAGGCTGCAAGGTAATATATGGGATGATGCTGATCCTTCGTTTGACAATTACACCTATAGCTATAAGGTCAAACATAACCGTATTGTCGCAAAAGGCAAATTACTGCTGGATAAGGGTTATTTTGTAATTCCCTGGGTTAGCGCCAGTGTGGGTGCAGGCTTTAATCGCTCCTATGCATTTCAGAATACACCGACAATTTTTGAAGCCGTTCCTAATGCGGATTTCGCAAACCATACCAAGACAACTTTCGCCTATACGCTGGGCGCCGGTGTACAGAAGAGTTTAAACGAACATTTTCAGGTGGGTGTTGGCTATGAATTTGCTGATTGGGGTAGGAGCGAACTCGGACGTGCTGCGGGGCAAACACTTAATACCGGCCTTCAGTTAGATCATTTATACACTCATGGTGTACTGTTTAATCTGACCTGGCTGGCCTGATCTATAAGTCGATAGGTTATTCCCTGTATTCCGCGGCTGTTCGCGGAATTGGGAGTTCAGTAAGCTTACTGGGAAATTTTCCAAATATCTGATAGGCTTAGCATATAAGCTTGCTAAGGAGATAGCTATGTACAAAAGGGTGTTATTCGCTACTGATTTTGATGAAGTAGGAGTTAGAGCGGCGCAGAAAGCAAAGAAAATTGCTGATGAGAATGGAGCTGATCTGTTGCTAGTGCATGTTGTGGAACCCATTCCGGCTTATGCCTATCCTGGTTTTGCAGGCTTTGCTGAGGTTGAAGTATCTATTCGTGAGCAGGCTGAGAAAGAGCTGGCTGCTCTTGCTAAAAAACTCGGTGTCGATGCAGCTCACTGTATGATCGAGTTTGGCTCTACTAAAAACGAAATACTCCGAGTGGCTCAGGAGAAAAATATTGATTTAATCGTTACGGGCAGTCATGGCAAGCATGGTCTGGCCTTATTATTAGGCTCTACTGCTAATGCTATACTTCACGGCGCGGAATGTGATGTTCTGATTGTTCGCTCTGCGAAGGATTAGTTAATAAGCGTAGGTCGGGCGCTTCGCCCGACAGTTCATTTCTAATCAAACTCAACAAAAGAACGCCATATTGATAAAATGTCGGGCGAAGCGCCCGACCTACGCTTTATGGTTAAAACTTGTGAAGTATCCTGCTCACGTTGTCTTATGGCGAAGACGGAGTGTCAATCACTAGTTCTATTTCTGGTTCTATTTCTGTTTGCTTTGTTTCCACCACTTCTTCGATCGTAATTGATGGTTTTTTGCTGACTGGCTCTTTCCAGAAAAATGAATAAAGAGAGTCTTTAAAGCCTGGCGCATTTTCCGATTTAACTTCTTCTTTTGGTGGGGCAATTAAAGAGGCAAGAAACTCAGGCAGTTCAACCTTCAGATTTTTAAACTCGCCCGATTTGAGCAGTTCCTCAATGGTTTTGGCAGGCGATAAATTTGGTAAATACACCAAAAGTAACCTTAGCAGACCGATATTGGTAAAAGCAGTTAGGAGCAGACGATAAAAAAACATCGTAGTAAGTGTTAGAAAATCGTGCTGCAAATCAGGACGATTACGAAGTTTGGCATAGTGCCAGAACATGGTCATGGCTTGCTGACCCGCAATTACCGCAGCCAGCTTCCCCCAATAGGTGGGATCATTTGCTGATATAATCATTACCAGTAAACGGGTCCAGTCTACATAATTATTATACAGTGTATACATCTGGCTAGCTTTTAAAGCAGCAACATCTGCGGGCTTCAAATTCCATTCTGTAAAAAAATTACGCAACAATTCAAGGTTCATGGTGTGAATTCCCATACACCATCCTCTGGCTCGCTGCTTATAGAGATTTTGATCCGGGCCTAAAACAGTTGTGGGTACTTCGGTCGGAAACACATAATTGGCATCAAAACGCTGACGGTAACCTAAACGAGCGGCACGAATACCCGTTTCAAGATCTTCGGCGATGAAGCGAGTGCTATGGGTTAATAATGTTCTTAACAAGACTGATATTTTCCAGAGAGCAATAGCGCCATGCGGATATAAAACACCATGAAAGCGATCCTCGAACATTTTAAAATGATCGGCCTGCTTGTACTCAATAGATTGAAATTGCACTAGTCTGGATGGTTTTTCTTGCTTGGAAATAGCCATAATGGGATAGAAAATCCCTTTAAATTTTTCATTCTCTAACAAGCTTTCGTTAAATTTAAAATTAGATGGCGGATGGACGTCATCGTCACTCATCAGCGCAAATTCATGGTGATCTGCCTGAGCTAAAATAAGTCCAATAAATTGGGCAACTGTTTTGTTTCCACGATTATGCCAAAAGTAATTAATTTGTTCGGATACCGATTTTGCAATGCTGAGTGTATTGTCGGTGGGCTGCTCGCTGTTCCCGTTGTCAATAATATAAATTTGCTCGGGCTCAACAATTTTCAAATACGCTCTGAGCGTAGCTTCTATTTCCTTGGAACTGTTGTGAGCAACGATGATTACAGCCATTTTTTTATTATGAGCTTTAATGGCTGCCTGAGTGTTTTCCTCCTCAAGCTGGATTTCCAAGTCTGCTGGCTCGGGGGCTTTCTCTGAAACCTCAGGAAGTTTATCCGGATACCTGGTGAAAGCCATCGTAACCAGCATTAATAGAGGTTCAAAACCATATAGAATAGCCATTAAAGGAATGAGATTGGATTTAACCGCGCGAACCAGATATTCAAAAAAACCCACATTAGTCTCTACAGCTACAACTGCTGCAATGAGTAATGCATAAAACAGAAAGAAGAATAGTTTGCGTAAAGTGAATGGGAAAATAATTTCGCGGGGATCAAAAATAGATTTGATAAAATTCCAGTCCATTGAAGGGGTAAGTTTCATGAGTAACTCAATATCTCAAAAATTAATAAATTGCCATTCCCTGCTGATGCAGTGGCATAGTAATGCCAATTGACAGGAGATAACCTCAAAAAAAGCAATAATTCTAAAGAATTTAATCGTGAAATGAAATAAAGCGACAGTTATTAAACAGAGAGCTAAACTTTATAATAAGGAATTTCGCAAACTGCGATAAAAATCGGTATAATTGAAATTTTATTCTTAAAGTTATCATATGAAGATTCTAGCTGGATTACATCGTTTTCCATCAGATATGGGATGTGTAGCAACAATCGGTAATTTTGATGGCGTACATTTAGGGCATCAGGCCATCCTGAAAAGATTGCAGCAAAAATCAAGGGAATTGAATTTGCCCTCTGTTGTATTGACTTTTGAACCGCAGCCCGCCGAGTTTTTTCTTGGAAAGGACACTTTGGCGCGATTATCTACTTTCAGAGAAAAGGTAGAAATTTTTTCCAGATACGGGATAGATTATATTTGCAGGTTAAAGTTCAATAGTGAAATGGCTTCAATGAGCGCTGAAACCTTTGCAAAAAAGTATCTTCTCGATTTATTACAACTGCGCTATTTAACAGTGGGCAATGATTTCCAGTTCGGGGCCAACCGTCAGGGAAATGCGCTATTATTAAATGATTATTTCAAGGCTCAAGGCCGGGAATTAGAGATATTTCCTGATTTTGAGATAAATGGCAAACGAGTCAGTTCCACCCGAATCAGAAAACTGTTGAAAGAGGGCAGGCTAACTCAGGCTGCCAGTTTACTAGGCCGTACTTACAGCATTTCCGGGCGGGTGGTTGTCGGAAACAGGCAAGGTCACAAATGGGGAATTCCCACAGCGAATATAGCCCTTAACAGAAAAATACCTCCGTTTACAGGTGTGTTTTGCGTCGAAGTGAAACGGTGTAACGGCAAGATATATCATGGTGTCGCCAATTTGGGTGTTCGCCCAACAGTTGACGGTACTAAAACAGTATTGGAAGTTCATTTGCTCAATTTTCAGGAAAACCTGTATAGTGAACGATTACAAGTATTTTTCTTGCATAAATTAAGAGATGAAATAAAATTTTCCAATTTGGAAGATTTAATCCAGCAAATTAGAAATGATATTGTGGCGGCAGAACACTATTTTTCAAACAGCCGCCTGAATTTAACGCTTTTAGCAGAGTAAGTAATGGCAGATTATAAAGACAGCTTAAATTTACCGAACACTTTATTTCCAATGAAGGCCAGTCTGGCGCAGCGGGAACCGGAACGCCTTGCGGGCTGGCAGGATGCCAGGCTTTATCAGCAAATCAGATCAGAAAGAAAAGGTGCCGACAAGTTTATTCTGCATGATGGCCCTCCCTATGCAAATGGTCATTTGCATTGTGGACATGCCTTAAATAAAATTTTAAAGGATATTATTGTCAAATCCAAAACCATGAGCGGGTACGATTCACCATTCCAGCCCGGTTGGGATTGTCATGGCTTGCCTATTGAACTAAATGTTGAAAAAAAGATTGGGAAGGCCGGAGTAAAGGTTTCTGCAAGAGAGTTTCGTGAAAAATGCAGGGAATATGCCGCAAGCCAGATTGATATCCAGCGGGATGAGTTTCAACGCCTGGGCGTTTTTGGTGACTGGGAGCATCCCTATGCTACATTTGACTTCTCTTATGAAGCCAATATTATTCGTGCACTCGCAAAAATCATTGAAAACGGCCACCTGCAACAGGGATTTAAGCCTGTGCATTGGTGTATTGAATGCGGCTCTGCCCTGGCTGAAGCAGAAGTTGAATATGAAGAAAAAACATCCAGCTCTATTGATGTGAGTTTTTATGCGATTCATCCCGAGCAAATACTTAAAATTTTTGCTGCGGGTCGGGCAGTCAAACCCGTAATATTCCCAATATGGACTACAACCCCCTGGAGTTTGCCTGGAAACGAAGCGGTTTGCCTGCATCCGGAATTAAGTTATGAACTCGTGGATGCCGGGGCAGCCTGTTTTATTATTGCCTCCGAACTGGTTGAGAGCTGTATGAGCCGCTACGGTTTCTCTGAATACCAGTCTCTTGGACAGGTTCCTGGCTTGGATCTGCTAAAGCAGGCTCTGCAACATCCATTTCTGGATAAAACTGTTCCTGTAATTCTTGGTGAACACGTTACGATTGACGCAGGTACCGGCTGTGTGCACACAGCGCCGGCACATGGTCCGGACGATTATCAGGTGGGCAAAGCCTATAATTTGCCTCTGATTAACCCCATTAAAGCGAATGGTTGTTATGCTGCTGATGTGGAATACTTTGCGAATCAATCCGTCCTGAAGGTTAATGACAAGATTATTGCGCTACTTGAAGAACGAAAAGTACTGCTGAAAAATGAAGTCATTCGGCATAGTTATCCGCATTGCTGGCGTCACAAAACACCAATGATATTTCTTGCAACCCCACAATGGTTTATTTCCATGGAAAAAAACGGGCTGCGAACACAAATCTTAAAAACTATTAATGAAGTGAACTGGATGCCGGAGTGGGGCAAAGCCCGTATTGCCGGGATGATTGAGACAAGACCCGACTGGTGTATTTCCCGGCAAAGGGCCTGGGGCACGCCGATGCCCTTAATGGTTCATAAAGAAACCAGAGAGCTTCACCCAAATATAATCGACTTGATAGAGCAGGTTGCAAAACGCGTTGAAGAGAAGGGCATTGATGCCTGGTTTGAACTTGATTTGAAAGAACTTCTGGGCGATGAGGCAGAAAACTATGAAAAAATTACCGATACCCTGGACGTGTGGTTTGATTCCGGGGTTTCTCACTACAGTGTATTGAAAGCGAATCAAGAGCTATCGCTTCCGGCGGACATTTATTTTGAAGGCTCCGATCAGCATCGAGGATGGTTTAATTCTTCTATCACAACCGCTGTTGCTATTTATGGACATGCTCCTTATCGTACCGTTCTGACCCACGGATATACAGTGGATGCAGAAGGAAAAAAACTGTCAAAGTCCAAAGGGAATTATGTCGCTCTGGACAAACTTATCGGCCAGCACGGGGCAGATATTCTTCGTCTCTGGGTTTCATCTACTGATTACCGTAACGAGGTAAGTATTTCAGAGGAAATTATAAAGCGAAATGCCGACGCCTATCGGCGAATCAGGAATACAGCCCGGTTTTTATTAGCCAATTTATTTGATTTTGATCCCCAGACAGACTTATTGCCTGCCGATAAGCTGGTGGAGATCGATCGCTGGGTTGTCAAGCATAGCCAGCAGTTACAGGAAGAAATTCTGCAGGCTTATGATCAATATAATTTTCATATTATTTACCAGAAAATTCATAATTTTTGTGCAGTTGATCTTGGCAGCTTCTATCTTGACGTCATTAAAGATCGACAATATACGACCCCGAAAAACAGTATAGCCAGACGCTCCTGCCAAACAGCAATGTATCATATCATCCACGCGATGACTCGCTGGTTAGCTCCCATTCTGTCATTTACCGCCGATGAGATTTGGCAATATATCCCAGGCAAATCCTCTGAATCGGTGATGCTGGAAGAGTGGTATGATAGCTGGCCTGGAATTGGTCACGTTGATATGGCATTCTGGCGGCAATTACTCGAAATCAGAGATGAGGTAAATAAAGCACTGGAAGCTCAGCGACAGCAGGGAGTTATAGGTTCTGGATTAGCGGCAGAGATTCGCTTGTATGTTAGTCCGGCGCTTTTAGATAGACTCAAGCCCCTTGAAAATGAGCTGCGGTTTCTGTTTATCACTTCGGACGCTAAAGTTTTTTCGATTGAGGAAAAGCCGGAAGAGCTTTCTACACTCTCTGATTTAAAGCTTGCAATCGAAGTCAATGCCAGCCCTTATGAAAAATGCATTCGTTGCTGGCATCGTCGTGACTCTGTTAACAAGCAGGAAAATTTTCCCGAAGTATGTGATCGTTGTGCAGACAATTTAAGTGGTCAGGATGAAGTGAGACAATTTGCATGAAGAAATGGCACTGGTTCATTATTAGTATCCTGGTAATTGCTCTGGATCAAATAAGCAAATATTGGGCGTCGACCCATCTGGTTGCTTATCAGCCAGAGCCTTTAATCCCAATGGTTAATTTTACCTTGGCATATAATACGGGGGCCGCATTTAGTTTCCTGAGTGGAACAGGCAGCTGGCATCGCTGGTTTTTTGCAGGCTTTAGTATTGTAATGAGTATCGCACTAATCATCTGGCTGGTGCGCTTACCCAATAAAGCAATTCTGCAGTCACTTGCAGTTAGCCTGATCCTCGGTGGGGCGATTGGCAATTTGTATGATCGTGCACTGCTGGGGCATGTAATTGATTTTATTGATGTGTATTACCAGAATTATCATTGGCCAGTCTTTAATGTGGCCGATAGCGCGATTTGCCTGGGAGCTTTTTTCCTGCTCCTGGATCTATGCAAGAGCCCCGTCCGATAAAGAGGTTAATAATTTAACCTCTGGATTCAGAATGCTGATTGCAGCAACTGACGGCAAGCTTAAATAATGCTCTGCTTCATCCCATTCGACTTCCGCGGGGAATAAACGAAGGGTGGGCAGGCATTTATTTAATAGTGCGCAAAATGATAAGGACGCAGGAAAAGGCCTTGCCTGGTGATAGCCTAGCGCCATTACCTGCATTGCTTCGGATAATGTAGCAATTCCTGGTAGATGGTTAATTGAATAGATAGCAGCTGTTTGTGCAATAGCGGGTAAAAAACCCGGGCTGGAAACAAAGTGTACACCTGCCTGATAGCAATCTTCCAGTTGTTGAGTGCTGATAACGTTACCTGCTCCAATGCGAAGCCCGGGAAATTCGGTCAGAATTTTTTTCAAAAGCCCCTCATCACAGCTGTTGATCTCAACGACCGAGAAACCTGCCTTTGCAATTTGTCTAAGCCGGTCAAATAAATAGGCATCGACATCGAGGCTTATTATAATTGATTGATTTCCAAACAATTTATCTGTCATCATAGATTTTCGCTAATACAGGCGCCGTAATGACTCCTATGTTAGAAGACTTACAAACTCTTAGCAAGCCTTTTGTAATGAAGGAAGCAGCTCATGCTGTCAAAGCTTACCTCAGGACCCAAATTGAACTAAACTTAATACAAGGACTATCGTTCACAGGAAAGGATCCGTCATGAATACAAATAAAATAAGCGCGATTTTCCGTGATGAAAGGACCCTCGAAAAAGCGATCAGTCATTTGACTGAGAAAACCCTTTCTTTGGGTGAAGTCAGTGTTCAGGGGCCTCCATCGAAAATGGTAGAAAAATTCGGCAAGCCTTATGTTAATCCGGAAACTGTACAGAAAGCAGAAGATTTTTCGCCAAAGCAAGAACCCTACATGCATGATGATTTTGGCTGGGTTCAAGGATTTTCAATATCAATTCCTATGTTTGTCGGCATTATTCTCGGCCTGCTTGCCGGAGGCGAATTGAATCATTATGCAGATAATCTTATTTTTGGAATCATAGGCGGCTTAATTGGTGCGGCAATTGGCTTCGGTATAATGAAGTCCATTAGAAATGCACGTAAAGCCAAAATTGAGAAGCAGGAGCATATGGGTGGTTTTGTGTTATGGCTGACCTGCACTAACGAACAACAGCAGCAGGCGATATTCTCTATATTAAATGAACATCATGCTGAGAATATTACACTGCACTCCGACAGTCCTCATATCGTTTCATAAAGGAGTATTCTTATGGGCAATGTTGAGCAATTTTTGAAATCCAGCGCCTTTGCCGTAGTAGGGGCCTCAAGTAACCGCAGCAAATTTGGCAATAAAGTATTACGCTGCTACCTGGCTCACGATATGAAAGCCTATCCGGTTAATCCATTCGAGGATAACATTGAGGGGCAGGCAAGCATCAAAGATCTTTCAGATCTTCCTGATGAGGTTGAGAGTATATCGATTATCACGCCTCCTGCTATTACCGAAAAAATTGTTGACGCGGCCATTACAAAGGGAATAAAAAACATCTGGATGCAGCCCGGAGCTGAAAGTGAATCAGCCATTGAGCAAGGCTTAAGGCATGGAATCAACGTAATAGCTAGAGGCCCTTGTATTCTGGTGGTATTGGGATTTGATGAGTGGTGGTGAGTAATTAGATCGATTGCCTTAACTGCTCGATAGTCATTGGTGGATAGAAATAGATACCCTGAAACAGATTGCAACCTCTTGATTTGAAAAACTCCAGATCATCTTCCCGCTCAATGCCCTCAATAATCACTTCACTGTTCTGTGACAGTAATTGTTTAAGCATGATATCTATTTCAGTCTGGTCTACTTTTCGTTCATAAATTTTTCGTACATAGTAGCGATCAAATTTAATCTGCCTGGCACCAATTTCAGCCATAAAGCGATATGACGTAAATAAGGAATAACCACAGGACACCGCAATATTGATTCCGCTTTTCTGTAATAGCTGTACGCTCATAGCGGCGGCCTGTAGCTTTGTCATTAGATCGTTATTGATTTCAAGACTTAACATCGAGGGTGAAAAATCATAATGCTGCAAATTGTCCTGCAATTCCTGATAAAAATCCGGATGAAGAAACTGTGAGGCACTAATATTCACATGAAGTCTGAGGCTTGTGGAGTTAATCATTTTCATATCTTGTAAGGCCTGAGCAATAACCCATTTTTCAATCGCAGGCAAAAGCTGATATTTTTCGGCAATAGGGAAAAATTCATTAGGCAATAGCAGACCGCCCTGATCGTCCTTGCATCGTAGAAACGCTTCGATGGCAACAATTTGGTTGTCCATGGTGACAATGGGTTGATAAAAAAGACAAAGTCCTTCGTTATTCAAAGCTTCTTTAAGATAGGAGTAGGTAATCAGATTCGATGATGATTTATTTTGAGGTTCATCAATAAAATAAGACGATTGTTTGTTGATAGTTTTCGCATGCAGCATCGTAGAAACTGCTTTCACTAACAAAGTATCGAGATAAATTCCATTTTCAGGATAGACTGCAGCGCTAAGCGACAAGCCAATGGGCTGCTTAGCTGATTTATTTTCCGAGTTAATCATTTCAATCAGGACCAGGCGAAGATGGCCTAGAATCTGTTCCAGCGCATTTCGTTGTTGAAAACTGGCGAGGGTGATTAAATAATTGTGATTCAGTTTACCGGCAAAAACAAATTGCTGTGATTGACTGGACAGGTAGCTCACTATCTTGTCGCTAGCACTCTGATGACTGTTTTTACCATTGGGTTCATAATCGGGCGTTTCAATTTTCAATAAAATAAGCGCAAAACTGTCGTTATTATTATCACCGGTATTTTCGTCAAAAAAACTGGACAGTGTAATTTCTGATCCGGGTAGCAGGTTAGGACAGGCATCAAATTGCGGCATATGAGTTATGACAGAGTCAACTAAATCACCGAGTATTTGTACGGACAATAAGCGCAGGAGATAGAACTGCAGATCGCCTTCATCATCGTTAATCCTTATGATCAGAACATTGGCGAGATAGGCCTGTCCTGTGCGGGTGCGATTTATCATAGAACCTTGCCAGCGCTGATTTATCTCAAGGAACTGTTCAACCTTTTTAAAATAGGAGTCATCGTGCAGACCTGAGCCTAACAAGAAAGCATCCTGTCCAATTAGTTCGGCGGGGGAATAACCAGTGATGCGCGATGCAGTGACGTTATTCAATATGATTTTATTGAGCGAATTGAGAACAAAGACCCCATCCTGAGAACTTTCAATAAGCTCATTGATGAGTCTGAACTCTAAACCGGTCGTGTCCATATAATCATTCCTTTGAGCCTGTTAAATCAAGTGGGCAGATTGATAAACTAATCCCTTAGATTCATCTGATACCACAGTATACCTATACTGTTTCCTTTAAAAAATCCTTTTTGACGAATTGCAGAATTTTTATTGAGTAGATTTTGCTGCTTCATAAATTGGGTATAGCTAACCAAGGGAATTTGTCAAATACATTACGGTAATTACTAATAGAAATTAGCTACCAGCACTGGTCAACGGTTCCGCTTGGTGCCCCACCAGGCCCCGCAGCAATTCCTTTAGCCCCCAGGCTATTCACAGTTAAGGTCTGACAGAGGCGATCGTCACGACCCTGGTTATTTCGCGGGATAGCCTGGAGCGTATAGGTAGAGGCTGTTTGCGAGCTGATAGAAAGCGTATACCATCCTTCAGGCGATATATTGCTGGAGCGGATATCATTGGCGCCGCCAGTTCCGATTGTAGCGTTTAAATAGGTATTACGCTCTGAATAGTAGCGCTCCATTCGGCTCGCCAGGTCCATTATTGCGGATTGACCGTCGCTTCGTCTGGCGCTAACGATGTATTGTAAATAACTCGGGTAAGCAATACTGACCAGAATTCCAATAATGACCATGACAATCAGTAATTCAATTAGTGTAAATCCTTTTTTCATAATACCCTCTAAAAGACTGGTGAACTTAGTTGATAATCACTTGTACTGATCTGAACCTGCGGTTTCCGATTCAAAGTATAAGCGGAATGTAGTTGTTCCGCCGATTTATGGAATAAGCGGTTGCAGGGCGTATCATCTTTTGCTTTTGAAAGATGAGCCTTGGGCAAATCATCGATAAGCATTTCAAGAAGGCATTGCGTAGAATCCTGGTCTTCCAGACGTTCAATACGCATTACATCTTCCTGAAAATAATCAAAATCAGTTTGCGGCTGGTGTGCTGCGGCATCCTGGGCCGCGAAAGCCCAATGAAACAAAGCATGTCGGCCTAACTGGATCTCTTTTAAAATTAATTGACGACTAAACCCGGCCGCCTGATCGATTAGATTGCTGGATTTTGTGACAATCGTCGCACTTAAACGCAGTAAATAGCCTATCGTGTAATCTGAAACATAGCCAGTGTAAAATAAAGTCTTTCCCAGCATGAATGCTGCCAGTCGGCTTATGGGATCAATTAATGTCAGAGACAGGCGAATCCCAAGAAAAGTCAGATCCAGAAGCGGAAGAATGATGAGGTTTTTTAGTAACTGAAAAAAGGGGATTATCACCATACACACCAGGGTAGTCAGTAAATTAAGCAAGTTATTATTAGAGTAGCGCTGAATCGGGTTGCTAAATCCATAAAGCGGTGACAGGCGAAAACCTGATAAATAATTCCAGCCTGTTTTTCTCTCTGCAAACTCACTTAGACTTTGGCCAATCGCCTGAACATTTCCAAGCGCTCCCAGTGTTTTGCTAACGAGACTGGTGATACCTCTAAATGGCACATGAATAAACAGGGCGCTTAACTCCATAAATGGAATTGTTAAGAGGGCGAGCGTAAAATCCAGTGTACCAGCGACAATTTCTTTAGCTGTTTGTATAGTTAGTGCAAGGCTTTTGCCAAGACCCGACCCAAAGCCATTTTTAAACCCGTAATAGCGCCATTCAATAAAGGGCGATATGGCAATTTTGAGGAAAATAAAGCCGCCGTGTAATAACCATTTAATGGTTCCCAAAAGCCAATCATCGCCGGGATGCATGATGGTGTCAAAGGCGGCTGCACCAAATTTTCCTCCAACAGCCAATCGATTGGGCCAGGGAAATGTGCCCATTTCTTTCTCAATCGCAGGAAATGTCTTGCATAAACCATAACCTAGTCCAAGAGCGAGGCTGATGATGATCGCAACCTGGGCGGGCTCATCTTTCAGAACGCTCACCGCTTTAATAAAGAATTGATCCAGGTCACCGCCCACAATGACTCCCTGCCAGTAAGTGACAGCCGCAGAAATAGCCTCCGAAACGGTACCGTGACTCATCCAGCGCCCTAAAGCCTGAGTTGGTTCAATACCATAGATCAAACCATTCAGATGAAGCTTGGCCAGGATGGACTTTAGCAGCTCCGGAGCGGCAACAGCCCCCGCACCGTAAATATAGGCAGCAAGTGCCAAGGATCCAATAATAGGATTTTGCTCGCTAATATCAATGAACAAAGCTGAAAAATGCCTTAATACACCCAGCACTCTATGAAATGGATTGTTGTAAGGGGGAGGGCTTTGCAGATGTTCTGCTCTGGCGATGACATATTGATTAACATGTATTTGTCTTTTAACAAACTCCTCCAGTGTTTCTCCATTGGCAAGCAGCCCCTGACCCTGAAGAATGTCTTGTAAACTTCGCAGGTGGGCTGGCAGCACTCGTAAGGGTTTAGACGGGGGACTTTCTTTTTTTAATTGGGGATGGCCTGAATGCAGATGATTGGAAAAATCGTCCTTCAGGGTTTCAGTGATATAAGCGTAAACCTTTGTATATAAAAATTTAAAAAAACGAGGCACGTTCACTAGAAATGCTTTGAATGTTAATTTCGCCCGTTCAGGAAAATAGAGATGGCGCTTGCTCAATTGCATCAGAGTCAGCAGGTCCTGATTCGTTGGTAAAATATAATAACATTCATTTTCCTTAAAATAATGCCATTGACGTATGCGATTATTTTTTCTAAGGACAATTGAATTTGAGCCTGCCAGGCGCACCCAGGAGCCGTCATGAGCGGTCCATAACAATTGTTCTGCCTGTTCAAAGGTCTCGGTTTTGGCGATTTCCACGGGATTATTCACCAGGCTTTCAACTAATGAATGAAGATTCAGGTGAGCTTGCTGTCCAACACCTTCAAAAAAATAATAAGGCTCAATACTGGTAGTGGATATGCCATTTAATCGCCTTTCTTCTCTAAGCTTTGGCTCGGGCTTTTGTGGCATTGCCAGATAATCAACCCATTTTTGGATATCCTGCCATCGCTTTCTTAAAAACGTCTCCAGCCGCTTAAAACGATTGGCATCAATCTGGTTTAATTCATTTGCTTCATTAAAACCGTATTGACGCGAAATAACCCAGAGCGCTTCTTTCAATAATTCTTCTTTATCACCATTTTCCAGGTGAGTCTCACTATCCCAGATAAAACAAGGATTGTTCTTCGTTTCAGATACCCTGGAAAAATCATGTTGATCAATTCTACTTACTGGAAAAACCCGATTAAATTCATATCGTTGAGCAAAGTCACGTGCGTGAAATAAAATTTTACCGAGCGTTCCCTCCGAAACGGCAGGATGATTGGCCAGCAAAATATTCCCATCCTGGCATGCTTCAATGACCGCCAGTACTTTAATGCGCAGGTCTTCTTGTCTTGACCATTCCTCACACTGAATTTGTCGTTCCTCTTCAAGAAGCAGAGATAACTGTTGAATACAGTTTTGCGTCAGCTGAATTTTTTTCTTCTGATGAATGGAAAGCGGTCTGTCATAAGAATCCGCGTGCAGGAAATAGCCGTTTAAACGGCTGATGGTATTGGCAATCAGAGAGGAAGGCCGCTCTCCAGGCATCTCCTGGAGTAGCGCGGTATCTTCTGTCATCAGCAATATTTGCATTGTTTTATTGTCATGACGCGCTAATAGCCGCAGAATACCTCCCGGTATACGGTAATCCATACTATAATGCCCGTATAATAAGCTAGCCTCTTTGGGCGTTAAGCTGCTCACTGTTGCTGTTTCGTTATCAACAGGTTTAACGGTTAAGGGAATAGCTATTTGCAGATGATCATCCGTTGCTCTTAAATTGGCCATTTGCTAGTTACCGTTTATCCATATGGTCTTAAACATTAGCGTTATTAGGGTTGATAAGGCAAGTGCTTTTGAATAAGTAATCTTATCAATTCACGGTTACTGTATTGGCCGAGTCATGCTAAAATGACTCCAAATTAATCAAGGTTTTATTGAATGACTAGTTATTGCGGCTATATTGCTTTAGTAGGGCGTCCTAATGTAGGCAAATCAACCCTGTTGAATCGAATTTTAAAACAGAAAATCAGCATCACTTCGCGAAAACCTCAAACGACGCGACATAGTATATTAGGGATCGATACCTGCGGAGACTACCAATATGTCTATGTGGATACGCCGGGTATTCATCAGGGTTCCAAAAAAACCATGAATCGAATGATGAATAAAACAGCCGTCAGTGTGCTGCGTGATGTCGATGTGGCTGTATTGGTAGTAGATGGAACGCATTGGAATGACGAGGATGAGTATGTCCTTAAGCTAATCAGGCAATCAGGCGTACCCTGTATACTCGCGATTAATAAAGTGGATAAGCTTGCAGACAAATCCGCCTTGCTGCCCTGGATAGATAAAATATCCCAGCAACATAACTTCGTTGCCATGATTCCCTTATCAGCAAGAACCGGGGTGCAGGTTGAAGAATTGCAGAATCAGCTTAAGCCGTTTTTACCCGAAGGTCCCCATTTGTTTGGAGAGGATCAAATCACTGATCGGCCGATAAAATTTCTTTGCGCAGAACTGCTTCGTGAAAAAATATTCCGTCTCTGCGGACAGGAGCTGCCTTACTCGACGACTGTGGATCTTGAATCCTACAAAGATGAAGGGGATCTGGTGACCATTCATGCCCTGATTCTGGTCGACAAAGATAATCACAAGCGAATGATAATCGGCGATAAAGGGAAAAAGCTGAAAGAAATGGCGACTAGCGCCCGTCTGGATATGGAAGAGTTACTGGGCAAAAAAGTATTTTTACGTTGCTGGTGTAAAGTGAAGTCAGGCTGGTCTGATGATGAGCGTATGCTACGGCAATTAGGCTATGATCACTGAAACCTGTAAAGCATGGCTTTTGCACAGGCGCCCATCGGGTGACAGCAGTCTTCAAGTCCGATTTTTTACAAGAGAAATGGGCGTAATTGATTGCCTGTATCGAGGCGGGCGCAAACCTGGAAAACATGCTTTGGTACAGCCTTTCTCTGCATTGTGGTTGTCGGTTAATCTGCGAAGAGATTTTTTCTATATTAATACCGTGGAGTCAACAGAAACGATTCTCGACTTGCAGGGAAACGCATTATTTACAGCGCTTTACCTTAACGAACTAATTTATTATACAATCAGGCCCCAGGATCCCTGTCCCTGGTTATTCGACAGTTATGAATTAACACTTAAGGCACTGCAGATTACTAATGGCAAGCTGGCGATTGAAATCATACTGAGACAGTTCGAAAGGTGTTTATTAAGTACCTGCGGCTATAGTCTGAATCTGAGCGAAGAGGCTTCAACAGGAGATGCCATCGCTGCAGATCATTATTATCAGTTTATTCCCGGTACTGGTTTTCTTTTATCCCGCCAAGGTTTTCAGGGATCTGATATTCTCGCTTTTGCCAATCAGGATTTCAGTCGTCTGTCTGTTCTTAAAATGGCTAAAGCCATTATGCGTCAAGCCATTGATCACTTATTGGCCGGCCGCGAGCTGAAATCGCGAGCCCTGTTTTTAATTGCCAGGAGCGAATGATTCCTGGAGAGTGTTCATTACTCCGTCAGTTTGATGAAGACTCTCGATTCTTCTACTTTCTCGCATTATAACCTGATATGATAAATTGAAATGAAGTGCCGGCCACTTGGTTATTCTATTGCATTTGTAACAGGTGAAGTATGTTAAAAGAGATATTATTGGGCGTAAACATTGATCACATCGCAACCATTCGTCAGGCCAGGGGAACTCGATACCCTGATCCGGTACAGGCAGCAATGGAGGCAGAAGAGGCGGGCGCGGATGGCATCACTTTGCATATGCGGGAAGATCTGAGGCACATACAAGCCCGGGATGTCCGATTGATTAAGGCTGTTTTACAAACAAGAATGAATCTTGAACTGGCCGTTACTGATGCTATGCTGGATTTTGCTGAGGAAATTTCACCTGAGCATGCCTGTCTGGTTCCTGAAAAAAGAGAAGAGCTGACTACTGAAGGCGGTCTGGATGTGCTTGGCCATTTTACAGCCGTATCAAACGCTGTGAGACGGTTAAAGGCTAACGGCAGTGAAGTCTCTCTGTTTATTGATGCTGATCTTAAACAAATTGATGCGGCGGTTGAGACAGGGGCTCCGGTTATCGAAATTCATACGGGATGCTATGCCGACGCAAGCAGTCCGGAAACTCAGAATCTGGAGCTTGAACGAATAACGCAGGCTGCAAATTATGCTGCCAGCAAAGGTTTGATTGTAAACGCCGGACATGGTCTGCATTATCATAATGTAAAAGCCATCGCGGCTATACCGGAAATGAATGAACTTAATATTGGGCATGCCATCATTGCGAGAGCACTGTTTACCGGTTTAAAGCAGGCAGTGAAGGATATACGTCAACTCATGCTGGAAGCAAGGAATTATGTCAACAACTGATGCGATTGTAATTCGCCTCACCGGAGATTCTGGTGACGGGGTTCAATTACTGGGCGAGCAACTCACTATCACTGCTGCACTTACCGGACGAGAGGTGCGTACTCTGCCTGATTTTCCAGCTGAGATCCGTGCACCGGCTGGAACGGTGGCGGGAGTGTCCGGTTTTCAGTTAGCGATGGCGGAAGAGGCTATTTTTACCGCAGGTGAAACTTTAAATGTATTGGTTGCTTTAAATCCTGCAGCCTTAAAAAACTCTCTGGAGTTTTTATCTCCGGGGGGCTTGCTGATTATCAATGAAGACAGCTTTACTGAGAAGGATTGGCAAAAGGCTGGTTTAAGCAGTGATTTTTTAAAAGGGGCCAGCGAGCTTTATCAGATTTTGAGTCTGCCGCTAATCAGTCTGACTATCAAAGCAGTAGAGGGCCTGGGTATTACGCATGCTCAAGCCAAGAAGACCAAGAATTTCTATGTGCTGGGTCTGGTATTATGGCTTTTTGATTTACCTGCCGAAAATTGTCTGGCGTTTATTGCTAAAAAATTTAAAAACAATTCAGAAATTGCCAAAGCAAATGAATTGACGTTATTGGCTGGTTATAACTACGCCATGACGCTGGAACTGGCCAGACAGCATTTCATGTTGGGCAAGGTGAACAGAGAGCCAGGGGAATATCGGCAGATTACCGGAGTTGAAGCTTTGAGCATGGGACTTGCAGCCTTAACTGTGGGTACCCAGACCAGAATGCTGGTATCCGGATATCCTATTACACCTGCTTCCGCCATTTTACATGAGTGCGCAAAATTCACTGATTATGGTATTCAGTTATTACAGGCTGAAGATGAAATTGCCGCTGTCTGCGCCTGCATTGGCGCGGCTTTCGGGGGCAACCTTGCTTTGACTTGCACCTCCGGTCCGGGCCTTGATTTAAAAAGCGAGGGCTTGGGGCTTGCGGTGATGACTGAATTACCCCTGGTCGTGGTCGATGTACAACGGGCCGGCGCTTCCACCGGATTGCCAACTAAAACAGGGCAAAGCGATCTCAGGCAGGCTTTATATGGACGTCATGGTGAAGCTCCTTTACCGGTTATCGCTGCTCGTTCGGCAGCCGATTGTTTCAAAACTATTATTGAAGCATTCTCAATAGCAGTTTCTTATATGACGCCAGTGATTGTTTTGCTGGATGCTTATCTGGCCAATGCCGCAGAGCCCTGGAAAATTCCTGACTTCGACTCTTTGAAATTGCCTGAGATAGAATTTAACCATTTTGATAAGCCTTATCAGCGTGACGATAAATTGGCTCGAAGCTGGAATCCGCCAGGTGTACCTGGCTTCATACACCAGATTGGCGGGCTGGAGAAACAGGGAGAAGAAGGGAAGGTTAGTTACGATGCTCAAAACCATCAGAAGATGGTGAATTTACGAGCTGCCAAGATTGCAGGGATAAGCAAAATTTATGAGCCACTTCATGTAGAAGGAAGTCAGAACGCCTCGACATTAATAATTGGATGGGGAAGTACCTATGGCAGTCTTAAATCAGCTGTCCAGCATGCGGCTTTAGAAGGGCTTGAGCTTGCCCTGCTACAACTTCGTCATTTGAATCCATTTCCAGATGATCTGGGTCCTTTACTCCAAAAATACAAGAAGGTGCTGGTGGCTGAACTGAACTCCGGACAATTATGCCAGTTGCTCAGAGCCGAATATTTGGTCGATTGCCGTTCAATCAATCAATGTAACGGTCAACCATTTACAGTCAGTTTTTTACTTCAAGCCATCAAAGCGGAAGTCGATTATGAACACTCAATACAAGCGTGATGATTTTGCCAATTCAAATGAAGTTCGCTGGTGTCCTGGATGCGGTGACTACGCTATCCTGATGGCATTGCAGCGCTTGCTCCCGGAGCTTGGTCTGCCGCCTGAACAGCATGTATTTATATCAGGAATTGGCTGTGCCGGCCGGCTTCCTTATTACATGAACACCTATGGTCTGCATACAATACATGGAAGGGCGCCTGCTGTCGCAACAGGTCTCAAAACCATGCGAGACGATCTTACCGTCTGGATTATTACCGGAGATGGAGATGCTTTGAGTATTGGCGGTAATCATTTTATTCATTGCCTGCGCCGTAACGTCAATGTCAATATTTTATTGTTTAACAATCAGGTCTATGGTTTGACTAAAGGTCAGTTTTCACCGACCTCACAAAAAGGTCAGATTACAAAAACCTCACCGCAGGGCGTTAATAATGAACCCATTAATCCCCTTATGCTTGCTTTGGCAGCAGGAGCCAGCTTTGTTGCCAGAGCAGTTGATAAAGATCCCAATCATCTAATCACAGTGCTCAGGAAAGCTTATGAGCATCCTGGATGCTCATTTGTTGAAATTTATCAGGATTGCAATATTTTCAATAATGGTGCTTTTGATGGTTTTGCCTTAAAAACAAACCGTGCGGACAAGACCGTGCTATTGGAAGAAAATAAACCTCTTGTGTTTGGAAGCAATGGTGAGAAGGCTTTATCATTGAAGGGAGAGACACTTGGAATCATCGCTCATGATGAACAAAACACGTATGTCCATGATAGCAGCAATCTGATAGCCGCCATGCGCCTGGCTCAGATTCATTATCCAGATTATCCAGTACCCTTGGGTGTTTATTATCAGCAGCCACGTCAATGCTATCAGTTTGATAAACCAATAACTAAAACAAAAGCTGATGTAGAGCATTTATTCAGGGCAAAGGCGTCCTGGAGTCAGGATTAGCATATCATTCGTAATCGAAGGCCTGGTTTCGAAGAATCCAGAAGACTCATAAGAGAAGCACTGCACCTGCGGACAAGCCGCAGGGCGTAGTGGAGATGTACAGATACCTTTCAGATCAGGAAGTTTAGCAAATGTAGCTTAAACTCAGTTGCAATTGATGGGCATAGAAATTATCAGTTTCAATTCCCTTACCTACTGTTTGGCCAGAAGCGCGACTTAATTCAGTTTTACCCCAATCTGCAAATTCATAACCTAAGCCGACTTGCCAGTTAGAATTCAACGCTGTTTGCAATCCGATCCCCAGCGTATAAACAAAAGATGATTTTGTTTCTGAGTTAAAGGGAGGCGCTGGAATTTCTTGAAATATTCTGGCAGCAATCTGGAAATCTCGAGCCTGATTAAAACCTATACCGGCGCTTGCGCTGACATAGGGCTCAACCCACTCATCAAGATCCATAAGCAGCTTACCTTTTACAGCAAGATGATAATGATTCACTTTATACTGATAGGTAAAATTATTAAATGCAGGGTCAGCATCTTCCCAGATATCCCCTTCCAGTTTTACCTGTGTTGTAGCTGCTCCCGCTATCCCGATTTGACCGCGTAGCGTATTATTGATGGGGTGTTGCCAGCCAAGGAATAACTCGATAGCAGGAACGACTTTTGAGTTGGTGGTATCAGAATAGGTTTTAACAATATCAGGTTGTAGCGTCAGGGTTTGAGTTTCGCCAGGATCGACCCAGGCTGCAGCGAGACTTACAGTCGCTACATAAGCTCCCGCTGGTACCGCACCCATTGTGCCAGCGAAAGAACTGGAAGCGAGTAACATGCCTATCGAAATTAGAGCATTATTTTTTGTATGCATGTCTTGTCCTTGACTTATAATTGGAGACAATATTAAAAAAACGGGTTAATGATATGATCGATAAGCAGTTTAGGCAATAAGGGGATGAAAAAATCCCGACTGGCGTCGGGATTCAGATAGGAAAAACGAATCGATTAATCTCTGTTGCCTGCAAAAGCGCTTAGTATGTTCAATAAACTGATAAACAGGTTATATATTGATACATAGAGAGATATCGTTGCGGAAATGTAATTTGTCTCACCGCCATGAATAATTTCGCTGGTCTGGAAAAGAATCAAGCCGGAGGAAATCAATACAAAGGCCGCTGAGATAGTTAACTGAAGGGCAGGGATATCAAAGAACAGACCTGCAATCATAGCCAGCAACGCAACCATCATTCCCACAAAAAGAAAGCCGCCAAGGAAGCTGAAATCCTTTTTAGTTGTCAGGGCATAGCCAGACAAGGCGAAGAAAATCATTCCGGTGCCGCCCAGTGCAGTACCAATCAGTTGCGGTCCATTAGAAAAACTGGCTACATAAAAGTTAAGAATAGGACCCAGGGTGTATCCGAGAAAGCCTGTGAACGCGAATGCGCTAACCAGTCCCCATACGCTGTTACGCAGAGCCTGAGTCAGAAACATTAAACCGTACACACCTGCTATCATGACAAATGGGTTCATTGGGCCTGCTTTGCTTGCATAAGACAGATAGGCTGTCAGTGCGCTAAACAGGAAAGTCATACTCAGAAGCAAATAAGTGTTTCGCAAAACACGATTGGTCGCGAGTACCGAATCGTTGCGTTGGCTTAAAACAGTAACGTCATTTCTATTCATTGACAGCTCCGGTTGTTTTGTCCTAATTAAAATAATATATAGTTATTTTAGCATATATATGGGAATGACTCTTGGCATTTCAAGTCTATAGAGATATTAAATTGAACTCAATAGTGTGACTACTGTATCCATCGTTGAATAGAATAATCAGAAAGTTAAAAGCGTGTAATATTCAATTATTTGAGAGTAGAATGAGATTCTGTTTTATGCAAGGAACACAATGATGTCCAAAGTGGCTGTATTACAAATGGTTTCTTCTGCCTCACCCGCTGAAAATTTGCGCCAGGCTGATTTATTGCTGGCAAGTGCAAAAGAGCAGAATGTTGAGTTAGCGGTTCTTCCAGAAAATTTTGCATTTATGGGATTGAAGGAAACCGACAAGCTTGGCTTGGCGGAGGCTTATCCGCACGGCGAAATTCAGGAAAAAGTCAGTGCGCTTGCCAGTAAATACAGGCTTTGGATTATCGCTGGAACAATACCGGTCAAAGGGTTGCAGGATAAAGTGCGTTCCTCAAGCCTTGTATTTGATGAACAAGGCATTTGTGCAGCCCGTTACGATAAAATCCATTTGTTTGATGTCAGAGTGTCTGAGCAAGAGGCCCATCAGGAGTCTCTGACAATTGAAAGAGGAAGCGAGCTGGTGGTTGTGGATACACCCGTAGGTAAAATCGGCTTGACAGTTTGCTACGATTTGCGTTTTCCAGAATTATATCAACAATTATTGATGAGGGGAGCAGAATTATTTTCCGTTCCTTCAGCATTTACGGCCATAACTGGCATGGCGCACTGGGAAGTTTTACTGAGAGCGCGTGCCATTGAAAATTTATGTTATGTGCTTGCCGCTAACCAGGGTGGAGCACATCAAAATGGCAGACAGACTTATGGTCATAGTATGATTATTGAGCCTTGGGGGAAAGTTCTGGGCCAGCATGAGAACAATGCAGGTATGGTGACTGCGGATATTGATTTGCCGCGGTTGCATCAGTTAAGACGGCAATTTCCATGTGTGGAACATCACGTCTTAATATGTAACTGAGGTTTATGCGGTCATGGTAGGTTAATAACGTATAAGGTGTTTATTATGAGTCAGGCGCTGGCAATTGCCAAAGAATTAATTTTAAAACCCGCTTCCCTTGATGAATCAACCATCGCTAAGCTGGTTCGTTCGATAATGGGACAGCATGTGGATGATGCTGATCTTTATTTTGAAAGCAGCAGCTATGAGTCCTGGTATCTGGAAGATTCCGAAGTTAAAAGCGGCAGCTATTCTCATGATAAAGGAGTAGGGATTCGAGCAGTTAGCGGTGATAAAACCGGTTACGCCTACTGTGATGATATCATTTTACCTGCATTGCAACGTGCCGCAGATGCCGCGCGTTCAATTGCTCTGGTCGCGACTAATCCTGTGCAGGCCATTCATGTGTCTGGAGCGCCTGTTGCCCGCTATCAGGGTATTAATCCGATTGAGGGAATGAATAAGCAGGAAAAAATCGCATTACTGGAAGCGATAGATAAGGAAGCTCGCCGTCTTGATCCCAGAGTGATTCAGGTGAATGCTTCATTGAGCGGCTGTTATGAGGTGATTATGATCGCCGGGATTGAGGGAAGAATGGTTGCAGATATCAGACCATTGGTAAGCATTCATGTCAGTGTACTGGTGGAAGATAAAAACGGCCGCCGTGAAAGCGCTCGCTCTGGAGGAGGAGGCCGGGTTCCCTATTCCTACTTTCTTGAGAAGGATCGTGCTTTGGAGTATGCACGAGAAGCAGTGAGGGAAGCTTTGATAAATCTGGAAGCAGAAGATGCTCCCGCAGGAACTATGCCTGTCGTATTAGGACCTGGCTGGCCGGGGGTGTTATTGCATGAGGCCGTAGGACATGGTCTGGAAGGTGATTTTAATCGCAAAGGCTTATCTGCGTTTTCCGGTAAAATCGGGCAGCAGGTTGCAGCCAAAGGGGTGACCGTGGTGGATGACGGTACTCTGGAAAATCGCCGCGGCTCCCTGACAATGGATGATGAAGGTACTCCAACGCAATGCACAACACTTATTGAAGACGGTGTATTAGTAAATTATATGCAGGATAAACTAAATGCCAAATTAATGGGAATGAAACCCACTGGAAATTGCCGCCGTGAATCCTACGCTCACGTACCAATGCCCAGGATGACTAATACTTATATGCTGGCTGGTCAATATGATCCGCAGGAGATAATTAAATCCGTTAAACGAGGTCTGTACGCAGTTAATTTTGGCGGTGGACAGGTTGATATTACTTCCGGACAATTTGTTTTCTCTGCCAGTGAAGCCTATTTGATTGAAAATGGCAAAATCACAAAGCCTGTAAAAGGAGCAACCCTGATCGGCAATGGTCCCGAAGTAATGAAGCAAATCAGTATGATTGGCAATGATTTGACCCTTGACGGTGGAATTGGTATTTGCGGCAAGGAAGGGCAATCCGTTCCTGTAGGCGTTGGGCAGCCAACGCTTAAGATTGATGCTCTGACTATTGGCGGAACGAAATAAAGATTCTGAGAATTGTTGTTCAATAATTTCAATTTGTCTGAGAAAATCCCCTCTCCCCCGCGCGCAGCGTGGGGGAGAGGGTAGGGTGAGGGGGTAAAAAATTTATCACGTTAGTGATTCCATCTTGTTGTGGCAATAAACCATGACCGCAGAAATATGATTAATGAATCGCTACGCGACCTTGTTTATAGCCCCCTCACCCTAACCCTCACTGCCATTAAGTTAAGGACTTCTGTCATTCCCGCGACATGCGGGAATCTATTCCTCAGTTGCCATTGTGGCTAGCTCAGAGATGGATCCCCGCCTTTCGCGGGGATGACAGTTTAATATACAATTGAGCTTAACTTAATAGCAGCAGCCCAACCTATATATGGAATAAACGATAATTAACCTGATGAGATAGCAGTGAAATTCTTATCAGGATAATTTCACTGCCCTAGCTATAGTGTCCTGAATTTAGCACCCTGGTCATTCATTCGACTATACTTCTAGCTGTATATAGAGATTTTTCAAGGATTGAAAATGACAGCTACTGATACAGGATTTTTGATAAACCAATATCTTCTCGATAATGAGAAGCGCCTTGGTGATAGCATCTATCTTCGTCAGCCACGCGATGATCAATGGCATGAATATACCTGGCAGCAAACGATGCGGCAGGCCCGGCAGGTTGCGCGTTTTTTACAGGATGCGGGCTTAAACCAAGGCGATCGAGTGGCTATTTTTTCAAAAAACTGTGCGGAATGGTTCATTAGTGATTTTGGTATTTCTTTAGCTGGAATGGTGAGCGTACCGCTTTTTGCAAATCAGCACAAAGAGAGTATTGATTTTGTATTAAATCACGCCGGCGTGAAGCTGGTTTTTATTGGCAAACTGGATAACCATAAAAAAACCAGAGAATACATTTCAAATCAATTTACCTGCGTTTCTTTTAATTATCATCCTAATCTGAGCAACTGTATATCCTGGGATGAGATATTAAAAAAAGAACCTTTACAGGAAGTTGTTTTACCACAGCCAGAGGATTTATTTACGATCATTTATTCGTCAGGCACAACGGGGCTTCCCAAAGGCTCTGTCTACACTCATGAAATTATCGGTAATTATCTGGCGTTATTCCCTGACGATCTGGCACGCGTTCGTAAATTAAATCATTATCATCTGGTTTCTTATCTACCATTGGCTCACGTATATGAACGAACAGCTATTGAGCTCGGTAGTGTGAGTATTCCCTGTGATGTGTCCTTTATTGAGAGTCTGGACAAATTTGCTGAAAATCTTCGTGAAATAAAGCCCAGTCTTTTTACGGCAGTACCCAGAATATGGGGAGTTTTCCAGCAGAAAATAGAACAAAAGGCCTCGCCTGACAAATTGCGCCTGATCTTGAAAATTCCCATACTTTCTTATTTTATCAAGAAAAAAATCCGACACCAATTAGGGCTGGAACGATGTTATAACTGTTTCTCGGGCGCTTCTCATTTACCCGCTTCAATTATTAAATTTTTTGACGATTTAAATATTCCTATCCAGGAAGGCTATGGGCAAACGGAAAATCTTGCTTATGCTACATTATCAGAGTTATCTGAAAGACGGCCGGGCTATGTGGGAAGCCCAAGATTAAAGGTGGAAGTAAAGCTTGGTGAAAATGAAGAACTGTTAATAAAGTCGCCTTGTCTAATGAAAGAATATTATGACGATCCAGAGGCCACTGTACGTTCTTTAACTCCTGATGGCTGGCTTTGCACAGGTGATATTGCTGAAATAGATAACTCCTTGCGCGTTAAAATTCTTGGCCGTTTGTCGGAAAATTTTAAAAATCAGAAAGGGGAGTTTATTGCGCCAGGACCAATAGAGGAACGTTTTAGCGAAAGCTGCTTCATTGAGCAACTCTGCCTTGTTGGGCGAGAACTGCCCAGCAATGTGCTGATAATCACATTAAATGAGACAGGTCAGCAGAAGCCTCCGGAGTGGATTAAGGAACAGCTTGAGAAAATATTGCACTCTGTAAACACAGACTTGGCCAGTTATGAGAAAATTAGCCATATTCTAATCAGCAAATACCCCTGGACCCCGGAAAATGGCTGCCTGACACCGACATTAAAGATTAAAAGAAGAACAATTGAAGCGAACTACCAGCCGTTGATAAAAAGGGCGATTAAGGAAAGGCAGTCGGTGATCTGGGAGTAAAGTATCTTTTTCCCGTTTCGGCCAGAACTGTCGTCTTTGCGAACGAAGTGAAGCAATCCAGATCGAAGCTTGAATACAGTTAGGGATTGCTTCGCTAACGCTCGCAAAGACGGATTTTTCTTCTCGTCTCGAAGGCTCACCCCTCATTACCCAACTTCAATAACAAATTCTTAATCTCGAGAATTCGTTCCTCATGGCTTTCGCTATCCAGTGTAAACTTGAGCCTGGAAGGGCCTTCAAGCTGATAGCGTTTGGCATGAACCTGAATGAGATTGATCAGTACACCTGTATTGATCCTGGGATTTTCTCCAAACTCAATTTTACCTTGCTGCTGTGCTGCGTATATTTTATTAATCCCCAACCCGGCCGCTATAAGCTTCAACTCGGTGACCCATAATAAATATTTGGCTTGAGGAGGAAGCAGCCCAAAGCGGTCGATCATTTCAATCTGCAGATCACGCAATTGCTCTTTATCGCCTGCATTGGCAATACGTTTGTACATAATCAGACGAGTGTGGATGTCAGCAATATACTCTTCAGGCAAAATCGCGCTTAAACGGAGATCAACTTCAGGTCCTTGCTGCATAGGCCCGCCCAGTTCCGGAGTTTTTCCGGATTTTAAATCGCTAACCGCCTTGTCGAGCATTTCCATAAACAGATGAAAACCTACCGCATGCATATTGCCGCTTTGTTCTTCACCTAACAGTTCGCCTGCGCCGCGGATTTCCAGATCATGAGTGGCCAGTGTAAAGCCGGCACCGAGATCTTCCAGTGACACGATAGCTTCCAGACGTTTTACCGCATCGGGAGTCAGCAGCTTTTCATTGGGAGTAAACAAATAGGCATAGGCCTGATGATGCGAGCGGCCGACCCGGCCTCTTAACTGATGTAATTGTGCCAGACCAAATTTATCAGCCCGATCGATAATAATCGTATTCGCCGTGGGAATATCAATACCGGTTTCTATGATCGTCGTGCATACCAGTACGTTAAAGCGATGATGATAGAAATCAGACATTATTTTTTCAAGCTCTCTTTCCCTCATCTGTCCATGAGCGGTGCGGATTTTTGCTTCCGGAATCATTTCCTGCAATTCCTCAGCCGTTTTATCAATTGTCTGTACGTTATTGTGCAGAAAGTAAACCTGGCCCCCACGCAGTATTTCTCTCAGGATAGCTTCGCGTAACACAGAGGTCTGCTTTTCCTGCCAAAATGTTTTGATAGCCAGTCGTTTGGCGGGCGGGGTTGCAATCAGGGAAATATCACGGATCCCTCCCATTGCCATGTTTAAAGTTCTTGGTATTGGTGTTGCCGTCATGGATAAGATATCGATATGGGTGCGAAGCGATTTAATATGCTCTTTTTGTTTGACTCCGAATCGATGCTCTTCATCAATAATTAATAAGCCCAGATTTTTGAAACTAATGTCCTTGGAGAATAGTTTGTGCGTGCCAATAACAATGTCAATTTTTCCGGATTTTAATCCATCTATAACCTGAGTTGATTCCTTGGTGCTGCGAAATCGGGAAAGTAATTCAAGATTGACTGGAAAATCGGCGAAGCGATCACGGAAATTTTCAAAATGCTGACCCGCCAAAAGCGTTGTTGGAACGAGGACACAGACTTGCTTGTTGTTCTGAACCGCCAGAAAAGCGGCTCTCATGGCAACTTCTGTTTTCCCAAAACCCACATCGCCGCATATCAGGCGGTCCATTGGCCTTGGAGATTTCATGTCCTTGATAATTTCATTGATTGCATTTAATTGATCAACAGTTTCTGTAAACGGGAATCCACTGGCGAAACGTTGATATTCAAGGGAATCAAACTCATACACAAATCCGGGCTGCGCTTCACGTTTGGCATAAATGTCGAGCAATTCAATAGCCACATCGTGGATTTTTTCTGCTGCTTTTTTCTTTTCCTTCTGCCACTGGTCGCTGCCCAATTTATGGAGCGGGGCATGCTCACTATCCATGCCAGTGTATCGGCTAATCAGATGTAAAGAGGTGACTGGAACATATATTTTATCATCACCAGCATAGGATAAGACCAGGAATTCATTAATACTGTCATTGGTTTCGAGTGTTTTAAGCCCCTGGTAACGCCCGACTCCAAACTGAATATGCACCACCGGCGCATGAAGACGTAACTCTGATAAATCCCGGATGATCAAATCCGGATCGACTGTTTTTTGCGTACTCCGGCGCTGGGGAATGGCCTGTTCACCGAAAAGCTGGGCTTCGACAATAATAGCGATTTGCGAGTCTAAAAGCTCCGCTCCTTCAATCAGAGGGCCGGTTGTAATACTAATTAAATCATCGCTGCTAACAAATGATTGCCAGTCGCTGAGCTGATTTGCACTAATCCCGGTTTGCCTTAGCAAATCCAAAAGAACTTCGCGGCGGCCAGCACTCTCCACCACAATTAAATGACGGCGATCGGGTTGGCTGAGATATTCCCGTAGACGATGTAAAGGCTGTGGTGACTGACGTTGAACAGGAAGAGCGGGGGCTTCCTTCACCTTGAAGTTAAATACCGCCCCTTTTCTATCGACTTCCTGATGCCAGACGCGTAATTGCTGATGCGTATTCACCTGAGTCAGGAGATCCGTGGGGGTAATAAACATTTGTTCCGGTGTCAATACTGGCCGGCTGATATCATAGCGGCGCTGCTCATAGCGCAGTTTTAATTCCTGCCAGAATCGCTCCGCTTCTTCGGGGATGTTCTGTACAAGACAAATGCTTGCATTTTCTGGTAAATAGTCAAAAAAAGTGGCCGTATTTTCAAAGAAAAGAGGCAGATAATATTCAATACCAGAAGGATACTGGCTATTGCTGACGCTTTCATAAACAGGGCATTGACTTGGATTACCCGAAAACTGTTCCCGAAAATTTCTGCGAAACAGAGTAATGCTGGCTTCATTAAGCGGGAATTCTCTGGCTGGAAGAATTTCAATTCGATCAACCTTGGCAATCGTTCGCTGCGATTCAGTATCAAACTGACGAAGGCTTTCAATTTCATCATCGAATAGTTCAATGCGGAATGGGCAATTGCTACCCATTGGATACATGTCAATAATCGAACCGCGAACCGCGTATTCCCCATGCTCTAATACTTTATTGACCGAATGATAGCCGCCATTTTGCAGCTGGCTTCTGAAATGGCCCAGATCAAGTGTTTGGCCCTGTTTCAGCGCAAAGGCATATTGATGCAGAAATGCCGGAGGACAAAGCCTGTGCATCAGCGTTGAGGCTGATGCGATAACAATCGCCTTACTGGCCTGCTGCAAGCGGTTTAATGTGAGCAGGCGTTCCGAAATAATATCCTGATGGGGAGAAAATAAATCATAGGGCAGGGTTTCCCAGTCAGGAAAATAAAGCAGTTCACAATTGGATTGTCCGAGAAAAAAACGCAACTCTGACATGAGTTGATTGGCCGTCAGAGTATCAGGGGTGATAAGTAATTTAACCCCGGGTTCATTCAGGCAGTATTCCGACAGGGCAAGTGACAAGCTGCAGCCATGAAGGCTTCCCCAGTTTTGTTTTCGGTCAACAGATGGATATTGGAGTATGGCGTTTTGCATAAATCACGATCAAGACTATTTGAGGGTTGAAAGTATACTACAAGATGAGGAATGAACGAAAATATCCGTATAGCCCAGGGGCGCATTGCCATTACGTTAAGCTCACTTATATATCTACAACCCACGCATCCCCCTACGCCCTGCGGCTTGTCCGCAGGGTCCAGTGTTTCTCTATGAGTTTCCTGGATCCCTCGGACAAGCCGAGGGACGTAGGTGTATTTGAACTGAGGAATGAATTCTTAACAGCAGTGAGCCTAGGTTCTGGCTAGCCAGGCTGCGTATAATTTGCATAACTACTTTTGTTGAACGATTGGCATATGTCGTTGCTGTAAACAATCAATCACTTGGTAGAGATCGAGCTCGCAGGCTTTGAGCAGTACCAGAACATGAAATAGTAAATCTGCTGTTTCCTCGATGACTGCGTCTTTATGGCCTTCTACTGCGGCAATCACTGTTTCAACGGCTTCTTCGCCCACTTTTTGAGCGCATCGAGGCACCCCGGATTGAACCAGTTGGGCAGTATAACTAATCCCTTCCTGCTGGTCGCCACGCGTTTGAATGATGTCAGCGAGACAGGCGAGAAAGTTGATTTTTGCCGTGGTCACTGGTTTATAACAGCTTGAATAACCAAGATGGCAGGCAGGTCCTGTTGGAATAACCTGAACTAAAAGACTATCGCCGTCACAATCTACAGCCAGTGAGATGACATCCATTGAATTACCCGAGCTTTCCCCTTTACGCCATATACGTTGTTTGCTTCGGCTGTATAAAGTCAGTTTTCTGGTAACCTGGGTTATTTCAAGTGCCTGAGGATCCATATAACCTAGCATCAGTATATCACCGTTATTGGCATGTTGAATTATGGCGGGAATCAGATTATTCATTTTTTCCCAGTCTAATAATGTATTATCAATATGATTCATAATCTAACCTCGATATTATTTTCCGCAAGCAAGCATTTGATTTCCTGGATACTTGCAATTCTGTCGTGAAAGATAGACGCTGCGAGCGCTCCATCAACTTGAGCTTCTTTGAATACAGCAATAAAGTCGTCAGCAGCACCTGCTCCGCCAGAAGCAATTAATGGAACATGAACTACTTCTCTGAGCATTTGCAACTGGTGAATATCATAGCCTTTTTTTACACCATCCGATTGCATACAATTCAATACAATTTCTCCAGCACCTCTTGCCTGAACTTCCTTCACCCAATCCAGGGTTTTGCGCCTTGAATTCAATGTTTTGTCCGGATTGCCTGTGTATTGGAATACATAGTAATCATCGTCAATCCACTGGCTATCGATCCCGATAACAACGCATTGCTTTCCAAATTGATCACTCAATTCATTGATTAATTGCGGTCTCTCCAAAGCCGGGCTGTTGATAGAGAGTTTATCTGCTCCCGCATTTAAAATAGCTCGCCCTTTATCCAGTGTACGGATGCCGCCAGCAACAGTAAAGGGAATATTGATTGTTTTGGCGATTGCTTCAATCCAGTCTAAAGAGACTGCGCGATCTTCACTGCTGGCCGTGATATCATAAAATACCAGCTCATCGGCACCGGACTGTGAATAGTGGCTGGCCAAAGGCAGTATATCGCCAATAATTCGATGATTTCTGAATTGAACCCCCTTAACAACCTGATTATTACATACATCCAGGCAGGGAATAAGGCGTTTGGTTAACATAGCAAAACTCCTTCAGAATAACTGGATAAATCAAAATCGGTTTCATAAAGCATCCGCCCGAGAATGGCGGCTGACAATCCCATATCTGCCAAGCGCTTCAGATCATCTGCGCCACGAATTCCACCAGAGGCCTGCCACTGAATTTGCGGAAATCGTTCAATAGCTTGCTGGTAAAGTGAAAAATCAGGGCCTTGCATCATGCCGTCGCACTGCACATTCGTACAAAGAATTTCACGAATGTTCATATCCGAATAAGCCTCAACGAGATCCCAAAGACTAATCGCCGTAGGTTGCTGCCAGCCGTGACTGGTAAGCAAAGGCAGGCTATTGCTCCAGCGAATATCTAATGCCAGCACAATTCGGCCGCTGCCGGCCAGTCGGATAATCGATCGCGTTAAATCGGGATCATGGACCGCCAGACTCCCCAGAACGATGTTATGAATTCCGGCATCAAGGCATTGCTTTACTGTTTCAAGCGAGCGAACTCCACCGCCTGCCTGTAAAATTAAACCGGAGGGTAGAAGGCTGGTCATTAATTCAAGCTGTTCCATACAGCCCGAGCGTGCGCCGTCTAAATCCACCAGATGTAAACGAGTCATTCCTTTTTGGCGATAAAAACTTGCCAATTGCAGAGCTGTTTGTGGATAAATTGTGGTCTGTGAAAACTCGCCCTGACGCAAACGGACGCATTGCCCTTGTTTTAAATCGATGGCAGGAATAATATTCATTATTGCATCCTTAAAAAGTTATCAAGTAACTGTAAGCCGGCTTCTGCTGATTTTTCCGGATGAAACTGCATCCCTACTTTATTTCCCTGCTGCACAATCGCAGAGAAGGGCTGCATATAGTCACAGCTGGCTATTGTGTGCTCATTACTTTTGTCAATAAATCGGGCATAACTATGCACAAAGTACAGAAATGTCTTTTGGGGAAGCTGTTGCTGAAGAGGAGACTCCTGCAACCAGCTTATAGAATTCCAACCCATATGAGGGACTGGACAGCCTTTCTGTGGAAAAAAACTGCTCACTTTTCCCGGAAGCAGGCCCAGGCATTCCACCTGGCCTTCTTCACTGTATTCATAAAGCAACTGCATACCGAGACAAATTCCCAGAACGGGTTGCTCTAGCCCTCTGATTAGATCAACAAGCCCGTATTCAACCAAGGCTTTCATGCCGGATAAAGCAGTGCCAACGCCAGGAATTATCAAGTGACTGGCCTGTTCAATTTCCTTTGGATTGTGGGTGAGTGTATAGTCATAGCCCAGTCGGGCCAGTGAGTTACTCAACGAGGCCAGATTGTTTCCACAGATATCCAGTACCGCAATCATAAAATCCCCTTGGTCGAAGGTAAGTCATTGTCTATTCGGGCACAGGCTTGTCTTAATGCGCGGCCCAGGGCTTTAAAGCAGGCTTCTATCATATGGTGATGGTTTTCACCGGTGATTTTTATATGAATGCTTGCTCTAAGACTTGCGGCTAGGGAATGAAAAAAGTGGGGAACCATTTCGGTAGCCATCCCGCCTACAAATTCCCGGGTAAACGATGCTTCAAAGTGGCAATAGGATCTTCCGCCCAAATCAATGGCAATAGCTGCCAGAGCTTCATCCATTGGCAGGGTAAATCCATAGCGGCCAATTCCTCGCTTATCGCCTAATGCTTCACGCAGTGCGTCGCCCAAGACTAAGGCAGTGTCTTCAATCAAGTGGTGCTCATCCACTTCTGTATCGCCCAAGGCATTCAGTTGCAAGGCAAATCCGCCATGTTTGGCAACCTGCTCCAGCATGTGAGAGAAAAAGGGAATGGGCGTATTTATCGAAATATTGTTTTCCGAGTCAAGAGTCAGGCTCATCTCTATCGCTGTCTCACGCGTACGCCGTTTAATCCGGGCCTTTCTTGCCAGAATGAGATTAACAATTTCCGGCCAGCTTTGTTGTTTGTTAACCTCCAAAAAGCCAATACCGAGATTTTCCGCAAATTGACGATCGCTTACACGGTCGCCTACCATCCAGCTCGTTTGATCCAGTTCATTATTTTTAAGAAACTCAGTCATTAACCCAATAGCGGGTTTACGGCAAAAACAAGCATCTTCCCCTTTGTGTGGGCAAATGAGGATGTCCTGAAAGCGTATACCCTGTGATAAAAATAAATCCAGGATGAAATTCTGACACCGCTCAAAGTCTGGCAACGGGAAACTGTCAGTTCCCAGGCCATCCTGATTCGTGATCATGATGAACTGATACCCTGCATTTTGTAAACGAAGTAGAGAAGGGATCACATCAGGCAAAAGTTTAACTTTCTCAAACCGGTCTACCTGAAAATCTTCAGGCTCTTCCACCAAGGTTCCATCCCGATCAATGAGTAACAGTTTTTTCATACAACACCTGTTGGTTTAAAACGGTTTAATACGTCAAGGAGCAGGGTATTTTGCATCGCATCACCGACTGTGATGCGCAGCATATTGTGCAGTTCGGAAGTATTTGGCAATTGCCGGACTGCAATGTCATGTGAGGCGAGCCAGACTTGTAACTGGGCGTTATAAGGGCTTTTTATTAAAATAAAATTCGCCTCGCTGGGGTAGACAGTTTCTATCCATGCAAAAGCCTCCAGGGCTTTAATCAGGTTTTGACGCTGTTCCACAATGTGGCAGACAGAGTTCGCAAGCCATTCCGGGTTTTTCAATGCTAATTCGGCAATTTTCAATACCGGTGCTGCCAAATGATAGGGGGGGATAATCTTTTTTATTTGCTGAATGAATGCCTGGTTAGCGACGACCGCTCCCACTCTGACAGAGGCGAGTCCATAGGCTTTGGACAGTGTTCTCAAAATAATCAGATTTTCAAATTGCGGGAGTAAACTAATAGCACTTTCCCGAGCGGAAAAATCAATATAGGCTTCATCAACGACGACTGCCGCTTTATTGGTAAACTGTTCGCAGATTTCGGCAATGCTGGCAATATCCAGACAATTACCAGTGGGATTATTAGGACTGCATAGCATCACCAGTTTGCAGCCTTCACGCCAGCTTGAAAACAGTTTTTGCAAATCCAGGCTAAAATCGGATTTAAAGTCCAAAGGGCAGTCAATCACAGCCGCATTTTGCAGTTGCGCATAAAATCGATACATGGGGAAAGTGGGCGGGCATTGCAAAATGCTGTCCTGTCCTGCGATTAAAAATAAACGCATCAAAAGATCGATACCGTCATCACTTCCACGAGTTAGCGCAATCTGTTCCTGATTGACTTTATAGTATCCTGCAAGCAGCCTTTGAACTTCCCGCTCAAGCTGATAATCCGGATACTGATTTAAAGGCAGGTCAAGGGCCGAAACAGGTGCGCTGGGCGATTCATTAGCGTGCAGCCGGTATTTAAGCTCATCACCGCCCGGTCGATAAGGAATCAATCTGGCAAATTCTGGGCGGATTAAATTTAAAATGGTCACATTATTCTCCTGCGTAAACCGAGTCTATACGAAGCTGAATGGCATTGGCATGAGCTTGCAGATTTTCAAGCTTTGCAAGCCTCATAGCATATTCCCCCAAGCCCAAAAGGCCGGCTTTATCAATCGACTGGATAGTCATTGATTTCATAAAATCAGCGGTACTCAAACCGCTGTGTGTCTTTGCATACCCAAATGTCGGCAGGACGTGATTACTTCCGGTGATATAATCGCCCATACTTTCTGCTGCCCAGGGACCCAGGAAAACAGTTCCGGCTGATTTGATCTCATTGAGCCAGTCACGGGCGTCTTCGCGATTAATAATCAAATGCTCTGGCGCATAACGATTTATTATAGCTAGCTGTTCTTTAACAGACTTGCAGACTATTATGCTTCCTATGCCCAGCGACTGACGAATGATCGCCTGTTTAGGCATTTCATAGATTTGCCTTGACAAGGCGGTCTGAACCGAGCAGGCAAAGGCTTCTTCCTCACATAGTAATATCACTTGAGAATCGCAGCCATGTTCTGCCTGTGCTAGCAAGTCGGCGGCGACAAATTCCGGATTAGCCCATTTATCTGCCACGACCATCACCTCGGATGGACCGGCAGGTATGTCAATGGCGGCCCCTTTAGGATCAATTGAAACCTGCGTTTTTGCCTCGGTCACAAAACGATTACCTGGGCCAAATAATTTGTCCATTTTGATGACCGTTTCTGTTCCATAGGCTAGAGCCGCGATTGCCTGGGCTCCGCCCAGTTTATAAATAGTGCTTATACCGCAGATGCGCGCAGCCACCAGCAGATGAGGATCGATACCACCTGTTTTATCAGGAGGAGTACATAAAACGCGCAGCGGGCATCCCGCAATTTTGGCGGGAATGGCCTGCATCAGCAGGGAAGAAATTAATGGCGTATTATTTCCGCCTGGTACATAGAGTCCCACTTTTTCAATAGGCCGATATTGCTTATCTATAATAATTCCGGGCGCTGTCTCAATAGTCTGTGAACAGGGCAGCACCGCCTGATGATACCTGGTAATGGTGTCTGTCGCCTGTACAATGGCTTCAAGCGCATTGTCTTCAATTATGGCTTCGGAAATTGCCTCAGGCTCAACCTGAATTGAATCCAACACCACTCCATCGAGCTTTTCAGTCAGATCAAGAAGAGCACTGTCCCCCTGGGTTCTGACCTGCGAAATAATTTCACTGACCTGTTGAGAGGGATCATTGGTCATAATGGGTCTTTCAAGGATTTGCTCTTTGCCTGAATCAGAAAGAGTGTTCCAGTTAATGATTTTAATCATGATTACTCCAGCATTTTCTCAATGGGTAAAACCAGAATAGAGCTGGCTCCCATTGCTTTAATGGATTCCAGCGTGTTCCAGAAAATTCCTTCACTGGAAACGACATGTACCGCTACTTTTTCAGGATTAGCCGGCAGCGGAAGCACTGTTGGACTCTCCGCGCCAGGCAAGTACTCACAGATTTGCTGGAGTGCATTACGGGGTGCATGAAAAAGAATATATTTTCTCTCCTGTGCCTGCTGAACCGCTTCAATGCGGCGTTTAAGCATGATGAGCAGATTTTGCAGTTCATCAGGAAGGGGATAAGATGATTGAATGAATAATGCCTGACTGTTTAAAAGCGTTTCGACCTCAACCAACTTGTTGTCTTCAAGTGTTTGCCCGCTTGAAACCAGATCGCAGATTGCATCAGCCATGCCCATTCGCGGAGCAACCTCGACCGAGCCTGAAAGGGTTAAACATTCAGCAGAGATTTTATTTTCATCCAGATATTTTTTAAGAAGCAGAGGATAGCTGGTGGCTATGCGTTTGCCATCCAGACATCCTGGGCCTCGATAGTCAAATGACTCTGGAACCGCAATGGAAAGACGACAGCGGCAAGTTCCTAAAGCTTGCAGAATAGAATAGGGTTTATCGGGGAAAGTTAGTGCCGCCTCCAGTAAAACATTTTCGCCAACAATGCCGCCGTCACAAAGACCATCGAAAAGTAATGCGGGAATATCATCGTCACGAATTAGCAGTAAATCAATAGGGAAGTTTTCGACATGGCATAACAGGGCATTTTCTCGTAAGCGAAATTTTAATCCACAACGATTAAGCAGCTCTATCGATTCTTTGGCTAAGCGCCCTTTTTTTTGTATCGCTAAACGTAATCTTTTTGTCATGATTGATCTAACCTCTCTGCAATCAGTGTATAACCCCCGCTTCCCATGCTAAGACAGCGCGCTACACGCGTAATCGTGGTAACGCTTACTCCTGTTTGTTCGTGAATCGTTCTATAAGATAAGCCTTTACGTAGTAAGGGAACCACTTCCCAGCGATCGGCCATTGCTTCAAGTTCTGCAGGCGTACAGAGATCATTAAAAAAAGCAGTGGCCTCGTCTTCATTTTTCAATGAGCAAATTGCCTTCATTAAATGGTTGTTTGAACGTTTAGAATGGTTGTGTGATTTCATGATAGTGTATTAATGTAATGTAACATTGGTACATTCTATCTGAATGCCATTTGATAGTCAAATCATTTGACATTCGGCGAGGTTTGAGATGTGATTACTGCTTAATGGGGACGAAGGTCATTTTCGTGCAAGCGCATAGGTGTCAGCATAAAGAAAAATCCCCTCTCCCAAGCTGGGAGAGGGCTAGGGTGAGGGTGATTAAAACCCCTCTCTCTAACTCTCTCCCCTGAGGGGAGAGAGGACTTAGGTAAACTTATTAAGTTGACCTTTATGCGCACAGACGACAATAACCTATTTGAAAAAGGAAGTTACAATGCTGCTCAAAAAAGAAAATTCATGTTTATTGCTAATTGATGTCCAAAAAAAACTGGCGCCACTGATAGAGCATTCTCAAGTAATTATTGAGCGCTGCAAATGGCTAATGTCACTGGCAAGTGATTTGTCAGTTCCCTGTTTAGTGAGTGAGCAGTATCCTTCTGGTTTAGGTCATACAGTGGATGAACTTCAGTCGCTTGAATATGCAGAAACTTTTGAAAAAGTGTATTTTTCCTGTCACCGTGAGCCCAATTTTATTTCCACGCTAAAAAATCTGAACAGAAAACAAACCGTTTTAATTGGAATAGAGGCTCATGTTTGTGTTTTGCAAACCGCGATGGAATTAATTGAGGCAGGGTATGAGGTGTTTGTAGTTGTCGATGCGGTGGGCAGCCGAAAGACACTTGACTGGAAATATGGTTTGAAGCGAATGAAACAGGCTGGCATTCAACTGGTTACTTCAGAAATGGTATTTTTTGAATGGGTTGAAAAAGCGGGGAGCGGGGAATTTAAACGATTAAGCCAACAATATTTGAAATGAGGGAAGCTAAGTGAGTCTTAACAATCAAATTGCAGTGATAACGGGTGGAGCATCCGGCATGGGATGGGCATGCGCGAACGCATTAATGAAAGCGGGTGCTCGAGTGGCTATCTGGGATAAAACAAGTACTGAAAAAGGGGATTTGTCCATAACCTGTGATGTGAGTTCTGAATCCGAAGTGGAGCGTGCCCTGCAGGAAACCATTGAGCAATTAGGTACCCCCCGTATTTGCATTAATTGCGCAGGTATTGCACCGGCAAAGAAAATGATTGGCCGCGAAGGAGCTATGCCGCTGGCAGCATTCCGCCAGGTCATCGACATTAATCTTATTGGTACATTCAATGTGATGAGATTGGTGGCTGAAGCCATGACTCGTTTAGCAATAGATGAGAATAGCGGTGAGCGAGGTGTGATAATTAATACGGCTTCAATTGCAGCTTTTGAAGGACAAATTGGACAATTGGCCTATAGTGCTTCCAAGGGTGGTGTTGTCGCCATGACACTACCTGCAGCAAGAGAACTGGCGGAGCATGCCATTCGTGTGAATACTATTGCTCCTGGTTTGATTGCCACACCCTTATTATTAAATATGCCGCAGGAGGTTCAGGATAAACTGGCTGCAACGGTGACATTTCCCAAAAGACTGGGTAAGCCGGAGGAGTTCGCTGCATTGGTCATTCACATTATTGAAAATCAAATGATGAATGGTGAAGTGATTCGATTGGATGGTGCGTTGAGAATGCAGGCAAAATAAGCCGGTTAAATCCCGTCATTGCTGAAAGGAATGCAATGACGGATTGATGGGCTATGTTTTATCTTTTCACGATTTCTCTACCGGAAGGGGAAGGACTATCCTCTCCATCGGAACTACTCAAAGAGTCAGAATGAAAAGCATACCGATTCTGTGGTATAACTTCTTTTTCCACCTGCTCTTCTTCTCTCTCTTTCTGCGCTTCCAGGGCGCTGCAAAGACCAGAAGCGAAAAAAGAGAATATATTCGCAGCGCTTGGTTCCGCAGGCGAATATTGAGCGACTCTTATCACCTCTTCACATTTCTCCATAATTCCGCGATGCGCCTTAACCACTTTTCTTCTGCTGCCGGCTGGCAGGATGGAAACATACTCTCCCATTTCTTGAAACAGACCTTGCGCGCTTTCAAACAAAGACAGCCGCCATTTAAGAATTTCTTCATAACTCATCGTTTTGATATTATCGGGCGTATGGGAAAATAAGTCGCCAATCATTTCTTTTATAGACCGAGTCCTTAAGCAACTGCTGCGAACCTGTCTTCTCTTAAACTCCAAAGCAACCTGATTGAAATTATCTATGGCCTCAATGATTTCCGGAGCCCTTTCAAGCTTGTGAACCTGTTCGTTGCCGATATGGGCTGCTAACTCGACCATATTGCTTACATTGGATAGTTCCGACATATCATTCAGTTCCTGAGCAAGTACTGCGGATTGAGCCCGATTTCTGTATACGTCGATTTCAATCGCCATTTGCTCTGCACTGACTTCATCCAGGTCATGGCTGGAAAGATAGCTCTCCAAATGACTAATAAGCTTGAAATAAAAATCTTTGGTTAATTTCTTACTGGCTGTCAGCGGTTTTTGGAAAGGGTGATTGGGATCACTTAAAATTATATGGGCCAGCGGTATTCCCTGTTCATCAGGTACTAACAATGATGCGTTATGCTTAACTAACGTGCTAAAACAACCAGACATGTCCATGCTTCCACGGCAAGTCTGGAGACAATAATGCATGGGGGAAGAGAAAGCTTGTTCTCGTATTCTTAGCGGCTGGTAATTGAGATCATGCTCACTGCACTGAATTAAAAAGTCCAGAAAACGGTCGTCGCCGCAACTTAAAGCTTCGTTAATTAGACGTTGTTCAAGACTTGAGTGAAAAGGATAAAGAGTAGAAGCAAGCGCAAAGTTTTTATCTTTAACAAGCTGCTTCAGCAGTTTCTCGCCTGTGGTTTGTATCTGCAGGCGTAGCAGGTTTAGTTCGCTTAAACCTGCTTTAGAAGGGCTGGCATCCAGAGCAATAATGGATAGCTCGCTTGTTTTTGCGAACATATTGCATAAATCAATAGCCAGTTTGCTGCTATTTTCTGACTGAAGCTTTGCAAATTCTCGAGTCAGCTTTTGTAAGCCATTTTCAAACTCTTTTTCAGACTGTCTGATTTTTCCTTTATTTAAGGACTTTTTGGGTTGCTTGTTTTTACGTTTGGATTGACTTGCGGGCGCTGGTTTTTTCTCCTCCGCAGATTTTGTCGGCGGTAATGGGATTTTTTCCTGGGCAATAGGCGATTTAAACTGGATAGCGCCAAGCATTTCAGCAACTGCTGCATTGCTATCATGTTTGAAAAGAGGATCTAATTCAAGCCGAATAGCTATCATTCGTTGTATGGCCTGCTTGTGCTCTGCTGCATTTTTTTTCAAATCAGTGGAAAGCTCGCTTGCTCTTGCTTCTTCAATCTGGTACTGCTGCTGCAGTTGTTCAATGCATTCTTTTTTGAGTGCTCGTAATTGCATTAATGTAGGTCTAATCATTTCTTCCGTCAGCGCAAGGAATCTACCGATCAAATCATGATCAATGTAAACGGTTTTCTGTCTACCTTTACTGACAAAATTTAATGATGGGAGTTTGGTTAACTCATCTTTTTCATTAAAATAAATATGGAGAATATAATGATCTGACAGCGGATCGGGCTTTTTTTTAGCTTTTTCTGGCTTGACTGGCTTTAATTTGACAGTGTAATGGTACTGACTTAATCCAGGATTATCATTACTTTCTGTCGCATAAACGCTAATATGATGCTCGATGAGTTCAAGCTTCTGATTATCCAGGTCAAAGGTGATTGGCCTTGGCAATTCGAGGTCCATCAGATAATAATCTTTCTTGTCCAGAGTTGTTAAAGGCCTTAACTTTCTTACGTTAACAAGTTTTTTCTGGCCGTCAATATAGTGGGCAATAAAATTATATAAAGTATTTTTATGAGGCATGAATATACTCAATGCTTGATTTCAGGCAAATAATACATTTATTGCACAGAGTTATCAATGATATTTTTTACAAAATGATGTCAATTTGAACACTCATGTGAATTAGGCTTTCTCATGATGATTTGAGCCCGCTTTTGAGTTTAAATCGCCTGTGGAAGTGTAGGTATTAACTGCTTCTGCCGGGTGTTGTCCATGTAAAATCTGGACCAGTTCCTGGCGAATATTCAGATTAGTGACAATAACCTGCCCGTTAACAGTGTTGAGCTCACGGCAATGAATTAATTTGTTTGCAAGTTCTTCATTGAGTCGTTTAATCTGACCGGCCTCTTCAGCGGAACAGCTATTTAGAAAAATCTCCAGTGCGTTCTTATGTTCTGAAGAATTGGAAGAGGAGGCGAGCAACTCACTGCGCTGTTTTCCACTTGCCTCCAATTGCTCTGATAATTCCTGTTTTTGATTAGCAAGGCTTTCAAGATTCTCAAATTGCCTGTTAAGAAGGATCTCTTTTTCCTGAGCCAGTACATTACATAGGTTATTGAGCAAATGAATTTCATTGGCTAGCAATGAAATCAGTGTTGAAGCCTGAGGAGAAGTCATCACAGTCCTTAAAATGATTGCATTTGATTAAGCATATTGGCGGCAATTTGTCGGCCAGACATTTCATATTGCCCGCTGGCAATCTGACTTTTAATAAACTCAATTCGAGCTTCATTGACAACTTCGGTATCCGTGACATACTTTTTTAGCATGGCAATTTGCTTGGTAACATCGCTTAAACTGACATTACTCGCACCAGAAGCATTCCGATTTTGATGAAGTTGCTGGGAGTTTTTTAATTTAATCTCTGGATCCAGCTGCTTAAAATTATGGGAATCGTTAATGGAGTTAACCATAATATTGTCCTCAATTACATTCATCATAGTTATCGGTTCCATTTTAAAAATCTTTAGAAAAACCCTGGAAAAAAGTATAAAAAAGGTCTACCGATAGTTGTCCAGGCGTAGCCCCTTTAAGTCCAATCAGTGAGGCTTTTCGTGTTACAGACCTAGCTATATCATAAATAAAAGAAGATGTCACTAATTTTGCTGCTCCCTTCTCCGGTTTTTGGTAGAGGGAAAGAAAATGTCACTAAACTCTGCTGCTCCCTTCTCCCGCTTGCGGGAGAAGGGAGGATGTGTGACTAAGCAGATGAGACCGAGACTTTTCTGACATCAATAACCTGCGCATCGACAACTCGTTTGCTTGTCAGATTACGGACTTTTATAGTTTCATTCAAAGCCCCGTCTGCAAGTGCAATTGCTGCCATAGTAATTTTGATATCACCGTTAATGGCCTGAATAAGAATTTGTTCACCTTTTCTCACTAACCAGGGTTTTTGCAGCAGGCTATGGGTTATCAACTGTCCTTCTTTGATATTTTTTTTAACCGCCAGACCAAGTGCCTGATCGGAGTTATCAATATAATCCTGACTGACGAAACTAACATTTTGTTTTTGTAAATAAATATCTCTGTCGGTGATAATGTCACCCTTGGCAAGCGAATGAGAACTCACCAGAACTTCCTTCAGAATAGTAATTCGAACTGGTACGTAAATTGTCCAGTGGTTAGTGGGTTCTTTGCAGCGAATACCAATTGTCGTATGTTGTTTAGCGAGATGCTGATAAGGGTTGAATGCTTCCAGTTGATTTTTATGACATTTCTGTAAATGTAACCTGGGATCTATATTTTCTGCGACGATATTGATTTGATCATAGTGTTGATTGGGAAGCTCCTCTTTAACAAACAACTCTATTTTATGTCTTAATACATCAAGCGATTGATTTTCAGCATAATTAGTCAGGGGATGAAGCAATAAAATGAAAACAATTAATCGATAAAAAATCATGTACAATACCGTTTTATAAAAAAACTCCCCAAGCAAAAATCAAGCCAACTTTCTAATGGCTGTTTTATAAGGACCATCAACGATGTATTTTAGAATGATTATTATCAGCTGGATATTGAGTCAGAATGTGTGGTCAGCGAGCCACCGTCCCCAGGAATTTTTGCAGGAAATCAGGGGGAACTCTCAGGAAGGAGAACAGATTGTTGAGCATTTTTGCGCAACCTGTCACGCCGCCAAGCCGATGATTAATCTTAGAGCGCCTGTCATTCAGCGGGATGAGGATTGGATCCCGCGGCTGAAGCAGGGATTTAATGTCTTATTCAAACATACCGAAGAAGGGTATGGGGCAATGCCTTCTCGTGGAGGTTGCTTTGAATGCAGTGATGAACAATTGAAGTTAGCCATTTTAGCCATGCTTTCACCGCAAATCAAAAAAAATCTGCAAAATGAACTGGAAGCCCATAAAAAAAACAATTAGTTAAAAAAAATTATAAAAAAAGCTAAACCTATTTTTTATTCTCCCGATAACAAAAAAAAAGAGAGGGAGGATACACCAATGAAAAAACAACTTATCATTGGATCGCTTTCGGTGTTAACCGCAGCTTGCGCTTCAATGGATCGCTCAGTGCCGATTGTCGATGATGGGGGTTACACCCATTATACGGCGTTTTATAAATCGGATTCTAAAGGCAGCAACTACTTCCCTGAGAAGCGAGCGGCTACAGGACGCAAAGTGTTTATTTTTGACCCGAAAGCGACTGCATGGGCAGCTTATGATGCCCAGGGTAATCGGGTTCAGACAGGAAGTGCTTCGGGAGGAAAGGATTTCTGTGAGGACGTGGGTCGCCCTTGCCGCACAGTAACAGGTACATTCAGGGTATATTCTAAAAAAGGTGCTGAATGTACATCCAGTATTTATCCTATCGAAACAGGCGGCGGAGCCAGAATGCCCTACTGTATGCACTTTAGCGGCGGTTATTCAATCCATGCAGCTTATGAAGTTCCTAACTATAATGCCAGCCATGGTTGTATACGGGTACTGCCCAGTGCCGCGCAATGGTTGAATCAGGATTTCATTGACGTAGGTACTACAGTGATTGTGAAACCCTACTAGAAGAAGTGTACGACATGCCAGCGCAGGGTTATGAATCCCGTTTCGTTTATCAGGCTACTTGTGAGAGTAGCCTTGATAAGCGAAGTGCAAGATGCTTGCTCAGGCAAGATATTTTTTTAGTAATTCATTAACAACAGCGGGATCCGCCTGTCCTTTTGAGTATTTCATTACCTGGCCCACAAAAAAACCGAAGATTTTTTCTTTTCCCTGGCGATATTCCTGGGCCTGTGCCTGATTTTTCTCAATCAACTCTTTAATGAAGTGCTCAATCTCAGCAGCGCTTTCAGCCTGGCTGGCTTCTGCATTTTTTACCAGTTGATCTATATTGGCATCCGGATGAAGCCCAAGATCATTAAATATTTGCCGAGCCTGATTATTACTAATCCTGCCTGCACTAATGTGCTTCAGTAATAAGGCGATTTGCGCGCTTGATATTGGCGGGTTTGAAAAATCAATCTGCTTTTCCTTAAGCAATGCCTGATAAGGCCCTTTTAACCAATTAATGACGAGCTTCTCGCTAACCGATGCTTGCTCGGAAACTTTTACAAAAAAATAATAGTTTTCTGGTGAAGACAGTATGAACTGTATGTCATCCTCATTAATATTTTCCATTTCCGTCAATTGTTTTTTTATGGTTTCAGGTAATGGCGGCAGGCTGTTTTTGATGCTTTCAATGTCCAGTGACTCCACATCCACAGGTAAGAGATCGGGATCCGGGAAGTAACGATAATCCTGCTCATTCTCCTTGGTGCGCAATACATAAGTGCGTTCGGTATCGGGATTAAACAGCCGGGTTTCCTGAATTACTGATTGACCATTTTCCAGAAGATCCTGATGCCTTGCCTGTTCATAGGCAATGGCTTTTTCAATAAAGCGGAAAGAATTGAGATTTTTCAACTCAGTACGTACCCCTAAACCTGTGGAACCGGCAGGTTTTAAAGAAATATTAACATCACAGCGAAATGAGCCTTCCTGCATATTGCCATCGCAAATACCTAGAAAACGAACTAACTGATGCAATGTTTTAAGATAGGCTATCGCTTCCTCAGAGGAGTAGAGACAGGGGGCAGTGACTACTTCCAGCAAGGGAGTTCCCGCGCGGTTTAAATCAATGCCGGTGTAATCAGGATTGGCGTCATGAACCGACTTACCTGCGTCTTCCTCCAAATGCGCACGTACAATGTCGACTTCTTTCGTAGCCCTATCGGGGGTTTCAATACGCAGACGGCCATCACTGACGATGGGAGACTGATACTGGCTTATCTGGTATCCCTTGGGTAAATCAGGATAGAAATAATTTTTACGTTCAAAATAAGATAAGTTATTGATCTTCGCGTTAATGGCGAGTCCAAATTGAATGGCCATACGCACGGCCTCACTATTTAACACAGGCAAAACACCGGGTAAGCCTGCGTCAATAAAGGAAGTCTGCGTGTTTGCCCGTGCACCGAACTGAGTTGCTGAGCCTGAAAAAAGTTTGGATTTAGTCTGTAACTGCACATGCACTTCAAGGCCGATTACGGTATCCCATTGCATAATATTGTCCTCACAAGGCCGGTCGGCGTTGATGCCAGTCAGTCATCAGTTGAAATTGATGAGCGACATTTAATAACAAGGCTTCATTAAAATGTTTTGCCATTAGCTGCATGCCCACCGGTAAGCCTCTAATCTGACCCGCGGGAATGGAAATAGCCGGAATTCCAGCGAGATTTGATGCCACTGTAAAAATATCAGCCAAATAATTTTGTATGGGATCAGATTGGACTTCACCAAGGGGAAAAGCCGGAGTAGGGGTTGTAGGTCCCAGGATAACATCCACTTTTGAAAATTGCGCCAATAGTTCCTGCTGAATCAGTCGACGTATTTTCAGTGCTTTTAAATAATAAGCATCGAAATATCCGGAAGACAGGGCATAAGTACCAGTCAGAATTCGGCGTTTGACTTCAAGACCGAAGCCTTCAGAGCGTGAAGCCGCAATCAGTTCTCTGATATCACCAGCTCTGGCACTTCGGTAACCAAAACGTATTCCATCATAACGTGAAAGATTGGAGGAGGCTTCAGCACAGGCAATCAGATAGTAGCAGGGAACCCACAGGGATTGTAAGCCAAGATCCATTTCCACGATAATCGCCCCGGCGTCTTCCAATTGCTTCACGGCGTGTCTGATTACCAGCTGAATTTCCGAATTAACTTCTGCCTGAAAAAAGCAGGAAGGAAGCCCAACGCGCAGACCCTTCAAAGACTGATTCAGGAAACTCGAGTAATCGGGAATATTACTGGGGTAGGAAGTGGAGTCGTTCGGATCAAATCCCGCCATGACAGATAAAACCAAAGCCAGATCTTCTGCGGTTCTTGCCATTGGACCTCCCTGATCCAGACTGGACGCATAAGCGACCATGCCATACCTGGAGACGAGACCATAGGTAGGTTTAATACCGGATATGCCGCAAAACGCAGCGGGCTGACGGATGGAGCCTCCCGTATCAGAGCCTGTTGCAAAAGCTGACAGGTCGGCCGCAACAGCGGCAGCGGAGCCGCCTGACGATCCTCCGGGAACACAGGATAAATTCCAGGGATTTTTAACCGGGCCAAAATAGCTGTTCTCATTAGTGGAGCCCATGGCAAATTCATCCATATTGGTTTTACCAAGTAATACAGTATTGTGAGCGGCGAATTTGTTTACCACGGTGGCTGGAAAGGGTGATTTATAATCAGCGAGCATTCTTGATCCGCAAGTGGTTGCGAGTTCGGATGTGCAGAAAATATCTTTATGAGCCATTGGCACGCCAGTCAATAGCTGGGCTTCACCTTTGTGAAGAAGCTGATCCGCTTTTTGGGCTTGCATCATTGCTGCTTCGGCATCCACACTAATAAAGCAGTTTAATGTTTTATACTGATCGATGCGTTTAAGATAGTGGCTGGTTAATTCTGTACTGGATATTTTCTTGCTATGCAGAGCAGTAATCAGTTCTCGTAAGTTTTTAAACATCCTGCTTTTCCGTATCAATAACCTTGGGTACCAGATAATGAGCTTCTTCAAATAAAGGAGCGATTTCCTCTAACTGCTGTAAGCAATTGTCTTCGCTCACTTCATCAGGACGAAAACGCTGATGCATATCCATTGGATGAAACAGTGGCGCGACCTCATCGGTGTTCATTTGCTGTATTCGTTCTGCGAAATTTATAATCGAATTGACTTCTTTCGCCAGTGAATCCATGTCCTCATCCTCTATATCGAGATGGGCTAATTCGGCAATAGAATGCAAATCGTTTATTGAAAATGTCATGTGATTTTCCTGTGATTCAGTGACCTCAGTTTTGCCCTGGGTATTATATCCAATCTTTCCTGCATTCACAGTAAGTGATTACTACTTTATTTGCTGCACCTATAGCCGATTTAATCGTCAAACGTATAAAAATAATCGGCAGCCAGCAAAACCATCGGGAATATCTTTTTGAAGCGCTTGATATGGTTTCTAAAGGAAAGGTCAAAGTAGTTGCTGAAACCTATTCTTTGAATGAAATCAATAAGGCCTATGAAAAAGTAAAGAATGGCCAGGTGCGTTTTCGCGCTGTAGTGACTATGTAAAAAAGGTGACGGTACGTATAAATTTACGTACCGTGCCGGTTTTACTGGACTGAAATCACAATTTTTCCAATCTGCTCATTGGATTCCATATAGCGATGAGCGTCTTTTATTTGCTCCAGGGTAAAGCTGCGAGCTATACGTGGTTTAAATGTTCCACTTTGCAGATGATCAAAAATATAATGCTCTGCTTTCTTTCGTAACTCAGGGTTGGTACTGAGCTCAAACAGTGTATAACCGCGAATGCTGAGTCCCTTGTTTAAGGCAGTGAACAGAGGGAAAGGCATCGGCTCATTGGCCAATGCGCCATACACAAAGATGATTCCCTTGTCTGAGGCAGCCTCAGCCAATGCTTCAATACCTTTGCCTGCAATAGGGTCGAAAATGACGCGTGCGCCTTTGCCTCCAGTAATTTCTTTTACTCGCGCGGCCAGATCTTCCTCGTTAGTGACGATCACATGATCAGCGCCAAGCTCAAGTAATTCGGCTTTTTTAGCTTGAGTACGAGTTGTAGCAATACTTATACCGCCCTGAGCACGCACTGTTTCAATAGCTGCGATACCGACACTACTGCTCGCTGCAGTAATCAACACGAAATCACCTTTAGATACATTCCCGTAATGAACGAGTGCGCCATAAGCAGTCATGTACTGCATCCAGATGGATGTCGCCTCAGTAAAGGATAATTTCTCAGGATAAGCCGCCAGAGCATAAGCAGGTAAAATGGCGACTTCACCATAGACTCCGTATTTACCCATATCAAAACAGGGAACCGTACTGAATTTTTTACCAATCATTTGGGGATCTACACCTGGACCCACAGCTTCAATGATTCCTGAAGCCTCATAACCAATTTTGGAGGGGAACTGTGGCGTTATAAGATATTGGCCCACGCGAAACATTACTTCCGCGCGATTTAAGCCAATCGCATGGACACGCAAGCGTACTTCGCCCTGACCGGGTTCTGGCAATGCGACTCTCTCAAGCTTTAACACATCGGCATTCCCTGTTTCATGAAACCGAACAATCTGCGCCTGGCTAGCTGACATAATATTTTCCTTTTAGTGACTAAATTTAATTATTCTTTCCATTTGATATTGCATCCCAAACTTGGTTTTTGCTCTGTGGAAACGGGCAGTGCGTTTAACAGACAATCCAGTGCATTGCGGATAGAAATACCGGATACCGGAATTTGATTTCCCGGACGTGAGTCGTCAAGTTGTCCGCGATAAACCAGTGTCAGATTCGCATCATAGATAAAGAAATCCGGGGTGCAGGCCGCCTGATAGGCTTTGGCAACATCCTGAGTTTCATCGAACAGATAAGGAAACTGATAATCTTCTGTTTGTGCAGTTATTCGCATATTCTCAGGAGAGTCATCAGGATAGTTTTTTACATCATTTGAATTAATGGCAATGAAGCTTATTCCTTTACCAGTGTAGTCTTTTGCCAATTGGCTCAACTCTTTATTAACATGTTTTACATAGGGACAATGATTGCAAATAAACATGATCACTGTGGCAATCTGACCCTTGTGAGAACGCAATTCAACTTTGCTATTGGAAATAACATCTGTCAGGGAAAATTCAGGCGCTGCAGAGCCCAGCTCTTTCATATTTGAAGGTGTTCTTGCCATAACCAACTCCTTTGTGCAATTTTCTAAAAAATCACATTAATAATAGCAATGAGTGCGAATAAACTGTTTAAAACCGCCCAGAGTAATACCAGAGGGTTCTTCTTTACAATAGAAAATGCATAAGTTGCCAGGGATATTCCGCCAATAAAAAATATCCATTCATTAGCATAAGAAAAACCTATCGATAAGCTGGCAATACCGACTATACCTATCAGAAGGAAAATATTATTGAGCTGGCCTATCAGATAAAAAAAGATTAGCAGCTGCACGCATAACAAAACCGGGATGGCAAATTGCAGAATAGAACCAATGCCCAGCAATATCGCGCCGTGCCCTGCAATCAGAATGAGCTCCAAAGCAATAAAAAATACCAGTCTGGAGTAAATAGCAGTAAGCAATAGAAGGCTTGAGCCTGCTACATAATAGGCTTGTGCATTGGTCTGGGTGAAACCATAAAGGGTGATGATTGCACCCACAATGCCAAGCATCCAAAAGAAATAATCACGGAATGTTAATGGCATCTTGTTACCAGCGTAAATAGATGCCTTTGGCTGCTGCGTCATTGATGATTTCGCGCTGTGGTTTGTTAGTGGAAACCCAATAATTGCCCATGTTGCTTAAAGCAAATTTTGCTCTTGGATATTGACATACGTCGAGCACTTCACGGCAATCTACTTTTTCAGTGTTGTTGTCTTCAACGACAAAACATTGAAAGTTAAATTCTTTTTCATCGGATGCAAAGGCTGCCCAGTTAGCAGCTTGTAATTTTGCGGTCAGAGGAGGGCTCATAAAGACCTCTTTTGTTTCGATACGCTGCAGTTCAACATGATGCGTACTGCGATTCTGTATCAAATAAAAGCTTTGATCTCCCGTTTCATTAAGAACCAGATTATAGCCATTATATCCAAAACCGGTGACTTCGCACCCACGAGGAAACCCCTCTGCATAACTGCTTACTGAAGCCAGCAGCGATAAAATTCCTGCAAATCCTGTCTTTAATGATGACATTATTAACCTTTATACCAATGTAAAAGCGGCTATTCTAATGAGATTGAGTCTAAAAGTGAACCTCCTTTTAAACCTTGCTCTCTAATTCTTCGCGATGAGCAGTGATTCGTGATTTGATCATCGGGTAATACGTTCTGTAAATGCTTAATAACAAATAAACCACCACATAAATGAGTGAGACAGCCAGACAAAATGGGTTTAGCTCGGGATAGGTCCATAAAATAATCGCAGAGCAAACTCCATACATTATTGAGAAGACATGCATCAGCACCTTTAGTGCCCTGGATTCTGTCAGATAGTCGAGCCGCGAGGGATAGACGTATTTGACTGGAACAAAAACCAGAAGACATAAAACGGCAAGAATCAAGGCATTGGTATACATCGATGTGTTAAAAATAAACATGTAAAAAATTACGATGTTCCAGTAACAGGGGAATCCTTTAAAGAAATGATCAGGCGTTTTAGCATCAGACTGGGTAAACTGGTAGGACGAAGTGATTGTAATCGCAATAATAATTAATAAACCCAGTGAAGGGGGAAGCATATCTGCTTTGGCGTATAGGAAAAAGCAGGGAGTAATCACATAATTAACATAATCCACGAGATTATCCAGCAAGGCGCCATCGATATTGGGTAATACCATTTTGACCTTTACAAGTCTTGCCAAGGTGCCATCCAGCGCATCGATTACAACTGCAATGGCCATATACCACAGTGCCTGTTGATATTCCTGCTGGTAAATTTTAATAAGGGTCAATATTCCCACATACGCAGCACTGGCTGTAAAGGCATGTACTGCCCAGGCGACCAAATAATGAGAAAAACGGTAGCCCAGTTTTTGTTTTGTCATTTCTAATCCTGTATGGCGGTTTTGCAGATTACATTTGCAAAACAAATTAGTTTAGTGTTGGAATTATTCCAACGATTACAAATAGCAAAATAGTAACAATAATCATTTATCTGAGGCAAGGATAGCGGTCATCTGATTGAGATATTTGTGTAATTAGCGAAAATTGTTAATAAAAAATACGCCAATTAATTAATAAATGAACTTTAAAATGCCCGTTTCCTGAAAAGGGGGGCGAAGTGTTATACTAATTTAAACTGCTTCTCGGTCTTTTAGTTCGGGGAAAATGCCTACAGGAGATGGAATATGATATTTCAAACAATTAATCCGGCGAATGAGCATCTGATTAACGAATATAAGGCTCTGGATTACAGGACTGCCGAAACCAGGATTCACAATGCTCATACGGCATTTAAACATTGGAAAAGCAAAACTTTCGCTGAAAAATCGACGTTGGTGCTGGCATTGGCAAAGTTATTGCGGCAAAAGTCTGAAGAGCTCGCTCAAATTATTACAATGGAAATGGGTAAACCTATAACCCAGTCTCAGGCTGAAATTGAAAAATGCGCCTGGGTTTGTGAGCATTATGCCGAAAATGCAGAGCATTATCTGGCTGATCACAGCATTCAGACGGAAATGAAAAAAACATTTGTCTGTTACAAACCGCTGGGGGTTATTTTAGCGATTATGCCCTGGAATTTTCCCTTCTGGCAGGTTTTTCGCTGTGCCATTCCGGCCATCATGGCCGGAAATGCGGTATTGTTGAAACACGCACCGATTTCCATTGGTGCTGGCAATGCGATGGAACAATTATTTCTCGAAGCAGGTTTTCCAAACCATTTATTTCAAAATCTGATTATAGATAATGACGTGGCAGCAAAAGTGATTGCACACCCCGAGGTGGCCGGATTGAGTTTTACAGGCAGTGAAAAAGCCGGGCGGATTGTGGGCGGGCTAGCCGTTTCAAATTTGAAGAAAGCGGTTTTGGAGTTAGGCGGAAGTGATCCTTATTTAATTTTGGAAGATGCGGATTTGGATATCGCTGCCCAGGCTGTGGTTTCTTCCAGGCTGAATAATTGCGGTCAGGTTTGTATCGCTGCTAAACGTGTAATTGCGGTTCATTCTGTTAAAGACACGTTGCAGCAGAAAATAGAACAATTAATAGCTGCCTATCAAATGGATGATCCGGCAAAAAATACAACAAAGTTGGGACCGCTCGCGAGAAACGATCTGAGAGAAACTCTTCAGAAACAAGTAGAACAAAGCCTGACTAAAGGATGTCGGCTGATTACAGGAGGAAAAATTCCGCAGCGAGAGGGTTTTTATTATCCCGCTACCTTGCTTGTAGATGTAAAACCGGGAATGCCGGCGTTTAATGAGGAATTATTCGGACCAGTGATTGCCCTAATCGATGCGAAGGATGAAGAGCAGGGAATAGAGCTTGCCAACCACAGCTCATATGGTTTGGGCGCAGCGGTTTTTACCCGTGATATTTCGCGCGGCGAAAGAATAGCCCGTGATAAAATAGATGCCGGATCCTGCTTTGTGAATACCTTTGTCGCATCAGATCCACGTGTCCCATTTGGGGGTACAAAACACTCAGGTTTGGGGAGAGAGCTTTCGCGTGAAGGTATTCTTGAGTTTGTGAATGTTAAAACTGTCGCAATAAAATGAGCCGTCAGATTATAGTTATTAATACCCAGGTGCAGTCGATGTATTGCTATGCATACGACTTCTTAGTTAATGTTTATCCGATATCTTCAGCCAAAAACGGTCTGGGGGAGGAAAAGGGCAGTTTCCGTACCCCCAGAGGCTGGCATCGTATTTATAGTAAATTGGGATTAACGGCAGAAGTTAACTCGGTATTTGTCGCCAGAGAATGGACTGGAGAAATGTACACCGAGGAACTGGCAAACCAATTCCCCGAGCGAGACTGGATCCTGACCCGCATTCTCCAACTGGATGGAATGGAGCCAGGTCGAAACCAGGGCGGAGAAGTAGACAGTCTTAAACGATTCATCTATCTTCATGGAACACCTGATACTACCCCATTGGGCCATCCCGGCTCCCATGGCTGCATTCGTATGAGAAATAGCCACATTATTGCCCTGTCCGACTGGGTAGAAGTAGGAACCCCGGTATATATTCAATAACAGTTGCAATTTCTATGCTTTAATTTCTCGCAAATTGAATGGGGTCCAGTATATAATTCCTCAAAATTTATTTCCCATCCTGATGAGGTAAATGCATGTCTTATAAGTTTGAAGCGGGCAAGGATCTGATTATCCAGGAAGTCGTTGATAAATTACGTCAGAAAATGACCGGTGATCAGGGCCTTTATTGTGCCGAATTTGTTCGTCAGTTTTTTGGCACTGTTGCCCTTGAAGATTTGGGTGAATGGGACATTGATGACTTGTATGGTGCAGCTATCAATTTTTGGGCGCTCATTCAGCAACGTTCTCCCAATGAAACCAAAATTCGAATCTATAATCCCGATTACGAACGGCATGGATGGCAGACAACTCATACTGTTGTTGAGGTCATCACTGACGATATGCCTTTTCTGGTTGACACATTACGCATGGTGATTAACCGTCTTGGCCTGGTTTCCCATTTAGTGATTCATATGGGCGGATTTACTGTTCGCAGAGATAAACAGCACCAGGTTGCTGAGGTATTGCCAAGAGGCAGCAGTGAAAAAGGATCGTCCATCTATGTAGAAGCCCCTATTTTTATCGAGATTGATCGCCAGACTGATCCTGAAGTGCTTGAAGAATTACATCGTAATTTCGAGCGGGTTCTGGAAGATAATCGCGCTATTGTTGAAGATTGGCCAATGATGCGGCAACGAGTCCGTGAAGCGATTGACGAGCTTAGTGAAGCTGCAGGAATAATCGATCAGGCTGAGGTGGAGGAGGCCAAAGAATTTTTAGGCTGGATAGAAGACCATCATTTCACTTTTCTTGGTATACGGGATTATGATCTGGTTCATAAGGGACAGGAAACAATTCTTCAGCCGATTGCGCAAACGGGTCTGGGGGTTCTGAGATCCAGCATGAGCAAGTCGAATGTACGCAGTATTTCGGCAATGACGCCTGAAGCACGCGAATTGACATTATCCAATCGTGCTCTGGTGATGTTTAAGACTAACACAGAAGCTACCGTTCACCGCAGTGCCTATACCGATTATATCGGTGTGAAACGTTTTAATAAACAAGGGCAGGTTATCGGAGAAAGACGCATCATTGGTCTTTACACCTCTGCGGCTTATAATACCAATCCCAAGCATATTCCTTTTTTAAGGCATAAAGTCGCGACTGTGATGAAAAATTCCAATTTGAATCCTCGCAGCCATGCTGGCAAAGTCCTGCTGAATATTCTGGAAACTCTGCCTCGCGACGATTTGATCCAGGCGTCTGAAGATGAATTACTTGAAATCTCTATGGGCATTTTCTACATGCAGGAACGCCGCCGTATCCGCATGTTTGCTCGCACAGACGTTTATCGCCGCTTTGTTTCCTGCCTGGTTTACGTTCCCAAGGAACGGTTTAATACTGAATTGCGTCAGGCAATGCAAAAAGAACTTGCCGAGAGTTTTAACGCGCAGGAAATCAGTTTTTCGACCTGGTTTTCAGAGTCGGTTCTTGCCCGTATTCACTTTATCATCAAAACCAATCCTCAGGATAATACCGAGTGGGATTTTAAAGAAATCGAACAAAAGCTGATTGAGATTGGCCGTTCCTGGACGGATGATTTGCAACACTTTCTGTCAGAGGCCTTCGGTGAAGAAGTCTCAAACAGGCTGAATGCGCGCTACAAATCTGCATTCCCTGGTGCGTATAAAGATAATTTTACTCCGCGAACAGCAGTATATGATATCAAACATATAGAGGCATTATCGAAAGATAATCCCCTGGTAATGAACTTCTATCGTCCGATGGATGAAGTGGCGAGCAGCTTCAGGCTAAAAATCTATCAGCATGATAATACTATTCCGCTCTCAGATGTGCTGCCTATCATTGAACGGCTGGGTATGCGTGCCATTAGTGAAAGACCCTATACTTTAAAATTTGAAGATGGCAAAACAACCTGGATCAATGATTTTTCATTGCAATACACCGGGGGTGAATGTTTTGATATCGATGAAATTAAAGATTTATTTCAGAATGCCTTTGCCAGTGTCTGGTTTGGTGAAGCAGAAAATGACGGCTTTAATCAATTGGTTCTGGCGGCTGGCTTAAACTGGAGACAAGTTGCAGTTTTGCGTACTTACGCGCGTTATTTCAAGCAAATAGGTCTGACCTTCAGCCAGGAATATATTGAATCCGCACTGAATAACAATGCGCTGATTGCCAAAAAACTGGTTGAACTTTTTGAAATGCGCTTCAATCCAGAGGCTAATCCAAAGCGTGAAATTCAATTTGGCGAGAAGGTTGAAGAAGTGTTTGCCGCACTGGATAACGTAGCCAATCTGGATGAAGACAAAATTATCAGACAGTATGTGCATACAATGGCGGCGACCTTAAGGACGAATTATTATCAGTTGGACAAGCAGGGGAATTATAAGCCCTATGTCTCTATTAAATTAAATAGCAAGCTGATTCCCAATTTACCTAAACCGCATCCTTTATTTGAGATTTTCGTTTATTCTCCCCGCTTCGAGGGAGTGCATCTTCGTGGCGGTAAAGTAGCTCGCGGAGGATTGCGATGGTCGGATCGTCGTGAAGATTTCCGCACTGAGATCCTGGGATTGATGAAAGCCCAGCAGGTCAAGAATGCGGTAATTGTGCCTTCTGGAGCGAAGGGAGGATTTGTTCCCAAACGTTTGCCTGCCAATGGTTCCAGAGAAGAGATCCTGGCGGAAGGTATTGCCTGTTATCAGGATTTCATTCGCGGTATGCTTGATATTACTGATAATTATAAAGACAGTCATGTCGTCAAGCCGGCGAATGTTATTTGCTTTGACGAAGATGATCCCTACCTGGTCGTCGCGGCGGATAAAGGGACCGCCACATTTTCTGATATTGCCAATGCAATCTCGCTGGAATTTGGTTTCTGGCTGGGAGATGCTTTCGCTTCCGGCGGATCGGTGGGCTATGATCACAAGAAAATTGGTATTACTGCACGTGGGGCCTGGGAATCGGTCAAACGGCATTTTTATGAAATGAATGTCGATATCAATACCACCGACTTTACTGTGGTGGGTATTGGTGACATGGCGGGTGATGTATTTGGCAACGGGATGCTTTTATCGCATCGCATCAAACTGGTTGCCGCCTTCAACCATATGCATATCTTCGTTGATCCTAACCCGAACCCCGAAACCAGTTTTAATGAACGTCAGCGCCTGTTTAATTTACCTCGTTCAACCTGGGCGGATTATGATAAAAAATTAATTTCCAAGGGTGGCGGCGTATTTAATCGTAATGCCAAATCGATTGCTGTCAGCAAGGAAATGAAGCAGGCATTCGGTATCAAGCAATCAGATATCGAGCCCAATGAACTGATTCGCATCATTTTACGTTCCAAAGTCGACTTGCTCTGGAGTGCTGGTATCGGTACTTTTGTTAAAGCGACCACTGAAACGCATCTGGATGTTGGAGATCGAAGCAATGACGCAATCCGTATCAACGCGACTCAACTACGCTGTAAAGTGGTTGCTGAGGGCGGAAATCTTGGTTTGACACAGCTTGCCAGAATCGAATATTCCCTGGCTGGCGGTTTGATTTATACAGATTTTATCGATAACTCCGCAGGGGTAAGTTGTTCAGATAAAGAAGTCAATATCAAGATTTTGCTGGATACAATTGTTGCTGCCGGTGATTTAACTTTTAAACAGCGAAATGAGCTTTTAGAAGAAATGACGGAAGAAGTCGCGGCATTGGTGCTTAAAGATAATTTTGCCCAAACCCGGTCCATTAGTTTTACAGCCGAAAATTCCCTGCGGATGGTCGAATTGCACACTCGCTATATTAACGAGTTAGAGCGTACTGGTAAAATCGATCGGGCTTTGGAGTTTTTGCCAGACGATAAAGTCTTCATGGAGAGAAAGCTCCTGGGCAAAGGGCTTGGGCGTCCAGCTATCGCGGTATTGCAGAGTTATAGTAAGACCATTCTTAAAGAGCAAATCCTGGCAACCAATGTGCCGGAAGATAGTTATCTGAAAGGAATTTTGGTGAGCTATTTCCCTAAGCCTCTGCAAGAGCGATTCAGTAAGCAAATGCAGGAGCACCCATTGAAACGTGAAATTATTGCTACAAAATTAAGCAATATTATCATTAATGAAATGGGCTTCCATTTTGTATTTCGTATGCAGGAGGAAACCGGCGCGCCTGTATCGGCCATTGCAAGAGCCTATATGATTGCAAGAAGCATTCTGGATATTGATAACATCTGGCATCAGATTGAAAATCTGGAAACTCTGATCACGGTTGAAAAGCAAATGGATCTGGTTATGTCTTGTGTGCGCTTGTTGAGACGAACCACAAGATGGTTCTTGCGTAACCAGCGTCTGCGTTTAAATATCAGTAAAGCTGTTAAGGCTTTCGCCCCAGGGGTAGCTGAACTAAAACAAGCGATTCCTGGCATATTCGGCGCTGATTATAAAGAAGTTTACCTAACTCAATATAATCAGCAGCTGGAAGAGGGATTAAGCCCTGAGCTGGCTCGTGATCTAACGGCCGTCCGTGCTTTATTTTCAGCGATGGATATTGTGGAAATTGCTCGGCAGCTTGATATTAGTGTAACTAAAGTGGCCGAACTTTATTTTGGGATTGGAGAGTTTCTTGATTTACACTGGATCCGTTCTCAAATTATTGCTCATCCAACAGACAATAACTGGGAAGCGTTGTCACGTGAGGCATTACGGGATGATTTGGATTGGCAGCAAAGACAGCTTACAATGGGAGTGATTACGCTGGACAATCAGCAAAAAGATTTCATGGGTTGTTTCACTGCATGGGCAGAGAGCCATTCCGGTTTGATTGAACGTTGGCAGCATATATTGGCTGATCTTCGTGCCAGTTCCAGTCTGAATTACACAATGTACTTTGTTGCGATTCGTGAACTGCTTGATTTAACGCAGACCACAATGCAAATGACCGAAAAAGAAGCCCTGGTGTAGGCGTTAAAGTATTAGGCCCTATGTTCCTGCGTCCCGCGACTTGTTCGCGGGATTCAGTAAGATCTGCTCACTTTCACATAGAACATAAGTATCACTCTAAATTGATTAAATGATTGCTTTTATTGATATATCTTGAAATGATAAAGCCACTTGCCCGGATTTATCAAAAGGAGTTCAGATGTACAGAAGCGAGTTGGTAACCCATTACTCAAGTGGTTCCAGGTTTTTTCATTGGCTTATCGCCTTATTGGTACTTGGAATGCTCGCGGTGGGATTTTTCCTTGATGAGATCCCTGATCAGTTTGCAGCAACAGCGTATATGGTTCACAAGTCATTAGGCTTGAGTATTCTTTTGCTGGTGATACTGCGGATTATCTGGTTAACCAAAAGCGGAAGACCTCCCTTACCAGAAAATGTTCCGCTCTGGGAAAAGCTTCTTTCCCGCTTGGTGCAATACTCTATGTATTTATTTCTTATATTAATGCCGCTTTCAGGATGGATCATGTCGGTCGCAGCTGATCGCACTCCTAGCTATTTTGGCTTTTTCAATGTTCCGTTTCCCGGAGTTACTCCTGATAAAAGCCTGTCCGATTTAATGTTCGAGTTTCACGAAACGATTGCCTGGATCCTGATTGTATTAATTGTTCTACATGTTGCAGGAGCTTTAAAACATCATTTTATTGATAGAGATGATGTATTAAGAAAAATGCTGCCGGGCTCTAAGAAGTAACAAGCATCATTAAGTTTGACAATCAGGTTAATACAATCCATGAATGTTGGGCCCTTGGCCCAACATTCATCTTTAACTAAGTAGCAGTGAAGCATTCAGCAGACTTGCAGAAGAATTTATATTCCCTGTAACCTGACAGAATTCTGGTGCCCTTCAAAATAAACCATCTCGGGATGCTCAAAAAGAATACTCGCTGCGGCCAGATAGTGGTTGTTTTCTAAAGGACAAAAATCGACAAGTTCTCCCAGCTCACTATTTCGATCATCCGCTAAAATACGCTGCCCAAGGACTAATGGCTCATCAGTCTCAATGAGATAAATGGCAAGTTTATGCTTAAGTTTGGCTTTGTAATGGGTGCGGGCGATGATCTCCTGTCCTTTATAGCAGCCTTTCTGGAAATCGAGATAGCCTGCCAGATGCAAACCCAGCCGATGCGGTAGAAAAAGCCCACGGGAAGAGGGATAAATTTCTATTTGCTTGCGTCGAAGTTGTAGCTGATGCCATGCCAGGGAACCATAGAATTGCTCTTGTGCAATAAAACTATTTTTAAGATCATCGCTTCGGCTTATGATCTGATAGTAATTATTTCCAAGAGAATAACAGCAAAAATCATCATTGGACACAAGCTCATATTGCTGTTTGGGTAGTTCAATGCCCAAATGGGCGAGAGGCAGAGAGCCGGGTGGGGCATATAAGCCAAAAATGAAGAAATCAGAAACAGCCTGCAATTTAACCCGGCTAAGCCTGGCTGGCTTGTTTAGTGACTCAATGGTTTTATCACATAAATCATTGGGTACAACCAGATAGTAGTGTTGCCAGCTGATAATATCTGCCAGGCTTAAAATTCTGCCTTTCAGGTTACAGAATGCTCCCTGCCGCATCTGATCAGATGTCACTTTTGAAACATCACAGCTTAATTGGCCCTGCAGAAATTCCATTGATTTATTACCGCTGACTTCGATAAGAGCCAGGTAACTCAAATCAAAAAGTATTGCAGACCCTCCTGCCAGCGGAAATAGCCCGCTCTCTTCGGGGGAATCAATTTTAGTATAAACTCGGTTATCAATTTGAATAGTGTTCATAAAAGCGCCAGATAACAATAAATTTGCAGTACATTAGCATTGTATTGTAACATTTGCCGATTTTTAAAATACATAAATTATGATAGATCCAATTAGAAAAGCCAGAATTGAATGGCGATGCCGCAGAGGAATGCTTGAACTTGATTTGCTGTTCCAGTCTTTTCTTGCGTTTAGTTTTGCCGAGATGAGGGATGAGCAGTTTGATACGCTGGAAAGATTGTTAAGCTGTGATGATCCGGATCTGTATAATTGGTTGATGACAGAAGAATCGCCTGAGGATAAGGAGTTATCCGAACTTGTACAATTCATTAAGTTGCGGCATAGAGTTAAATAGATCGCCAAACTATATCAAAACAGCCTCCATACTGTATCTGTTTGCATTCCTTATGTTAATGGCATCTTCTCTTCTGCTGTTTTTAAAACTTATCCTGACTTGCCTCATTATTCTCCAGATGCTTTATATTCTGAAGTCTCCTTATCCTTCAGGGAAAATCAGCATCCAGTTTATCTATGATGAGTGGATTCTTAACAAAAACGGACAGCGCATAATCTTCACCAGGCGAAGGGTTTTGTTAAACACCGGACTGTTTTTTCTTCTCGAATTGTCCTCCCCAGACCAGCGAAAAATCATACCCATATTCCTCGATCAGCTATCTCATACAGAATTTCGCTCAATTGTCCTCGGTTTGAATGTGAATGAGTTATAATCAATAAGAACAATGTTAAAGCAATTATTGTTTGTGACGATAAATAAGATGTGAGCAATTAAAGAGCATATCATGGCTGCGCTAGAAAAAGATCTAGATATGGAATTGGTGAACCAGGCGCGAAGCGGAGAAAGAGCGGCTATTGGGAGACTTTTGTGCCATTATCGTCCCAGCATTGTATACCAGATCAGAGCGCAGGTAGATGAGATGGCTGATGTAGAAGATCTCGCTCAGGAAGTTTGCATTAAAGTGTTTCGTTTTATCAATCAATTCGATCATAAAGCTAATTTTAAGACCTGGTTATACAAGATTACCCAAACGACAATTATTAATTATTATCGAAGCCGGCGTCTGGATACTGTAGAAATTTTCAGCGAGGAACCCGATACGCAGGACAGCTCACCCGAGCAAGAGGCAATTCGTTTGGAACTCAGTGAGAAGATAACCAGATTTCTGCTGAGTTTACCAAAAACTCTGCAAAAGTGTTTTTATCTATACAGTGTTTTAGGATTGGCTTATGAAGAGATTGCTCGCAGAATGCATTGTCCATTAGGCACAGTTCGCTCAAGAATACACCGTATTCGCTCAACAATTCTCGTTATTCTCAAATAGATTGTTTTGTCATTGATCTTGCTATTATCTTGTTCGATAGCTGTGCTAGAATGTGGCATTTGATAATAACACGAATAAAAATGCTCGAAAGCGACCGTTTGATAAGTGCTGTCCAAATTGGCTCAGAAGAAGCTATCGATCGAGCGATCCGCCCATTGAATCTTGATGATTATATTGGCCAGGATGCGGTTCGCACTCAAATGCGCATTTTTATTGAAGCGGCCAGAAAGCGATATGACGCGCTTGATCACGTTCTCGTCTTCGGACCTCCAGGCTTGGGTAAAACTACTCTTGCAGGTATTATTGCCCATGAAATGGGGGTCAATCTTCGCCAGACGTCCGGGCCAGTATTAGAAAAAGCAGGTGATATTGCAGCTTTATTAACCAATTTAGAAGAAAACGATATTTTATTTATCGATGAAATTCATCGATTAAGCCCAGTTATTGAAGAAATCCTTTATCCAGCAATGGAAGATTACAAACTGGATATCATGATTGGCGAGGGACCAGCCGCTCGCTCCATAAAACTCGAGTTGCCTCCATTTACACTGGTGGGAGCTACTACACGAGCAGGCTTGCTGACCTCCCCATTGAGAGATCGCTTCGGCATTGTTCAGCGTCTGGAATTCTACTCCACTGATTCCTTAACCCAAATAGTGAAGCGTTCAGCCAATCTGCTTAAAGTAAGTACAGAAGAAGCTGGTGCAAAAGAAATTGCCTTACGTTCACGAGGAACACCTCGAATTGCCAATCGTTTGCTCCGGCGGGTACGAGATTATGCTGAGGTATGCGGGGAAGGTATAATCACTCTGCATATGGCGAAAAAAGCACTTGAGATGCTTGATATCGATAAAAATGGTTTCGATATGATGGACCGAAAATTATTACTGGCAGTCATTGAGCGTTTTGATGGTGGACCTGTCGGGGTTGACAGTATCGCTGCAGCTATTGGTGAAGAGAAAGGGACGATTGAAGACGTGCTGGAGCCCTTCTTAATTCAGCAGGGATTTCTAATGCGTACCCCAAGAGGCCGTATCGCTTCAGCCCAGGCGTACCATCTTTTTGGATTACAGCCTGCGGAGCGCGTCTAGTGTCTCAATTTACGCATTCAAGCCAGTTTCGTGTTTATGCCGAAGATACCGATTTTATGGGTATCGTTTACTATGCCAATTATCTGAAATTTTGCGAAAGAGCAAGAACCGAGATGTTGCGAAGTAATGGCCTGGTGCTTACTGACTTAGCAAAGCAGGACTGCCATTTTGTTATCACAGATGTGGAATTAAAATACAAGCAGCCTGCCCGATTAGACGATCTTATAACTATTACCTGTAATATAAAAAATAAAACGGCATGCAGTATTGTATTTGAACAAATCATAAAGAATGAGCATAATAGCGAGCTTTGCAGTGCATTGGTGACAATCGTCTGTGTAAACAGGCATACCAGGCCGCGGCGCTTGCCAGATCGATTCAATTTATTGCAAAAATGACATTATCTGTCATTGTGGAAAGACAATTTTTTTGAAATTATTGAGTTACGTCAAAATCAACTTCTAAAATGCTGGAGGAATACAGTGGGAACCCATGCGAGCGTATTAGCGTATTTTATACAGGCAGGCCTGGTCGTTAAAACAGTGATGCTGATCTTGCTTGTCGCTTCGATTACGTCCTGGACACTTATTTTACAAAGAGCTTGGTATTTCAAGCGCAAAAAGCTTGAGTGCGACAGCTTCAGCCAGCGATTCTGGGATAGTAGCGACCTAAGCAAGCTCTATGCCGATGTTGATGGCAATCCGGATAGCAAGCATGGCCTGGCTTCGATCTTTCATTCGGGGTTCAAAGAATATGTTCGCACAAGAAAGCAGGGCGCGATTGCCTTGGAGCCTATTCAGCGAGTTATGCAAATTACTCATAATAAGGAAGCAATTCAGCTGGAGCAGCACCTGCCTTTTTTTGCGTCAGTGGGGTCCATTGCACCTTACATCGGTTTATTTGGAACCGTTTGGGGGATTATGACGTCATTCCAGGCTTTAGGGCAGGCTTCCCAGGCGACCATCGCAATGGTTGCTCCCGGAATTTCTGAGGCATTAGTGGCAACAGCCCTTGGACTGTTTACTGCCATACCCGCGGTGATTGCTTTTAATCGTTATTCTACCAGAGCCACTGGTATATTGGAGCAATACGATTTATTTCAGGATGAGCTTATCGCATTAATCGAACAACAAACCACTGTACCGATTAGAGGATAACTTCCATGTTAAGAAAAAGAAGAAAACCAGGTGCCGGGCCCATTGCGGAAATCAATGTGGTTCCCTATATCGATGTGATGCTGGTGCTGCTGGTTATTTTTATGATTACCGCTCCGATGTTGTCGCAGGGGGTAACTGTTGATCTGCCCAAAGCGGCATCAACAGAGTCACTAAAAGACAGTGAGCGAGAACCCATTATTGTATCCGTTAATCAGCAAGGCGATTATTTCCTGAATATCAATGCCCAACCTGAGCTGCCGATCGAGCCTCATGCGCTAGTGGTCAGGGTTGCCGCTGAACTTGAGCTTGCGAAGCAGAATAACCAGTCTGTTAATGTGCTGGTTAAAGGTGATCAGGGCGTTCCTTACGGGAAGGTGGTGTCTGCTATGGGCTTTTTGAAACAGGCAGGTGCTGAAAAAGTTGGCTTAATGACCGACTCCACCCAGGAAACGGAGATGCAGGGATGATAAATGATATGAGCTATCGTAAGGCATTTATCGCTGCCTTAATTCTGCATTTCGGCCTGATACTTTTTCTTTTGCAGGATTCATCCAGTAACGAACACCCCGTTTTGGTCGCTGACAACAAAAACACACCAGGACAGATGTTGCCTGTCGAGCAGGTCGAGCAGCCAAAACAGCAGGAAATTGTAAAAGCGGTAAGCGTGGATAGCCAGGAAGTCATGGAAACAATTAACCGGCTCAAACAGGAAAAACTACAGCAGCAAAAAGCCGAGCAGGCGAGACAGCAGGCTTTGACAAAACAGGCTGAGGATGCACGAAAAGAGCGGCTGCGCGAACAGCAGCGATTGGCCAGGTTGAAAGATGAGGCGGCAAAGCTGGCAATACAGCGTAAAAAGCAAATTGAAGAAGAACAAAAACGCCTCAAACAGCTGGCATTGCAAAAAGAGCAGGAAGCCAAGCGTCTGGAAGAGTTAAAGCGTAAACAGCAACAGTTGGAAAAACAACAGCAGGAAGCAGCAAAACAGGCTGAGCTTAAAAAAAAACAGGATGAGTTGAAGGCGAAGGAAGCCCTGCAGCTGGCTGAAAAGCAGGCTGCGGAAAAAGCCGCTGCTGATAAACTGGCTGCAGAAAAGGCAGCTGCAGACAAAGCGGCCGCAGAGGCAAAGGCCGCTCAGCAAAAACTCGCTGCTCAGCAGCAAGCTGCCCAGGAAGCCGCCCAGCAGGCCCGGCTGGCTGGTGAAGTTGACAAATACAAGGCGATGATTGTGAACGCGATTGGCAGACAGTGGATTCTGCCTGAAAACGTGGACAGTCATTTATCCAGTCAGTTCCGAATTCGTCTGGCGCCTGATGGAGCGGTACTGGAAGTGACTCTGATGCGCAGCAGCGGGGATCCCATACTCGATCGCTCCGCGCAAACCGCTATATATAAAGCATCGCCATTGCCGGTGCCAAGTGATCCGGAAACATTTAATTTATTCCGCGATATCAGTTTAACCGTTAGACCCGAGAACGTTAGGGGGTAATTATTGTGTCTATGAAAAAACTTCTGACCTGTTTTTTAACGCTTGTATCAAGCCATCTTTTTGCGCTCGATTTGGAATTGACCCAGGGTATCAGTTCAGCCTTGCCCATCGGAATCAATTCATTCGGAGAAAACAGCAGTGCCCAGGAAATCACGTCAGTGATTAATAACGATCTGCGCTTGTCGGGTCAATTCAAAATTATCAGCCTCCCTGCCATGGAAATGAATGGCGTTGGCGCCTGGAAACAGGCGGGTGCCGACAGCGTATTGACTGGCCGGGTGACTCCGATAGGTTCAAACCGCTACGATATCAGTTTTGAATTATTGGATACGGTCAGCCAAAACAAATTGCTGCTTTCCAAAAGTTTCCAGGTGGGTGCCAATGATATTCGTCCACTGGCGCACCATATCAGTGATATGGTTTATGAAAAACTGACTGGTGAACGGGGTATTTTCTCAACCCGAATCGCCTATGTTCTGGTTCAAAGAACTGCAGGCCGTGCCCGCTATTCTCTCGAAGTTGCAGATGCTGATGGTTATAACCCGCAAAGCCTGCTGGTTTCGCCTGAACCGATCATGTCGCCTTCCTGGTCGCCGGATGGCAGTAAAATCGCCTATGTTTCATTTGAGAAAAGAAAAGCACAGATTTTTATTGTTTCAGTTGAGTCCGGGAAACGGCAATTAGTCACTGATTTTTCTGGTATTAATGGTGCGCCGACCTGGTCGCCTGATGGTCGTCAGTTGGCGGTTGTATTATCCAAGAGTGGTAGTCCCAAAATTTACAGCATCGATCTGTCTTCAGGAAGCATGAAGCAATTAACCTTTGGCGACTCTATTGATACCGAACCGCGCTATACTCCTGATGGCCGTTCCCTGATATTTACTTCAGGCCGCGGGGGTTCTCCACAGGTATATAAACTGTCTCTGGCTGACGGCAGCATTAACCGTATCACTTATGATGGAAACTATAACGCGCGGGCAATGTTTACCCCGGATCAGAAACATCTGGTGATGTATCACCGCGACAATGGCAAATTCAATATTGGTGTACAGGATATGAATAGCGGTCAGGTGAGTCTGCTGACCTTTGCTTCACTTGATGAATCGCCCTCTGTATCTCCTAATGGCCGATTGGTACTCTATGCAACACGTTTCCAGGACAAAGGGGTGTTAGGGGTTGTTTCAATTGACGGACGCATTCGTTTACGTCTCCCTGCTCGCCAGGGTGATGTTCAGGAACCTGCCTGGTCACCTTATTTAGGGTAAATGATGAATCTGATAAGGACGTTTGTTTATTTATTTTTCTTATTATTTGTTAATATGGCCCATAGCTGGAATGCTTTGGGTCACCGTTTGGTGGCGCAGATTGCCTATAATCATTTGACGAAAGAAACAAAGCAGGCGGTTAATCACTATAATCATCAATTGGATCGGTTATATAAGCCTCTTTCATTTGTTAATGCAGGCCCCTGGATGGATACCCTGCGTTTTCAAAACGATTTATGGTTACAGTCTCTCCATTATATAGATATTCCTTTCAGTCGTGATGGCACTCCTCTGGTGCCCCCAGATAAAAACAACGCCGTGCTGGCTTTGAACAAAGCCATTGCCACGCTTAAAAAGCGTCAATCCACTCCCTTTGATAAAGGCTTTAGTCTGAGGATTTTATTGCATGTCACGGGTGACATACACCAGCCCATGCATGCGGTCAGTGAATTTAGCCGACGGTTTCCCGAAGGCGACGCGGGAGGCAATTTTCTTATTCTTGGACAAAACCCGGTTGCAAGAAATCTCCATTCCTATTGGGATAATGGCGGCGGGTTGCTTAAAACGGGCTATTTGAATGCTGCTCAGCTTAACAGAAAGGCTAAATATCTTGAAAAAAAGTGGCCCTGCGATACTGCCTCTCAGGTTATAAACCCTGAAAGCTGGTCTGAAGAATCTTACGACCTGGCAGTTAATCTCGCTTATCGCATTCAATACGGTGAAATACCATCCAAAGCTTATGAGAACGACGTTAAAACGGCGGTTGAAAAAAGAATCACACTGGCCGGCTGCCGGTTAGCAGTGGTGCTTAATGACATTTTCGCCCATAGTGACTAACGCAAGTTCTACAGTCTAACCTACTACGCCTCGGCTCTCGAGTTGTGCACGTAGGGGACAATAGTACTTAATACTCACTTAATTTTTTTGGGATATTATTAACCCAAATAATCTGAGATGTAGGCGTTATGTTCGCATTTACTAACATTGAAGCTAGCTTATTGGGCAATTTGATCTCCGAGTTCAAGATACGTCGACAGGAAATTCTTTCCAAAAATAGAATGGGTGAAATCAGTCTGGTTGATACCGATTTGAAAAAAGAATTTTCAATGACTCAGATAAAGCTTATAAATCAAACATTTGATTTTCTTACTGAAGTAGTTCTTCCCAAGTTTGATAAAGGAGAATCGCCCGGCATTTTCGCATTACGTAAATTGGGAAAGCAAGCCGAAAAACTATTCAAGGATACCGAATACTTAAGCGCTAACCCTGATTATAATTTGTTGGGTAATATCTACGGTAATCTTGAATCTTTGCTAGGTTCTCAAAAATTCAATGAACAAAACATAAGCCGCCTGAAAGAAACATTTAAAAAGAATATTAGAGCCTCTACGCTTAATTTTCTTACCAACTGGCAAAAAATACCTGATTTCAGTCTTGAAAATTCCTTGAAAGCAATTGATGCAGCGATTGATTCCTTTGATTTCTCAGCTTATTTTGTTAAGGGTCAGCTGGATGTCGGTTTATTGAAGGAGAATGGGTCTTTTTATTGGCACCTGCACAATGCCTTAGGAATCAAGGGCAGCTATCAAATCAGAATTTATGATCCTGTTGTTTACGAACTGTTTAATGAAATCAGCATAATGCTTGCAAAGTTTCCTCTAGTGATGGATGAACTGGTGTCTTTCCTGAATCCAGAAGCATTTGCATTATTAATAGTCTCTCATACCCCCCGTTCGGAAGCTGAAAACAAAGAAGAAAATAAAGGCCAGTTTAGCTATACAGTCATGGGTCAGGGAACAATTCACGCCAATGATAAATATTTGAAGTATCTTGCATTAGGCAAAGATGTAATCAATAGCGCACTTGATACCTACAAAACTGCAGAGAATAAAATACTCACTCAACGAAGGACAATTGAAGAGGCTCGCGAGCAATTGAGAAAGATTGAACTTGCTATCGACCCGCTCAATGGATATGTAATCCCGAAACTGGAGCCGTCTGTAACCGCAACAGATGCTATAGATATTTATGAAAAGGAACTTGTACTGATTTCCGAGCACGAGAAATTACTGATTAATGCCAGGGAGTTACTTAGCCAAACCAGAGAGACACTTGATGATGAGCCAGTTTATTCAGACCTGCATAAGCACATTCAGCAGTTTGGGCAGCACATCAATGAACTGGAATCCATGTTATTAAAAAACAGGTCTGAGATTTTAAAATTGCGGGAGAGAGCCCAGCTTAAGAAGTTAGCGGATGAGCGTTTAGCCAATGCAAGTGTTAATGATTTAATTGCAATATTTGAAGAAAACAAAAAGACGATAGAGGCTGTTTCTTCTGAGAAAAGTATAAGTGAGCGTTCTATATCTAAATTGCGCGATGAAGTTGCTGGTCTTTCAGCTCAGTATTTTCAACTGATGAATAAATTGGGTCAAAAAGTGTACCCCTCAATCGCAGAAAATAGTCAACCTCAGCACACAGCTGTTAAAGTCAACTTCCAGAATGTCTCTGATGCCAATAGAAAGTTTGAGCAGTGGAAAGCGGCTCTGAGTAAACAAATAAAAGAACGGGAAGAGATCATAAAATACAAAGAGAGTCTGATCCTTGCCGTTATGACATGCCTCAATAATAGTGGGAAGGGGGATTTCCCGCTAAGTGCTATAAACAAGCTGAATGCGTTAAATGTGAAGGGAGCAAAGTTATCGGGACTGGATTATTTTTTGTCCGTCATTGGGGACAAAACTTTTGAAGTGAACCGCTTGGGATTTGTTTCAAAAAACTATCAGGTTGAGAAAAAAGAACAACTATATGCTCTTATCGGCTCTAAAGAATTTGAATATGCCACAGTCAGAGCGGAACAGCATAAAATCAGCGTTTTGATTGAGGAAGGGGATATAGAAATTCAGACGCTTAATGCGGTTGAGCAATCTCTCAATGCATCTGCCGAAGAAGATCGTAAATTGACATTAGCTCTTAATGGACAACAGAAACAATTAGATGATTTAGAGCAAGAGCAACGTCCATTATCCTCTGTGATTGCTTTCTTTAACAGGGCGAAGAGTTTGGTCGAGAAAATGAATGGATTGATAGCTCTTGATGGTTTTAATGAAAATGGCTTTAGCTCATATTTTGAAGAGATAACATCATTATTTGAGGAAATAAACAAGTTTAAAAAAACAATTTCGCCACAGTCCCCCTATCATAGAAATCTGGTGTCTATTGAAGCGCTAAAAGAAGCAGCCGATCAGCAAGTGGAGACCTGTTTCAAGCCCGAATTAACGGAACAAAGCAATTTGCTCGGGCCTTTACTGAACGAGCTTGGCAAAGTAGAAGCAGTCATAACAGACGATTTGAGCCTTGATAAACTCAATGAACTGTTGAAACAATTCAATGACTTGAAATCCACATTAAATAGCTGCAATGGCCGCATAAGCTTTATTGCGAAGCACAAACCAAACCTTGCTGAGCAAGCTTTAGCGGACCTGAGAAATTTGACCATGCAGTTCGATCGCGTGTCGCTGCGGCTTAAAGAAATGGCTGACGCAAGACTGGAAAGTATGAATAAACAGCTTACAGCACAAGCGAAGGAAGATTTAGATCGACTGGATTTTGATGCAAATGATGAAATCATAAAGAATTATAGAAACAAACAAAATATTCTGGATTTGCATAATACTAACTTGACCCAGTTTTCCCCTGATAGTCTTCAAATATTCCAGGAGCAGTTCAGGCAATTTAATCCCGAATTGATTGATGTGCATGAGCAGATTGAAAAGTTTAAACAGCACCAACAAGCAATTGAACCGGTTTTTGTCGACAAGATGGCAGTTGCCGATACAATCCGGGAAAGAGCAATACTTCGAAGCAAGATTTTTTCAGATTTTGATCTGGAGCTGCAGGAATATCTATCCAGGCGAAACCAAAGACATCATACCAAAGATTTTTTCAACAGGGCCGATCAATTCAGCCGAACAGCCTTTATTAAGTGTCTGGCAGCACAATTGGCTCAATTTAAGGATACAGGGGATAGCAAAGCCCTTCTGGATTTAATCAACACCCAGGGTAAAGCTTACAGTGGAGTTCATTTCAAACCTTTGCTTAATCGTTTAACGCTTGCAGTTAAAGAATATCGCAAGCAGGTTCCTGCTAGTTATGAAAAGCCATTTGTGTTTACGCCCAGGATTCTTGCGGACAGAAATGAGCTTTTAGGGAGGATTCGCGCGGTTAATGCTGATGCAGCCGAAAAAATCGATGTTCTTTATTCGTCCATAAACGCTATGGAAGCTTATTCTGAAAAGCTTGCAATTGACGATGCGGACAAAGCCAAAACGGCTGGTACCCTGGCCTGTCAATTGAAACAGCGAGTTGATGAGTTTCTTATGGATAATGAATCAGTACTGACTGAGTCCGGCAAGGTTGATGAGCAGACGTATCGCGCTTTTGAAGATGATTTTCGTCTTCACCTGCATAGTCAGGACGATGCAATGAGTGAACGGCGAAACACATGGCAACCGTTGCTTGGAAATATATTTGTCTCCGTGATCTCAGCGGGACTAGCATTAATAGCCAAACTAGCCTACAGCAAGATTAAAGATGGATATGCCTCAGCTTTCTTCACTAACACATCTCGAATGGGATTTGTGGAGAATATTGATCGGAATGTGAAAAATATGGCCGCAACGGCAAGCTGTGCATAGTGTAGTCTTTACGAGTGTCAACGAAGCAACCCAGTTCATAAGTTTCAATGTGGATTGCTTCACTTCGCTCGCAAAGACTGTTTTACAAACACTAGCCTTTGCCATCTCCTCAGACTCCAATGTTTATAATTCTACCATCTGTACAAAAATTGAATTATCAATGACCATGCTATACACTTAAGCTAGCTAATGGAAAAATAACGGAGTCCAACATGAAAGGAATATTATTGTTACCTGCCGCCCTTTGTTTAACCGCTTGTGGTTATATTCCAACCACAGACTATGTAAATACCGTCTACACCCCCTCCAGCTGTTGTAATGCGGTTGTTGTAAAACCCGTACCTGTACGCAATTGCTGCACAAAAGTAATAAAACGGCCTGTTGTAAAAACCAATTGCTGTGCCGCTGCCGTAGAGGTCCGTCGCCCGGTTGTGACCAATACTTGTTGCTCACCTGTACAAACCACAAACTATGAAGAGGTAACTGTGGTCAATGAAGCGCCCGTTGAGGTGACTCCTGCTGTTTATGAAATGTATTGATAGTTTTAGGCTCTGTGAACCTGGAGCATTGAATCCCGGTTGTGAGCAACCGGGAAATTCATTTTCTAATCCCTTTCTCGCTTAAATAATTGATAGCCGTCATAAACGACTTTTTCAATGATATCGGTATCGAATGAATTAGTGAGTATTATGATAATTAACTGCTCTCGTGGAAAATAATAAAACTCTCCCTGGAAGCCTGAGGTGGCCCCATTATGAGTCCAGGCCCATTCATCACCAATCTGCTCCCGATAAATGCCGAGCCCATAGTCGTCCTTTGTAGTTAACATGTTCTCTAAAGAGCCTGGAGACAGTAAATTTTTATCTCTGAGAAGAGCCGCCACAAACTGCTCCAAATCAGTGGCCGTGCTAATCATGCCGCTATCCCCAAGACCAAAACCATCATTAAGATAGGTCACGTCAATGAGTTGTTTCTCTGCCAGTGTATAGCCCCTGGTAATTAAGCGAAGGGTGTCCTCGTCTGTTTGCTCCACATAAGTATTTTTCATGTGGAGCGGAGTCAGAATTTGTTCTCTGAATAAATCCGCATAGGAATGGGCGGTTAGCTTCTCAACAATTAACTGCAGTAATAAATAATTGGTGTTACTGTATTCGTATGAACTGTCGGGACTGAATTTGGGCTTTTCATCATAAATAAGTCTGATAAGCAATTCGGGTTTCCATTGTTGTCCGACCATTCGTTCAATCAGGCGATAGTAACTGTTGTATTCAACATAATTTGGTATGCCGCTTCGCATCTGCATTAGATTTTTCACTGTCAACAAGCGGCCATTCGGAATACGGTCTATATCAATGCTATTAGGAAGAAGTGTGGAAATTTTCGTATCAAGGCTTAGTTTTCCCTCTTCAATCAGCTTTAGCAAGCTGACCGCCAAAAAAGTCTTACTAATGCTGCCAATACGAAAATTATTACTGGTATTCATCATTTGCCCGGTCTGATGATTGGATTGGCCTGCCGCAGCGATTAGCAAGCCTGTTTCTGGGCTGGAAACAAGCAAAACGGCGCCGGGAGTTGTGGAGTTAAGATTTTTATTCAGAATGTGCTGAAGCTGGAATTCGATTGTGCCTCTGGAAAAAGCAACAGAAACCAGTAGAAAAGTGAAGAAGAAAACAAACTGGTGCTTTTTTTGCATGAATTTCCCTGTATAAATGAAAAAATAATTGCAAATTTTTTTTTACTGCTATCATTATACAATATCACATTTATTTTCAGTGACTTGAGATTTTTCCAGTATTTTATTTTGTGCTTGGATGTCTTGCTTTATTAGAAATACATGTTGGGTCATTATCGACCATGTAGTCATGACTAACTATAACCTTTTAATTAGGGCGGTTTGTCACTATGAAACAACTAGAAAAAATCAATAAACCTGGCAATTTAAATCTTCGGGAAAAAATCCAATCCTTTCTTCATCTGTCTCATCCAGAGAACCAAAAGATTAACAAGTGGCTGAAGCAACTGGATGCCTTACTGGCCAGCGATGAGGATCAGTTTAATAAAGGGTTTAAGTATTTTTTTAGCACCACAAGAAAGGATAAGGTCAACAATTATAAGTTAGAGATTAAAATTTTCCTGAGGAAAATGGCAGGGAATAATAATGCTGAAACGCTATACAGCCAATTACTGCAGTTAAAGCTAATGCTGCAGCGTGTGGTTCAGGAGCAGGCTGTTCGTTTAGCCAGAACAAAAGCAATACTTAAATTAATTGCAGCCATTGACTATAGAGCAGATCAGATAAAGCAAGAGCGTATACTCACTCATAACCAACAAGTGCCCCAAGAGAATGCTTTACCCCGTGAGAAAAAAAAGCATACAAAAAAAATTATTTCGCAGGCTGTTTTTATAGCTCAGGGGTTAAAAAGTAAACTGTTACCAGGAAAAGCGAATGCGGATAAACAGTCCAGGTATTCAGAGATGGAAGAAACACTTTTTCAGGAAATAAAGTTGGAATGTGAGCGGCTTATTAAGTCCATTCAGGAAAAAAATGTCGGGGGTCAGAAAGATTTATTGATGCAACAATATGTCGATGAGCAGCAGAAACTGATTGATGGCGCAAATTCAATTACTGATATCAGCAAAATTAAAACACAGCTGGATAATGTTCTGAAAAGTTTAAACTCATCTGAATATCAGGAGATTTGTTTAGCTATCCTCGATTTGCGTAAAGGAGCCCGAAGTTGGTTTGCTATTGGAAAAAATGCCAAAGCAGACAGGATAGAGGACGCTATCCGCAAGGTGTCTGTCGAGTGTAGGGGCGACATGTTTATTAATAATCTGGAGGTGAGGAAAGCATTGGCTTCTCACAGGCATTTTGGCAAACGAGGCAAAATCTATTTGAACAAAAATACGCAGGACATTGATTTGAAAAAAGCAGCCCGGACATTTATTGAAATAAATAATCGGCTGGAAAAGAGCAGAGAAAATCATGCAGATATTGATTGCAAGGTTTTCGAGATGGGGCGCTGCTCTTCAGTATGAGCGAAGATATCAGAACCTATCTTTGTGATGGTCCGGTTAAATTACATGCGGCCACGGGTTGCATTTCAGCTTCAGCTGTCGAAAGCCGCTTTATTCGGGATTGAGAAAAAAAACCATGTTGTCTGATAGTAGAAACGCTTGCATAGGATAGTTCTTTTCGATTTAGCCAATGAACGACCGCTTTAACATCCGGAGTGCTATTCTGCGTTTCGGTAAGCCCTGCTAATTTCAGACAGGCGCCTAAATCCAGAATCAGACCGACAGAGTAATTGCCTGTTAGAAAAGAATACAGATACATCAGTTGTCCCAGGGTTTCTGTATCTGTTTTAATTTGATATAGATTGGGTTTGTCAGCAATACTTTTAGCCGCATTATATAGGGCCCCGGCAGTTATCAGACAGCATCCCGCAATAACTAATACTTTGATCACTTCGCGTGGTTTATTGCTGACATGTGCGTAAACATCTTTTAGGATCTGTCGGAAAAAATTGTTGCTGGACATAAATGCAACGATAGCAGCAGTTAATCCCGGGATAAATGCGATACTTAGTTTAACGATATATTTCAAGTCCTCGACTGTGCAGCGTTCGCTAAGTGCCTGACAGAATAGTTTAAAGCCGTCAAAACCTGCCTGACTGATTAATAGAAAAAAGGAGATGCTAAAAAAACCAGAGACTCCTGTGGGAGTACAGGATTTAAAGCAATCGATAGCTCTTGCGATAATTCCTGGTTTATAAAAATGAGATTCTCCAATGTCTGAGAGTGCTAATTCCTCCTGAAAGATGCGCTTTATAATGATTTTAACGAGTTGCTCATCAAGCTGTTGATTTGTAAATTCTTCAGTAAGCCAGTTGTTGATTGTGCTAGCAGACTCCGGCTTTAAATGACTGAGTTGATAGGCGAGTTCTTTTTGAAAAATCCGATCTTCATCAAACCAGTTTTTAATTGTTTGAATAAAATTGGGAATAAATACAATACGTAAGGCACAGGTATTAGCAAAGCTCGATAAGGAGGAGAAAAGAGCCGCATTGGATCCTGCCCAGATGGCGCCGAAATAGCCTAATGCCGCTGCTGGCATTGCTGAGAGGGCAGAGATTAACAAGATAGCTGTTCTATAAAAAAAACCGCTTAAACTGTCAAAATAGCCACCAAGGATTTTTTTTAAATTATCGACCATTTCATGGTAATAACGAGTACGTGTTGCAGTTCCAATACCCATAAAAATTAAGGCATTGATGATTAGAAACCATTTATCAGACTTTAATTTTGAATCCCACCATTCTTCGCTGATGGCTTCGGGCCTGGAGGTTAAACAATAAGGCAGAAAGGGCAGGGTGGTAAGGACTGCTGCTGATCCGTAAGCGATCGAGGACCAGGAAGGGGCATAGCTTTTTAGTGTATTGGAAGAGGGCAGATAGCTGCTCAGATTTAATGTGCTGACATAGCGTTTAAGACCTCCAAAATAACTGTGAGAACTTGAGGGTGTGTCAAAAGTTGCGTAGCCTGAGGTGTTTTCAATAGTAGTTATTTGCTGAGCATAAGATTCTTGCGGCATAATTTCTCCATATCCTTTGGTAAAACTCCCTGAGCGAGTTGCGAAAGATAGTTTCCTGGAAGTTATCTCTAAAGTAAATAAAAGCTTTATGGCTAGCAGTGGTTTCTGTCATGCCAGTGCTGCCGCCACATCTGGCTGTCGATATGAATCAGTGATGTCGTCTTTAAATCATGGTTCTGGATCCATAAGTTGTGCTATTGTTCCTTAACAGGCGAAATGAATTGGAAAGCAGCCATGCTTTTACTTCATCTGTAAAAAAGATAAATGATAAATAAGGATATTATATGTCAACCGAGAAACAGGAAGTCAGGGCGGTCAATGAGCCAAGCCGCAGTTGGGGATGGCTTATGGCTTTGGGCATCTTTTTTGTGCTGCTGGGCGCAATTGGTTTAAGCATGGTGGTTGGGTTAACATTGGCCAGTATGCTTTTTTTAGGCATTTTACTGATCATCGCCGGATGCTCCCAAATAGTTGATGTATTCAAATCAAAACATTGGCGAGCAGTCATCTGGCATGCCTTTATTGCTGTTCTCTACATTGTTGGCGGCGGTTTGGTGATTTATGATCCTCTTCTTGCATCCAGTCTGATTACTCTGATGCTGGCTACGGTTCTGATCGTAATCGGTTTAAGCCGGTTTATTATGGCATCCACACTCAAAGGCTCATCTGCTTTTATATTGATTTTAGCTGGAATTATCGCTATTGCTCTGGGTGTAATGATTATTATGCAATGGCCAATCAGCGGATTATGGGTGATTGGTCTTTTCATTGCGGTAGAGCTTATGGTTGATGGCTGGGCTTATATTTTTCTGGCCATTGCAATGCGGCGAAGCCGCTAAAAGAAGCCCTGATGCGGCATGGCGCATCAGGGTTAAACCAGTTTATATAACTTCACCGGCATTTCCCGGTGTTTCAAAGTGGCATTGCCGATAAACTCAGCCTCGATGGTGGGTAAATTATTCACTACATCTTCAGAAATCAGGGCGGTAGTGTTGTAGGTTTTATTCAATTGCTCAATATGAGCAGCTGAATTAACCACATCTCCCATAATGGTATATTCAAGCCGCCGTTCGGTGCCAATAGTGCCGGTTACAGCATAGCCAAAGTGCAGGCCGATACCCAATTTGAAATTGGGTATGTTGCCTTTGATACTTTCTTCATCCGTGCGTTTAATGATGTCCTGGGCTGCTCGTATGGCATTAGCGATATCATTACCGCTGGAGATTGGCGCTCCGAATACAGCCATAAAACCATCCCCTAGAAATTTATTAATTATCCCTTTGTTATCATGGATAATTTCAACCATATAATTGAAAAGCTGATTCAGATAGCTAACCACAACAGCGGGTTCGTTCTGTTCCGTAAAATGAGTAAAGTTTCTGATATCGAGAAACATGACACACACAGGGATGTATTCACTGGCATTGGCATTTTTTGATAGTAATTTAGAAACCACTTCCGGAGAAACATGCTGCCCAAAAATACCCTCAATTCGTTCGCGCTCTTTCTGAGCCTCAAAGGCTGCACCTAATTGTTTTCTGATTTGTGCGGTTACAAAGCCGGTTACAATGCCTGCAATCAATAACAGCGCAGCGCGGCCGGCAAAGCTGTACCAGCTTGTCAGAAATGGATCGAGTTCCTGAAAATTGCTCCAGAATGGTGCGTAGCAGTAAAGTCCAATATATTCTATCGCAGCGATCAGCCCAGCAAACCGGCAAATCCATTCATTTAAGGTTAATGAAGAAAGGATAATAAAAATAAAATAAACCAGGACAGGCGGCATCAGCAGGACGTAAACGGGCGTTTGAAAGTGAGATAAAATGATGATGGCGATAGTCGGGATGCTCACTTCTAAAAAAGAAGTCAAATAGCGAAAAATACCAGGAAATGGCTTTTGATATTTAATATGTCGACAAATCATTTGTCTCATAAAAAGAAAATAAAGCGCAACCAAAGCCAAGCCGCTGGGTAATCCGGCCAGAGGTAATCCACGCATTATTTTAATATATTCCTGAGGATAAAAAATTACAAAAAAGGTCCACATGAGCGAAAGAGATGCAAAAACGATAGCCAGAATGGTCGTTCTTAACTTATCGCTTTTTAATATTTCCAATTCGAGGAAACTTTTTTCCATACTGCTCTTAAAGTTAATCTTTCTCTTTAATTCTAGCCCTGGAAATTAAAAAAACACGCCTTAAATTGGACTTGGAATAAAAACGTGTTAATTTCTGAATGTTCAATAGATTAAGGAAGCTCAATGAATATTGTTTCACACTTGAAAAGCCCTGCTGTATTTTTAACATCCTTTGCCCTGGCTTTTCCCTTATACGCCAGTAATCCTTTGGCAACACAAGAACAGAAACTTCTCGATGAGAAAGCCATCGAAATCTATCAAAATCATGCTTTTAGATTGCTTCGCATCAAAGCCAAGGCGGTTTATGCTCTGGCTTATGGACTTTTAATCAGCAATGAAGCAAAGCCACTGTTGTCACCGATGGTTGATGAGCTGATATTCAGTTCCATTCAAAAAGCAGTTAACTCTGATCCCTATTTTCCAAAAGTCTATTGGGTGGATAGCGGCCCGCGTCAATGGTTTGGCCTTGATGTGCCTGGCGGAAGATACAGTTATGATAATCCGGATGTTATTTACCGTACGATTCCCATAGACGGTTCCTTACATTATAAAATACATGGACATCGGGAACCCGCTGGCCTTGCGGATTCCAGTTTCTCTCTAATCAGTAATCCCAATTCACAGGGTACAGTGGCATTGCTCACTAATAGTGAATTGCAAATCGATGCCGATGGAAATTATGAAATCACGATTGATAGTGAAGCAGCTGATGGGCGAATTAATCATATTCAATCGAATGATGACGCAAAAATGTTGTTCGTTCGCAATAGTCTTGGAGATTGGCAGGCTCAAAAGCCGGATAGTTTATCGGTTGAACTGCTTGATGATATCTCTGGCGAAACGCCACGATCAGATACTCGAATTTATCTGGAGACGATAAAAAATATTTCAGAATCTATCTTTTTTTACGGGGTAGGGGCTTTGGGTATCAAAACCAAGCTAAATCCGGTTAACACATTCAAACAGCCCGAGCAATCTGATGATTTGGGAACCCTGGTCAGTCAGGCAAGTTCGTTTGGACATTTTGAAATTGAGGATGATGAAGCCTTATTATTAACAGTCGATATGGGTGGTGCTAACTATTTTATTGCGCCTGCGACTGGGCCATGGACCATTACCATCGATCCGGGAAATGTAGTATGCAGTTTAAATAATCAGCAAGCGATGGCTGATACTGATGGACGCTATCGTTTTGTGCTGTCTTTACAGGATCCTGGTGTATACAACTGGATTAGCACATCTGGTCTCCACGAAGGAACCATGATGCTTCGCTGGCAGAATCTTCCAGCCAACATGGGAGATCACGGGCCAGCCATTACTAGCAAACTGGTAAAAATTGCGGATTTACCGTCGATGCTGCCACCTGAAACTCATTGGGTAAGCCAGGCTGAGCGTCAGGAGCAAATTCTGAACCGGCAATCAGGCTATCAGTCCCGCAGTACTATTTGACGAAGTAACCGGGTACTCAGCAGTACCCGGCAGTATAATTAACGTCCTAAATTAATGGCATTGGTAATTTCGTTTTGTGATTCTTCAAGCGCATCAGTTGTTTTAGAAACAGTTTCTGGTGCTATATTTAAAAAGCTTTGCATTCTTGACTTAAGCGAATCTCCATCACGATATCGAGACAGAATGGCTTTGTCTTCTTTTGACATTTGAACTGCCCGGGAATAATGGCTTAAAGAGCCTTTTAACTTATTTTCCAGCAGGCTTCGTAATGCAAGATACTCTGCTTTATTATCCCTGTTGTTTAAATTGTCCTGTATATCAATTCTGGCGGCCTGAATATTAGAGATTAATTTGAGAATAACGGCTCTTTTATCGTCATACTCGCCATGCTTTTGTTCAATTTTATCCGCAATTTTAAGGAGGTTTTGTTCCAGTTGATCCATAGCCTTGAGGATTAAATTGGTTTTGGTCTCAAAAATTTGCATAACCTGTTCAATGTGTTTTTCAGAATGCGCTTCTCGAATGTAACTTGCATTAGAGTCTTTTATAGGATTTAAACTATGTTTTGAAGGATTAAAATCCTCAGTATGATTAGTGAAATTTCCTGTTGTTTTATCAGTTACACGATAATAATTTTTTGTCCTGCTTAAATAGTCACTTGCAGGATACACCTCGTTTGCCCAGGGATCACAAATATAGGCTTGATCACCCCAGGTTTCAGGCTGGTTCGCTATACTATCTTTCTTGCGGCCTACAACGAGAAATACATGATCACCACCTTTGATGTGATATACCTCCGCATTGGTTTGTGGCGGAGTGTAATTGACGACGTAATCAAGCGCCATCAATGCGAGTTCATGGCAATTACCCAATGACAGTTTTTTACAAAGCTCTATCGTTTGATAAAAATGTTGAATCTCTTTATCCAGTTCAAGCGTATAATCGGGAAAGGCTCGGCAAGCTTTTCGTAACATAGCAATGTATTTTTGCAGCTCGTGTTTTTGTAGAATAGTGTATTCATTATTAACCAGTTGGGTGGAGCCCATCTTGATAAAATGTCTTGCATAAGCGCAGGCATTTTTAGCTATCGCTTCAGAAGTAGTGGGAACTATCTGGAACATATTCCGACAATCAGGTTAAGGACTTTATACTAGTATAGGCTTGATTGATTAACTCAATATTAATTCGAAGTGACTAAGGTTGGTTCAAAATGTTAAGATTGTGTTAATTTTATTTGCTTTCTCACCAACTACTTCCCCGCTTTATGCGGGGAACGTAAAGGCGAGGGAGTTGCTTATAAAAAGGATTAAATCGAGGGGGTAAAGGATTCAGAAGATACCTCTTCTTTTTGAGTGAATCCTGATGTCAACTCTACTTTTAATTTTGAAAAAGTATCAATGAAACACTTCATCAAAAGTCCGAGTGAATTAAGTGTTTTTCTCGCATCAATTTCACCCGACAGATTGTTGAGTAACAGTGTACTGACCGGACCCGGTAGTGCTCCGATTTCGGGTTCACTATTTAGTTTGGGTAATATGTGGTTAAAGCCCTGTGTCAGATCGACATTTATTTTAATGGTTGTATTATTTATTATCCATTCCAGTGTTTTCAATGTGTGGATGTATATAGGTGCTTTTTCATCTCTTAATCCTAAATAGATATGAGGAAGCAACTCTTCAATTTTTTCTCGACTAAGCAGGGGTAAAATCACGCTAAAATAATTGGCTGCCTGAAAGCGGTGATAGTGGAGTTTGCTTTGCGATTTTATAATAATCCCGGTAATAACTTGCTCCCGCTGACTATCAGTCAGAAGCGGTAGTAATCGTTTTAGGCAAATGGGTGATTTTAAATCAGTATAACTCCGCTGCTCTCGTGAGTTTTCCATGATTGTTTGTAATAGCTTATGCGCGTCCTCCGCAGGTATTCGTTTTGCAAGCGCCAATAATAAGTCATCCAATTCCTGCGCTGAATAACTATCTATGATATTGGATGGAAATAGCGCAGGACTCTCGAGAATTACCCATTGCCAAACACTCTTATGCAGGATAAATAGCTCCTCAGAATTTTCTGTGTTATCTACAGACCAGATTGTCTGTAAATTTTGAGCCATCTTCGCTGGAAGTAATTTAAGTGTTCTCTTGTCAAGTTTGTCTTTAGCGGTTAGGAGCCAGCGAACTGCACTGGGGACTGATTCCAGCTGTCGTTCATCATCAAGAATTGCAATCATTTCTTCGGTTAATTGCGAAACCTCCCGCTCGTCAAAGGCAGGAAAAAAAGCAATCAGACAATCTAAAATCAGTGGTTTATTCATTCGGGTAAAAAAGGTTTCGGATTGCCACAAAGTCTTCAGACGATTTTTAAATTCAATCTCCTGACCTGTAGACCGTATGCGTTCAGCATTTACCTTAACAAAACCAAGAAGTGATGCCAGGTGAGGATTGTAAGGCTCAAGCCGGGTGCAAAAATGCTGCGAGAGAAGAACAAAATCCAGCTCATTTAGTCTGGGCGAAAGAGCTATAAACTCGCGAATAGATACGCGGTTTAATGGGTTGGCAGAGATAATCCTTTGGTAGAGTTTTCCAGCCATTAAATGAACTGACTCCTCAGTCATTGCTGGAATCAGGTCAATGAGGCAATCACTCGTTTCTAATAATTCAAATTTATCACAATCCAGTGTAGTCAGAAGGCGAAGAATGAGCTTATTACGGGATTTCTTCTCAATGCCTGAGATATGGCTTGCTATGAAGTTTTTAGCTGATACCCGGCATAGCATCCCCTTGTCGAGCAGTACATGGCTTACGGCAGGAATCAGGCGCGAAAGAAATCGATGAGGTATATTCGCCTGATTCAATTCCTCCATTGTTTTAATACGAACATTCATATCTGTGTTTTTTAAATTGGCTAATATGAAAAGAAATAACTCGTCCTGTTCTGTATCATTGAGTTCAGCTGACCAACTGAGCATGCATTGTATTAATTGAGGCGGGCAGGGGTTTCTGGATTGCCTCATTTGCTTCAGAAGCCATGAAACGATGGTTTGCCGGACGGAAGCTGACAGAAGGCCTGAGACACTGCTGAGAATTTGATAAATAGCCGCAGGTAACATTCTCGAGCCCAATAGCGTGTTGCATAACCTCATTTGTTGTTTGGAGGTCATTTTTAAGGCAAATGATCGCAAACATCCGATGGCATATTCCCGTTTTTTTTCAGATTGCAAAGACAGCGCTTTTATGAGCAGGGGAATAAATGCATGAAGAGATTTTTCGTCTAGCCTGGGGGCTAAAGCACTCAGATGAAACAACGCGGTTTCATAATCATAGTCAGTGATGTCTTGCAGCGACTGCTTAAATAATTGGCTGAGTTCTGAGATCTGACCGGGGTTTAAGCAGGAAAAAAGAATGTGGAGATGGTGAAGCTTTTTAGGTTGAAATGCTCCCGCAAACAAGCACTTTTTAAGCTGGGCAAATAAATTATCATCAATTTCAAGTGCCATATCATGATAAGCGGCAAGCACAATCATTCCTAGAAAACGATAACGGAAACTGACATAAGCAGAGCAGATATGGCGTTTCAAATAAGATATGAGATTATTTTTCATCCACTTCCTCAGCGATTCAGGGGGCTGGAAGGCCCATTGTTCCAGAAGCTTTTCCTGTATGCGAAGGGAGGGGGAATCTTGTCGTGAAAATAACACCAGTTCTGCAGCCAGTCGGCTATTGCGGCTAACCGAACAATATCTTGCCAATTCTTTGAATGACATATTCCACATATAGATTCTGGCCAGAGCATAGGATGGCTGTTCAAAAAGATTCATGGTGATTAAGTGTTGAAATTTTAATTGATTGGATAATATCATATTTGGGTAATAAATAATCCTTCTGTTGAATTAGTTCCTGATAGTATGCTCATTTAATAACGCGAAAGCAGTTCACCAATCCACTCAAAGTTTCTGGCCTTACCTCTGGCTATTGTGTAATATCCTGGAAAAGAAAATTCCTGGAGTGACAATTGTTTGATTTACGAAAGAAAATTGCTCAAATGCTCATTATGGGCTTTTCAGGCACCGAGATAAACGAAAATCACCCTGTTCATTCATGGCTGCTCAAAGACGGTTTAGGCGGCGTGTTATTGTTTGATTACGATCTCATCCAGAAAAAAGCAGGAAAAAATCTGCTTCATTTTGAGCAAATCAAAAAATTGACTCAACAGCTCAAAACCTGTTCCAGCCAGTCATTCGCTGGACAACAGGGGATGGATTTAATTATTGCTGTCGATTATGAGGGTGGGGCTGTTGATCGCTTCAAATCAATTCCCGGTTCAACTCACACTGTCAGCCCGGAACAACTGGTTCAGTTGGATAATGAGGAGCGCAAAAGCATCCTAGCTAAAATGGCGAAAATGCTTCATCATCTCGGATTTAATTTAAATTTTGCGCCGGTCGTTGATCTGAATATCAATCCTCTGGAGGGAATAATAGGTCCTTTGGGACGCTGTTTTTCTGCCAATGCAGACAAAGTGGATCGCTTTGCCCAGGAATTTATAGAGATCTTTTCAGAATACGGAATTCACTGCTGCTATAAGCACTTCCCTGGACACGGCAGTGCCGCTGCCGATACTCACAAGGGATTTGTTGATGTGTCCAATAGTTTTTTACCCGAAGAGCTAAAACCTTACCAGCTATTAAAGCAATCCCGCGTGATGCCGGCTATGATTATGACCGCGCATGTTATCAATCGACAACTGGATCCCTCGGGTTTACCCGCGACGCTTTCAAAGCCAATTCTCAGTAACTTATTGCGTGAACAGTTAGGTTATGAAGGGATCATCATTAGTGATGATTTGCAGATGCATGCGATTAGTCAGCATTTTAGTATGGATGAAGCATTGGCTTTAACTATAAATGCAGGTGCCGATATGATTATTGTAGCCAACCAGCTGGGCACTGTTTCAGCGCCTGAAGTGATTGATCGCATTGAACGTTTGGTATCCGAAGGTACAATAGCTGCCGCCCGTATCGAGCAGGCCTTTCAACGAATTGCTGATTTGAAACAGAAGCAGATTTGCCCTGCCTAGGGCCTGTTTTCCTATCCAGAGACAAGAGGCTTTGTTTTTCGAGCAGATCGTGTTAAAATGTGTTCTCAATGTGCAAAAAATACCCAATGGTGGATATGAACGATTTTCAGATAATCAGGAATTTTAAGGTTTCTTACAGCAAAACCAGATATTGTTGTCGCTGTTGTTGCTGCCACAGTCTGTAATTCCTTTTTATTGTTAATTGTCATTAAAATCAGAGGTTCACATGCCTTCCACCCAAAATACTTCAAGCAAATTCTGGCTCAGCACACCCTTTCTTTATACCCTAATGATTCTTCTCGGAATTTTAAGCGGGTTTTCAGATATTCCGGGATTAAAACCTCTGGGCTTATTTATTGCAGATGTGTTCATTCGTATCTTCAAATGCATTAGCCTTCCCATAATCGCATTATCAATTATTGTTACTCTGACTAATTATCGCGCTGACGGCGCAATGAAGAGAGTATGGCAGCGTGCCATGACCTATACTTTGATTACTACGGTTATCGCAGCAGCGATCAGTTGTTTATTATATCTTCTGATTCAGCCGGGAATGGCAACTCTGACTGCTGCTAAAATTTCAGGACCAGTAGCTTCTCAGTCTTCTTATTTTGAACATATCAGCAGCCTGATTCCCTCGACTATTTTCGAGCCCTTTCTCCAACATCAGGTAATGGGTGTTTTATTACTGGGGATAGTGACCGGCATTGCCATTCGCTATATTCCTGAGCAGGAGCCGCGTCAGACGATTACAGCCTTTTTCCGTGGCGCACATGGACTTTTCATGGTAATTACCGGCTGGGTTATTAAAATCATTCCTTTGGGCTTATTTGGTTTTATTACCAGTACTGTAGTTCAGTTGCGCGAAGGGGAATCGATTCGCGGACTTGGCGGCTATCTGTTAATCATAGTGCTGGCTAATTTAATCCAGGGTCTGGTGGTCTTGCCTCTGTGGTTAAAGAGCCAGGGAATAAAACCATTCTCAGCTCTTCGCGGTATGCTGCCGGCATTGTGGGTGGCTTTTTTCTCAAAGTCATCGGTTGGAACTTTGCCAGTCACGATGGAAACCGCTGAAAAAAATCTGAATGTCAGACCAGAAGTCAGCCGATTTGTATTGCCGCTTTGCACCAGTCTGAACATGAATGGCTGCGCTGCGTTTATTTTTACTACAGTCATTTATTTAATGCAAAACCATGGGATGGAAATAAGCTTGCCAATGATGGCGCTTTGGGTGTTTATTTCAACCATTGCAGCCATCGGTAATGCCGGCGTACCAATGGGTTGTTTTTTTCTTAGTGCCAGTCTTTTGGCAAGCATGAATGTGCCTATCACGCTGATGTGGCTTATTTTACCTTTCTACAGTCTTATTGATATGCTGGAAACCTCTCTCAATGTCTGGTCCGATTCCTGTGTTGCGAAAGTGGTGAATGAAAAGTTAGAGGATAATGCCAGAGATTTTATACCGGAGGGTGTTTCAACTGGTCATTCGACCTGAGGTGCAGATGTTTAAGAGAATCCCCTCCCAAGTTTGGGAGAGGGCCAGGGTGAGGGTTGATTTTAACCCCTCGCTCTAACTCTCTCCCCTAGGGGGAGAGAGGATTTTTAAGTGGAGGACAGTTTAATATACATTGAACTTATCCCAGGACTTACTTTAACAACTGCTCACAAATCCCATAATAAATATCACAAAGTTTTTCCAAATCCTGCAAACTGACACATTCATTAACCTGATGAATGGTAGCATTAACAGGCCCCAATTCGATAACCTCGACCCCATAAGGTGCGATAAAACGCCCATCCGAGGTGCCGCCGGTAGTCGATAGCTCAGGGAAATACCCCGTTACTTTTTGAATCACCTGTATCGTTGTCTCCAGCAGTTTGCCCTGATCGGTTAGAAAAGGCTCTCCATTGATACGCCATTTAATTTCAGGATTTAAGTGGTGGGAGTGGAATATCTCCCTCACTTGCTGCTCCAATCCCAGGGCTGTTTGCTCGGTTGAATAACGGAAATTAAATTGCATAAACAAATTGCCAGGAATGATATTTGAAGCAATACCGCCGGACTGGATGTTGGTGATCTGAAATGAAGTGGGAGGAAAGTACTCATTGCCTTTATCCCATTCTTTTAAGACCAGTTCTGTCAATGCAGGACTTAGTTTGTGAATAGGATTCTCTGCAAGATGAGGATAGGCCACATGCCCCTGTTTGCCATTAAATGTCAGATTACCAGAAAGAGAACCACGACGGCCAATTTTAATTACATCTGCAATTCGTTCAGTGCTGGATGGTTCTCCGACTATGCAATAGTCTATCTTAATCCCGTTCTTAACGATTTCTTCCATAACATGGGGCGTTCCAAGCTGAAACAAGTCGCCTTCTTCTCCACTGGTAATTAAAAATCCAAGACTGCCAGGAAAAGAAGGGTGTTTGTCAATGAAGCGCTTGGCAGCAAGCAGCATAGCGGCCAAACTGCCTTTCATATCAGCAGTGCCGCGTCCGTAAAGCTCATCGCCAATAAGCGTTAGCTTGAAAGGAGGCGTCTTCCACTGATCACTATCGCCAATTGGAACCACATCGGTATGTCCAGCAAAAACAAGAAGCGGCGAGGAAACCCCGTAGCGGGCAAAAAAATTATCGACCGGGCTATTATTAAAAGGATGGCAGGTGAATCCCAAATGGCTTAGAAAAGTAAGCATTGATTCCTGGCAGCCGGCATCGAACGGAGTAATTGATTCACGTTCAATCAAATCTGCAAGAATTTCATAGAGCGAATTCATCAGAGATCTCGAAGCAATTCATTAACGCTGACTTTTGAGCGGGTTTTTTCGTCGACTTGTTTGACGATAACCGCACAATAAAGGCTGTGACTGCCATCTTCACTCGGCAGATTACCCGAGACTACAACAGAACCGGCCGGAATGCGTCCGTAGGTAATAGTGCCAGTCATCCGGTTGTAAATTCTGGTGCTCTGACCAAGATAGACGCCCATCGATATGACAGAGCCGCGCTCGACAATAACGCCTTCGACGACTTCAGAGCGGGCTCCGATGAAGCAATCATCTTCAATGATCGTCGGGTTGGCCTGCAAGGGTTCAAGAACGCCTCCTATACCAGCTCCTCCGGATAAATGAACGTTTTTACCAATTTGCGCACAGGATCCTACCGTGGCCCAGGTATCGATCATTGTACCCTCATCGATATAGGCGCCGATGTTGACATAGGAAGGCATCAGGATGGTATTTTTACCGATAAACGCTCCTTGGCGAACTATTGCATGAGGAACTACGCGCACACCGGTATTTTTAAAATCCTCGTCACTGTAATGAGTAAATTTTAATGGCATTTTGTCATAGAATTGGCAAAATCCTGCATCAATAGCTTGATTATCATATAATCTAAAGGACAGCAAAACTGCTTTTTTTATCCATTGATGAACAACCCATTCTGAGCCCGATTTTTCTGCAACACGCAATTGACCGGTATCAAGCCCGTTAAATACTTCATTAACTGCTTCAATAATATTACGGGGAGCTGTTTGCGAAGATAAACTGTGGCGTTGCTCAAAAGCGTCTTCAATCGTCTGCTGCAGGGAGTTCATGGTGTAGATCTCTTATCTGATTTATATTGTAGAGTATCCACGCGCGCATTTTTTTTCAAGGGACTTTTTCTGCCTGCATTTCCAAGTCTGGCAAGGCAGCTTGCAGATAATGAAATTTTTCTTCGCAGGCTTACGGTCTGGCCTGGCTTGAGAGTATACTGTCATTTTTTATATCTGGATTGAATGTGCGTATTTTAATAACAGGAGTTGCCGGGTTTATTGGTTTTCATTTAGCCAAGTATCGTCTGGAAAAGGGAGATACAATTATTGGTCTTGATAATCTGAATGATTATTACGATGTCCGGCTTAAATTGGCCCGACTGGAGCTTTTACAAAAATACCCCCGCTTCAGTTTCCATAAAGAAGACATCAGTGATGCGGATGCTGTGGAAAGGGTATTTAAAACGAGCCACCCGCAAAGAGTAGTCAATCTGGCCGCACAGGCAGGAGTACGTTATTCACTGACCAATCCTCTTCTCTATGCGCAATCGAATATGATTGGATTTACCAATATTGTTGAAGCATGCCGGCAATTGGCTGTAGAGCATCTGGTGTATGCCTCAACGAGCTCTGTGTATGGGGCAAATTTGGCGCAACCCTATAATGAAGAGGATTCTGCCAATCATCCCTTAACTATCTATGCAGCCAGTAAAAAAGCCAATGAGTTAATCGCCCATTCTTACTCGCATTTATTTAATTTGCCGACCACCGGTTTACGGTTTTTCACCGTATACGGACCCTGGGGAAGGCCCGACATGGCCTTTTTCTCTTTTACCCGGGATATTCTCGCGGGCAAAGCGATAAATATCTATAATAATGGCCAATTACAGCGTGATTTTACTTATATTGATGACATTATAGAAGGTGTATCCAGAGCTGTTGATCATGTTGCCAGGCCCAATCCGGAGTGGTCTGGCCTTTCTCCTGATCCCTCAAGCAGTATGGCGCCGTATAGAATTTATAATATTGGATGTGGTAATCCGGTCAATTTGCTGGATTATGTGGAAGCACTGGAAGCTGCTTTACAGAAAAAAGCGATTAAAAATTTTCTGCCCATGCAGCCAGGTGATGTCGTTTCCACTAATGCAGACACCACCCGCCTGGAATCCGAGCTGGCTTATAAACCCTCCATCAATTATCAGGAGGGGATCCGCCGATTCGTTGACTGGTATTTACATTTCTATCGGGGTTAATCCTGACAGCCTGAACATGGGCAGCAGCGGCGTCCTCTGTTGCCCATTGCGTTTTTATATTCTCTATAAGCTGATCTTTAATATGCCATTGCTGGTTAATCCAGGTTTTAAATTCATCCTGCAAAGATGACTTAGTCAAGTCATTACTTATAAACTGTTCTGGAATCTCAATTTCCCGCAGATGAACACGGATCTTACTAATTCTGCCGCATAAAAAATCCCAGAGAGAGTGCTTCTCTTCAGCGTATACGATAGTTAAATCCAGCAATTTATGAATCTGTGAACCCATGGAACCGATTACAAAACTGACTCCTCCTGCACGAGGCCGAAGCAAATGACGGTATTCCGAACCTTGCAGCGCTTTTTTAGACAGATTAAAGCGTGTGCCTTCCACAAAGTTGGCAATAGTCACCGGTTGACCTTTGAAGGAATAGATCGCCTTTCTGGTAGCCTCCAGATCTTTTCCTTGTTTATGAGGATTCTTAGCGAGATATGCCTTGCTGTATCGTTTCATAAACGGACAGCCCATTGCCCACCAGGCGAAGCCCAAAAGGGGAACCCACTTCAATTGATCTTTAATAAAAAACTTGATGACAGGAATTCTGCGGTTAAACAGCCTGTGCATGAGTACGATATCAAGCCAGCTCTGATGGTTGGCAATAAGCAGATAGGATTGCTGTCTATCCAGCTCCTTTAGACCAGTCGCCTCCCATTCATGGGGTATCAGATGACTAATATAGGCATTATTGAGATCACACCAGTACATAACAAAGCCATCAATACGCTGACCGCAGTAAAGTCTCCAGCGCTGACTAGGAATGAGTTTCAACAGGCCGAAAATAAATATCGGCATAAAACAGATACAGGTTGATAATATGAGAGTAAAAATTGCGAGCGACGCTCGCAAGGGATTAGACCTCGAGTTTGTTTTCATAATCAATTTCCATTAATCCAGTGCATAGGCAAGATCAGCCACCAGATCATCAATATGTTCAACCCCAACCGAGAGACGAACAAAGCCATCGACAATTCCGAGTTGCTGACGTGTTTCATAGGGTATAGACGCATGCGTCATGATTGCGGGATGTTCAATCAGGCTCTCAACACCTCCAAGGCTTTCGGCCAGTGTAAAAAGCTCACAGCGTGAAAGAAATCGAGTGGCGTAATCGATATTCCCTTTGAGTACAATTGAGATCATGCCCCCAAAATCCTGCATTTGTTCCTTGGCCAGGCGATGCTGGGGATGACTTTCAAGTCCAGGATAAATTACTTTCTCGACCTTGGGATGCTTTTCAAGCCATTGCGCCAGATGCCGTGCATTCTCACAGTGACGCTCCATACGCAAGGGCAGGGTTTTAAGGCTTCGTAAAACCATAAAGCTATCAAAGGGGCTGGCAATTCCTCCACAGGAGTTTTGTAAAAATGCCATTTTTTCAATCAGCTCGGGATTGTCTCCGACTACCACAACACCACTGACTATGTCTGAATGACCATTTAAATACTTGGTGGCTGAATGAATTACGATATCGAAACCGCATTCCAAAGGCCGTTGAATCCAGGGGGTCGCAAAGGTGTTATCGGCCACCGCTATCAGGTGATGTTTTTTAGCCAATGCCGCAATTTGACGAAGATTTGCCAGCATAAGCATGGGGTTTGAAGGGGTCTCGAGCCAAATCATACGTGTTTCGGGCTTTATTGCAGCTTCAACTGCTGCGATATTAGTCATGTCTACAAAAGAAAAGCTCAGATTCGAAGTTCTTGTTTTAACTTTGTCGAAGAGTCTGAAGGTGCCTCCATAAAGATCATTCATGGCAATCACATGATCGCCACAATTCAGCATATCAACAATGGTGTTAATTGCAGCCATTCCTGATGCGAAAGCAAAGCCTCTTTCACCCGATTCCAGGCTGGCGATACAGGCTTCATAGGCGGTCCGGGTTGGGTTGTGAGTTCTTGAATATTCATAGCCCTGATGAACCCCGGGGGCTGACTGTTTGTAGGTTGATGTGGTATAAATAGGTGTCATCACAGCACCGGTTGACGGATCAGGATGTTGGCCTGCATGAATTGCACGCGTATTAAAATGTTTGCATTCCATAATGAAATTCCTTCTGATCTGTTAGGTTATGCAAAATCTGCTAACCGTGTATATAATTTACTTAAATATGACAGGCTGCCTTTCTTAAAAAGTCTCCGAAGAAAGACGCTAATTGAAAAAGAGTCATTCTAGTGAGGGATCCATGCGCAGGCAAGAAATAGATTATCAAAAAGTTGCCTTAGCTGCAGAAAAAGTTAAGAAAAAGGGGAGAGAGCCATCTCTGACCAATGTTTGCGAGGAACTGGGAATTCCCAGCCTAACGCCGAATCTTTCTTCACTTTTAGAAAAATGGTACCACAATCAACCCGAGTTTCAACGCTCCATTCAAGCGCCTTTATCTGATAATATCAAAATTACTACCCCATCTGATATTGTCGAAAAAAATATTGAACTGGAAAAATCCCTTTCATTGCTGCGTGCGACCCTGGAGTGTACAGCAGATGGCATTATGATGGTTAATGGAAAGGGTCAGGTGGTTGACTGGAATCAGAAGTTTGTTGAGATGTGGCGAATTCCCTCGCATATGCTTGAGTCAGGTACTGAGAGCATTGGCTTTGAATATATTTTACAACAATTGAGTAACCCCGCATCGGTTATCGCTGATGTACAGTATTTATATGAAAACCCTGACTGGGAAGGGGAGCTGCCTGTTTTACATTTCAAAGATGGGCGAATTTTTGAACGTTACACGCAGCCGCAACGAATAGGTTCAGAAATAGTGGGTCGTGTTTACAGTTTCCGCGATGTGACTCAGAAAAGAATGGCGGATGAAGAATTAAGGATCCGTGAGCGCGCTATAGAAGCTAGTACACACGGTGTCGCGATTATTGACATTACCAAACCCCATCAGCCGATCATTTATGTCAACAAAGCGTTTGAACGCATCATGGGCTATTCAGAGAAGCAGACTCTGGGGCAAAATCTCGCGCATCTCCAGGGCACTAAAACTGATCACGTCAATCAAAAACGAATTGAACTGGCTATTCGTGAATTGCGCGAGGAAACTGTCGAGCTTGAAAGCTATCGCCGTGGAGGCGAGTTATTCTGGTGTGAGCTTAGCGTGGCTCCGGTCAGCGATTCCTTTGGAAAAGTGCGTCATTATGTCTGTATTCTTAATGATATTACCCAGCGCCGTGAAATGGAAAGACAATTGGTACGGCAGGCTACCCATGACTCTCTGACCGAGCTGCCTAATCGGGTATTGCTTATAGACAGGGTTGAACAGGCTATATTGCAGGCTCGTAAAAAAAACAGCATCCTGGCTTTTCTCTTTTTAGACCTGGATCGGTTTAAGATGACCAATGATACATTGGGGCATAGTGTTGGTGACAAGTTACTGCAGGCCGTTTCCAACCGTCTGTTGATTGCAACGAATGATTTCGACACCGTAGCCCGCCTGGGAGGCGATGAATTTGTTATTCTGCTGCAAGATATAGCCAGTGAAACTCAAGCCCAGCAGATGGCGCAGGAACTGCTGCACATGATTGAAAAGCCTTTTCAGGTCGATCAGCACAGTCTTAAAATCACTGGCAGTATTGGTATCAGCTTTTATCCTAAAGATGGACTTGATTATGAGTCGTTAATGAAAAATGCTGACTTATCTATGTACCATGCTAAAGACAGCGGCAGAAACAGTTTCCGCATTTTTGAGCCGGAGATGAATCGGCGGGTGATTAATCGCATGCAGCTTGATAACGCATTGCGCGATGCCCTGAAACGAGGTGAATTCAATTTAATGTATCAGCCGCTGATTGATCTAAGGACTCAGAAAACGGTCGGTGTGGAGGCCCTGATTCGCTGGAACAGTCATTTATTGGGCGCGGTTTCTCCTATCGATTTTATAGGCATGGCTGAGGAGAATGGTCTTATCATTGATATTGGTAAATGGGTATTGGAAGAAGCCTGTACCCAGATAAAAAAATGGCATGCGCAAGGCTATGACATCAGCGTCGCCGTGAATATCTCAGGCAGGCAATTTCGCCAGACTCGTTTACCTGAAACAATTGCCGAAATTCTTGCTAAAACTCAGTTATCCGCGAAATATCTTGAGCTTGAACTGACAGAAAGCTTATTGGTTGATGATGTGGAGCATGCGGTCGAAACCATGTATCAGTTGAAAGATATGGGTGCGAAATTAGTTATTGACGATTTTGGTACCGGCTATTCCAGCTTGTCTTATCTCAAGCAATTCCCTGTTGATAAACTAAAGATAGATCGTTCGTTCATTAGTGAGCTGGTAAATGATCAAAATGATGCGGCAATCGCCAGAGCAATTATTAATCTTGGACATAGCTTAAATCTTGAAGTGTTGGCCGAAGGTGTTGAAACCGATTTGCAGAAAAACTTTATTATTAAGCATGGCTGCGATTATGCCCAGGGCTATTTATTCAAACCTCCACAAAAACCTGAAGATCTGCGCGAATTTTTTGATTCGTTCAAGGGTTGAGATTAATTTACCTGACCCAGCTGCGTTCCCTCACACCGCTACCTTCCCCGCTTTATGCAGTGAATCCAGTTGGTCTATCAGACCTCTGGTTCCCCAACCAAGTGGGGAACGTAATCTGGTATATCTTTTGCAGATACAAATTTATTAGCCCTGGGATAACCCCCGGGCTTCAAAATTGTATTGTCCAACCAAATGATGGATTGGGATTGGTTTACAGTTTCCTGGATGTAGAGGTATGGATCAATGTCACTGGCGCTGTTCAGGAGATTAGTTATGAAAAAAATAAGTATAATCGGGTCAGGCCTGGTAGGCACTCTCTTATCCATTTATATGGCAAGGCGAGGATATGAGGTTCATGTATATGAGGCTCGGTCTGACCCCAGAATTGCCATGGCAGATAAGGGGCGCTCAATCAATCTGGCGATGTCTTGCCGTGGACTTACCGGGCTAACGGAAGTGGGTTTATATAATACAGTCAAAAAGTTGCTGGTTCCAATGCGTGCCCGAGCTATTCATGAGCAAAATGGCGATATTAAATATCAATCTTTTGGCCGTCATCGGGATGAATATATTAATGCCGTGCAACGTAACGATCTCAATAATCTGTTGCTGGATGAAGCGTCCAAACATCCGCAGATTCATCAATATTTCGATATTAAAATTATCGATTTGGATCTGGATAAAAAAATCCTGTATTTTCAGCATCAGGGAGGGGAGACTGAGCCTCATCAATATGAGTTATTAATTGGTGCAGATGGAGCCGCTTCATTTGTACGGCAAACGATGGCTGAACAAAAAAAGATAAGCGCAACGCGCAGCTTCCTGCCCTATGGTTATAAAGAGTTATCACTTAGTAATCAAAGCAGTCAGCAGTTTGCGCCTGAGCATCTGCATCTCTGGCCTAGAGACTCTTACTTGCTTCTGGGCAATCCCAATACAGATGATTCCATTACAGGTTCACTATTCTTACCACAGCAAGGAAAAAACAGCTTCAGCGAGCTGGATAATGAGTTGAAAGTTAATCAATTTTTTAAAGCTGCCTTTCCTGATGCCTTTACCGCAATGCCGGATTTGATTGGAGAGTTTTTTGGTCATCCGACCGGCAATATGAGCACTATACAATGTGAGCCCTGGCATTATCAGGATCACTGTCTGTTAATTGGTGATGCGGCTCACGGGATTGTTCCTTTCTTTGGTCAGGGCATGAACTGCGGCTTTGAGGATTGCAGGATGCTTGATCATCTGCTGAATCAATATCAGGATGACTGGTCGAAAGTGATGCCTGCTTTTTTTAAAACACGTAAGCCGAATACCGATGCTGTATCTATGATGTCAATGGATAACTACCATGAAATACAAACTGATATTCGTGATGAGCATTTTAACTTGAAAAAAAGGCTTGAGCAGGAACTTATGCATCATTATCCCGATGTATATATTTCCAAGCATGTTCTGGTGATGTTCACCAATACGCCCTACGCACAAGCGCATGCAATAGGCGTATTGCAAAAAGAGTTGTTAGACGAAATATGCGCAAGTACAAAGGAGATTAACAGTATTAAGTGGAATGAAATTAATCAACTGATGGAACAGTATGACAAAAAATTGGCGAACTTGCGGCTAAGTTAAAAAAATATAGAAAAAAGAGCGGTTAAAAGGTCAAGAAGTCGTCACTAAGGATGCAGTCGAGGACATTTTTCTGTCGCTTCTTGAGGCTTGCCTACGTCTGAAATTTACTGTACAGATGAATTTTAAGCAGATAATTTTTTCTATTAAATTTGAGATAAAAATGTAACTACATGATTTATATGAAAAATATTGAGAAAGAATGGTTGTGATGATAATTTGTGCGATTCGTTGAAAATTGGCACGATGGCTGCAAAGTAACAAATGTCCAACAAAATTTTAATGCCTCGGAGGCAGCCATGAAAACAATTCAAGCTTATATTGATTCTAAACAACAAGAATTTATGAATCATCCATTTTTTGAAGTCCTGGAAAAATTAGAAAGTTTAGAGGAAATCAGCTATTTCGTGCCTGAACTGACTTTCTGGGCTATGACATTCCAGGACATACTGAGACTTAACGAAGAACGAGTTCAAGATCCCTATTTACGAAAGATTGCTCGTCACCACAGACTTGAAGATGCTGGGCATGAAAAATGGTTTCTGCATGATAAAAAATACATGGGAACTTTAAGCCATGATAAATACTGCAGCAAAGATGATGTTGCCTGGCTTTACAGCAAAGAAACTCAATTAACACGTGATGCAGCTTATTCCATCATGTCAGAGATATATAAAGCTGATGATGAGATTCTGAATATCGCTTTATTGCTGACTCTGGAATCATCAGGGCATGTATTCTTTGAGAAAGTAGTAAGACAAGTCAAGAAAGCAGGAGAGGACCATAATCTGAAATACTTTTCCAGCTCTCATCTTGAAGTTGAAATGGCTCATGCCTTGTTTGAAGAAGAAATGGAAAAGAAACTGTTTGCGATTCAAATTCCTATAAACGTACGACGTGAAGCCTTGAAAATGATTGATCGATGCTACGACGCATTCAATAAGATGTTCGATGGACTGATTATCGCTTGCAACAAACGTTTGGAACTTGCAAGACAAAGAAACCAGGAGAATGCCGCGAATGCAGTAGAATACGTCAGCGACCAGGCTGTATAAAAGAGTTTGGACAAGGGGGTGCTCAGCGATGGGCGCCTCCTTGTCCTTTTATATATCAAAAACATAACCCACTGCTTGTGGATTAATTATTGCATATAATTGAAGTTAACCGGGTAGACAAAGGAAGCAGAATCATGCAGCCAAGGGAATGGAGCAGCACACAAATCAGGCAGTGCGCAAAAACAGGTGGACAAAGCTTGCTTAGCGACGAGCGTTCTCGCGTCTTTTTTGGAGAGGATTTTGGCCGCTTGAAACAGCAACTACCTGCCGCAGCGGTAGTTCCAGCTAACGTAGACAGATTGCAGGATATCGTTCGCTATGCCAATCAGAATAAACTACCTTTGACTATACGTGGAAATGGTTTAAGTCAGGGTGGGCAGGCCCTTAGCATATCAGGCGGCGTGGTTGTTCACTTGCAGGAACTCAATAATGTATTGGACAAGCGGGAGCATTCTATCTGGGTTGAAGCGAATGCGACCTGGTCTGATCTCATAAAAAGATCACTTAAAACTTCTGAAATTCCTTATGTGGTTCCTTATAACGCCCATCTGTCGGTTGGCGGTGTGCTATCGGCGGGAGGTGTTGGCGCGTCTTCTTTTCGCTTTGGCAGCGCGACCGCTCATGTGAATGCCCTGGAAGTGGTGACTGCTAACGGAGAAAAGCAGATTGTCGATGGCAACTCCCCCTTATTCCATGCATGTCTTGGTGGACAGGGACGTTTTGGAATTATAACTAAAGCAGAAATCCGGTTACGGATTTGTAAAAAACAGGTGCGGACTTTCTTTTTGTCGTATCTCGACAAAGAAAACTGGCTTCGAGATATGAAAAATCTACAGGAAGAGGTTGATTACCTCGAGTTTTTCTGTACGCCAGCTATTCAGGGCGCTCGACTGACATCAAAGGGGCGCTTGCCATTTGCGGAATGGTTATATGGACTTCACATAGCAATCGAATATGAAAATGAAGCTCCTGCTCTGGAGAATCTTGTCTCAAAAATATCACCTTGGAAAGTAAGCCATGTGCAGGAGGAAGATATATCATCTTTTTTACATCGACATGATTCACGTTTTCAATCGATGAAGTTATCAGGACAATGGGGGTTGCAACATCCCTGGTTTGAATGTTTTTTATCGGGAGAGTCACTTTTTTCTGAGTTACAGGACTTGCTAGCCATGCTTCCCGTCTATTATGCAACGGTTTTACAAATAGTACCTATCCGCAAAATAGAACCTACCGGCTTTTTTATGTTGCCTGATACCAGTGATGACATCTACGCTGTGATGATCCTGAATCCTGGTTTGCCTGGATTTTTGATACCAGGCTGCCTTGAAACCATCCAGCTACTGGATCGCCGATTTCTCCCGGGCGGGGGAAAACGCTATCTTTCAGGCTATTTGGGTGAAAACATTCCTTCTCACTATTGGCAACAGCATTTTGGAGAAAAATATGAGAGTTGGATCAAATTGAAAGAGGAAGTGGATCCCAATCAAATCTTTTGCTCACATCTGCATAACGGCAAGCAGTAAATATTGCCATTCTTCATTTGTAGTAGTGCCATGCCCTCTGCCCACTCTACCTCTCCCGGCTTGTTCGGGAGATCCAGAGGTTTGAGATTAACTGGCTTCTCCGCATAAAGCTGGTTTTTGTCTTATTTTCACCTGCCTGCCTTCGGCTTTACAGGAGATTTCATGCGGAATATCCCAGCTTTGTAAGCCGTCTTCATTTAGTTATTTGGTAAGAAAGATTTTAATTTGAACAGCGGATGGGTTGAATTCGCGCAAATATTTTAAGTTGATATTTGGCGGAGAGACAGGGATTCGAACCCTGGGAAGGTTTCCCTTCAACGGTTTTCAAGACCGCCGCTTTCGACCGCTCAGCCACCTCTCCGGGGAAGAATACTATTACAATGACATATCGAATGCAAACATTTTTTTCGAGAAAATCAAAATTTTTATCTTAAAAAAACATAAAGTTCGCAAAATAATTCAGGATGGGTATAATGACCTGCATTTAAAAATGGCTGCGGTGAATGTTTCCGCATAGTATTGTTAACAGGTGTATTCATGAAAAGATTTCAATGTTTTATCCTCATCTCTTTGGTAATTACCCTGACAGCCTGCACAAGCTGGTGGAGTAAGGACGACGATGACAGTAATAATCCTTTCAAGGGGATGTCTGCTGAACAATTATATAGTGGAGCCAAATCTGCGATGGCCAAAGAGGAATACGCCACTGCGGCCAAGCGTCTTGAAGCCCTGGAGTCTATGTATCCCTTCAGTGATTATGCTGAGGAAGCACAGATGAATCTCATCTATGCCTATTATAAGAAAGAGGATTATCCTTCCGCTGCGGCTACGGCAGAGCGTTTCATCCATCTTTATCCGCGCGCTCGTCATGTAGATTACGCTTATTACATGAAAGGCCTGGCCAATTTTCAGCAAAATCGTGGAACATTTGCCAGCCAGCTGCCTCTGGATGAATCCTGGCGGGATCCGGGAACTCAGCTTCAATCCTATTCCGACTTTGCGACTTTAGTGGAGCGCTTCCCCAATAGCCGTTATAAGGCGAATGCTTTGCAGCGTATGATTTATCTTAGAAATATGTTTGCTCAACATGAACTGAATGTTGCACAATTCTATTATGAAAGAAAAATGTATGTAGCTGCTGCAGAACGTGCCAGTTATCTGGTAAAGAACTACCCACAGGCGCCCAGCGCAAAAGAGGCTTTAGTCGTTTTGTATCGTGCTAATTCCCAAATGGGTTTAAAGAAGGCAGCGGAGGATGCTTTGGCAGTCTACCAGGCTACCTATCATAGCCAACCCAATCTCGATGCCTGATTCTTTCGGCAGCCTGGACGATTGAGGGCTGCCTGTAAGCAGGAGAAAACGAGCGAATCCGGGGATTGAACAATTGAAAATCTGCATCCACCGTCTTATCTTGCAAGCCAGCTTTTGCGGCCTTCTGGCTCTACAGCCAGTTTTTGCTTTTACTTCTGAGGAGGCAAAGCTTGTTAAAAGAGATTTTCAGCTGTATCAGGCCTGGAGTCTGGCACGAAACTATCGTTTTGGTACTACTGTTAAATCGGATCCGGTTAAAGCCTTGGCCTGGGAAAAAATATATCTCAATTTGTTACCGGCGGCGTATCCAAAAAAAAACGATATGCTTGCAGCGTTTCAATCGCATCTGAGTTCCGAACAAATCCAGCAGGCAGAAAGTCTCTCAAAGCAATATGCAGAACAATATAATCTTGGTAATACAGCCTTGACCGAGGTTGAACTAAGCCAGGCGTATATTTTACGTGATGAGTCCAGCAAATGGAGTGTATCGGATGAGTCTGTTGCCCCCAGGGAAATCAGCAGTAATTTTCATAAATGGATGGAATGGCTGGATGCGAAGGGTTTAAGAGAGACTGTACTTGATTTGGATCAGCGGGCTTATAAGCTTTTTAAGGCCAAAGCGTATCCTATAGTTTACGGCCAGGTTATTGTTCGTGGAGTGGAGTCACCAGAGATGGTTAGCAGTGAGGTGCCAATCCTGCCTGGGGGCTATTTTGTAGCACAAGTCAAAGGCTCTATGCTTTCTTTTTCTCTACCCGGTTACAAAACCATTTCTATTCCAATTGCCGCAGAGCGAGAGGTGCAATCCATTTATCCTGTTGTCCTTGAGAGTTTACCCAAAAGTGCGCGAACGGGTGTAATTGGTAGAGTATTACCCTGGAATGAGGTTGATAAAAGCAATATTGTCTTACGCGCCTTTGCTGATAATGCGCATCTGGATAATAGCCAGGCATGGAAGTATCCGGCACTGCCTTTGACAGTAACTAATCATGGAGAATTTTACACCACCGGATTAAGTCAGGGACATTATCAGTTAATTATTAATACAGCAGGTATCAGCTCGGTCGTTAATTTTTTTGTTAAAGAGAATGAAGTACGAGGATTGTCTTTAATTGATTTAAGAAAGCAGGCGGCCCAACACCTTTATAAGCAAGATAACCGTACATCATAACCACGATGTACGGTGAACTGTAGTTATCTATTCCAAAAGCGAATTGAACGAGCGTTTTGAATAAAACTGCTAATGGAAGATGTTGAGAATGGATCTAGCTTAATACACCCCTTATCCAATTTAATTAACGGGTTATTTTTCAGAAGAGTTTCAATTTCCGAATCGAAACCAATATATTTAAAATTAGTATAGGCGTCTAAAAGAAACTCATGTAATTTAGGATGTTGCTTCAATTGAGTCTCACTTCCAAGCAAGACCACCACGGCATCGAACAAAACAGCGGGAGCACCCCCTAATTTTTCATTGGCAACAACCTGGGTGTTATCATTTAGTAATGCACCGCTGATAGCTGAGCAAATTATTGTGTAATCTGCCATCTCTTCGCCGATCTTTCCTATCAAAGCATTAAGCACTTTCGCATCGGCTCCCTTACCCACTAATATTCCAATTCGCCTTCCCTGGAGAGTGTTTATACTATTTTTTAAAATACTTAATTTCGCAGACGGCGCTAAATCCAAAGCAGGTTTAGCCGCATCACAAGCTTTGGGTAAAACTGAAAGCCCAAGCCCAAGCCCGACATTTTGGGCTAGTTCTGGATGGATATTTAAAAGATGAGCAACCATCCGGATTCGGATTGATTCATTTTCCACTTTGCTTAATTCAAAAATTAAGGCATCCGCAATATGTTTTTGCTCAATGCTATCCTGGCTAATATAAAATTGGCGCGCCTGACTATAGTGGTCAGCAAATTTTTCAGGACGAGCTCTTAATTTCGTAGCGTGGATTTCTTCTGGATAAGAGTGAAACCCTGCGGGTGATTCCCGAGGTCCTTCATGCCAGGAATTAGGATTATAATTAGCGCGCCCCTTAGGATTGTGAAAAGCCATATGGCCATCTTGTTGGAAGTTCGCAAAAGGACACTTGGGCGCATTAATGGGCAGATGCGTGAAATTGGGCCCTCCCAAACGCTTCAATTGCGTATCTAAATATGAAAAATTTCGTCCCTGCAATAAGGGATCATCAGTGAAATCAATTCCTGGTACAATATTCTGTGTACAAAATGCCACCTGTTCTGTTTCAGCAAAAAAATTATCAACACATTTATTAAGCACCAAACGGCCAACAATTATCACAGGAACTTCTTCTTCCGGTATAAGCTTTGTCGCATCTAAAACATCGAAGGGAAATTGTTCAGCTAATTCCTCGTCAAAAACCTGTAGTCCTAACTCCCATTCAGGAAAATTACCATTTTGTATAGCATTCCATAAATCCCGGCGGTGATAGTCTGGATCTGCGCCGTTTATTTTAACTGCCTCATCCCAGGTAACTGATTGCAAGCCTAATTTAGGTTTCCAATGAAACTTGACGAAGGAGGATTTACCATTTTTGTCGATCATTCGAAAGGTGTGGACACCGAAGCCTTCCATGAAACGAAATGAGCGAGGGATAGTTCTATCGGACATTATCCACATGACCATATTCATACTTTCAGGCGTTAAAGAAATGAAGTCCCAAAAGTTATCATGCGCTGTTTGCGCTTGTGGAAAGCCGCGATCCGGCTCATCTTTTGCTGCATGAATTATATCTGGAAATTTAATAGGGTCCTGTATAAAGAATACTGGAATATTATTTCCCACAATATCCCAATTTCCTTGCTGGGTGTAGAGTTTTACCGCAAATCCCCGAACATCCCGCGCCAGGTCTACAGAACCTTTATTGCCTGCAACTGTTGAAAAACGAACAAAAGCGGGAGTAATCTCGCCTTTCTTCTGAAAAAGATGGGCGGTTGTCAGATGAGCCAGTGACTCATAGGTTTCAAAAAAACCATGAGCACCAAACCCTCTGGCATGGACGACACGCTCGGGAATACGTTCATGATCAAAATGAAACATTTTTTCACGAAAAATAAAGTCTTCAAGAAGAGAAGGACCTCTTGCTCCAGCTCTTAAGGTATTTTGGTCATCTGAAATCGGAGCGCCTGCTTGTGTGGTTAATAGAGGCTCCTGTCCCGTAGCCTCCTGATGGCAATCCCCACCAACCCCCATAAGCATTGTTTCATCATGAAGTTTAATTGTTTCTTTTTTTGAGTCATTAGTTTTCTTGGTCATTAAATATCCTTATTATTTTTTTTAATCCGGTTGAATTTAAAAGTGTATTTCTAAGAGAATAGGCTTAAATGAAAAAATTGCTAATAAATTTTTATCTTTGATTGAGTTGGCTATCACTTAAGTTGTACTTCAAGAGTATAAAAATCAATTGTCTATTAAGTAATGCTTAATTAGTATTGACCCCAAATAGGTTTAGGCGATAACTAGTCAATGCAACACTAAGAGAAGGAAGATTATGATTATCCGCTTTTGTTTTGATGTTGAAGCGGAGGATTTACAACGATGTGCAATATCATATGGGTACTGCGTTGAAGGTCGCAAACTAACCTTGACAGGAGTCTACTAGGCTCACTGTCCATAAGGGTAAGCAGTTATTGTAATGATATGGACCCATTCTCTTATCAAACGGCTTCGTAATGAGCCAAGATTAAGTTGATATCCACGAGATATCTTAATCAACAAGGAGACGGGTCCATGAAAGAGATTACCCTATTAGGAATAGATTTGGCAAAGAATGTTTTTCAATTGAAAGGATTAGATAAACATCATAAAGAGATTTTTAAGAAGAGATTGAGTCGAAGTAAATTGGAGTCATTTGTGCGAGGCTTGCCAAGTTGTACGATCATGATGGAATCGTGTGGAGGCTCAAATCACTGGGGCAGAGTGTTTGGCACGATGGGTCACGAAGTGAAATTAATAATACTTCTATTTATTTGTTGATTATAATTTTGCTTGTAAAAACGAATGGGTCCATATATAGGTTGGGCCCTTGGCCCAACAAAAGGTTGCACCACTCCAGAACTCATTGTTGGGCCAAGGGCCCAACCTACCTGCTGTAAGCAGTCTAAGGGATATCTGGCGCTAATCTACCAGGGAACCTCTGCTTCCATTTCCTGGGGTTGTGCGACTTCCGCTGTAATTGTCTCATTTTCCGGGCTTTCAGATGCGGTAGTTGAGCCTAAGCCTTTTGTCAGATCATCAACCAGACCTCTCAACTCACCACATAACAGGGTTAGTGCAGCATCGCGTTGTTGAAAATCTTCTTCCAGATCTTTTATTTCATTGAACTCATCGATTAAATATTCCAGACTTTTCAGGCGCTTGAAGCTCAGATCATGAGTTAAGGTCAACTGAATCCGTTCGTTCCATACTAAAGAGATTTCAGCTGTTGTTAATCCCTGAGCCAGCAGGGTAACAATTTCTTCAGCAGGTAATTCGTAACCCTTACAATTAACGCGTTTTTTTTCATCATCCGGCGCAAAGAGCAGGCAGTCAGAGGCTAGTTGAAAAGGCGCGGGCAGAGTTGAGGGATCATTAATCCACTCTGAAAAGCGGGATGCCAGGTTTTCCGGGAAAAACAAAGGTTCAAATTGAATTCCTGGAATGGATTTGCGTAAAAGCCCGAGAAGCTGAGCAGCCTGATTATCACTGGATGTGTTGATAACAAGCCGCTTGCTGACCGTGTCAAAAAAGGCTGGCAGACGTTTTTGGACACAGAATGATTTGGGAAGTAATTCAAACTCAAGATCTTCTGCAATCTGCGCTTTCTCGCTGCGTTTTACAACTCGACCCTGCTGAGTCTCCAATGCCTGGATACGCTCAGCCAGCATACGATTAATTACGCCACGAGGTAGAATGCGTTCTTCTTTTCCAAGGCATATATAAATGCAGCCCGCTACTTCATGTACTAATTCATCCGCATTAGTTGGTAACCAACCATAAACAAAACGGGCATGAGGTGGGCAGGGTTTTAGTATGTCTTCTGCTAACAGACTGGCAAAATCGATTTCTTCTTTTAGTTCGTATTGATATACGAGTGCATTATTAAACCACATAAAAGCATCCTTCAAAAAAAATTGATGCTATCATGTTGAGCGGGTTTAAGCGACTATTTCAATTATCCTCTCGTGCCTGGATTATACTCCGACTCTTTTTTCAGGTTGAGATTTTCCCAGTATTGTTCCTGATTTTTTTTGGTTTCTATTAGTCGACTAATCAAATTGAGCTCTGGAAGGCAGCGCTTTTTTTCATTGTCAATATTTCTAATAGTACTTTTTAACTCCTCAAGACGTTTTTGGGCTTCAGGTGTTGACGTTTGTGCATTGCTCTGCATGAGCGACTGTATCTCGTCTTCTGCGGCGATTAGCCTGTTTTCCAGATTTAAAAAATGACTGCCAAGGGTAATATTGAGTTTTATCAGATTATTTAATTCCCAGCCCGACAGTACGACCCCTATTTCATGGAGGGTCCCCCAGGTAAAAAGCGGCATATCCTTTCCCAATGAGCCATATAACAAAGTGTATAACAGTTTGGCAGTTGGATTGGAAAATGTCGTTTAAAGAAATGAAAAAAAACAGTAAATCTTGTAGCGTGTGTTTTTAAAATTTTCGTTTCCGCCAAAACCTGGAAAACACACCATTAAGTTAGGAGTTTGTCATTCCCGCGCCAGGCAGTGACCCTGGGCTGCGGGCTTTAGCGGGAGGAGTGTAGAAGGACTACCAATACGCATTAAGTGCGACTACAACCGAGTGAAAGTCAGAAGTGTCCCGGCCTGTGATGGTGTACCAATAGCCGCCGATAACCCCGACATTGGCATTAAAATTATACTCAATTGCCGGTGCTAAGGTTACAGAGTCCACTGTTCCATGTCCCACGCTAACCAGCTGGCCTTTACTGTCTGTGCCAGGGAATCCTTTAAATACAGCCGGAGTGCGGTTGGCAATAAAGCCCTCCATCACCGCCACCCAATTTTGCGTGACATTAAATTCAGCCGCGAGATCAGCACTAATCTGATTTCCAGGATCAACCTCTCCAAAAGTATTTGGGGTACCACCATAGCTATTTATGCCACGTACCTGCACATCACCGCTATAAACATAACTTAAACTCAAACGGGTCCGTAGCCAGTGGTTTTCAAATACTTGCAACAAATGTTGAAAATTGAGAGACATAGCGGTTTGATAACTTCCGCTTCCGGTGGCATCCGTACCATTATTGACCGGATCCAGATCCTCAAAGTTACCAGTGGGAATAATTTCACCAATTGTGACGCGCAAATCAGGGATCCATTTCGAGTCTTTCTGCTCCAGCAACTGATAACCAAGAGTGACTCCGGTATCTGAAACTCTGCGGTAGGCCTGGCCCTGATTGCGATTATAGGCGTAGGGTACGCTGAACTGAATATCCAGTGAATCAGTTAGTCCGTGGCTAAAAACCGGATTAAAAACGGTACTTCGATTGGCGGGTGTATGAACAAACTTCCAGTGTTGATCAAACGTTCCGTCATTTTCAGTAAAAAAACCATATAGTTCAAGGTTGCTGTGCCCTTTGGGGATTGTATGTCCGGCGGGAGCAAGTAAGGGGCCTGTCCACCAGGGACCAGCGTTTGCAGTACTGCTTAATAATAAAAACGCACAAGCACCTAAAGAACTCTTAAAAACTGGTCGCATAATCTTACCTCAAATAGTCTTGCAGCATTCAGATAGTCTGGTGTAGATTAGCTCACTTTGAAATTTAGTGGAATAGGCATGAGACCCTCTGTACATTTAATAGAATCCAAACAAACCAGTGTGCTTCGAGGGCACCCCTGGATTTTCCCGAAAGCAATTGCTAAAACCAAAGGAAAGCTGATTACTGGCGAGTTAGTGGATGTGATTTCACATCAGGGGGAAAAAATCTGTACAGGGGTTTATAATGAGCATTCATTGTACCGAGTCAGAGTTCTTGATTATAACAAGGACTCTGATGAGAACAGGCTTTCATTCGCAGACATTATCAAGCGCCGTCTCCAACAGGCATGGGCAGTCAGAAAAGCCCTTAACCTGCCTAACAACGAAACCAATGCATTTCGTTTCTGTAATAGCGAAGGAGATGGGTTGTCGGGTTTGACTATTGATTATTTCAATGCAGTTTGTGTGGTATCCAGTTCAGCGTATTGGGTAGAAAAAAATCGGGAATTAATCACTGAGTGTATAAAGGAATTTACCCAGTGCCAGTCTCTTATCTGGATCTCTCAGGCCAAGCCTTTGACACAGGATGGCTGGCCCCAGGTTGAAAACAAAAGCATCGATTTACAGACGCAAGTGCTGGAGGCAGGCGTGTTATTTGAGGTCGATTTTTCACAGCCTCAAAAAACCGGGCTGTTTCTCGACCAGCGAGAGAATCATCAACGGGTGGCGGCTCTCGCAAAAGGAAAGAGAGTGCTTGATCTTTATACTTATACAGGCGGTTTCGCCCTGCATGCAGCCAAAGCTGGAGCAAGCCATGTCACCGCGATTGACAGTTCAGAGCAGGCCATTCATCAGGCATCCCGCAATGCGGCACTCAACCAACTCAATTCAATAGAGTTCATTGAAGATGATGCGAGGAACTATCTTGGCAAAGCGGGAGATTATGATATCGTAGTGCTGGACCCACCCAAGTTAATTCCTTCAAAGCAGAATTTACAGCGCGCCAAAAACTATTATCGTTTCCTGCATAGAGAAGTATTTAAAGCGATGGGATCAGGGAGTTTATTAATGACCTGTAATTGTTCGTCAGCAATTTCTGCACAGGAGTTTGCAGGGTTGGTTGCCGCTCAGGCTTCGGCCGTGGGTAAAGAGGCGAGGGTGCTTGGTGTTTTTGGTCCGGCTTCATGTCATCCTGTGCTGCCAGCTTTTCCCGAAGGAAATTATTTAACGGCAGTATTGCTAGCGGTATTGTAGATACAAGCCGGGCCAATGCCCCGCTTGTATCTTATGTAAATCAATTACTCAGGAACGCAGGAGGGGTTGCAGTTGTTAGGATTGATGCTGGCTGCATCGCAGGCATTTTTTGCCAGCGATTCGGCCTGAGCCTGCGTAGGCGCAAAATAAGACCAGTGCTGTCCGCGCAGATTGCTGACTACGCAATGCCATCTACCCGCAGGTACGCCATTGTCATAGCAGCTGGGCTGACAGTTCGCTGGATTAATACTGTTTGCGTCGCAAACAGATTGAGCCATGCCTTGAGCGGCTGCTTGCGTAGGACCTGAGAAAGTCCAGTGCTCGCCACGCTTGTTAGCGACATTACAAACCCAATTGGCATTGGCACTTAAGCTGGTTAAAGCAAGCGCTATAGTCCCGGCGATTAATCTTGTTTTCATTATGTTTCCTTCTGTTAACTCGCAGTTAGAATGGATAGTCTAACTTAAATTTACGGCCCGGGAAAACAAGAATGTTCATTAAACTGTGTCATTACTCACAGCACGCCGTCATCTCGAACGCAGTGAGAGATCTCCGAATGCTGGCACAAACCGAGATTTGGGAGATCTCTCACTGCGTTCGAGATGAAGTGACATGACACAGTTTGTTGAACACTCTCGGGAAAACACAGCCTGAAATCAAGGCTGTATTTCTTTTAAAACCTTCGATTTTGCTTTTTTATCTGAAATCTGAATCATACTGAAACCGATGATTCCAACGCAGAGGGTGAGGGGAATTACGCTGACGCCGTATAAAAAAGCCTGAGGTGTTTTCGTACCGCCAAAGGCATTGATAACCAATCCGATGGTCGTATGAAACGCATAACCGAAGCTCATGATAATCATATTGGCAACAGCAGTGGTTAAGCCGGCTACGTGATCTGGGACATAAGTCGATGCTTTATAAATAGCAAGGATCTGATAGGCGCAGCAGATCCCAACAAAAACAAAGACGATGGCCATACTGTCAATGCTTAGCATTTTGCTTACCAGTGCAATAAAACTGAGAGCCATGACAATACCGGCACTGATAATAACAGCCAGATAACTGCCCTTACGTTCAGCAATAAAGCTTAAAGTCGGGCCTCCAAAACACATGCCAACGAAGATCATTGAGGGAAGATAGCTGGCAGCGACGCTGTTAAAGCCATAGACCTCTCTCAGAAATCCTGAACCCCATACATCAGTAAATCCTTCAAGCGGCCCAACCATTAAGCCGGCTGAGAGGCACAATAGCAGAACCTTTCGATTGGTGAAAACACTTTTGATGTCATCACTTATGCTGCCATGATGCGTAGATTCCATTTCGGGAACAATTAAATAGGTTAAAAAAGCCAGCAATAATCCAAAATAAATAAAGATTTGGACTACGACCTGATAACCCAGTTTTGCTGATAAATAAGTCAGGGGACCGCCGCCATAAATGGCTCCCAGTAGTCCAATGGTTACTGAAAAACTTAACATTCTGGTGAAGCGCTGCTCACTGAATGCCATGCGGATAATTTTAAAGGTTCCCAGAATAGCTGCGGAAGAGCCCATTCCTATTAACGCACGGCCAAGGATAGGGTAAACCCAATATTTTGTCAGAAGAATAGGGAGGAGACCTATGACCGTCATTAATATACAGCCGGTCATTACCTTTCGCGGGCCGAAACGGTCCAGCATAATGCCAATGGGTAAATGCATTAGTGAATAACCGATATAATACACTCCTGAGTATTGGCCAAAAACAGCTGCATCGATATGAAACTGCTGAATAATATCGTTTAGCATAACGTTTGGCATGACTCTTAGTATGTATTGATAGGCGTAAAATATGGAACTGATGATCCATATTGTCCAGGCTATGACACGTGAAGCAGGCATATAAAACTCTCACTTATTGATTCTGTTCGGTTGGGGGGATTTTTTTGTATAAAAGTTAATCTATCCGCCTCAGCGGAGGAACGCTCTACCGGAAATGAGAAATCGAAAACTGAAATAAGCTTGAACTGACATACCAGAATCTCTATTAGCTAGGTTAGGCTCTGTGAACCTTTTATCAAAAAATACTATAATGTCTTTGCCCGCAGAAATCAATTGGAATATTCAGATGCCACTAAAGTAAAGCCTGCAGGCCTCTTAGAATATCGGTCATCCAGAAACTGACGATAATCCCGGCAATCAAACCAAATAAATGACCTTCCCATGAAACCCCTTTTTTACCCGGGAATACACCCAGGAATATTCCTGCAAAATAATAGAGGCTGATTATGCCCAGAATAATGGCAGTCAAACCACCCTGTTCTGCAATATTGCTTACCAGAAGACTCCAGTAGCCAGTAATCACGGCACTGGCTCCAATATGCAATCCGGGTTTGGCAAAGGCCCAGATTAAAAAGCCGCTGATAATGGTAATCGCTACAGTAACCATCAGAAAATAGTCAAGACCATTAATCAGCAGAAAATTACTTAATACGATTAAAGGGATAGAATTAAAAAAGAGATGATTAAAATTGGCGTGCAAAAAGGGAGCGCAGAAAATACCCGGGAGTCCAATGACTTTCCTTGGAAAAATACCCAGATAAAATAATCGCTTTCCGAGCAGGATATTGATAAAAAACACTGACCACAGGACAAGCAGTATAATAAGCAGAATGTTCAGATTGGCTTTCGTCTGGCTCACTATAAGTAAAAGACTCTGGTTTAAATTATCAAGCATTTTCGGCTCTCTGAAGATTGTGTTTTTCAGTAATGCGGCAATCCAGTTGCCCCTGGTTCAGTTGGATTCTGATCATATCGCCCACCTCCACCTCCTGGCTACTATAAATAACTTTGTCATTTTGAGTGGAAATTGAATAACCACGACTTAAGGTGGCTAAAGGACTAATCATATCCAGTTTGGTGATTTGAGCAATGAATGCCTGGCGTGCGTTTTCGAGCCGAAACCTGATCTTTTCTTCCAGCAGCAGTTGAAGAGTTATTAACTTTCCGCTCGACTGGCTAATTTGCGTGATCGGGTTCGCCAATTTGAGTTTGTTTTCCAGCATAGCCATCGCATGTCCTTTTTTGCCCAGATAATATGCAAAGGACTGACCAAGTTGTTTTTCAGCGAAATCAAGTGACTGCCAGCGGCTTGAAATAAGTTGTTTTGGAGAAGCCAGAGCTCTCATCTGATGTGCCAGGCGCAGTTTTTTCTGCTCGAGGGCCTTACTCATGGATTGACCAAGATGGCGTCGAAGCATTTGCAAAGAGGTCAGTAGTTCATTCCTATCCGGAGTGGCTGCTTCAGCCGCAGCTGTTGGGGTGGCTGCCCTGAAATCAGCAGCAAAATCAGCAATAGTAAAGTCCGTTTCATGTCCGATTCCTGAAATAACCGGAATAAGACTTGAACGAATAGTATGCGCTAATTCCTCATCATTAAAAGACCAGAGGTCCTCAATGCTGCCGCCGCCGCGGGCCAGGATGAGCACATCCGCTTTTTGATGTGAATTAGCCTGCTGAATCGCCTGAATAATTTGCTTCGCTGCTGTTTTTCCCTGGACTTCAGTGGGATAGATTAGAACAGTAGCACAAGGATAGCGCCTTGCTAATGTGCTTACAATATCGCGTAGAGCTGCCCCTGTTGGAGAAGTAACCACTGCAATGACTTCAGGGTAGCGTGGTAAAATTCGTTTTCTTGCGGTGTCAAAAAGACCAATGGCAGCCAATTTAGCTTTCAATCGTTCAAATTGTTGATACAGCTCACCAATACCCGCATCGACTAAGTCCTGAACGATAAGCTGATAATCACCTCTGGCCTCATAAAGACTCAAACGCCCATACGCGACCACTTGCTGCCCGTCTTTAAATTGTTTGCTGTAGTGATTATGGGCATTCCTGAAATAAACACAGCGAACCTGGGCGCCTTCATCTTTCAGAGTAAAATAAAAATGACCGGATGAGGGTTTGGACAGATTGGACAGCTCACCCAATACTCGCACTTCCGCCAATTCATGCTCCATCCAGTTTCTGACTTGTCTGTTTAGGTGGGATACGGTAATTGGAGTAGCATCATTCCTCATATTGATCGTTTTAGATTCATTATTTAATAGATACATACTATTTCCGAAAATTTGTTATGGAAAGCGATTGATGTTGCCAGCACTTTGATTTACCTTATTTTATTTAAGGCTCCAGTGGAAGGCGGGGATATGAAATTATATCTTGTATTAGCAACATTATGTATCACAACACCAGTGATGGCGGACACGCTTAATGAGGCAGTACAGCATGGAATGATTTCAAACCCTGATGTTTTGTATAATACAGCAAAAAGCCTCTCTGCGCGCCAGGGAATTGATAAAGCCAAGGGTGCTTATTATCCAACTGTTGATTTAAACGCCGGCTTTGGACGTGAGTGGAGTGAAAACCCGACTACCGCGGCAATTGACGGCCCCGGAGCGCGTACCTTGAATCGCACAGAATCCTATATCGAAATGAAGCAGAACCTTTTCGCTGGCGGTGGGATTGTCAACGAGGTCAAGCGTAACGAGAATCTTTATCAGGCCCAAAAGCTCAAGACGCAGGGTGTCGCTGAAGATTTGGCCCTGGATGTTGTTAATCGCTATCTTCAGGTTCTTCTTCATGAAAAGCTGTTAGGATATGCCCGAATTAATCTGCGTGCGCATCGTTCAGTCTTTGGTATGATCAAGGAGCGCAGCGACGCTGGTCTTTCAAGAGAAGCGGAGCTGGATCAGGCTTCTGCGAGACTTGCTCTTGCAGAGGCCAATGTGATCAGTGCGGAAGCCAACCTGCGTGAAGTGAAAATTAATTATGCCAAAGTTGTAGGCAAATGGCCGGAAAGGCTGCTTTATCCAAGAGTTCCCAAAAATAGTGACTTGCCGCCTAATCTTGGAAAGGCGATTGAGCAAGGTCTTGAAAATCATCCCACTATTCGTTCAAGCTATGCCGATGTCAAAGAAGCGAAATCTCAATACGAAGTAGCGCGTGCAGCCTATTACCCACGAGTTGATTTTGTATTAAGCGCATCTAAAAACCGCAATCTTGATGGTCTGATTGGCCCTAATAATGATCGAGTGGCTGCGATTAGAATGAATTACAACTTATTTCGCGGCGGATCGGATGAGGCCAATGTGCGCTTAACCGCCTATGAAATCCAGGAAGCTTATGAGATTAAAAACAAAGCCCTGATTGATCTGAGAGAATCCGTTCGTTTGTCCTGGAATGCCTGGACCGCATCAGGCCTTCGTCTAAATCCGCTCAGAAAGCATGTCGTTGCTTCTCGGCGCACCCGAAGTGCCTACCAAGAGCAGTTCAAAGTGGGTAAGCGGACTTTGCTTGATTTGCTGGACTCTCAAAATGAATTTTATGAGGCCCAGATTGAATACGCCAGGGGACAAAATGAAGAAGTGTATTCTCGATACCGTATATTAAATGGAATGGGTCTTCTCCTCTGCTACCTGAAAATGCGATTACCGCAAAATGTGATAAATAATGATGTGTTTAGTTCAGCGCAAACTCACATTCTGCTGGATCAATCAATGGATGGTGTTCCTTATCCAGATACCAGCGAGAAAGCTTTGGCATTGGCTCAACCGGTTAAAAATATGGAAACCACTCCATTAACTCCAGCTATTGTCAGCAAAAACACGGCAAGGCCTACTCCAGCCACAGCGCCTATATGGTATGTGAATGCTGGCAAGTTTACTGCTCAGGCCAATGCGATAGCGCTGCATAATCGGCTTAAAAGCCAGGGCTTTAATGTCTTTATCAAACCAACACCTACAGGTCATTGTGTTTTGGTTGGGCCTTTTGAGTTTAAGGAAAATGCGGGCAACGCTATGGAAAGGCTAAAGGAAATCGCGCATGTTCAATGCAGATTGGTTACGTTTAAACAAGTTCCAAAAGTCGGTTAATTGTTTAGCCGGCTTTTTTTTGTTATGTATTCCAGTCTGTGGGCTAAGCTCAGTTATAGATAATAAGCTGTTAGTTTCTGTACTAAGCATTGAAGAGCAGCAGAAAAAAACAAGCGGCAGTGTAAAAAAGCGCTTTATTGCCTGGGAAAAGTTGATCATACAAAATCAAAACGCCACTATCACAAAAAAACTGAATGTAACCAACGATTTTTTCAATCAATTCAATTATATTAATGATGATGCCTTCGCGGGTGCCGCAGATTATTGGAAAACCCCGCATGAATTTGTTATCGATGGTGGCGGCGATTGTGAGGATTTTTCAATAGCCAAGTATTTTACACTGCTGGCCATGGGGGTTCCTGTTGAATCCCTGCGTATCACCTACGTTAAATCAATTCCTCTTAATCAGGCCCATATGGTTTTGACGTTCTATCTCAATCCTGAAGATGAGCCGCTGGTTCTTGATAATCTGAACGCAAAAATTCTACCTGCTTCCTCCAGAAAAGATTTAATTCCGGTGTACAGTTTTAATGGTAAGGGATTATGGCTGGCCAAACAGCGCGGGCATGATACTCCTGTTGGTGATTCAAGCCGTCTTGGTAAATGGCATTCTGTCTTGCAGCGAATGATAAAGGGTAATAAACAATGAGCCTGACAAAAAAAGTGGTTTCTGTGGTTTTAGGACTGTTCATCGTCGTTTTTGTTGTTACATATCTCATCACAATTAATAACAGTCGTCAGTTTTTTATTGAGCAAATGAATAGCAATGCTCAAGATACAGCGACTTCTCTCGGTCTATCTTTAAGTAATGCGTTACAGAAGAAAGACAAGGCCTTAATGCTGCCTATGGTTGAAGCAGTTTTTGATCGCGGTTATTTTTCCATGATTGAAGTACGTGATATGCGAGGGAAATTATTAGTGTCCCGCTATGCCCCAAGACGGCAAAGTATCGCTCCGGAATGGTTTATTGAATGGACGCAATGGCCTTCATCGGTGCAATCCGCTTTAGTCATGAATGGCTGGAATCAGGTTGGCGAAGTGCTGGTGACCAGTGATAGCAGCTATGCTTCAGATGCGCTATGGAGTTATGCCCGAAGTCTGGTTTACTTATATCTGGTGTTTGCAGGGATTGCCTTGATAGTGACTGTACTTTTCCTGAGATGGCTATTGCGCCCTTTGAAACGCGTCACAAAACAAGCAGAGGCAATTTGTCAGAGAGAGTTTCCAGTAGAAACCACCATCCCGAAAACTACTGAGTTAAGGCATTTAACCCTGGCTATGAATCAGATGGTTAATCACATTAAAATGCTTTTTCAGGAGCAGATGCAGCAGATGGAGATTTTGCGCCATCAGGCCTTTCAGGATGGTTTGACTAATCTTGGAAACCATCGATATTTTCATCAGCAACTGTCCGTTTTATTAGAAAATGAAGAAGAATTCACTCCCGGTTTTGTGGTGCTGATTAATATCGAAGGCCTTGAACAGACCAACCAAAAACAAGGGTTTCAGGAGGGCGATAAGGTTCTTTTGACTGTAGCCAAACTATGTTCCAATTTCTGGAGTAGATTGTCCAATGTGAGTCTTGCACGAATTAATGGAAGTAATTTTGCATTGACAGTGAAAGAAGTATCGCTTGGGCGATTTCTGAATCAATGCGAAGAGTTTAATAACGGGCTTCAGCAGGCTTTAAAGTTCTATCCTGAGTGTCAGGTATTTGTAGCGGCAACTTCCTATTATCTGCACCAGACGGTCAAAGCGTTGCTGGAAGAGGTCGATCAAATCTTACTGCAGGCCAGAACCAAAGAAAATCATTTTGCATATAGTGCTTCAATTCGGGAGAATGAGGTTATTTCACTGGATAAGGATGCGATTAGAGCTGCGCTGGAAAATGGAAGTTTTAATGTATACCTGCAGGAAGTCACTGATGGGGAGACTGTGTTTCACCATGAGTTATTTTTACGAATTAAAGTAAATAATATCGAGATTAGAGGAGGGCGTTTTTTACCTGTTGTCGATAACTCCGAACTGGCCGCAGAAATAGATACAGCGGTTTTAAAAAAGATTATAGACATTCATCTCCTCAGAAATAAACCGGTTGCTTTAAATCTGACGGCGTATACGGTAATTGATCCACAAGCCAGGAATAAATACCTCAAAATGCTGGAATCCATACCAGCGGCTGAGAAGACTAATCTTCAGCTTGAGTTTAATGAAACCGTGGTGTTGAATCACTTTGTCGAGGCAATTTATTTTACTAAAGCGGTTCAGAAACTCGGAATTCACTTGGGAGTGGATCAGGTAGGAATTCATTTCTCACCCATGCACTATCTAAATCAGCTGCCTTTGGACTATCTGAAAGTACACGGCAGCTTGTTTCATGATATTGATGAAAATCAAACCCGGCAATTCTTTTTTTACTATTTCAATGAAATGGCTAAAACACTAAACATACAGGTAGTTGCTACTCAAATTGAAACAGAGAAGCAATGGGAAACTTTGAAATCATTAAAACTGCGCTGGGGACAGGGAAAGTTTTTAGGGAATTTGGAAAAATTAAAATAGCACAATTCAAAAATCCTCTCTCCCTCTGGGAGAGAGTTAGAGAGAGGGAATCTAAGGAGATTTAGCCAACCAAAGCAAAATGCCAGGACATGGCCCGTGATAGACCCTCGAGCATCAATTCTCCCCGAATGCTATTGCCCTTCGAGTTAACTCGCGGACTCAGCACAACAATACCCGCTTTTCCGGGTAAAGAGGCAATAGTATATCCTGAAACCCCGCTTTTGGCCGGAATACCGGTTCGCACCATGTGCGTTCCCGTCTCATCATATAAACCACAGGTGGCCATGATAGCCAGGGTGATTTTGCAGGTTTCTGCCGAAATAATCTGTTCATTAGTTATCGGATCTCGTCCGCCATTGGCCAGCATGGTAGGTAAATAAAGCATTTGCTCCAATTGGGCCTCGTAGGAGCAAAGTGCAAAATATAAATCGAGGGTTTCATTGACATCTGAACCCAGGTTATTTCGGCTTTTCAATAGAAAAGCTAGAGAACGATTGCGATTCCCTGTTCGTTTTTCTGAAGCAAAAACCAGGGGATTTATGGTTAGTCTGTGATTAAACAGAACCTGAACCCAGTGTTCGAGCCAGGCAAATTGTTGTTCACCAATCCCGGGAATATGTGAGCAAAGCGTAATGGCGCCAGCATTTAACATAGGATTTGATGGCTTAGGTCCAAACTGTTCCAGTCGGGTAATTGAGGCGAAATCGTCACCAGACGGTTCCACTTTTACCCAGTCAAATAATTGCTCGGGTCCGAATTCTTCCAGAAGACCAATCAATGGGATTAACTTGGAAGTACTCTGCAGAGTGACAGGTGCCAGCTCCATATTACTATAAGAGCAGGGCTCACCATCAAGTGGATAAACGGCAATGGCGGTGAGATCTTTATTGACGTTCGCCAGCTCGGGGATGTAATTGGCGGTATTTCCTTCCTGGTTTAATTCTGCTTCATGCACTAATCCTTTAAGCAAATCTATCGTAACGCTAGTAGTTTTTATCATAGCTGCTTTTTTCAGAAAACGATCATTATGCTAAATTTAGCACAGCAAAACAAACAGTTTGATGTTTCTGATGACAAATTGTTAAGAGATGAATGCAAAATAACCTCAATAAAGACGGAATCGCAGCTATTTTCGGTGCTTGGATGCTTCTCGGCAGGAGAGTTTGGCAAGACGCAATTTATTTTCATCAATAAACTGATAAACCGCTTGAGGATTGTATTTTGCGTAGTCGCGAAGAGACCAGCCAATTGCCTTTTGAATGAAAAAGTTATCATCATTTCCATTTTGTAATGCAAATGAAAAAAGCAGATGAGTATCCGTTTTTTCTTTCCAGCCTAGTTGATGAAGCAGAGCAATTCGCCGGATCCAAAGATTGTCGGAATCAATTGCTGATTTAAGCCAGTCAATGTAAGCGGATTGTTCTGTTTGCCTTAAAATCTTATTACAGACAGAGGCCAAGCCATCCACACTGTCCCACCAGGATTTCTGGACAGCTAAATTGAGTAAAACCGGAAGATAATCAAGGCCAAGTCTTTTTATATTTTTTTGCATTAAATCAATGGCAATATACTGAAACTCCCGTTGAGGCAAATTCCATAACTCATCAACAATCTTGAAGAGCTCATCTAATGGTTGGGTGATGCTGGTTCTAAAAAATGTCTGGGCCAATTGACGGCGCAAAGGGGCTGCCAATCCAATAAATGAAAACTGGTTCAGCATATAGGCTGCCATTTTTTTGGCTGCTTCAGGATTGGCGTTTTGGTGAATGTCGTTTTTGAGCATTTCAAAAGCAGCGCGCATCGGTTTACTCTCCAGGAACTTCTTCAACAAAATAGTTTTCTGAATCAATGCCGAAATAGGTCACCGTTCGTTTGTTTGCATCAACCCGATAAGCGCACACTCCGGCTTTCGCCATCTCATTAAGCCATTTCGGATATGTGGTTTTCCCCTGCTGATGCTCATTCAGCGCTATTTTTGCAGCCTGCTCTGAATAGTGTGAAGCGATTTCAGTATTGAATTCAGGATTATTTTCTTCAATCCGGGTATCATCAGTTAATTGAAAGACGGTTTTGTAATCGTCTTCCCAGGTGACGCGATAATAAAGCACTCCTGCATCACGAAGCCTGCTCAGTGTTTGAGGAAAAGGCCATTGCTCGTCTTTTGCTTGTTGAATTAATTTTAAAACTGGATGCATCGCATTCTTCTTTCCCAAATTATTTGCTGGCGGATTATAAATAAATGAAATGATTACTACAAACAATCTTCAACATAATGGACTTCTCGAGTTTGTCCTGCATACATACGTACCACTTTCTGCCCGTCCGTTTCAAAACGAATTGCGTAAGGTTGTGAGTGTTTAATAAACGTCAGATAATGGCCTCTATCATCATAGCGATGCGGCTCAGTAATTATCTTATTTTTATATAATGACATCACATCATTTTCTGTATCGCCAATACCAGCTCCCTTATTGGTTTTAATACTGCCGCCATTGATGTTAATGCGAACAATTTTCTGTTTTGAAATCATAAAAGAAATATCATCGAGTCCTTTTAAACTGGTATTAAAGCAGGTCTCGTCTTCCCCCATATCCTCCTCGGGCTTCGAATTAAGAAATGTTTTCTGAGTTGCTTTTTCCGCTTCCTGTAAAGTCATTCCTATTTTAACGGGTCCAAGGCTTTGGGGCGTAAGTACCCATTCATCTAGCGTCTTCTCATTATCAGCTATTACGGCCTGGGTGACTAAGAGTGAACCAATAAGAAAGACTTGCCGCAGCCATCCCTGAATGTTTTTTATATCCATAATTACTCCATCTCAATAAGTTTAAATTTCACCGTCTTTTGAGAATTTGTATACTCTTTTTATTTAATTTTAGTTAATTTTTACGAAAATTGGCTATATTAAGGTCAGGTGTATCAGTGAATAGTCTGTATCCAATGAAGGAGAAACGCAATGACAATCAGTAAAGAGCACTATTTTTCAGGCTTTACTGGGGAAGGCTTTCACGAAGTACACTATACCGAGTGGGGCAACGCCAGCTCTCCTTTTCCACCCATTATCTGTATACATGGCCTTGCCAGAAATCGTCGTGATTTTACAGCCTTGGCCAATTTTCTAAGTGAGCATGAACGTCATGTATTTTCAATTGACATTGCAGGAAGGGGTGATAGTACCTGGTTTAAAAATTCCAAATATTATAATTTCAACCAGTATATGAGTGATGTAAATACACTGATTGCCCGTATTGATTGTGAGAAAGTAGACCTCATTGGAACCTCAATGGGAGGACTTATCGGTATGATGATGGCCGCTTTGCCTCGTAGCCCAATCAATCGCCTGGTTATGAATGATGTTGGGCCACAAGTTCCTGTAAAAGCTTTGTGGCGGCTTTCCAAGTACATTGGTAAATGCCCGGTATTCAAAGATCATGGAGAGGCAAAAGCGTATTTTAAAACCATTTACGCTGATTTTGGCATCGATCGTGAAGAGGATTGGGATAGCCTGACTGCCAGCAGCATTAAGCAACGTGCGGATAATCAGTACATTATGAAAATGGACCCTGAAATAAAAAACGCCAAGCATTTTACTGATTTTATCAAAGAGTTTTTTCACCACCCCCACAGAGCTCTGGAGGGGATCCTGTTTGATGTGGATATGTGGTGTGTGTGGGAGAAAGTACGCTGCCCGGTGATGGTTATCAGAGGGCATCATTCCGATTTGCTGCTGCCAGAGCATATTAGAAAAATGAAACGCTATCATCAGGAAATTCAATTGGTGACTGTTGAAAATGCAGGGCATGCGCCTGCCTTGATGAATTTAAGAGAGCAGCAAATTATTCTGGATTGGCTGGAAGGGGGGTGAGCTGGTTTTTCAGATTAAACCTTTAAGATTGAAATATCTCATAAAATAAATTGCTTATGAATTGAGCTGTCATTTCCGCAGGCGGAAATGACAAACCCGGGTGTAATTTGGGAACGTTCTACTCAGGTATTGCTTTTGTCTCAATTATTTCCAAAATAAGTTTTATAAAGATTCAAATAGGCATTATCTTTTTCCATACCTTGTAATAACACATTAATTCTCTGGATGAGAGCGGCATTTGCAGGGAGCGCCATGATGGCATAGCCTTCACCGATAGGAATGATATTGCCAAATGTCTGAAACTGGTTTCCCCCATTTTGTTCCCAGTAAACTGCCGTAGAATGATGCAAAAATGCTGCTTTAATGGTTTTATTGCCCAGCGCTGTAATGATATCCTCGATGTCATCAAAGGTTTGTATTTGAAAAAAGTCTCCAAAATTACTTTCAAGATAATTATAAAAAACCCCTCCTTTGGGATCTCCCTTAATTACTCCCACGGCGGCACCCTTTAAATCTTCCATGCTATTAATACCAGAACCCTGGATGACTAGAAACTGTCCCTTACTGAGCATATAGGGAAGGCTGAAAATATAATCATTTTTTCTTAATGGCGAAATGGCTATCCCGCCGATGGCGAGATCTATCTGGCCCTTATCCAGTGAGGTATATAACTTATTAAAATCCATTGGAATCATTTGGCACTGTTCTTTCAATCCCTGACACAGGGATTGCATCAATTCGATATCAAATCCTTCATTCAGTGATAATACGAAAGGGGGATAAAAAAATACGGTACCCACCTTAATTACTGCATGAGCAGGAAGGCTACAGCAGAAAAACAGAATAATTAGTAATTTACGCAGACCAGACGATTTCATGATTCGCTCCATTAGGCAGTCTATCCCTTTTCGCTATAAGCTTAGACGATCGCAGAGAGAATCGCTTGAGAGTGATAATTTAGTTACCCGCGATGTGCGGGTAACTGGTATGAGGTCGATTTTACTTACCTAAAGCAGGCACTGAGTGTCCACTTATCTGGGCGGTACTATTTGTAGCCAGTGCAACCGTTTGAGTGCTATTAAACATAAAATATCGATTTGTTCCTGGATCTATTAATTTAGAACCTCCTAATTCATTAATAGCAGCCGCTCCATACACTAATTTATCTGCAACATTATCTGCCAGGGCCAGCAAGCGGCTTTTTAAAGGTTCATACCAGGGGTCGCTGCTGACAGGCTGTGGATTTTGATCAATCAGGAGCTGTGGAAATTCGGCTGCTAATTCTCGCATAGCATCGGTCTCAAGAAAGTGTTCAGGCAGATAGGAATAATGTTGATTGGCTTGATAAGGGATTCCAATACGCTTGGCAATAACCCCGACTTCATGAACATGGTGGTATCCACCACCAACCAGTAATCCCATTACTGCTGTTACATATTCCTTTAGTTCATCTGCACTTAAATTACCAATCATTACTGACATTAACAGCGAGGAGCCGGTATGGCCTGAAGGGCCTGCTAAAAAAGGCTGTTCAAGCGTGTTTATTTCTTCAAGCCATTTTGAATTAGTGGGTAAAAAGACACCTAAAATATTCTGGTGAGGTTTTGTTTTTTGCTGAATTCTGCATTTTTCAGGATTTGCAACCCCAATACTATCTGTCATTTGACCTGTGTTTCCCGTTTTTTGACGAGCGGGAATTTTAAAATAGTCATTATTAAAAATTCGGTTTGCGACTTTATTCTTTAAACGGGTCACTTCGTGAGGATAGGAATCGAGTATAATCGCAACCCGTTGAGACATACTCAATTTGCTCCGATCCACATTTCTGATTACATCATTATGCTTGACTACTTTTTCAGGCAGTTGGTCATAGAATTTCTGGGAAAATAATTGGTGTAGGTGCATCACTGCTGGAAGATCCCTGACAGGGCGTTCGGAGAGCCTCTGTGAAAATGCAATCAGCATGTCTTCCTGACTTGGGCAAAAATCGAGAGACAGATCGAGCGTCCCATAATAAGTATCGCTAAATAGCTCACCCATCACATCATCTGTAAAAAGCTTGTTTTCAAGGATATAAGCACGATTTTCAGGACTATCGAGTAATTGTAAAATATTATCCGACATCTTGTTAACGGCTGGAAAATATTGGGGATTCGCCTGAATGGCAGCAGCTAATTTGCTTTCAAAACATACTTTATCTTCTCTGGATAATGTCATCGATCACTCGTTACGAATTAAACTGATTGAATATTGTACAACAAGTTTGATTATATTGCATCAATTTTTTCTCCAACTTCATGAAAATCACGTTCAGCAAAAATGGCAGATGGATGAATATAATGTTTAAACTCAAGCAGGTTATTGCTGGGATCCTTCAGAAAAAACGAAAGATGTTCAATTTTGGTTCCTGCAAATCTTGTTTTAACTGGAATAGCAAATGGAAGTTTTTTTTGCAAAAGCTTGCCTTTAAAATGATTGAATTCTTCCAGTTCCAGAAAAATCAAACCAAAGTGTCTTGGATAAATGCCTTCCTGTTCAGGCGGAATCTCTTCCATTTTATGGGCCACAATCTGATGCGATGCAAAATTGAAAATCAGCGCATGTTCTGATTCGCGGCCCGGTTCAAACTCTAACATCTGATGATAGAACCATTTAGCCAATTCAAAATCATGGACCGGAAATGCCAGATGAAACAGGATATTCATAGTTTGCTCGATAAGTTAATTAAAACTAATACTAGTCAAAAAAAACGGTCCTGATAAGTAGGAAGTATAACGCTTTAGGATTGCGTCACAATGAAAGTTTCATTGTGATTAAATAATGCGCTAACCACTCTAAGGAGATAATAATTTATTAATCTTTATGCCCTATAATTATCTTAAATGGCTGTATTGTGAACTAAAATGCCTAAATCCAAAAAACCTAATGTTTCGACCGCGTTATTGCTAAGTAAGCATGCTGGAGCTCTCAAAAAAGATAAAGGCGATGTGACTGATTTAGCGAAGAAACTTTATAAAGCCTCATCAACTACGGCGTTCATCGCTGCGTGCAAACAGTATAAGGATAAGCCACATGTCATAGTCGCAGCACTGGACAGAATAAAGGGAGACCAGCTCCTCAAAGTTTTCTCTGATGGGGATGGAAGGGTTCGCGAATCTGAATTGGAAAAATTGAAAGAGCTTGGGCCCACTAGTGTAGGGCGTTACATTAATCTTGTTCGCCTTGCTGATAAAAAATATTGGCTTGATTTTACCGATAATGATTACCTCGATATTGCTGAGTCACTAGGTGATCTGAACGATCCACAAATTCACCTGACGGATGATGAGCTTTATTACTTTGTTTCCCACCTCAGTCTGAAAAACTACGCGATGCTCTGTAATTTAAATGATAACTTTCAGGCAAAATCGATGGCTATTTTAGCGAATCGTGATAAGGATAGAGCCCAGGAAATTTATAATAAAATAGAATTCAAAGAGGGATATGCACTGCTGAAAAAGCCGCCTGATAAACGGAATATGCTGACTAAATTTGCCGATTTTCTCATCATCAACCCTGCATGGTTCAATCAGGGAGAAGCGCTTATTTTCAGAGATCCGGGCGAAACCTTGAATGAGGGAGGAGAGTGCTTTGGAATCACTGGATTATGGTTAACAACGGACAAATTTCACAATGCTTTACGTAATGAAGTCCGAGGCCAGAAATCAGATTATGCCGATAAACCTATAATAGGACAAATTACCTCTTTACAAAGAAATGCGGCGCTGCAAAATCAGGCAATGAGCCGAGAAAGACAAGCGTTTAAAGGGAATGAACAATCAGTTTCTGAAAAAATTATTCAGGAAATTGCGGCCAATCCCGATAAAGATCGCTTGCAATTCACTACGATACACCCGAAGGAACACACTGGGCATACTATGGGTCTACGGATAACTCATGAAAATAAGCAGATCAAATTGCAGTACTATGATTCAAATTATGGAAAGCGGGAATATACCTTTCCCAATAACGAGAAAGGGCTAAAACAGGGCGCTGTTTTTATCAAGCTTTGTTTGAAGCAGTCGCATGCAGACCTTCTTGCTTATGAATTAACTTCCCGTAAAGAGCTTGAGCAGCGATATAAACCCAGTCTTGTTCATCAGGCCGATCAGAAAGCAGCCATCCAGGAATTAAGACAGCAAGCGGCCAATCGTTCACCTGAGTCTTCACCTGAACATGAAAAGAAAAAAGGTAAAGTTGAAGAGAAAACCCCCGCTGTTCAAGATAAGAAAGATAATGAAATGAAAGAGCCCGGGGCTTCTGAAGAAGAGCCTCTTATGAAAGAGGAGAAAGAAGTTAAATATGATGCGGTTCGTTGGAAAAATGCTATCAGACAGCCCACTCTTTATTCATATACTGACACCAGACTGAACGATATAAAAAATAGTCAAGCCTTTAAAGATCTGGTTAAGCATGCAGAAACACTGTTTAAGGATGATCGTATACACGCATTCAGAGTTGATAAAAGTGATGCTGTTTATGAATTGGTGGTTAATCTGGCTAAATCCAGGGATTTGGCATCGTTTCAGACTCTTCTGCGCGATCTAAAGTCGCATCAGGATTTAACCACGAATACCATGAATAAAAATGGAGGTATGATTAGTCGTTATGAACTGTTGAATAAAGGGCAGGGTATTTTTACTCGGATGTTTGCCTGGGCTGGCGTTAAAACAACCACTGCCAGGTTAATTGATGAGATTAGTAAAATGGCTGAGGACAAAAACGAACAAAAAGCGGATGCAAAGGAAAATGCCAGTCCTCGTATGGGATGAGTTTTTTAATCTATCACACAAGGTGCCTTTACTGGATATAAGGGAATTCTTTTTTGAGCAGGTGTTTCACTTCATCCAAATCAGCTGGACCTCGAATAATCAGCAAAATGGTGTCATCCCCGGCGATCGTGCCCAAAATACCAGACGAAGGCTTTTCAAGCGAATGAAACGCCACATATTTTCTATCCAGATAATAGGCAAGGCTGCTGGCATTTCCTGGGTGCGTCTGAAGAACTACAAGCCCGTACTCCGAGTATTGAATGTTCGTGACTATGGGCAAGCCAGATGCTTGTTGCGGTTCAATGAGCTGATAAACACCACCCACTTTTGCAATTTTAAGCTTCTTCAGGCGTCTCGAAAGGGTGGCTTGTGGAATATCATATCCTTTCTCTTTCAAACTGCTCTGCAGGTCAGCCTGCTCGGCAATTGGCTGAATTTGAACAATACTTAAAATCAAATGATCCAGCTGGTTGTCATGAGTCATAGTCCCTCTCTTGAATTTAAAACCACATTTTCTGAAATCATATCCATTTTTGCTTGACAAATAAACAGTGAAGAAGATAAATTACGAAAATGGATAATATTTGAATATGTAGTCATTATGAAATATACACTCCCTATAAAACTAATTGCTGTCGCGCTTCTGCTATCAGGTTGTCAGCCTCAAGATAATTCCAGCATTCATTTTGCAACCTCTGCTGACTATCCACCTTTTGAATTTGCAGAACAATCTGAACTTAAGGGCTTTGATATTGATCTGGCCCATTTAATTGCCGCTGAATTAGGAAAAAAGGCGGTGATTGACAATATGCAGTTTAGCTCGGTCTTGCCTGCCTTAACCTCTGGAAAGGATGAGGCTGCCATATCCACGTTGACAATCACTAAAGTTCGCCAGAAAAATTTTGATTTCAGTACACCCTATTATTTTCAGGAAATGGCCGCTGTTTATAAAGTGGATACGCCGGTAATTAAAGCGGAGCAACTGCAAAATAAAAAAATCGCGGTGCAGCTGGGAAGTGTGATGGATCTCTGGGTTCACGCGCAATTTCCATCGCAGGAGATCACTGCCTTTGATAGTAATAATCAGGCGATTGAAGCATTAAAGGGCGGTTACATGGATGTGGTCGTCATGGATGCGGCACAAGCCCTGGTGTTCAGTAATAAAAATCCCGGTCTTGCTTATCACACCCTGGGACAGTCCAGGCAGGGGTACGGAGTGGCTCTGCCCAAAGGCTCTCCATTAACAGCTGATATCAATAAAGCATTAAGTAAATTAGAGGCAAAAGGCGAGATTGCAAGGCTGCAGACCAAGTGGCTGGAGAAGCGATAATGCAAGATATTAATCAGGCGCTTTTTTTCATCGCGCATGGCTTCACACTGACACTGGAATTATTGGCTGGCGGTGTGATTACAGGTTTTGCTTTGGGGATTTTCTGGGCCATCTGTCGTTATCAATCAATTGTCTCTTTCCCTGTAAAAGGGATGATTTCGATATTGAGGGGAACTCCATTAATTTTGCAGTTGAGCCTGATTTATTTTGCAACGCCGGCTCTGACTGGATTGCATCCTGATATTTTAATCGCAGGCATTATTGCTTTTGGATTAAATAGTTCTGCCTATTTCGCCGAATTGTTACGTGCTGGCATAGACAGCTTGCCCAAAGGACAGTTTGAGGCTGCCAGTACCCTGGAGATTAAAGGCTTTTATTTATGGAAAGATATTATTTTACCGCAGGTCTTACGCAATTCGCTGCCGGCAATGATCAATGAAGTGATTGCTTTATTAAAAGAAACTGCATTGATATCCACAATTGGCGGAATGGATCTTATGAGGAGTTCCCAAACAGTGGCTGCCGAACAGTTCACTTATTTCCTTCCTCTTTGTATTGCCGGTGCTTATTATTATTGCCTGGTGTTGCTGATTGAACTGGTTGGGCGCTTTCTGGAAAAAAGAGGTCAATATGCTGTATATCCATAATCTAACCAAAAAATTCGGATCGATGCCGGTGTTGAATCAGCTTAGTTTTAAGATTGTGCCCAATACGATAGTCGGTTTGGCCGGGCCATCCGGCAGTGGTAAATCTACCTTGCTTCGCTGTATTCAGGGTCTCGAACCTGTCAATTCCGGCGTCATTACTCTAAGTGGAAAAACGGGGTTTATGTTTCAGGATTTTCAGTTATTCCCGCATATGACTGTGTTAAATAATCTAGTGTATGCCCCCTGTTTAAAGCAGCCAAAAATAAATCATTATGTGAAAGCTGAGCAATTATTAAGTGTGCTGGGACTCTTGGATAAAATGGATATGTATCCACGTCAACTTTCAGGCGGGCAACAGCAACGAGTGGCTTTGGCTCGAAGTCTGATGATGAAGCCTGATCTTTTATTATGCGATGAACCAACTTCTGGTCTGGACACCGCAAAAACCGGTGAGGTATCGCAGTTGCTACGCAGCGTTAAACAATTGCAGGGAAGTATGCTAATCGCCTCACATGATTTAGAGTTTTTAACCGGCATAGCTGATCGGATCATTCTTCTGAAAGAAGGGGAGTTGAAAGCCGACATTGAGCCTGCCACAATCGATAATCCAATATTGTTTTTAAAGCAATTTTACCAGGGAGAATAAATGGGAAAGCTTATTAAAAAAATCATCCTGGCCTATTCAGGCGGGCTCGACACCTCGGTTATGATTCCCTGGTTAAAAGAAAATTACCGCGATTCAGAGGTCATCGCAGTGATTTGTGACCTGGGGCAACAGGAAAATTTAAGCGCAATAAAAGAAAAAGCCTTGTCCAGTGGTGCGAGCAAAGCCTATCTGATGGATGTGAAAGAGGAGTTTGTCACTCAATACCTTTGGAAACTGGTTCGATGCGGAGCGCTTTATGAGGACCAATACATTCTTGGTACCATTTCACGCCCTCTGATCGCTCAAAAGCTGGTGGAGGTTGCTCTGCAGGAGCAGGCCGATGCAGTGGCTCATGGGGCGACAGGAAAAGGAAATGATCAGGTGCGCTTCGAGTTTACTTTCAAGGCATTAGCCCCCCATCTTGAAATTATCGCCCCCTGGAGGCATTGGGAAATAAAATCCCGACAGCAGGCTATTGAATACGCACAGAAACATGGAATTGAAGTACCGGTCACCCCAAAAGCGCCTTATTCCCGTGATCATAATGCCTGGTATATCTCTCACGAGGGCGGAGTACTTGAAGATCCCGCTGCGAGTATGCCAGACGATGTCTTACTGATGACCGCTCCGATAGAGCATACCCCTGACCAGGCCGAATGGATTAGCCTCAATTTTGAAAAAGGAATTCCGGTTAAGTTAAATGGTGAACGGTTAAAGCCTGTGGAGCTACTTCAGCAGTTAAACGAAAAAGCGGGTGAACATGGGATTGGAGTTGCTGATCTGGTTGAAAACAGGCTGGTTGGAATGAAAATCCGCGGGATTTATGAATCGCCAGCTGCCGCTGTATTATACAAAGCGCATAAAATGCTTGAAAGTTTGTGTATGGAGCGAAGCTGTCTGCACCTTAAACAATCCCTGCAACAACACTATGCCAATCTGGTCTATGAAGGACGATGGTTCTCACAAGCCCGCGAAGCGTTAGACGCATTGATTGAGGTCACACAAAAGCATATCACCGGCACAGTGAATCTGAAGCTCTACAAGGGCAATATTATCCCCTCTGGCATGGAGTCTCCCTATAGTTTACATAATCCGGCTTTGGCGACATTTGAGGCGGACAGTGTCTATAACCAAAAAGATGCCGAAGGTTTTATTAATCTCTTTTCTTTAGCTGCCAAAGTATACGGCCTGGTGCATAAGGAGTCTGAAAATGACCAGTAAGGTCTGGGGCGGGCGCTTCAAAAAAAGTCTGGATCCGCGGGCTGCCCAATTCAACGCGTCTCTGAATTTTGACCATATTCTATATGAACAGGATATCGCCGGCAGTCAGGTGCATGCGCGCATGTTAGCCCGGCAAGGGCTGCTGACTGAAGAAGAGGCACAGACGATTTGCAATGCACTGCAGACTATCCGACAGGAAATCAGGCAGGGAATTCATTCCCTGACTGAAAACCATGAAGATATTCATATGTTAATAGAGCATTTGCTGATTGAGAAAACTGGGGAAACAGGTAAAAAGCTTCATACCGGCAGAAGCCGTAATGATCAGGTAGCCCTGGATTTAAGATTGTACGCACGGGATGCCGGACAGCATATTAAATTACTGCTTGAGAAGCTGATAGCTTGTTTGCAGGGCCTGGCGGATAAGCACGATGGCGACTGGATGCCAGGTTATACCCATTTGCAGCAAGCGCAGCCGGTAAAGCTCGGCCAGTATTTTGCAGCCTATAAGGGAATGTTTGAACGCGATCTGAGCCGGTTATCCGATTGGCGCTCAAGAATGAACTATTCTCCGCTGGGAGCGGGGGCGCTTGCCGGAAGCAGTTTACCGCTTGATCGAGCCTGGACGGCGAACCAGCTGGGTTTTGATGGGGTGATTGCCAATACTCTGGATGCGGTAAGCGATCGTGATTTTGTGATTGAGTTATGTAGTCTGGTCAGTATTTTGATGATGCATTTATCTCGAATGAGTGAAGATTTAATTCTTTGGGCAACCCAGGAATTTAATTTTGTAATCCTTGACGATGCCTTTGCTACAGGTTCATCACTTATGCCTAACAAGAAAAACCCGGATATTCCTGAGTTAATTCGCGGTAAATCCGGACGTGTCTTTGGCCATCTTATGGGAATGCTGACACTAATGAAGGCTTTGCCCCTTAGTTATAACAAGGATATGCAGGAGGATAAGGAGGCACTATTTGATACCTGCAACACAGCTATCGCATGTCTGGACGTCATCACCCCATTTTTGGAAAGCCTGCAATTCAATATTCAATTAATGCAGGAGAAAGCGCATTCAGGTTATCTGAACGCCACAGCAGTTTTAGAAACACTAGTGATGCAGGGCACACCTTTTCGCGAAGCGCATCACCAGGTTGGAAGCTGGGTGGCAGAGGCGATGAGTAAAAATTGTTCGCTTGCAGACGTCATGAAGGATAAGGCCTCTGAATAAATTGTAATTAAATCCAAGTACCGGGAAGGTTTTTTATAAGAATATGGGCTATATTTGTACAACGTTGTTTATGCGCAGGTTATAACAAAAATGAGTTCAAGTGTAGGAATAACCTGTCTGGGAATAAGCTTTCCCCCCTTTTACATGCATCTGAATGAATTAGCCGCGCTACGCGGCGTTGAAGCAGAAAAATATACGAAAGGTTTGGGATTAAATGAAATGGCGCTTTGCGGAAATCAATGCACGGTCATTGATTTGGCTATACAGGCAGCGCAAGATGCAATTAAACGTTGGGGAGGGAGTGTTGAAGACATCGGTTTAATTGCTGTTGGTACAGAAACGCCTGTTGATTATAGCCGTCCTTTAAGTGCATGGGTTGCCTCTGAACTCAAAATCCAGGGCTATGTGCGCTCCTACGAAGTCAAGCATGCCTGCTATGGCGGTACCCTGGCTCTCTTGCAGGCAGCCGAATGGCATCAGGTAAATCCGGACAAGCAAAAAGTCGCTCTGGTTATTGCTGTGGATGAAGCTTTATATGCACAAAATGATCCGGGTGAACCGACTCAGGGTGCCGGAGCTGTGGCTTTTATTGTGGGGCCTGCCAAACTCGCAACCATTAATGCGGGTCACACCATTGCCTACAGTGAGCCGGTTTTTGATTTCTGGAAACCGCTGGACAAACATTATCCCGAAGTGAACGGGCAGTTTAGTCTGGAATGTTATAAACAGGCGGCCGTTTCCTGCTATAAAAAAATGGTTAAAGACGAGAATCCCGTGGATTTTTTAAATCGATACAGTGCCTTATGTTTTCATGTTCCTTTTCCCAAAATGGTCTATAAGGCATTTAATACGGTAGGAGAGAGTTTAGGTCTGGATTCTGCGCAAACCAACGATCTCTATGAACAGCGTGTAAATCCGTTTATGGCCTGGAATCAGCGCTGCGGCAATGCCTATACTGCCAGTCTGTGGATTATGTTTGCCTATGCCTTGGCTCATACCCCCCCTAACAGCCGCTTACTCCTTTTTTCCTATGGTTCCGGAATGGGTTCCGAGCTGATTGAATGTGTTAATAACTCGGATGACAGCTATATGGAATGGGCTGCCAAAGTCGAGGAACAGCTCAATCAACGACAGGTGCTTGCAGCCAAAGACTATGCCGCAATCAGAGAAACCAAACCCTCAGAATAATATGGCTGTCTACTAGCCAAAAACATTCTTCCTCCGTACCGCGAATCCTCATTAAACTGTCATCCCCGCGAAAGGCGGGGATTCCATCTCTGAGCTAGCTACAATGCCGACTGATGAATGGATTCCCGTCTTTCGCGGTAATGACATAATTCCTTAACTTAATGGCAGTGGGCCCAGGGGGGTAAATACCTATGAGTATGGAAAAAATTCCCAATTTAATAACAAAACGTAGTAAAGTTATTATTTGTGTTTATAATTTATATAAAATGATTTCATGGGATTCATTATGGCTGGTATGAAAGCGATAGGGCAAGAGCTACAGGCATTACAAAAAATGATCAGCCGAGAACGCCTGGGCTGGAAAAATGAGCTCGAGCGAATTGAGCTACTGCAATCTTACGAAGAATTGAATGCATTAATAGAAATGGCGGTCGAATCGGATAAAGAGTTAACGACAGAAGAATGCCAGCCCTTTATCAATTTCCTGGAAAATCGCTGGAAACGTATTCAGCAAACTGATCTGGCTTATTGCTTAAACCCTCACTCGCCGATGAAACAGATATGCTGGCTGCTTGCAGAAAAGCTATCCCCCGTTGTTAAGCAACCCGCGGTTAAACTATTGATGTCTAATCTTGACCTTTCAGAGCAAATGTCTGGCCAGGATTTATATGACTTGAAGCCCTGGCAATTTGTACTTAGCGATGATGTAAACAATCCGCGTATTATTATGGTGGCCGATTGTCTCTCTTTTGCAAAAGAGGACGGTGTGCTTAAGCATACTACTTTGGAAGAAGGACAATCAAAACCGCTGACTGAAAGTGAGCGCGAAAGGGTTATCAAGCATTCTCCCGCGGCTACAGCGTTTCATGAGGCGGCTCAGGAGCTACGAGATTATATTAAATCCGATCAGTCAATGTATGGCTACATTAACCGCTTCATCGAAAAGTTGCGTTATGGTGGAGCTCATGGGGGCCGTGGCGGACAGGAATACATTGCCGGGGCTGATGCGAATGAAGGGATTATTGAGTTTGCAGAGTTTCTGGATAAATTGACAAAGGACGAGCAAACCCGATTGTTTGCTATGACGGTACCTCAGTATCGGGATACTGTCGGGACAATCTGGAATCGTATGAAAAATCCGGGGGTGAGAGCTAATGGAGAGGTTCAGAGTACTGAGTTTTGTGTCGAGGTGAATGCTACTGAGTTAAGCACCATTAACAGGGAGAAGGAAGCGGAGTTAAGGGCATGGACTCCAGAGTTTGTAAGGAGAATTCAACAGGGCGCGACAGATGATCAAAAAACCAGACTGGAAGACAAACTTAAAGAAAAAGAAGAAGGTTTTACAAAGCTCCTGGAGGAAAAAATATTCTATCAACCGGATAGTACTACAGGAATTGCAGGGAATGCCCGACTATTTGCGCAACTGGATGGTAATCCAAAATCCCGAGCCGAAATCATAAGTGGCCTGATAGAAAAATATCCAAGTCTTGGCATTACTTTGCGAATCGCAGATAGAGCCGCCAATGAAAATCGTTTGCTGCCTGCCAATACATTTCCTGAGTTCCATCAAACTGTAGACAGTGTTTGCCCGCCATTGGACAGTATTCAGGATGCCAAAGCATTAAGAATTGCACTTTGGCAATTGGCGGATGCGGATAAAATCGTCTATTTGCAGCAATTAGGCGATACCAAACTTTCACAACTGGTTCCCAACACCGCCGCTTTAATTAATCTACTGAGTGGGGAGGATGAAGATACTCATCATTTAAGCACTAAGGCCAAAGTCGCGATCGTTAACAGTTTTCTCGCTAAGCCGTATTTTAAAGAAACGATTAAGTCCTATGCCCCATTAATCCCATTAATACGTAATATTAATATTGATCGAAGAGAACGGGATACAATTAAAATTGGCCCAGTGCTTGAGAGTTGTGAAGATGCAGACTTTAGTGCTCTGGAAGCATTGTGGCCTTTAATTGATAAAACCAAGCTAGGCGCTTTTCTTGGTAATCTGGGTAATGCCTGTCTTAAAAAAATGCTTGAAAGATCACCAGAGCACGTTATAGATACTTTTGAAGACAAATTAGATCAGCTTCCTCAGCAAATGGCTAATCAAATGCGTTCTCTTATAGAGAATCAGAAAGTCATTGCAAGGCTCGAATTATTAAGTGCAGCGAGTTCCTCATGGAGTTCAAAGCGTGGCGCGATAGAAGCGCTGATTAATTTGGCGAAAGGAAATATACATCAGCTTCCAAATAATACGGAAGCCAGTTTTGATGAAGAATTAAAAGCAATATACGATCAAATTCGGAACAACAATCAAAATATAATTACTGTTGGCCGTATCGATCGTTCTCTGATTACTAATAGCGATGAGCGTATACCTGTCATAATAATTGGTTCACGAAATAGTGGGAAAACAAGTTTGCTGCAACGTTATTTTAACAATAGTTATTCAGACGCACACGTAGAAGATCAGACTTTCATATATACCCAGGCTTATCAAAATGATGCAGGTGTAAGAGCTTTGAGCACATTCAAGGATATGGGGGATATGCGAAGCCGCCTTTACGCGAATACTGGATGGGGTAGGTATGCCAAAGTCTTTATCATAACGGTAAATCTGACCGACCCTAACAGTTTGCAAGAAGCAAAGGATGAATATGTATCCCTAAGGAGGTGGTTTGATCCTGCCATTCCTGTTATTTTTGCCGGTACCATGGGTGACATGCCAAACGCAAACTCGACTCCTATTACAGAATTTGCTGTCGAGAAAGGCTGTACTTTTATCGAAACCAGTGCCCGGGATAATCATGGCGTTGAAGAATTATTTGCTAAAGCGGCTGAATTGGGGATTCAACGATTTCTGGCTTTAAATCCCCACAGGCAAGCACCGCAACCTATAGCAGCTGCCGCTCCCGCTCCCGCGCGAACAGGTGTAATCGCGCGTTTCGCGGGATTTTTCACCAGAGGGGGCAGAAATCCCTCCAGCGCACAACCGGAAGAGCCTTCAAACCTACCGGGACCCAGGGGCGGTGGAAGGGGAGATCATGGGTAGTTAGCCTGCATATAAGAGGGCAATGGAGTGCAAAACAAAGCGGATTTTCGCCAGTGGCAGGTACTTGGAGTTTACAATTGTCTTCGGATTGTGTGCATCCTGCTGTTCATATTATTGGCTGTTTACCTGAAATCCAGGCTTGAATACAGCTTACTCTTGTATTTAAGCACACTGGCGCTGTATCTTATATTTGCCATTTGTTTTTTTCATCTACACCATCGGAAAAGAGTTGGATTCAAAACCCAGGTTCTGATTGGCGGCATCATTGATATTGTGATGCTATCCCTGCTCATCAACGCATTTAGCAAGATTGGCGGTAGCCTGGGAATCCTGCTCAATGTCAATGTTGCTATGCTAAGCATGATGGTTCCAGGACGTCTGGCGATATTTTTCGCTGCAATTGCAAGCACAACATTACTTGGTATTCACATTCTTGAGTATGTTTTTCTCGATAGCAGTACCACAGATATATTCAATAGCGGTGTGCATGGAGTTGGGTTATTTGCCACCGCTCTAACGGCCTGGTATCTTGCCCATCGCGTTCAGCTAACTGAAACCATTGCCCAGAGTCGCGGCAGAAAACTTGAAAGTATTCAGCAAATTAATGAATATATTGTCGAACGCCTGCATTCAGGAATCATTTACATTAATGAAAACTCCGAGATAGAATTAATCAATACGGCAGCAAGAATGTTCTTTAATAAAAATAAACAGGACCATTTGTTGCTTTTGCCAGAAATTTCTACTGAGTTGTATGACAAGACGATGTTTTTTTCAGAGCAGATGGGGGCTGGAAAAAAATCCTGGGAAACTATGCTGGAAGAGCCGCCATTAAAAGCCAATTTTCTAGCGGTAGATTGTAATCCTAAAACGGCCATTTTAATTTTTTTGGAAGATCTCTCCCTGATTACTCAACAGGCACAGCAATTAAAGCTCGCTTCCCTTGGAAGGCTTTCTGCCAGTATTGCTCACGAGTTGCGAAACCCGCTTGGGGCAATTTCTCATGCGGTTCAGTTAATGGGTGAGGGGGAAAGTCTTAATGAAGATGACAGTCGGTTAAAACAATTAATTATTAACAATTGCAATCGTATGAATCAGGCAATAAAAAATGTCCTGCAAATGTCGAGAGGGGAACCGTCGAAACCGCAGTCATTTGATTTAAAGACGTTTTTAGAAGAGTTTCGTAACGATTTTATGGCGTCTCATCCTTGTGCAATCACATTAATTTTAACGCCAGGCGCTTTAATTTATTTTGATAAAAGCCAATTGGAGCAAATACTTATTATTCTTTGTGATAACTCAATTAAACATGGGAAAGAAAAATCAGGCCAGGTGAACATTGTAATCCAGGTCATTATCAACGCAGGTCACACAGAGATGATTATTTCCGATACAGGAGTAGGTATTCCACTGTCATTAAAGCATGAGGTGTTTGAGCCCTTTTTTAGTACCACAAGAACCGGCCTGGGGATGGGGCTTTATCTGGCCAGGGATCTTTGCGAAATGAACAATGCCCGATTAACACTTTCACAGGCTGAGAAAGGGGCAATATTTATAATAACAATGAATCAAACAGCAGGTTTTCATGATGAATAAAACAACCATTCTGATAATTGATGATGAACCCGATATTCGCGAACTGTTGAGCCTCACTCTGAGTAGAATGCAATTATCCTGCGATACAGCCGGAAGTTATGAGGAGGCAATCACACGTATTAAACAGCATGATTATTCTCTGATTCTTTCCGATATGCGTCTTCCAGACGGAGAGGGTATTGATATTGTTCATTTTGTTCAGCAACACAAACCGCATACTCCTATTGCCATCATTACGGCTTATGGAAATGTGGAGGGTGCTGTCAACACATTGAAAGCCGGTGCGTTTGACTATATTTCCAAGCCAATCAATCTGCAGATGTTGAAGGATCTGGTGAAAACTGCCCTTAGTATTCAGAAAGAGAACGCCATTTTCCCTCGGGATCAGATTATCGGTGAAAGTGACGCCATTGAAGAATTACGGCAAAATATCAACAAATTGGCTCGCAGTCAGGCTCCCGTATTTATTTTGGGCGAGTCGGGAGTCGGGAAGGAATTAGTCGCTCAGCTGATTCATCATCAGGGACCGAGAGCTGAAAAACCGTTTATCGCAGTGAATTGTGGGGCTATTCCTGCTGAATTGATGGAGTCAGAATTTTTTGGGCACAGAAAAGGAAGCTTTACGGGGGCGATTACTGATAAAACCGGCTTGTTTGTGGCTGCGAATGGCGGAACTCTCTTTTTGGATGAAATCGCCGAGCTACCTTTGCCAATGCAGGTGAAGTTATTACGCGCTATCCAGGAAAAAGCCATTAAACCTATTGGGGATTACAATGAAGTGCCAGTTGATGTCCGTATTTTAAGCGCAAGCCATAAAAGTCTTCATGAAGAAATTCAGGCAGGGCGCTTTCGCCAGGATCTTTATTACCGGGTGAATGTTATCGAATTAAGAGTGCCGCCCTTAAGAGAGCGACTTGATGATATTCCTTTGTTAGCCAGTCATATTTTAAAGAAAATTGCACTTGGCCATAAGCAACGACCTATTGAGATAAGTAAACCGGCAATTGCGGCATTACAAACCTATCAATTCCCGGGAAATGTCAGAGAGCTTGAGAACATTCTTGAGAGAGCAATGGCTTTGTGCGAAGGCGATACCATTCATGTAAGCGATTTAAATCTGCCGCAGGCTGAACTTCCTCCTGTTAAAAAGGAAACGCCGGCCAGCTATCAGGATTTGGACAATACATTGCATGAACAACAAAAAGAAATGATATTGAAGGCATTGGAAAAAACCAAATGGAACCGCACCGCTGCAGCGAAACTGCTGGGGATTAGTTTCAGAACATTACGTTACCGCCTGAAAAAGCTGGGGCTGGATTAATGGTCACCAGATATCAGACAAACTATGCTGTAGTCTTTGCGAACGAAGTGAGTAGCCTGGTTGACGCCTTGCGCGACAACCGGGTTTTCATGCTGCCGAAGTTACAAAACCCGGTTGTCGCAAGGCGCCAACCAGGCTACTCGCTGATGCAATTGTACTTCGCCACTAATCGGAGAGCATAAATTTGATCTCATCAATCATTGCATTGGTTCTTGCCAGTAAATACTTGTCCTTGGCTGCCATTGTTTTGACTAATTGCAATTTCCGTAAGGCATCGCGCTGACGTCCCTGTAATAGCTGACACTGAGACTCAGTAAAATAGGCGTAAGCTTTTTTGCCGGAGGCAGACTGAGCCTGTGCCAGCTCCTCACAAAGCGGTAAATCTCTTTTAAATACTCTTGAACCTTTAAGTAAAATGCCAGTGGCGCGGTTGGCATCGCCAGCGGCAATCAACCCCTGGGCATGCGCCATCAGGGCAGCATAATTATCAGGGTAATTTCCCTGCAGCTCTTCGAGACGTTTTAAAGCGGCCGCGTATTGCTTGTTGCCTGTTTCAGCGCGAGCCATTGCAATCTGATAAAAAAGATTATCTTTGTCATTAGCCAGCAAACTTTGCAGGCGAGACTCTGCCTGCTGGTATTGATTCAGGTTAAGCAGGGCGAGTACATAGCCGTACTGACAGGCTGTTACTGAATTATGTCGGTTACATTCTTTTTGATAGTAATCCATTAATTGGCGGTTATCTTTTGCAACCGAGGTGCGGATAAGTTCCTTAAATAAACGATAATCGAGATTATCCGGGTATTGTTTTTTGGCGGATTGGGGAATCCGGTTTTCCGCTTCAGCAATCCTGTCTTCATCCAATGGGTGGGTGCGTAGAATCGCAGGTACATTGGCAGTATAATAATAGCGCGAACTTTCCTGCATTTTTTTGAAAAAATCAGCCATGCTTTGAGGATTAAATCCTGCACGTATCAGCATATCGATGCCAATACGGTCTGCTTCTTTTTCGTTTGCACGTGTGAAATTTATATTATCCTGCGCAAAGCCTGTCAGTGAAGCCATCATGGCGCCGCTGCCCAGTGTCGGATTCACTACGCCCAGAGCTGCTGCAGCCAGTAAACTCGCCAGCATGGGAATACGCATTTGTTTTTCATGTTCAATAAGGCGATATAAATGGTGCAGGCGGACGTGAGCTATTTCGTGTGCCATCACCGCGGCAAGCTCGCTTTCGCTTCTGGTGGAAAGAATCAACTGTGTGTTGACGCCAATATAACCTCCGGGTCCTGCAAAGGCGTTGATCTCGTTCGATTTAACAATAAAGAAATAGGGGGTTGGAATTTTCGCAAATTTTGCCAGTCGCTTGCCGATATGATTAATATACTGACTGGCCAAAGGATTTCGTTCAATACTTTCAGACTGATTTATCTGCTGGACGAATTCTTTCTCAAGCTCTTCCAGTTCCTGGGTTGAATAAGGAGTAAGTGGAGATGAGCAATGAATAGAAGGCGACAATAGCGCGACTGTTAATAGCACCAGACACCGGGAAACTAGGCCAAAGCTTTTGCCTGATTTTCCATTCATAAAGGATTTCTCGCTGTTAGAGGTCATCGTTTCAGTTTATACCTGATTGCAGTTTATAGGTACCCTGCGTTGAATTTACAGTATACTGTTATTCACAGACTACTAAAAAATAGAAGATCTTGATATCATGTTTAATTTTAACTCGTTGATTTAACCATGCACAATCAATTTATGCTCGCCGCTCTCGAACAAGCGTGGATCGGGCGCGGAAATTGCGCTCCCAACCCCAGTGTTGGTGCAATTGTTGTGCTGGATGGTAAAATTTTGGCGTCCGCTTATCATCGAGGCGTGGGCTGCTTTCATGCTGAGCGCTCGGTGCTGGAGCAAGTGGCCGAACAAGCCCGCGGCGCGAGTCTTTATGTCAGCCTGGAACCTTGCAATCACTGGGGGCGTACACCTCCCTGTGTTGATATTATTATTTCTGCCGGTATCAGCAAAGTGATCTATGGTTATAAGGATCCGAATCCTCTTGTTGCCGCCAATAGCAGCACACAAATATTGCAGGAAAAAGGAATCGAAGTCATCTACTGGCCAATGCCTGAAATCGAGCAATTTTACCAGAGTTATGCCTTTTGGACTCGCACAGGGCGGCCCTGGATTACTGCTAAAATCGCTCATACGCTAGATGGTAAAATAGCCGGCGAGGAGGGTGCCAGGGTCCAGTTATCAAATGAGGAGTGTTCTCGTTTTACTCATTTTAATCGCTTGCATACTGACGTGATATTAACTTCCGCAATGACTATTATAAAGGATGATCCATTATTTAACGCGCGCATGCCTGATTTTGAGAAAAAAAAGAAAATTGCCATTCTTGATACGAGACTAAGCATTCCTGATGATGCGAAGATTTTTTCCTCAGCCGAGCATTGCTATATTTTTCATGATGAGAGCCATTCCCCGCTCCATTTGAACCCGAATTGCAGCTATTATCCTGCTCCCATGATTAATGGGCACATCGATCTTGATTATGTACTCGAACAATTAGGGCTTTGGGGGTTTCATGATGTTTGGCTTGAGGCTGGCGGTAAATTATTTTCAACATTTCACGAGCAAAAATTACCACAGCGCAGCTATCTTTATATTGTCCCCGGTTTTCTCGGCCAGCAGGCAACTTCTGCATATCATGGCGATAATTTCTTTCAATCGCGTAAATATTCAATTGACTGGCAAATCGCGGGAGACAATGTGATAGCGTGCATAGACTGGCAGGAGGAACAATGTTTACCGGATTAATTCAATGCTTGGGTGAAGTAAAATCCAACACAGATCATAATCAGGCAAAACGCCTGGTGCTAACTTTACCCGAGTTGGACGAGGGTAATTTCCAAACGGGAGAAAGTATTGCCGTCAATGGCGTATGCCTGACCTTACTGCCTGATCATGGACAACAGTATTCATTTGATATATCTGCGGAGACGCTGGCTTCAAGTACTTTAGGCGCGCTTTCAGAAGGAGATAAAGTCAATATCGAGAGGGCAATGCTGCCAAGCACAAGATTTGGCGGTCATTATGTCAGCGGTCATATTGACGCGATGGCAACACTTACTTCAATTAAACCGATTGGTGAGTGCCTGGAACTTACAGTTGAGGAATTTAGTATTCCTGCCAGAGCCTTCCTGTTGCCCAAAGGCAGTATCGCCTTAAATGGAGTAAGCCTGACAATAAACAAGGTAGAAAACGAGCGCATTAGTTTAATGCTGGTTCCTCATACGGTTGCCCATACTACATTCCCTTATATGTCAGCAGGGCAACGTTTAAATATTGAGTTTGATTATTTAACACGTGTTATGGCTCATCAGCTTTCATCATTGCTGCAATTGAAAAGAGAGGTAAACGAATGACGACATTTGCCACTATTGAAAAGGCAATAGAAACATTAAAAGCCGGGCGAATGATTATTCTTATGGATGATGAAGATCGGGAAAATGAAGGCGATTTGGTTTTAGCCGCGGAACATGTAACTCCGGATGCAATCAATTTCATGGCCAAACTGGGCCGTGGACTGATTTGTCTGCCAATGGCTGCTTCCCTGATAGAACGATTGGGTTTGCCGATGATGGCAAGTAAAAACCGCTCGCCCTATGGAACCGCATTCACTGTTTCTATCGAGGCAGCGCAGGGTGTATCTACGGGTATTTCTGCGAAAGACCGTGCCCATACTATTCGAGAAGCGGTGAAGCCAGATGCCAGACCTGAGGATATTATTTCACCTGGCCACATTTTCCCTTTGCGCGCCAGAGAAGGCGGGGTTTTGGAAAGACCGGGCCAGACGGAAGGCAGTGTTGATTTAGCTAAATTGGCAGGTCTTGTTCCTGCTGCGGTGATTTGCGAAATAATCAATGATGATGGTTCAATGAGCCGTCTTGCTGCACTGGAAGAGTTTTCGCTAAGCCATGATATACCGCTGGTGACGATACGTGATTTAATTGATTATCGAATACAGCATGAAACACTGGCAGTTCCTGCGGCATCCTCAATAATCCCAACGCAGGATTATGGGGATTTTGAAATGACCGTATTTGATAATCAGATCGATGGTCTTGAACATTTTACCCTTTTAAAAAAGCCGGCAACAGGAAACAAACTGCCTTTAGTGCGCATCCATTCGGAATGCCTCACAGGGGATGTGTTTGGTTCATGCCGTTGTGACTGCGGAGGACAATTGAATCAGTCTCTGGCCCAGCTGTCGCAGGAAGGTGGTTTGCTGATTTATTTAAGACAAGAAGGAAGAGGAATTGGTCTCAAGAATAAATTAAGGGCCTATGCCTTACAGGATAAGGGTCTTGATACAGTAGAAGCCAATTTAAATCTCGGGTTTGCTGCTGATAGCCGTGACTATGGGATGGCTTATCAGATTCTTAAGCATTTTGGTATAGATTCCTTGAGACTGCTTACTAATAATCCGGAGAAAGTAACGGCCTTGGAAAAATATGGTATTAAGGTCTCGGAACGGGTTCCCTTGCTGATTCCCCCTGTTGCGGCCAACAGAAATTATCTGAAGGTCAAGAAGCAGAAACTGGGTCATTTGTTGTCCATTGAGTAAATGAAATTGAACGCTCTGTCTGACAGAGCGTTCAAAACGCTTAACTTTCCTGAATGCTTCAATAAAATGTGTTATTTATGGACGTTTTTTGTTAAAATTAAATCCCGTTCATATGCAAAATATTTTAATTCGCTCTATCAAGAGTAAGAGCATCGTAACGGGGTCATTATGACAAAATATATTTTTATTACCGGTGGGGTCGTTTCCTCCCTGGGTAAAGGCATTGCTGCAGCTTCTCTTGCGGCTATTCTCGAAGCACGCGGACTCAAAGTCACGCTTATCAAACTTGATCCCTACATTAACGTTGATCCCGGCACAATGAGCCCTTTTCAGCATGGAGAGGTTTTCGTCACTGAAGATGGTGCTGAAACCGATCTGGATTTGGGACATTATGAGCGTTTTGTTCGCACCACAATGACCAAGCGTAATAATTTCACCTCTGGAAAAATTTATGAAACGGTCATAAAAAAAGAGAGACGAGGCGATTATTTAGGGGGAACGGTTCAGGTAATCCCGCACATCACCAATGAAATCAAGCATTGTATCAAAGCTGGTGCCGATCAGTTCGATGTTGCATTAATTGAGATTGGCGGTACAGTAGGTGATATCGAATCATTGCCGTTTCTTGAAGCAATTCGGCAAATGCGTATTGAAGTCGGTGCCCAGCATTCGTTATATATCCACCTGACACTGGTGCCTTATATTCCTACTTCCGGTGAGACTAAAACCAAGCCGACTCAGCATTCAGTTAAAGAGCTGCGCTCCATTGGTATACAGCCAGATATTTTGATTTGCCGCTCAGAAAAAGTCCTGTCGCAGGCTGATCGATCCAAAATCGCCTTATTTACCAATGTTGAAACTGAAGGCGTCATTTCTTTAGAAGACGCCAAGAGCATTTATCAGATTCCAATGATTCTTCATGCCCAGGGACTGGATGAAATTGTGGTTAAAAAGCTGGGCTTAAATCCTCCAGCGGCTGATTTGCATGAGTGGCAAGCTGTCGTCGATAAGCAGTCCGCCCCTACCAGTAAAGTTAAAATTGCGATGGTCGGAAAATATACTGAACTGAATGATGCCTATAAGTCTATCAATGAGGCACTTTGTCATGCCGGAATTCATTGCCATACCAAGGTTGAAATTGTTTATATCGATGCTGAATCGATTGAGAATCAAGGTGTTCAGGCATTAGGTGATATAGACGCTGTTCTTGTTCCTGGCGGCTTTGGATTACGAGGCATTGAAGGAAAAATTGAAACTATTCGCCATGTTCGCGAAAATAATATTCCTTATTTAGGAATTTGCCTGGGCATGCAAACTGCGGTTATTGAGTATGCCCGTCATGTGGCTCATTTAGATAATGCCAATTCAACCGAGTTTAATCCGTCTACTCCTTATCCTGTTATCGGACTGATTAGTGAATGGATGGATGAAGACGGCAGCCTTAATCTTCGCAATGAACATACCGATCTGGGGGGCACAATGCGCCTTGGAGCCCAGTCCTGTAAATTGCAACCCGATTCGCTTGCCAGCAAAATATATGGGAAAAATGAAATCGTGGAGCGCCACAGACATCGTTATGAGGTCAATAATCATTTCATTGATCGCCTGACTGATGCCGGCCTGCTCATATCAGGCCGCTCAGCTGATGGAATGCTGGTTGAAATGATTGAATTACCTGACCATCCCTGGTTTGTAGCCTGCCAGTTTCATCCGGAATTCACTTCAACTCCTCGTGATGGGCATCCGCTATTCAAAGACTTTGTTCTGGCAGCCAGAAGCTATTCTCAAAAAAAGGATAAGTTATGATACTTTGTGGTTTTGAAGCAGGATTAAATGCCCCCCTATTTCTAATTGCAGGCCCTTGCGTTATTGAAAGTGAATCGCTTGCTCTGGAAACTGCGGGTTATTTAAAAGAGATTTGCAGCCAGCTCCGCTTGCCATTTATTTATAAATCTTCTTTTGATAAAGCCAATCGATCTTCTTTGAGCAGCTACAGAGGGCCAGGATTTGAAAAGGGCCTTATGATTCTTGAGAAGGTAAAAAAAGAGGTCGGAGTTCCCATACTCACAGATGTTCATGAAGATACCCCCTTACTTGAGGTGGCCAGTGTTGTTGATGTGCTGCAAACGCCTGCATTTCTTTGCCGTCAGACCAACTTTATTCAAAAAGTAGCCGCAATGAATAAGCCGGTTAATATCAAAAAAGGACAATTTCTCGCCCCATGGGAAATGAAGCATGTGGTGACCAAGGCTCAGGCTTGTGGTAATGAGCAAATTATGGTTTGTGAGCGCGGTACTACTTTTGGTTATAATAATCTGGTATCTGATATGCGTTCGCTGCAAATAATGCGTGAAACCAATTGTCCTGTTGTTTTTGATGCAACGCATTCAGTCCAGCTTCCTGGCGGTAATAATGGCAGCTCAGGAGGACAAAGAGAGTTCGTTCCAGTCCTGGCAAGGGCTGCAGTAGCTGCCGGGATTGCGGGGATTTTTATGGAAACTCATCCTCATCCCGATCAGGCGTTAAGCGATGGCCCCAATAGCTGGCCGCTGGATCAAATGAAACCTTTACTGGAGTGCCTGATTGAGCTAGATAATGTGGTAAAGAGCAGGCCTTTGATCTAATGTAACTCCCCAGGTTGCGGATAAGTTTGATTTTAATTCAATTAAATCGTCTCAACGTTATCCTGAACGCAGTGAAGGATCTCCTGAGTCTGGCTCAGTTGTAAGCAGTTTCAGATCCTTCGCTACGCTCAGGATGCCATACCTGGAGAGTTACGAACAACGTAATGACAGTCTCATCATGTCCCTCGATTACTGATAACGATTAGATTACAATTAATAATACTTCTTAAATTTCATGGATGAGTAAGCATGCACATTCTAACCGTTCATTTCGCCCTGTATAACAATGAGTAATCTGGATACCAGAAATTTTGCTATCATTGTTAACCAACAGGCACGAAATGCAGAGAAAATCGATAGCTATTTATCGCGATTGTCGGAAGCAGGATTCCAGTACCAGTTTTTTTCTGTAGCGCCGGAATCTCTTGAGGACACCATTAGACTTTGCCAGAAGAAATTCGACTTAATTCTAATTGGCGGAGGCGATGGAACGCTTCGCAGTGCCGCTCAGTTGCTAGTCAATTCGACAACCACAATGGGCGTATTGGCCTTAGGTACTTTGAATCATTTTGCCAGAGAATTAAAGTTGGCAACAACGATTGATGAGCTCATTGATGTTCTTCACTCTCCTGTTGTTAAAAAAATTGATATTGCCAAGGTCAATGACCATGTATTTATAAATAATTCTTCCATCGGATTTTATCCGCGCTTTGCAAAAAAACGAGACTCCTATGCCAAACGGATTAACAAATGGCTGGGCTATATACCCAGTTTTATACACGCTCTGCGCACACATAAAACATACAGCATCAGGCTTAACGGTGAAGAAATGGATCTTCGCCTTCGGTCATCATTTATTATGATTAGTAATAATTGCTATAGCTGGGAGTTTCCTGCTAAATTCGCTCGTGAAAGCTTCAATGAACATAAGCTGGGAGTTTATTATTTAAAGCATGGAAGAATAGAGATTACTAAAATTTTCGATGTCTTGTTGGGAAACAATAATCATTTTGAAGCGACCTGCAGCAGTTATCCTTTAGAAATTAATATTGAAAAATATAAAGAAATCAGTGTATCTCTGGATGGTGATGCTCATAAAATGAGTTTGCCATTAAAATATCAATTATTACCCGATTCACTAAAATTGCTGGTTAGCTCATGAAAATTATTCACATATCCGATTTACATTTTGGATTACATCGACAGGAAATAATACATCGTTTTTTGATAGAAGCGGCTGCAATTCAGCCGGAAATTATTATTATTTCTGGTGATTTGACTCATCGCGCCCGCTCTCAACAATTCCGTGATCTGAAAGCCTTCATTTCCCGTCTGCCCGGCAAGGTTCTGATTGTTCCTGGAAATCATGATGTTCCTGCATTTGATTTAATTCAGCGCTTTCTTACCCCGTTTGATAAATATCGGCACTTTATTTCAAATGCAATGGAAGTGAGCTATGAAAATGAAAGCGTCCGCATTTTGGGACTCAATAGCGTTAATCCTTACAGTATAAAAGACGGTAAGCTTTCTTCGGATAGTTTAAAGAAAATTGAAACTTATTTTAGTGAGGCTGAAAATAAGTTAAATATTCTCTTTTTCCATCACAACTTTCAGCATTTTGAAGGCTTGCACAGGCCATTAAGCAACACACGCGAATTTATTGTATCACTTAAAAAGTCTGCTGTTCATCTGATTTGCACCGGACATCTGCATTATGCGAATGTCAGCTTTCTCGAAAAAAAGGGCCAGGAGTCGTTCGCTTTGCTGCATGCGGGGTCTCTGTCATGCCAGCGAACTCGCGATGATCGAAACAGTTTTTATCTGATTCAGGTAGAGGCAGGGGAATGCACTATCGAGCTTAGAACTTATGAGCTAAATCAATTCAGTCGAAAGGAAAGCCATGCCTATCGTTTCTGAGTGAAAGGCAATGGCTTTCCTGAAGTTTAGGATTTTCGCCTAAACTCCATTAGAGTAAAAACACTTGAGGTCGGGTAACTATTCACAAATTCAAAACCTGCGGGTTCAATGCATTGTTGCCACTCAGCCAGTGAGCGTTGCCTGCCATCCAATAATACCATCATCACGATATCCATCGTTTTGTTAGGATGCGGCAGATCATTAACGGGCATGACCTGTTCCGCAATCAGTAAAGTGGAAAACTGCGGCATGCGCTGATAGCAATTAGTGAGAATGGTCTTCATCATTTCGTCATTAAAATCATGAAGAACCCCTTTATATAAATAGGCATCGACCATGGGGATTTCAGCAAAAAAATCTCCGGCCTGCAATTGTATCTCGGAGGGAAAGTCAGAGTTTGACAGCTGATCAATAACTGACGGAGTATCAAATACTGTGATAGATAGTTCCGGATAATACTTATGAATTGCCTTAGCCATTCCCCCACGGCCGCCCCCCATATCAGCCAGCGACTGAAACTGGCCAAAGTTGTAGCATTTCGCAATAGGCTCATCATCATAGGTCGAGAGTTTAGCCATGCCTCTATCGAAATTTGCCTGCTTTTCGGCATGATTGCTAAGAAAGGTAAAAAATTCTTCGCCATGTTTATGTTCAAATGCTGATTTACCATTTTTTATACTTTGATCAAGCATTGAAAAAGCATCCCACCAGTTATCATCAACCATCCGTAAGACATCCCGCACAGAATGAGGATCATCATCGCGAAGCGGTTTTGACAGCTCTGTCAATGCATAGGCGTCAGGTGTCTGGTACTCAAATAGGCCATAGGAGCTTAAAAACTGCATAAGCCTGCCTAGGAGTTCGGGATCTGTGCCGCTTTTTGCTGCTATTTCTTTAACACTGACGGGTGTTTCTGTCATGCAATTTGCGATTCCAAGAGAAGCAATGGCATGAATAGCTCTTGAGACGACATACCATCGAGACATTGTAGCTAATCGAACGTGAGGTGCTTCATTTTGTGTTTGCATTACAAGTCCTTGGCAAAATATCCTGTTATTTGTTCAATATAGCCTAGATACCTCCCTCTTCTCAATCGTCGGAATAGAAATCATCAGAATGAGGGCTAAATTTCGTTTTTGCAGTTTAAACCCGATGCTGTTTAATTTAAACTAGGGTAATTATTTCAATCTATCAGAGTGTTGTGAGGCTGACCAAACTAAATTCCGAACTGCTCGGCGAGCCGGTGAAATTAATCGCAATACTCATGTTTACGATTTTCCTGGCCTTATTCCTTACTGAAATGTACTCTCTTGCTGTAAAGTCACAGGAGCAGAGTTCTGCTGAATTAAATATTGAGAGGGTCAAGCCTGGACCGAGCCAGGAAGAGCTGAATAAAAAGTCCGCTATTTTTAAGGCGGCATTGTTTGGCGTTTATGTTCCTGTTAATTTATCAGGCCAGGATATTAAAGAATCAATGCTTGATCTTGAGATAGTAGGAATCATGTATTCGCCGGAAAAAAACGCCTCTCAGGTATTGATACGTTCTGCTGGAGGCCAGGAGCGGCTTTATGTGATTGGAGATAGCTTACCGGGTGGCGCAACGATTAAATCAATCAATGAGCAGGATATCGTTGTTTTGCATAATGGTGCTTTAGAGAGCATCAAGTTACCTAAAAACCAGCTCCATTTTGATGGGCCGGTCAAGCCGCTTTTTAAGGATTAGCCAGTATGCGATTAGTTTCAAAATTAATCATTCTCTTAATTTGTTGTTTATTACAGACGGCCTGTTTCAGAGCTGTAAATTTTGATGAAGGGATTGCCTGTTTCCGTGCAGAGAATTATAGAAAAGCCTTCATTCACCTCTTGCCTGCAGCGGAAGGCGGCCAGCCAGATGCACAATATGCTGTGGGTTACATGTACTACTATGGACGAGGGGTTGTTGAAGACCGTGAAAAGGCATGGTTGTGGATCAACCGGGCGGCAGCGGCTGGACAAGCGGACGCACAACAAGCGCTTATAATTTTGAATACTCATCATAAGATGGTTAGATGATAAGTGTAGGTCGGGCGCTTTCGCCCGACATTTGATTATTTCACTCAAAATAAACAAATGAGATAATATTGAAATGTCGGGCGAAAGCGCCCGACCTACGTTGCCAGGTTTGTTCTCTACGTACCGCAAACAAGCCGCGGTACGAAGTCAGCTAAATCATTCCGGTTTTTGCAATGACTCAATCACAGCACCCAGGAAACGGGTGGCTTCTCCACCGGTTACAGCTCGGTGATCAAAGCTTAGGGAAAGCGGAAGTAAGCGGTGGGATTTTATCTGTCCATTTGCGGTAACTGCCCCGCTGTACAAACGGCCTACGGCTAAAATTGCAACCATTGGTGGAACAATAATCGGGCTTGCGAATTTGCCCGCAAATTTTCCAAAGTTTGACAGGGTGATTGTTGCACCTTTTAGCTTATCTGCGGGAACTGCTCGCTCACGGACAGATTTTTTAAATTCATCGATGATGGCTCTTAGTTCCTGCGCTGATTTTTTATCTGCATCATGAATAACCGGCACAAACAATCCATCTTCTGTATCCATTGCCAGCCCCAAATGAACACTTTCAAAACATTTACGAGCAGAATGTTCTGTGTTGAACCAGGCATTGAGAGCAGGCTCTTTTTTTGCACCATCCGCTATTGCACGAATGAGGCGGGCAGTAATATCCTGATTGGGTTGCCAGGCTTCAATATCGGCTTCATCGAAGATGCTGACCGGTACGATAACCTGATGAGATTGAACCATGCTGTTTAACATCGCACGTCGTACACCACGTAAAGGTTCAAATCCTTCGGGTATGCTTGTTTTAGGGCTTGCGGCACGTTCCACATCGTCACGTGTTATCATCCCATGCTGACCTGTACCAGCCAGGGTACACAAATCCACGCCCAATTTTTTAGCTAAAACGCGTACTGCAGGCGTCGCTTTAGGGCGTTTATTATTTTCAGATGCCGAGGGGGTTATTGAGCCGATTGTAAAATTATCTTCACTGACATCATGGCTCTCTTCGAGATTGCCGACCACAGTGCCTTTGTCAGTTCTTGCCGCGGTTGTTTCAGCAAAAGCCACTAAAGGGGTACCTGTTTTCAGTACATCGCCAGGCTTTCCAAATAATTTAACGATGGTGCCGTCCTGAGGGCAGGGAACGTCTACTACCGCTTTTGCAGTTTCCATAGACACCAGCGGTTGATCCAGTTTGACCTGGTCGCCTTCCTTTACAAACCACTCATGAATTTCAGCATCAGGCAGACCTTCACCCAAATCAGGCAGATTAAAAATATTCATAATTACTCCATTATACTGAGTACGCTGTCCTTAATACGCTGGACACTCGGAATGTAAAATTTTTCAAGTTGAAAATAGGGCATTACCGTATCATAGCCCGTTACCCGTTGAACGGGAGCCTGTAAATCACCAAGACAGTTTTCCATTAATTGAGCCGATATTTCTGCACCAACCCCACAGGTTCTTGCTGCTTCATGGACAATCACGCAGCGGCCGGTTTTTTCAACTGAGTTAATAATTGTTTCGATGTCCAAAGGCTTAATAGTTGCCACATCAATCACTTCACAGGAAATGCCTTCGTCCTGTAATTGTTTGGCAGCCTGCATGGTTTCATGAATGCTGGCGCCCCAACTGACCAGAGTGACATCGCTCCCCTGTTGCAGAGTAAAGCATTTTCCAAGAGGCAGGGCTTCACCGTTATCTTCAACAGGTTGCTTCACCAGACGATAGATACGTTTAGGTTCAAGGAATATTACCGGATCAGGATTTCTGATTGCCGCTAATAATAATCCATAGGCTCTTCTGGGCGAGGAGGGGATCACCACTTGCAAACCAGGTATGTGAGTAAAAAGGGCTTCAGTGCTTTCTGAGTGATGCTCAGGTGCACGAATACCGCCGCCGAAGGGAGCTCTGAAAACAATCGGACAGTGCAGACGGCCGCGAGTTCGATTTCTCATACGCGCGGCATGAGAAAGAATCTGGTTAAATGCAGGATAAATGAAACCCATAAACTGGAATTCAGCAACGGGTTTTATCCCCTGAACTGACATTCCCACTGACAATCCGGCAATCATCGATTCCGCCAGAGGAGTATCAAAAACCCGCTCTTCGCCAAAACGTTCCTGGAGGCCGACAGTGGCTCTGAACACTCCGCCATTTTTGCCGACATCTTCACCAAACACAACGACGTTTTCATCATGTGCCAATTCATAAGCCAGTGCCTGGGTGACTGCTTCTATGAGGGTAATTTCAGGCATTGTCGGCTTCCTCCATTGCAATGGCCCGCTGCTCAATCAGATAATCGGGTAAGGTTTCATAGTGATAATCAAAAATGCTGGTAATTGACTGCCTTTTCTGACCAAGATATTCATCAACTGCTGCCTGAACTTCAGTGCTGGCTTCAATAGTTAGCTGTTCTTCACGAGCCGCATCCCATAAATTGTTTGCTTCAAGGAAATGACGAAATCGGCTGATGGGCTCTTTAGGTTTTGCTGCATCGACTTCATTCTGAGGTTGATAGCGGGTTGCATCATCTGCTGTGGTATGATCACAAAGCCGGTAAGTCAATGCTTCGATGAGCGTTGGTCCTTCACCGCGTCTGGCCCTTTCAATGGCCTCGCCAATGACTTTACGGCAGGCTACTACATCATTTCCATCGACTTGTACGCCTGTAAAACCGGCGGCGATTGCTTTCTGTGCGACAGTTTCTGTTGCTGTCTGTTTGGAAAGAGGTACTGAAATAGCCCACTGGTTGTTATTAACAATAAAAACCACGGGAAGATTCCAGGTGCCGGCGACGTTCATTGCTTCATAGAAATCACCTTCCGATGTACCGCCTTCGCCGATACAGGTTACGGCCACACGAGATTGATGACGGTATTTAAAGGCAAAGGCTACGCCTGCTGCATGCAGGCATTGTGACGCGATTGGCACGCAAATTGGGAGATCTTCCTTGTTATTGGCAAAATGGCTTCCACGTTCATCGCCACCCCAATAAGCAAGAATTTCCGACATTTTTACACCACGCTGGAATTGCGCGGCGTAATCCCGGTAATAGGGAACAAGCACGTCTTCCGGGCGCATGGCATGACCTATGGCCGTTGATATTGCTTCCTGGCCATTGATAGGTGCATAAGTTCCCATCTTCCCTGTACGCTGTAATGCGATGGCTTTCCGATCAAAGATGCGTGTCCTTACCATAATACGGTAAAGATCCTGCAGAACCTGATCCTCATTCGCAAAATCAGGTAGGACAGCACAGGCCTCACCATTTTCATTAATACACTGGTTGAATTGAATTTCAAACTGGGCGACTGTTGTCACGGATTTTCTCCTTGTTCACAACATATCGCCATAGAATACTCATTATTTCTCTTAAAAACCATCCTTGTTTGAAACAGTTTTTTCTAAAGAGCTAATGAAGAGCTTTCCTTTTCTGCTGATTCGTATACACCTGTATCTTCAGTTTTCTCACCAGCGTTGCTGGTAGCAGGAACTATATTATCCGTGGCATTTTTGATGAGCTTATTGATGCTCTCGATAAGGTGATTTAGCAAAAGCGTTTTAAAAGGGACCAGTTTTTCCTCGGTAGAATCATTTACTGAATTAAACCGTTTTTCTTCCGAGGGAAAGGCATATTTACCACTTGAATAAAGGAGGGGCGTAACCAGCGCTTTTAAAGAGCTCCTTAATTGCACTGCAAAGTCCTCATAAATATAGAAATCTCTTGGATCTTTATGCTCGTCTTTCCAGGTGCCCTTTAAGCTGATATTGCCAACAAAAGGGGAGATACAATAGTATTGTACTTTCACATAATTAATCAGATCGCCCATTAATGAAAAAATAAAGCGATCCAGTTCGCTACTGGATTTTTTATGTAATTCCGAAGGTGCGATAACCCCTTTGATCAAGGCATAAATAGAGTACATGCATTGCGCCTGTCCATCTTTTTCGGATTCAAGCATGGCAATTTCAATTTGCTGAGGATGTTTAGAACACTCATTTGAAATACGTTCAATTTCTTTTTTGAACATCCACTCATATTCAAGAGATTCAAGAATAAGCTGTGTCATTCCCGCTAGTAATAAATCAAGTTTCTGACGTTTGGGTTTAAGTTTGATTTTGACTTGTGCCAGAAAAGATTGCAGCGACAGATTATCGTCTTGAATCTGAGTTAACTCAGAGCTGGTAAAATAATGAAAAGCTAATAAGCGACCTATTACCAGTTCCGATTTTTCAGCCTGGCGTTTTATAAATCGCGCCGCCTCTGATTTGGATTTGCTGGTTCTGGCATTAATCTCTCCGTAGGCTTTGAGATTTTCTTCGGTATTTACCATCGCTTCAACAATGGCCCTTTGAAAATAAGAAAAGATTGTTGCGGGAAAAGGGTATTTAGAATCGACCTGCGGTAAAGCGTTCTCAATAATATCGAGAAATTTTTTAAGTTTTCGGATGAGTGACCCTTTGATTTCATATAATTTGGTCATCTCGACTAGATGTAATTCCTTGATGATATCCTGCTCATCTCTTAACAGTTGCATAGCACTTTTTTGTTTGTCTTTAGTTGTTTTCTCACCAAGCGCATCAAGAAACACCAGGGTTTGGCGCCAGGCTTCAGGTGATCTGTCTTTTGGAATGATTGTGTCGATATTAAAACTTCCCGGGATGTAGGAAGCTTTACCGGATAGCGCGGCAGCATCAAGCGGTTTCAAGGGGGAGCTTTGGCGCATAATTGGCAACTGTACAGAATGACGGGAGTCTTCAGTTGAGGCATCAGCGATTTGACTCTTTGTTCGCTCTCTATTTTCTGAATAGTTTTCCAGTGATAAAGATGCCCTCTGGGTTTTGGTGGCTTTGCTTCCCTGGATACGAGTTGATGTGTTGCGTTTGAACATGGAAAAACCGGGCAGGTTTGTTTTTTCTATGTCTGAGGCTTTACCTGTTTTTTCCGGAACTGATTGTTGTATAGGTACTTCCAGCATCGGATAAGTTTTTATAAATTCCTTTACGTCATCAATGACCGCACGGCTGTCCTCTAGTCGGATCCCATTAATTTGTCTCATGGCGTCCACAATGGCGGCTCGGGGTGTCACCACTTTAAGCAGATCACTCTCTGTCTTAAAAATATATTCGGCTGTGTTGGATTCAGGATTGTACTCCCAGAGGAGGGCAGAATTAGGTATAACCTTTAGAAAACTTACTTTCATATGCAGTTGATAGTTGAGAAATTTAATGGAATCCTTTTTCAATTTAAATTATCATTATTAGGTTAAATTGTACAAAAAGGATGTAACTTGTTCGAGTATAATATATTAGAATTATCTTATCCGTCAAATTTATGTCATAACTATAGTAAATTTAGTCAATTAACTGGCTTTGTGCTTATTGAAAGTGCAGATCAACTTCGAGGTCGTTTTGATATTCTGACAGCATTCCCATATGAGCTTGTTGATGAAAAGCATCTATCGGATTTAAATAATCTGTTCACTTATCTCGATTCATTGTTGCCCCCTGTCCCTTCAAGCTGCGATTTGCCGTTTCAGGGAGGCGCAATAGGCTATTTTTCCTATGATCTGGCTTGTCAGCTCGCTGGAATAGAGATGAAAACCCACCCTGACATGGAGGGTATGCCATTATTTCACCTGGGGCTATATGACTGGGCAATCATAGTTGATCATCATTTAAAAAAAGTGAGTTTATTCGCTGCGAATACCAGGAAGGAAACTCCGGAAATTGCCGCTGCTATGGCGGAGTTATGGCTGGAGGCAGGAAAGGGAGCCGTTACGGATGGTGAGTTCAAAATTCAGCTCCCCCTATGCTCATTTATTTCCTGTGATGATTATCAAAAGTCGTTTCGTTTTATTCAGGAAGCGCTATTTCATGGCCGCTGTTATCAGGCTAACTTAACTCAAGGCTTTTCTATGGGTTATGATGGGGACAGTTATGCTATTTATCAAACAATTAGAGCAGTAAATCCTGTTCCCTATGGTGCATTCATTAAGCTTGAAAATGCAGATATTTTATCATTTTCTCCCGAATGCTTTCTGACTTATACGCAAGGCAAAGTAACGACTTCTCCAATAAAGGGTACTGCCAGGAATGATGAAAATGAAGCACGCGATAATGCAGCAAGACTGGAATTGATAAATTCTGAAAAAAATCGTGCTGAAAACATAATGATTGTGGACTTACTTCGAAATGATCTGGGGAAAATTGCGAAAACAGGCAGCGTCAGTGTTACTGGGTTATGCGAACTTCAAAGTTATAAAGGCGTTCATCATTTAGTCAGTCATATTGAAGCGGAATGCCGGGAAGATATTGGTATGTTTGCAGCGTTTGGGGCCTGTTTTCCTGGTGGTTCGATCACGGGGGCTCCAAAATTGGAATCGATGAAAGTGATAGCTGAAAGTGAAGCCTTTGCTCGTGGGGTTTATTGTGGATGTATTGGGTATTTCTCCAATCATGGGCGATTTGATACGAATATTGCTATTCGGACAATTACTGCAAAAGGGAATAAACTCTTGTTTGCCGCAGGTGGGGGTATCGTAATAGATTCAGAGTGTGATAAGGAATATGATGAGTGTTTTATTAAAATTAATCCCATCCTGAAAGGATTGTTAGAGAATGGAAAATAAGATAGCCGCGGTCATCGTTCTTTTTGAAGAAAAGAGCAAATCATTGCTGCTGACTATACGCAATCCTTTTCTGCGCAGCCACCCCGGGGAAATCTGTTTTCCTGGCGGTGGTTGGCAAGAAGAAGATCGAAGTCTCCAGGACACCGGTTTACGCGAGTTGCATGAGGAACTGGGTATCGCAGCTGATCGGGTTCGATTAATTTGCCCAATGGAAAAAGAGCATACTCTGACTGGTTATATTATCCATCCATGGTTTGCCTCAGTTAATTCAGTAGAGCCGTTCACGCTCAATGCTGCAGAGGTTTCTGAACTATTTATGCTGCCGATTGATCAGATCTGTATACAAGCTAATTATCAGGAGATTGAGTTTAAAAAAGGGGGCTTAACATTCAAAACTATTCGATTTCTTCATGAAAGCAAATTTGTATGGGGCGCTACGGCCAGGATCATGCATCAGTTCTGTGAAAATAATTATTTTAGTCTTTTGGAAAGGCTAAATAAAGCTCCGGCTTCGAAATGATGTATATCCCCATGAATCACACTCCACTTATATGCTTGCTGTGTCATTCCTGCGAAGGCAGGAATCTATTTTCATCGCGGGTACTGTGCCGGATCGTGGATGGCTTTCCGCCTACGCGGAAAAGACAGACCTTTATCAGTTGTTGATAGTACGGTCATCAAGCTATTTTTTTATTCTTTGGAAATTGATGCAAGGCATCAGTGATTTGTTTATATAACTCAGGCAGCCATCTGGGTTGAGCAAAATTTGAAGTCGCTGGTTTGGCAACTCGTAAGTCATTGGGCGCAATAATCATCTTGATATTGTTAAGACCTACTCTGCGGCTTAAAAGAAATAATTGATCAATGGCCTTGTCTCCTACAGCAAGGCAGCCAACAGAGAGTGATTTCCCGTGCAGAAATATATCACCCCCCAATTTTGTTCGCCCATCTTTACTTGCTTGCAGTCGATCAAAATTATTCGGGTAATTAATCATCATTGACAAGTGCATACTGCTAAAAGGGTTAAATGTAACCAGTTTATAGACACCTTCCGGAATTTGTCCGTCTCTTTCTTTTAGTTTAGGGCCCAGGCGGCCGCTAAATGCAGTTAATGGATAGGTGTGGATGTGTTTCCAGTCATGATTATCGTTTTTAGCCCATAACTCAATCTGCCTTTCCTGTTTAAAGGCGAGCAGGGCTATTTCTTTGGGAGGATAAGCCACATTCGCTTTGGAAAAAAAACGAATTAATTCAGGCTCGGTACGTAAACCATATCTGATAATGGCATTATCAACGGCTTGGTTCCAATTCAATTTGGGAGCCATTGCCAGAGATGACTGGCTAAATATAATTAATAAGCTGATTAGCAGTCGTTGCATGGTCTTTTTATGAGATAAATTTTTCACGATAGTACCAAAAAATAATCAATAGAACAAATTGTCAACAGCAATCAAAATGAGTATTTACGGCATTTTTGAATTAACCCCTGAATGAGTGAATTTAGCCTGTAACTGAGGCGGGAGCTGCTTTAAAACATGGGCTGGGGGAATGCGTAAACCGCCAACTGATGGAAGCAGACCATAATAATTGGGACACATGTATTGAACGTTACCTTCAGGGTTTATTTTATAAAAAACATAACTATAGTTGCAGTATTCAACTTGTTGGAAGCTTGCCACCTGTAGAAGTGGTGTGTTTTGAAGCCGGTGTTCGATGAAAAACGCATTGATCCATAAATTGCTTATTAATATTGCTGCACCAGTTATTGCGATTGCTGCTGTTAAACCGGATATATAACGATAAAGTATGCTTTTAGACTGTCTGAACGAATAACACAGCAGATAAACAATACAAATGATCAGAACCATTAGATTGAGAGAGTAGACAGCAGCATGTTTGTAATTGAAATAACTGCCAAGAATTTCACCACCTGCTGTTTTGTATTCCAGCAATACCGCAATAAGGCTCAGCCAAAGTGCCAGAGAAATATAGTTTTTGTGACTGGATTTGAAACCATAGGCGAGTAATACCAGACTAATAAGTGGAAAAATAAAATAGATAGAATTCATCAATGAAATCATATTATATTCCTTAAATAGACATCTTGGCGCTGAATTAATCTACACCTATGGGATTATTGCCTAGCCTGCGCGATAAGCTGATGTTAGTTATATTGCTCTACAGCTTATGAAAGATCAAGTAATAGATTTGTGGCTGATCAGGATTTTGCGCGTCAATCAGATTGAGATGAGCAAAGGTTATAACTTTTGTTCAGATCCTTCTGGAATTCGTTGCGGCAGATCTTTGATGATCAGTATAACCGTCTCTTTTGGAACTTCGACTCCCTGATGGCGCGCAAGATTGAATTTAATCTGTTTCTGGGGAAAGATGTGAAGAGACTTGCTCATATAATACAAAGGGAAGTGCAGAATATTGATAGTATAGGTTTTTTCCTTACTGTACAGCTTTGGGGGCTGATGCGATTCCAGTGTGCCAAGCCATAGAGGTTGCTTCATTGATTTCAAATGAAAATTTGAACGCCACATTCTCAGGATGAGCATAGGTTTTCGCCGGCCTGGTTTAAAAGTCATTACCAGGACTGGTTTTCGGTTTAAATAAAGCGGGGCCATCAGAGGAATTGCTGTAGAATAATTTTTACTAAAACGTTTAAGCAGGGCATAGAACAGTGAATCATTTTGCTTCCGCCAGCCTTGACGGGCTAACTCTTCCTCCAGATGATTGATGGAACCGGCATACTGCACATTAAATAAAGCAATTGGTTTGCCGATTCGGTTTGTACGAAACGCAGGCAAAAGAGGAGCTGTCTGATTCCACCAGCGGTCATCGGTAAAAACATACTGCGCATAATAAGGCTGGTGGTTTTTAATTTCCTGATCATGATGCAGCAATGTTCTCAGCAAGGTGCCGGCAAGAATAAGTCCCAGTAGAAAGTATCTCAGCCAGAGAGGACTGACGATAAGAGAAATTTTGCGACGATAAAACAGCCAGTGAATTGTGCTTAAGCCTAATCCAGCCATATAGGCTGACAAGATATCTGTCAACCAGTGATCTCCTAAATAAATAGTGCCAAAACCCGCCAGAATTAATACTGATATAGCCAGACTGTTAAATGTTCTGGTAACTCTGTTTTTATGCAAATCATTGCTGAAGTACATAAGCATAGTATATTGGGCAGTTGCAAAGCTCAGACCAATGGAAGGATAGGAATTACCGCTCTGAATATTTAACAGACCCTCTGGTCTGGCGCTTGGTATCAGCCAGTGAATGAATAACATGAGCAATGCACAGCTTAAATGCAGATTGATCCAGTAGGCCGCCTGCCGCCAATTGTGTTGCCAGGAATAGATGATGAAAACCCCGGCGCACACTGCCAGTAAATTAATGGGGCTAATTACCGATACCAGAATGATAAAAAAGCTGTCGAAGGAAATTCCGCGCAAGCTCTGTAGAAATAAATGAACGGGCTGATTTAATACAAAAAGACCTTTCTGATCGTAAACCATAAAGGAAATAATCAGTAAACATAGCAAACAGACAAGAAATACCAGGCATAATCCCGCTGTTTGATAATGATTGCTTTCATTGGCAGGCGTTAATCTGGAGATAATCGAAGCCAGATGCGGGTGCCGGCTTGACCAGGACCAAAAGTCATGCAGACTTATACGTAATAATCGATTAACTCTGACGATTATCCACTTTAAAACTACACTGAATAACCAGATTAAACCGAGTAATAGTAAGACGACTACCAGGAGGCGTGCTGCACTTTCTGGCGAAAGCTCGGAGCTTGCTGCCCCAATCAATACTCCAGGCAGAACATAAAGCAGGGACCAGCCGATAGCTGAAATAAAATTGGCGATGAAAAAACGCCATTGGCTCATTCCCATCATGCCGGCAATAACCGGAATGATCGAGCGGAGCGGGCCCACAAAGCGACCAATCAACACACTTTTACCACCGTGGTGTTTAAAATAATCTTTACCATAAGTTAAAAGGTTGGGATAACGTTTAAACGGCCAGATAGAAATAATACTGTCTCTGAAGGTGTATCCAATAAGATAGCTGATGCTGTCGCCTGCAATGGCTCCTAAAATTGCTGCTATCAGTGTCAAATCCACACGCATTACGCCGGTACCTGCCAGTATACCTATCGCGGTCATAGTGATTGAACCAGGAATGATGCTGCCAATAATGGCTAAGGATTCAGAGAAGGAAACCAAAAAAGTAAAAAATAACGCCCAGTGCGGATTATACTGCAGCCACGAAATCATAGGCTCAATGTAATGGGAGAATAATTGCATACTTGTCAGGTTTCAAAATGCTTTAAAAAAAGTGCTGCAAGCTTTTGTTTCACCTCAGCCAAGTCAATGCCTGGTACATACTCACTAATCTGAGTCATCTCCAACTGACTAAAGCCGCAGGGATTTATGCCTTTAAAGGGTTGCAGGTCCATATTCACATTCAGTGCAATTCCATGATAGGTGCAGCCATTTTTCACCCGTAATCCAATAGATGCAATCTTTTTTTCATTAAAATAGACGCCGGGAGCACCGCAGCGAGTTGTGGCATCAAGTTTATAATTGGCTAACAAGCTAATCAACAAGGCTTCCAGCTGGCAAACAAGGGTGCGAATACCAATATGCCTTCGCTTTAAATCCACTAAAACATAGGCGACTAATTGGCCGGGACCATGATAAGTAATCTGACCGCCACGATCGGACTGGATGACAGGAATGTTCGCTGGATTGAGTAAATGTTCTGGCTTGCCTGCCTGACCTTGGGTATATACTGGAAAATGCTCCAATAACCAGCATTCATCGCTGGTTTCTATCTGTCTGTTGCTGGTGAAGACCTTCATTTCATCCCAAACGGACTGATAGGTTTGTAGTCCAAGATTGCGTATTATCATTATAAAACCATTTTGATATCAGGATGACTGGTAAGCTCCCTGTACAGATTATCCAGTGAAATCTGATCATAAATAAACACAGTCACAGTAACTGAGACATAATTCCCTCGCTCGCTATTTTTAGACTGGATTTTATGATCCGGTGTCTGAGGATAGTGTTTCAGGACGATCTCGGTTATTTCTGCCACGAAACGCTCTGTATTACTCCCAATAATTTTTAAGGGGAAATCACAGGGAAATTCAATCAGACTAGGTTTATCATTCATAATTTCTAACCAACTCTTTGTATCGGATATTAATTTTCTGCCAGTAAATTCCCGCCTGACCATCGCCAATCGGTAAATTATTGACTTGGGTAACTGGATAAATTTCTTTGGTAGTGCTGGTAATCCACAGTTCAGATGCAGTAAAAATATCTTGTACCGGAATAGGCTCCTCAATAAATTTCCAGTTAAGCTCTTTTATTAAGTCTAATGCAATTTCGCGGGTAATGCCTGGAAGGCAATAGTGGTTCAGAGGAGGGGTTCTGATAATATTATTTTTGTCTACCAGAAAAACGTTACTCACACTCCCCTCGGTAACAAAGCCTTTTCTGGTCAGGATGGTCGTATTTGCCCCTTGGCGAATTGCTTCATCATTGAGCAGCACATTAGCCAGCAAGGCGGTTGATTTAATATCGCACCGCTCCCAGCGGTAATCTTCAAGAATTATCGCATGAAGCCCCTCCGCTGCAGCGGATGTGGGAAAGCTGCTATGCAGAGTGAAGGCCACCACTGTAGGTTCTAATTTGTCAGGAATATCATGTTTACGCACTCCCTGATTACCTCGGGTAATCTGAATGTATAGCTGCATGTCACCATTGCCATTGAGTCTGATTAATTCATCCAGCACAGGCAGCCAATCTATTTGCGGATCAGGGATTCTGGATTTATCGAGACTCGACTCTAAGCGTCTGAGATGCTTTTCAACAAAGAAGGGGCGTCCATCATAGACTGGAATAACTTCATACACTGAGTCAGCAAACAAAAAACCACGATCGAAGATTGAGATCTTCGCCTCGTGGCTGGGTGTGATTTGTCCATTCAGATAAACGAATTGATTCATTTGTCTTTTATCCAAACCAATGCTTGAACATCAAACGCACGGAATCTTTCATGCGGGTAAAAATGCCGCCTTTTTCAACGGGTTCGAGCGCGTAAACCGGGTGTGTATCAATTGTTTTATCATCAAATTGAACAACCAGCTCACCAATCTTGTCACCTTTCTCAATCGGTGCCTGAAGACTTTCTGCTACAGTAGTTGTGATATTCAGGCGTTGATATTGGCCATTAGGTATGGTGATATACTGATCCTGTAATAAGCCTACATTTAGCTCGCTGGAAGCGCCTTTGTATACGGGAACTTTGGTAATACTTTGTCCTGCTTTGTAGAGAGGATGTGTTTCAAAAAAACGAAAACCATAATTCAGAAGACGTTCACTGTCATCTGCCCTGACTGAATCGCTTGGAGAGCCTAGTACCACTGCCAGGAGGCGCATGTTATCTCGTTTGGCAGAGGATACCAGACAAAAACCCGCATCATTGGTATGACCTGTTTTAACCCCATCAACCTGACTATCTCTCCACAGCAGACGATTACGGTTAGGCTGGCGAATTCCATTATAAGTAAACCATTTTTGACCATACCAGTGATAGTATTGAGGGAAGTTCGTAATCAGCGCACGTCCCAAAATAGCGAGATCTTTGGCAGTAGTATGTAAATTGGGATCAGGCAGGCCGGTACTGTCCGTGAAGTGGCTATTCACCATCCCCAGTTGCTGGGCCTGTTGATTCATAATTTCAGCAAAGCCGGGTTCACTGCCGCCGAGATGTTCTGCCATAGCAACACAGGCATCATTACCTGAATCAACAATAATCCCTTTCAGAAGATCTTCAATACTTACCATCTGACCTTCTTTAACAAACATTCTTGAGCCGCCTGTTTTCCAGGCTTCGCGGCTGATTCTGACATTATCTGTCAAATGGATCTGGTCGTTGTGCAGCGCATTGGAGATGACGTAAAGAGTCATCATTTTTGTGAGGCTTGCAGGAGGTAATTGTTCCTCACTATTTTTCTCGGCAATAATTTTGCCGCTATTGACGTCGATAAGAATATAGGCTTTGGCATTCAGGGTTGGAGGAGAAGGGGTGATAAGGGGTTTATTGGTAATAGTCGGGCTTGGAATCGGCGTATTAGGCAAAGCTGTATCAGCATAAAATACAGCGCTTTGGAAAAAAAGAGAGGCGGCCAATGCCACTTTGGAACAAATTTGCAAACACTTCATTTTATTATTTTACTCGCTGTTACAAAAATCCTGTTAGTCTAACACAGCATCAGCCTCCCTCCAATTATCTTCTTAGAAGATTAGCTATCGCTTATTTTTAAGTCGATTCGATGCGCTCTGCAAGCTGCTTGTATCGTCTGACAAAAAATTTTCGTAGAATGTAAATTATTTTCATAAGTCATTAAACTACTAAAGTGAGAATTTATGCGTTGGATTGGGTTATTGCCATTGATGTTGCTTACTGCCTGCCAGGGACCTGTAAATACAATCGAGCCTCCCGTGCAGGAAGAGGGTAAAAACATTTCTTCGCCACGCAATAAATCATCAATCCGACAAAAACAGTCTACTGCTCAGCAAAAAGACGGGGCTCCTCCAGGCGCTCCACCAACGCGCTTTCATAAAGTAAACCCGGTCTATGAACCCTTCAGCCGCTATGGAAATCCCGGATCTTACGCTGTAAATGGCCATAATTATGAGGTCATGCGTAGTGCCAGCGGCTATAAGACTAAAGGTATCGCGTCCTGGTATGGAACCAAGTTTCACAGCAGGAGAACATCAAGCGGGGATGACTATGATATGTATGCAATGACCGCTGCGCATAAAACCCTGCCTTTGCCCACATATGTCCGGGTGAAAAATCTTGAAAATGGGCGAGAGGCGGTGGTCAAGGTAAATGATAGAGGCCCTTTCCACGATGACAGGGTTATTGACCTCTCTTATGCAGCAGCAAGCAAGCTGGGTCTGTTGCCTAAGGGAACCGCCGCGGTAGAAATTGAAGCCTTAACTGTCAGGGAGCCTGGTAAACCGCATATTGCTTATTATTATGTGCAGGCTGGTGCCTTCAATTCTCAGCAATTGGCTGCATTGTTAAGGGAAAAGCTGGCTCGCATCACTCCTTCACCGGTATTTGTTGAAAAATATAATGAGCGGTTTCTGGTGAAAGTAGGCCCCTTTGCTGAGCGCAACATGACGGATAACCTGAAGCGACAGCTAGCTCAGCAAGGAGTCGTTGGTGCATTTTCACTGTTACAATAGTTTAATCAGCTATTCGGATCATCGATGACAACACGAGTTCCTCGTTCGCCATCCTCAGGAACACTGACAAACTCTTCGTTTAACCAGCGGGCATCCTCTGTAAACATCCTGATACAGCCGTGGCTGTCAGGATACCCGGGAACTGTATTACTGCCATGTAAAGCATAGCCACGGAAGAAATGCATGCAATAAGGCATTTCTGCACCGCCATTATTTCCATCCGCACGCCGTGGGAACGCAGTAGATATACAGTCTATATCCTGTTTTCTAATGACGCGAAAGGAACCCGTCGGGGTTGAGCAGCCTCCATAAACGCCGTGACAGTGTGGATTTCCAGAAGAGATGGGTCCCCACCAAAGTAACTCACCGTCTTCATCATAGGCGCCCCATGCCAGTTTTTTCTGGCTGATATAAATAGTTTTCTCACCGTCTGATTCAATATAGCGCGGGAAAGGGGATACATCATAGATAGTTATTCTGTCCAGGTTTTTGGGTATCGCGATAACCATTCCTGTTCTAAGCCTGATGTTCATACGATTAATGCGCCGCACCAAATCCCTGGATTCCTCATTAGGAAAAAGGCTGGCCCATGTGTCGCCGGATTTGATTTTCATACAAAAATAATCCGGATCATTACAAAGCGTTTCTCCAAATCGGCTTTCTGACCATGCGGCGGGAAGGAGAGAAATCATTAATATTATTATTTTGCACCATTGTCTCATGATTTTACCCCTAATTTATCAACTGGTTGATCTTGATAACGGCACAATTTGAAAAAACTTTATATTTTTTTTGATTAAATGTAATTTTCCACGTCATCCCGCAGTCACTTGGTTTTTATTCTTTAGGCCCAATTCCTGGCATTTCCATCCATGCCTGGTGGATTGTTGTCAACAGTGAATTTGCCTCGGCTAACAGCTCTGAATCGCTGTGAAGATTAGCTTTCAACAGAATCTGCTGAATATATTCATATAGTTGATCCAGATTAACCGCAATATCTCCACCTTGTTCGTGATCAAGACTTGTTCTTAAACCATCGAGAATGCTGATGGCTCTGGAAATATGCTCACCTTTCTCACTGATTTGCTGCCGCTGGATATGGCCCTGCGCTGTCGCAATATGCGAGCGTGCACCTTGCAAAAGAAGGTTTATTAATTCATGAGGGTTTGCCGATTCTATTCGGGTCTGTAAGTCGATTGATTTGTATTGATTAATTGCTTGCTCATACCTGTTTTTCATAATCATCTCTTGTTCAAGGTCAATTGGGGCAGGTTAGCCAGCTGCTGGCTTAAGAAATTGCTGGTGCTTTGCATCTGAGATAATAAACCATCAAGGGCTGTAAATTGTTTCAGATAGCGTTTGCCAAGCTCCTGCGTACGGTAATCGAGTTGAACGCGATCCTCGGCGATTCGTTCAATTTGATTATTCAGACTGCTGGTGCGATCAACTAAACTGCCCTTGTCATCGAGCAATTGTTCAATCAGATCATTAAATTTCACCGCCAGGCCATTGGTTACGGTAATATTTCCTCTTGCTCCAATCTCGCCGCCGGTGATATCAACTGAAAGATTTTTATAAGCGCCGCTGCCTTTTAGTGTTAACCCATTTGAGGATGTCGCAATCAAACCGCCGATGGTGCCGCTTAAACTAACCCCTGGATTGAAGGAGTCAATCGTTAGTGCATAGGTTCCGGCCTTGACATCAGCACCAACCAGGTTGATTTTCACATTGCTATCGGAAGCCTTTGCCGACTTGGCGAAAAAGGCTCCAATGGATTCGTAGTGCGTGTCCAGTGCTTTGGTTAACTGGTCTTCATTAATCTCAAGCAAGCCGCTTTTTGTTGTTTTAATGCCCAGATCAGCCAGGGTTTTAAGCGGGGAGGAAGTATCCTGATTGACATCGCTGACCAATGCTGACAATGAAAATTTTAGATTTCTTATTCCCGTATCACCCTGCAGGCTGCCTGCTTTTTTTGTATTCGGATCGTAGCTGGTTAAATTATTAAGACTACTCATGCTGTCATTGAACTGTTTAACAAACTCCCTGATTAGCGAGGTAGTTTGTGCTCGATTCGCCTCAACACCGAGCGAAATAAGTGTTCCAGGCTGAGCTTTTTTCAAATCCAGAGTGACGCCTGCAATCGCGTTTTCAATTCGGTTACTGCTTTCAGTGAGCAGTAAGCCATTGATTTTGAATTGGCTGTCTTTTGCCTCGGCAGTTTGAAGCATTGAGTTAACACTGTTTGTCGGATCATAGGCAAGTGCTGACAAGCCCGCGCCGTTGGTGTTATTTCCATCAGCATCATTTACAGTAATTCGCATTTCATAAGACTTTCCGGTCGAAGGGCTGCTTAAAGTCAGCCGAGCGCCCTGACTGTCCTGAACAATGGCTGCCTGCACACCGCTGTCACTGTTATTAATCGCATCGCGAATCGCAACAAGACTGCTTTGACCTGCACCAATAGTAATAACCAGCGGGTCTTTATCAGCATTCAGGGTAAAACTGCTGAGATCATTGCTGTAACTTCCAAACTCAATCGTTAATGATCCCTGACCGACAGGAGAGGATGTATTGGCAAAGGCTCCGGAGGCGAGGTTTTGTTTGGCGGCTAACTGGATAATCTCAATATCATAATGACCATCAATAGCATTATCGCCAATAGTGGCCTGTAAAGCATTCGGATCACTTAAGGTAGTTTTCAATGAATGAAATTGTTTTAAATCGCCAAGTTTAATCAGGCTGCTTTGCAATTTGCTGAGCGCGCTTCTCACTTGCCCAAGAGCCGAAAGCTCAGCCACAAGATCCGCTTCATGTCGATCAATTCTGTTTTTAGCAGGGGTAATTTCCGCTTTTACCAGCGCCTCAACAATTGATTTAATGTCCAAACCTGAGCCAACTCCTGGCGAACTTATTCCTGACACGTTATTGTCCTTAATATCTAATCAGATTTATATTGCAACTCAGTTACACTTTTTTATCAATAGAGCCGCTAATCATTTCATCAACCAGGCTTAGAAGTTTCAGATATTCATCAGGCGGCATTTTCCGTATGACTTTATCTGATAATTTCTCTGTTACGATGGTTTGAAGAACGCCGGTTGCTTTATCAATGGCCTGTTTACTTTGCGCCGAGTTCAATGGACTGGATGAAAAGGGTTGAGAGCCGGCTTTAATATTCTCATGGATACCATTTGATTCCTGTTCCAATGAATTGGACTTAATATTATTTGATTCAATCTTCATTTCGACCTCCCACTTAATCGAATACAGGAAGGATAAAGCTAAAATAGCCTGCTCCCATCAGAGAGCAGGCTGGTAGTACTATTATCTGCCAAGTAAGGACAGTACAGATTGTGGCAGGCTGTTAGCCTGTGCCAGCATCGCAGTTCCAGCTTGTTGCAGAATCTGGGCTCGGGTTAAGTTAGCCGTTTCAGCGGCAAAATCCGCATCCTGGATTCGGCTTCTTGCGCCAGAGAGGTTTTCAGCAACGTTTGCCAGATTGGCAATAGTGGATTCAAACCGGTTTTGCAAGGCACCCATTGCAGCGCGATTAGAGTTCACGGAGCTTAAGGCTGAATCCAGTCGCAATATAGCGGATTGCGCACCGGCTGCAGTACCCACATCAATGCTATCTACTCCCAGAGAGTCTTTGGCGATAGCGGCATTTAAGCCTAATGTGGCCACGGTTCCGCCAATTGAGATGCTATTAGTTGCACTTATAGTCAGACTGCCGCGCAAAGTACCATCGAAGTCTCCGCCGGTAACACTGATACCGTCTGTACCTGCAGTAAAACCAGTACCCGCTTCAGTGATATCAATATTACGTCCATCAGCTGCGGTTAGGGTCAGATCACCACCATTTAAACTGGCAATGACACCTGTCTGATTGCTCACGCCATTGATCGCATCACGCAGTGCCGTGTTGGATAAGGCTGTTGCAACGTCCTGGTTGGTAAATACAGCCACGCCATTAACAGAGAGGTCATAAGTGTCACCTGCTGTACCCCCAATTGCGCCCACTGTCTGGGTTCCTGAGGTATTGGCACTTATAGACAAACCGGCGATTCCAGCATCATTAATGGCCGCTGCTTTAGCATAGGCTGAAGTCGCATCCTGCTGGGCATTGCCTGTAAATCCGGCACTGGAGTTGATTGTTGTAGCAGCACCGCCGCCAATGGCAATTGTTATATCAGTTGAAGCGGCGTTGGACACCTCAGTTCCACTCTGGGTAGCAATACCGCCGATTGATGAGGCTTTAATACTTCCGATAGCAAAGTTAATCGTCTGATTAGCGTTGGCACCTACCTGAAAACTGGCGCTGGAAAAAGAGCCATCCAGGATTCTCTGACCATTGAACTCAGTGTTTAAAGCAATTCGATCGAGTTCGCTTTGTAACTGAACGACTTCCTCCTGAATAGCCTGACGGTCGCCAGAGTTATTCGATGAGTTAGCTGATTGCAGTGATAGTTCGCGCATACGCTGTAAGATATTGGTCGTTTCCTGCATTGCCCCTTCTGCAGTCTGAGCCAATGATATACCATCATTCGCATTTCGTATTGCCTGGTTCATACCCCTGATTTGTGATGTCATTCTTTCAGAAATGGCCAGTCCGGCAGCGTCGTCTTTAGCGCTGTTAATGCGCAGACCGGATGAAAGACGTTGAATGGCCGTCTGCATGCCTTTTTGTGATACATTTAAACTCCTTTGGGAATTTAACGACATCACGTTAGTATTAATCACTTGAGTCATGACCAAAATCTCCTCGTGCCTGAATCCCTGGATTGGGGATTATATTATTACCGGGAATTCGACCTTGAATTCACCGTACCCACTTTAGTTATCGGATAGAAACAAAAAAACTTTAGGGGGCGTAGCACTTTATTTTAAAAAATGCGAGAAAAAAGGGAAAATTTTATTTAAAATTCATGGTGTGTAGAAAAAATAAACAGTTTGATGATAATCAGCAGAGCCAGAGTATTGTTCATTAATTAAATGCGAACAATAGAGTGAATAAAACAAGCCTCAGATAAAAAATCAGGTTATACTGTTGCGCGTCAAATTCAATCCACGGATTCTTATCTATGAGTTGGCTAAAAAAATTATTACCTTCTAAAGTCAGAACAGAAGCATCACAAAAAAAAGGCGTGCCCGAAGGCCTATGGGTAAAATGTCTTGGATGTAACTCTGTTCTTTATAGTACCGAGCTAATCAAGAACCTCTCTGTATGCCCCAATTGCAATCATCATCATCGTCTGACTGCGCGTCAGCGCCTGCAACAGTTTTTAGATGAGGGCAGTATTGAGGAAGTAGCTGCTCATCTGGAGCCAATCGATCGACTGAAGTTTAAGGACTCAAAGAAATATAAAGATCGTATTGTCCAGGCGCAAAAAGCAACAGGCGAGAAAGAAGCTTTATTACTTGCCAAAGGCAGCGTTATGGGACAGCCTGTCATCGCAAGCGCCTTTGAATTTAACTTCATAGGCGGCTCTATGGGTGCTACGGTGGGTGAGAAGTTTGTACGTGGCGTCTTATTGGCAACTAAAGAAAGAAAGCCCTATCTCTGCTTTACCGCAAGCGGTGGCGCTAGAATGCAGGAAGGCTTGTTTTCACTAATGCAAATGGCTAAAACCTCAGCAGCTCTGGCCAAATTTTCCGAAACCAATCTGCCATTTATAGTGGTACTGACTGATCCCACACTAGGCGGGGTTTCAGCAAGTTTTGCCAGCCTTGGTGATATCATTATTGCTGAACCCAATGCGCTTATCGGCTTTGCTGGTCCTCGAGTCATTGAGCAGACAGTTCGGCAAACCTTGCCTGAAGGCTTCCAGCGCAGTGAGTTTTTGCTTGAGCATGGTCATATTGATATGGTAGTTGACAGAAAGGCGCTTCGACCCACAATCGCTGAGTTAATTGCCAAGCTGTCGCACCGTAACTTGTAAGATCATGAAAAAGAGCGGGAAAACCTTAAAGCAATGGCTGAGTGAGCTGGAAAACCGGCATGTGCAGGAAATCCAGCTAGGCTTGAGCCGTATTAAAGGTGTTGCTGAGGAATTGGCTTTATCAAGGCCTGCGCCAACCGTTATAACAGTCGCGGGCACCAATGGCAAGGGCAGCGTTGTAGCTACTCTTGAAGAAATATATTCCAACTCAGGATATCGCGTCGGTGTCTATACTTCCCCGCATTTGGTTGCTTTCAACGAAAGGATCCGGATTAATAGAAAGGCGATTGAAGACGAACAACTTGAAAATTACTTCGAACTTATTGATTTTGCTAGAAAAGAAACCGCGCTGACCTTCTTTGAAACGGCGACACTCGCTGCCTTATTGCATTTTGAACAGCATGATCTTGATCTGGTAGTTTTAGAGGTGGGATTAGGTGGAAGACTGGATGCTACCAATATTATCGATAATGATTTGGCTATTATTACTACAGTCGATTTTGATCATCAGGAATATCTTGGAACAAACCTCGAGGCTATTGGAACAGAGAAAGCAGGGATTCTTCGTACCAACAGAGCGTTTATAGGAGCTGCTTCCGATTTGCCTGCCTCAGTTTTAAAAAGAGCAATGGGTGTCGCAAAACCAGTATTGATTAATGGCCAGGATTATTCGTATAAAATTGCAGATGATATTCTCGAGATTAATTTTCGAAAACAGTTACTTCAGTTACCCAAGCCCCATTTACATCCAGATTCTGTGGTAGCCGCAGTCATCGGGTCGAAGATTCTAAGCGAAAAATTACCGGTAGAAGATAAGAACATTGCAATTTCTATTAAAAGTGTTCATTTACCCGCTCGTTTACAAATGATAGAAAAAAACGAGAGGAGGCTCCTTTTAGACGTGGCGCACAATCCGCAATCTGCAAGATTTTTGGCAGAATTTGTGACGCAGCAAAAAATACATGGTAATATTCATGCGGTTTTTTCTGCTTTAAATGATAAAGACATAAAAGGAATAGTCGAGCCACTTTTACCTTTGGTTAATTATTGGTATCCTGCAAGGCTTGAGAGTAAGCGCGCCTGTGTTGCAGAACAATTATTAAAAGAGCTGCCTGAGAATATCGAGCAAACAAAAGGCTATTTTAGTAGCCCTGAAGAAGCTTATAAAGCGGCATTCCGGCAGGCAAAAGCAGGCGATTTAATTATCGCCTTCGGATCTTTTATTCTGGTAGGTGCTGTTTTAAATGCAGTATCTGATTCTTACCTGGAGGAGTTACTATGACATTAGTAATGGACGAGCGTATTAAGCACAGACTTATTGGACTTGCTGTAATTATCTCTTTAGGAGCCATTTTTGCTCCCGCGATTATGAAAAAATCTAGCCAGCGCCTGGAAGGGCCCTCAAGTATTTCCATCAAGCTGCCTCCAAAGCCGGTGCTGCCTCAGGTCACTGCATCTGATGAGGAGACCATGTTTAAATCTGTTAAGGTGGCTCATGTAGACATTCCAACGGCTAACGAAGATTATCAACCTGCTGCGACTATTGCCAAAGCGGAGCCCTTAAGTCCGGTTAATGGAACAAAAACAATAGACTATGCCAGTGCCCAGATTGATAATCCTGATGCTCTGAAAGAAGCTCGAGCGCAGGAAGATAAAGCAGATGTGATGAGCAATCCACCCGCAGAGCTGGCTCAACACAATAGCGTATCCTATTCTTCACATGCGGCATCAAATGAAGATGTAAAACGAGTCGCTCTTGAACAGAAAAAGCCTTTGGCCAGCATACCCGCTGCGATTCCTGCAAAAGAACTGCCAAAAACTATTGTAGCCAGCAAGTCGCTTCCAGCAGCTAAAACACAATCTAAGCCCGTTGCAAAAATTCAGCAATTGGCCAAAGCGCCTGCACCCAAAGCTCTCCCGGGCAAAACAGCTTACTCAGTTCAGGTCGCATTATTTGTACAGCAAAAGAATGCGATTGCATTGGTTAACAAGTTAAAAAGCAAAGGATTTCAGGCTTCCTATAATAAAGTCCAAAGCAAAAACGGTATTGCTTATAAAGTGCTGGTAGGGCAAATGAATCAGAAAGATCAGGCTCTGAAGCTAAGAACACAACTGGCTAGCGCGATGCAGATTAATGGATTTGTTGTACCTACCACAGGAATCAGCTAAAGATGCAATGGTACTGGATTGATATCGCCATCATACTCATAATAGGTCTTTCAGTTATCACCGGTTTATTCCGTGGCTTTCTGAAAGAATTAATAGCCCTTTCCGTATGGATAGTGGCTATTTGGCTGGCATACAATTACGCTTCTGTTTTATACCCCTGGTTAGGAAATTATATTCAGGATCAAACAGTTATTAAAATTGCCTCCTTCGTTATTGTCTTAACTGCAACAGTAATTATAGGTGGTATTATTAATGCGCTTCTTGGTTTTATATTAAAACGCTCCGGGTTGAGTGGCACTGATCGACTATTAGGAATGGGATTCGGTTTCATACGCGGTGTTTTTATTGTCTCATTAATTATCGTGGTTATCCGTATGACCTCACTCCCGCAGGAAGAATATGTCAGCCAATCACGCCTCTATTCCAAGTTCACTCCCGTAGTCGACTGGATTTCAAGCAAGGTACCCGATTTAATTAATCAGGCTAAATCGCTGGATCAAACAAACAGCCTCGCTGATTTCCCAACCGATTTTGAGTTGTCCCAATCTTAGGATTCTAGGGATAAGCTTTTGGTTGTTTATAAAGCTTATCCCTTTCCAGCTCACCCATTTGCTCCTGGCATACTAAATTCAGATGGCATTTCTAAAGGCCGTCTATACTTTTATTAAAGGATATCAGGAGCCTGGAATGACTGCGAACAATGAGAATGTTTTACATCATGTCAATAAGATGCAGCAAGCATTTAAAGATCAGGTGGACCATCTGCGAAAAGACATCAAACTAATTGATGAACCACAGTGTAAAGCCATGTTTGAAACAAGTGCTGAAGTGTTATCAGGTTTGATTAAAGCGTTTGAGGATTATAAAGAAAAAAAAGAAGAAGCCTGGAAGCATTAAATAAACTTCTAAACAGCTTTGTTGAATCATAAAACAGCGTTTAACCTTCTTCTACTGTGGTTGTCCGCAGTATCCAGAAATGCTTGTAAAAAGGCCTGAACTTCATCAACCCATACCGCGAGCAGCCGCTGTACAGAGCAGAATGCTATTTATCAATTTTACAAGCAGCCAGGATGTTTGGGTGCTGGATTGGGTTCACTATGTTCTGATGGACTAAATTGTTTACCAGTTGTATAACGGGTTTTTTTTCTGGGACGATTCAATGTGTAATCCTGTTCGTCCGGTACAGTAAAAAAAGAACTAAATCGTTTGAGCCGTTGAATCTTCTTTTCTTCCTCGCTTGGTTTAGGGGACTGGTAATTATTTTTCAGTGCTGAGTCAGATTTTAAAGAAAAAGCATAGCCATATCCAACTGCACGTATGTCCTCAAAATCCTTAGCAAATCCGCAAGCGCCCCAATGAAGATCCTGGCCTTTAAATTGATTTAGCAGTTGAGAGAGCGAAGTTTGTTCTCTTACCTGTACTACCTGGGTAGGGACCTGGTTTAAAGGGGGATTCATGGCCGGAATATCGGCATAAGAGAGCACGTAATCGGGCACATTATCGCCCGCTCTTAAAATTAAAGGGTAGGTGTCAAAGCTTTCATGAGTGGATTTGTCTGTTGGATTCAATCCATTTTTTATCAAATACCAGGTTGCTTTTGATACGGAAATATCCTTTGCTGTAAGAAGTTCTCCGTTAGCCAAGGCGTTAGAAACTTCCTGATTCAATAAACTACCTGGTGAGCAGTAAATGGTAAGGCTGGTGTCTGTCGGGATTGTACAGTCAGTGGACGTTGTGGAAAATGAAGCATGACCGTAAAAAACAATTCGAGGCATAAGGTCAATAATTATATAAGTTGTAGCTAATTGTAACATAAAGAACAAGTGTTAATCAATTTGTTGCGCTTCAAAGTTTTATGATAGTCAGAGATAGAGCTTATTCTGAGTAATAAACTCAAGCACTGATTCAGGCATATTTTCAGAGTTCAATAAAGAGTTTCTCCGAATTTCGGTAGAGGAAATGGGATAGGCGCCGGCATCAAAAAAATAAATAAGCCCTTGTGCGGTATTTTTCAGATCAATCTCTCTTTTAGTTAGGTGTCTGGAAAGCGATTCCATCAGATTGCTACTCTCGCTCGGGCTAATATCAGGCCGTTTTATCACCAGGATATTTGCTAAATCCAAAATCCGGGTCCATTGATGCCATTGCGGTAACTGAAGGAAACTGTCCATCCCCATCAGCAGGGTCAAAGCGACATTTTCGCCCAGTTCCTCGCGGTAACTCTCGAGTGTTGTAACCATATATGACGGCGAGGGGCGATTAATCTCACGCTCGTCAATTTCAAAATGGTAGGAAACCGGATAATCAGCCAGAGCGAGATCTAACATTTTTAGTCGTTGGGCAGGGGAAGCTGTCGCGTTCTGCTTTAACAATGGTAATTTACAGGGTAAAAAAATAAAGCGCTGAAAATGGAAGTGCTGCTGAACATTTTCTGCTATGCCCAAATGCCCCTTGTGTACAGGATCGAAGGTTCCCCCAAATATTAATACATTATTCAAGATAGCCTGCCTTTCTCCCTGTGCATAATGCCATTGCTATTATCTCAAGACTACGCCAGATTTGACCGGGCTGATTAGCGCTTTTGATTTTTTTGTCTAAAAGCTCGCATTGATTTAACAATTGAACCAGAAAAACAATTTCAAAACGCTTGATTGCTGTTTGATAGTTGCCTAGCTTTGTGGACCAAATCTTTAGCTGCGAAGCTGCATCGCGAAATGAGCAGTGTGCTGTTTTATGCTTCAACTGAATAAGTAATCGAATTTCCTGGCTTAATATCCATAAGATTAAGCTGGGTTCGGTCTTATTTTGGCTGGATTGCCTGAGAAGGAGGAGGGCCTTGGCCTGATTAGCTAATAGACAGGCGTCTGCCAGCTCAAAACTTAAAAACTCGCATTGATTGTGCAAGTGCTCCTCTACCTCCTTCAATGTCAATCGAGTATTGGCTTCTGCAATTAATTTGATTTTTTCTAATACCTGAGCGCAGGCTGGAAGATTATTTTCATTATATTGATAAATAAGCGCAGGAATTGCTTCATCAAAGTCAATTGAGTGTTGCTTAAGCTGCGAGGCTATCCATTCCTTACAGCTATTAGCACTCATTGGGCTTGCAGCAATAATCATAATAGCCGGATGACTACTGATAAATTGAAGGGCTTTTAGCGACATATCGGGTGCCCGAAGGACAAGCAAACATTGAGGGTTAGGAGAGGATAAATAGGTTTCAAGAAACTGTTTGCCAGCAGAATCCAGTGTTTTTTTATCATAGCGTACATCGAGAATCATCATACTGCTAAACAGTGAGAAATTGTTTGCCTCTTCCCGTAGCATAGTCCAGTCTGCTGTTGAATTAATTTGCAGAACTTTGGTATCGCAATCGTCTTTATGACGTGTTTGCCAGGCGGATATTAACACTCTCGCATAGTGGTTTACTTGAAATGGTTCCTGTCCCGTTATTAAATATACGGGAAGAAATTTGTCTGGCGCTGGTAAATTCAGGTGGTTTAGTTTATTTAACATGAAATTAGTTTAGCTTGCGATTAATTCGATTCATAATTTGCATGGCTGCATCACGGCGCATTTCACTGTAAATAAGCGTTTCCTCCGCATTAGACCCTAAAATTCTATTGTTATTTACTGTGAGTTGTCGGGTTACAGTAACCTGATTTGAAGAAAGCAAGGGTTCGCCATTTGTTTTGATCAGAGAATAGACTGCGGTATAAATGAGCTGATATTGACGGGGCGTTGTACTGGCTCCCACACTGGTGATTTGTTCCTGAATGGTATCTTTTTCGAGAATCAACATAAATGAAGACCCTTTGGCAGATGGAAGAACGCGTATGCCATAGGATTGGAGCTGATCCTTTAATTGCAAATGCAGGTCAGGTTGTGCACCCTGGTTTATTAATGCCACATTATTAAACCAGGACGGTATTTCATAAGTTCCGCGCAGCTTGAAACCACATCCTGCTAACAAGATGATGAATACTGCGAGGAAGTAGCGTTTAAACATTAACTAAACCACCAGATTGATCAGTTGACGGTGAGCAACAACTATCGCTTTTTTAATGCTTTTGCCCTCAACAAAGGCATGAGCCTCTCTGGTTGCCGTTTCAATCAATTCCTGTTCGGAGGCATCGCTCGGGGCGGTAAATTGCGCTCTTAATTTGCCATTCACCTGAACAATAAAATCAACCTGATCGGTTTTTAATGCACTTTTGTCGACTTTGGGCCAGGAAGCGTCAATAATTGCTTTTTCATAACCCAGTTGCTGCCATAAATGATGGCAGATGTGAGGCGTAATAGGCGCGAGTAAACGCAATAAAATACTCATGCTGGCATGAATGAAATATTTGTCATGCTCGGTTTCTATTGAATAATCAGAAATCTCATTAAACAATTTCATGCAACCAGAAACTACGGTATTAAATTGTTGTTTCTCATAGTCATTAGAAGCCTGAGCCAGGACTTGATTTACAGTCAGGCGTGATTTTTTTAATCTGTTATCGGCCTGCTGCCAATCGACATGCCCATTACCATTGCAAATCGCGTTATTAACTTCAGTAAACAGTTGCTGATTTTTGTGAGCGAAAGCCCAGACCCGCTTCAAAAAGCGATGAGCTCCTTCCACTGCGGTATCAGACCATTCTAATGATTGCTCGGGAGGCGCTGCGAACATGACAAAAAGACGTGCGGTATCCGCGCCATAAGTATTAATCAAGTGATTGGGGTCGACCACGTTACCCAATGACTTTGACATTTTATGGCCATCTTTTAATACCATTCCCTGAGTCAGCAGCGCTTTAAAAGGCTCATCAGAATTAACCAGGCCTTCATCGCGCATCAGTTTATGGAAAAATCGGGCATATAAAAGATGCATAACGGCGTGTTCAATGCCGCCAATGTACTGATCTACAGGAGTCCAGTATTTAGCGCGATCATCCAGCATGGCATTGTCCTGCCCTTTGCAGGCAAAGCGCGCGTAATACCATGAAGACTCGATAAAGGTATCGAAAGTATCGGTCTCTCGTGTTGCATCCTGACCGCATTTAGGGCAGCGTGTTTGTAAAAATTTTGCTGACTGCGCCAGAGGTGAGCCACTTCCTGTAAATTCAATATCATCCGGCAGTGTTACCGGGAGATCTTGCTCGGCAACGGGAACAATGCCGCATTCTTCACAGAAAATCATGGGAATAGGAGTTCCCCAATAACGCTGACGAGAAACGCCCCAATCGCGCAAACGGTAATTAACCGTAACTTTACCCAAATCTCTGCTTTCCAGGTAATTAGCAATAGTGCTTACAGCCTGGGAAGAAGTCAGACCAGTGAATTCGCCGGAATTAATTAATTCACCTTCTTCTGTAAAGGCTGATTTATCATAATTATGAGTTACCTCGCCAAGCGGCTTTATCACTTCCTTAATCGGCAAGTTATATTTATTAGCAAACTCCCAGTCACGCTGATCATGAGCAGGAACAGCCATGACGGCACCTGAGCCGTATTGCATCAATACAAAATTGGCAATCCAGACGGGAATACTTTCTCCAGTAACAGGATGAGCTGCTGAGAAGCGGGTTGCAATCCCTTTCTTCTCCATAGTTGCCAGATCAGCCTCCGCCATGCGGATCCCCTGACAGCTGTCGATAAACTCGCGAACTGCGGGATCCTGATTGGCTGCCTCTTTAGCCAGGGGATGATCAGGGGCTACGGCGAGATAAGTGACGCCCATCAGGGTGTCAGGCCGAGTAGTGTAAATTTTGAGTCGTTTGGGATACTCATTAACTTGAAAGCCAATCTCGCAGCCCTCGGAACGGCCAATCCAGTTACGCTGCATTTGCTTGACTTGTGCTGGCCATTCTTCAAGCGTATCCAAATCTTTAAGAAGTTCATCGGCATAGGCAGTGATTTTAATGAACCATTGAGAAATTTCACGCCGTTCGACAAGCGCTCCGGAACGCCAGCCGCGCCCATCGACTACTTGCTCATTAGCCAGAACAGTCTGATCAACAGGATCCCAGTTAACCACAGCATTCTTTTTGTAAACTAAACCTTTTTCGTAAAGCTTAATAAAAAACCATTGCTCCCAGCGATAGTAATCTGGATCACAGGTTGCTATTTCACGTTTCCAGTCATAGGCATTCCCCAGGCGCAGGAATTGCTCTTTCATAGCTGCAATATTTTTCTTAGTCCATTCAGCAGGGTGAATTCCGTGTTTTATTGCCGCGTTTTCTGCTGGAAGGCCAAAAGCATCCCAACCAATGGGCTGCAGAACATTCTTGCCTAAAGCACGCTGGTATCTTGCAATTACATCGCCAAGAGTGTAATTCCTCACATGGCCCATATGGAGCGTTCCGCTTGGATAAGGGAACATGGACAAGCAATAAAACTTTTCTTTGTTCAAGTCTTCAGTGACATTGAAGCATTGCTTCTTATGCCAGTATTGCTGGGCCTGTTCTTCTACTTCTTGTGGTTTATAACTAGTATCCATAGTCACTACATTAGATTACTTAAGCTGCCTAGGATAACCCCTCTTGTGCTTAGCAGCAATAGTTTACTGATGCTGTTTCTTAGGAAATCCAGATATCATGGCCCATAGAAAAATACCAAAAGAGAGGATTAGTATCGGCCAATCACCCAGGAGCACCCAGGGTGTGCTGCCAGTCGCCGGATAGATGGACGCGCGGAGCAGACCGGCATCAAAAGCAGGAAGTGAGGTCACAATATCTCCTCGCGTATTAATGACGGACGATAATCCATCATTGTTCGAGACAACCTGATATCTCCCGGTTTGCAGGGAACGTACCTGGGCAATCTGTTGTTGCTGATACATGGCGAGCGAGTGTCCAAACCAACCATCATCACTGATAGAAACAATCCACTCAGCATGGGGAAACTGCTTGCGAAGCAATTCTCCATAGGCCAGTTCATAGCAAATAAGCGTCGCGACAGGATGCTTATGAACTCTGATTAGCGATTGCGCGTTCTTCCCTGGCTTTAAATTGGCATCAGGGATCTGTAACCAATTCATCAATGGCTGAAAAATACCGGGTATATATTCGCCAAATGGAACTAAATGCTGCTTTAGATAAAACCCCTGAGCTTCCCCAAGACTGATTAATGCATTGAAATAGTCGTCAGCGTCGATTTTAGTGGGTTCTGGTATCCCCAAAAGAATCCCACTGCCTGCATTCTTTGCTTTTTCCCGTAAGTCCTCGAGAAAATCACTTATATAGGAAGAGGGCAGTGGGATAGCCGATTCCGGCATCACAATAAGCTGAGTACCAAGTAAACTGATAACGTCTTTCTGATAACGATCAAGAAGTTTCCAGAACAGCGTCTCATCCCACTTGTCGCGCATGGACAAATTGGCCTGAATGACGCCAATGGATACCGGCGTGCTCGATATATGGACCCACTCTATGGGTTTTAAGGCAAGCGGAGCGAGGATAGTTGAAACAAACAACACAAGATAAGTCAGTTGTTTTCTTCGCTCAACGCCGAATGCACAAACCAGCAGCGTGGCGGCAAACACAGTCAGAAAGCTCGCTCCATAAACCCCTAAAACAGGTAAAAGGTATTTAACCGGTGCATCAAATTGACCGAATCCAAGCAGAAGCCAGGGAAAGCCGCTTAAAATGGAAGCACGCAGCAATTCGCTGATGACCCAGAGTGCACTGAAAAATAATCCTGAAGTAATTGTTGGGCGTTTAGTTGAAAAAATATTAAAGACAAGGGCAAGCAACGCAGGAAAGAATGATAAATACAGGATGAAGAGCAGGGTGATTAATCCTGAGAGTACTGGATTTAAATGGCCATATTCGTAAATGCTGACATAAATCCATGACACCCCAAATCCAAAGAATCCCAGGCCAAAAAATAATCCACGCAGAAAATCAGAACCTTTAGAATACGCACCGAGCCCATAATAGAAAAGAGCCAGACCTAGAATCGCCATGCCGGGTATATGAAAGGGAGCAAATCCCAGCGGTAATAACAAGCCGTATATGAAAAATTTGAAGTAATGCATCCAGGTTAATTTTTTTGTGGTTTCAATCTGCAGTGGCTCAAAGGAGACGGCGCTGGTCATGACAGAGTTTCATTAAATGAAAGAACGATAGGATACTACAGCTCAAAGGTCAACTAAGATCACCAGAAAGAAGGTGATATATTTTTTGTAACTCCCCAGGTACGTCATCCTGAGCGTAGCGAAGGATCTCAAACTGCTTGGAATTGAGCCAGATTCAGGGGATCCTTCACTGCGTTCAGGATGACGTTGAAACGAAAATAGGAAAAGTGCAATATTTTGTAACTCCCCAGGTACGTCATCCTGAGCGTAGCGAAGGATCTCAAACTGCATGGAACTGAGCCAGATTCAGGAGATCCTTCACTGCGTTCAGGATGACGTTGAGACCATGAGAGTTATATTTAAATTTACGCATTGGCTGTCTATACTTGATTTGTTTTCGATCATTTTTTCCGAGTTGTAATCGCTACATAAAAATCGTTTTTTTTCAAGGTATGCAAACCGGTTTTATTTGTGTAGGATGACAACTGTTTTCTAACGGAAGGGAATAACTATGTATAATGTTATGATTACAGGTGCAGGTAAAATCGGAAGTCTTATCGCTTGTTTACTTGCAAGCAGCAAGGATTATCAGATTCACCTGGCAGATTTGGAATTTTCTGGTACCGATGTAACGCGCTTGCTGCAAACGATGCCGCAGGTCAAGACGGTGGCGTTGGACGTTACCGATGAAGAGTCAACCCAATCCTACATCGAAAAAAATAAAATCATTGCGGTCATTTCAAGCCTCCCTTATTTTCTCAATACCCATGTCGCCAGAGCGGCAAAACTGGCAAAAGCCCATTATTTTGATCTGACTGAAGATACCTCAGTTACCGATGCGGTCAAGCGCATTGCCGAGGGAGCAGAAACAGCGTTTGTGCCTCAGTGTGGATTGGCTCCTGGTTTTATCAGTATTGCTGCAAACAGCCTGATGCAGGAGTTCGATGAATGCTTTCATGCCAAGCTTCGAGTAGGTGCATTACCACAACGCGCTAACAATGCCTTTCATTATTCCTTAACCTGGTCTACTGATGGTGTAATCAATGAGTATGGAAATCCATGCTTTGGTATCGAAGCGGGTAAACCGGTTGTTGTGCAACCTTTGGAAGGACTTGAGTCAATACAAATCGATGGCTGTGAATACGAGGCTTTTAACACATCCGGAGGGCTGGGAAGTCTGGCTGATTTGTATAAAAATAAAATTCAGAGTTTGAATTACAAAACGATGCGGTATCCAGGACATTGTGAAAAAATGCGCCTGCTGATGAATGATCTGAAACTCAACGAAGACCGAGGCACATTAAAACGAATTCTCGAAAAAGCCATTCCCAAGACCTATCAGGACATTGTGATTGTATATGTAACTGTTGAAGGGATAAAGCATGGTGAGTTAACTGAAAAGAGCTATGTTAAAAAGGTATATCCGGAAACTATCTTAGATTTGGAATGGTCTGCTATTCAAGTCAGCACTGCCGCGGGAGTATGCGCCGTAGTTGACCTGGTTTTAGGACAGGCAAATGAATATCACGGACTGGTGCTCCAGGAAAAATTCCGCCTCGCGGATGTGCTGTCCAATCGTTTTGGTAAATATTACGCTTAGGAGTAAATAATCGATGGATTTTTTGAAGCATTTAGGTATTCAGGATACGAATGCCGGCGCTTATAGCGGCCAGGGTTGGCAGAGTGAATGCAGAGCAGATAAGCTGATTTCCTATTCTCCAGCCACTGGAGAAAAAATTGCAGAGGTTGCTACCTGTTCAAGTGATGACTATCAGAAGATTATGAGTCGAGCTGAGGCTGCTGCCCTGGCATGGCGTCAGTATCCTGCACCGAAGCGAGGAGAAATTATTCGTCAGATGGGGCAGGCTTTAAGAGAACATAAAGACTGGCTTGGAAGTCTCGTTTCTCTGGAGATGGGTAAATCCAAACAGGAAGGTGACGGTGAAGTTCAGGAAATGATTGATATCGCCGATTTCGCGGTCGGTCAATCCCGCATGCTCTATGGTAATACCATGCACTCAGAACGCCCCAATCATCGGATGTATGAGCAATGGCATCCTTACGGTATTATCGGTGTTATTTCAGCCTTCAATTTTCCTGTAGCGGTGTGGTCCTGGAATGCCTTTCTTGCAGCTATCTGCGGTAATGTGACTCTGTGGAAGCCTTCTGCAAAAACGCCTCTTTGCGCGATTGCGGTGCAGAATATTTGTAACAAGGTATTAAAGGAAAATAATTGCCCGGAAATTTTTTCGCTGATTATTCCGTCCAGTCATGATGTAGTGGACATGATGGTTGAGGATAAGCGAATCCCGCTGGTTTCATTTACTGGTTCTACCGCTGTAGGTAAAACAGTGGCTGCGAAAGTCGCTGCTCGCCTTGGGAAAACCATTCTTGAACTTGGCGGCAATAATGCAATTATTCTGGATGAGTCAGCGGATCTTAATCTTGCGATTCCCGGAATAGTATTTGGTGCTGTCGGAACGGCAGGCCAGCGATGTACAACAACCAGACGCTTATTTGTACATCAGTCTATGTACAAGGAAGTAGTTCGCAGATTGCAGCATGCGTATGAGCAAATAACAATTGGCGATCCACTTAATCCTGATAATCTGATGGGTCCTTTAATCGACGAGCAGGCGGTTTCTCAATTCAGCCAGGCCATTGCGCGTGTTAAAAAAGCCGGCGGGCAAATAGTCGCTGGTGGAGAAAGCCTGAATCGAAAAGGGTATTTTGTACAGCCTACACTGGTAACTGACGTGCAGAATAGTTGGGATGTGGTTCAGGAAGAAACCTTTGCGCCTATCTTATACGTCATGCCGTTTAACACCATAGAAGAAGCCATTGAACTGCAAAACAGTGTTCCTCAAGGACTTTCCTCGTCTATGTTTACACAAAATCTCAAGCATGCCGAGCGTTTCCTGAGTGCAATGGGAAGCGACTGCGGGATAGCCAATATCAATATTGGCACTTCAGGTGCTGAAATTGGCGGAGCTTTTGGCGGTGAAAAAGAAACAGGTGGCGGCAGAGAATCAGGTTCTGATTCCTGGAAAGCTTATATGCGTCGTCAGACCAATACGATTAACTGGGGAAATGAGTTACCGCTTGCCCAGGGGATAAAATTTAATTTATCCTGAAATTCTTCAATAGCCGTATCATGCTTCAGAGCCTGTCGATTTTCTCCCGACAGGCTCTGATATGGCTGGCAGTTTATAGCTTTCAATCGGCCGTTAGGTCATAACTAAACCCAGATAAAAGGATATAATTATGCAGGAACCATTTTATATAAAAAAAATTGCAGTTTTGGGTGCCGGGGTCATGGGGGCGCAAATTGCTGCTCATTGCGTTAATGCCGGCATATCCTGTCTATTATATGATTTGGCAGCTAAAGACACTAACAAGAACAGTATTGTCGATAAAGCGATTGCCAATCTGGTTAAGTTAAAACCTGCTCCATTGGGAACTGCCAAAACTGCCGTACTTTTACAGGCGAGAAATTATGATGAGCACCTTGAAGACCTCAAATCCTGCGATTTAATTATTGAAGCGATTGCTGAAAGAATGGATTGGAAAGAGTCGCTTTATCAAAAAATCGCCCCGTTTGTGGGTGACAAAACTATTTTGGTGAGTAATACCTCTGGTTTGAGCATTAATGCGTTGGCTGAGGTACTGCCCGCCTCATTACGAGAGCGTTTTTGCGGTGTTCATTTTTTTAACCCGCCGCGCTATATGCATCTCGCAGAACTAATTCCGGCAACTACTACTTCCAATACCTTATTAACCCATCTGGAAACCTGGTTAACCAGCTACCTGGGCAAAGGGGTTGTTCACGCGAAAGATACTCCCAATTTTATCGCAAACCGCATTGGAGTTTTCTCGTTATTGGCTACCCTGCACCATGCTGAAGCAATGCAGATTGGGTTAGACGAAGTAGATGCCATTACCGGCTCATTATTGGGCCGTCCCAAATCGGCGACATTTCGAACGATGGATGTGGTGGGTTTAGACACAATGAAACATGTGGTTCATACCATGTATGAGCAATTGAAAGATGATCCCTGGCATGACAGCTTTGTGTTGCCTGCCTGGTTAGAAAAAATGATCGAGCAAGGCCATCTGGGTCAGAAAAGCGGACAAGGTATTTATCGTAAACCCGGAAAAGTGATCGAAGTGTTTGACAGGCAAACAGAGGAATATCGTCCGGCCGGCGGCGAAATTAGCTCTGAATTAAAGTCAATTATGTCTGAACGCGATCCACAAAAACGAATGAGTGGCTTACTTTCTTCAAAAGACCGGCAGGCCCAGTTTTTGGCTGCCTGCTTTCTCGATTTATTCCATTATTGCGCCTATCATCTTGAATCGATTGCCAATAATGTACGCGATGTGGACCTTGCCATTCGCTGGGGATTTGGTTGGGCACAGGGGCCTTTTGAAACCTGGCAGCAGTCTGGCCTTGAATCTATGATTACAGCGATTAAGGATGCGATATCCAAAGGATCGTCAATGAGCAAGGCTGAATTGCCTGCATGGCTTTCCAGAGTCCATCAGTTTTATCATGAAGGGGGCGCCTTCTCACCTCAAAGCATGAGCTTTATCCCTCGCAGCTCGCTTTCTGTCTACCACAAGCAATATTTCCCGGAACTCGTATTAACTGAGCATCCCGCACAACTGGACAAATTATATGAAAATGAGGGCCTGACCTTATCCCGCTTCAAAAATGATATCGGTTTAATTTCCTTCAAAAGCAAGGCGAATACGATAGGCCAGGCAGTCCTGGATGGCATGACTGCTGCTATGGATATTGCTGAAAGGCATTGCAGAGGCGTTATCGTATACCAGCAGGATGCATCCAATTTTAGTTCAGGAGCCGACTTAAAAGGGGTTGGCGGATTGATTCAGAAAAATGATTTTGCTGCTTTGGAAACGATGCTTAAGCAATTTCAACAGACCGTGCTACGTTTAAAATACAGTCCAATTCCCGTGGTTGCCGCATTAAGAGGGCGTGCTTTGGGCGGTGGATGTGAATTGATTATGCATTGCGATGCAGTGGTCGCTGCATTTGAATCCTACCCTGGACTTGTTGAGGCAGGAGTTGGCTTGATTCCGGCAGGTGGTGGAACAAAGGAAATGGCAATGCGAGCTGCCGACAAAGCGCAGGATGCCGATCTGCTCCTTTTCCTTAGCCCTTATTTTCAGCAAATCGCAACAGCTACTGTTGGCGCAAGTGCCGCTGATGCTCAACAACTGGGCTATCTGAAAAATACGGATACCTGGGTTATGAATAGCCATGAAGTATTATATGCGGCATTGTCGCGCGTTGAATCAATATTAGCAGCCAACTATCAACCGCCTATTCGGGGTGTTGTCTTTAAAGTGGCTGGAAGAGAAGGTTATGCCCGATTACAAGCCGGATTGATTAACTGGCTGGAAGGCGGCTTTATTTCCAAATATGATTATTATCTCGCAAGTCAGCTCGCATCTGCTATCTGCGGTGGGGATGTGAATAATGGTACGATGGTTAATGAAGACTGGATGCTCAAGCTGGAGCGCGAAGCGTTCATGAATCTGGCCCGCAATCCGTTAACGCATGCGAGAATCAGTTCTTTGCTGGAAACAGGGAAGCCATTGCGCAATTAATAGGAGACTTGATAATGACTAATGTTTATGTTGTGGATGTATTGCGTACACCGGTTGGCAAGGCTCCTCGAGGCGTATTCAGGCATACTTTGCCTGACGATTTGCTGGCTCACACAATACGTTCTTTAAGGGAACGAAATAGTACCGTGGATTGGGAAGCGGTTTGTGATGTGGTCATTGGCTGCGCCATGCCTGAAGCCGAGCAGGGGATGAATGTGGCTCGTATTGCGTCTTTACTGGCTGGAATGCCTCAGTCTGTTCCGGCGATGACTATTAATCGATTCTGTTCCTCAGGTGTACAGAGCATTGCTACGGCGGCTGCTTCACTTATTCAGGGGAACCATTTGCTGGCTCTTGCTGGCGGTGTTGAAAGTATGTCAATGGTTCCTTTGGGAGGAAACAAATATACTGCAAATCCTGCCATTTTTGAAAATGAGCAGGTAGCTATTGCTTATGGAATGGGAATAACGGCGGAGAATGTTGCTAAACAGTGGAGTGTATCCAGAGAGGAACAGGATCAATTTGCTGCTCAAAGCCACGCCAAAGCAACTGCTGCTCAACAAAAAGGCTATTTCAATGCCGAGATTGTGCCTGTGGAGATTATCGATCGCAAAGCAGATCTTAATCACCTGGAAGTCAATTCACAAAAGAAATTGATTAGTAAGGATGAAGGCCCACGAGCGGATACTTCTTATGAAATGATCTCTCGGCTGAAACCTGTATTTGCTGCCAGAGGTTCGGTGACAGCAGGTAACAGTTCTCAAACCAGTGATGGGGCTGGAATTGCCTTGCTGGCCAGCGAGCAGGCCCTGAAGCAATTTGATTTGCAGCCTATGGGAAGATTACTTGGCTATGCTGTAGCAGGTGTTCCTCCTGAGGTGATGGGGATTGGGCCAATCAATGCAATCCCACTGGCATTAAAGCAGGCTGGTCTTTCTATTGATCAGTTGGACTGGATTGAGCTGAATGAAGCGTTTGCGGCGCAAGCTTTGGCTGTGATAAAAACCTTAGGCTTACCGCCGGAAAAAGTAAACCCGCTTGGGGGAGCTATTGCCTTAGGCCATCCTTTGGGGGCAACAGGAGCAATCAGAACGGCAACCCTGCTTCATGGGCTTCGCCGTATCAAAGGAAAATATGGCATGGTCACCATGTGTATAGGTACAGGAATGGGTGCCGCAGCAATATTTGAAGCAATGTAAACATTATCTTATTGTTCGCAAATTATATCCAAACGTTTCACCTGCGCCGTAAGATCCTGGATAGATACAATCAGGATCTGCGGCGAAATAAATACAGACGTAAATATTTGATAATTTTCCTTCATAAAGCCTTCTCTTGGTTGAATTATAAGCTGCATGGCCTACTCTTGTAATAAGAGGCTGTATTTTCCTGGAGTATCCATGCGTTCTTTAATTTTCGCAGCGTGCCTTGCAAGCAACCTGGCATTCGCTGATGAGATCATTGGTTTTTCAGCGTTTGAAAATGGTGATTACACTACCGCCTATCCCCATTTAGTGCAATCTGCGGAACAAGGAAATGATGATTCCATGTATTTGCTTGGCCGAATGTATCAATATGGTTATGGAGTAAACAAAGACGCTGTCAAAGCAGCCGATTGGTATCGTAAAGCCGCTGCTAAAAATAATTCACTGGCTCAATTAAGTCTTGGCTTTTTATATGATACGGGGCAGGGAATGAAACAGGATTATAAAGAAGCCTTTAACTGGTATATGAAATCTGCAGAACAAGGCAATGCGATCGCCCAGCGAAATGTAGCATTAATGTATGCCACCGGTGACGGAGTAAGGAATCCCGATGACAGCAAGGCATTTGAATGGTTTAAAAAATCTGCAGAACAAGGCTATGCTAAAGCTCAGGTCAATCTAGGCTATCAGTATATGATGGGAATGGGAACAGACAAAGATGTAGAGAAAGCCTTTTACTGGTATGATAAAGCCGCATCTCAAGGCGATGCCAAAGGAGAATACAGTATTGCCCTTTTATATACTGGTAAATATGGTATCACCGAAGATCAGACAGCCGCCACCTATTGGTTTTCAAAAGCTGCGGTTCAGGGGCATCGAAATGCTCAAGCCTATCTTGCTTACCAATATTTGAATGGTTTGGGAATCGAAGCTGATCCCAGAAAAGCCGCTTACTGGTATCAGCTTGCTGCTGAAAAAGGCCATTCTCAGGCGCAATCGGAATTAGGACAGCTGTTAATGAGTGGTACTGGTATCGATAAAGATTACCAGCAAGCTGCTTATTGGTTCACAAAGGCCGCTGCCCAGGGTAATGTCACTGCACAAGGTAAATTAGGTTATTTGTATCTGGCTGGTTTGGGTGTAGGTCAGGACAACACCAAAGCCTATGCCTGGTTGAAGCTGGCATCGCTAAATAATAACGAACAGGCTAAGAAAGAATTAGCTCGATTAGAGCCTCGTTTAACCTCAGAAGAAAAGCAATCTGGCGATCAGTTATATTATGTTCTGAAGAACACAAAGCCAGTTCCGGAAGGGCAAGAGGACGAGTAAATGGAGTGTTTCACAGACTATTAATGCTTTCGCTAATCAGGTTAATCGTCAATTTTCCATCTTTAGTTTTTTGCCGTTTGAAAATGGTATAACTGACCATATTCAAATCCTCACTGCTTACATTAGCAATGCTTAAGAAAAACTCGCTTTCAAGCGTGATTAGTTCAGCTCGGATATTAAATTTTCGTAATAGTTTGGTGATTTTTTTCAAATCGCTAAATCCTTTAGGACCACGCGCCTCAATAATCTGATCAACCTGGCTTGGGTCCAAGTCGTTTCCAAGAGCTGCAAGTACTGGACGCGAAGCGGTATTCAGATTGATTGTCGTGATTTCAGGCAAACTTATTGTATAAGGCTCCAGAGCCTGATAAGTGTTGGCATCAACACCTTTTATCAGACGCAGCTCAGTGACGCTGGTCATGAACTGCTGGCTTGGATAGTATGGCGGTTTTTGTTTTATATAATAGGATACAAACTGATCCTGACCATGCCCCGGCTGATAAGGGCTAATCCATTGAAAAATGGCATCGGCGATAGCCAGACGCTGCGGTCTCTTAAGCTTGGGTAAGACTTGTTTGAGAAGATGAAAAAAAAGCAGGTTGTAGCGCTTATCGGCCACATTATTCAGATTGAACCGACCTTGCAGATCATAAAGGCCGCCCTGAATACGGATGTTCGGATAGAGACCCTGCATTTTCGCCGGAAAATCCATTAATTTACCATTCGGATCAGAGGACAAAAACAAACGGGATTTATTACTTAGCTCTCCCATTGCCCAAAATGATACGGCCTGAGATGCTAAATAGAGATCATCACTTTGAATGGCGATGCGGGTATGGTAGATATCCAGTTGCAGCCGGCTGCTCATGGCGGTAGCGGCAATTGCCACCAGCGTCATAATAAACAAGGCCGAAATAAGTGCACTTCCCCGATTCAGGAGAGAGGACTTCTCATGCGTCACTTGCATTGAGGAATCAGACAATTTTTGCATAGAGTCCTTCCGGCAGAATAAATAAAAAGGTGGCAGTTCCCCAATCGCCAAGTTCAATTCTAAGTTGGACTGCTTTCGGTAAGGTCGGTGTATTTCCAGGGCTGGAGACACTGGACTCCCGCCACTCCGGTAAAACCTGCAGGTTTTGGTCGAGATAGGCAAATTTGCAGTTTTTCATATTTTCCAGCAGGGTTTTATCATGATAATTATTGCGATTGACAGCATCCAGAGCATCCCAGCTTCGTCTGATTAACTTATCCCCTTTACAAAGCCAGGCGATCCGTCTCAAACTGCTTTTCTTCTCAACACTGTAAGGATTGGTTAATCCTCCACGAGTAAACTCTAGATATAGCGGTTGGCCAGTAAACGCGGGGAACAAACGCATTTCATTTCCCCGGACAGGACGACTGGTTATTTGCTCAGTATCCCGTTCAATCATAATAATAGCCATTTGCAAATCAACCAAACGTTCAGCCTGTTCAGTGACGCGGCTTCGAGTATTAAATGCGTAATACATTGCGGAAGAGGTCAGGGTGGCCATGATGGCAAACACTGCTAAAGCAATCAAAATTTCAATCAGTGTGAATCCTTTATTAACTCGCATTACGGTACCTGAATGCGATTACCGGATCTGTAAACGGTCCCGCCTGATTTTTACTGGTAGTAATAATTAATTGCTGCAAGGATTTAATGGGCGTCTGGACCAGTTTTACACGCCAATACCAGCGCTGGCCAAACATCGTGGTAATCTGTGTAACTTCCTGGGTCGTTGTTACTGATAATAGCCCCAGCTGTACCATTGCTGCTCCCTGAGTACTAATCCATTGCGTAATCATTTTTTCCTTGAGGCGCTGAGTATGAGCAACATCCTGAGCGGTGGCTTTCACCAGTGCAGTTAGTGCTATGGCAATAACAGCAAGAGCAAGCAGAACTTCTATTAAGGTAAAAGCCTGGACTGTTTTTCTGACCTTTAATTTCATTTTCTTCCGGATTTAATGAAAATTTCCCCATCATGCTGGCCAATAACATTCAGTTGTTCAGGATTAGTTTCTGTGCCAAAACTGAGTGTGAAGGCAGACATATTCCCCGTGGGATTAATAATAATATCGGGGAGTTTAGTATTATTTTTAATAGTGGTTTTGAGTGTGACCAGAATATTCTTAGGGAAGGTTTGCCAATGAAAAAGGCCTTTACCCGGCATAGGCTCCCAGGTTTTTGCCTCAACAAAACGATAGGTGCCATAACCTTCCTTGTTAACATTAATTCCCAGGGTATTCATTTCCAGAATGGCACGCTGCTGAACGAGTTTAATATAGTTTACAAATTGCTCTGCACTGAGTTGAACTCGTCGACTGGCTCCGAAATCACCGAAAGCAAGAAGTGTAACACTGGCGGCGATTCCGACAATTAAAATGACCACCAGTATTTCAATTAATGTAAATCCTCTCTCATTTGGCATCCCAGTTTCCAATCTCGGCATTGATTCCTGTCCCGCCGGGCTGACCTTCAGCGCCCAGGGTAAAGACATCCACATCGCTGTGTTCGCCCGGATTCAGATAAAGATAGTCACGTCCCCAGGGATCTTTGGGCAGCGATTTGAGGTATTGCTTCCAGTCACGAGGTGTTGGACTGGTTGTTGGTTTTTCAACTAATGCTAAAAGTCCCTGATCCGTACTGGGATAAAACCCATTATCGAGCTTGTAGAGATCGAGCGCGTTTTGTATGGCCAGAACATCCTGTTTTGCTTTAACGACACGGGCTTCATCCGGTCTGCTGATGATTTTGGGAACCACAATAGAGGCGAGAATACCCAAAATGACCACTACAACCATAATTTCAATCAAAGAAAACCCTTTTTGAAATTTCATACCTGCTCCTGGTAATGTCTGAATTTGATTATAACGTAATGAAAACGGTTCTGGCTACAGCAAGACGTCTTAGCCTAACTCACTAGTTGCTCCATTGAAAATATAGGAAGTAAAGTGGCAAGAACGATGAATAAAACAACAGCTCCCATCATTAAAATCACCAGGGGTTCAAGCAAGGTGAGAGCTGTGTCAATGAGTCGGCGAACCTCGGCATCCATATGGGAGGCGGCGCGCTCCATCATGGTAGCAATCTGTCCACTTTTTTCACCACTCGCAATCAGATGAATCGCCATTGGATTTAAAAAGCCGGTTTCTTTCAAGGCATGGCTGATAGATGTTCCTTCACGTACGCGAGTAGCTGCCACATCAAAGGCCTGACGCATGACCAGATTGGTAATGAGGCTTGCTGAAACACGCATGGTTTCGAGTACGCTCACTCCTGCGGCGAAAAGGATTCCAAATGTGTGGATATAGCGTGCTACGTTGACCGAGCGGCTCAGATAGGATATGACTGGTAATCGTAGCAGCAGTTTGTGCCATCCGGTTTTAATTTTGATATTTCTCAGGCTGCGCCTGAATCCAACAATTAAAAGGACGATGGAGCCAACCACATAAAGACCATAATGCTTGATGAAATCACTTAAGATGATTAGAAGTTTCGTCATTTCGGGCAGCGTTTGGCCGCTGCTGGTGAATACTTCAATAATTTTGGGAACAACGAAAGCTAAAAGGAAGCTGATGATTGCGGTAGAAACGATAATCATAAGTGAAGGATAAATTAAAGCCTGTTGGATCTTTTGCCGGGTTTCCTGCTGGTTTTCAGTATAGTCTGCCAGTTTCTCAAGAACCATATCCAGGCGGCCGGTTTGTTCTCCAGCGCCTACGGTTGCTCTGTATAATTCAGGGAAGGCGTTAGGGAATTCGCCCAAAGCCTGCGCCAGAGAATAGCCTTCGAGGACTTTCGCCCGTACACCAATCACCAACTCTCTGGCCTTGTCCTTTTCGGTTTGCTCGCTGACTCCCTGCAAGGATTCTTCAACTGGTATTCCAGCGGCAAGCAGGGTGGCTAACTGTCGAGTTAACAAGGACAAATCCTGCGCTGAAAGTCGTCCCTTAACATGCGTTTGCTGTTTGTGTACCGCTTTGATTTGTGTGGGTATTAAACCTTTTTCGCGTAAAAGCTGTCGGGCTTGACGTTCAGAATCAGCCTCAATAACTCCTTTGGCGTTTGAGCCTGATTTATTTAATGCCAGATATTGATAGGCGGCCATAACTATTTTGCATTCAATTGCTTTTAACGAGTTTAATCTATTAGTTTTAATCTGTCACTTGGGTTACACTTTATAGCGGGTTATCTTGGAGAAAACAATGAGTAAGAAAGCAGTGTTTGATGCAATTAAGGAACATGAAGCAAAATTTGTTGATCTGCGCTTTACAGATACAATCGGGAAAGAGCAGCACATCAGTATCCCTGTTTCTTCAATTGATGATGATTTTCTGGAAAATGGGAAAATGATTGATGGCTCCTCCATTAAAGGATGGCAGAAAATACATCAGTCTGATTTGGCTTTGGTACCTGATTGCAGCAACATTCTACTTGATCCTTTTTATCAGGATAACACATTAATTATTCGCTGTAATGTGGTCGACCCCCTTACGATGATGGGATATGACCGTGATCCCCGTTCTTTGGCGCAAAGAGCTGAGGCTTATCTAAAATCCACAGGAATTGCCGATACTGCCTATTTTGGCCCCGAACCCGAATTCTTCCTTTTTGATGACGTGCGTTGGAAAACCAGTATTAATGGTGCGTTTTATTCCATTGACTCTGATGAGGCCCATTGGAACTCGGACAAAGTATTTGAAGGCGGCAATATTGGCCACAGACCTTCAGTTAAAGGCGGCTATTTCCCCGTTCCTCCTGTGGATTCTTCCCAGGATATCCGCTCGGCTATTTGTCTTACCCTTGAATCGCTGGGTATTACTGTTGAGGCGCATCATCATGAGGTGGCCACTGGGAATCAGTGCGAGGTCGCAACGCGTTATGACACTCTGGTCCACAAAGCGGATCAGATGCAAACTCTGAAGTATGTAATCCAGAATGTAGCACATAACTATGGCAAAACCGCAACCTTTATGCCCAAGCCTCTGGTAGGTGATAATGGCAATGGCATGCACTGCCACCAGTCTTTGGCCAAAGACGGTGTAAATCTGTTTACCGGAGATAAGTACGCAGGTTTGTCTGAAACCGCTTTATACTATATCGGCGGTATAATCAAGCATGCCCGTGCACTGAACGCGTTTACCAATCCGGCTACCAACAGTTATAAACGACTGGTTCCCGGTTTCGAAGCCCCTGTGTTATTAGCTTATTCAGCCAGAAATCGCTCGGCAGCTATTCGTATACCTCATGTCAGCAATCCAAAAGGGCGTCGTATTGAAGTGCGCTTCCCTGATCCAACGGCTAACCCTTATCTTGCTTTCTCTGCAATGATGATGGCTGGTCTGGATGGTATTCAGAATAAAATACATCCAGGGCAACCAATGGATAAAGATTTATATGATTTGCCTCCAGAAGAGCTGGTTGATGTGCCAACAGTTTGCGCATCTCTTGAAGATGCAATTCGTCATCTGAGATCAGACCAGGAGTTCCTGTTGCAAGGTGATGTATTTAGCAAGGACTTTATTGAAAGCTACATCGCCCTGAGAGAAGCTGAGATAGCTCAGGTAAGAAGCCTGGTACATCCATTTGAGTTCGAGCTTTATTATAGTCTCTAAGCTTAGTTATCAGGCCTGCGGGTAAGCTCAGTTGTATATCAAAATGTCTTCCCCCGCGAAGGCGGGGACCCATCTCTGAGCGAGCTATAATGCCAATTGAGGAATGGATTCCCGCCTTCGCGGGAATGACCAAATTACTTAACTTAATGGCAGTGAGCCGAGGCCTGGTTCAAGCATATTAAAGGGAATCACTATGCGGAAATGCGGCTTGTTATTATGCTCATCTTTAATATTCTTAACGACAAGTGCGGTGCATGCTGATATTTATAAATGGACAGATAGTAATGGTAATGTTCATTTCAGTGATAAACCGCATCCTGGCGCTGAAAAAATAGACCTTCCGGAAGCGCAGACCTTCGGTCCTGCCAACAACCAACCTGCCGATACAGAAAGTCAGCCCGTGACTGATGAAAAAGAAAACGAAGAGGAGGAAGAAAGCTACAGTTATCTGGCAGTAACTCAACCTCAGAATGAAGCAACAATCCGGAATAATCAGGGCTATATACCTATTATTGTGGATATCAAACCAGAGCTTAAAAAGGGAAATTTATTACAGATTATTTACGATGGCGAGCCATTAGGCGATCCGCAGGCCACAACTATTTTTGCATTAAATGATGTGAAACGAGGCAGTCATACTATTGCTGTTCAGGCTGTAGATGCTGAAGGCAATGTACTTTACACCAGCGAGCCGATCACCATCTTCATGCATCGTCCACGGGTTGGTATGGTTAAGCATCCAATTAAATAACTTATCTTTGAGTCTGGACTCTTGAAATTTGAATTTCAATCCCTATATTAACCGGCAGCATAGACTATTTACCAAATTGTGTGGGTTCTGATATCAGGGCTCAGTACGGAATTAGTCAATCTATTAATCACATCATTACTTAGCTGGAGAGTGACTTAAATGGCGAGCAAGCAGCAGACAATGGGGTTTCAAACCGAAGTGAAGCAAATGCTGAATATAGTGATTCATTCATTATATTCCAACAAGGAAATCTTTCTACGGGAATTAATTTCCAATGCGTCGGATGCACTGGATAAATTACGCTTCCTGGCATTATCTGATGCTTCTCTGTATGAAGGGGATTCAGATCTCAAGATTACTATTGATTGTAATGAAAAATTAAAAACCATTACAATTAAAGATAATGGAATTGGCATGAGCTGGGATGAAGCGGTCAGTAATCTGGGTACGATCGCCAAGTCTGGAACCAAGGAGTTCTTAAGTCAATTAACAGGTGAAAAAGCGAAGGATTCTCATCTGATTGGTCAGTTCGGGGTTGGCTTTTATTCTGCATTTATTGTAGCGGACAAAGTTACTGTAAAAAGCCGTCGTGCTGGTTTATCTGCTGAAGATGGAATTGTCTGGGAATCCACCGGTGATGGTGAATTTACAATTGCCCAGGAAAACAAAGCGCATCATGGTACTGAAATTACACTTCATCTTAAAGAGGAAGATTTGGAGTTCGCGAGTGATTGGCGTATTCGCAGTATTATTACCAAATATTCAGATCATATTTGCTGGCCTATCGCAATGAAAAAAGCAGATGACGAGAATAAAGAATCATCTGACTTTGAAACGGTAAATAAAGCAACGGCTTTATGGACCTTGCAAAAATCAGAAATCAGTGAAGACGAGTATAAAACACTCTACAAGCATATTTCTCATGATTTTCAGGAACCATTGATTTGGTCCCACAATCATGTGGAAGGCAAAAATAATTATATCAGCCTGCTTTATATTCCTTCACATGCCCCTTATGATTTGTGGCAACAGGAAACCAAGCATGGTTTGAAGTTATATGTTAAACGGGTATTTATTTTAGATGACGCCGCACAATTTTTACCCCGCTATCTGCGTTTTGTTAAAGGGATTATTGATGCCAGTGATTTACCTTTAAATATTTCCCGGGAAATTCTTCAGGATAACAAGCAGGTTGATTCGATTCGTGCCGCCTGCGCTAAACGAATATTAGGCATGCTTGAAAAACTGGCAGAACAGGAACCGGAAAAATATCAAAAATTCTGGAATGAGTTTGGGCAGGTGTTAAAAGAAGGGCCTATTGAAGATTTCGTAAATCGGGAAGCAATTGCCAAACTTTTACGCTTTACCAGTACGCATACCAATTCTGAAAAACAAGATGTAACGCTGGCCGATTATGTTTCACGCATGAAAGAAGGACAGGATAAAATTTATTATATCACTGCATCCAGCTATAACGCTGCAAAACACAGTCCTCATCTTGAAATATTCAGAAAGAAAGGTGTTGAAGTATTACTGCTCAGTGATCGAATTGATGAATGGCTGGTTGGTTATCTTAGTGAGTTTGATGGTAAGAAACTGCAATCGATAAGCAAGGGTAAAATCGATCTGGATGTTGAAGATACTAATTCAGAAGAGGCCAAAAAAGAAGAAGAGTCTTTAAACCCCATGCTTAAGCAAATCCAGGATATTCTTGGCGATAAAGTTAAAGAGGTTGTTCTAACGCATCGTTTAACAGACTCACCGGCATGTATTGTTGCTGACGAGCAAGATATGGGATTGGAAATGCAAAGAATTCTGCAAGCTGCTGGACAGCAGGTACCTGAATCCAAGCCAGTATTTGAAATTAATCCTCAACATGCACTGATTAAGCGTTTACATGGTATTGAGGATGACTCGCAATTTGGTGAATGGGTCACCGTTCTCTTTGAACAGGCAGTGCTGGCAGAAGGTGGGCAATTGGATAATCCCGCAGATTTTGTGAGTCGTATTAATAAATTGCTTCTGTCTGCGTAAATCAGGCAATATTTCAATAAAGAAATTCTGCAATTACCTGTAGGTTGGGCCCTTGGCCCAACATTGAGCCCGAAGTGGAGCAACCATTTTGTTGGGCCAAGGGCCCAACCTATATATGGACCCATTCGTTTTTACAAGCAAAATTATAATCAACAAATAAATAGAAGTAAGATTGCACCTATATATTCGACCTGTTAATGAGTCTATTGACTCTGGCCTCTATGAAAATCAGCGCTTTCTCTCCTATCTACAAAACGACTTTTATCTCGTGGATATCAACTTAATCTTGGCTCATTACGAAGCCGTTTGATAAGAGAATGGGTCCATATCATTACAATAATTGCTTAAAATGCCTCAGACAAACTGTCGAAGCCAGGTGTGAATAGTATATGATATATACCCCGTATGGTTAACGGGGTATATCGTGGTTATTGAGCAACAATCAATGAAGGATATTATTCGTCAGTTAAACGAAAATATTTTGTACCGAAATAACGCTGTAATTTTTTTCTGATTGTACCACGACTTATACCCAGCATTTTTGCAGCTTGCAGCTGATTGCCTCGGCGTTTTTCCATTACTGCTTTTAAAAGAGGTGGTTCTACTTCAGAAAGAATCATGTCATAGAGATCAGTTATGGATTTGTTTTTGTTTTCAGCCAGGAAACGAGTTACAAGGCTGTAAACCAAATCCTGTAGACCTTGCTCTTGTCTTGTAGTTTGAGAAGAGTGTTGTGTATCAATGACATTCATCATAACTTCCTTATTTTAGTTAAATCTATCAATCCAATGCTTTTATACATTAAAAGCAAAATTAATTGTACATGAAGGTTAATTGATAATCTACTATCCTTTTTCATAAAAATAAGCAGTAATTTAGATCAAAAATCGGAACAAAATCAGTCAATTAACCTTGTTTTCAACCCTCAAAAGGCGGGCGGCCTGCTCTCGATTAAAATCATTTTCAAGATTGGCTATTGTAATAGTCGCAATCCCATTTCCTATTAAATTAGTAATTGAGCGAGCCTCAGACATAAAGCGATCAATACCAAGGATTAACACTAATCCTTCAACAGGCAGGGTGTGAAGAGAGGATAATGTTGCTGCTAAAACAATAAAGCCTCCACCCGTAACTGCAGCGGCTCCTTTTGAGGTCAGCATGAGAATCAGCATTAAGAGCAGTTCGTCTTTAAGGCTCAAATCAATGTTAAAGGCTTGCGCAATAAATACGGTAGCTATACCCAGGTAGATGGTCGTGCCATCCAGATTAAACGAGTAGCCAGTGGGTAATACCAGACCAACCACCGATTTATCGCAGCCTAAGGTTTCCAATTTACTAATCATACGAGGTAACACGGCCTCTGAAGATGAAGTGGCAAGCACAATAAGAATTTCTTCTTTAATAAAAATCAGAAAACGCCAGATACTAATGCCATTTAAACGTGCAATAATGCCCAATATAATGAAAATGAATAGAAAACAAGTCAGGTAAACAGTAAGCAGAAGCTTTCCGAGTGAAACCAGTGTTCCGATGCCATAACTGCCTACCGTAAACGCCATTGCCCCAAATGCGCCGACAGGAGCGAGTTTCATAATTAAATTCACCATGGCGAATAATACTGCCGACAATTCATCAAAAATATTGAGTAGATGCTGCACATCACGGCAGCGTAGTATGGCGAATGCGGTTAATAAAGAGATTAAAAGCACTGGCAATATATCCCCCCTGACAAATGCTGAAATGAGAGTGTCGGGTATTATATTGAGAAAAAAATGACTGGAATCGAACTGCTCAGCCTGCGAAACATAGGATGCAATGGCTTGCTTATCAACAGTGTCTGCACTGATGTTCATACCGGAACCGGGCTGCATCCACTTGGCGGTAAAAATCGCAATAATTAAAGCTAGGGTGGTTACCAGCTCGAAATAAATAATCGCCTTGATTCCGATTCGGCCTACTTGTTTTATATCATTGGCCTGGGTTATACCCATGACAATGGTTAGAAAAATGATGGGTGCGATCATCATTCTAATCAGTTTAATAAAACCATCACCCAAAATTTGCATTTTGATGGCAAGAGGGGGGTAGAAATGCCCCAGCAGTGTTCCCAAAAAGATGCCGAGAAGCACCTTAAAATAAAGCTGGTGATAAACAGGTTTGCTCATTTATTTTTTCGTTGACTGGCGTCTTAAATAGTTTGAAAATCAGGTAATTTTCAAACAAGGATATTTCATACTAGCATGTTAAGACCATTCTTAATATGCTTCCCAATGCAAGGAATTCATATGAACGTTTTTGAGTGGCTTGATCGTTTAATCGCCTTCGATACAACCTCGAGAAATTCCAATCTTGAGTTGATTCATGATGTACAGACTTTTTTGGAGTCTCAGGGAGTTCACTCATCGCTTATTCATGACAGCAAGCAGCCCAAAGCTAATCTATTTGCGAGTCTGCCAGCTTTTGATGGGAGTGTAGAGGGCGGCATAGTTCTGTCTGGCCACACTGATGTCGTACCAGTTGATGGTCAGCAATGGGAAACTGATCCTTTCAAAGCGACAGAAATTGCCGGGAAAATTTATGGGCGAGGGGCTTGCGATATGAAAGGTTTCATTGCGGTGGTTATGGCAATGATTCCCCAGTTTAAAGAAATGAGGCTTGCACATCCTGTCCATTTCGCTTTTTCATATGACGAAGAGGTCGGTTGTCTTGGAGCTCCTTTCATGATTGAGCATATTAAAAAGCAGGGAATTAATCCTGTAGCCTGTATTGTCGGGGAGCCAACCAGTATGCGGCCTGTGATAGCTCATAAAGGCAAGGAGTCATTCCGTTGCAGCGTGCATGGCGTAGCGGCTCATTCCTCCCTGACCCACCAGGGCTGTAATGCAATTGAATATGCAGCTGATTTGATTTGTTATATCAGAGGCATGGCCGATCGCTTCAGGCAGTCAGGTGTTCAGGACAGGCATTATGATATGCCTTGTACAACCTTAACTACTAATCTTATTAACGGGGGAAATTCATACAATACAATCCCGGCACTTTGTGAATTTATCTTTGAATTTCGTAATTTGCCAGAAGACAGCGCCAATGAAATTCGCGGCGAGATCAAGGATTATATTAATACTCGTTTATTGCCGAAAATGAAGCTGGAACATTCTGCCGCTAATATTATTCTCGATAATATCGCGGCAACCGCTGGTTTAAACACACCAGTCGATGCCGAGATTAATCAATGGGCCAGGATGGTGACTGGCGAGCAGGAAAAACTTAAAGTCGCGTATGCAACAGAAGCAGGTTTATTTCAAAAGGCGAGCATTCCCACAATAGTTTGCGGACCAGGGAGTATTGAACAGGCGCATCGTGCTAATGAATATGTGGACATTTACCAATTGCAGGAGTGTTCAAAGTTTGTAAGTCAGATGGTCAAAATGAAGTTTTCAAAAGGAGTTTAGGAATGCTAAAGCGTTTAAGTTGTCTTTCGCTGATATTTTTCTGTGCAAATACAATAAGCTTTGCCTCAGCAAATGGATTTTATATTGGCGCTAGCGGAATAAAAGATAATGCAGAATATGATTTCAAACGGGTTGAAACCGCCCCGTCAGGTCCGTTTCTGGACCAATTTCGCATTGATTGGAGCGGAGAGGGTTTTGCGGGGGAAGTGTTTTCTGGCTATCATTACCGCTTTATAGAGCGTTTTGATCTTGGCCTGGAGGCATTTTACGACAGGAGTTCAAACGATGGCGATATCGGTTTTTTGCAGTCGAATAGTCTTTATACTCGTGAATTAAGTGGTAAATATAAACAGCGATGGCAATACGGGCTTGCCCTTAAACCAGGATATTACATTACAGACGCTGTTCTTCTATATGGACGATTAGGGTGGATTAAAGACAATATTCAACTTAGTGGTCATATTATTCAGACAGGCTCTCTCGGTTTCTTTGCCGGGAGCTTTGCTTCAGACCAGGATAAGGAAGGATTACAATTAGGTATTGGAACGCAAATACAAATTATAAATCAGCTGCATCTGCGCCTGGAATGGGATTACAATTCCTTGAATAATTTTAGCAATAGTTCGCAGGTTAAATCATCGACAGGTCTGCAGTTTGTGACTTATCGAACGGCATTTAAGCCCAAACTTGAGCAATTCAAACTGGGTTTAAGCTGGGAGTTTGCTTAAAACTCCTTGCATTTTTCCCGCTATCAGCTAAATTAAAAAGGCAGTTAAGTATCAATTTACTCCAAGTTACTCCAATCGAGGGATTGTTCCCTCACTCTGTTTTCATTACAGTGTTTTACTCTGTTTGGCTATTTAAAATTAAGATAATAAGGGAGTATTTATTATGGATAATCATTCTGAAATGGTTGTAAGAACCGACGATGTCATTGGTGTCGATGTTAAATCACCAGCTCTTGAGGATCTCGGTGAAGTAAAAGAAATCGTGCTCGATAAATTTAGTGGACAAGCAAGATATGTCGTTCTTGGCTTTGGTGGATTCATGGGGCTTGGTGAAGAGTATTATGCCTTCCCCTGGAAAAGCATCAGCTACAATAAAGACGAAGAGTGCTTCATTTTAAATGTGGATAAATCCAAATTAAAACGTGAATACGGCTTTGATAAAGACAACTGGCCTGATATGGCAACATGGCCTAATACTGTGGATCAGTATTATATCTAAGCCTGTAACTTGTGTTGTCCCCACAACCAGTGGGGACTGTATTGATATCAAACCAGTGCGCATTCCTGGGTGGATAGTAAAATCTGTTTTCCAAGCTCGGTATGAATTCCTTCTGCATTCGCGGTAGCGAATGCCTGATGATATTTATCTGATAAATTTTTAATAGCTGCTTCAAGCGACTGATTGTCATGCAAATCTAAACTTTTTAACTTTTTAAAAATTCTGATGACACGGCTTAATACAAAGCTTGTATGATAAATACCCAGCATCGGCCTTAAATCACTGCGAATTGGAGAAATATAGTGTTCATCCTCCTCGTTTAAAATCAGTGGATCATGGGTAAGAACGCTATTAAGGAATAAATGAGATGTTTCATGAACAAGATGCTCAATTAACAAAAGATTAGAAAATTCTGAGGTATTTCCATCAGGCAGAGACAAATAAATCGCTCCAAAAAACTTTGGGGAAGTCGCGCCGACAATTTGCACATCGCTTTTTACCAGATAAACAGCAGATACAAACGTCTCAATTTCTTCCATAAAGCAATTATCTGCTGATTTAATGAGTTGCAGTGCATTTGAGATCTGGTTTTGGAATTCAAATAATTCACTTTGTGGGGGGGTATAAGCATTTAATGGATCTGAACCAAAGGCAATGTTGACTTCCTCGGCAAAGATCTTTTTTTCCCAATCTTCCTGTAATCCCAAAGAAACCTGAGTTTCAGTAATAATCCACTGTGTGTTAAAAATAATATCGCGAATAATTCGATTTACTTCCAATACAGAATCGCTTCGCATCGCTTCCAAAAGCCAGAAATATTGGGCATAAAGCCAGGGAGAAATATAGTTTTTGCTCTCAGGCTCTAGTTGGTCGAGGCGAGCGATTAGCGCAGAATAATCTTTATCCAGAACCTGTTGGGCATAATTTATCAGTTTGATCAGACTGTGAATAAACCGATGTTTATAGGCTTCATGCAGAATGCTGGACATATTCCTTTGAGGAACAGCGCTAATCTGCTCAAAGGGAAGATGATAGGCATTCATCATCTATAGCCCTGGTCTGCCATATCCATTTGAGGAACTGATTTTTTCCTCATCTTCCTTTATTTCTTCAGGGCGATTAAAAATAAGCACACTTCTCATAGTAGGAATTTTATCGTCAAGAATATTTTCAGGAATGCGAGTAAAAAATTGGTTGGGATTGGAATTATTTTTTTTATTGATTGTCATAACTTACTCCTTGTTTTGAGCGAAATTCTAGCAACTGTTTTATATCAATTCAAATGATTTTTCCCTCACCAGTACGCGCAGGCAATTATATTATGAAGAGGTATAACCAGAGATGATGTATATAAAAGAATCAACTTGTGATATATTATATCGCACAGTATCTAATGGAGCTAATATGAGCATCGAATTAACTCTTGGTAACATTTGGGATAAGACAAACGGCAGTGAAGTAGAAAAGGCCCATGCTGTTTTGAAAGAGTATTTTCAAGCAAGGCAAACCAGTCGAGGCATTTCCGCTTTGACAAATTCCGGAGGCATCAGGGAGCGTGCTATTGACTTCTTTAATCAACAAAAAAGCTTGCATGGGGAACCGCTTAATAGTATCAGTGATTTGGTTATTGCAGCGGCAAGTATTAGCCAAGGACCGGCTTTAGCTATTTACATTGGTTTTATTTTAGAAAAGCAGGAACAAGCCGCCGGCCTGCAATGTGAAAAAAGTCAGCCTTATCTCAGTATGTAAAACAGTAATTTTCCCGCAGAAGGCGGGATTTCTTATTATCATCAAAAAAGCAGGGATAAGAAGGCACCGCCTAGCAGCACGATTACCCCTGCCATCTGAATTAAATTGATTTGCTCTCCCAAAAGAAGCATTCCAAACAGTAAAACAAAAATGGGTTCAAGAACTGAGAGAATAGAAGCTTGAACAGTATTAAGATACTGTAATCCTTTCAACAAACACATTATGGGAAGGGCGGTACAAAGAATACTTAGTCCAAGCAAATTTATCCAGTTGTGAAAACCGTTGGGAACTGAGAACGATTGATCCAGCCAGGCGGCTAAAAAACAAGTCGGTAAACAGCCTAAACACAGCATCAGACTGGCAGGTAAAGCGGGGACTGGGCTTTTTTTGCCGCAAATGATGTACAGAGCATATAAAAATGCCGCAATCAGACTAAACAAAATACCTGATAAATCCAAATTTCCATTGATGCTGCCATGAGTTAATAAAATTAATCCGCAGCCAATCATTAACAGCACGGGATAATATAGTTTACTGATGGAAATGCGAAAAACCATTTTATTCGTGATCATTACCATCACTGGATAAGTATAGAAAATAATCATCGCTAAACCCGAACCAATATGCTTGCTGGCCTGAAAATAAAAAATCGCGCAGCTACTGTAAAAAAAACTGCCGCATAAAAAAAGCTTGAATAATTCAATTTTTGCAATACATGTTTTATTTAAAGAAGGTAATAGCATGAGCGAGAGACAGATTGCCGATAATAAAAATCGCCAGAATTGAGTGTTATAAACGGAAAGCTGAGCATTGATAAGGCTCATCCCAAAATAACCTAATAGCCCAAATAAAAGCCCTGAAAGAAGGGTGTAAAAAATTCCTGCTTGTCGACTGGTGAAATTAAAGCTGGCAAATCGCAATATCGAGCTTCGCATTGCTATCTCTAATCTCGCGCATAGTACTCATTTCACATAAGCTTAAACTCAAACCATGATGTCCGAGCTGCATTTTGGGAACCATTCCGGAGGCTTTTTCCATACGCAGCAAAATGAGATGACAGGAAGAGCGGGGCGGTAATTGTTGCTGATAAAATCCATTATTCAGGCTAATCTGAAAATAGTCAGCGCTGTTTCTCAATAAACTCAGGTAGATACTGACGGTATCATGTAAAAGACGCAGGGATCCAAGCCATTGGCTCAACTGACTCTGTCTGAACTCTGGGTAAGATTCCATCCATAATATTAATTGAGGAGGATGCGCCTCACAGTCAAGATGCTGGCTGGATTGGGCGGTACGGATTGCATTGAGAAAAGGATCCTGATGAATATCATCTCCAAAACGTCCGATGGTATTCGATAAAATCTGAATTTGGGTAAATAAACGGGCATATAGTTCGGGAGAGAGCGCATTGCTTCTGTTAACGCTATGTTCTATGCGCATTAACTCTTTTAGAAAGCGGCTTTTTAACTCAGGTTTTTGAATCAGTTGAACGGTTTCGATAAGCTTTTGCAAGGCATAATGATGAATAACGGGATGATATTCGGCACAAGCCTCTTTTATAATCTGATGCAGGCATTCAAGACGCAAGGCAATTTTGGGCAAGGAATGAGTCGCCAGTTGAAATGTAATTGTTTCTTGCTGCATTTAGAATGCTATCCTTAGCCGGCTCAATGGGGCTAAAATCGGATTAAAGATTTATGATCGCTTTAGCATGGCCAATTGTAAATACTTCTCATGCAAATTTTTGATATTATTTGTTAATTCATCCAGATTCCCATCGTTTATCAGTAAATCATCTGCAATGGCTTTTCGCTCCTCGATACTGGGTTGAGACGCAATAATTTTTTTTGCCTGGGCTACATCACAGTGATCCCGGGCAATGACTCGGGCAATTTGCACCTCTTCATTTGCTATTAGTGCTAATATTCGATCCAGATAGGGATAGTTATTCCGATCCTTTAATAAGGGGATTTCAATAACGCTGTAAGTGGTTGAATTATGCCCGGCTACACGCTCTCCGATTGTTTTTTGAATCAGAGGATGGAGCAAGGCTTCCAGCCAAAGCCTCTCTTTTGCATCGTCAAATATTATCCTTCGTAATGCGGCCCGATTCAATTCATTGCCGGCCGCGATTACCGAAGGGCCGAAATGAGCCTTGATAGTTTCTAAAACGGGAGAGCCGCTTTGGGTTAATTCACGAGCGATATCATCGGCAATAATAATATTAGCGCCCAGTGATTTAAACAGATTTATAACGGTTGATTTGCCGCTGGCAATATTCCCGGTCAAGCCAATGGTAAACATAGCAGCCCTCAATCAATATTGCTGATTAATATTTCTGCAAGTTAACAAATTAACATAACAGGTTTCCGGAACTTTACTATGATTTCGACAATAGTCTTTTGCAGAAAATACCGCGTCATCACGATGTCGATAATAAATACTTAACCAGGCTTGCGCTTCATCATCGAGTGCTGTGCACTGCCACAAAGGGCTTAGCGAATGCCCATCGGCAAAACCATCGCAGTTAGCGCGTGTCGCTTTACAAGTCAGCGGGAACTGGCTTTCCTTTTTACAGGAATCAAATGCCTTGTTTAATGCGGTCAATTCATAATTGCTAACGGCCAGCCATTCTTTTTTTGTTTGATCATAAACACGGCATTTCCAGTTTTCTTCTGTATTCCCTGGCTGGCTGAAAGCAAAAGGACTCAATATAAAAAGAAGCACAAGAATTGAAGCATTGTATATTTTTATCATCATCTAGCCTTATAACGGATCAGATCAAGAAGTTCATCCCGATTCATGGCTTTGGCGAAATACCAGCCCTGCATCCAGTATACTCCTTTATCTAATAGATAATCGTATTGTTTTTTCGTTTCAACACCTTCGGCAATTATGGATAGTTTTAAGGTATTGGCCAGGTCAATAATCGCTTGGTTTAAACTTTCAGTTACGGCGCCTGTACCAATCGCCTGAATAAATAATTTGTCAATTTTAAGATAATTAAAAGGAAAATGCTGCAGATAATTGATACTCGCATGTCCCGTGCCAAAATCATCAATAGCAATAGAGAATCCCAGTTTCTTTAACTCCTGCATCTGTCTGATAATTTGTGGATTATCTTTATCTAAAAAGTCTCTTTCTGTTAATTCAAGAATAACTTGTTCCGGACGAATAGCTTTTGACTGACATAGTTCATAGAATTCTGAAAAGAAAGAAGGATGTCTGAAATGACGGGCAGAAAGATTAAATGCCAGGTGAAAATCAGGATAAGTTACTAATAGTTCGCCTGTCTCATGGAGAGTATGTTCAATTAGCTGCCAGGTCAATGGGATAATTAAGCCCGATCGCTCGGCTTCTTCAATGAACAGGTCTGGCATGATAATTTCCTGCTCCGCAGTCTCCCAGCGAATCAGTACTTCTGCTCCTAAAAATTTATTTTCATTAGAGTTCCAGATAGGCTGGTAAACCGGATGAAAATGCTGTGAACGAATTGCATTGTTGATAGCATACTTCAATGAGAGACGATGGCTTATCAGATGAGAGAAGTATAAATAAAAAAGAAGAGATAAAAGGAGAAGACTCAGATTTAGAATGACTTCTTTCATTACAAAGTAATTGCTTATCTGAGCTTGTTTTGCAAAAAAATCAAGATGAATATTACCAGCGTTTTTTAGCTTTCTTTGTATATGAATTAAAGAATGATTTTGCGTACCAATTCTGGATAATATTCGTCTGGACTCCTTATCGAATATATTAATTCCTGAAAAATTGTGATTACGCTCCTCAATGAAATTGTTTACCACAGTTTCGAGCAGGAGTAGACCAATGGTATAATCATTAAGCCGCTTCTGTACCAAAAATGATTCGGCCATCCCTTTACCAAACTTGTAAGGACCCGAGAATGAAGGGTTATATTGACTGAATTCAGGAAGGGTAATGGGTTCCTTAATGGTTGAACACAATAACTGATTTCTATTATCAGAGATTAGCAGTGCTGATATTAAGGGGTTGTTGAAAAGTTCCTGGTGAAGTTTTGGCGATAGTTTCTGGCAAAGATCGCGCGGACTTCCCATATACCCAAATATTTCCAGATTAATAGAGATAAAATCATCAAATTCCTGGCTTATTTTATTGGCTTCGGCCATTAATTTGTTTTGATGCTGGATATGCAGTTGCTGCCAATGATAATAAAATGTGCCAATTAAAATAATGAGCGTAAATACAAGCCACAAAATAGTGAACCGGGTAAACAGGTTATTATAGCGATGTTGAGCAGCGTTCATTGGACTCTGTTAATTACAGTTCAGCGATAGGTAGCATAGATAGAGTTTAATGTGATTTCGGCCAATTTAACAATGGTTTCGTTGTCGCTGTTCAAAGGGGGAAGCCAATAAATGGTATCACCCATTGGTCTCAATAATGCTCCTTGTTTTAATGCCTGCTGATAAAAATAAAAACCTGTTCGACTGTGTTTGGGATTGGGAACAAGTTCAGCTGCTACCATCGCACCAATTGAGCGAACATTGTGTAATTTATCAGTTTTATCTGCGATCTCTTTAAAAAGGGAATGCATCATATGCCCCAGTCGGGTAGCTTGCTGTTCTGTATTTTCAAGCTGCATGGTTTTGATGGCAGCCAAGGCCGCGGCAACACCGATTGCATTTGCACTATGGGTATGCGAATGGAGAAAGGAGCGGCCTTTTTCATAGTCATGGTAAAATAATTGATAAATCTCATGATCAATCAGTACGCAGCTCAGGGGAATGGTTCCCCCGGTTAAGCCTTTGGAAAGGCAAATCATATCGGGTTGAATTCCGGCATGCTGAAAAGCAAACCATTCGCCTGTGCGGCACATTCCAGTCATAATTTCATCGACAATAAGGTAGATGTCATTCGCTTTTGCCCATTGCGCCAGTTTGAGCAAAAAATCAGCACTATAGCAGAGCATGCCGCCAGCCCCCTGAATAATCGGCTCTACGATTATCGCACAGGCAGTCGATTTTAATGATTCCAGAGAATCAAGAGTTTTATCCCAATAACCGCTGCAGTCAGTCCACAGGGGATCGTTGGAGCTGTTAACATAAGGTATCGACTGAATAAAGTGACAGCGCGGACCAATGCTTTCATAGGGCTGTTTGTAAATACCAAGATCGCTAACGCTTAAAGCGCCCAATGTTTCGCCATGATAGGCATTTTTTAAAGCGATAAAGTCACGCTTTTCAGGGCTCCCTTTTAATTGAGAGGCATGTAAGGCAAGCTTAAGTGCGATTTCCACAGCGGAACTACCGTCACTGGCAAAAAATGAATGCTGCTTTCCACTTAGAAATGCCAGATGTTCACCCAACTCGGCAAGGGCTGTATGTGTGGTATTGGCAGCAATTACCTGCTCAAACTGTTTTAGTTGGTCTTTAATGGCAGATTGTATAGCGGGATGCCCATGCCCCAGGGATTTACACCACCAGCTGGAAATCGCATCAATCAATACGCCCTGATCAGTATAAAGATAACTTCCCCTGGCTTTATTCACCACTACAGGCCTCGATTGTTCAAAGTCTTTCATTTGCATGCATGGATGCCAAATGTGTCGTAAATCTTTATCGATACAGTCTATGTTAACCATTTTAAAATCACAGGTTGACAATAAGGGCAAACACTTTATCATGCTGCGATTGATAATAAAATTTTAATTTAATGGGCTCACTCCAGGGCACTGAAAAATAATAAAAGCGAGGTATTAAATGATCAGACCGGAAGCCGGCTGGGGCCTGGAAGAGGTGGCCGCTATCTACTCCCAGCCTTTTAATGATTTGATTTTTACGGCGCATCAGACTCATCGCCAGCATCATCCGGCAAATCAATTACAAGTAGCTACTTTACTGAGTATTAAAACAGGTGCCTGCCCTGAAGATTGTGGTTATTGCTCCCAAAGTGGTCATTATAAAACACATGTTGAGAAAGAAAAGCTGATGAATCTGGAGCAGGTGCTTCAGGCAGCCAGAGAAGCCAGGGAGGGCGGTGCCAAACGATTTTGTATGGGGGCTGCCTGGCGTTGCCCTCCAGAGAAAGCGCTTCCCCAATTGAAAACGATGATTGAGGAAGTAAAGGCATTGGGGATGGAAACCTGTATGACGCTGGGAATGTTAACTGAACAGCAGGCGTCCTTTCTGAAAGACGCTGGGCTGGATTATTACAATCATAACATTGATACGTCACCCTCTTATTATAATAAAGTGGCAACAACCCGAACCTTCGACGATCGTTTACAGACGCTCAAGCATGTGCGCGATGCCGGGATTAATGTATGTTGCGGCGGTATTCTTGGCCTGGGAGAGACCAGGGAAGACCGTATTGAATTTTTGATGACGCTGGCAAATATGGAAATTCCGCCTGAGAGTGTGCCCATCAATCGCTTAATCCCGGTCGAAGGAACTCCTCTTGCTAAAGCCAATCCTGCTGAAGGTATTGAATTGGTTCGTACTATTGCAACAGCTAGACTGCTGATGCCTGCTAGTATGATTCGATTGACGGCTGGAAGAACTGCAATGAGCGACGAGCTTCAGGCTTTATGCTATTTTGCCGGAGCTAACTCGGTTTTTGCTGGCGATAAATTACTTACTGAGGAAAACCCGCAGAGGGCCAGAGATAAACAATTGTTTGAGAAGCTGGGCCTGGAAACCAGTCTTGCATGAAGCAAAAGATCAGTCTTTATCTGGATGAGATCAAAACGAAAGGATTATATCGCAGCCGGCATTTGTTTGAGCAAAGCGGATTTTGCAATTTCAGTTCAAATGATTATTTAAATTTAACCACCGATAAGCAAGTGAGAGAGGCGTTTCTGAGGGGGTTTGAACGATACCCTGCTGGAAGCGGCGCTTCTCAGGCGGTTTGCGGCTATCATCCGACGCATAAAATGCTTGAGTATGAATTTTGCCAGTTTATGCAAGTGGATTCTGCATTGCTATTCAGTTCAGGTTATGCGGCCAATCTGGCAGTGGTTTCAATGCTTGCAAAACTGGATACTCATTTGCTTATTGATAAGGGAGTTCATGCGTCATTTTATGATGGTATTAAGTATTCTGGTGTCAGCTATAGTCGATTTTTGCACAATAGCAGGAGAGACTTACTCAACAAGCTAAACGGAATCAGTACCGGCGGAGTCATTATTTCCGAAGGCATCTTCAGCATGAGCGGGCAACAACCTGACTTAAAACAAGTTGCTCAAGATGCTCTGGCACACAGTTATGAATGTATAATTGATGAGGCTCATTCATTTGGCGTTCTGGAAGATAAAGGGCGGGGAGCCTCAGCATTTTATGGTTTGAGTCAAAAAGATATTGCCTTACGAATTATTCCCTTTGGAAAAGCCATGGGCGCTCAGGGCGCGGTTGTTGTTGGACGCCATGAATGGATTGATGCTTTGTTTCATTCAGGCCGCTCCACAATTTATTCCACGGCCATCAGTCCGGCAATGGCATATGGTCTTTTACACTCACTGGAAGCAGTCAGCAAATCCAATGACAAGCGTATTTATATTCGGTTATTAGTAGACTACTTCCGAAGTCAAATCAGTAAGTCGCCTTTATGCTGGCGAGATTCAGGAACGCCAATTCAGCAATTGCAACTGGGCTGTCCCGAATTGGCAGCTTCCTTTGCTGCGCGCTTGCTTGAGCGTAAAATAATAGCCTTATCAATGCGACAGCCTACCGTATCACGCAAGGAAACTGGCTTACGCATTGTGTTAAACGCCAGTCATCGTCAGGAAGACATTGATTATTTATTCGCCTGTTTACATGAATTCTATGAAAATCAATATTAATACAATCGGTAATCCAAAAAATCGCGCTCTGGTTTTTTTTCATGGCTGGGGTTTTGATCATCGCGTTTGGACTTCAACGGCTGCTTTGTTACAAGATAAGTACAGGATTTTTCTGGTGGACTTACCCGGTTTTGGCCATACCAGTCTCATGTCATGGGATGAGTTTCAGCAAATGTTGCTTGAACATTTACCCCAGAAGTTTGCTATAGCAGGGTGGTCTCTGGGAGGATTATACGCGACCCGTCTGGCGCTTGAATCAGGACGGGTGAGCCATTTAATAAATATCGCCGCATCGCCTTGTTTCATAAAGAAAGAAGATTGGCCCGGCGTAAATCCACAGGTTTTAGAAAAATTTCTTGCAAACCTCGAAACTCAGCCTAGAGAGACACTGGAGGATTTTGTAGTCCTGCAGGCTCGGCGTAAGAGCAGCGTTTTACCGGAGACTTTGCCGGCAACGACTGCTTTGAGGGCAGGGCTTCAGATCCTGGAATCATGGGATTTACGAAAGCCGCTGGCATCGGCCAATTTTTCGATAGCGTATTGCTTTGGGCGACTTGACTCCATTACTCCCTTTGCTGTTCTTGAGGCTATGCAGACACATTATCCGCAGTTTAATTATCATCTTTTTAAAAAATCAGCCCATATGCCATTTTTGTCGCAGCAGGAAGAATTTATTTATATATTGGAGGATTTCATTCAATGAAGTCTTATTTCATCACCGGAACGGATACTGATTGTGGTAAAACCTATGTGACCTGCCAGCTGTTAGATTATCTGCATGACCGCGATAAATCGGCGCTGGCTTTGAAACCGGTGGTTTCAGGCCGGGTACTTGAAAATGGCTGTGAGGTATACAGCGATTTAGTAAGGCTTAAGGAGCATAACCTAAAGTCTGAAATACCAATTAATGGCTGGCATTTTGCTTCGCCAGTTTCTCCTCATTTGGCGGCCGGCGCTGAAAATGTTATTCTGACCGCCGAAAAGATTGCAAACTTCTGTAAAAAAAAAGAATATACTCTTTTTGACTATCTTTTAATTGAAGGGGCTGGCGGGCTATTCGTTCCACTGAATGAACAGGAGTCCTGGATTGATCTAATCCGATTAATGAACATACCGGTTATTCTTGTGGTCGGCTTGAAATTAGGTTGTCTCAATCATGCACTGTTAACGGATTCCGTCCTGCGTTCCAATCATTGTCCTGTCGCTGGTTGGATTGCGAATATCCTGGATCCAGAGATGCTTGAAATTGAAAAAAACATCACTACCTTAAAAGAGCGTCTGCAAATGCCGTACCTGGGCCGGACTGATTATCACAAAGGTCTTCTATTGGATGGAAATAAAGATATGATCTGATTGTCTGTTCAGGCTCTAGTCCGTTATAATTGTAAAGATACGGGAGCCCATGATTACAGCTATGGGTTAAAATATATGATTAAAGGGGAGTGGTCATTTCCATTTTCCGAGGCACACCGATTTTAATGGAGCGTATGATGCCAATTTATGAGTATGAATGTACAAGTTGCCATCATCATTTTGATTTGATGCAAAAAATAAGTGATACCCCAATCAGGCAATGTCCTCAATGTTTTGAGGATACCGCTGTAAGGCTTATATCCGCAGCAGGATTTCAGCTGAAAGGCAGTGGCTGGTATGTTACTGATTTCAAGAATAAAAATAAGCCGGCACAGAAAAAAGAGTCGTCCTCTGAAGGCTCGTCTGGAACCACAACAGAAAGCACTAAGGTAAAGGGTGAATCTGATTGAAATCCAAATCCCTGCGCAGCTTTATTCTTGCGGGCTTAGTTGTATGGTTACCCATTCTGGTAACCCTGGTAATACTTCGATTCCTAATCGAGCTGCTCGATAGCACCATTGCTCTGCTGCCGCAGGCCTATCAACCCGAAACCCTGATTGGGATGAGGATTCCGGGCCTCGGTGTAATTTTGTCTCTGGTGGTTCTGATTGTTACCGGGATCATTGCCACGAACTTTTTTGGACAGCGTCTGGTGGGCTGGGGTGAAGCCGTTCTGGCTCGTATCCCTCTGGTTCGTTCGGTTTATACCGCCGCAAAACAAGTCATTCAGGCTATTTTTGCCAGCAACAGCCAGGCGTTCAGGAAGGTCATGTTAGTTGAGTATCCCAGGAAAGGATTGTGGAGTCTTGCGTTTCTGACCGGCTCGACAACGGATGAGCTAACCGCCCATTGCGGGCAGGACATGCTTTCTTTATTTATTCCAACCACACCGAATCCCACATCTGGTTTTCTGGTTCTGGTTCCTAAAAAAGAAGTGATTGAGCTTCAAATGAGTGTCGATGAAGCATTAAAATACATCATTTCTCTTGGCGTTATGCAGTCTTCGACTGCTGACTTTGTTAAACAATAGTTATAGATAGGCGGCTCCTATGCGTTCACATTATTGCACTGAAGTAAATGAAACAATGATTGGGGAAACTGTTGCAATTTGTGGCTGGATTCATAATCGACGCGATCATGGGGGAGTGATCTTTCTTGATGTGCGAGATCGCTCCGGTCTTGTTCAGGTGGTTTATGAGCCAGAACTTTCTGATGTGTTTCAGGTTGCGGAAAAATTACGGCATGAATTCGTAGTGCAGCTCAAGGGTAAGCTTCGTAATCGTCCATCCGGGATGGTAAATGATAAAATGCTGACTGGACGAATTGAGATTCTGGGAACTGAATTACAAATTCTGAATCAGTCCGAGACTCCTCCTTTCCTGCCTGATGAATTTCAGGTGGTTAATGAAGATCTACGCTATCGTTACCGTTATATTGATTTACGCCGTCAGGATATGCAGGACAATCTGATTATCCGACATAAAATGAATCGTGCGATTCGTGATTATTTAAACGAACAGAATTTTATTGATATTGAAACGCCCATGCTGACCAAGGCAACGCCGGAAGGGGCCAGGGATTATCTGGTGCCATCAAGAGTACATCCCGGTCAGTTCTATGCCTTACCCCAGTCGCCGCAATTATTTAAGCAGCTGCTGATGATGTCCGGCTTCGATCGTTATTACCAGATTGTACGCTGCTTCCGGGACGAAGATCTGCGAGCAGATCGTCAACCTGAGTTTACCCAGCTTGATATTGAAATGTCATTCATTGATGAGTCCACTATCCAGGCTCTCATTGAAGGAATGTTGAAAAAAGTATTCAAGGATTTGTTACAGGTTGAGTTACCCGAGACACTGCCCAGAATGAGTTTTGCTGAAGCCATGCGCCGTTTTGGCAGCGATAAACCTGATTTGCGTATTCCTTTAGAGTTAATCGATATTGAGGATTTGGTTAAGGGCTGTGAGTTCAAGGTTTTTGCTGAGGCCGCTGAGAATCCAAAATCGCGTGTAGTTGCTATGAAATTACCGCGGGGTTGTGAGCTCACCCGAAAAGAGCTGGATGGTTATGCGGATTTCGTAGGCATTTATGGCGCCAAAGGGCTTGCTTACATCAAAGTCAATGATCGAAGCCTCGGCTATGAAGGGCTTCAGTCGCCAATCCTCAAGTTTTTAAATGAGTCTATTGTCAATGCGGTTCTCGACCGGGTTCAGGCACAAACTGGCGATGTGGTCTTTTTCGGTGCCGGCTCAAATAAAGTCGTTAATGAATCAATGGGCGCCTTGAGGGTGCGTCTGGGTCATGACAGACAATTGGTGCAGCCTGGCTGGCAGTTGTTATGGGTTACTGACTGGCCCATGTTTGAAATGGATGAAAAAGAAAACCGTCTGCAATCGATGCATCATCCCTTCACCTCACCACAACAGCTGGATATTGAGATGATGAAGAATAACCCTGAGCAAGTGCTTGCCAAGGCTTATGATATTGTGATCAATGGCTACGAGATAGGCGGCGGATCCATTCGTATTCATCAGTATGATTTCCAACAGGCTGTGTTCAGATTATTGGGCATTGATGAGCAGGAGGCCCAGGAGAAATTTGGCTTTTTACTCGATGCACTTCAATACGGCTGTCCTCCGCATGGTGGAATTGCCCTGGGAATTGACCGCCTGGCCATGCTATTGACTGATTCGACTTCCATTCGTGATGTGATTGCCTTTCCTAAAACGCAATCAGCTTCCTGTTTGCTGACTAACGCACCAACGCCGGTGAATGAAATGCAATTGAATGAATTAGGAATTCGGCTTGCTCCAACGGCGAAAGCGAAGTGAAAAAGTGAGAGCTGATTTTAGCCCCTCTTCCTAACTCCCATTGCCATTAAGTTAAGGAATTTTTTCTTATTCCTGCGCCGGCGTGGGCGTAAACCTAAGAGAAAATCCCCTCTCCCAAGTTTGGGAGAGGGCTAGGGTGAGGGTTGATTTTAACCCCTCCTTCTAACTCTCTCCCCTGAGGGGAGAGAGGACTTTAAGGGAAGAGAGATTAAAAGCTGTTATCCGAGCTTTAGCAGGTCGCGAAATCAAACTTAATTGGCAACATTAAGAACAATGTGGTACAATTTTGAATTAACTTGTCAATTTGCAGTGAGAAAATTGACTTTATTGATAAGAAGAAAGTGAAAAAAACTCTAATCTTGTTCATTACTGGTATTTTGCTAGCTTGTTCTGCCTTAAGTTTTGCGAATAGCAACGGCAGCAGTCAGCTCATTGAGTATCTAACTCAGGAAAAAAATAGCTTAACCCTTGCTATTGGCGAAGTAAAAACACTGCCGCCGCCAGGTAACCAGGATGAATATCAAAAAAGACTGCAGGAAAATAATGCAACCATCGCATTAAATAAAGCCAAAATTACCAGTCTTGAAAGTTTTCTGATAAACCAGAAAAAGCTTCAGGCTGATTTTAGCCAACGCTTGAAACAATTACAGCAATTCCCATCAAGCCAGCTTCCGCAAATCAGTTCTCAGGAAAAGATTGAAAAAATCAATACATTAAATGATATCAATAAAAAAACTATTGATCTGATTAATGAAAATTTAAAACTCGCCAGACGTTATCAGGAGATTTTGCAGGTTCAGAAAGACCAGTTGGAGCTATGGAAATCAAAAGAACAGATGAATGACCAGCTTACCAATCTCCATGCTCAGGAAGATAAGCTGAATGATTCTTTGCAAAAGCTTTTTCAAAACAGTTTAAAATTACAGCAAGATATTAAAAGCAGCAGTAATTTCAAAGCAACCTATGGCCTTGAAGCGCGATTGCTTCTGAATAATCAGGTCATTAACCTGACTCAGCACAAAATTGCGGAATTAAATCTGCAGGGTAAATTGGCAAGAGCTGATTTCCTGCTGCTGAAAAGTCCTGATATTCGCACCCTGCAAACAGTGACTGAAATATATAAAAATATGATCAGTCAGTTATCTGAAATGGAGCAGTCGCTTAAGAAAATGGTTGTCATGTTAAAAAATGAACTTCCTCATCTTAATGATTCCAACTTAAAGCAGCAGTTTAATTCATTACTGCGAGTAGTTAATGCAAGAATTGCCGGTATCTCTATTCAGGAGGAAACGCTTCAGGAGGATCTCGAAAATCATCAGCAGGAACTTAAAAAGCAATTGGCGGTCAGGCAAAGTTTGTCTGAGTACCGTATTGACAGCTGGCCTGAGATTTTTAAACAACTGGCGCATATTCCTACCCAATTTTACAATTATTGCAAGTCGCTTGCATTTAAGGCCAGGGATAACTATCTATGGCAGGATACTTTTCCTGCCGCGCTGTTGTGGATGGGTGTATGTGTTATTCTCGTCAGCGCTCTGGCACTGGGCAGGGTATTGAAACGAAACAATGATAAAGAGCGCTCTCGTTTGTCAGGTCATCTCTATGACGGAGTTCTAAACCTGTTTGAGAAAAACTTACCGCATCTGACGGTGTCTGCCATTCTGTTTGTGCTTCTTTATGGCAATTATGTTCCGTTTTCAAACTACCAGATGCTGTTCAATCTGTTACTGGTCTGGCTGACTTTCCGGACTCTTATTTTAATCGCCAGACGATCCCTTCTGGAGCGGATCAGTGATTCTTCGGGCAAAGACGTGCGCTTGTACTATCGCTTCAAATGGCTGCTCATGGCTGGAGGATGGACTACTGCTCTGATGGTATTTAGTCATCAACTGCCGCTGGCAATCTTGATTCAGGATATATTCAACCGCCTGTTCATGCTATTTTTGTTAGCGGTATCTCTTGTGATCTGGAAGAGCAAGGATTTTATTTCGCATTTACTCCATCCTTTATTAAAGTCGAAGAAGAGATATCTGAGACATGCCATTGTATTGCTTGAGGTATTAATACCATTTACTGTCTTTACCACTGCTTCTCTGGGCCTTATTGGTTATATCAATCTGGCCTGGACAATGAGTATCTATCAGGTGCAGATCCTGATGATCATCACCGGGTATGTACTTCTCCGAGGGCTGATGTTTGATGCGCTGGAGTTGTTGTCGGAATGGATGATCTCCAGTTTAAGAAATGGTTGGCTGTGGATTGAGGTGATCCTTAAGCCCATTGACAGAATATTAAGAATTATGTTGTTAATGGCTTCTTTGTATGTGTTATTTCAACTGTTTGACTGGCATTCGGATTCACTAATTATCAGTAAGTTTTATCAATGGGGCGAGTATCCCATCGTTAATCTGTCCGGTATACGAATCACTGCTATCAGTGTGCTTGAATTTCTTCTTTTGTTTTCAATTTGTGCCTGGATTTCAAAATGGACCCGGGAATTTTGCTACCGCTGGCTCTATCGAGATGCCCGTGACGCGGGGATTAGAAACAGTCTTTCCGTTTTTACTCAATACGCGGTTATTCTGGTAGGCGGTTTTATCTCACTAAGAGTGTTGGGCCTGGATTTTAGCGGCATGTCAATGGTGATCGGGGGTCTGGCTGTGGGAATGGGTTTCGGTTTAAGGGATTTCGCCAGCAATATCGTAGGCGGCTTGATGCTGTTAATTGAGAGGCCGGTCAGGGAAGGAGACTTGATTACTCTGGGCGGCTATGAAGGGAAGGTGGCTCATATCGGTATTCGTTCGATGCGTGTGTCTTCCTGGGATAATATGGAAGTATTAATACCTAATGCTGAAACCTTTAATAAGCCGTTCACCAATTGGACCCATCAGGATAGTATTATCCGAACGGTAGTGCCTGTGAAAGTAAGTCGCGCCGATGATCCCTGTCTGGTTCAAACACTTATTATGGAAGTACTGGCGACAATTCCGGAAATTGTTCCAGATCCGCCTTGTCAGGTGTTTCTGAAACAAATTGATGAAGCTCTGATTGAATTTGAAGTGCGTTATTTTATAAACGTTGAGTTCAACACGCGGGTTGAAATACGCTCCAAAGTTCTTTTTGCCATTATGGCGAAATTCAAGGAAGCAGGAATTAAACCACCCATACCACCGATTACAGTCGAATTAAAAGAAAAAGCAACCGATTATGAGCCTTTCGTTATGCAAAAACGCGTTAAGCAGCGAGAGCGAGTTACTGACTCGCTGTAGTCAAATTGCTGGTTTGAGTTTGAGCCAGCTTGCCTGTTTAACACAGTGTACAATCCCGAAAACACAAAGCCAGAGAAAAGGCTGGACAGGCTTAGCTATTGAACTGGCTTTAGGGACAACGGCTGGCACTAAAGCAGTTCCTGATTTTGAGAATCTTGGTATAGAGCTAAAGACCATTCCTCTAAATGCACTGGGAAAGCCTGCTGAATCCACTTTTGTGACCAGTATATCCTTAACCAGCATTCACCGTGAAACATGGAAAGAATCCCAATGCTTTCAGAAGCTTCAAAGGGTTTTATGGGTGCCGGTTGAGGGTGATACTATGATTCCATTTGAGCAAAGACGAATAGGCAGCGGGTTCCTATGGTCACCTAATGAAGAGCAAGAGCGCATCCTCTCAGACGATTGGCATGAGCATTCTACCATGATTGGAATGGGGCGCCTTGAAGAAATTGATGCCTCCATGGGTGAATATCTTCAGGTTAGACCCAAGGCTGCTAATGCACGTTCCTTATGCGATGGATTTGATGCTGAAGGCAAAAAAATCCGAACCTTGCCCCGCGGCTTCTACTTAAGGGCCAGTTTTACTCATCAATTGCTAAAATCTTTGTAGACAAACTCTTCATTTTGGTTGATAGTTCCGCTCGTGACAATTTTTTATCCATTTGTAGCGAGTTAATATGAAAAAAATACTAGCGGGGGTTCTCGGTTTATTGTTCTCTTATTCAGTAATCGCTTCGACATCAAAAACGGTTCAAAGTGATGCTGCAATTCAGCAAACTATCCTTGAATACATTAACAGTTATCGAGCGCAACACCATCGACCTCCTTTAAAGTTAGTGCCGATCATTTCTCTTGAAGCCCAGCGTCATAGTTTGGAAATGGCAAGAAAGCAAATGTCATTCGGACATCAGGGATTTAATAAGCGGATTGATGTGGTGTACAAAAAAATTAAGTTGTGTCGGGGAGGCGCTGAGAATATTGCTTATATGAAAATTCCGGCGAGAGAAGTTGCCAGACGATGGACAGAAAGCCCAGGTCATCGGGCCAATATTCTTGGGAATTACAATCTGACCGGTATTGGTATTGCAAGAATTGAAGGGGGCTGGATATATTATACACAAATGTTTATCCGAAGCGATGATCCGTCTTACCGTGGTTGATTTTTGTGTGTCTCTCGTGCCCCATCTAATTCAAAAAAATAATACAAAGGTCTGGTTAGTGGATTGTCAGAACCATTGCTCACAATGTTGTTAGATTAATGTATAAAGAATGTAGACAAGTAACTACATTTGTTCTATATTGTAGGTATGTAGCTACAAATAAAGGGGTTGGCAATGGCAATTTCCACTTTTTCTAGTCGTGAATTTAATCAAGATGTCAGTAAAATAAAGAAGGCTTCTTCGCATGGGCCTGTTTTTATTACTGACAGAGGACATCCGGCTCATGTCCTTTTAACAATTGAAGACTATTTAAAATTATCTAAAACTAAAGAAACAATAGTTGATTTGTTAGCTATGCCTGATACTACAGATTTAGACTTTGAGGCACCAAAGCTAAAAGGAAATATTTATCGTACAGAGGAGTTTGATTAATGTATTTAATGGATACAAATGTAGTATCAGAAATAAGAAAAGGTGCCAAAGCTAATATTAATGTAATATCCTGGGCTAGAGCCGCATCTACGGCATCCTTATTTTTATCAGTAATTAGCATACTTGAGATAGAAATGGGGATTTTACAGAAGGAACGTGCAGATCCCTCTCAGGGAGCAATTTTGCGCACGTGGCTTAATGCCCATGTGCTACCTGCCTTTGCAGATCGAATTTTAAACATAGATGGTGCAGTTGCACAACAATGCGCTAAGTTTCATATACCTGATAGTCGGTCAGAAAGAGATGCATTAATTGCAGCGACAGCTTTAGTTCATGGATTGGTGGTTGTAACAAAAAATATAAAAGATTTCGAAGATTCAGGATTAGAGTTGCTAAACCCATGGGAACCTCGATAAGAGGTTTTAATTGTCAGATTAAGTCAGAATTACTACAGCTAAATTTGTTACCACCAAGCGATTATGTCGTATCTTAATTACCAAGCGAAATTGACGGATTCTAATTAATCAGTGATTTTCTGAAAGCATTTAAAGGTACTTTTAGAGGTTGCTAAGGATGATTATTATGGATTCGAAGACTCAACTCACGGTTCGTTTGAGCACTGTCTTAAAGAGCATCGGTCTTATACGGATTACGATGATTTCCTGCTGAACAAGGGGTTGATTAAAAAAGAAGAGCCCCCTGTCGAAAAGCAGGAAGAGGCTGAGACGGTTGAAACAATGATTGAATGTGTCGCGGCTGGAAAAGAACCTTCTGAAAAGACGGATACGGCACAGGAAGAGCAAGCGCCTTTAAGCGTTGCAGATAAAAAACAAACCTCTAATCGCCGCTCGAACAGGAGAAATAAAGGCAAACAAGCTGCTATCCCTAAAGATGAGCCAAAAGAAACCACGGCCAGCTTGTCGGGCAATTCTCGAAGTCTTTCGCAAAGAATAGATTCTCTACCCACGGGAGATGTGCTGGCTCGTTCACCTAAATTTTTCAATTCAGGAACTGGAGGCAAATTTGGCTTGCCGGGTTCTCTCGAAGAAATAAAAATGCAGTTAGATAGCGTCGCAAATGAACAGGCTGCGTATCAGGATGAATTGCTGAAAGCCTTGCAGAAGCGCAACTCATTGGAGGTAAAGGGAGCTGCTTTAAAACAGAAATGGGCTTCACTGCAACAGGAAAAGCGGGAGTTGATGGCACAAAAACCGAGATTGTCCAGGATAGAAGAGAAGATTCAAACCGATTTAAATAATCTGTTTGATTCTTTTTCCGAAAGCGCTTTGGATAATACGTTTAAAAAGAACCACCCCCAGGAAACTATTTTCAGATGGCTGATTCTGACTGAAAATGGAGGCAATGATTGTTTTATCTCCCGATTAAAAAAAGAGAATGATAAATGGATGGCGTTGAAGCGTTATTTTATAAATAATCCTCTGGAGCTGGAGCATTATTTTTCTTTAAAGGCGCTGGCTAAAAAAGATTCTATTTCGGGTCAAAGCTATTTCGAAATCTTATGTCTCAGACAACATGGCCTTGATTTTCTTAAAGAAATGTGGGATTCAATGGTCATTCCTGACATGCTGGATACAGAGACCCTATCCCGGTTTAAAGATATTCTGTTTGCTGCTCCTTCTGTCAATACATGGGATGATTTGATTGGAAAGAATAGCTTATTAATGTTTCTGTTAAACCACCCGACAGGACGTCCTCTGTTCAAAATTCTATTCAGCAGCCAGTTGTTCCCCTCTTTATGTTGCAAGGACATAGAAGGAAATACCCTCTTGCATTGGGCAGTAAACAATCAGCGCGTGAATATTATTGTAGCGATTATGGCAGCAAGAGCGAGCGCTTTAAAGGACGGGTTTGTCATGGAAGAGCAGGATGTATTTGAGGTAAAAAATAAAGAAGGGTTAACTCCGCTGGAACTGGCTAAAAAATTAAATCTGCAGCTCGCATTAAACGCATTGGATTGCTCACGTTACGAAAACCCTGCGCCTAAAAAAGGGAATGCCCCGGTATATGATGTGCAGTATTTACGAACTAAAATACAAGAGATCTCTACGACGAGAGGTCCGATTCTTATCCCTGAAGTTGAACAATTGTCAGGAGAGATTAGCGAGCTTGAAATCGCGAAAAGAATTCATACACGCAAATTATTGTTAGATAAAAATTTAACCAGACAAGGGGCGCGTAATAAAAATCAATTAGACAGGCAAATCCGGGTCATAGAAGGATTAATAAAAGAAAAGCAAAATCAACAAAATGAGGTAATAAGAGAGGCAAGACTTAAGGCAATGATTAGTTTATCCAGAGACCAACTAAGTACTCAGGAAATCTATGAAAATCTGGATATGCTTATCATTAATATCCCTGTGGATTTGTTATATACATTTTTAATGGCTACTGGAACGCCCAAGGGTCTTCCTCTGCTCATGCATCTGTACAAAAATAATTCCGATGGCATAAGCTCCTGGAAGTGCTTTCAGAATTATCTGCAAGAGAACCCGGTTTTGGTTAATTACAATTTTTCTCTGGATGAGTTATTCAAGCAGTACAACGATTTGGGTAAAACCCGTTTTGAATTACTTGCGCGTAAAAGGGAAGGATTGGACTTTTTGTTCTCGATTTTTAATATTCTGTCAATTCCGGAAAAAGTGAATATAGAGTCACACAGGAATATCATGGTCAACTTGTTTGCCGATATTGCCATTCAGCAGTGGGGTAGTCTGGACGAGTCTCAGTCTTTGCTGATGTACCTGCTTAATCGACCACAGGGACGTTTTGTACTTTCCAAATTACCTGCGGATCTGTTCTTCAACCTAATCAGACAGCAGGACTCTCAGTGGAACAGCTTCCTGCATTGGGCTGCTGCAAATCGGCGTGTTGATTTGATTTCAATGGTGCTCGAGCTTAAACAGAAAGCTTCAGACAAGATTTCAATACAGCAATTTATAGATTTGAAAAACGAAGCAGGTGAGACAGCGCTTGATATCGCCAAAGCGCATAATTTTGAGCAAGGGATTACGCTGTTAACTGGGCAAACGGCATTAAAACCAGGCATTGCGTCTTATACCTCTCTGTATCATCCTCCGGCGGCTGCTGCAGAAGCTACTAATTCATCGTCCGTTGCTTTAACCGAGACTGGTTCGGTTACCTTGAGTTAAAGTTGCCTGTTTTTTCAAATGCCCGCTAGACTTTAAATTCAAGGATACGAAAAGGGGCGGTCATGAAGCTTGAAGATGCGGAAAAAATGGATTTAATGAAGCAGTTACAGGCAATCAGAATTCTGGCTGGTAACACAGCAGATGAACAGTTATCGGCTCAGCAAGCAGGCATTATGAGTCAGGGAGGTCATTATAATGCCGCTGTGAATGATCTTGCCAAAGCCCAGGCGCGTGTTCAGGATTCCACAAAAAAAACAGGTCATTCGTTTCTGTCTTCCACATCCTCTACCCTTTCTGATGTGTTTAATCTGATAAAGGATGGGATTAATGGTAAAATGAATGATTATCTGCAGGAATTACTTTCCAATGCCGAAATTATGGCGGCAGTTAAAAATAAGGATGCCAAAGACCCGAATAGCCGTAAGGTGCTGGAGATCAATGTGACCATTGCCTCAACCATGATTGATAAATATGCCGGCCTTTTGGAAATATTGCTTAATAAAAAAAGTTTGTCTTCTCCTCAGCAGCAATTAATAAAGGATGCTAATCAATCGATAAGTCATGCCGCAGAACGCTTAAGACGAGTTAACTTCATGCGTGCCTTTAATAGCCTGGATGATTATGCGACAGTATATATGGCCCAGCACCACAAAAGCAGCTGTTTTTCCAATTGGTTCTCCTCCTCTCCTTCCAGGGCATACAATAACCTGATTCACTGGTTTGAGGATTTAACCCGTGAACCCTTATCCGCGAAAGAACTGATGGGGGCGATATATACCATTCGCAAACAAATCGGTCAGTTAAAAAATGAGGAAGAGCGGGCTGCTATTCGTGACGGACTGGATCAGATGCTCAAAGATAATGCCTGTCCTGTATTCAGTATTGATGCTCTGCAGGTTGAACTGAAAGAGTATATCGATGCCTTTGGCAGGCGGATTGCAGAATTGGGACTTCAATGGCCTGCCCCCTTTGCCGCAGAAACGCTTCCTGCTATGCAACAGGTAATGACTGCTTAAAGCAATTATTGTAGGTTGGGCCCTTGGCCCAACAAACGCTTGAGCCACTCCCGGACTCAATGTTGGCCCAAGGGCCCAACCTGCATGTTTGTTCGCGGGATCCCATTAAATCACGCGCTGCCGCGGCTATAACTTCTGTGAATAAAGTAATCCACGCAACTGATCAATTTCAGCGAGCAGATCCAGAACCAGTCCTGCACCCGCCAGATTAACGCCCAAATCCTGGTTGAGCCGAATAACCGTACGGATACGTCTTAAGGCTTCATCGTCAAATAGCCACTCATTGCTTTCGTTCCTACTAACCGTAACAATACCTTCCTGAACGATTTCGATGATTGTCTCACGGGTAACGCCAAAGGAATGGCTGATTTCCTGCAAAGAGAGTGAAAATAGCTGTTCGCATTCCATTGTGCCAGTCTTTTTATCGCTCATGAGCTGCTCCCATTTTTTCACGCGGATTAAAATGAACGCTTTTAGCCATTTGCTCGAAAAGCCTGTTCATGTCGCTGTTTTCAGTTTCCGGGATCCTGATTTCCAGAGTAATGTATTGGTCGCCCGGCGGATTACCTGGCAGGCCGCGTCCTTTAAGACGCATCTTTTTACCTGTCTGAGAGTAAGCCGGAATTTTCATGTTTACTGTGCCGCCCAGTGTGGGTATCTCAATATTAGCACCAAGAACTGCTTCCCAAGGCGTAATAGGGACCTTCAGATGGATATCTCTCTTCTCCAGATGAAATAGAGGGTGGGGAGCAATATGAATTTCAATATACAGATCACCGCGCTTGCCTGCGACCCGCTCTCCGCCCTGGCCTTTCAGCCGAATTTGCTGTTGATTGCCAATTCCTTTGGGAATTTTTACCCGGATGGAGCGTTGCTGATACTCCAGTTCCCCCTGTTTATTGATCGAAGGCATCTGGAGCTGAAGTATTTTTTCACTACCCTGGTAGCTGTCCTCAAGGCTGATGGTCAGCTGGGCATGGACATCCTGGCCTTGATCGTAAAAGCCTGATTGCTCGCGCCTTGCTTGCCGGCCGAATATGGAACCCAGAAAGTCCTCAAAATCGGCAGGATCGAAGTCACTATGACCAGTATACTGATACTGGGGTTCATAGTCCTGGCCATATTGTTGCTGGGCTTCGCTCTGCTGTTTCCAGTATTGACCGTATTTATCGTATTTCGCTCTTTTTTCCGGATCTTTTAATACCTCATAAGCTTCTCCCAGTTCCTTGAATTTTTCTTCGGCACCGGGTTCCTTACTGACATCTGGATGGTATTTTCTTGCCAGTTTGCGATAGGTTTGTTTGATTTCATCCTGGCTGGCCGCTCTATCCAGGCCCATGATTTGATAATAATCTTTAAAGTCCATTGTTATTTCTTGCCCGTCCCTATGCTGGAAATAGTTAAAGTATAGCCTGCCTGGTGCAGGCTATAGGCTCAATCCAAACGGATAGTATAATGGAAGCTGCCGGTTCCTTCATAGGACATATCCACAAAACGCATGCCTGAGCAATTAGCATGAACTTTGGGATGCATCATAAATGGCCCATCCTGAAGATGGAGCACACACCAGCTTCTGCCATCGTTGGTTGCGACGGTAATGTTGGCGCGCCCTTTGCGGCAGGCGGGAGTGTCACGAATTTCAAAGCTTAAATGACTCAGAACCTGCATAAAAAGCTCAGGAGTCGTATTGGCATCAACGATGGCAATATCAGGGCGGCTGTCGTCGCTTATACGGAAAAAGTCGCTATATCCGCAGAGGCTGGGATTCGCCTGAGCTTGAAATGCAGTGAAACCACAGAATAAAAATAAAGCCATTTTTTTCATCAATTGTTTCTCCCTTATTAAATCTGGAAGGATTATATACTGGTCTTAAGGGAATAAACAGCTTTGGCTCATCGACATGTGTTTCTTTTAAAGTTGACGTTCAGGCTTATCGAGCCTATTTTAAAAGAGGATTTTAGCGGATTTTTCTTAATGAAAAAAAATATCATTCTCCTGATTGTTTCTTTCGCCTTATTCATGGAGGCCGTGGATACCACGGTGTTAAATACGGCTATTCCGGTGATTGCAAAAAGTCTGAATGTCAATCCGATTAACTTAAAAATTGCTCTAATCAGTTATCTGGTCAGTCTGGCTATTTTTATCCCGGTCAGTGGCTGGATAGCCGACCGTTTTGGGGCAAAAAGAGTGTTTATTCTGGCGGCTATGCTCTTCACCGCCAGTTCTGTGTGGTGCGGTTTTACCGATAACCTGCCTGAGCTCATTATTGCAAGAATTACCCAGGGAGTCGGCGGTTCGCTTACTTTGCCGGTGGGCCGGCTCATCATCATGCGTACCTGTGAGCGTCATGAGCTGGTGAGCAAGATGAGTGTGGTGGTTATGGTTGCTGCGATTGGGATGATGCTGGGGCCGGTGCTCGGCGGGGTAATCAGCAATCATTTCTCATGGCGCTGGATTTTCTGGGTTAATGCGCCAGTTGGTATCCTTACGGTCATTCTGGCAATTTTTCTGCTGCCTTCCATGCCTTCGCGGCCGATGCCGCCTCTGGATAAATGGGGATTTATTCTTTTTGGCAGTGGTCTGGCCATGTTAACCATTGGCTTGTCAGTTCTTAGCGAATCGGATGCGCGGCATGTTCTGGTCGTTCTAAGCCTGCCGCTGGCGTTTTGTTTGTTATTTTTATACGCCTGGCATTCTTACAACAGGGCTCATCCCATAGTAAAAATCGAACTTTTTCGCATACGAACCTTTCGGGTATCGATACTGGGAAATCTGTTTGCCAGGCTCGGATTCGGCGGCTTTCCCTTTTTATTACCGCTGTTACTGCAAATTGGCCTTGGGTATAACTCTCAGACTTCCGGATTATTACTGGCCCCTACGGCTTTGGGTGTGCTGATTGTAAAACCCTTGTCGGTGCATATCCTGCGCTGGTTCGGGTATAAAAAGCTGTTAATCGTCAATACAATACTTGTAGGCATCGCACTTGGCATGTTCGCTTTCATTAATGCACAGACCAGCTTCATTGCGATAGCGCTGCTCAGCTTTTTTTATGGGTTATTAATATCCTTGCAATATACCGGGATGAATTCTCTGGCTTATGCGAATGTGGATGCAGAAGAAATGAGTGCGGCGACCAGTATTGTCAGTACTACTCAGCAGCTTGCACAAAGTTTCGGAGTTGCCGCGGCGGCATTGCTAATCAGAATTTCAGCGAGTCTGAGCCATGATCCGGCGTTGAGCATCCGAAGTTTTCATTTAACCTTTATTGCCATGTCCTTACTGACTTTTGCCTCGATCGTTATTTTTATTCAGCTTAAAAAAGAGGACGGACACGAGTTAATCGACATCCCGGTGAGAACTGCCACGGTATGAAAACCACGGATTTATTTATATAGGTTGGGTCAAGGGCCCTACAGATAATTGCGAAAACTCCCCCCTGCACAATTAACTGAAACAGTTCCGAACTTCATCAGGAATAGGGATTGATTTATTCAGCTTATAGTCCACCCAGACTACTTTGCTTATGCCCTGGGCCATTAATTCCTCATTTTGAAACAGGTCATGGTCAATGACAAAGCTTGAGCGGCCAATACTGTGAATGCTGCTGTCAAGCACCAGAGTGGCGGGATAAATAACCGGCTTTAAATAGGTACAGGCGGTATGAATAACCACAGGCCCCGTATTTTGTTTCAGATCAATGTTCAGCGTTGCCAGCCATTCAATCCGCGCTTCTTGAAAATAGTCGAAATAGCGTGCGTTATTGACATGTCCCAAGGCGTCCATATCACCCCAGACAATAGAAAAAATGCGCTGATGTACTTTATTTTTTTGAGTCATGATAAATCCAGGGGATCAATATCAATATTCCAGCGAACGCTGGAATGTGTTTTATCTATTGTTAACCATTCCCGCAATTGGGTCAACGCATTTTGCAGGGGCTTTCTCGCCGGTGATTTAAGCAATAACTGCATGCGATGCTGGTGTCCTTTACGCGCCATCGGGGCAGGTGCCGGGCCAAGGACTGTAATCATAGACGCAGACAAACGCTTTTTCATCTCCTTAAGTGCCGCCATCACTTTATCGGGATGACGTGCCTGGGCTCGAATTAAAGCCATGTAGTGAAAGGGCGGCAAAGCAGCTTGCTGACGCGCTGTTAGCAAGGCATCGGCAAACGCGTTATAGCCTTCTCTAATCAGCAAATTAAGATAGGGGTTTTGCGGAACATGCGTCTGAATAATCACTTTTCCAGCAAGGGAGGCTCTGCCGGCGCGCCCCGAAACCTGAGTTAGTAGCTGACCTAACTGTTCAATAGCTCGGAAATCAGGGTGGAAAAAGCCGGCATCAGCATCAGCAATAACCACCAAAGTCAGTTTAGGGAAATGATGTCCCTTGGCCATCATCTGGGTGCCGACAATGAGTTGGGCTTCTCCCTTGGTGATTAGCTCAAGCCGCTTGCTCAGCTCGTTTTTTCGACTCACTTCATCGCGATCTACCCGCATAATCTGGTAATCGGCAAATTCTTCCTGCAAAAACTCTTCCAGGCGTTGGGTACCTGTTCCCAGAGGTAAAAGTCCCGGGCTCTGGCATTTCCTGCAGCCTAAAGGCGCTGATTGATTAAAGCCGCAATGATGACAGATTAGCCGATTAATCTGCCGATGAAAGGTCAGATGGCTGTCGCAGCCAGGACAATCCGCTATCCATCCACAGAGCTGGCAGAATAAAACAGGAGAAAAACCGCGGCGGTTGATAAAGATAAGAACCTGATTGTTTTGCTGAAGCTGTTCTTTAATTGCCTGCAGGGTCGCCGGGGCTAAACCCTGATTAAGCAGAGTATTTCGCAAATCAATTACCTGAAATTGCAAAGCGGATTGATTCAGTGCCTTGTGATGTAAAGGCAAATTCGTATATTTTCCCAGTCTGGTATTGTGAAGTGTTTCGAGACTGGGGGTGGCAGAACCCAGAATAACCGGAATATTGGCGGTATGAGCACGCATTAAAGCGGTATCGCGGGCTGAATAACGAACACCTTCCATTTGCTTTAATGAACTGTCGTGTTCCTCGTCAATAATGATTAGGCCCAGTCGAGGCATGGGGGTAAAGACAGCGGCTCTGGTTCCAATCACAAGCCCCACCTGGTGTGCCGCAGCTAATTGCCAGGCCTTGCTTCGTTCGGTTTCATTAAGCCCCGAGTGAATAACGGCCATCGGATAGTCAAAACGTTCCTGAAATCGACGCAGCAATTGCGGTGTCAAGCCGATTTCTGGTACCAGAATCAGAACCTGAAGCCCCTGGGCAAGCACTTTGCTGATGCTTTGCAGATACACCTCGGTCTTCCCGCTGCCGGTTACTCCATAAAGCAGAAAACAATGGTAATGGTGAAGATGTGCATGAATTTCCTTAACCGCCAGTGTCTGTTCTTCATTGAGCAAAAGAGGGTTTTTAACCTGATTTTCCTCCAGGGGCAGCAATGGCCTGATGGTTAAGGGTTTTAAGTTTTTCCCGTCGCGCAGCTTTTTAGGCAAGGCCAGCGGCAACACCTCGGAAAGTGGGGATTGGTAATACTGACTTATCCAACGACAAAGTTTCAGTATCTCGTCACCGATGATCGGTTCTTCATCCAGCAATTCACTAATGGCTTTTAATTTGTCTGCCGGCAGGCTTGAGTCTGACTTACCGGTTACGATGCCCAGCCTGATTTTATTACGAAATGACACGTAGACTCTGCAGCCGGATGCTGCCTGTATCCCATCGGCCAGATAGTCAAAACTATCCCGCATGGTATGGGGGATACAAACATTGAGAACCTCAGTCATTTGCCTGCCTGTGTTGCCGCTGCCACTCATGACTTGCTGATTGGCCAGGAGCTGAAAACACTTTTACAACGACTTTTTCAATACGGTGTCTGTCCAGCTCTTCTTTTTCCTTGATTAATTCCTCAACAAACCAGCGCGATAATTCTTCTACCGTAATATTGGTTAAAGGCATTAAGGTGACGTCTTCTTTCAGGAAGGGTATTTTCTTCTTGTTAAACACAAAATAATAATATTCCTCATCTTCTGAAAACTGAAGAAACGGCGAATACTGGGGCATCAGAAATGTTTGATTCAAAAAACGGCAGAGATTATGGATGCGTTGTTTATAGTAGCGGTAGTCAAAGGTCATTCCGTTTTCTTCTACCCAGGTCGTTAAAGCCAGATACACGCCATACATATGGCCATGCAGGGGCTCTCTTTCGGTGGCCGAAAATATGGTGGTGTGTCCTGCGGAAAATTTCATGGATTCTTTCTGCAATTCGACGGTAGTCAAATATTTACTCATTTTATAAGCTCGCTCGTTTATCTTGTAATTGAAAGCCCGCCAAGTCTCCGTCATAGTGCTTTGACAGGGCAATTACTTTAAATAATTCACCCATTTCACCAGGTTGAATCAGTTGTTTGACCGCTTGAGCGGCTCTTAAGCGCTGCCCTTCGTCCTGAATCGCTTCCAGTAAGCTTAGCAAACCATTCCCCAACAAAAAAGCAGCCTGATTGGTATAGCCGCTCACATCAAGGCCGGCTGCAATCGCCGCCTCGGCAATCTGTGTGAAATCCACATGAGCAGTAATATCCTGTTGGCCGATGTAAACAAGAGCATTAGTATGGGCCTGATGCTGATAGTGGCACATGAGTGTGCCCTGATTTCGATCGGGATGGTAGAATTCAGCGCGAGGAAAACCATAATCAATTAAGAGCATAACCCCCTGCTCGAGACTGGCGGCACACTGCTTAATCCAGCCTTCCACGTATAGATTAGCCTCTGATAAATAAGGAGAATAATCTTTCGGCAAGACTTCACTCAAATAAGTTAGCAGGCGGGTATTGGTGCAGGGTTTGAAGATTTCTTTCAATTGTTCCTGCTCGTCAAGGACGACATAGCTTTCACAAATGCCATCGTCAGTTTGCAGAAAACGATGAACCGGCATGGCGTCCAGAACTTCATTGGCCAGAATAATCCCCGAAAAGGCCTTTGGCCATTCGCTAATCCATTCTACCCTGGAGGCCAGCTCAGGAATTTCCTGCTGAACAAGCTGTTTCTGCCGTTCGCGTAAATGACCGCTGACTTCAAGTATGTAATAAGTTTCTGGCAGCGTCTCTTTTCTGGCCAGCTGTTTCAATAGCTCGACGCAGAGCTTCCCAGAGCCTGCTCCAAACTCGAGGATGATACCGGAACCCAGATGCGTTAAAATTTCCCGGCATTGTTCGCCCAGGGTCTGTGAAAAAAGCGGACTTAACTCCGGGGCTGTAATAAAATCACCTGAAGCACCGAACTTGGGATGAGCAGAGGTGTAATAGCCATATTCCGGTGAATACAAGGCAAGATGCATAAATTCTGCAAAGGAAATGACCTCATTCTTTCTGAGATGCGCGATTAAGGGTGTTGGGACATTCATAATTAACAGGCAAAAGGGGGAACATACCTTGAATCAGGACAGGAAACAAGTCAGAAAAGTGGCATTGATTACTGGCGCGGCCCGACGCATCGGCGCAGTCATTGCCGGGCACTTGCATCAGGCAGGTTATCGGGTGGCTATTCATTACCATCAATCTAAGGCAGAGGCGGATAGTCTGGCATTGCATTTTAACCGGCAGCAAGCCGATTCGGCACAGATTTTTTGTCAGAACTTATCCAGCCTGGAAAAAGGCGAGCAACTTATTGAGCCGGTTATCAACTGGGCCGGGCGGCTGGATCTGATAGTCAATAACGCGTCTCAGTTTACTAAAAACCATTTTGAGAACTTTGATGAAAGCTTATGGCATACGCTGTTCAAGCTGAATGTACAGGTTCCCTATCAGCTCAGCCAGGCAGCCTTGCCTTATTTAAAAAAGCAGCAGGGTGCGATTGTTAATATTACAGACATTCATGCTGAAATCCCTCTGAAGGAATATGCGATTTATTGTCAAACCAAAGCGGCTCTCCTGATGCAAACCCGTGCTTTGGCGAAGGAGTTCGCGCCAAAGGTCCGAGTCAATGCCGTAGCTCCTGGCTCGATTGCCTGGCCCGAAAAAGAAAATAGTTTATCAGAACAGATGCAGCAGAAAATCATCGATGAAACCCTTTTGAAACGTCATGGCCATCCTGACTTTATTGCCGAGGCAGTTCTGGCCATAGTGAAAAATGAGTTTATAACAGGCCAGGTGTTAAATGTGGATGGAGGACGTAGTCTGCGCTAGACGGTGTCAGATGCTTATTCATTCTGGTCATGTACTCTTTGATCGATGGTAATGAGTTCAGGGCATAATAGGTTTGCAATTGCACTGAACCAAGTTCTCGAAAATAATAACGAATCAGGCTTTTGCTTTGCAGCACGGCCTGAAACTCATTTTCAAGCCAGGATAATTCTTCAAGATGCCTTAGGAATAATTCAATGCGCTCCTCAAGCTCAACATCGAAGCCATTTGGGCTCAATAACTGCTGGTAAAGCCAGGGTTTGCCTGTGCCTGCTCGTGAAATCATGAATGCATCGCAGCCGGTTGCAGCCAGGGCGGCTGCTAAAGAATTTCTTTCGCAAATATCGCCATTGGCGATGACCGGAATCTTCACTGCTTTTTTAATCAAACGAATAGCCTGCCAGTTGCAGGCTACATCATAATCATCCTGCCAGCGCCGTCCGTGTACAATCAGAGCATCGATGCCGGTTTTTTCCAGCACCTGGACTAAGGCGAGATCAGAGTCAGTATTCTGCAGACGGATTTTTACCGTTAATGGACATTGAAGCGCATCGCGTACTTTTTCTACGATACGAACTAAATGATCGGGTGTCTCCAGAAGGGCGCTTCCGGCACCTCGTTTTCTGATTTTAGCTTTTGGACAACCGCAGTTAATATCAATCAGATCAGCCCCCATAAACTCCAGTTTTTTTGCAGCCTTTGCCATTAAATCCCCATCATTTCCCGATAACTGATAACATAATTTGTTCTCATCCGGTGCGCGATGCAGGTAGCGGTTTTTCCCGCTATGTTTGTAAATAACATCATGCGCTGAAATCATTTCCGAGACGCAATAGGCTGGAGGTGTGTAACGGTAAAATAAAGCCCGCATGGGCGAACAGCTAAAGCCCGCCAGTGGCCCCTGAATCAGGCGATGCGGCAAATTTAATGCGCCCAGGAACCAGGGAAGGGAACTATTATCTGTACTCGCAATTTCAGTAAACATCTGGCAGAATCCGCGTTCTGATTAATTGAGCATTGTATCAAATTGAGCATCTAATGGATAAACATTACTACTCGCCACTGGAGTTGTTAAAAATAGCTACTCAGCATGCCTATGCGGCTGATCATTTGATGAGTAATTTACGCGATGATTTTATTGAAGGACAACATATTAAAGACAATTTAAACCCAATCAGTTCTTTAATGTATATTGCGTTTCAATTGACCCTGCAGGCTTATTTGCTGCACGTTCATCGTCCGGTCAAACAAAATAAAACCTTGATTGAGCTTTTGGAGATGAATCAGGATCTCAGTTTTTCCAGTCAGGACTTACAGCTATTCAAAATGTTGTCAAGGCAACTGGCTTTTCGTAAGGGAGTAAATTACGAACTGTGGCAAACCCGCCAGCAGTTTCAGGTTTTCTGTGCGGATTTACTGGATCTGTATGAACGACTGCAGGCAATGATGCCTTTAGAACTGCAAAACGATTATCAGAAATAGTCTGAGTCCGGCCTTCTCCCAATCTTGTTTCTCAGTCATTCTGCCCTCCTAAGTGCCTCGAGAGCTCCCCTCATTTTTTATATAGTCAGGGATTAGCTTAACAATTGCTCAAGAAGTTCTATTATCTGTCATTCCCGCGTAGGCGGGAATCTATTCCTCAAGGAAATTCCTAACTTTGTTTGCAAAATGGATTTCCGCCTACGCGGAAATGACACTATTTAAAGTCATTTTGGCCTGATAAGGTGAATGAAAAAATGAGGAGATCTTCAGGGGTTGTCCGAGGCATCCATCCAATGCCGGACTGTTTAAACAATGCGATATTGATTCACAGCCTGTTTTTGTGCAAAAATAGCCCACCAAATGCTCTCAATACCCATCTGCGGAGAAACTTAATGCCTTTATTCAGTGTAAAATCAGTTGCAGAATTAAAAAACATGCTGGAAACATTAGAAGATAAGGCAGAGTTAAGCCAAATCAATTCCGAAAACCAAACTCCCATTGCATTTTTCGCAGCAAAAAGCGACTGGGAAAAAGTCGCTGCGTTTACTTGCATCTCCGAAGTCAGTAAGGGAGATGCTGAGCGGTTTGGACAAGCAGCCCTTTTGGCTGCCAAAGCTGGAAAAATGGATCTGGCTATTCGTTTGTTAAAAATAAACAATGTCTCCAGCCAGGAACGAATCGGGCGATGGAATATTCTTCACTATGCGGCCATCCATGCCCCTTACCCCAATTCCCCAGAAGATAAAAAGCAGGCAGCCCTTCATTGGATTCAAGAGCTTTTGGCCTTGCCGAATATCCAGGAGTGCTGCAGTCAGACCACTGATAATGGGTATACCCCTATTCTTTTGGCAGCTCATTTCAAAAAATGGTATCTGGTGGAAGCCTTAATTAATGACTTCAATAATATCAAAGATACTCAGGCATTCGCTGAAGTAATTTTTCGCGCTGAAGATGAAAAAAATCTGAGTGAACTTTCAGATAAAATTTTTGCTGCCATGCCGCCAGGAACCTTGTGGTTATATGAAGAAGAGGGAAAGCGGGAGATAAGCCGTCTACATCTGGGCATTTTAAGGGGCAATAAGGAAGCTATCCTCACTTTTTCGGCTGAGCCCTATTTGTCCCGCTGCACGGCCAGGACCTTGCAAAACCCAGACGGTCTTTCTCCCGCTCGATTGGCAGCATTTCTTGAGAACTGGGAAGTTGTAGAGCTATTAACAAAAGAAAAGACAGACGAAGCAGACAGGCAGCAATATAGCCCCACCATGTTATGGGCCGCCCAATGCAAACAATTTAAACTGGCTTGTGATTTACTGGCAAAAGGGGCGAATCCTGAATGGAGATATGAGAAACCTGAGAACGGGGCGGTCAACGCTTTTCATATTGCTGTACAGGAAAATCAGGAGAAGTTCCTAATCGCTTTGGCTGCCCGGTATAACCCGCTCTCAGGTAATGACGCATTGCTGTTAAAATATGAGAATAAAACGGCGATAGAACTGGCGGTCGAATTAAAACACTGGCATTTGCTGCCTCATTTCGCAAAGATGGCGCCCTCTAATCCACAGGCGGCGGGTTATACAGCAGCTTATGAAGCTGCCAAGACAGCCAATGTATTAAAAGCAGAGGAGCTGGAATTACTGTGGGAAGCGGCTTACCCTGAACTGGTGCCGGCAGAGAATGAGCGTTTTGTCGCGGCGTTTAAGAAAATTTATCAGGCCTTGTATATGGGACAATCCTCCTGGTTCAAGTCCAGCAACTTCGTAGACCAGCATCCGACGCTGACAAGAGCGGATATTCGACAGCATATTGCTGAGAGACCTTTCTCACGCTCGAAATTTGCCGCGGAACTCACTTTAAAATACAAGGACCGGATGGATGATATCAATCTGGTCAGGGAGATTCATCAGTATGCTTATCAGCATAGCGGCTTTTTTAAACGCAGCCTGAATGGACATGAATTGCTTACCGATAATGCGAAAACCGTGATCGAAAACGCCGATGCCGACTCTCGAACCGGTTTAATTCGTACGGGATTAGGCCAATAAGTCGGGCCTCACTGCCGCTGAGTTGTATTTTAAACTGTCTTCCCCGCAAAGGCGGGGATCTATCTCTGAGCGAGCTACAATGCCAATTGAGGAATGGATTCCCGCCTTCGCGGGAAGGACATAATTCCTTAACTTAACGGCAGTGAAGCTGGGCCTCATAATAGACTTTAAATTTTATCCAATGGCAGGCTTTGTTTAATTGTCCAGAATTCTTTCCAGGGATCGTCTTTCAATTGCTCAAGCCGCTTGAAGATAGTTCGTATGGTATAAAATGAACCGTTTTGATTATCGGTCAATTCATCCCAATGCACTGGTGTAGCTACCGGTGCATGTAGTCTTGCGCGGGGCGAATAGGGTGCAATGGCGGTTGCCTGGCGCTGATTTCGGAGGTAATCGACAAAAATCTTTCCCTTGCGTTTGGCCTTCGCCATATTGCTGGTGTATTTTTTGGGATATTTTTTTTCAAGATATTCTACAAAAACATGAGTGAATTCTTTGACTGACTCCCAGTCATATTTAATCTGAATCGGAATGACGAGATGCAGGCCTTTCCCGCCTGTCGTTTTAATAAATGCAGATAGTTTTAATTGCTCAAGCTCCTCCCGGATTTCATAAGCGGCATCCACCAGCATTTTCCAACTGACTTCAGGATCTGGATCAAGGTCAAACACCAGAACATCAGGCTGCTCAAGATGCTCGACGGTGCTGCCCCAGGGATGAATTTCCAGCACTCCCATTTGCGCCAGAGCGAGCAATCCTTTCTCCTCTTTCAGATAGATGCAGTTTTCAATGTTCTCAGTGCGTTTGCTTTCCACTTCAATCGTATAAAGGCCCCCCGGGTTTTGCTGATTAAGGTGCTTCTGATAAAAGCAGTCTTTATAATCAGAGGGACAGCGAACGAGGGTTAATGCCCGATTGCGAATATAGGGCAGGATATAGGAACTAATGGCCTGATAATAATCAAACAGTTCCTTTTTACAAATGCTGTCTTCAGCATAAATCATTTTATCGGGATTGCTCAATTTAATTGCGGGCATGTTCTTCCCCTTGACCGGCGTTATTTTTTTTAACGGTATTTCCTCTTCATTCCGGATTTCTTTCGCCATTTTATCCAGTCTTAAACCTTTGAAACTGGGGTGTCTTAAATGGCCGTCGTCTGTCCATTCACTAAATTCCACTTCGGCGATTAGTTCAGGTTTCACCCAGGTGCTGCTTCTGACTCCAGGTGGATTAGTATTAAAAGGGTTCTTAGCCATTTGCAGGGGTTCCAATTGTCTGGCAATAGATTTTAAGGAGGCTTCAGTGAAGCCTGTACCCACTTTACCGCAATAATTAAGCTGCCCGTTCTCGTCATAAACACCCAAAAGCAGGGAGCGAAACCCAGTGCGATTCTTCTCTGATTTGGTAAAGCCGCCAATAACGAATTCCTGACGTTTACTGCATTTTATTTTAAGCCACTTCCTGCTTCGCTTACCTTGATAACTGCTATGAATGTCCTTGGAGATAATACCTTCCAGATTAAAATCGCAACTCTGTTTGAAAACGTTTTCTCCGTCACCCAGTATATGGTCACTGTAGCGAAGGCTTTCCTCTGCATCCTCGAGCAAAGCAGCGAGCAGCTTTTTTCTTTCGAGAAGCGGGAGAGAACGGGTATCGTATTGATCAAGGTAGAGCAAATCAAAAAGATAATAGGTAAAATGGGTTTGCGCCCCATTGCTCATGGCATTTTGCAGCAACTGAAAACTTGAGCGGGAGTTTTCATCCAGAACCGTAATTTCACCATCCACAATAATATTGTCCACGGGCAGGTTTTTCAGGGCATCGACGACATTCGGAAATTTTCTTGTCCAGTCCAGTTGATTACGGGAGAGCAGCTGAATCTGCGAATGACGTTTATAGGCTATGATGCGATAGCCATCAAATTTCAGCTCATGCAACCAGTCGTCACTAATGGGAGCTTTATTGGTGAGCGTAGCTAATTCGACTGGGCAATTCTGTAAAAATGGGCGGGCAGGCAGAGCCAGCTTATACTTTTTTTGTTTTTTTTTAGCGGATTTAACCGGGCTATTATTTTGGGAACTTTCTTTACTGTGCCATACAGATTGGTAATTCCGGGTTATTTCGTCCAGGCTCTGATGACTGACAACGCTATTCGGCTCTTCATTTGTAATATCATATTCGTCAAGTGGTCTTGCTTCCTTGTCCCGATGTTTAATGAGAAACCACTGCTTTTCCTTAAAGCGAATCAGATCCCACTGCCCATTGAGTTTTTCAGCCTGCAATTCAAAATGTAAATGTCCTTTTTCATAGGCTTTGGCAGGATCATCATCCAGGGGCTTCCATTTTCCCTTGTCCCATAACATGACCGTACCTCCGCCATATTCGCCCTTGGGAATAATCCCCTCAAAACTGCCGTACTCAACGGGATGATCTTCTACTTGTACTGCCAGCCGCTTCACCGCGGGATCAAGGCAAGGGCCTTTGGGAACTGCCCAGCTCTTTAGAACTCCATCCAGTTCCAGGCGAAAATCATAATGTAAATGGCTGGCGGCATGTTTCTGAATAATATAAAGAAAGCGGTGTTTTCGGTGAACACGGCCCTTAGGCTCGGGGGTTTTATGAAAATCCCTTTTCTTCTGATAACGATCAAGGCTCATCGACTCTCTCCACTGTGGAGCTATTCAAAAAGCCGAATCATTGCTTCATTGAATTGAGGAATATCATCCGGTTTTCGGCTGGTTAAAATGTCCTGATCGCAAACCACGGGTTCATCAACCCATTCAGCACCTGCATTAATTAAATCGGTTTTGATCGATAACCAGGAAGTCATTTTCCTGCCTTTGGCCAGCTCCGCATTGATTAATAACCAGGGTCCGTGGCAGATTGCTGCAATTGGTTTATTTTGTTTATTTATTGATTTAACAAATTCTGCAGCCTCTGGCAGCAGACGCAACTGATCAGGATTGATCACGCCGCCAGGAAGTAAGAGCGCGTCAAAATTTTCAGCCTTTGCTTCTTTAAGCGGAATATCTACCGGGAATTTGTCCGCTTTTTCAAAATGATGCCAGCCTTGTACTTCCTCTTTTTCAGGTGAGATAAGGAAGGTTTCTGCACCCTCATTTTCCAGTGCTTTGCGAGGTGCTTCCATTTCAACCTGCTCAAAGCCATTGGCGGCAAGTATGGCGATTTTTTTTCCTTTTAATTTATTCATTAGCGTCCTCCTCCCTGAGGTTTGATTGATGTGCTGCTGTCAATTGTTCAATGGCAGCTTCGTATTCCTATAATTGTAGTCTATAACTGCGCTAAAGGCCCTTGGCCGCCTTTCGATATCAACGAGATCTTGGCACGAACAGGGATTCACGCTAGGATTATGTTTTTTTTTGCACGAGGTTGAATAAATGGAGCAACTGCAGGAAACGACAATACAATCTGTGCAGCAGGAAATTTTGCGGATTAGTCATTTTCTAAATGATCGCATCCTTGGCCAGCGCGCTTTGGTATCTCGCCTGCTGATTGCCTTGCTCGCAGATGGGCATCTCCTTGTAGAAGGAGCACCAGGGCTTGCCAAAACACGGGCGGTTAAAGAACTGTCCGCTCTGATTGAAGGCAATTTTCATCGCATTCAGTTTACTCCTGATCTCTTGCCCGGAGATTTAACCGGAACCGACGTGTTTCATCCTGAAACCAGTACCTTCGTATTTCAGCCAGGCCCTATTTTCCATCATTTGGTACTGGCAGATGAAATCAATCGCGCGCCTGCAAAAGTACAGTCTGCACTCCTGGAAGCCATGGCGGAACGTCAGGTAACCATCGGGGGGAAGACCTATCCTCTGCCCGAGTTATTCCTGGTCATGGCGACTCAGAACCCGATTGAACAAGAGGGCACCTACCCTTTGCCAGAAGCGCAGCTCGACCGTTTTCTGATGTATGTTAAAATCGGTTATCCAGATGCGGCTATTGAACAGGATATTCTGGCTCTGGCCAGACGGGAGGCAATGGATCCTGTACAAGCCGCACCGGCGAAAATTAAACAGTTGCCCCAGCGCGTATTATTCGAAGCGCGCAAGCAGGTTTTGAAGGTACATACCAGCCCGGCATTGGAACATTATCTGGTTCAATTGGTTGTGGCTACTCGAAATCCGGCAATGTATAGCAAAGAGTTGGCGAAATGGCTGCGTTTTGGTGCCAGTCCGCGGGCGACTATTGCTCTGGATCGCTGCTCCAAGGCGCATGCCTGGCTGGCTGGTCGCGATTATGTAACGCCGGAAGATATTCATGTGATTGCCCATGATGTGCTGCGGCACCGTGTATTACTAAGCTTTGAAGCAGAGGCGGAAGGGGTTAGCAGCGATGATTTTATTGATCATCTATTGCGCCTGGTGGCAGTACCTTGATACTCGGGATAAAAATAGATGCACAAAAAACCGTCTTTGCGAGCATTGGCGAAGCAATCCAGATCCTGGCTTTGTGCAGGTTTCGATCTGGATTGCTTCACTTCGTTCGCAAAGACGGCAGGTTAGTTGATTGGTTCTATAAATGAGCTGTGAATTGGAAAAAGAAATATGGTAAACGGCGTGTCAATTGATCTTGCGGAACTGATTGCATTTAAACGTTTCGCTCGCAAAATGGCATACAAACCTGAGAAGGGAGCTCCTGGCAGCGGGAATCATTTATCAAAATTTCGTGGCCGGGGAATGGATTTTTCAGAGGTAAGAAATTACCAGGCTGGCGATGAAATCCGTCATATGGAATGGCGTGTAACCGCACGCACAGGGCGGCCTCACATCAAGCTTTACCAGGAAGAGCGCGAACGGCCAGTGGTGATTGTCGTTGATTTCAATCCCTCCATGTATTTTGGTACTCGCAAGGCGTTTAAATCGGTGATTGCTGCAAGACTGGCGGCGATGATTGCCTGGACTACGGTCAAGCAGGGTGACAAAATTGGTGCCCTGCTGTACTCCTCTGAACGGCATAATGAATATCTACCCAGGTCGCGTGAGGGGGGTGTCCTGCCTATCCTGGCAGGGCTAATGGAATATACTAATCAAACAAGCGGCATGATGACTGAGAGTCCTCCAAAACCTCTGGGCGAAGCATTAATCAGATTAAGAAGGGTGGTAAAACCTGGCAGTATCATTGTTTTGATTAGCGATTTTTATCATTTGAATGGCGAAGCGGAAAAAAATTTAAGCCGCTTACATGAACATAATGACATTCTCGCCTATCAGATTGTTGATCCTTTGGAGTTACACTCGCCCTTACCTGCACTTTATGCCATGACCGACGGTCATCAGGAGTTACTGCTTGATACCGCAAATTCGCAGGTTAATTCAGATTATCAGCGATGGTGCGATCAGCGTCAGCAGAGTTTACAGCACTTATTTAAAAAGCTGCATATTCAATATACGCAGATTAATGGTGAAAACGATATACCTCAGGTGATTTACCAGACATTTCCGCGGAGGAAACGTGACTAAGACCAATGCTCTGGAAAATCTGCGTGATATTCATCTGCCGGAGGCTATCGGCTGGTGGCCTTTGGCGCCAGGCTGGTACATTTTGCTAATCCTTGTTCTCCTGCTCTTTGCCGGGGGACTGTACTATTTCATTGAGTATCAGAAAAACAGCAAACCCAAGCGGCATGCACTTAAATTACTCGCTCAATATCAGGAAGAGTATCAGCGCAGCGGAAACAGTCAGTTAGCCAGTTCCCGGGTTTCTGAATTGTTAAAGCGGGTTGCGTTGGTGTATTTTTCACGTGAAACAGTGGCCAGCTTGCAGGGAGAGGAATGGATTAATTTCCTGAATCAAACGGGACGCAAACTAAATTTTAATGCGGTGCGTCAATTGCTGCTTGAGCTTCCCTATCAACCTTCAACCAGCCAGGTTAGCTTGGCGCCTTTATTTGCGCGAGCAAAAACCTGGATAAAACAACGGGGTAAACGATGTTTGAAATAGCTTCCCCCTGGGTTTTTCTTTTGCTCGGTTTGCCGTTAATCCTCTGGTTTTTAATACCACGAGCCAGTTCAAGCCTGCCTGCAGCATTACAGGTTCCGTTTTATCAATCCATGCGTGCCATCGCTGAACAGGATAAACATATTCTGAGTAAAAAATCCGGTCTTGGATTCTGGTTTCTGGTGTGGGCGTTACTGGTTCTGGCTGCTGCTGGCCCGCGCTGGGTGGGAGAGCCTTTACCTTTGGAAAGAGAGGGCCGTAATATTATGATGGTTCTCGATTTATCCGGCAGTATGGAATTAAATGATATGTTAATGAATGGCAGGCCGGTGTCACGCCTCGCTGTTGTTAAACATGCTGCTGAGCAATTTGTCAAAGAGAGGGCAGGTGATCGAATCGGCCTTATTTTATTTGGCAGTCAGGCTTATCTGCAGACTCCCTTAACCTATGATCGCCACAGTGTGTTATTGCGCATTGAAGATGCTACAGTGGGCTTGGCCGGCAAAACCACCTCAATTGGGGATGCGCTGGGACTTGCGGTCAAGCGTTTGCAAGATGTTCCCAAAAGTAGCCGTGTAGTGATTTTATTAACCGACGGGGCCAATAATTCGGGGGTCTTGCTGCCTCTTAAAGCGGCGGAACTGGCAAAATCCGAACAAATCAAGGTATATACGATTGGCTTAGGCTCTGAAGCGGATCCCCGCATGATGTCGGGCCCATTTATTAACATGGGGGCCGGGGCTGATTTGGATGAAGATACACTAAAAGAGATTGCTTCAATCACAGGCGGTCAATATTTCCGGGCAACCGATTCGAGTTCACTGGAGTCGATTTATCAAAAAATTAATCAGCTTGAAACTGTGCAGCAGGAACACACAACACTCAGACCGCAACACGAATATTATCCCTGGCCATTGGCGTTTGCCTTGGCTCTGATCATGATTTGGCTTTTAAACAGCCTGGGGCTGTTTAATTATTTATTACAGCGAAATACTGTGTATCAGGAGAAAGGACTGTGATTGACTTTCATTTTCTTCGTCCACTATGGTTATTTGCTTTTCTACCGCTTTGCTGGTTATTTTGGCGCCTTTGGAAGCAGAGAGCTCCCTTGCAAGCCTGGGCTGCCATCTGTGATCCGCATTTATTATCGCAGTTAATCAAAAATCAGCACTCTGGAAAAAGGCAGCATTCCTTACTGCTGTTATTAACCAGTTTTGGGTTAATTATTATTGCTCTCGCTGGACCGGTATGGAAAAAGTTGCCTGTGCCGGCCTTTAAATTATTGCAGCCCAGAATCGTAGTGCTGGATTTATCCGAGGCAATGCTTGAGGAAGATTTAAAACCCAATCGCTTATTGCGAGCCAGGTTCATTTTGCATGATTTATTCAACCGTAAAGACACGGGACAAACAGGCCTGATAGTTTACACAGGTGAATCCTTTGTAGTATCGCCATTGACGGAGGATGCTAAAACCATTGATAGCTTGCTGGACTCCCTGAATCCACAAATTATGCCAGTGAATGGCCAGGATTTATCGATTGCGCTGCAGCAGGCTGCCCAATTGATTGAACAGGCAGGGTTTTCGGGTGGACAAATCCTGGTGCTGACGGCCACTCCTCCCGATGCGTCTGCTTTGAAAGCGGCGTCCAAACTGGCCAATCAGGGCATAGAAACCTCCATTATGCCTGTTTTGGCAGATTCCGCTGTATATCCAATATTTAAACCCTTAGCCAATGCCGGCAAGGGAATGCTGCTTGATTTAAATAATGAAGGTGCTTCGCTAAATCAATGGTTGAGTCGGGCAATAACCAGCAGACAATATGCCTTGAGTGAACAAAATGAAATTCCGGTATGGCAGGATGAAGGGCGCTGGTTTTTGATTCCAGCCTTACTGTTTCTTATGCCCGTGTTTAGAAGAGGTTGGCTGCAGAGGGTGCAGTTATGAGAGTTTTGTTATTGGTAATGTTGATTTTCGCCAGTGCATCGACCTGGTCTTTCAGTTGGAAGGATTTATGGTACACACCTGATCAGCAGGCAGCTGAGATGATGCAAAAGGGGCAATATAATAAAGCTGGTGAATTATTTAAGCAGGAGGATTGGCAGGCAGCTGCTTCATATCGCGCAGGAAATTATCAGCAGGCCGCTCAGGCTTACCAGTCGCTCAATAATGAAACAGGGTTTTATAATGCGGGAAATGCATTGGCTCATCAGGGTAAATATGAAGAGGCATTGAAGGCCTATGATCAGGCTCTGAAAATAAACCCCAAGAACCAGGATGCCAGATTTAACCGGGCGCTCGTTGCTGATTTACTAAAAAAAGACAAAGAGAAACAGCAAAATAAAGAGCAGAATGGCGGGCAAAATCAGGATCAGAAAAATAAGCAGGATCAGCAGAAGCAGGGTCAGAAGTCCAGTGCCAATGAAAAAAATAATCAGCAGCAACAAAATAAGCCGCAATCAGACAATTCTGGTGCTGAACAACAGATGAATAAAGAGAAAAGCCAGCAGGAGCAGCAGGCTGAAGAAGAGGCCTCTGCGAAGAAAAATAAAGAGAAGCAGGAACAACAAAACAATACGTCAAAGACCAATGAAGATGAAAAAAAACAAGCTGCAGCACAAGCGCAATCGTCTCTGTCAGATAAAGAACAGCAACAGGCCAAAGAACAATGGCTTAAATTAATTCCTGACGATCCAGGCGGTTTACTTCGTGAAAAGTTTCTACGTGATCATATACGCCGGCAACGGGGGTGGTACCAATGAAAAAAATAATCAGCATTTTCATTCTCTTTTATTCAGGAATACTGTTTGCAGGGCTCAGCATTCAAATAGAGAGCAGTAAAGTACAGATAGGTCAATCGTTCCGCCTGGTATTGACTATGGATGGCCAGACGAATGCCGTACCGGACTTAACTCCTTTGCAGGAAAATTTTCAGATTGTTGGAACCGAACGCAGTACAAATTACAGCATCATTAACGGGCAGGCTCGCACCATCAACCAATGGACGGTTTTTCTGGTTCCTCTCAAAATGGGCACTATTTCCATACCCTCTCTTCAGGTCGGGCAGGAAAGTACGACGCCTTCCACAATAGAGGTCACTGCTTCTGCAGTACAAAGCGGCAAACCTCTTACGAAACAGGACGATCTGCAGCTGCTCGTTGAAGTGGATAACAAGACGCCCTATGTTAATCAGCAAGTGATTTACACGGTCAAACTGTATAACAGTTTACAGTTACTAGACACTGATTTTCAGGCGCCTCAGGTTGATAATGCGCTTTTGGTGCCTCTGGGCGATGGTAAACAATATCAAGCCACGGAAAATGGCCGCCTGTTTTCAGTCGTGGAACAGCAATATGCTATCTTTCCACAGAAAAGCGGTGAACTAACCGTGACCCCTCCGGTATTCAGCGCCCTGGTTTATGATCAAATGCCCCATAAAACCAAAATCAGTGCAGATCCGCTCACGCTCAAGGTAAAATCGGTTCCCGCCAGTTTCACAGGCAAAGAATGGCTGCCCGCCAATGAAGTCATACTGAATGATCAATACGATCGAGAGCCTGTTAATATCAGGCAGGGAGATACATTAACCCGTACAGTTACTCTGGAAGTGGTCGGTATACCCGCTCAATTATTACCGTCGCTGGATTTTAGCAGCAAGGACAGCTTTTCAGTCTATCCAGAAAAAGCAGGAGAGAAAAACAGTTACCGTCAACCCTATCTGGTAGGAACCAAAACGCTGAAAGTAACTTATCTGTTTAATAAAGCCGGAAAAATTACCATCCCTGAATTGCGTTTACCCTGGTTTAATACAGTGACTCAAAAGAATGAAGTAGCTGTTTTAGCTCCTCGGGTTATTCAGGTTCAGGCAACAGCGAATAGCGCCGATAGTTCAGTGAATACGCCGTCTGAAGCACAGGACGTGGCGGCAGAAGTTCCTGCAGAAACACCCTCAGCTGACAAGGTAACGCCAGCCAGCACCTGGTTAGCCTGGGGAGTTGCCGCATTGTTCGCACTGGCCTGGCTGTTAACTCTTAAATTGGGCCGGTTTAATCTGCCATATTTTAAGTCGCACAAAGGAGCAGGTAAAAAAGCAGTATTAAAACGTCTGCAGAGCGCCTGCCTGAATAATCAGCCGATCGAGGCGCAACAGGCATTAATTGAATGGGCTTCACTTCATTGGCCAGAAAAGCGAATTTTAAGTTTGGCTGATATCTGTGAGCAAATCTTTGATATGAATCTCAAGAAACAGATTAATGCCTTGTCGGAAGCCCTTTATCATCAGCAACAGAAAACATGGCAGGGAAGTGGATTATGGCAGGCATTGCAAACCCAGTTGTCGCAAACCACAAGCCAGAGAAAGCCTGCCTCTGATTTGCCGCCTATTAACCCGCAATAACTCAAATAACGCGCCTAACCGCTAGTATGCATAAAGCTTTCAATTTGAAAGCGTAGGTCGGGCGCTTCGCCCGACATTCATTTTCATCAAATTTAGCAAAAGAGCATTGGGTTGATAGGTTTATGAATGCTTAAACAAGCCAGTTCAATTTTAGAAAGCAAAAAAAAGGAAATTGTCGGGCGAAGTGCCCGATCTACGCTGAATGAATTGTAAAGTTATAAATAATTTAGTCGCAATTCTCGCTATTTAAACTTCAGTAAGTTATAATGTAATCACTTGTATCAAGTGTTCAAGATTGAATGAGCGTTATTCGTGAAAAATCCCTCCTTTTGTGTTTCCAAAGTAGTGAAAATATCGCGTTCTGTCAACGGCAATTCAGGCTCGTTTGCTTGTACAGGTTTATGTTTAATTTTTTTTGGAAAGTATAATGTCTGCTATAGTAGAAACTGGTTCCGTTAAATGGTTTAACGATGACAAGGGTTATGGTTTTATCAGCCGTGACAATGGCCAAGATGATGTGTTCGTACATTTTCGTTCAATCGTAGGAACATCTGGTCGTAAAACACTGCATGAAGGCCAACGTGTAAAATTCCTGGTAACTAAAGGCCCAAAAGGCTTGCAAGCTGAGGAAGTTACTGCGGTCTAATGTTTTAGGCCTTAAGTATTCTGAGTTTTTTCTGAAATCGTCCCCTTTTATTCTTTACTCAAAAATAAGAGGGGAATGATAATCCCCTGTTTATTAATTTTAAGCTGAACATATTGAGCCTGCGAATTCTTGCAGGTATGATAGAGTGCGTTTAACGCTCTTAAGCTCCGGGCTGTAGTCAAAAATCTAATCCCATCTGGAATCCTATTGAAATGGAAGTCATTTTGAAAATTCTATGGCTTGTTATTATTTGTCTTTTATCTGGCTGTCAGACCGGGTTTTATAAAGGGCCTCCTTCTGACCATTTTGATGGTAAAACCTTTTACAATCCGGACGAGAAAGGTAAAAAACGCAACGGAAATTATGACCTGGTCAATCTATGGATTTCCGTGCTGCAAAATCAATGGCCAGCAAGTTTACCCGAAATTTCTTATCCGCTATTACCGGCAAACTATCCCGATGGTGCAATGGTTACCTTTATTAATCATTCCACAGTACTTATTCAAAGCAAAAAAATTAATATCCTGATTGATCCGATCTATTCTTATCGTGCGAGCCCGTTTCAGTGGATTGGACCTGCAAGGCATCGCGAGCCTGGCCTTTCATTTGACACGCTGCCAACTATTGATCTGGTGCTCATAAGCCACAATCACTACGATCATATGGATTTGGGGACCATTAAGAAATTGCAACAGAAATACCATCCTCAATTTATTGTACCTTTGGGTAATAAAGTATTTTTGGAGCGAAATGGAGTTAAACAGGTCACTGAATTGGACTGGTGGCAATCTGTGAATGTAAAAGAGACGAAAATCAGCCTTTTACCCGCTCATCATGATTCGCAGCGCTGGCTTTATGATCTCAATAAAACACTTTGGGGATCCTTTGGTGTGGAAATTAGCGGCAGAAAAATTTATTTTGCCGGGGATACGGGCTATTTCGGGCATTTTAAAGAAATCAGAAAGAAATGGGGAACACCACAGCTCGCATTTTTACCAATTGGAGCCTATGAACCGCGTTCACTGGCCAAACCTTATCATTTGAATCCGTCGGATGCTGTTCGAGCGCACCTGGACTTAGGCAGCCATAGATCAATTGGCATTCATTGGGGAACCTTTCAATTAGGTGCAGAAGATTTTAATCAGCCGGTCAATGATCTGGCTTTAGCTCGCAAAAAATATGGGCTGACAGAGAAACAGTTTTTTGTCATTCGTGAAGGTCTTCCTTTTTATATTGATAAATAAGAGTTTTTGCCAAATCGGCAAATCAGTTTATACTCAAACACCAATAGAAAATGGATGGATTTATGCGTACATGGATTTTTGTATTTTTTTTCGGCCTTCTCCCTACAATTGCTCTGGCAGCGCCGGCATCCGGCAGTTTTACCATAGAAAAAACCTGTCCTGCGTATGTTTCAAAAAACAAAAAAACCAATCCTGACAACGTGTATTTACAGCCGGGACAGGTTTTCGAAATCAGGGAAATTAATCGTGCGCATAATCCGGACTGGTTTCGCCTGTATCTGCCTGATAACACCTCGCTTCGCTGGGTAAGTAGTGACTGCGGCGATTCTTCCTATCATCCAAGCCCTGCTCCACGTTGTCAGCAAAGCCCCGGGCTTGCGGATTCCTATGTACTTGCATTTAGCTGGCAGCCTGCATTCTGCCAGACCTATGGATATGAAGCCGGGAAACCGGAATGCCTTCATTTGCCGTCTCGCTCATATCAGGCCAGTCATCTGGTTTTACATGGCTTATGGCCAAATCAGGAACAATGCGGCGAGCATTATGGCTTCTGCGGCACGAGTCCTCGCACTAATCATTGCGATTACCCGCCCCTGAGTTTGAAAGAACCAGTATCTGCTTCACTCAAATATTTTATGCCCAGTTACTCTCATGGCAGCTGTCTGGAGCGCCACGAATGGTATAAGCACGGAAGCTGTCAATTGCTATCTGCTGACGAATATTTCGCTTTGGCAATTCGCCTGACTGAAGACATGGAAGAAACAGCTTTAGGAAAGTTTTTACACGAGCATGTCGGCGAAACGGTGGATCGACTGCAATTGCAGGAGCTGGTGCGCCTCTCTTTTGGAAACGCCAGCACCAGAAAGGTATATCTGGGCTGTAAAAATGGGATGCTGGTTGATATTTTTGTACAATTACCCGCCTTAATTCCCGAACAGGATTCTTTGGCAGAGCTGGTTGAACGAGCGCCTGACGCCAAGCGTTATGAAGGATGTCCGGCTAAAGTGGGTATCTCTGATTTTAACAGCGAGTCCTGGTATTAGATATCCATGCTTGCCCCTGCGGGGGCAGGTTGTCTTATATCAAAGTAAACGATAATTGCTTGCGCAATTTTCCAAGTTATTCTAATGTAGGAGCTTAACCTGGTATGGAATGTCGGCTTATGTTAACCCGTGTTATCTCCCTGATTTGCATTTTATTTCTCCTGTCAGCCTGCAGGCACTCTACTGTGAACTCTACAGAACAGCCGCCTGTACCGGTGAATAAAACCCAGCAAACGCGAGCTATGCCTTCCTTTAATAAGGTATCAGCTAGCGGCCGCCTGAATGTGGTGCTGCATACCGGCTATTCAAAGCCGCAGGTTATCTTACATGGTGATCCCCGGGATTTGGTACAGGTGAGTACCCAAGTCCAGAACTATACGCTGGTGGTGAATTTAGGCAGTGGATATCCCCGCTATGGCAGTGTGACTGTGGATATTCGCGGACGCTTTCTAAATACTTTCCGTTATGAAGGCGCAGGAATTGTGACCGGGCCGCGATTAAATTCAGGACTACTTGATCTTTATCTGGAAAATGAAGGCAGGACAGTACTCGGCGGCCACATTAACGTCGGCGTGCTGGAGGTGAAGGGAGGAGGGTATACCGAAATTAACGGGGTACAATCGCGCAATCTGCACCTGCGCATGTCTGGAAAGCCACGCGTTAAGTTAGCCGGGATTGAGAGGATTAATACCCTTGATTTGGAGGGGGATGGCGCTTTAAGCATGTACTGGATAAAAAGTGATACCCTGACCATCAGAGCTGGTGGACAAACCTTTATTCAGCTGGGCGGTGTGGCTAACAAAATTGATGTCTGCCTGAAAGATTCTGCCCGTTTTAATGGCCGTTACTTACGTGCTAAAAGAGCATTTGTGAAAACCTACGGGAATTCTGTCGCTGAATTAAGTACGATTAAACGCCAGCATACCCTTGCCAGCGATTCGAGTAATATTTACTTCTATAATATTCCTGACATGAAGACTGATTTTATGGCCTATAACGGTTCGGTTCTGGATATGCGTGATCTCAATGATTTCTTCGTTCAGGAGTATGACCGTTATAATAAGCAGATCCAGTAATTGAGAGAGTGTTCATTAAATTGTGTCATTACTCACAAGCACGTCGTCATCTCGGACGCAGTGAGAGATCTCTGAAAACTGTGTCACTCACAAGCACGTCGTCATCTCGAACGCAGTGAGAGATCTCCGAATGCTGCACAAACCAGGATTCAGAAGATCTCTCACTGTGTTCGAGATGACGTGACCAGCCGGTTGCAGGCAACCGGTTCCTTTGTTGCAGATTCAGATTGCTGGGGATTTAATGCAGGCTTTAGGTGCCGCGCAAATCGAGGAGGGGGCAGGCATCAGGCGATGATTACTGCTTGCCTGCGTCCCCTGGGCTCGCATAAAGGCAGCAAATCTTGGATCCCAGACGTTACGAATGCTCTTCTGACTGGCTCTTTCACAACAGTTAGCAAGCAATTTCATTTCAACTGTGGTGCAGCCTGTTAAATAGTCGATATCAAAAAAATTCTGTTTGTAAGCCTTTACAAATTGCGGGCTAGAGAATAGCCCCCGCTCTTTCTCATTGGAGGGCCGTTTAACATTTAATAAGAACTGTTGATAAAAAGATAAAATTTCGGGACAGACTTCAAGCTGAGTTAAAAAATCACAATAAGCCTGGCGATGACACTCGACTCCTTGAGCGCTCAGAATAATAGGTATGCGAGCAGCCGCCTCTTCTTTGGGGAGCCAAAAAACAGGTTTTAATTGCTCTGCAGGCAGCTTGCTATTCAAAAGAATGTCTAATTCAGGCGAATTGCTAAAGGATTCTTTACTGAGTATGTAATGACTATTAAACAGGAGCTCGAGACGTTCCCTATCGATAAAGCGCCTTTGAGCAATAGATTGTATCGAATGAAATAAATCCTCATTGGCTGTCTGAGAAAAGAGGACAGTTTTTGCCGAAGCGGAAAGCCTGCATAAAAGGTTCAAAGTTTTTAAGTTTACAGTGTTATCCTTTAATACCAGGGGATAGAAGTCACAGGGGAGTGAGTGCAGAAATGCAAGTTGGGCAGGACGTAAGGATTTAACCATTACCAATGCCTCAGCAAATGCCAGTTGCATACTGCCTTGCCTATGCGGAGACTGGAGGACAAAATTTAATAGAAACCCTAGCCCGTCTTTTGATAAGGAAGCGAGATCAGTAAAATTGCAAAAGCCTGACCAGGGGGTGCGTAATTGCTGAATCTTGCTGAAATGGTAGAGCATTGTCACATTGAATCGACGTAAAATCTCTTTGTTGGTGAATATATCCTGTAAGAAGTTCTCCAGAGCCACTAGCTCCTCGTCTGGTAATGAAAGAATCTCATCCAGTTTGAAATGTTGATATTTGCCAAGCTGCTTATTGATTGCCAGACAAGTCTGTTCTCTCTTTTTTGCTTCCGGTGCTTTAGCTATTTCGGGTTTGAAAGTTTTCACAAAGTGTCCTTTTCGTTAAGAAAAAAATAGTAATATGGACTCACCTGGAAAATTATATAGAATGTTCAAAAAATACCAAGATTGCTGCTGGCAATGAGAATTGCAATTAGATCAGAGATGGCAAGAACAGATTATTGATAAAACTGCCAGCTCCTCTGCTTTCGCAAGGGAGTGGCAGGTTGAGGTTAGTATTATGCTCAGTTATCATCAATCTTCGTTGCGGCCGCCACGGGCTTTACCGCCTTTTTCACCTATTTTTGAATGAAAACCGGGCTCTCTTTCTTCAACAGTCTGGGATGCACGTTTCGCTTGTTCTGAGAGTTCTTCTTCGCTGTACTTTTCTGCGCGTGCCTTGCCGCCTTTAGAGCCGGCTTCCTGAACTGTCATATTATCTTGTTTACTCATGATGGATCTCCTTCTATTTCGTTAATGAAATACCGCTTCTCCCTGAAGTAGAATAGAGAATGTAAAGCTAGCTTTATTTAAATGCGGAGATTTATTGAGTAGGTGAGGAACTTACCTACAGTCTAATTATAGGCCCTCATCTAGCGTTCGTGAGGAAACTTATTATCATCTTGTAAGCATAATAAATTAAAATTCTGTATTTACTCTCAAAATTCAGCAGAAAAATTTAATCATTATTTTGATTAAATAAATTGTATCCTGTTAATCTTTGCCGTATTCCTTTACTTGGCACTTAGCAGTAATTGGTCTAAAATTTAAGTGATAAGCTCTTTTTTTTATCAAAAGACAAGGTAGGAGGTCCGGAATTACAATCGTACGAAGGGGTTTAAAAAACGCTTTATTTCTTTCGCTTTGCACATCACATGATTTGTATCTTCATTTATGAACCCACTTCGGAAGCAAAAGCAACGGTTGCTTTATTTGAGGGCTTTTATTTACTAAAGGGAGATTAGTTATGAGCAGACAAATTGTAAATGCCGACAACGTGATCGGTGTGGATGTAAAGAATCGTGAAGGAGACAGTCTGGGGAAAATCGAGGCTTTAATGCTCGATAAATATCAGGGACAAGTGGCTTATGTGGTATTGTCTTTTGGTGGTTTCCTCGGGATGGGGGATAAGCTTTTTGCGATGCCCTGGAGTATTTTCTCCTATGATCCGGCTCAGGATTGCTTTGTTATCAGTGTCGATAAAGAAACCTTGAAGAAGTCCCCGGGATTCGATAAAGATCACTGGCCAGATATGTCTAATCCAAGCTGGATGACTGCGATTCATAAACACTACGGTACCATGCCGAGCAGATCCCAGCATTAGAAGCGCTGATTGAGCTGTTCGGCTGACAGTCATTGCGGGCTGGCTGGTACATAATAGGATCAAACCACTAACTCGCAAAGACTATCAAGACACCCGCTGGCTTATATTGCCATCTGCGCTTGAGCAGACAGGCTAGCGGGTTTAATTTCATCTAAAATGGACTGGTATTTTTCATACAACTGGGGAGCATTGCTCGCGTCTTTGGCCCGTAATAGCAATGTGAAAGCTTTGTTAAGCTTCAATTCCATTGCATTTCTAACTTCCTGAATGGCTTCGCCTTTAGCCAGCCGCTCCTGCAGATGTCTTCCAAGTTGCCTGCAAACCAGGGTTTGAATTGTTCCTGCATCAAAAAAATCGAGCGGTCGGCCCAGCAACTGCCTTTTTACGTCAATGATTGAAACCTTACTCTCATCATCAATTAATCTCATAAACATTAACATGTAAAATGTTTTAGCAAGGTTTTGCACATCCATGCTGTTCAAATCCTCAATTTCTGCCGAAAGCCCTTGTTCCTGAATTTTTAAGGTGGATGTGGAAGTATTGCTGATCAATTGTTTATATGAAGGGCAGCATAGATAAAGTAAATACTTGGCAAATGCATGATGACCTGCGTAATCCAGACTTAAACCAAGTGGTGCCAGGATATCACTTCCCTCCTGACAATGCCTGGAATGACCATGCTCAGGATCACTTATTGAAGGGCGGGCGATGTCATGAAAAAGCAGGCCCAGGACATACTCTAATCGCTTCAGTAATATCAGGCTCAGCTTACCCGCTTCAAGGGCATGCTCCTGTTCGGTGACATTCTCCTGGGCTCCGGGATTTTCATAAGGGTTTTGGGCCAGTTTATTTTGCAGAACATCAGTAATTAATTCTACATAACAATTCAAGCGCGGATGAAGAGCGCTCAATACGGCAGGGAATGTATATTCCTTTGCTTCATCCAGAATGGGCGAGGGAGAGGCAAGCAGCTCGACCGGTGTGGCCTGCAATTGCTGCTCACTTAAATTTAAGGATTTGATAAAGTCGGCGGCTGTATAGGGAATTGCTTCCTTTTCCTTAAAAAAGCCTTTTTTCTTTAGCAAATCAAGAAGTTCAGGAAAATCAGGAAATTCGTTTAAATACACTGCAAGATTAGTCTTTAACAAATTGCGATAGTTTTTGGAAATTTGTACAAATAGATCATCAAACACTTTGTCTTCTGAAGCGGCCATAATTTTCCTTATTATTCCAACAATTGAACCAACTGACCAGGCCAGCAATGATGCAGACTCGCTGCTCTGTCAGAGATTCATTACTATAAGTTCCAGTTTATTAAAACAAACAGGAAAGTATTAACAAACTTATCCACAGAGCTGTTGCTCAAGAACTAATTATAAAAATTGTTTTTTATCAATTAGTTGCCTATTATTTCATACATAATTAGAATGCTTTACTAATTTTATGAACAAACTTATCCACAGGATGCGATTTAATGCACTGGCATCTATTCACTCTCGGGATAAATTACCGAATTTTTATAAGCGCTTCCACCCCAAATTTCTTCTTCAGACAGACTGGTCTCAATAAATTCGATAGGGCAGCCATTTTCTTCAATCGCCGCTACTCTAAATCCCTCAAAAGGAAAATAAGGCTCTAAAATCACATTCTTTCCTCGTATAGCCTCATCAATGCTGTCGACTTTAAATGCGACGTGCGGTTTGGTCTGAATTAAAGGATGCAAAGGACAGCCCTCTTCAAAGCGGTGGTATTGAATGCGAGTTGGAGCCTCTCCCCCCGATGTATACATTTTAAATGGTGCACTGTATCGCTCACCAGGACGAACTTCGGTAGTTGGAATACCTACATGATGGAATTGATAGTTCATTTGTTAAACTCCTTCGTTATCTAGGTACATTATAGATTGATGGTATACTCTTTATAAAACGATTTGTTTTCCATAATTTATGAACCGTAAGTTCATAATATTGAGGCCATCATGAGAATTAATCAGTCGCTACAGTGCTTTATCAAAGCGGCGGAAACACTGCATTTCGCCAGTGCAGCAGCTATTTTGCACATTACTCCTACCGCGCTAAGCAAGCAAATTAAAGGACTGGAGCAGCAAATTGGAGTTCAGCTTTTCAAGCGCAGTACGCGCCGCGTCATCCTGACGGAAATGGGAGAAAGGCTATACCAGCGATGCAGGGTTATTGAAAATGAAATTAACAAACTGGATCAGTTTATTGAAAACAGACGCGCAGAGCCCCAGGGTAGTTTGCGGGTTTTAGTTTCAACAATCCTGGCTAGAAAATGGCTCTTCGCTCATTTGAAGCATTTCAGAGAGCGTTTTCCAAAAATTGAACTGGAACTAATTTTGACCGAAGAAGATGGCGATTTGGCAGACGCCAAAGCAGATATCATGATGGGTTTTCCTGAAATTCCTCCGTACACCAATAACTTAAAAGCACGTTACGTATCCACTGTTAAGAACATTCTCTGCGCCGCACCCAGTTATGTACAGCGCTATGGTTTGCCTGCCAGCAAAGCAGATCTTGCCAGTGCGCATTTTATTTCTCATACGCTGAGAGAACCAACACATCAGCTTCCCTTAGCTGATGGGAGCACTATCTCAATTAACCGTCCGGTCCTATTAATTAATGAATTCGACGCACTTAATCAAGCCTGTAAAGATGGGCATGGCCTGTTTCTGACGGGTGATCTATTAGTAAAAAATGAACTGGAAAGTGGCGAGTTAATTCAAATATTGCCCAAGCTAGAGTTCAAAACTTATAAAATTTATCTGTTTTACCAGGCCTATGATTATGAATTGCCAAAAGTACGTGCCTTTCTGGATTTTTATGGAAAGAAACCCCTTATTTAAGCAGAGGATGTTATACTGAAGACTATGAGAGAAATAACTGCAAGCCTTCGTTTGACGGCTGCCATTCTCTTTAATGAAACGAGGTATGACATGGCTCTTTTGAAAAAGCTCAGAAAATTCTATCGAGCAAGTGCCGAAAACCGTATTCAAACCCATGTGTTTCTTGCCTTCTTGATAATTCCCGTAATTGGCATGATTGCTTTGTATGTCTGGGTTAATCTTTTCTGGTTACATTAATACTCCTTGCACAGACAAAAATGCGGCAAAGGAGCACACTATTTTTCAGAACTGCATTGCTCATCATTCTTCCATGATATTATTCTGGGTCCGCTGCCATTAAGTTAAGGAAACTCTGTAATGCATGTAGGTTGGGCCCTTGGCCCAACATTGAGTTCTGGAGTGGTTCAACCCCTTTGTTGGGCCAAGGGCCCAAACCTACAGTAACTTAATGGCAGTGAGTCCTGGGCGGTGTTATCGAATAATTAAACCAGTCTGTTCTGAAGTCTGATTGGTTTCAGATACCACCGCGGCCTTGGAACGGCAATCAAACAAGGTTTTTACCAGCGGGAGCTGGGATAATTTGCTTGTTTGTACATAATCGTGCTGTAACAATGCCATAACCATTTTAACCACTGCAGGCTTCTTGCCTTCGGAAACAGGCTTTTGCAGTAGTTTGATACAAGCTTCGGCGCTTTCGCCGCTGGCGATACCATCATCCAGAAAAATAACCGTTTTACCTGCCAGAGATTTGATCTTATCCGTAGGAAGCTCGAGTACATCCGGGTCGCCATAGCCTTTTTGTATATTCTCCCGCTGCACTGCTTCATCAGGCATCTTATATCCGCCTTTTTTGCGAATGGTGTAAAGAGGCAGTTGCAATTGACCTGCGACCTGAGAGGCAATGGGAATCCCGCGCACCTCAGCGGTAGCGATAACCACATCTTTCCAGGCCAGATTGTTTTTCTCTATATAGCGCTGAATTTTTAATGTCATCTGTCTGACCATATGGGTATTCAAACCGGCATTTTCATGTAACTTTAATACATCAAAGAAGCGATTTCCCTTATAAGCGTGATGAGACATATTGCGCATGGCTTCATCTCGCTTTAACTTCCAGCTCACCAGATATCGCTCTGGTGAAACGGGTACATTTTCATTGCCTATCTGTCTGTCCGCAGGCTCAGTGACTGCCTTTATCTTAAAGTCAACGGCTTCAATGCGGTTGAAAAAATGTTCTTTAAAATAATGCGTATAAGCCTGCCCCACACAGCGTCTTGCGCCCGCCGAATGATAAATGCCCGCTTGCTTTAGGTTCAGACAGGCCATTGTGCCTGCGGATAGGCTGGTACCGTCCGCCAATTGGATATCTTCATCCAGAATGCGGGTGCGTATAGGGAAGAGATAGCCTTTATCCAGTCCTTGTTCATAGATGCGGGCGCGCACCATAGGATCTCGAAGATCAGCATGTTCTTTGACGGCTATGGCAAGCGCTTCATACATGACATTCTCAAGAAAGTCAGGTTCAAAAATCAGATCAAACACACAATCAGAAACAATCGCAGCGATTGTTTTCGCATCCAGACCCAACTGCTCTTTTTCATTAAAATAATTTAAATCCGCCTCAAAGCGTTTGACCATCGACTGACTTGTGGCTTTGCCAATATATTCCTGAATCGCTTTTTTAGCGGTCTGCAGTTCTTTATTGACGGGCAGTTCATAGAGCCAGGACGTTAAGCCGCTTGGATCCAGGCTTTTGTAATAATTGCTATAAAAGCATTGCTTCATCGCTGACAGTATCTGATGACGTGTATGCTGATAAGCTTCCAAAGATACATTGTTTCCAAAAAGATACTCTGACCAGAAGCTGCTGAAAAATGTATCGAATGCTGTATCCAGTTCAAAGGTTTTTGTGGCGAAAAAATGGCGATCCAGGTGCTCATCAATTAAACGTTCAATGCGTTGCCGATCACTCTTAATCGTTTGCCCAAATGCACTATGGATTAATTTCCATACATTCACCTGCTGTTGCTGATCGACAAAATGACGGTCATCGCCAGAATCAGTGGCGACAAACTCGTATTTCAAGCCGGCAGCCTGTGAGAAATGACGATACACATGACCTAAATGGCTTTTAGATTCCAGTACTTTTCTTACTTCAGCGGCGGTTTCAAGATACACCATTGTTTTATTAAACAGAGAAAAGGATAAATTCTGTGTCTTGTAATTTTCCTGCAAGGACTTGATTGATTTGTACTCGATGCCGGTTTTCCACAGTTGCGATAAAACAGAACTTAAGCCGGCAGGTCTTATTTCGCTGTCAATAACGGGTTGTTGTGCTGGAACTTCATTGGTCTTTTGCAAGACAGTATGGACTTCATCGATTCGCTGCAAATTAGCATAAATAAAAAGGCTGGTGGGTCGAATGGCCTCTGCATTGTGGATACTGATTGCTTTTTTACCGAGATTTTCCTTGATTTGACTGATCAAGGGCAGAGTAGTTTGCTGGTAAAAATTCAAACGTCTTTGAATTGCATCCTGATTATCATCACAGCGAGAATCCTCACGAGCTGTCAGACGCTCTTTAAGTGTTTCCTGGTCGATATCCAGATGAATTAAAGCTGCAGGCTGCCCCCATCCTTCAATAAAGTCCTGGTATTGTGCCTCGGTGCGTGGATAGCCATCGAGTAAAATAACGCTATCCTGGTCAGTAATTGCGGCTAATTCTTCAGCCAGGATCTGTTTAATAACCTGATCTGGCAATAAATTCCCAGCACTTATCAGTGATTTGTATTCTTTAGTGATCGGATGTTCGGGATTTTCAAGATATCGACGAACCACTTCGCCCAGAGACAAATGCCTGAATTGGCTGTTCAGTGCCATTAAGGCAGAGCCTTGAGTACTTTTACCGCTGCCGGGTGCGCCAGTTAATAAAACGATTTTCATGATTGACCTCATCGCAAATAAATGATGAGCTAATAATATTCACTTTCGATTGTTTTTTGTTCCCGTATTGACTACGCCCCGTAATGTTTACGGGGTGGGAAATCACAGTGCGAGTCATTCTTTATTCAAATGCGTGCGGCGTTCGTTCATTGTTTCGATACTGTTGTAGATTGTCTGGCGGACAATTTCCTGCATTACCGGAATATCTTTGAGCGGAGTGCCATTGAAGATGGCGTGTGCAATGAAAAAACTGTCTTGCCACAGTTTTTCATTGGCCCGGCTGGAGGCTTTTAACCACAGTGAAATCCATAAAAAATGAAAGAGCCACTTCTCACGGCGGGCTTCAAACTCCTCGGAAAACACTTCCTCGGTCGCTTCATCGATAGAACATACTTTGATCCCTTCGACAAAACTGCTGCAGCGGTTGACCAGCTTATCGACATGAGCGTTCTCGATATACCAGGATTCGGTGAATGATTTATTTTTCAACCAGCTTTTTGAACGCTTGAATGACATCTCAACAATTTCAGGAGTAAAGGGATGGATTTGAACCGACAGGTCCTCTATCACGGCTGGAATATCAATTGCCTTCGGCGTGAAATGCACCCCAAGCAGTTCCTGCATTTCAAGAAAATGCAGGTCAGGAACCTCATTTTTGGCTAGCGTCATCGCCAGAAAATGCTCACAAATTACACGGTGGTAATCAAGATCGACCACACGCAAGGTCACACTATCGTCAAAGGCCTCTTCATAATAACGATTTATTTCTGCAGTGGTCATTATTGGGGTGACCCAGACATCCTTTATTCCTATTTCATCTTTGAATAGCAAGCCGCAAAGCCGGTTGTTTCGCCCAAGCTTTACATGAATAAATAGCCCCTGAGCGCCGCTTCCATCAACTTCACTGGCCTTGATTCGCTTAATTTCCCCGTGAGGAGGAGGCTGTAGAATGACTCCCTTTTTCCGCTGGATTTTAATCCAGCGATTAAACTGCTCATGATATTCTGCAGGATACCAATTCTTGATAGCCTGCAAGCGGGTCAGCGACGCAGAGCTGAAAGTCACGCCGTTAACAATTTCCTCATGGGCTGCGATTACTATTTCCCGAACGAAGTGCTTGGGGTGAAGCAACATGAGTAAGGCAATATCCTGACCTTCCGGAATGCTGTAGAGATCAAATACCAGATCGGCAAAGAACTCCACCGGCATGGCATAGCTCTGAGCAAAAAAGTTTTCGGCGATATCGAAAATACTTAGCTCTGATAATTCATTAATCATATCCTGGATGGCTTTAAGATGATTAACTTCTTCTTCAGGACTAATTTCTTCTTCCTGCCCCGCCAGCTCAAGATAGGCATCGCGCAACTCGTCTGACAGTTCGGCATGCACATCGTAAAAGGCGTTTAAAATAGGCAGCCAGAAACTCAGCGTGTGCGAGGCGGTTCTGATAGTACGAGCAAGATGCGACATCAGTTGATCAAGAATTTTAATCGCCGATTTACTGCCGCTTTCCAGTGCAGACTGGAGTTGAGCGACACAAATATCCAATGCATAGATACAGGCTGAATAATAGGAGCGTGTTTCCTCCAGTTTCTCTTCAGACATATGATCAAGCAGATCAACCAGCTGAGAAGCCAGATGAGGCTCCTGGAGAAAAGAATTCACATAATGGGGCTCTGGATCGGCATTATTTTCAATTAACGCCGCCATCTGCTCAATCCATTGTTTTAGTTTCGTAAAGTCTTCAGTCATGGGGTCTGAGGTACCTGTCTTGGCGCTCCATGTTCGTCAATGGCTACAAAAACAAATATACCTTCGGTTACTTTATATTTTCCAGATACAGCGGCGCCAGGCTCGGCCCAAACCTCAACAGCGATTGTCATTGAGGTTTTACCCGTTTTGACTAACTCAACATGACAGCTGACCACATCACCTACGTGTACGGGCTTTAGAAATGTCATTGAGTTAATCGCCACGGTAACTGCGCGGCCATGAGATATCTTCTTTGCCAATACTCCGGCTGCCAGGTCCATTTGCGAAACAATCCAGCCGCCAAAAATATCGCCGTTGGCGTTCGTTGAGGCAGGCATGGCCAATGTTTGAATGGTAATTTCGCCGCGCGGAGTATCAGTCATATCAGGAACCACGTTTCAATTTGGACAGGGCATCGGCCATTGCCGTATTAAACACCCCTTTCTTAACTGGTTTTTCGGGCTGTTTCTTATCATGAGCTGGCTTAGAGCCTTTTAATATTTTTTTCGGCCCAGGGTTTTTGGCTGATTCGGTCGGCTTGCCGGGCTTTCTCGCCGGAACGTTTGACTTTTCCTCATCCAGAATCATGCTTAAGCCAATTCGTCGTCTTTCCTTGTCGACTTCGACCACCTTCACTTTGACAATATCGCCGGCTTTTACAATAGTGTGCGGGTCACTGATAAAACGATTAGTCATTGCTGAAATATGAACTAAACCATCCTGATGAACACCGACGTCGACAAAGGCACCAAAATTAGTCACATTGCTGACGACGCCTTCGAGAATCATACCTGTTTCCAGCTGGCTAATATCTTCCACCCCCTCTTTAAAGGAGGCGGTTTTGAACTCAGGACGTGGATCGCGTCCAGGTTTTTCCAGCTCACGAAGCACATCACGAATGGTGGGTAAACCAAATTGATCATCGGCAAACTCTGCGGCATTAACGCTGTTCAGAAGCTTATGGTTTCCAATTATTTGTCGGATTTCAATATTATGTCTGGCCAGTATTTTTTCAACCAGAGGATAGGCTTCCGGATGTACTGAAGAGGCGTCAAGTGGATTTGCGCCATTCATAATACGCAGGAAACCGGCAGCCTGCTGGAAGGTTTTCTCTCCCATGCGCGGAACCTTTTTCAGTTCTTCACGGCTGCTGAATACACCATTTTCATCGCGATACTGCACCAGGTTTTTCGCTAAGGTTTCATTTAAGCCTGAAACGCGAGTCAGCAGAGAAACCGAAGCCGTATTGACATCGACCCCAACGCTATTCACACAGTCTTCTACCACGGCGTCAAGGCTACGTGCCAGACGTGTCTGATTTACATCGTGCTGATATTGCCCTACACCAATCGATTTAGGCTCAATTTTAACCAGCTCTGCCAGAGGATCCTGAAGGCGTCTGGCAATGGAAACAGCGCCACGTAATGTCACGTCCAAATCAGGAAACTCATTGGCCGCCAATTCAGAAGCGGAATAGACGGAGGCACCTGCTTCATTTACCACGATTTTAGTCAATTTCAAATCTGGATACATTTTCATCAGATCAGCAACCAGGCGCTCAGTGTCTCTGGAGCCGGTTCCATTTCCAATACTGAGTAGATTGACATTATGACGGGCAGCCAGTTTGGCCAGTTCAGCGATAGACTGATGCCATTCATTGTGGGGTGCAAAAGGAAAAATGGTAGTGTAGTCCAGCAGCTTTCCGGTAATATCAACGACTACCACCTTCACGCCGGTGCGGATGCCGGGATCAAGGCCTATGGTAATTTTTTGTCCGGCTGGGGCACCGAGTAATAAGCCGCGTAAATTTCTGGCGAACACCTGGATTGCTTCTTCATCCGCTGCCTCTCGTAAACGGGCCAGTAATTCAAGCTCAAGTTTGGTGAATAATTTAATTTTCCAGGTCATGCGGACTGTTTCCTGGAGCCAGGCGTCAGCGGCACGTTTTTGATCAACAATACCGAAATAGCGGCCAACATGCTCTTCACCGTAATTCTCATTGTCATTGAGCTGAAGCGATAATTGTAAAACGCTTTCCCGACGCCCGCGGAATAATGCCAGGGCACGGTGAGAGGGGATTTTTTTTAATGGTTCTTCATAAGCAAAATAATCCGAGAACTTGCTGGCATTATTTTTCTTGTCGCTACTGGCGGCACTGCCTGTTGATTTTAAAACAGCATGTTGCCATAAATACTCGCGCAGCTCGTTAATCAGTTCAGCATTTTCTGCAAATTGCTCCATGAGGATTTGTCGGGCACCTTCCAGTGCTGCTTTTTCATCTTCAATGCCTGCCTCAGCATTAATGAATTTGAGCGCTTCCTGCTCGGGGGATAAGTTGGGATCTGCCAGGAGCGATGTGGCCAGCGGCTCGAGTCCTGCTTCACGGGCAATCTGTGCTTTGGTGCGGCGTTTGGGGCGGTAGGGCAGATATAAGTCCTCAAGCCTTGTTTTGGTGTCAGCGGCAAGAATGCTGGCTTCAAGCTCGGGTGTTAATTTTTCCTGCTCTTTAATCGACTGAAGAATGACATTACGACGTTCATCCATTTCGCGCAGATAATAGAGGCGCGATTCCAGGTGCCGTAATTGGTTGTCATCAAGTCCGCCCGTTACTTCTTTACGATAGCGGGAAATAAAAGGAACAGTGGCGCCCTCATCCAATAAGCGAATGCTGGTTTCTACCTGAGAAACATTCACTTTCAATTCCTGTGCAATGATGGTTGCAGCCGACAGCATTTTTTGTGACATTCACATCCCCGTAAGACAAAACTGTTAAATCGCCAGCATTATATACTTATCAGTATTTAATTTGCGAGATTTTCAGCGGTGATTATATACAATAAGCAGGTATTTGGGAGTACTCATTGATTTATCTTTTTACATAGCCCGAGCGTAAACGGTCGGGCCAGATGAATTTCAATCAATAAATTACGAACGAATACCGCTTTTCAATTATTAATTACAGGCTCACTCGACCGTTACTGACTTGGCCAGATTACGCGGCTGATCCACATCCGTGCCTTTTGCTACGGCTACATAGTAGGCAAGTAACTGCAAGGGGATGGTATAAACAATGGGGGCTATCCATGATCCGCAGGCGGGAACCGGAATGAGTCTGGCCCCGTTGGGCTGCCATTTGTGAGAGTCGTCCGCAAAAACAATCAGCTGGCCGCCACGTGCACTGACTTCGTGAAGATTGGACTTCAGTTTATCAAGTAATTCATCATTGGGAGCGACGGCAATGACCGGCATATGTTTGTCAACCAGCGCCAGAGGACCATGTTTAAGCTCACCGGCGGGATAGGCTTCCGCATGAATGTAGGAGATCTCTTTCAATTTGAGTGCGCCTTCCAGAGCGACGGGATATTGCGTTCCCCTTCCCAGAAACAGGGTGTGGGATTTTGAAACGAATAATGCCGATAAGCTCTCAATTTCATTACTCATTTGCAAAGCGCGCTCACAGCATGAGGGTAACTCCTGCAACTGTTGCAATACTGTATGCGCTCTTTCGTCTTTACATAATGCAGCAGCCAGCATTAAAAAAGCGGCTAATTGCGTAGTAAATGCCTTGGTTGATGCCACGCCAATCTCTAAACCAGCGCGGGTCAGGAAAACACAATCAGACTCTCTGACCAGAGTGCTGGTGGCAATATTGCAAATGGACAATGTGGCCAGATAGTTTGAATTTTTTGCCTTGTATAGAGCGGCCAGCGTATCGGCTGTTTCACCGGACTGAGAAACAGTGATAAAAAGAGTGTTTTTTTCAACAACAACATCGCGGTATCGATATTCGCTGGCAATTTCTACCTGAGTGGGAATGCCTGTCAGAGACTCCAGCCAATAGCGCGCGACTAATCCGGCATGGTAGCTGGTGCCGCAGGCGACAATATGAATTTGCCTGACTTGCGGAAAAATGTGATTTGCACGTTCTCCAAAACTGGCTTTGAGTATATCGATACTTTGAATACGGCCCTCAAGCGTATCAGTCAAAACCTTGGTTTGTTCGTAAATTTCTTTCAGCATAAAATGGCGATAGGGGCCTTTGCTGGCAGACTGGCCATCATCTTCCAGCGGATGATGGGGACGTTTAACTGGTTTTAGCTGTGCATTAAACAGTTCTACCTGTCCTTTATGCAGGCGGGCGCTATCGCCTTCTTCCAGATAAATCACCGATTGCGCAAACGATCGCAAGGCCAGCGGATCTGAGGCAATGAACATCTCATCGATTCCTATGCCAATCACAAGCGGGCTTCCCTTGCGTAGTGCAATGAGCTCATGAGGGCGTTGCTGGTGAATCACGCCAATTGCAAAAGCCCCATGCATGGCAGAGCTTGCTTCCTGAACGGCACGCAAAAGATTTTCATGCTGCTGATAAAAGTGATGGACTAAATGAGCAGCAACTTCTGTATCTGTCTCTGAGGTAAATTGATAGCCTTTGGTCTTTAGATCTTCGCGAAGTGCTTCATGATTTTCAATAATACCGTTGTGGACTATGGCGATTTCATTATGTGATAAATGAGGGTGCGCATTAAGTTCGCAGGGTTTTCCGTGAGTTGCCCAGCGAGTGTGTGCAATTCCTATCGTACCGGCAATGGCGGTTTCCTGCATGGCGTCTGCCAATGCCTGGACCTTGCCTTGCATGCGAACACGTTTCAGACGGCTATGCGAATCGATAACTGCAATACCTGCTGAATCATATCCACGATATTCCAGACGGCGCAAACCCTCCAGCAAAATACGACTCACATCTCGTTGGGAGATTGCTCCGATGATTCCACACATAATAATGGCTCCTTCATATTTTAATTATTGCCTATATAACAAGACCGGGCTTTTTATTCATTGTAAAGAACCTGAAATTATGCCACAAAAACCCCCACAATCTAAAGATTTGTGGGTGTCTGGCATTGAGTTCGATATCCATGCTCTTTCATTGCCTCACAAATTTCATAGGCGAGATAGCGGTGAACACGGGTTGTAGGATGCAATTCGTCCCAGAATAAATAGGCATCCGGATTATCGCAGACATGATAATTTTTATCACCTGCCGCAAAATTACTGTCGCGATAGTGAAGAACCTGCAAATACTCAAGAACGTAGTTTCCTGCGAATGGTGATCCGGCAAGCGTATGGAACATTGGTAGTTTAATATCGATGCAGGCATCCATTGTATTGTTTATGCCAAACTGTTCCGGATTGTTTAAGGCTTTTTCAAAATAAGACTGAACGGGGATGAAGAGAAAGTCGACCTGAGGCATGATCAGCCGCCATTCTTCAACTCGAAGAGCCAGGCGTTCATTATGCTGCTGAATGGCGTTATTAAGAACCGGACGGTCATAGGTACGGTTGAATTTGGGAATATGACCAATTTCGGGCAACCCAATGACCACGATATGTGTGGCTCCTGCGCTGACCAGTTTTTTTACCCCGGAACCCAGGCCATCCAGCACATTGTCAATATAGCTGTTCATTACCGCCGGATTATAGTTGTCCTCAAATTTTAAGACGTTAACATAGTCATTAGCGCCGCTGAACACAAAATATATAGTCTGGCTGTCCAGGTGTTCATGGACCAATAAATAGGATTGAATCGTCAATCCAAGACTCGGGGGAATTAATTTTCCGACCACCAGTGTTTTCAGAGTATTGATTGGATGGCGGATTAAATTCCACACAGTCAGCTGATAATCATAGCTCACCGCCCAACTGCCGCCAAATGCCTGATCATCGAAAACGCGCAAATCCTCGCGATCGACATTAAGCATCGGCGCCAGGTATTCACTCCAGATACGGCCATTTGAGAAATGATGCTGCCAGTAGGGATCACCCGGCAATACAGGAACCTGTCTGACTTTACCGATTAAATTGGCTAGTAATGGGGCCAAATCCTCATCAAAAAAATGGGTGACCAAATCAATGCCTGAATCCAGTACCACCTGCGGCACATAGTAATCATTGGCAAATTCAGTCATTTTGTTAATTACAAACACTTTAAGAGGTTTAACCAGAAAGGCAGGATGTTCATCTTGCCGCAATGCTTTAAGCAAGTGGGTTGTATTGCCTGTGTCAGACAAACTGTCGCCAAAAATTACCATCGCTTTAACTGCTGGTGCAGCAAAAAGGCCAAAGGGCAGCCACAGCATAATAACAAACAAAAACCGGCACATCCTGGTGCAGTTTGGCATAGCTCTCTCCTTAGAGTCTGTAAAACCTGATCTTGCCTGAAGAACAGGGTGTAACATGGGCTGCTGATCACGTCCATAAATTAAATTTAACTGTTATTCCCGCCTGCGCGGGAATGACAATAGCACCAGCCCTCATCCATTTAGATTAGAACTCTCAATGATTTATTGTCAAATATAACCTGGAAAGACATGTGGGTAATGATGAGAATAGCTGTGGGGTAAGGGATTAAGTTTAAGTCTGTAATAACCCTCATCAACGCTTCTTCATCAGCCTTGCCCGCTCACGCTGCCAGTCACGTTCTTTGATACTATCCCGCTTATCATGCGTTTTTTTACCTTTTGCCAAAGCCAGCTTCATCTTGACGCGGTTTTTTTTCCAATACAGAGACAAGGGGATTAAGGTATATCCCTGGCGCTCGACGCTGCCGATGAGTTGATTAAGCTCCTGGCGGTTTAACAGTAATTTACGGGTGCGAGTGGGGTCTGGCTGTAAATGAGCGGCAGCAGTGGGCAAGGGTTGAATCTGGGCGCCCAGTAAAAATGCCTCGCCATATTTTACAATCACATGCGCATCGGACAAATTAATTTTTCCTGCCCGCAGGCTTTTGACTTCCCATCCCTGCAAAACGATGCCCGCTTCGTATTCGTTTTCGATGAAATAATCAAACCGTGCTTTTTTATTAAGCGCAATGCTTGAGTTTTTAGAGTGGTCGTTTGACATAATGAATTCTTCGGATTACTAAATGTTGGAATTATACTCTGAGTAAGAGATTTATAGTATGCAGATTAATAAAAAGAGAGGTTATTTCTTGCGAATTGTACTAGGATATTAACTTTAAATCAGGGAATTACTATGAAAACAGGTGAACTGGTTAAGGATTTTCAATTTGTTGCCACAAATGATCTTGAGCAGAAACTTAGTGATTATCGCGGCAAATGGCTTGTGCTTTATTTTTATCCAAAGGACGCGACACCAGGCTGTACCCTGGAGAGTCAGAATTTCCGTGATGCCCATTCCAGATTTAAACATCTCAATGCTGAAATTCTTGGAATTTCCCGCGACAGTCTTAGCTCGCATGATAAATTTAAATGCAAGCAGGAACTGCCATTTGAATTAATAAGTGATCAGGATGAGGCCATTTGTAATTTGTTTGATGTCATCAAAATGAAAATGATGTACGGCAAGCAGGTCAGGGGAATTGAACGCAGCACCTTCCTGATTGATCCTGAAGGGGTATTGCGCAAGGAATGGCGCAAGGTCAGCGTGGACAATCACGTGAAGGAAGTTCTGGATGAGTTGAAAGCACTTCAGGCATGATCTATGCAGGGAGTGAGTTGTGTTGATGACTACTATAATAAGGCGGTCTTATGGATACTAAAAAGTTATTTGTACTCGACACCAATATCCTGATGCATGATCCCACTGCTATTTATCGTTTTGACGAACACGATATTTACTTACCTATGGTCGTTCTCGAAGAGCTCGACAGTCACAAAACCGGTTTGTCGGAAGTGGCGCGAAACGTACGCCAGGTGAACCGTATGCTGGTGGAGTTAATGGCGCATGCTACTCATCAGGAGGTTGTGGCTGGTTTGCCGCTAAATGGCGTTCTCAATAATCATGATCACAAGGGCAGCGGCCGCCTGTTTTTTCAAACCCATGAATTTGAAGGGGTGAGGCCAATTTCTCTCCCCGGACACAAAGCGGATAACACCATTCTGGCGACCGCTCTTGGCCTGCAGAAACAGTTCGCCCCGCGTCAGGTCATTATCATTTCCAAAGACATCAATCTGCGTATAAAAGCCGGTATTCTCGGGATTTTAGCGGAAGATTATTACAATGATCTGGTCGTTGATGATGTTAATCTTTTACACAGCGGTCTCCATATTCTGGAAAATGACTTCTGGGATGCGCATGGCAAGGATATGAATGCCTGGCAGGAAGGGGGACGGTCGTATTATAAAATCAGCGGTCCGCTGATTAAGCACTGGTATTATAATGACTGCATCAGTACCCGCGATAATCAATTCCAGGGTATTGTTAAACAACTCACACCCGAGCATGCGGTGGTTCAGGTTGCCAGAGACTATACGCAGGCCAAACATGGCGTCTGGGGAATTAATGCGCGTAATCGCGAGCAGAATTTCGCTTTAAATCTCTTGCTGGATCAGGATATTGATTTTGTTACTCTGCAAGGTTCCGCAGGTACCGGTAAGACGCTGCTCACTATCGCTGCCGGTCTGACCCAGGTACTGGATCAGAATCGTTATAATGAAATTCTGATGACTCGCATTACCATTCCAGTAGGTGAAGACATTGGATTCTTGCCTGGAACAGAAGAAGAAAAAATGACTCCATGGATGGGTGCTCTGATGGATAATCTTGAGGTGCTCCACAGTTCGCAGGAAGGGGGAAGTTTCGGGCGGGGTGCCACCCAGGATTTACTGCAGAATAAAATCAAAATCCGCTCATTGAATTTCATGCGCGGCCGCACCTTCCTAAACCGCTATATCATTATCGATGAAGCGCAGAACCTGACAGCCAAACAGATTAAAACTCTGGTGACTCGTGCAGGCCCTGGAAGTAAGATCATTTGCCTTGGAGATATCAAGCAGATTGATACGCCCTATTTAACAGAAAGGACCTCGGGACTGACCTTTGCCGTGGACCGATTTAAGCATTGGCAACACAGTGCGCATATGACTTTAACGCGTGGAGAGCGATCAAGGCTTGCACATTATGCGGCAGACCATTTATAGTACGCGTTTTACAAAGGATAAACAATGCACACTCAAGCCATTACATTTGACGACGTCTTATTGGTGCCTGCTTACAATCACCATGAATCCAGGCGTGTCGTTGATATCAGCATGCAAGACAGACTGGGTAAGCTCAAGCTGCAATTGCCGGTGATCAGTTCCAACATGGACACGATCACCGAAAGCAAAATGGCCAATTTCATGCACAGCAAAGGCGGCATGGGCGCTTTGCATCGCTTTTTAAGTATCGAAGAGAATATCAGCGAGTTTAAGCAATGCCTTGGGCCAGTGTTCGTTTCGGTGGGATGTTCTGATGCTGAGTTACAAAGAGCCGAGGCGCTGCGCGACGCGGGTGCTGATTATTTTTGCGTGGATGTGGCGCATGGTCATGCCAAGTATGTAGGCAAGATGTTGAAGGAGCTTCGTAAAATCGTCGGCGACCGCTGTATTATGGCGGGAAATGTTGCTACTTATGCCGGTGCTGATTATCTGGCTTCTTGCGGCGCTGATATCATTAAGGCAGGAGTCGGCGGCGGCTCCGTTTGCAGCACGCGTATTAAAACCGGCTTCGGTATCCCTATGTTGACCTGCATACAGGAGTGCGCACGGACTGATCGTTCCATTGTCGCGGACGGCGGGATCAGAACCTCCGGAGATATCGTGAAAGCGCTCGCTTTTGGCGCTGATTTCGTAATGATTGGCGGTATGCTGGCAGGTTCTGAACCTACGCCCGGGGAAGTTATTACCAAAGAAGATGGGCGCAAGGTCAAGCGCTATCGCGGCATGGCTTCGCGTGAAGCTCAGGAAGATTTCCACGGACAAATGAATGAATGGAAAACAGCCGAAGGCGTGGCCACCGAAGTGCAATATCGTGACACTCAGGATGGCACAATTGCTGATATTATCGGCGGTTTACGTTCCGGTTTAACCTATGCCGGTGCTGATAGCATCAGTGAGTTGCAACGCAAACTCGATTATGTGGTGGTCACTCAGGCCGGTCGTCTGGAAAGTTTGCCGCATAAGCTGATGGAAGGTTGATTCTTAAGCCCTTCTTTCTAGCCCTCACTGCCATTAAGTTAATGAATTTTTTGTTATTCCTGAGCCGGCGCGGGTGTAAACATAAGAGAAAATCCCCTCTTCCAAGTTTAGGAGAGGGCTAGGGTCTGTCATTAAGTTAAGGAATCATCGTAGGTTGGGCCCTTGGCCCAACAAAGGGGTGAACCACACCAGAACTCAATGTTGTGCCAAGGGCACAACCTACATGCAATTGCAGAATTTCCTTAACTTAATGGCAGTGACGGCCAGGGTGAGGGTTGATTTTAACCCTGGAGCTGTTCTGCTCAGGATGGACCATTCCATCTGCTTTTTAACTCACCCTGATTTAAGGCTTTCTCCTGCTTTTTATCAAGAACGGCAGTAATGCCAAGCAGCTGCTCCTCTCCTCCTTTCACCGCCGCCAGCTTTTCGGTTTTCGAGTAACCGAAAAAGTATCCGTGATAATGCTTGTATTCTGCTTGTCCCTTTCGCTGCTGCTTGTACTCATCCAGCTGCTGCAATTTACTCAGCAGACGATACTGGGAAGAGTCTTTTGGAATGTTGCTTTGTTGCGCCTGTTCGAATAATTGTTTGAGAATGACGCTGTACTGCTCATAATCGTTCTGATGATATTGGGTTAAATACTTTTTCAATAAATCCGAATCATCTGCAAAGGTGTCTACCGTATAGCGGGTCGCCTTGATTGCCCTGAAATCATTAGCTTCCAGTTGATGGCCCAGCAGATTTTTTTTGATTAGAACAGACGTTTGGCTATCGCCTGCAAAATCAGGCGCCTGAGTTTCCCGGTATAATTCACCGAGGACTCGTTTACACTGACTGGCTTCGGCCTGCCGTATTTTTGGCAGATAGCTTTCCAGTGTTTTGGTATCATTAAAATCACTGAGTGTGTAATGGTCCTTACCCAGTCGATGCAATACGGCTGGTATATTTTCAAGTGAATGAGTAGCGGCCAGCAGTCTCATATTTTTCAGGAGTTTTTCCTGAGCTTCTTCACTTCTGGGAGTTTCTACATAGCGTTTCAGCAATGCCGGGTTCTTATCAAGGGATAAAAGTTTCACGCTGATAAAGCGATCCTCAATGGCTGTCAATAATCTGTCTGCTTCACGCTCATTTAATTTAAATTCAAATTTAAAAAACTGTCTAAGCTCAGGTTCGAGTTGCTGAAAATCGGTATTGATGAGGTATTCAGCAAGGGCTTTAGAGCCTAGAAGTTTATCTACAGGGTCCAGTTGCTCAGACATGAAGGTTTTTAAGCCCTCTCGTAATAAGGGGAGCTCGGTGTGCCGAGCGCTAATAGTATCCAGAACATCTGGAGTGAGCAAAAGGCTTTTTAGCAATATGGGGAAGAATTTTTTCCTTGCTTCTATCTTTGCTGGTTCTGATTGTAAATCCTTTTCATCTCTTTCCATTCGTGGGAGCAGAACGGCTAACAATTCACTGGGTTTTATATCGACTGCACCATGTCTACTATATATCGTAGTGCCATACATCCGGGCTTTTAAGCGTTCCAGGCTTAAATCATAATCAATATGCGCCGTTTCGTTGTTGTCATTAACGCCAAAATTAGCAGGATTCAAGTCGCCCTCGTTGAGAACAGACAGAGCCCAAATCATTCCGGGATCCTTCATGACCTCCTCGAACTCTTTCGGGCTTGCCGTTTTGTACCCTGCCGGATTGTGTTGAGATGCGACAGCCTCGACAGAGTCAGATTTTACTACGCGTGTTTTGGCCGCTCGTGAGAGACCGAGAATAAAACGGAATAAATCACTGGCAATGGCCTCCAGCTCATAGGCATGCTGGTTCGGAAGGGTATTCTCCGGAGCTCGGATATTATTTGGATGTTTGTAATACCACTGGGAATCTGGTTTTGCAGTTTTTTCTGCTTTAACCGTGGTCTTATTAAGCGCATTACTCCTTTTAACAGTAAATTTTTGGGGATCGATATGTTTTCTTGGCATGGGTGCATCACAATAAGCGGTAGTGTTTATATTATATCATATTTGTGCTTTTTATGTTCTGCATCTGCTTTCGATTTTAGGATTAAATTCGCGAGCTATACTAAAAATAGTCGCGATGCCTGGTGAGCTTCAATGAACTGCTACAAGCACATGAAAATGTATACCTCCTATCTCAAGGGTTGTTATCAGCACATTTTTGACAAAACAGTAATCTGCAATTGGGGCTATTTGTATTTTGATTTACAGGGACGCTATTTACAGATTATTTCAGACAATACCTTAATTGACGTGTTCCTGGAAAATGAATTATATGCTGAACAAATTATCGATAATCTTTCCAATAATTACGGCAATTATTATTCCTGCGATGTTTTGCAGGACTCACTTCTTCCTAATGTGATTAAAGAAGTGCTGGTGGATAATAAGTATCGGTATTTTTTTGATATCGCGAATAAGCAGCCTGATTACACTGAAATATATACCTTCGCTGCACATTGCGACCCGCTCCAGGGCGGCAATTTCGCGCTGAATAACCTGGATATGTTAAAGCTAATCAGCCAGGATTTAGGCAGGCGTTGCCGTAAATTGTTAACTAATGAGAACACATTAGTATTGCCCGCAGATTTTATTGTGCAGATGAATGAAGTCTTTGTGCTGCATAAAAGAGCCCATACAAACTGTTTACAGAACGCTGTTTTAGAAGTGAAACAATCGGATAAACGATTGCAGTCAATGGTTAATGATGAAGCTTTTGATTTTAATTTATTACCATTTAATTTTATCGCCAATAAGGAATTAACTTATAAAGAAAGAGAGTTAATCTATCTTTATTATTTTGGTTTCAATTTTCAGAGAATGGCCGATATTCTCGACATTTCAAAACGCACGGTTGACAAGCATTTTGAAAACATCAAAAGAAAGCTTAATTGCGAAAGCACGGGTCATATTATTCCCCATTTGCTGAGAACCAATATGGCTATCAATGATTTTATACAAAAAGGGTATCCTTAACCGATCTTGATTGAATGTATATTTGCGATGGTCGCTTCGATTAATAAAACACATTTCTGTATAAAATATTAACACAAACGAGTCGGTTTATGAGATAATAGTCCCATTCGATTGTCGTCAAAAATGTGGAGTTTTTTATGCCTTGGGTAATGCCTGAAAATATGAACCAGGAAGAGCAAATTTGTGTCCAGTTAATCACCGCTGCTATTACTAATTATAAAATTGGTGAAAATTTGATCGTCCCTTTGTTTGCAGAACACGAGTCAAAGGAAAACATGGACTCCTTGGAAAGAGGAAAACTGATAACAAAGGTAATGAGAAGGATTATTGCTCATGATCAACTTAATCAACTTACAATCCCCAGGATTCATTGTGAGGTAGATGGGGAAAATGGAACTTTTTCAATGGAGGGACAGACTGTAATTGCTTTGCTGCTGAGAGATGCTTTATTGGAGAGGCAGAAATTAATCGTTACTGCTGATAACTTCCTTTTGCATTTAGCGACAGCACTTAATCAATATCGCCAGCAAGGGCTGCTGGGCGATTTGGAAGTCAGTGCTATTTCTGATGAGCAAACTGCAGAACTGATCTCTATGTTTTCAGAAAACAAAGAGAAAAAATCCAGAATTGCTGAGGCTTTGGTCAGTATTGGCTACACGAATGCCTTGATCTTCACTAAGTTGCTAAATTTGACGATGACGTTGATGCGTCACGAAGAGGATATGCGATTCTATGAGTCATTAGTTATTGTGCCTTCCCGTTATAAATTAAAAATCAGGGAGGAGCATATTTCGGTGCTCGAAAAAATTTTGCAAGATAATGATATTGAGTTTGTAATGGCTGCAAATACTGCCGAATCCTCCCGTGTAGAGATACATATTCTATCGCCGCTTGCTCAGATTAAACAGCTGATTGCTGATTTGTCAGAGAATATTAAAGACAAAAAGAACGGCCGAAAGCAATGGTTTAACAGCGGTTCTGATGCCAAGGCAGCAGCCTTAAATCGAATCAATGAGTGGTTAGAAAGCAGAGATCATTTAAATGATTCTGAAACTAGCGTCATTTTGTCCCTGGTTAAATCCGTATGCGAAACAAAAAGAAATTCCATGGGTTTGTATTCACCTCATAGCCTCAATGAATTCAATCAGTTTATAAGCGCGCGCGGCTGGAAAATGCCGGAAACCAGCTTCAATGCGAAAGAATTGGCAGGAATAAGCAGTTCTGAAAAAGTCGGTGAGTTTGTACAAAGTACTATCGCTCGTGGTGAGAACCTGGCTACCAGGGGTTACTAGGATATCAAATTGACTCTCGCTGACCGCGACTTGTTCCTTAGGGATCTACAACTCCCCACTACGTCCACTGCCATTAAGTTAAGGAAACATTGTAGTTTGGCCCTTGGCCCACACAAAGGGGTTGAACCACTCCAGAACTCAATGTTGTGCCAAGGGCACAACCTACATGCAATTGCAGAATTTCCTTAACTTAATGGCAATGCCCACTACGCCCTGCGGCATGTCCGCAGGGTCCAGTGCACAAGCCGAGGGAGGTATAGGCTAAGAGCTGACTGTGTTGTCAGAAATGTGTAGATACCTATTGCTTATTTATCAACCTGGTAACCCGGAAGGGGCATAGCTTGCATTAGGAACAGGATTGCCGGCATGAGGACTAGTACGCACATCACTCTCTTTTTGCGCAAAAATGGACAAGGTCGGGAGAATGGCATTGGACATCTGCTGATTTTGCGAGCGTACTTCCTGTGCTGATTCATCAGGCGTTTCTATTTTCAGAGCTGTTTTTTCTGCTGACGCAATTACTTTTATCAGCTCTTCTGAAGGAGTATAGGCATTAGGGTTCATTGCCGAACCATTATATGAATAAACTGCAGCAAATTTCTTGGTACTAATCACAGTGTCAATCACCTTAACCATAGAGTCGACACTGTCCGCTACTGTAAGACGAGCATTTGAGCCGCCCATATCTGTCTTCGCCCAACCAGGATAAATTGCGAAGGCGCCAGGTGCCTGCGCCAGTTGTTCAGGCTCTTTACAGGCATCGGCCCATTTTTTAACCATCGCTTTGCAGCGGCTATAAATCATACTCTGACCCCCAGCTTTTGACATAGCATGCGCGTCAATACCTACAGTTTTTGAACCAAGGCCATGAGGCGTGGTTAAATAGACGATGCAGGCATTTTCATTTTGCAATTTATCTTCTAACCCCAGGATCAGCCGCAATGGTCCATCCTCATGCACCTTCCTGGAAAGTTCCAATTCTTGCCAGAATGTGGCTGGATCCAGAGGTTTTGGCTCTAACTTAAGGACATCATTATTTCCGGTTGTTCCGGCATTCAATATCAATAAATCAATTTTTTCTTCGGACTCATGAACCTTTTTGGTAAATGCGTCAATTTGCGTTGTATCAGCCAAATCCAGTGGCAATAAAATTAGCTTATCGCCATAGCGCTCCTGTTGTTTTCTTAAATTAAGCAGGTTACTAGTCGCTCGATAGGTGGCAATTACTTTGCAATCTAAAGCTAAATACTTTTCCACAAAACCTAAACCAATACCGCGGGTTGCACCCACAACCACCACTGTTTCCGGTTTATTTTTCATTTTAACCCCCTACATTATTGTTATTTATCATTAAATGGTTTAACCAGTCTTTTGTTTCGTCAGGAACATTGTCATCACTTAAAAACTGTTCATAGACCCTTTGCTTATGCTCAAAATTATTCCCGCAGCGTTCATCGATTAATTCATTCCAGCGCGATAAAAAATCCTTTTCAGGAATTTCCCCAAAGGTTTTAATCAGTTCATAAAAAGTGGCCTGCCAGTAAGCGCTGATGCTTTTTTGCATCCAGTTCACAATTTCAGAAGTCAGACCTCTTTCTTTTAGTCCTAATCCATTGGCAAATCCTTTTTCAAATTGTTTAGTCCGCAAATGAGCATATTTCTTTCCATATAACTGGTTGATATTCTTCATGCATTCTTCGCCCAAACGAATACCAATTTCGGAAGAGGGATCACAATGTAAATTTCTGCCCACTTCATGGATTAAAAAAGATAGTTTTTTCTCAAAAAAAGCGCGTTGTTTCGATTCATCTGTTTCTCGTTTAAAAGCCGCATAATCTCTTAATTCTTCAGGGCTAAAAATGTCTTTAACCCATGAGTGCTCGAGTTTGACTGTCATCTGATACACCTCAATAAGCTCAAGCAATGTTTTCCAGGGGATTGGCTGGCTCTTATTCATCGCTGAGGTAATATTCCTCAAGGCTTTAGCACCTTCCAGCAACGCATGCGCCTTTTTTTCCAATACCTGTGCCTGGCTAGCAAAGTGTTGCAGGGCATCACCCTCATCCTCGAGCAATTCTTTAATATGTGACAGCTCAAATCCGAAAAATTTCAAGGCAATGATTTGCTGAAGTTTTAATAAATCTTTTTCTGTATAAACACGATAGCCATTAACAAGACGTAACGAAGGTTTTAACAAATCAATGCGATCATAATGATGCAGTGTCTGTACAGAAACGCCCGTTAATTGACTTAAATTTTTAACCAGCCATTCAGCCATTGTTCTTATCTCCTGCCTGTTGATGAACAAGATAAAGCCTATAGTTACTATAGGGTCAAGCTTTTTCATTGGGAAAGAGATTTAATAGAAATGCAGATTTTTTTTTCTTAAATAAAAGAGTCTTCATCGACTGTGTCATGCCATGTCATCTCGAACGCAGTGAGAGATCTCCGAATGCTGGCACAAACCAAGATTGGGAGATCTCTCACTGCGTTCGAGATGACGGCGTGCATGTAAGAGTGTTGATAAAACCGGTGCGAACAGCCCTCACAATCCGTAAATACTCGGCGCGAGCAAAGCGCTTTGATTATGGCGAACCCATTGTTGAGGAGACCTTAGCTGGAGGCTCCATTTTAAATTATTTTGGATTGCTGAGACAAGCAGGGAAATATGGATCAAGCTAAGTACCTGATTTTAAATGGTGGGCCGTATAGGGATCGAACCTATGACACAGAGGTTAAGAGCCTCCTGCTCTACCAGCTGAGCTAACGGCCCCACAATTACAAAGCATACCTTTTTAAATAAAAAATTCAAGCGCTTTGTGGCGAGGTTAGAACTCTTATTTATAAAATTGCTCAAAAGGCTTACAATACCCTATTTGTTCGATTAATTTTGCGAGTGGGTGAAGGCGCAGATATGTTAAATATGAATCTTTTTTTTAAGACTTTTTTGAGTGAAGACTCCTATGCTCGCTCCAAAGGGTATCGAAACAATCGGAAAAATGTCTGGCTTATGCTGGAAGACTCACTTGAAAAAGAGCCTGAGGGTTTGCAATTATTCACTCTGATGAACCACTGCGATGAGGCAATTTTAGATCTGCTGACTGACTACCCCGAATGGCTGAAATTTTTTAAACCCTGGCAGTTAGAGTATTTATATCATGGTTTGCAACGCTTTATCCTGAAGGCAAAAGAGTCTGACGACTACTCTAAAAAAATTCCTGGCGCGATAGTAGCACTCATTCAGTATGATGAAACCAGTGTTTTGCGGATTTTTGACAAATATTTTCATTGGTTGCATCAATTGGAAATTAAAGCCCTTGAATCAATTCATGCTTTCATGAGCAAAAACAATTTTTCAGAGCAGTCGAAAAGAAAGGTTCAGCGTTATTTGCAAGACCGAAAGGATATTCAGCAGGCGGTAAGCGAGCTGCTGGATGGGAATTCGCAATCTATGCCTCTTTTGAGAAAAAAATGGCAGGTGAGTTATTTATACCGCTCGCTGGAACAGATAGCAAAAAGCGAGGATCCTGACTGCGACTCAAAAATGATTAAAGCAATTAATGGACTGCTGCGCTATGATCGAAGCGTTATGCTCACTATACTGACTAAATATCCTCTTTGGCTTAATTTTTTGAACACCAATGCTCTCAGTGATGGTCATCAGTATCTGCTTGAGAATGATTTTCCAAAAGAAAGTGGCCGTCAGTTTTGCCGCTATTTACTGGATCGGCTAAAAACACATGAGCTGGTCCATAAGCCTGAGTTCGCCGATGTGAAAGAGTTTGAACCGGACACACCACCGGGTATAAGCCCATGCTAGAAAACATAGAAGTAATGCTGCAAGGTCTTAAATCCAGACTGCCTGAGCTAGCCTGGAATCTGAGCAAGCCGGGTGTGCAGATATCCTGGCAAAGTTTGCCGCCGGGGATTTTTCACTATCAGTTTGAGCCCAAAGCCGACAATTTCATTGCCGAGATTAAAAGGGATATCGAGAGGCTGGCCATACAAGCCAATTCGCAGGCTGCCAATTATCTTGCAGAGCGTATCCATCAGAAAATTAATATTCTGGTCAGATTATGCCAGTGTAAGGCGTCTGTTAAAAAAACAGAAGACACGGCCAGCTTTATGCTGCAGGCTCTAAGCACTCGCCAGCAATGGCTGGCTTCTCTTGAAGAACAAATTCAATCATTCACTGAGCAGCGAGATGCCCTGGCGGCAAGATTATCTGCGCTTGGTGAAAGGAAAGAGCAGCAACTGGTGCTGATGGCTGAATTGGGTGCAGCAGAAAAGCGATTAACCGAGGCGCGGGAAACCTACGCCAAGGCAATTAATCAGCATTTTTAGTGTTAGCTCAGATTGAGGCGATTGCTTCAGACATCATGGTTTGCGTATCCACTGATTCCTGGCAGGCCTGAAGCGTGTTTGGAAGGCAGGTTTTCAGTATGCAGGCAGCTCTTAGCTGCTGCTGGAAACGACAATAGATATTGCATTTTTGAGCATCATAGTTCTGATCAATTTTCTCTTTAATGATTACTCTTGCTTGATCATTGCTAAACACTAGTTGCATTAAGGTTCTAAAAGCTCCTTCATAGGCAGCCAATGTTCTCGGATACGTTTGGAGATTTTTAAATAAATCATCAATGAAGCGCGATAATTCATTTTCGTTCGCGGGTGTAGCAATGTCGGCTATTTTCTTTTGATGAGTTTGCTCCATAAGAGTATTCATAAAATTATGCAGATCATAGATTCTGTAATATTTCTCATTAATGGACCCTTGATGCTCAGGAGAGTTTCTTTTCACAAAGTCATCTGCGACCTGGTTTTTAATTTGAGCGACCAAATTATCGCTGGCTTGTTCCAGAAATCGGCTAAGGATTTCTTTTATAAAGGATAAGGGTTCGATTTGTACGCATTTTACAATCTGATTAAATGCTTTAAGGCGTTGTTCATCACTCATGCATTCAAGAAAAGCCAGGAGTGGAAAAAGCTGATCGTTAAGATCTAAAGTGGGTTGATTTTTTCTAAAATCTCCCAGGTACATGGGTAAAATTTCCTCTATATCCTCGACTTTAAGATGGGCTGCAGACACGAAATAGTAATTCGTAATCAACCCTGATGGATTCTCAGCCCTCACTCGCATAGCCTGTAAGAACTCTAACACTTTTCTGGTGGGGTAGAAATCTGCGAAACCTGGAATAAAAGAGTCCTGATCCATAGACGCGACCGTGTTTTTGAACTCTTCGGGAAGTGTATTGGATAAAATAGCCATTAACCATCCAGCACGCATTTTATAGCGAGGACTGGTGGACGAATTGCTTAGTGAGTTCTTTAAAATCTCATAGAATTTACTGCAATTTGCATTGGTTAATCTTGAAGGATTTTGAATCCAGAGAAACAGTAATTTTTCCTGCAATGAGCGAGCAATGGTATTATGACGTGTAAATAAAGAATAAATGGCTTGTTCCTGGGGCGATTCGCTTTGTAATAATGTTGTATAAAGGCTCGTTGAATCTACATTGTCAAATGGATTTGAAGAAGTGAATTTAAGAAGCCGAATGGCTTTTTTTACGAGTAACATTAGCAACCTTAGTTGTTTAAAAAGGATTCATTCTAGCTTAATTATTTTTAGTTGTAAAAAAACCAGAATTTATGATATGAAATCAGGCAAGAAGTTTTGCAATTTCTTCCGCTGAAAGCGCTTGGTTAAAATAAAAACCCTGGCCTTCATCACAACCTAACTCTTTAAGAAATTGCAATTGCTCCGGGTTTTGTATTCCCTCTGCTAAAACGCGCATTTTTAACCCGTGACTCATGGCAATAATGGCCTCCACGATGGAATTATTGTTCGGATCGAAGGGACATTTTTCAACAAAGGATTGGTCAATTTTAATCTTTGCGACAGGGAAATCGCGCAAATAGCTTAAGCTGGAATAACCGGTTCCAAAATCGTCAATGCAAAGTTGAACGCCGCGGTTTTTTAGTACATTCAAGAGATTAATATGCTGCTGCTGTTTGTCCATAATCACGCTTTCGGTTAATTCAATTTCAATATAATGGGGTGGAAGCGCGCTTTCTTCGAGGCAACGCTCGATGCAGGCAACAAAGTCATCCCTTAATAATTGAATTCCGGAAACGTTAATGGCCATGCGAATGGGGTTTAATCCCTGGTCTTGCCAGGTTTTATTCTGGGTGCAGGCCGTTTTAAAAATCCATTCCCCGAGCGGTATGATGATACCGGAGTCTTCAGCTATGGTGATGAATTCATGAGGTAAAATAATCCCTTTCGTGGGGTGTTGCCAGCGCAGCAAGGCCTCAACGCCAACAACCTGCCCTCTGCTTAACTGAATTATCGGCTGGTAGAGAAGGAAAAACTCTTTTTTCACCAGGGCAGTTCGCAATTCCATCTGTAATTGGAGACTTTGCCGGGCCTGATTGCGAATGGATTCGTCATATAACTGGTAGTTATTACGGCCCATGTTTTTAGCCTGGTACATGGCCATTTCGGCATTGGTCAGTAACGTGACAACCTCGGTACCGTCCTTGGGGTACAGGCTTACACCAAGACTCGCCGTGACGACAATTTCATGAGGATGAATATAAACCGATTTAGTCATTACCGACAAAATTCGTTTACAGAGCATCGCAGCATGCCGATAGTTTTTGATCGCATATAAAACAACAAATTTATCGCCGCCAAAACGTGCCAGAGTATCACTTTCCCGAGTAGCGAGCTTAAGACGCTGGGTAATCTGCTGCAGCAGCTCATCGCCAATTTCATGGCCAAGATTGTCATTGATTAGTTTAAAATTATCGATATCTAAAAAAATAAGCAGCAGTTTATTATGATTCCGTTTGGCAAAATGAATGCCATGAATAATGCGATCATAGAGCAGTTTGCGATTGGGAAGGCCAGTCAGCTGATCATGATTGGCCTGAAAAGCGAGCTGTAATTCCATTTGCTTGCGCTGGCTGATGTCGCGAAAACTCCACACGCGTCCGGCAACTGTATTCCCCAGCCGGTGTGGCTTTGAGTTCCATTCAAGAATATGGCCATTGCGCAAAGCAAATTCGTCAGCATATTCCCTTTCCGGATCAATGCTCAGTTTTTCTAATATTTTTCGAAATGCTTCCGGATTTTTAAGCTCGTGCAAAAGCGTTGGGAAAAACTCCTGAATGCTGATTCGAGGTTGACTGGTGAAGGCTACCTGCCACAGGTCGAGAAACCTCTGATTGTAATAATCGAGTTTTCCTGCACGATTTACTACAATAATGCCGTCAGCAGTGGACTCCAGTGTAGAGCGGGTGAGGGCAAGGTTCTGCTCCAGCTCGCGGGTTCGCAGGGCTACTTTTTTTTCAAGTAACTGATTGATGCTGTCAAGATTAATATTTTTATAAGCCAGAGAAAGTGCATTAGTTAAATATTGATTGGCATAGAGACTACTCGCTAAGGCAACCAGTGCGTATATGATAGCGCAATAGGCAATCAGAACATGAATTTCGCTTTGCATAAAAAGCCATATTATTAAAGGAAGCGCAGTGGGTAATAGAAACAAAGCATAAATACTAATCAATGGAGAAAGAAATGGAACGGCTCCGGCGAGCAGACCGAAAATAAGAATGATGGCAAATGCCTGATGCAGAATACTGTCCGCAGGTATCAGCAACACGCTGGCCAGGCCCCATCCTGAGCCTGACAGAAAACAGAACAAAGCGAATTGTAATAACCATATCCGATAGGAGAGTGCCTGTGGTTTAAATCGAAAGGCGAGGTATAAGGTTAACCCTGACAGGGTTACGATAATCATATAAACCAGCCAGATTTTCATACTGAACAGATGTTGGCCATAGGATGAGATGCCTGAGGCAAACACAATATACGCAAAGGCTTCTGCTAAAATAGCAACAGGGAGCTGCTTGTATAAAAGATGGATCTTATCCTTCAATATCGATTGGCTGACTCCCTGTTGATCGCTGAAGTTGAACTCTTTCAGATGGGAGAGATCATTAATCATGGGAGTCATTTCCCCGAGGCAGAAGATAATGATGAGCCTGTTTTCGGTGATGTATTAATAATCCTTGAGGTTTCAACATTTCCATATCCTTCCAGGGGAACCCTAAAGCGAAAGTAGTGACTCTTCTATTAAATTTAGGGTGTATTCACGCATAGATCAATCTTTTCTCTTGTTTCGCGGATACTGTTTATGATTTAGCTTTCCAGGTTGCTAACAGTAAACCTGAAGCGGTAATCAACACACTGCGCAGCTATCGGTTGTGCAGAGAAACTTAGTGATAAAAAACAGACGCTTGTATTACCTGAAACAGGCAATTCAACTATACTTTTAACATTGACAATCAGGGAACGTGATCTATGAATAGGGAAATTGCGATAATCGGTCTGGGATATGTGGGCTTAAGTCTTGCGACGGCTTTAAGTAAAACATACAAGGTCTATGGTTATGATATTTCCGAAAGCCGAATTCAGGAACTAAAAAATGGCTTTGACAAAAACAATCTGGTAAATGAGGTAGAGTTGCAAGAGAGTCCGGTTTTTTTTACCAGCAATACGCATGAAATTCGTACCGCCAATTTCTTTATTGTTACTGTTCCAACCCCTGCCTTTTTTTACGAGCTGCCTAATCTTGAACCGGTGATTAATGCGACCAAAGCGGTAGGCAGTATTTTGAAGAAAGGCGATATTGTTGTTTATGAATCGACTGTCTATCCCGGCACTACCGAGGAAGTATGCCAGCCGCTACTTGAAGAGATGAGCGGTCTTCGTTGCGGTATTGATTTCAATATCGGTTACTCACCTGAACGGATTAGCCCTCACGATCCGCATTATAATTTAAAAAACATTATTAAGGTGATTTCTGCGCAGAATCAGGAAACCTTAAAACAGATAGAAGACGTTTATAAACACTGCTGTGATACCTTATATCCTGTTTCCAGCATCAAAACTGGCGAAGCGGTGAAGATTCTCGAAAATACCCAGCGCGACATTAATATCGCCTGCATGAATGAATTCGCACAAATCATGCATGGACTTGATTTAAATGTTCATGAAATTTTACAGGCCGCTAAAACCAAATGGAGTTTTGTGCCTTTCAAACCTGGATTTGTCGGTGGTCATTGTATTGCTGTGGATCCCTTATATCTGGCATTCAAGGCAAAGCGGATTGGCGTTCCGCATGACCTGATTTTAACGGCGCGAAAAGTGAATGACGGAATGCCTTATTTCGTTATCAGTCAATTAGTCCAGGCTTTGATCAAGTATGATATTCCGGTGAAACATTGCCCGGTGGGTGTTTTTGGGATTACCTATAAAGAAAATGCGGCAGATATCAGAAGCAGCCTGGCATTGAAATTTATCAAAGAACTAAAACTGGCAGGGTTTCAGTGTCAGGTGCACGATCCTTTTGCCGACAGGGACTATGTTGAGAAAAAATATGATATCCATCTGGTGGATTATGAGGAAGTTAATACCATCTCTGCGGCGATTGTGGTCGTAGGGCATGACTATTATCGGCAGAAAGGTTTGCAGTCCTTAGTGATGAAATGCGAGCGCCCGGCGGTTATTATGGATATTCCCAATTTGTTTGCTGAGGAAAAACTGGATGAACCCGGGGTGTTTTACTGGGGGCTTTAATTCGCTACACTGGTTGTGCAATCCTAATGCAGGTGATTGCTGCAATCAAGTGTATTAACGCTATTCGTAATAACAAGGACTAGTATGGCGATTCTAATTACTGGCGGCGCTGGATTCATCGGTTCAAATCTGGCTGAGTTATATTTGAATTTAAATGAGGAAGTGATTGTAGTAGATGATTTGAGTACCGGTAAACTACGCAATATAGAGCCCTTTCTTTCCAATAAAAACTTCAAATTTTATCATTCCAACCTGTTGGAAATACCCCTGGATCCCATCGTGCAGAAGTGCGAAGTTATTTTTCATCTGGCTGCCATTGTGGGTATGTTTAATGTTCTGCAAAGACCGATTGCGACCCTTGAGGTGAATATGCAGTCCACTGAGCGCTTACTGATGGCGGTCTCACGCCTGCAGGAAAAACCAACCGTACTATTAGCCTCAAGCTCTGAGGTTTATGGTTCAAAACCCACTGCTATGAAAGAGACAGATCCTTTGCATGTTGAGGCCAGTGGAAAAGCCCATGCCAGTTATCCTGTTTCCAAGCTCTGTAATGAGGTGGCAGGAATGGCTTATTATCATGAAATGCAGGTGCCGGTCACCGTTATGCGGATTTTTAATACCGTAGGCCGTCGGCAATCATCCCGCTATGGGATGGTATTACCCCGTTTTATTAAGCAGGCGACCCATGGTGAGCCAATCACAGTTTTTGGGGATGGCAGTCAGACACGCTCTTTCTGCGATGTCAGAGATACTTGCCAGATCATGCGCGAATTAAGCCTCAGTAATAAAGCAGTGGGTGAAGTGGTCAATGTCGGCAGCGATCACGATATCAGCATTATTGAGCTTGCCAATCTGGTAAAACATCTGGCCGAATCAAACTCTGAAATCCAGTTTCAAAGCCTGGAAGAAACCTACGGCGACGGTTACATCAACATCCAAAATCGCAAGCCTGAATTAAGCAAATTACGTTCTTTAATTAGCTATCGACATCATTGGTCATTGGAAAAGACAATCACTGAAATGCTTGAACATGTGGTTTGCTGAATTTGAGTATAAATTTGGCTGCGGGAGTTAAAAGAAGATTCCTCTCCCAGGTTAGCCAAGGGTGAGGGTTGATTTGAAACCCCTCTCTCTAACTCTCTCCCCTGAGTGGAGAGAGGATTATAGGGCGAAGCTCATGAAGTTAACGCCTTCGCAGAGGTGACAGTTTAAAAGTTAGTGAAACCAAGCTTGTGGATTAAAGCGGTTTTCCCAGAAGACGGTTAACAAAATACCTTAAGGTTCCTCTTGCACAACAGGCGGCACGAAATTCCCTGAACCAGAGCATTTCGGCGAGAATCAGCCAGATGCTGCGAAATACATCTTTCATGCGATGGTATTTATTAAAAGTAATCAGGTTTAGAAAAATCATCGCCACGGTAATATAGGCAAGATATCCCCAGGCCATCACCAGAAACCAGAAAATAACCTGATAGTCGATATCTCCAATAAAGTAGGCAATGATAAAGGTGCAGTAAGAGCAGAACTCGACAACTGGCCCTAAAATTTCAAAAAGCACAAAAGCTGGAAAGCTTATTAAACCTACAATTCCATAGCGAGGGTTGCCGAACATCGTGATAAATTTCATGGCACTTCGCCACATGCCGCGCTGCCATTTATCACGCTGATTCCAGAAGCTTTTGGCAGTTGATGGAACTTCCGTCCAGCAAAAGGCGTTTGGTGAATGATTCAGAGAATGAGGGAATCTGTTTTTGATCATATAACGATGCAGTTTGAGCGTAATCTCCGCATCATAGGAAAAGTTTTGCGAATCATAGCCGCCGACCTCGCGAAGGCTTTGTGTTTCAAACAAGGTAAATGCACCAGGATAGCACATGGCTCCGCCCAGCACATTGAGTCCGGCTCTTCCATAAAGAAAGGAGCGCAAGTATTCCAAACCCTGCACGGCAGGCACGAAGCGTTTGGGTAAATCGGTGGTTAGTAAACGTCCATTCTGGACTTTATTTTCATTCAGTACATACACAGACCCGCTGACCACAATACAATGGCCTTTTGATAAAAAACTGAACATCATGCGAGTCAAAGCCTCTGGCTCGAGAACCGTATCGGCATCCACTGTGAGCATAATGGGGGTTTGACAGGCATTTAAGCCGACATTGACGGAGTCCGCCGCGCAATGATAGGGCGAATGCTCTTTATCAATGACCATCAGATTAGGAAAGCGAGCTGATTGAAAGCAGTGCCTGACTTTACAGGTAGGTATGGTTTGCTTAATTACCGTAGGAATTTCATACAACTGGAATTCATCAATCAATATTTCCATCGTTTTATCGGTTGAACCATCATTAACTACAATAAAACGAACATTTTTATAATTGCTGTTTAAGCCGCTGTAAAGCATGGAAAGAATGCGATGCTGCTCATTAAAAGCGGGGGTTACAATGGTAATTGGTATCTGAGTCAGTTGATCAATAAACAGGCTGATATCACCCAGTGTCACTTCGCGAAACTTCTTGATTACCTCAGGAAAGGAAAGTATCAGCAGCAAGGAATACCAGAGCCCAAGGAATGTAAAATAGACCAGAATACAAATCGAGATAAAGAATAATATACCCGTCATTTTCTATTTCCCGAAAGAAGTATTCGTTGAGCGGTCTCGTAAGCAAATTTATCATTCTCTGGCGATTGTGCTTTTAATATGTCTATGCCGGCTTCTCCCTGTGCATATAACGAGGTGGCAGAATTCACCCGCACCCACCACTGCGGATCGGTTAATAAAATACTTAATATATCCATACTCCTGGAATTGTGAATCCTGGCCAGAGATTTTGCAACCGCTGCACGTACCTCCCATTGAGGAACAAAGGCTAAATCATAAAGAATCTGGTTTTTCCGCTCATCCTGTACTTCTGTCAGGTATTCAATGATGCCAATACGTAAATCGACCAGATCAAACAGCAAATCGTCAATGGCACAATCAAGAAGTCTGGTGTAAGGGATTTGTTTCAAGAGTCGATAGCAGAATAACTTGGTATACGGCTCTCTTTCAATTTGCAGCCTGGCAATAATAATGTCCGCCACATCATAATTGGACACTTCCGATATTTGGGCGAAGAAGGATTGCTGCAGATGGCGGCCTTTGGCAAAACTGGTAATCAATTGATTAATAACGATTGGATTTTGATATCGGATACCAGTGCTCGCCGCATTTATCGATATTAATAAAGTATTGTCACGAACTAATTGACTCAGCCTGTCTTCATCACTTTTTTCAAAGCCATAACTGAGGCAAATCGCTGCATAATAGCGTTTAAGCCAGTGACGGGAATTGTAAAGATTTCTGGCTGCAGGTTGCAATAAGTTATCTGAGAGATAAATGATGAACCGCTTAAAAGCAGCCTCATGCTGATGATGAGTTTCCATCGTCTTTAGTACCATGAGAACCACATCAATCGCTTTGATGTATTGGCGTAATTTTTTAGCAGGTAATTCCTGCTCTTCACTGAGACAAGCACTCAGGCGTAGGGCAATTTCATCGGCCAATTTTTTGGTTTTGCCTGCGCGGTAGTGAAAATAGCCACGGGTAAAATACATGGCTAAAACAAAAATAAATATGAGTGCAAACTGAAAAAGAACCACAAACTTGATGATTCCTAAAAATTGAGCCATAGCAAGCCTAAAAACGGTATCGTAAACCCAGGCTGCCGTCGTATAAACGGCGGACCAGGTCAGAAGGGTATTGCCAGCGCTGATATCCGGCACTTAAATCAACTACCAGATGATGATTGAAAATCGGGAAAGTATAATTCACATTAATAAAACTGTTTTTGATAACCAGGAAATTAACAGTTAATAAATCGGCCAAATCGGGGCTGTGGCCGCTGCCCCCACCCAAACCGATATAATGATCATCAGTAGAAAAATATTTCCTCACCCTTCCTGTATATAAATAGGACTTGCTGTTTGAATCCCGCGGAACAAAATAAAAAGGGCGAAAGCTAAGCCACAAACTGCCGGGATATAGATTAAACGAGCCAGTATAAGTGCTCAGATAGGTGCTGGCTATTTGCGCGTATTTGGCTCCTGCAGATAATTCAAAGAACTTGGGTATATTGACATAGCCCTCTGCAGCACCGGTAAAATCCGGAAACAAGGCGGGTTGATCGGACCAGGCTGCCATTAGATCAGCATAAATATTTCGGTTGAATCGGGGAGAGATGTCTATTTCATATTGGTTTGCATTGAGACTCTGTCGTGAAGCATAGTTAATCCTCCCTCCCAGTCGGCCCCAGTCTGTATCACGGCTATAGTAAAGGGTTGACCAATCCCATATAGAGTGAAGATCATCGACATAGGCGTTATCGGAAGCGATACCAATTTCATTCACACCATAGGTATATCTTGGGCTGATGCTGCTAATCTCATTCAACATTCCCCTTGCGCCTCGATTGTCGGGTGAGAGCATCAGAACCTTCTGATAGACCCGGGCTGCCACCGCGTATTCGCGCAGGATAGTGTTAATTTCGCCCTTTTTCAGCAATAGATCAATATTTCGTGGCTGAGTACGCAGGCCTTTATTGATAAGAAGTAAAGCCTGCATATCATTATGCTGGCTGAGGTAAAGATCAGCCAGTGCAATGCGGTATCTGGTATTTTCAGAATGGATTTCCAATAATTGAATCAGGTAGACCTTTGCCTTTTCATATTTTTTCTGACCAATCAACTGATTTACTTTGACTAACTCCGGATCAATGGGTTCGACAGTCGCCGGTGCGGGGGAAACTGGTTTTTTATTTTTGATCGCAGTCAAAGAGGCCAGATTTTTTGCGAGCTCTTTCAGATCGTGATTGCCAGGATTGAGTCTTAATCCAGCTTGCAGCAAATCCCTGGCATCCTCATATTTTTTATTGATAAGCTGAATGCGAATAAGAGCTGCCCGCGCATCCACATAGGCGGGAGTTTTTTCCAGTACCATTTTAAAATAGCCGGAGGCTTTGGCAAATTGCTGCTGTTGATAATAGATAAGTCCTAATACCAGAGTAACATCACCATCATCAGGGTTTTTGCTTAAGTAACTCATTGCTTTGGCTTTAGCCAGTTCCAGTTTTCCCTGTTGCCTTAGTTGTTGCAGCTCGGCCAGCAGTTTTTTTGAATCATCCGTTCTGGCAGCGCTGGGCGCCTGTATTTTGAGTGCTATCCTGGAAGCAGAGGAGGGTGCGGGCATACTCGCTACTTTTTGTGGTGAGGGAACAGGCGTTTCTGCTTTCACCAGCTGATTCTGCAGTTTCAATAATTCAGCCTGTCCGGGTTGAAGTCTAAGCCCCTCTATCAACAGTTTATTCGCTTCAGCAAAACGACTCTGCCGCAATTTAAGTCGGATTAAAGCGACTCGGGCATCGGTATAAGTTGGAGTATTGGACAAGACCTGTCGAAGATAGAATTCTGCCTCAGCAAGATTATTCTGCTGCATTTCAATCAATCCAAGCAGCAGCTGTACATCGCCATCCTTTGGAAATTGATGCAGATAAATTTTAGCTGCCTCTTTGGCTTCTTCAAGCCTGCCTTGCTGACGAAGAGTCTGAATCGTTCTTAAAATATCAGCTTCTGCCGGGCTTTCCTTATTTTGAGTGGACGCGCCGGCTGGCAATGACGGGATGACTGACTCCGCTCCTTGAGCAATAACAGGCAAGCTGAAAAAAATAAGGATCATCCATTTCAAATTATATTTCATCAGCTTATTTCAATTTAATGAGTCTGGGTTGGCGTTATAATCACCATAGGTTGACATAGAAAAAGCCGGCAATCAAGCTTGCACACAGGCGTAATCGCCTCATGTTCTGGCAAAATTATCAATTAAGCGAATGTCGCCAATCAGGACCGCGACATAACGACGGTTCTGATAATCAAGCAAATACTCCACCTGTATACCCCTGGATTCCAGCTCGGTAATAATCTCGGCACAGGATTTGTTCTGATGAAAAATTTGCGCAAACTGGTTCGCTAACTGTTTTTGTTCTGCGGTCAGGCGGTTGTTTCTCGAGCTATAGGCCAATCCACTTTCTTCCCTGATTGTGGGACAGCCAATGACCTCGATGTCCATAAAAAAGGCGGAAACCATTCCTTTGATTAATTGATATTGCTGATAGTCCTTTTCCCCAAAGTAGGCGCGGTCCGGTTTAATCAGATTAAATAATTTCATTACGATGGTCAGCACGCCATTAAAATGCCCGGGACGATATTGCCCCTCCATCAATTTGCAAAACTCGTTTTCCTGAATCTGGTAGGTGTAACCATCATGATAGATAGCCTCCTTTTCTGGCAGCAGGCAAAAATCAACGCCGGCATTTTCCATTAACTGTAAATCGGCTTCGAGGCTGCGGGGATAATGATTAAAATCATCCTGACGGTTAAATTGAGTTGGATTGACAAAGAGGCTGGTTGCAGTGAGTCCATTCTCTCGCTTGCTTCTTTCAAAAAGCGACAAATGACCGATGTGCAGATTACCCATCGTGGGGGCAAAACCAATATCTGCTTTTTCTGGCAATGAACGGCGAAAGTTAATCCAGTCCTCAAGTCGATTAAAAATTTGCATAATTTTGTAGCCTTCACTATTAAGGTAAAATCCTCTCTCCCCTCAGGGGAGAGAGTTAGAGACACTGCCATTAAGTTAAGGAGTTATTGTAGGTTGGGCCCTTGGCCCAACAAAAGGGTCGAACCACTCCAGAACTCAATGTTGGGCCAAGGGCCCAACCTACATGTAATTGCAGAACTCCCTTAACCTAATCTCCACTTAAAAAGCATGTTCCTTAGCTGGAAATTGTGCATGCCTGACTTCATTAATATAGTCATTAATCGCCTGTCGAAAATAGGCTTTACCTTCACAATATTGTTTCAGAAAATGCGGTTTGAAATCATTTAAGCCCAGCATATCATGCCAAACCAATACCTGCCCGTCTGTTCCAACACCGGCTCCTATACCAATTGTCGGGATAGAAAGATGGCTGGTTATGTGTTCCGCCACATTCTGAGGAACGCATTCCAGAACCAGAGCGCAGCAGCCGGCAGCCTCCAGATCTTTGGCCTGGTTAAGTAATTGCTCTGCCTGCTCCCGGGTTTTACCCTGTACCCTATACCCGCCCAGCTGATGAACTGACTGGGGAGTAAGGCCAATATGTCCCACAACCGGTACGCCAGCGGCGACCAAATGGTTTATGGTTTTGCAGGTGTCCAAATCCCCGCCTTCAATTTTTACGGCCTGCGCTCCAGCCTGCAGCAGACGCCGTACATTGGCAACGGTTTCCTGCTGTGAGCCTTTATGCGCCAGGAAAGGCAGATCGCTGACCAGGAATTGTTTTTTTATACCACGCGCAACTGCACGAGTATGAAATTCCATCATTTCAATGGTAGCCATTACCGTTGTCTCATAGCCGTGAACAGCCATGGCCACTGAATCACCCACCAGAACACAATCCAGTTCAGTTTCTGCAATAATGCAGGCGGATGGGTAGTCGTAGCAGGTCAGAAAGGATATTTTTTCACCTAGTGCTTTTTTACGCTTGAAATCGGTGATTTTCATGATGTTCTCCCTGTCTGAGTTATAACAGGGAATAATTCAGGTACCTGTCTCATGGATCAAGTCCTCCATTTCATATAAGTGTTTGTCAAAGTCACTGCCCATCGGGTCAGTGCTGGGGGAGTTTGTTTAGTAAAAATAAACTCCTTACTTAGATCATAAAGCACGTGCATCAAATTGCAAGATGAGTTATATACTCAAGTCGCCCAAAACCTGGCATTTTGAAGTTGCTGGGGTATAATTTACCATTAATTTAAACTGGCTGGACCGTAATGATACCTGTTGACAAATTGAATATACCCGGCGAACATCCTTTCAGTTTTGAAGGCGATGCAGGCGCTCTGGAAGCGGTGCTTAACGTTCCCGCGCAATCAATGACACCTGCGATTGCCTTCCTTGGACATCCTCATTCTCTGCAAGGCGGCTCCATGAATAATAAAGTGGTGACTACGATGGCACGTGCTTTCAGGGAGCGGGGTATTCCCAGTATCCGCTTCAATTTTCGCGGTGTGGGTGAGTCAAAGGGCAATTATGATGAAGGTATTGGCGAAAGCGAGGATATGCTGAAGCTGATTCAATTATATCGGGAAGCTGTACCCAATGCTGAAGTGATTCTGGCGGGGTTTTCCTTCGGTTCATTTGTTACTTACCGCAGTGCGTCGTATTGCCCGCATCGTTTATTAATCAGCATTGCGCCGCCGGTGCATCACTATGATTATTCCCTGTTCAAGCCTCATGACTGGACTATTTTCCAGGGTGACGAGGACGATGTGGTCCCATTATCCCTCGTTTTGGATTTTGCCGCCAGGGAGCCGCAGATTGAATTAATACGCTTTGCGGATACCGGGCATTTTTTTCATGGAAAACTGCTGGAACTAAAGGCTGCCTTAAAGCAGCTGTTAATTGCAAGAGAAATAGGTTATGAGCCTGCTTGAACAGTATGACCGAGCTATTCAGACCGGTGATATTGAAAACGATCCGCTGCAGCGTGATGTTTTACTTCTGCTTGAGAAATTAAGTACCGAGCTAAGCGCCCCGAAAAAATTTTCACTATTTTCGCGCTGGAAAGCGCCTCTTACGGGGTTATATATGTATGGCTCAGTAGGAGTCGGTAAAACCTTTTTAATGGATATGTTTTACGAAAATCTTTCTATTAAAGAGAAACTCCGTTTTCATTTTCATCATTTTATGCAGCAGGTCGATAAACGCCTGCGCGCCCTGCAAGGCATAAAAAATCCTTTGCAGCGGATAGCCAGCGATATTGCCCGCTCCACAAGAGTATTATGCTTCGATGAATTTATGGTGGACGATATCGCTTATGCGATGATCCTCGGCGAGTTATTGCAGGCCCTGTTTGAGCAGGGAATTATCCTGGTGGCAACTTCCAATAGCCCGCCGGACAAGCTTTATTGGAAGGGAGTGCACAGAGCCCGCTTTTTACCGGCCATTGCGGCAATTAAAACCCATTGTCAGATTATTGAGCTCAGAGAACGCCGTGATTATCGCCTGGGCCGGCAAAAGCATGTAGAAACCTATCTCTACCCGTTAACACCGGCCACTCAGTCATTAATGGAGAAGCAATTCATTGAATTGGACCCGCATTTTCAAGGGGCGGGCGCTTTGCAGGTTCAGAATCGTGACATTCCCTATCTCATGAAAGCAGAGGTGCAAATCTGGTTTGACTTCAGAGTAATCTGCAATTTACCGCGAAGCCAGCTGGATTATCTCGAAATTGCCGAACAGTTCGACACGGTTTTTGTAAGTTCAATACCTAAGTTCAGTGAACGGGATACTATTTATGCCATTTTATTCATCCATTTCATTGATGTAATGTACGACCGCGGTATCCGCCTGATCCTGTCGGCTGAAGTACCTCTAAGCGAACTTTACCGCAGCGGTGAAATGACCCAGCCATTCAAGCGCACCTTGAGCAGGCTTGAAGAAATGCAGTCGGAAGATTATTTGCAACGGCGAAAGGGGCGATCAAGTCGACACTTATCCAGTTTAGGTTAAATAAGAAATTTTCCTGTTCATAATAAAAATTCAAATGAGAATGATTATCGATATCATTTATGTTAGAATTAATTTTATTGCTGTCAATTTGTAAACTTCGATGCGAATAGATGATTTAAAAAAAGGTGATTGTGTGCGTTTGCTTGATTTTGGCATCACTGAGCCCTCCTATCGGCGCAGGCTGCTTTCTTTAGGTATCACGCGCGGCGCGGAATTAAAAATTATTCGTGTGGCTCCTCTGGGTTGTCCTGTACAAGTTGAGGTTCGTGGCACATCGATTAGTTTGCGTCGGGAAGAAGCGCGTTATCTGCTTCTGGAGAAGGCATAATGCATATTTTATTAGTGGGTAATCCCAATTGCGGTAAAACAACATTGTTCAATGGCTTAACCGGTGAAAATCAGCGCATTGGCAACTGGCCTGGTGTTACGGTAGAAAAGAAAACCGGCTCGTTTAAGGTACGGGGTGAGTCCATTGCCATCACTGACTTACCAGGCATTTACAGTCTGTCAGCCGCAGCAGGGGAAGCCAGCCAGGATGAGCAAATTGCCTCGCGGGCGGTTATGGAATTGCCTGCCGATTTAATTGTGAACGTGATCGATGCCAGCCATCTTGAGCGCCATTTATATTTAACCAGCCAATTACTTGAGTTGGGCAAGCCGCTCATAGTTGCTTTGAATATGACTGATATTGCAGAACAACAAGGCGTAAGCATACAGATAGAACAGTTGTCAAAACGTCTGGGTTGTCCAGTCGTCCCCTTGCAATCCCATAAAAAAGTCGGCTTCAGGGCGCTCGAAGCGCAAATTATGGATCATAAAGGATCCTGTAAGCCGTTAAGCTTGTCTCTGCCTGCGGACGCAGAAAAGGAATTACAGGATTTCACCCGGCACCTTATTGATGATAAGCAGCTGATGCCGCATTTGGCTCATTACCACGCCTTGAGGAGTCTTGAGGGTGGCGTCTGTTTTTCAGAGGCTGGCTCCCTGGCGGACTATGACATCAGCCTGGCGGATGCCCGCTATCAGCTTATTCATGAGATTGTAAACAGCGTTCAGCAGAAAAAGAGTGATGCCAGCGAGCATTTCACCGCCCGGCTGGATCGTTTTGTATTAAACCGATTTCTGGGTTTTCCTGTATTTCTCGCCGTCATGTATCTGATGTTTTTATTTGCTATCAATGTAGGCGGGGCATTTCAGGACTTCTTTGATATTACTACCGATACTCTTTTTGTGCAGGGCAGTGCCTGGCTATTGGCGCAAATACATACACCACAATGGTTAATAGCCATGATTGCCAACGGCATTGGGGTGGGAATTAATACCACACTGACCTTTATTCCGGTGATTGCCTCGATGTTCTTTTTTCTCTCGCTGCTGGAAGCATCCGGTTATATGGCGAGAGCGGCATTTGTGGTCGATAAACTGATGCGCCTTTTGGGCCTGCCGGGTAAATCCTTTGTACCGATGATTGTCGGATTCGGCTGCAACGTGCCTGCTATTATGGCGGCAAGAACCCTGGATTCCGAGCGAGATCGCTTATTAACAGTATTAATGAGCCCTTTTATGTCCTGCAGCGCCCGTCTGGCGATTTATGCGGTGTTCGTTGCCGCGTTTTTTCCCAGCGGGGGGCAAAATGTCGTTTTTGCCTTATATCTTATTGGTATTTTGATGGCGGTATTAACCGGATTACTGCTGCGTAAAACGACTTTGCAGGGACAGGCATCGCCTTTGGTTCTTGAGCTGCCTGTCTATCATAAGCCTTCATTACGCCGTCTGCTCAGAGAGACCGGGTTTCGCTTAAAACATTTTATTGTGCGCGCCGGGCGCGTCATTATTCCTGTTTGCATTTTATTGGGCGGTTTAAATGCCTTGACGATCAGCGGCGGTATTAGCAGTAATGAGGCCGATACGCATTCCGTTTTATCCTTGCTGGGTCAATGGCTGACGCCGCTGTTTGCCCCCATGGGACTAACCCAGGAAAATTGGCCGGCTACAGTGGGGCTCTTGACAGGGATGCTGGCAAAAGAAGTGGTGGTCGGTTCTTTAAACTCTCTTTATGCACAGCTGGGTCACGTAGGGCAATCGGCGCTTGACGGCTTTGATTTCCTGGGCTCACTGCAATCGGCCTTCTGGTCAATTCCTGAAAATCTGGCGAATCTTGGGCAGGCATTGATCAATCCTATTCTGGCGAGCGCGCCTGACAATGAGCTTTCTCATTCAATGTACGGCATGATGGCCGAGCGTTTTGATGGTAAAGCCGGTGCATTTGCCTATTTATTGTTTATCCTTTTATATATACCCTGTGTTTCTACAATGGCAGCTATTCGCCAGGAAGCCAATCGCCAGTTAATGTGGTTTTCAGTGATCTGGTCTTTTGTAGTGGCTTACACCGCAGCGGTTTTATTTTATCAATTGGCGCGATTCGGTCAGCATCCGTATCAGGCCATTGGCTGGATTACAGCTTTGGCGCTGTTCATGACTGGGTTTATCAGTTATCTTCGCTGGCAGGGGGTTAGGAAGAATAAACATGCTTATGCAAATTCTTGAGTATTTTAAAAAAGAGAAAGTAGCCAGTAATCAGCAATTGGCAAGATTATTAGGCATCGATATTGGCGCACTGCAGCCTATGCTTGATCTTTGGCTGCGAAAAGGAGTGATTGCCTGCTGTCAGGAAAAGTCAGCCTGTCAGAGCAGTTGTTTCAAGTGTAAAGCCACTCCACCCGTTTACTATCAGTATGTCGCTCCAAACTAATAGCTTGCGATGCACCACTGTTTGTTGACTGCTGCCCGGATTTACAAATTTTTTTCTATTTATCAGGGATACACCTATCCTTAAATTGAGCTAAGATAGTCTATAGATAGTGAACCGGTGTAAATTATGGCTGAAGCAAATAATTCTGATGGCTTTTTGATTGGGGATGACATTCGCCAGGAAATTAAAAATGCCCAGGATATGGACCCTATAGCATTGGTAGAACAGGTCTATCAACTCTGGTGGCATTGGGCTAATTTTGAATTGTATATTATTAGTCCTATTATTGATCCGGTAATACCTCCTTTAGTTATCGAGCCTGAATTACTGCCCAACTCGCAAGAGCGTGAATTCGTTTACAATATCCATGACTTCGGCCATAAAATGACCACGTCAAAGGCAGAGGATATGTATGAGGCGGGCATGTCGATGTGCAAACTGTATTACACCATAGAAAAAATGATCTTCCTGCTAATCGAACGATTAAAGTCGGGTGGTATTGATCAGGAAACAGAAGTACAAATTGCTTTTGGTGGTCATGAGCTGGGCCAGCGAAAGGCTTTCGAGTCTGTAATCAATCTCAGTTACAATGTGGTTGTAACCAATTTCGACCCCGGTGCCTGGGGCGAACGCTATTTGCAAAATGTCAAAGTATTGGCCGCCAAGGGCTATGGTTATCCCGAAGGTACCCCGCGTGATGTTTATCGAAAACACCCGCAGGCGGGCACTCCAGGTATGAAGAGATAAATCCTTTTAACGCCAAATGCCTACGTTCCGCGCTTTATGCGCGGAATCCAGTTTCTTTACGAGTCTCTGGATCCCTCGGACAAGCCGAGGGACGTAGAAGCCAGGAGCAGACAGTAACTCAAAGTTTAATCAGCCGCCATTGCTTTTCACCTTTCTTAACCAGGCGTAATTTCCAGCTTCGCATCCCGATAGTCTGTCCTCCGGAACGCAGAGAAACGAAGTAATAAAAAAAGAAAAGCAACGATAAGGCGAGTTGTAGATAGTGATTGCCTGGCATGATCGCCTGGCCATGATTCAGAAATACAGCAATCCCTGTCAAAATAAAACTGAGAGCGCTGAGAATCAGGCAGTCATAAAGGCAGGCGGCAAGGCATCGAGTCCACATGTATGATGATATTAAATGAAATTACCTGTTTTAGCAGGAGAACCCCTACCAAAGCAAGGAGTTTCCTGTGAAAATTATCATTCTTTCACAAAGAGTGGAATTGCTTCAAAAAAACAGAGTGGTATACTTTGCGAGGTTTTGGCTTGAGTTTTGATAATTCAGCGTTGATTATTGTCTCTAATTTTAAGGATGGCTAATAAGTGAAACAAAAACGACCGATAAATCTTGATTTGGGGTCTTTAAAATATCCACCGATGGCAATCGCATCGATTTTACACCGCATTTCCGGAATACTATTATTTGTGCTGATGCCAGTCGCATTCTATTTTATAGATTTATCCCTCCAGAGCGAAGAGTCATTTCGCAAAGTGGGAGAGATGATGGCCCATCCATTTTCAAAACTGGTGTTCTGGGGGCTGGGCGCAGCATTAATTTATCATTTTCTTGCAGGCATACGACATATGCTGATGGATTTAGGTTATGGAGAACACCTGGAATCCGGGCGGCGCGGGGCGATTTTAGTCATTAGTGCGTCGGTCATCTTTTCACTTCTTCTGGGGATATGTATATGGTAACAAATGTCACCAGTTTGACCGGAAATGGTCTACGGGATTGGTTAATTCAAAGAGTCAGTGCGGTTTATTTTGCTGCCTATATGGTTTTTATTCTGGCATTTCTGCTCATCCATTCGCCGTTTAGTTACACCGAATGGCATGCCTGGGCTCAAAGCAGCTGGTTCAAAGTAGCCAGTTTACTGGCATTGGTTGCATTCTCCCTGCATGCCTGGATAGGAATATGGACTGTTACTACTGACTACATAAAATGTACGGTTCTGCGGCTCAGTGTCCAATTATTGGTTGCAGGTTGGTTATCCGCCCAGTTTATCTGGGGCTTCATGATTTTCTGGGGACTATAAATGGCCTTAGCTCGTAATAAATTTGATGCGGTAATTATTGGCGCTGGCGGTGCAGGTATGCGCGCCGCCCTTCAGCTCGCCAATTCAGGATTGAAAGTGGCTTTATTATCAAAGGTCTTTCCAACCCGATCACATACAGTATCGGCGCAGGGAGGAATTACCGCGGCACTCGGCAATGCGGATGAAGACGATTGGCGCTGGCATATGTATGATACCGTCAAGGGAGCAGACTATATCGGCGATCAGGACTGTATCGAATACCTGTGCAAGACCGGGCCTGAAGCAGTGTACGAATTAGAACATATGGGGTTGCCATTCTCCCGTATGGACAATGGCCGTATTTACCAGCGTCAGTTTGGCGGGCAATCAAAAAACTTCGGCGGTGAACAGGCCGCTCGAACTTGCGCTGCCGCTGACCGGACAGGTCATGCGCTTTTGCATACGCTGTATCAGCAAAACCTGCGTGCCAAAACACATGTATTCAGCGAATGGTATGCCCTTGATCTGGTAAAAGATGCGCAGGGCAGGATAGCTGGTGTAACCGCAATCTGCATCGAGACTGGTGAAGTTGTATTCTACCAGACCCGTATCTGTATTCTGGCAACCGGCGGTGCTGGGCGTATCTATCAATCAACCACAAATGCCTATATCAATACTGGCGATGGATTTGGAATGGCGCTGCGCGCTGGAATCCCCCTGCAGGATATGGAAATGTGGCAATTTCATCCAACCGGTATTGCTGGTGCAGGAACACTGGTCACTGAAGGTTGCCGCGGTGAAGGCGGTTATCTGATCAATAAAGATGGCGAGCGCTTCATGGAGCGCTATGCGCCACGCGTCAAGGATCTGGCTTCCCGTGATGTGGTCGCCCGGGCGATGGCACTGGAAATTCGTGCCGGCAAGGGCTTTGATCCACAGGGTGTAGATTATGTGAAATTAAAGCTTGACCACCTTGGTGCCGATTTAATTAAAGCCCGCCTGCCAGGCATTCGCGAGCTGTCAATCAAGTTTGCAGGTGTGGATCCGATTGTCGAGCCAATTCCTGTTGTACCCACCTGCCATTACAGCATGGGCGGAATTCCAACTAACATTCATGGGCAGGTTCTGACACATCGCAACGGTATGGATCAAATCGTTGAAGGCTTGTACGCTGTCGGTGAATGTGCCTGTGTCTCCGTGCATGGCGCAAATCGTCTTGGCGGTAACTCACTGCTTGACCTGGTTGTTTTTGGCCGGGCTGCTGGATTGCATGTAGAAGAATTATGGCAATCGAATCAATTGCCGGATATGCCTTATGTAACCGATGATGATGTCGCCATGTCGCTGGCTCGCTATCAGCGCTGGCAAGATGCAAAAGAGGGTGATTCACCGGCGGTACTGCGCGCAGAAATGCAGCGGGTGATGCAGGAGGATTTTGGTGTGTTCAGAACTGGCCAGGTGATGGCCGAAGGGCTGCATCGTCTCGATGCATTGAAAGCACGTCTGGAAAATGCCTGTATCAAAGACAAGAGCAAAGTATTTAATACAGAATTGATTTCAGCTCTTGAGCTGGACAATTTAATGGCTACGGCCTATGCGACAGCGCAATCAGCACTCGCACGCACAGAAAGCCGCGGAGCGCATAGCCGTGAAGACTTTCCAAAGCGTGATGATGCGAACTGGATTAAACATACGCTATATTTTGGTGAAGAGAACCTCATTGATTATCGGCCGGTTAATGTGAAGCCGAAATATGTAGAGCCGTTTCAACCCAAAGAACGTGTTTATTAAGAGGATATATTATGTCGGCAAGCAGAACATTGAGCCTGCATCTCTATCGTTACAATCCTGAGGTTGATAGCAAGCCTTATGTGCAGGAATTTAAAATGGAGATCCCCGCCAAGAGTGATCCCATGCTGTTAACTTTACTGGAAAGGCTTAAAGCGGAGCAGGACGAAACGATTACTTATCGTCGTTCCTGCCGTGAGGGCGTTTGCGGATCAGACGGAATGAATATTAATGGCACGAATGGATTAGCCTGCATTACTTCCTTGTCACAATTAAAAACCGATAAAATTATTATTCGCCCTCTGCCTGGCTTCCCGGTTATTCGTGACCTGGTTGTTGATATGTCGCAATTTTATCAGCAATATGAGCGTATTGAACCTTATCTGCAAAATGATGAGGTGGCGCCTGCTCGTGAGCGTCTGCAGACTCCGGAGGAGCGTTCCAAGCTGGATGGTTTGTATGAGTGCATTTTATGCGCTTGCTGCACCAGTTCCTGCCCGTCATTCTGGTGGAATCCAGATAAGTTTGTTGGTCCAGCCGGATTACTACAGGCGCGGCGTTTCCTTGCAGACAGTAGAGATACAGCTACTATTAAACGGTTGGATAAATTACAGGATCCATTTAGCGTTTTTCGTTGTCGTTCGATTATGAATTGCGCCAATGTGTGTCCGAAGGGACTCAATCCGACGCAAGCGATTTCTGATATTCGCAAGCAAATGTTAACAGAGGAAACTTGATAAGATTCTGATAGCTCTGATTAATCAGAAAGGCGGCGCATGCAGCGAACGACGTGATTGAGCAGAGCATTTCCCTTTGGAGAGTGAAAAATGAGTGCTAGTGATTTGCAAAATGAATGGGCTTTAGGCTATCTTTCAGGCGGCAGTATGGCCTATGTGGATGGGCTTTATGAAGATTATCTTCAGGATCCTGATTCCGTTCCTGCTGATTGGCAAGCTGTTTTTAGCAAAATGGCTGCGGAAAATAGAGGTAATGGTCAGGATGTAGCGCACCGTGAAGTTCGAGATTACTTTTTGCAAAACGCAAGCCGAAAGAAAACAGCAGTTGTCAGCTCTGAAGACAGCAAGCAATATCAGATAGCTCATCTCGTCAATGCGTATCGTGCCTATGGCCACCATGCGGCCAGGCTTGATCCTCTTGATATGGCCGAGCGTATCTCTGTACCGAGCCTTGAACTAGGTTATCACCATCTTACCGAGAGCGATCTGAACCGCAGCTTTTATGTCGGTAATAATTTCAACGGCTCTGAAATGCCTCTGAAAGATCTCTACAAGGCATTACGTGATACCTACAGCGGCAGTATCGGTATTGAGTACATGCATATTTCGGATAATGAAGAAACCGAGTGGCTGCAGAAAAAAATGGAGTCCAGCCGCGGTCGTCCTCAATTTAATAATGAACAAAAGAAAAAAATCCTCAACGATTTAATTGCTGCAGATGGTCTGGAGCGTTACCTGGGTACGCGCTATGTCGGACAAAAGCGTTTTTCGCTTGAAGGTGGGGATTCATTAATACCGATGATGAAAGAAATCATCCACCAGGCCGGTGAGTTTAAAACCAATGAAGTCATCATCGGTATGGCACATCGCGGCCGTCTCAACGTGCTGGTGAATGTGCTCGGAAAAGCCCCTGATGCCTTATTTCAGGAGTTTGAAGGCAAGGTTAAATCAGAGCTGACTGGTGATGTGAAGTATCACATGGGCTTTTCTTCTGATATTCGTACCGAAAGCGGGGCAATTGTTCATCTGGCTCTTGCATTTAATCCCTCGCATCTTGAAATCATTGGGCCCGTGGTAGAAGGTTCAGTTCGCGCCCGCTTAAGACGGCGTAATGATTTGGAAAAAAAGGACAAAGTGGTTCCAGTGGTCATACATGGCGACGCAGCCTTTGCCGGCCAGGGTGTCGTAATGGAAACCTTCAACTTTTCACAGGCACGCGGTTATTCGACTGGCGGTACAGTCCATATCGTCATTAATAATCAGATTGGGTTTACAACCAGCAATCCTCTCGATGCCCGTTCCACGCTTTATTGTACGGATGTGGCTAAAATGGTTCAGGCGCCGATCATTCATGTGAATGGCGATGATCCGGAGGCCGTGGTTTTTGCGACCCAGATAGCCTTTGATTTTCGTATGAAGTTTAAACGTGATGTGGTGATTGATTTAGTCTGTTATCGCCGTCATGGACATAACGAAGCTGATGAGCCGTCGGTTACGCAGCCGACGATGTATCAAAAAATAAAGAGCATGCGTCCTTTGAGAGAAATTTATGCCGATCAACTCATAAATGAGCAAATTATTTCCAGGGAGCAAGTAGACGAAGCCATGGAAAATTATCGCAACCGTCTCGATCAGGGCCAGCCGGTTGTTGAACTGGTACACGGTGATTACGAAGGAAAGATATCGATTGACTGGTCGCCTTATGTGAATGCCAAATGGACTGATAAAGCCGATACAACGATAAGTCCTGCCGATATTAAAATGCTTTCCGATAAAATACAGCAATTACCGGAAGGGTTTGAACTGCATCCGGTCGTCAGCAAACTGATGGCTGAACGTCAGAAGATGACTGATAATGAAATCCCCATGAACTGGGGTTATGCGGAAACAATGGCCTATGCCAGTCTGCTTAATGATGGCTATAAGGTACGTCTGTCCGGTCAGGATTGCGGTCGTGGTACTTTTGCTCATCGCCATGCGGTTTTGCATGATGTGAAAACAGGGGATTCTTATGTTCCACTGGAAACCCTGTCGACCGATGCTGAACGAAACTTCGTGGTAATCGATTCGGTGCTGTCAGAAGAAGCCGTCCTCGCATTTGAGTATGGTTATGCCTCTTCCGAGCCAACCTCACTGGTATTGTGGGAAGCGCAGTTTGGTGATTTTGCCAATGGTGCGCAGGTTGTAATTGATCAGTTCATCAGTTCTGGTGAGCAGAAATGGGGACGCTTATGCGGTCTGGTGATGCTGTTACCGCATGGTTATGAAGGCCAGGGACCGGAGCATTCATCAGCCCGTCTTGAACGGTATATGCAGCTTTGCGCCCAGCATAATATACAGGTCTGCACACCTACCACACCGGCACAAATGTTCCATTTACTGCGCCGGCAAATGATTCGAAACTTCCGTAAGCCCTTAATCGTAATGACGCCCAAAAGTTTATTACGCCATAAGCTTGCAGTATCCCCGCTTTCTGATCTCTCGGAAGGAAAGTTCCACACAGTAATCCCCGAAGTGGATACAATGGATCCGGCCAAAGTTACAAAAATAGTATTATGTTGCGGAAAAGTTTATTATGATCTGTTGCAAAAACGCCGTGACGAGAAAATTGAGAGTGTTGCAATCATTCGAGTTGAACAACTCTATCCTTTCCCTAAAAAAGCGCTAGGAAACGAGCTTGCCAAATTCCCGAATGCAAAAGCAATTGTCTGGTGTCAGGAAGAACCTCAAAATCAAGGGGTCTGGTTCTCTTCCCAGCACAACATCAAAGACTGTCTGAGCCCGGAGCAAACATTGAGCTACGCCGGCAGAAGCTTTGCAGCTTCTCCAGCAGTAGGCAGCCCCTTGCTTCATGCCAAGCAACAACAAGAACTGGTACAAGCGGCATTAAGTAATTAAAAATGATAGGTCCAGCGGTATAGCCGCTGGAGAAAATAACAATTAGTTAAGAAGGACACACCATGTCTATTGAAGTGAAAGTACCGACGCTGCCAGAATCGGTTGCTGATGCCACCATTGCAGCCTGGCATAAAAAAGCAGGCGACAGGGTCAGCCGCGATGAAAATCTTGTAGATTTGGAGACTGATAAGGTTGTTCTTGAAGTTCCGGCTCCAATGGATGGCGTACTCACAGAAATCCTGTTCAAAGAAGGAGATACGGTTACAGCCAGCCAAATCCTGGCTAAAATTGAAGCAGGGGAAGCCGCAGCACCAGCCCCTGCTGCACCAGCCAAAGCAGAGCCTGCAGCTCAGGCCGAGCCGCAGGAAGACAAAGCCACAGGCCCCGCAGTAAGACGCATGCTGTCTGAGCATGACTTGCAGGCGCAGCAAGTGACCGGCAGCGGTAAAGATGGCCGTCTGACCAAAGAAGATGTGGTTTCATTTATTGAATCCAATCGAGCCAAATCTGCTCAACCTGCAAGCGCTGCTGCAAGCCAGCAACCAGCTGCTGCAATGGGGGTAAGAGAAGAACGCCGTGTGCCCATGACTCGCCTGCGCGCTAAAATTGCTGAACGTCTGGTCCAGGCACAGCATAATGCGGCCATGTTAACCACCTTCAACGAAGTTAATTTGAAAGGCGTCATGGATTTACGCAACCAATACAAAGATCAGTTTGAGAAAAAACACGGTGTTAAATTGGGATTCATGTCCTTTTTTACCAAGGCAGTTGTAGAAGCATTAAAATTGTTCCCGGCAGTTAATGCATCTATCGATGGCCAGGACATTGTTTATCATGGCTTTTATGATGTTGGTATTGCGGTTTCCACTGATAGAGGATTAGTTGTTCCTGTAGTGCGCGATGCTGATCAAATGAGCATGGCCGAAATTGAAAAGGCAATTAACGACTCTGCCGGCAGAGCCAGACAGGGTAAGCTCAGCATGGAAGAAATGCAGGGCGGAACCTTTACCATAACAAACGGCGGTGTTTTCGGCTCGCTGCTGGCCACACCCATTATTAATCCACCGCAAACTGCCATTCTGGGTATGCACAAGATTGAAGAGCGCCCCATTGCCGAAAAGGGCCAGGTTGTCATCCGCCCAATGATGTATGTGGCTTTATCCTATGATCATCGCTTAATTGATGGTAAGGAGTCGGTACAGTTTTTAGTGACCGTGAAAGAGTTACTTGAAGATCCTGCACGCTTGCTGCTGAATGTATAGAGTCTACTCACAATCCATTAACCAGGCTGACCTGCGGTATGCAGGTCTGTTTTTTTTATAAGGTGTTGCAATGAATTTACATGAATATCAGGCAAAGGAGCTATTTAATAATTACGGTTTGCCAGTTCCTCGGGGACATGTGGTCTACACAGTTGATGAAGCGGTACAGGCTCTGGATATGTTATCCACTCCCAAAGCAGTAGTGAAAGCGCAGGTTCATGCCGGCGGGCGTGGAAAGGCAGGTGGTGTCAAGCTGGTTTCCAGCCGTGATGAATTGGCCAATGCGGCGAAAGCCCTGTTAGGCACGCGTTTAGTAACCTATCAGACTGATGCCAAAGGTCAGCCGGTTAATGCCCTGCTAATTGAAGAAACCTGTGACATCGGACGCGAACTCTACCTGGGCGCAGTAATTGATCGTTCCACACAGCGAGTAGTCTTCATGGCTTCTACAGAAGGCGGCGTGGAAATTGAAAAAGTAGCGCATGAGACACCTGAGAAAATTTTCAAGGTCATCATGGATCCTCTGGTCGGTATTATGCCTTTCCAGGGCCGTGAAATCGGTTTTAAACTGGGACTGGATGATAATCAGATTAAGCAGTTCACCCAGTTAATGATTGGACTTGGGAAAATGTTTGTTGATTGTGATTTAAGCTTGCTGGAAATCAATCCGCTGGTTGTGACCAAATCAGGTAATTTGTTATGTCTGGATGGCAAAATTAATCTTGATGGTAATGCGCTGTATCGTCAGCCAAGACTGAAGGCAATGCGCGACACTTCACAGGAAGACGAAAGAGAAAATCATGCGACCAACTGGGAGCTTAATTATATTCCGCTGGATGGTTCGATTGGCTGTATGGTTAACGGAGCGGGTCTTGCGATGGCCACCATGGACGTTATCAAACTGCATGGCGGTGAACCAGCAAACTTCCTCGATGTCGGCGGTGGCGCCACCAAGGAAAGAGTCAGTGAAGCATTTAAAATTATTCTTTCTGATGAACAGGTCAAAGGTATTCTGGTCAACATTTTCGGCGGTATTGTTCGCTGTGATTTGATTGCTGAGGGGATTATTGCCGCGGTAAAAGAAGTTGATGTTAAAGTACCCGTTGTTGTGCGCCTTGAAGGTAATAATGCGCAGTTAGGTGCAGAAATCCTGAACAAAAGTGATCTGAATGTGATTGCAGCGGACAGTTTAACCGATGCTGCTAAAAAAATCGTAGCCGCAGTGGCCTGATTTACGAATATCTGTAACCTTGATACGCAGAGCGCATCAGGGTTTTCAGTTCAATGGATTCAGAAGAAAATTATTAGAACCAGTTTGAGGTTAGCATGAGCGTATTAGTTAATAAAGAAACCAAAGTAATTTGCCAGGGTTTCACCGGCAAGCAGGGAACCTTTCACTCCGAGCAGGCAATTGCCTATGGAACCAGAATGGTGGGTGGGGTAACCCCTGGAAAAGGCGGTCAGAGCCATTTAGGTTTACCGGTATTTAATACCGTCAGGGAAGCGATGGAGGCAACACAGGCTGATGCGAGTGTGATCTATGTTCCAGCTCCATTCTGCAAAGACTCCATTCTCGAAGCAGCCGATGCGGGCGTAAAGCTGATCGTCTGTATCACTGAAGGGGTTCCCGTACTGGACATGCTGGATGTGAAAGTGTATCTGGAAAACAATACCCAATCCCGTTTAATCGGGCCTAACTGTCCAGGAATTATTACCCCTGGCCAATGTAAAATCGGTATTATGCCTGGTTCAATTCATTTACCTGGAAGAGTCGGTATTGTTTCTCGCTCTGGTACACTGACTTATGAAGCAGTGAAACAAACAACAGATAAGGGATTCGGTCAGAGCACCTGTATCGGTATTGGCGGCGATCCAATTCCTGGAACCAGTTTTATTGATGCCTTGAATCTGTTTGAGCATGACGAGCAAACCGAAGCAATTATCATGGTGGGCGAGATTGGTGGTTCTGCTGAAGAAGAAGCGGCAGAGTTTATTAAATCCAATGTCAGCAAACCGGTTGTTTCCTATATTGCCGGGGTTACTGCACCTGCTGGAAAGCGTATGGGACATGCCGGCGCTATCATTTCTGGTGGAAAAGGCACTGCAGCTGAGAAATTTGCAGCGCTGGAAGCTGCAGGAGTGAAAACCGTCCGCTCACCTGCTGAACTGGGTGATGCGATTGCGGAAGTGACTGGCTGGTAATAGGCAGTTATGCTGGTTCGAAGTGTCGGTGGATAAATAGGAAATATGTCGTCTTTGCGAACGAAGTGAAGCAATCCAGAGTAAGTCTTGAACACACAGTTAGGAGCATTGGATTGCTTCGCTGACGCTCGCAAAGACGATTTTTAGTGCACCTATCTTCATTAGCCTACGTACCGCGACTTGTTCGCGGTATCCAAGGATGCTTGAAAAAGGAATTAAAATGCTCAACTGGATGATTTATGGGGCGAATGGATATAGCGGGAAGCTGATAGCAAGAGAAGCCAAATCAAGAGGTTTAAATCCCATTCTGGCTGGGCGCGACTCACATTCCATCACTGAACTTGCGAAAGACCTGGGGCTTCAGAGCCGGGTTTTCGATTTAAGCGATCAACAGAATCTCTGTACACAACTTGCTGACGTAAAACTGATTTTGAATTGCGCGGGTCCCTTTTCTTCCACTAGTCAGGCAATGATCAACGCCTGTATTCAATCAAGAGTCCACTATTTAGACATTACCGGTGAAATTTCTGTTTTTGAATATGCGCAGAAACAGGATAATTCAGCAAAAGCCGCGAATATCATACTTTGTCCAGGCGTTGGTTTTGATGTGATACCGACAGACTGTCTCGCCGCCCAGTTAAAGCAACAGCTTGCCGATGCCAACTATTTGGCCCTCGGGTTTGACTCAAAATCAGGCCTGTCTGCGGGAACGGCAAAAACTGCGGTAGAAGGATTAGCATTAGGGGGTAGAGCTCGGGTGAATGGGTTAATACAAACCGTTCCTCTCGCCTGGAAAACGAGGACGATTGATTTTGGCCGAGGGGAGAAACTGGCAACGACCATTCCCTGGGGCGATGTAAGCACTGCCTTTCATACCACCAGAATACCCAATATTGAAGTCTATATCCCAATGAGTCCAAAGCGAGTATCAATGCTAAAGAGGCTCAATTATCTGCGATGGTTATTAGGCTTCAAGTGGGTGCAGAATTTTCTGAAATCGAGGGCCGCCAGGCAAAAAGGGCCTGATAATGAGCAGTTACAAAAGCAACTCACCTATGTCTGGGGAGAGGTAAAGAATGACCGGGGTGATATTAAAACATTAAGATTTGCTACAGCGAATGGATACGCACTCACCGTCACGGGCAGTCTGGCTATTGTTGAGCACTTACTGGAAACTGAAATTAATGCAGGCTACAAAACGCCATCGCAAATAATGGGAGCAGATTTTATCACTAAATTGCCTGGCTATAGCGGAGGGATAAATGATGAGGCCGCATGAACGTATTGATGGCAATGGTAAGCTGAACTTTGTTTTGATTCATAATGCCGGTGGGAATCATCATTTTTTTAGCCACCAGGTAGAGTTACTGAAGCAGTTTGGTAATATCGTCTGGCTTGATCTGCCTGGCCATAGCGGCAGTAAGGGAATCGCAAGCTACGAGATGGCTGATTTATCCGCTTTAATAAACAAGGTTTGCCGAGAACTATCGCTCGATAATATCTGCTTAATTGGCCTTAACAATGGTGCAGATATAGTGTTTGATACTGTGCTTAGTCATAATCTGCCCATCAAACACATTATCCTTATCGATCCGCCGATTTTTATGGATGAAAAATTTATCGAGGAAATTGAGGAGTTTATCACTGCCCTGGACACGGCAAATTATGAAGAATTTGTTGATGATCTGGTCAATGCCCTGTTTATTGATGCGAATGAATCAACTAAGAAAATAGCGGCAGATGCCTTTAATCAGGTTGAAAAAAAGGCACTGCAGAAAATGTTTAAAGGCTTAATTGAATGGGATAGGCATTCTACAGGTAAATTAAGCCAGATTTCTTGTCCCGCATTATGTATTATCACCGATGAGCATCATTGCAGTTATCAAAAATTACGGCAGGAAGCGCCTCAATTTGAGATTGGTAAAGTGATAGGATCCAAATGCTGGGCAACCCTTGAAGTACCAGAGCAGGTTAATGCAATGATTGCGCGATTTCTACAACTTAACAAAGGGTAAAAGCCAGTATAACTTTTATCCCTTCCTGATAAAATCCCAGGCCGCTCCTTCAATCCTTAAGCTTCCGTTAAGTTTTCGATCGTATACTTTAAAGGAATGGAGAAAGGGAGTTATCATGCAAGTGATAATTGTTGAAGATCACGCCTTTAACGCATATTGCTTAACGCGCTTACTGCAGGAAGTTAATCCGCAGGTTAGCATAACCGTCTGTGCAAGCAGTTCTGATCTTAATCATTATTTGTCTCAATCAACCCCCGATTTGATTATTCTGGACGGCGATTTGGGAGCTGGCGATGGCCTGGCTTGTAACGGCCCTGCCGTGGCCGATAGTCTGCTGCAGGCCAATAAGGCCGTGCCTCTGGTTGTATGGACTAATTCACCTGCGATGCGCGCTGCGTTTTCAGGGGTATTTGCCCAGTACCGATTAAAACTATCTGAGGTGAATTGCTGGCCGAAAATGGTTTCAACAGAGCGGATTAGTCACACCTTAAAAACCTATTCTGCTAACTGCCAATCCAAGGTGGCAATGTCCCTGCCGATACCAGTCCGTCTAAGGGGAAAGATCTCAAGGCATAACTTGCCTCGCGCCCAGTAAGCGAGCGTGGCGGCTTAGAAACTCATGCCATACTTTGGTAAGAGACAGTTTATCAATGGCAATTCACTGAGAGCTGCCTGATCTTTTCCAAGAATGAGCTGCTGCAATCGAGTTATTTTCTCTTTTACTAAATATTCCGGGTCATTACCACCTCTAGCACTTGCCCTAACGGCTTCTTCGCATTCTTGTAAAGCCTGTATCACATACTTCTCTTTCTCTGCAGAAAGATCTTTAGAAGAAAGCTGGCGAATCAGGAAATCCTGTTTGGGAGCTACCTCGAGTTTTTTTGCAAAGTACTGAGCTGTTTGGTATCGAAGCTGATTAAGAGGGTCGCTATTACAGGGAACATTCAATAATTGTAATTGTGCAGACTGCAATTTGTCATAAAATTTCTCTATTAATGATCTGGCTGCATCCATATTTTGTTCAAAAATACCGCGATGACGATTAACATCGCCATTATATGCTTGTGACATTGCCTCATATTTTGTCAGCAGGTTTTGTAGTATCTTCAGATGCACTTTATCATCACCCATACTAGTCAAATGTCTAAGCTCGCGTATTAAATCGACAGCCAATTCCAGTTTAGTTGATGATAGCTTATGATCAGGCGTTAAAAAGAATGTATTAGACATACTGACATTCGCCGCCTGATGTTTTTTTGTATACTGCTTTATATGATTTATGAGCAACTGCTTCGCTATTACGAAAAATGGAGTTCTTGAGTTATAAATCTTCTCAAAATCAGCTGCTGCAGTAGGTAGGTCTAATGAATGTTTATAACCTCTTCTAGCTAATGTCTGGACTAATTGCAGAAAGTGTTGCCGATCCCTGATATACTCTGCACCATCTCCTTCCTTTATCCAGGATAATAAATAATCTGCACTTGTCATCAGCGGCTGATTATTCTTCGCAAGCCAGCGCTCAAAAGAATCAGCAATTTTCCTGTTTGCAAAATCTTCTTCGGAAATTGGCACATCCATAGCCGTTGAATAGCCTAATGCCGCTACTTCCTGTGCCAAGGCTAAAAAATCGCGGTGTCTTTTTACTAATTTGGTATGTTCATGGCTATCCAGCCATTTGAACAATAAATCGATATGCGATTGGTTGGAGTGACGGTTACCATCCATCCAGGCATCGAATGCCTTCGCAAAGGCTGCTATTTTCGAATGGGATAATTTGTTTTTAGTAGAAAATAGACTCATTTGGCAACTCAAAAGGCAGGTAATTGCAAAATTATACGCCTGCGCTTTTAAATTGTCATTACAGGCGATTAATGCGCCTCCCCCCAATTTTTCCCGACACCGGCTGAAACTTTTAGAGGAACAGATAAAGACACAACATTTTCCATTAACGTACAGATAGTGTCCTTAGCGGATTCGACGCATTCCTGCTTTACCTCAAATACCAGTTCGTCATGAACTTGCATGATCATCTGAAAATCAGTATTGGCGGTGACATTTTGCCATTGGATAATTGCCAGCATTGCTTTTTTAATAATATCAGCGGCGGTTCCCTGCATCGGTGCATTAATGGCGATACGCTCTGCTGCCCGCTGGCGGGTCAGATTTCTGGAGTTAATTTCCTGAAGATGAAGCCGTCGGCCAAAGAGGGTTTCAACATAGCCTTGCTGATGCGCCAGACGACGTGTCCTTTCCATGTATTCGAGAACACCGGGATACCGTTTGAAATAGCAATCCATATAATATTGCGCATCCTGCCGGTCAATACCTAATTGTTTGGCGAGACCGAAAGACGACATGCCATAAATCAAGCCAAAATTGACCGCCTTGGTACGACGGCGCTGTTCCTGGGTCACTTCATCCAGCGGCACCTGGAAAATTTCACTGGCAGTGGCATTATGAATGTCCCAATTATTGGCAAAGGCGGTTAACAGACTATCATCCTGGGACAAATGCGCCATGATTCTTAATTCAATTTGCGAATAATCGGCAGCGAGAATCACATGTTCAGGGGGTGCAATAAAGGCAGTTCGGATAAGCCGGCCTTCTTCATTACGGATAGGAATATTCTGTAAATTAGGATCACTTGACGATAGGCGACCGGTTGCAGCCACGGCCTGATTATAAGAGGTATGCACACGTCCGCTGTCTGCATTAATCCATTTAGGCAGGGCATCAATATAAGTGGACACCAGTTTACTTAAACTGCGGTATTCAAGAATTATGGCTGGCAGGCGATAATCGTAAGCCAATTCCTGTAAAACGGCCTCCGCTGTTGAGGGTTGACCGGTTGGGGTTTTACTGATGGCAGGCAGTTTCAACTGATCAAATAATATTTCCTGCAATTGCTTGGGCGAGTTAAGATTAAAAGGGCTTCCTGCAATGGCGATAGCCTCGGTCTCCAATTCAAGAATACGTGCCTTTAAACGTAAGCCATGCTCAGCCAAGGCATGGGTGTCAATTAAAACGCCTTTTCTCTCGATATCTGCCAGCACGGTGAGCAAGGGGATTTCAATGTCGTTGAAAACGCTTCTAAGCGGCTGATCCATCATTCCGTAAAGGATTTCATGGAGTTTTAAATTCAAGCTGGCATTTTCCGCGGCATAGTAAGCTGCCTTTTCAATTGGAATTAAATCAAAACTCAATTGCCGGGCGCCTTTTCCAGCAATCGCTTCAAGACCAAGGGGCTTGTGACCAAGAAATTTAAGAGACAGCGAATCCAGATCATGAGTTCCGGCTGAACTGTTTAAAATGTAGGATTCGAGCATGGTATCAAAGGCAATGCCTTGCAGTGTAATACCATAGTGCTTAAAAATCGTATAATCCTCTTTCAGATTATGTCCAAGTTTGGCAATCAGCGGGTTTTCCAAAATGGGCTTCAAACCTGCAAGAACGCTTTGCAGTGATAATTGTGTACTGCTTTCCTGGTGGGCAATCGGTATATAAACCGCATCCGAGGCCTCGATTGCAATGGAAATGCCCGTAATTTCTGCATTAATGAATTGATCGGTTTTTGTTTCTGTATTAATACAAAATCGTTTGCAATTAGCCAGTTGGCCTAACAAGGCTTTGAGTTTTTCTTCGGAGGTAATAATCTCAAAATTTGGTTTAGGGCTTTCCTCACCACTCTCCATTGCATTGGCTTCGCTTTGTTGAAGTAGTTCTTTCAGCCAGCCTTTGAATTCCAGTTCCCGTATTAATTCGATTAAACGGCTATCATTTGCTTTGACAATGCGCAAATCGCTTAACAGCACCGGTAATTCAACATCTGTTTTGATGGTCACCAGGCGCTTGGACAAAGGCAGATGAGCCAGGCTCTCTCTTAAATTTTCGCCAATTTTGCCGCTTATGCTGTCAGCCTGAGCAATGAGGTTATCCAGGGTCTTAAATTGCTCAAGCCATTTTACCGCTGTCTTTGGTCCGCATTTATTCACCCCTGGAACATTATCAATGCTATCGCCAATCAGGGTAAGATAATCAATGATTTGCTCAGGAGTCACTCCGAATTTGGCCTTAACTCCCTCGATATCCAGGATCTGTCCAGTCATGGTGTTCACCAGGGTCACGTTGGCGTTGACTAATTGCGCCATGTCTTTATCGCTGGTCGAAACAATAACGGAAATATTCTGCTCGGTGGCCAATCGGGCCAGAGTGCCAATCACATCATCCGCTTCAACCCCCTCAATTGTCAGCATCGGGATGCCCATCGCTTCAAGAAGGCTGCACAGCGGATCAAACTGGCAATACAGATCATTAGGCATCGGGGCTCGGTGCGCCTTATATTCCGGATACCAGTCATCGCGAAATGTTTTGCCTTTGGCGTCAAAGACTACCGCAAACTGCGAACTGGGATAGTCTTTCAACAAACGCTTAATCATATTCGCCACACCGTAAACTGCGCCGGTGGGCAGGCCTTTGGAATTTGTCAAAGGCGGAAGAGCATGAAACGCTCGAAAAAAATAGGAAGATCCATCGACAAGAATTAAAGGATCATTCATCGTTGTTCTCATATTGGTTAAGCCGCTCATCTAATGCATTTACTTTTTCACTAAGCGCCTTAAGATTTTTACGCATGATTGGTATTCGAGTGACCGACAGTTCCTGCTCAATGGCTTTATCCTTGGGACGGGCAGGATTACCAAGGTATATATTGCCCTGCTTCAAATGTTTTCGCGGTGGAACGCCTGCTCTGGCGGCAAGGATTACCCCATCGTCAATGCGCACGTGATCGCTAACGCCGACGTTAGCAGCAAAGATGACGTTGTTTCCGCTGGTAGTGCTGCCGGCAATGCCGGTAAACGCACAAAGGATATTGTTTTTTCCAAGTTTGACTGAATGGGCAACCTGCACCAGATTATCAATTTTGCTTCCTTTGCCCACAACTGTCGAGCCAAGTGTCGCTCTGTCAACTACCGAGTTGGCGCCAATTTCCACATCGTCTTCAATGATCGCATTGCCGACATGCGGGATCTTAAGGTGCGCTCCATCTGTAAAAGTATAGCCGAAACCATCAGACCCAATCACTGTTGAAGCATGGATGCTTACTCGATTGCCCACTACTGAGTGATCGTAAATAGTGACTTGAGGATGAATTACGGTATCAGTACCTATTTTTACTGATTGCCCTACATGAACATGGCTTTTAAGGATAGAGCGATCGCCAATCACTGAGCCCGCGCCTACTACTACAAACGGCCCAATCACCACATCTTTCCCGATAACCGCTGTTTTATCAATGACAGCGCTTGAGTGGATACTGGCTTGTAATCTGGGCGCAGGATAAAACAAATGGATTAGCTCAATAAAGGCTTTTAACGGATTATCGACCTGCAGCAATGTCTTGGATGCACTGCTGGTCTGCCGGTTAACTAAAACGGCAGCAGCTTCAGATTGCTCGGCAAGATAGAGGTTGTCTTTTCCTTCAGCAAAAACCAGAGCGCCAGGGATGATATTATCAATAGGTGATAGCTGAGATATTGGAATAGTCATATCACCCAAAACAGTACCATTCAGCTTTTGAGCTAACTCTGACAACGTAACATTCATTGATTATTCTACCAATCACGCAAAATGTTTGGAATTATAACGCTATTGCAGAGTTTTGTCGTGGTTTAGATTTTAAGTTCTGCTGACTTCTCATTTTTTGGCTGTAGAACTGGCTAGTCTGCACAAATTTTAATTAGTTGAACGGGAGATATGGAGCAAGAAAAAAGGCTGCGCCAAAGAAAGCCGTTGACTCAATTGTTTTATCAGGGAGAATGGGAGTAAGGTTTTGAGTGATTTATCGAAACAATATTTGCTAATCGAAACAGAGCGGGTTGATTTAAACCCTGCATCTTAAAACACATGCAACACAGGGAGATTTTTTATGAAGAACACCGTGTCCTTATTTGCCGGATTGACTTTAATGGCAGGCATACTATCCGCACATGCAGAAACTGCGATTATTAAAACCTCTCAGGGAACCATTACCTGCGAATTATTTTCAGAACAGGCACCAAACACCGTCGCTAATTTTGTAGGATTGGCAACCGGTACAAAAGAATTTAAAGATCCCAAAACCGGTGAAATGGTCAAACGACCTTTTTATGATGGATTATCCTTCCATCGCGTGATTGCCGGTTTTATGATCCAGGGTGGTGATCCCCTTGGCAACGGCACCGGTGGGCCTGGCTATCAGTTTGATAATGAAAACACCAATGCCAGTTTTGACAAGCCAGGTGTCCTGGCAATGGCTAATGCCGGCCCAAATACGAATGGCAGTCAATTTTTTATTACCGTTGCACCAACTCCCACTCTGCAAGGCGGTTACAATGTATTCGGCCAGGTCACAGCAGGACAAGACGTCGCTGACAAGATCAGTCAGACGGCGACCGATTCACAGGATAAACCGGTCACTCCTGTGGTGATTGAAAGCATTACTATTCAAAAATAGCCAGCCAGAAGGTGGTTTATAATCAACCCTCCCCTGGCCCTCTCCCAACTTGGGAAAGGGGATTCTCTTAAAAGGAATCTTCCTTAAAGTCCTCTCTCCCTCTGGGAGAGAGTTAGAGAGAGGTTTTTTTACTGAACAAGTCGGAAATTCAAAGATCTTGCCTAAATTATCTTATAAGCTCTATATCTTGGAAAAAAAAATGTTTAGGATCTAGCACTTAGATTCTTTTCTGTATTCCAGGAATTCTTATGAGATCTGCTGTGATTCAATGGGTTAGTTTATTGTTGCTATTACACGGGAGTAGCGCGATTGGTCAGGAATACCCATTCTCAATGTTGTATTCTTTTGACTATTACCTGGGCAGCGCCCCGCAAAATGCCTTAATCATCAGCAAGGATCAAACCTTGTATGGTCATACAGATTCCTTTATCTATCAATTCAAACTGAAATCTGCGAAGGATGAACTGGGGATATTGCAGGAAGCAGGTAAACAGCGCGACGGGGCGCGTTTAAACTTCACCGGGGAATTGACGCTGGATAAGCAACAGCAATTTCTTTATGGAGTGCGCAATGGCTTTTTACAGGGCGATGTTTTTAAAATGAGCATCGATGGGCATTTCTTTCAAGTTCTCCATGAGGCCGACATCGAAACACGCTATGCAGAAGGCTATGATTTGAAAGGCGGGTTAGTCTTAAGCCCTGATGAGCAGTTTCTTTACGGTGCCGCTGAATCTGGAGGGCTTGCGAATGAGCCGCGCTCTACTTCCGGTGTTATTTATCGAATCAGTCTTGATAATTCCTTGCAGCCTGCCTATGAAGTCATTCATGCCTTCAAAGGTCAGGAAGATGAAAACGGTTCGGCACCGGCTGCAAGCCTGGCACTAAGTCAGAATGGCCATGACTTATATGGAATTACCAGCTTGGGCGGCAGTAAAAAATGCGGCAGTCTGTTTAAAATAGAGAATGCTGATTCAAGTGAGCCCCATTTTAAGCATTTACATTCGTTTGATTGCAACAATGAGGCAGGCTCTCGAAATGGCGGTATTCCTGAAAAAATTATCTTAAATGAAAAAACGCAGGCTATTTATGGGATTGCTTATAAGACCAGCCACTGGAATAATTCAGGAATCATTTTCAAGATTGATTTATCCGATGAATCCTGTTCGTCCAGCGTTTTGCATGAGTTTAGCGTTCATGACGGGATCCATCCGCAAGCTTTAATTCTTAGCCCGGATGGTAAAACACTTTTTGGTGCGACCAATTATTTTGGTTCGACCAAGTCCAATTATGGAACCATCTTCAAATTAGACCTGGAAGAGCCCAAATCAGGGTTTGAAGTACTGCATGTTTTTACAGGCGCTAATGGACAACCAATGAATCCTGGCTCAGGATTATGCCTGGCTGCCGACAAGCTTTACGGAGTGACCGAATTTGGCGGCAAACATGGCTCTGGTGGATTGTTTGAGATTAGCCTCTAAACTGAAGAGGCTAAAAGGCATTAATAGGCTCTTCTTAACAAGAGAGCGGCATTGGCTCCACCAAACGCAAAATGGTTCGAGAGGGCGATATCGATGCGTTTTGGGCGTGCCTGGTTTGCCACATAATCCAAATCACAGGCTGGGTCCGGATTGTGAAGGTTAATAGTTGGCAAAAGAATGTCCTGCTGCAGGCTCAGGGTGGTTGCTATAATTTCCATTGCTCCGGCTGCACCGATGGCGTGTCCTGTCATCGCTTTTTGGGCAGTGATAGGAATTTCATAGGCTCGTTCCCCAAAAACTGCTTTGATAGTTTCGGTTTCGGTCAGATCATTTAACTGGGTTCCTGTGCCATGTGCATTGATATATTGCACATCACCTACTGATAATCTGGCATCGGCAAGTGCTGTTTCAATCGCCCGGGTTTGCCCTTTTGTATGCGGAGCAGTCACATGGTAGGCATCGCAACTGGCGCCAAAACCAATAATTTCCGCATAGATGGTGGCGCCTCGTGCTTTGGCGTGTTGCAATTCTTCGAGGACCAGAATGCCGGCGCCATCGGCCATTACCATGCCATCCCGGTCTTTATCAAAAGGCCGGCAGGATAAATGAGGTTGTTCGTTTTGGGTTGACATGACTCGCAGCTTGCACCAGGCTGCCATAATCGATTCCCATAGCAGCGATTCAGTTCCGCCGCACAAAGCAAGCGCAAGCCTGCCATGCGCAATGTGCTGATAAGCAGTGCCAATGGCTTCCGCCGAGGACACACAGGCATTGGAAATAGTGGAATTCGGACCCCCAAGACCAAAGGCGATTGCCACAAAGTTGGCAATAGAGTTGGGCATACCGCGAATAACGCTTAAAGCTGGTATCTTTCTCCAGCTTTCTTTATAAAAGGATTCGTAGGCGCTTTCCAATTCCGGCGTACCGCCTACACTGGTGCCTATAAATGTACCGGCCAGAGATAATTCCTCAGGCGTGAGCCCTGCGCGCTCAATCGCATGATGCGCGCAATAAAGGGCATACTGCGCTGCGCGTGGATAACGTTTGCTTTTGTCAAACTGGGGCAGATGATCAAGTGACAAATCAGTCACTTCTCCCCCAATCTGGGTGGGGTATGGGCTGGGATCGTAATGCTGAATCCGCCGAATACCACAGCGGCCTGCCACTGCAGCTTCCCAAAAAGCGTCTAAACCACAACCTATAGAGGAGACAAGATCCATCCCCGTAATGACCACACGTTTTTTCATGCCACACCCTTAGGCGCTATCCATAAGCGTAAAAGGCAATACTAAAGTGGCCGTTGAAAATCTGTCAAGCTGAATTCTCGAAATCAGCAGGAATCGTCGCTGAAATGACCTCTTTCCAGTAAAGTCTGTATCTTTTCTATATTAATGACCCAATAATCAAAAACGCTGGCGATTTTAAAATCATGCCGCAGATAGAGATTTAATGCGTTTTGATTAGTGGTTTCAACGTCAAGCGTTAGTTTGTATATTTCCTGCATCAACGCCTTGTTAATGCAATAAGCCAGAAGGGTGCTTCCAAACCCCTGTCCCTGGAATTCCGGTAAAATGGCAATGTCTGAAAAAGCGGCTTTTTCATTTTGCCAGTGAATATGCGCTTTGCCGATTGGCTGCTCGTCCTTTATTGCCAGATAGATGCTGTAATCCGGATCATTCATTATCTGAATAAAGCGCTCAACATTACTGGGAACATCCATTTTAAAGGCGGAATTGTCAATTTCGCACAATAATCCGGCGTCATCAAAAACCGCTTTTCTGAAAGAAAGCGTGGAATGGTTTACAAGAATGGGCTCATAACTTTGTCTTAGCATGTGATAATCGCTCTGCTGATAGTTAAATCCCAGAGGACCAAGCCATGAGTCATTGAACTTATGCCCCATTGAAAAAATAAGACGCTTCATTTTTTTTGACTGGAGAAGCGGCAAAATATTAAAAAGCAATTTGCTGGCCAAGCCCTGGCGGCGAGAATCTGGCTCTACCAGTACACTCACTTCGCAAGCATCCTCATAAAAGAAGTAGGTGCTTAAAAAAGCAACCAGTCGGTTATCGACATAATACAGGATATTATTGGCTGTTTCTCGTTTCTGCCTCAGGATATGCGGGTAGAAACTTGGCAGTCCGCCATCAATGGCCTTGCATCTGTTTTTGAGATCAGTCAATGCATCCATTTGCATTTCAGTGAGCTGATAGGTTCTGAGAAGCATACGGTACTCCGTGTTCAGATTCTAATTAGTAAATTATAAACATTGCCGCTGAAAAGTGTGTATCTAAAGCGACAATTTTCCTGGTAATTATTTAAAGTATTATTTGGTTTTTACCAAGAATATCATTCAGCGAGGGGTGACCAGCAGGATGAATAAAACCCGCAAACTGTCGAGAATACTGTTAGCAGGGAGCTTGCTTCTTCCCTTTGACCTATCAATAAAATCAATAGGATACTCCATGATTTTGGCCTGCGTTTTATGCAGAGACCAAAATAATTCCAGCTTATAGGCAAAATTATTGGAGATAAATTGCCTGGGCAGAGCCTTGTTTAATACATGCGAGTGGCTGGCCCGAAAGCCGCTGGTAAAGTCTTTGTATTTGCTGGTCAATACGGTCTGACATAACCAGTTTCCTGCTTTGGATAAGAGTCGCCTGTACCAGCTCCAGCCTGACGGAATACTGCCGCCGGCAACATAGCGGCTTCCTACAACTACATCATAAACCGCTAACTGCTCAATCATAGGCAGCAAATAATGAGGCTGGTGAGAAAGATCGGCATCAAACTCAATTATTATGTCCGCTCCTATGTCGCTCAGTGCATAACGCATTGCTTGCATATACGCTGAGCCCAGTCCTGTTTTGCAGGGTTCTGTCTTCAAATAAAGACGAGGATAAATGCTTTGCAGTCGCAGCACGATTTCCCTGGTCTGGTCTATCGAGCCACTGTCAAAAACCAGAACATAAAAAATCAGCGCAGAGCTTGATACTGACTGGAAAACCTGATGGAGTGTTTTTTCAATGGTTGCCGATTCATTGAACGTCGGAATGATGATTACGGCCGATCGAATGCTCATAATTATTGTGTAGCTTTAATAGTTTCTGCAAAACAGTATTTATACTATATTAGCTGCGTCTTTCTCCATACCTGACCATCAAAATGCTTAAAGGTCTGCTTTTGCTCGAATATGCTATTCAAGTGCTGATTATCGGCGGTCTGAGCACGCTTTTTTTTGATTTTATCCATGTAGTCTTTCATTTATGCCTGAAATCCCCTAACAGCGTATTGAGGCGAATAGGGCGATGGCATCTTGTACATCATCAGTTTTTAAATTCGCGACTGGAAATCAATGCCAATTTATGGCCTGACAATTTAATTTATCATGCAATACCTGAGTTTCTCATTCAGATTATCGCTTGCTTATTTTGCCTCTTCTTTTTTTCAGCCTCGGCTGTTTTTAGCACCATAGTTATTGAAGCATGGTTTTTTCTTTTGTCTGTATACAGGAGAGGAGTGGATAGAAATCATTCGCCGGTAAAGCGTCTGCCTGCCTGTTCAAATGGTTTATTGGTAACACCTGAGTATCATGCCTTGCACCATGTTTTTCCTGAGAAATATTTCGGTTCAGTGATCCGGTTAATCGATAATTTTCTGGGAAGCGGCTGTCAGATTGCCAGAAAAAAAATTATGTTAACCGGGGCCAGTGGTGCTTTGGGGAGCGCACTTAAACAGCAGCTCGAGAAAGCCGGGGCATTAGTGACTACACCGCGTTTTGGAGTCGACTACCACTATGAAGATTATGACAAAATAGTGCCTCTGCTAAAGACTGCTGATATCCTGGTGCTTTGTCATGGCTCAAAATATCAATTTGCCCAGCAAGCAAACTGTGATTCATTTATTGCAATAATTGAACTGTATAAACAGGTAAAAGTGCCTGCGCTTTACCCTGCGGAAGTATGGGCGGTTGGTTCAGAGATTGAAATACAGCCTTGCTTCGGAAGAAAAAAGATAAAAGACTATGCGAGCTCCAAACGAAATTTTGCCAGGGCGGCTCGCGTTTATTTCCATGAACAGGATATTTTGTATCGGCATATGATTTATTCCCGCTTTACTTCGTCTATGGGAAGAGGTTTTATGAGTGCTGATTTTGCCGCCAGGGTTACCCTCTTTTTGATAAAAAGGGGATTCAAATATATTCCGGTAACGTATACGGGTTTAGCCTTTCTTAATTATTTTCGCTATTTATTCAAAACTTCCCATTCTATTCTGAACATAAAACAGAATTAAGATGATTTTTCTTCAATATTGAAGATTGCTTTGCTATATTGCTGCTTCGCTGAGGATAGGGAGATCATTAATGGCTGTAAAAAATATTTTTCATTGCTTGTTAAGCATTTGCCTGATGGGTACCTTTCATGCCGCAATTGCCGGCAATATGGGTAGTTCAGTACCTCCTTCTTCCTCTTACCATCCTAAGGTAATAATTCAGGCTGGCGGTTTCTGGCCCTCATTCGGGCGCGAACAGGATATTAACATTGTCGATTTGGTGGGAGATCATTTTTCGGTAAGCGATCATTCCCGCTTTAAAGGGCTTGCCGGTCTTGGTATCTACTTCAACGCGCTTGAGCGCGAACAGTTCAATGTTTCTGTGGGTGTGAATACAGCTTACTTTTCGCGTACTTCAGTGAGCGGGATTGTCACTCAGGAGCAATTATTTACGAATCTGGCCTATCGTTATTCAGTCAGTAATTGGCCTGTCTATCTGGCTGCCAAAACGGATATTACCAGTTTTAGCGACAACTATGCACTCACCCTTGATGCCGGAGTAGGGCCCAATTTCAACAAAACCAGCCGTTTTAACGAGACCTCTCTTGATGGCGGTATCACCTTGCCTGATTATGCTTTCTCAGGACGAACCAGTACAGTGTTGAGTGCAATGGCGGGAGTTGGTATCAAATGGAATAACGTGTTTGGTCAACTGCCTCTGGAATGCGGATATCGGTATTTTTATCTCGGGCAGGGACGATTCAACCGGCTAACTGATCAATTATTAAATACCTTAAATACGGGTCATGGCCATGCCAATGCGATCGTTTGTGCAGTGACTCTTTAATCTCATCAGGACTATGAAATGAAGAAAGTATTGACGCTGATTGGTTTTCTAATAGCAGGTTTGTGTAGCCAGAGCTGCCTGGCAATTCCCGGATTATTTTTTAATATAGCGGCCAGTGGCGAAACTGCCGCTGTTAATATTACTCTTTGTCTAAATGGCGTCGCTCCTTTGTCTTGCCAGAATTATAATGTTTCGGCTTTGAGTCTGAGTATCGCCACGACCGTTCCTAATCATCTGTATCCTTCTGCCGGTATTAAAATTAATACCCCCGGATTTAGCCTGGCCAATCTGGGTCTGGAGTGTCGCCTCATAGCGAATGGATATTGTATTTTTTCCGTGAGTAACCTGAATCCGGTAAGAATTACCCTGAAAAATAATAACACACCGCCTCCTCCGCCACCTCCAGTTCCCCCGCAAGCACTGACTGTGGGCGGGAACGTGAATGGTTTGGCTAGCGGCAGCTCGCTGGTATTGCAAAACAATGGCAGCGACCCATTGTTCATTAATGCCAATGGCCTGTTTACCTTCCCGGCGGCATTGTCGGCAGGAACTCCCTATGCGGTTACAGTGCGAGCGCAGCCTGCGACACAGATTTGTACAGTCAGCAATGGCACAGGTACAATTAGCAACACGGCGGTCACTAATGTAGTGGTAAGCTGCAGCAGTTTTGTAAAGACCTTCAGAGCTGTTGGACGACGGCTTGTGGGAGGTATAGCTGCACCCGTTGCTTACAGTTCCTCCGACAATGGAAATACCTGGACAGGGGGAGGACTGATTCCGGTGAATGATTCCATTTTACTGCTCACCTCTCTGGAGGATGTCGCCTGTGATCTGCCTGGTCAGACTTGTGTTGCCGTAGGCCAGATAGGTAATGCGATAAATACCAGCAGTACCTCGATGGGCTACTATGTTTCTCCAGCCACTGCCGATATATGGCAACCCTCAGCATTTAATACTACGCCGCCCGGGACGGGGTACATTCTTTCAAGCCCGGCCTGCGATGGTCAGATCATTGATTGTCTGGCAGTGGGTAAATACGCTCCCCAGATTAATCCCCTGACCACAGCGCCTTTGAGCTTAAGCTCAATCGATGGGGGGGCTAACTGGAATCAAACAGCCACTCAGGCGGTTGCAAGCAATAATCTCGATGGCTTAAACGGCGTGGCTTGCGACACGGCCACCGGGCTTCATTGTATTGCGGTGGGTAGTTCGCAGGCGGTGACTCCTAGCACCACGATAAGTCCTGTGAGTTATGTTACCCTGGATGGTGGTGCCACATGGAGTAGCGCCAATATATTTCCCTCTAACGGGCAGCTGAACAGCATTGCTTGTGATATCAGTGCCATGCGTTGCATAGCAGTGGGTTCTCGCGTTCAAGCCACCGGTAATTTGCCAATGGCATTCCTGACTGTTGACGGTGGAACTTCCTGGGCCAGTGTGACGCTACCTCTAACAGCAGGTATTGCATTGAATGGTATTTCCTGTGATGTTACAGGTCAATTATGTAGTACGGTGGGCACACAAACAATATCCGGATCATCCTCCATTCCTGTGGGCTTTACCACCTCCAATGGCGGTGCTAGCTGGACAGCTTCAAGCTTTTTTGGAGGAAATGTCGTCTTACTATCAGTACTGAATGATGTAGCTTGTTATGCCGACGGAATACATTGCGTTGCCCTGGGAACCAATGGCAACAATACTGCTCTGGCTTATCATACAGTTGATGGAGGTATTAACTGGATTGCTGCGGCCATTCCTCCGCAAATACCGGCTGGTAGTATTGGAGTCAATATTCTGGGTGCGGCTTAACGCGTTTCGGCTGATCTATACTCCTGCGTCCCGCGATTTGTGCTCACGGGATGCAGAAATCTAGCGGGATCACCGGATTATGCGGATAAACTGCAGAATGCAGGATGTCAAATTTTTTTACACCAGTTTGGGGTAAACGCTATTCTGAGCAGGAAAGAAAATGAGTTGTTCACCGGAGTTGACAGCAGAACCATTGAAGGCGTTTGATAAGAAGCGCTTATCTGGTGCATGGTTGCATGAATCAGGTTTGACAGGATTCCGTGTTTTGTATTTTTTTATTGTCCTGCTTTATTTCCTGCCTTTTTCCTATCATCCCAATATGCGCTCACCCAATGAATTATGTCGGCTCTGGCAGACGATTGCGATTGTGGATAATCACAAACTAAGCGTTAATGAAGTCCTTAAAACTCATGGGATGCTTGGCGATCTGTCTTTTTATGAGGGATTTTATTATCCCAGCAAGGCGCCATTTTTATCCTTTGCTGCAGTTCCTGTTTATGGAGCACTCAAACTCATCAGCCCCAGTGATGATGAAGTGGCACTGGTGTACTGGGCGCGTGTTTTTATAACGCTTTTACCCACATTAGGATTGATATTGCTATTGAGGCGTTTCCTGCTGCATTATGTATCCGCTGCTATTGCAGACAGTGTGGTGACCACCTATGCCCTGGGCTCTCTCGCCTACAGCTATTCCCTGCTGTTTATGAGCCATCAATTGGCTGCCACTTTTCTTTTTTTAGCTTTCTACAGCATCTGGTATCACTTGCGCTCGGGTTCAATAAAGGCTTTGCTGCTGGGTGGGCTTGCTTGTGGTGCTGCGCTGATGACAGAATATACAAGCGTGTTAGGTATTATGGGAATAGCGGGTTATTTAGTGTTCGCTCGCCTGAAGGCAGCCGATTTCTGCTGGATGGACGAATTGAAAAGGTTTGGCTTTATGATGATAGGATCATCACCCTTCCTGGTAGGGCTGATGATCTATCATGCCACTTGTTTCGCTGGTCCGTTTGATTCCGGATATCAGCATCTTATCGATATCGCATCCCGTGAATTTCACCGGGGCGGGTTTCTGGGAATCAGATTGCCTGACTTGACAGCCTTTGCAGGCTCGTTTTTTTCACCTCTTTGTGGATTATTCACCCTCTCGCCTTTTCTTTTGTTAGCACTTCCGGGAATCCTGGTGTTAAGACAACAAGTGAACGATACAAAAGAGCAGGCACTGCTATGGTTTACTGTCCTGTTATTATTTTTGTATACCTATTTCACCTCCTCTTTCTCTTATGAATCCTGGCAAATGGCTACAGGCCCGCGTCATCTGACGCCGCTGATTGTATTTCTTATGTTGCCGATTGCCCTCTTTTTAGAGCATTTACGGCAGTCGGGCTCCCGAGGTTTCGCAATAGCTATTGCTTTATGTGCCCTATCGATTCTGAACGTTGGAATGCTAAGTTTTGTCAATTACATCCCCTTAATTGGGGATAATGCTTTATTTGGCTTAGTTATACCCTTGTTTACTAGCGGCTATCTGCCACCCAATGTGCTCGACTGGACCGGTATTTTATCCAATCCCTTATCAGGGATTTTATTGTTCTTTTTACTGATTCTCGCCATTTACGTAGTTATTCGCTGCTCTTTGAGCGGATCTGAGGTTGATTTTAAAAAGGCGATGGTGATAATTTGCCTGCTGGGTTTAATCTATTTTACAGGACTCTGGGTATTACAATTTAATGAGCAGGAAAACCAGAAAATGGTATATTATATCAGCACGTTGTGGGCTAAATAATTAGCAGAACCTAACCCTTATCAGGAAGAATGAATGTCGTTACAAATCCGGATGTTGTTTGTGTTGGTTTGCGGGCTGTATCTTTTTACCTTTCCTTATTTACCCAAATGGGCTCCGCCTAACGAGATTTCCCGCCTCGCCGAAACTATTGCTATTGTTGATCATCATAAGTTGAGCATCAATGAAGTGATAAAGCAGTATGGTACCGTAGGTGATTTGTCTTTTCATGATGGTCATTATTATTCAACAAAGGCTCCTTTGCTGGGATTCGCTGCGGTTCCTGTCTATGAGGTGTTAAAAAAAACCTGTTTTGCAGAGCAGGAGGTGGATTTCTCGGTATTGGTTTATTGGGCTCGTTTGTTTGTTACTATTTTGCCAACGCTTGGTATATTGGTTTTACTTTACCGCTTTCTTCTATGTTATGTGTCGGCGCCCGTAACCAGCGCAGTAGTGGCCACTTATGCTTTGGGAACACTGGCCTTTAGCTACTCCTTACAATTTATGAGCCATCAAACGGCAGCAAATCTGCTTTTCCTGGCTTTTTACGCTTTATGGCGTTATTTGCGCCATGATTGGACACGTAAAGGGCTTCTGATTGCAGGGATGGCTGGCGGGACAGCGCTGATGGCGGAGTACCCCGCAGGGTTTGGCCTGGTGGCGATTTTGTTTTATGCAGCACTCAGTTGCCTGACGAGTATGGATACCGTAAAGGAAGGTTTCTATAAATTGTTTCGCATCGCAGTGCTGGTTAGTCTGGGAGCCGCTCCATTTTTGGCGATGTTAATGGTTTATCACTGGTTGTGTTTTGGCAGCCCATTCGAGAGCGGCTATAGCCACATTGTCGAACCTGCTTATCGCTCGGTGCATGGCAGCGGTGTGGGCGGCGTTTTCCTCCCGAATGGCGAGGCTCTTCTGAATTCATTCTTTTCGCCATTGCGTGGCTTATTTGTTTTAGCGCCGTTTCTTCTTCTGGCATTCCCGGGACTTTATCTTCAGGGGAAACAAATCAAACTGATGTCCGCTAATGACCGTGCTGTGTTTTGGTTCACTATTATTACATTTCTTAGTTATAGCTATTTTACGGCATCTTTTTCTTACGATGGCTGGGGATGGTCTACGGGGCCGCGTCATATTACGCCGCTGGTAATCTTTATGCTATTGCCGATTGCCCAGTTGCTGCAATATTTAAGAGACAAGCAGAGACTCTTCTATCTGGGAGTTGCCAGCGGCTTGTGTATCATTTCCATGTTGGTTACTGGTTTGCTGAGTTTTATTGATTACATTCCTGATTTTATCAATAACGCTCTGTTTGAGCTGGTATTTCCGATGTTCAGGGATGGGTATTTTCCTCTGTCAGTATTCTCATTTTTTCATTGGCTGCCTCAAAGTGTTTCAGGAATTGTATTACTGACTGCGTTATTATTGGCCATGGTGCTGGTTTTAGCTCTTTTACTGGGCCCTGAAAAAAAAGCGGAAAGTCACCACCATCCTGCTCTTCTTTCAGTGGCTGTAGCAAGCCTTGTTTGCTTCGTCTATCTTGGAGTATTATGGCAAACACAAGGCGATGAAGCGCAATCTCAAATTGCGCTGACCATTATAAAGTCACTCTGGGTTGATTTGACATAGAGTCAGCGGCTGTTAGTACTATGATTTTTGATGACAAAATTTCTGTGATTGCTCCCATGTATAATGAGGAGGCAATCATTGAGAGTTTCCTTATAAAAACGCTGGCTGTGTTACAATGCCATTTTACCGATTATGAAGTCATTCTGGTTGACGATGGGTCTACGGATCGCAGTTTAGCCTGTTGCGCCCCCTTTATTAAAAGCAATAAAAATATACGTCTGCTTGCTTTTTCGCGCAATTATGGGCACGAAATTGCCTCTACAGCCGGTCTTGATCATGCCACTGGCGACTATGTGATTTTAATGGATGCTGATCTCCAGCATCCACCTGAGTTGATACCGGAGATGATGGCGAAAACAGCGGAAGGGTATGATGTAGTCTGTGCCCGACGCGTCAATCGAGCACATGAGCCTCGGCTAAAGCGTTTTCTGGCGAAAATATTTTATCGGCTGACCAGTAAAATGACCGGTTTTGATATGCAGGAGGATACTGGAAATTTTCGTCTGCTAAGCCGTAAAGTGGTCGACTCCCTGAAAAAAATGAAGGAAAGTAATCGTCACTTACTGATGCTTTTTGCCTATGTGGGATTTAAAACGGCAACGATTCCTTTCCACTGTCCGCCGCGGCAGGGAGGAAGCAGTAAATACAACTTAAAGAAATTAATCAATTTATCTTTAGACTCTATTATTTCTTTCTCTGCACGTCCCTTGCGTGCCATGTCGGTTTTGTCTTTTCTGATTAGTCTTGCCATGATGGTTTATGCAGGGTTTACATTAATAGGCAAATTATTCAATCCTTCCGGCAGCGAAGGGCTTGTTTCCATCCTTTTCTTTATATCGATTTTGTTTTCCGTATTGTTCCTGTTTCTGGCGATAATTTCGGAATATATCAGCCGTATTTTGGTGGAAACTAAAAATCGGCCGCTTTATTACATCAAAGAGGAAATAACCCAGGAGACAATCGAGCATGGGTTTTAGGGAAATACTCTTATGTGCAGATGATTATGGGCAAAATGAGGCTATTTCCGAAGGGATTAGACGGTTGGCTACCAGCGGGAGAATCAATGTCATCAGTTGTCTGGTCAATTCCGGGCACTGGACGCATTCTGCGGCTTCTTTAAAGAACTGCAATAAAGTGTATCTGGGTTTGCATCTGAATCTTAGCTTTGGTCATGCCTTAAGTCAGACATGGCGCCATCAATATGGCCATAATTTTAGAGGCCTGGGCTGGCTTTTTCTCCAGAGCTATATGAGAAAGCTTGATATTAACCGGGTGCAGGCGGAAATCAATGCGCAGCTGGATTGCTTTATTGAAACGATAGGGAGGCTACCCGATTTTATTGATGGACATCAGCATTGTCAGCAATTTCCCCTGGTGAGAGACGCCTTGCTTGCAGTGTATAGTCAACGAAAGCTATCCAGTTATTGCCGGCACAGCAATGTGAATTGGCAGGCTATGTTTACCGCCCCTTACTTCGTTAAACAGCAAATAATTACTTTATTTGGGGGGCGGTATTTTTACAAGCAGTTGCAAATTCAACAAATTGCGACTCATACCAGCTTTTCTGGCAGTTATAACTTTTCAAAAGCAAAACATTATCGGTATTATTTCCAACAATTTTTACGACAAAGCGCTTGTCAGGGGCTAATTATGTGTCATCCGGGAATGGTTTCCACTGATGCAGAGGATCCTCTGCATCTATCGCGTATTCATGAATTCAATTATTTAATGAGTAATGAGTTTCTAAACGATTTGCAGATGGCGCAGTGCTGTTTGAAAAGAAGACAGCCCGTTTAAAAGATCTCGGCTTGAGCGAATCATAAAAGAGAAGTGCTGTCTTCATTTTTATCAGTCGAGCCTCAGGCTTTCATTATGCTCTTTTTCTTTCATCATTTGTTCAGAAAATATAACTGAATATTTTTTTGCCAGCTGCTCCATATCATCGGCAATCGTTAAGGCATTGCTGGCAGCGTCTGGCATTAAGAGAGTATTTTTTCTAATGCCTTTTTTCCACAAAGGGATTTCTTGCAAAAGGAAATCAGCAAACTCGCGGGCCTCTTCCAGATTGCTTACTTCCTTATTGAATGAGTGGGCTGAGCCTAATTGGGGAAAGCATCGCTCTCCATCTTGTTGGAAGTAACCTGCCGATTCTATTGAGATTGCTCTTGAGAGAGTAAAGACCAGATTATCTGCCTGCAGGCAGCAATACGCGACCACAAAGGTCTTGATTTCATCGAAAAGCAAACAGTCTTTTTCTAGCTGATGACTTAATGAAAAATCATAAAACGCCTTGATGTAATTATTAAATTGTTCAAAATGATTACCATAGTCCAATTCTGCGTTAAGTCCACTGTCTAATGCTTCCAAAGTCAGCCTGATTAATTCCGGATACTGCTGGCTGTTCAGAGTTTTATTGATTAAATTACTTGAGATATTAAGACTAAAAGTGTATTTGTCAGTTTCACCTGAGGACCCTTTGATAATTTTCTTTTTTGCAAGCTCGATTCTGTCATTGGTACGTGATAGCTTTTTAATTAATGGAGCACAATTCTCTCTTTCGCAAGATACATTATTGACAATAAATAATTCTACATCAGATTCTTTTCCGAACCGGCTTTTCCAAAAAGAGTGCATTTTTGACCTCCTGTCAATTGCAGTGTTTTTCTGTTGTTATGATGTGGGATTAATCTATCGCTCGTCAAGTTTACGAAAGGAAATGAGCCGCCGTCAAAACCAGCTTTTCATTTTCTGAAAAAACTTGTTTCCTTCCTGGTGTATTCTAAAAAGGTGCCAGCTTGCTAACAATGCAGCTTTTGCATCAGTGAGTGGTAATGACATTATCTATTGAAGCGATTTCAGCACAGCTGTCCGCAGACCGAAGCACGTTAGTGCTTAAAAAACTCCAATTGGACGACAATGATATTAAACTTGTCTGCGACTACTTACAGGAACATCCCTCTGTGGTGGGTTTAGACATCAGCCAAAACGGATTGGCCGATACCGCTGCTGCGTTATTGGCTGAAAATAATACGCTTGTGTATCTTGATATCAGTTGTAATCGTCTCAGTGCTGCTGAAGCGAAACTATTGGCTGGGCATAAGATGCTGCGCAGTCTAAATATCGGCAGCAACCAGATTGGTGCAGAAGGCGCGCATTTTCTGGCCGCTAATAAGCGGCTGATTGAGCTTAATATTAGCTGGAACGCTATTTTTTCAAAGGGCCTTATAGCCTTTGCAGACCATGAGTCGCTGGAGAAGCTGACTGCTATTGGTAATGAAATCGACAACGAAGGAGCTATTAGTATAGCGGCCAATAAAAAACTGAGCATATTGGATCTGGGATGGAATTTTATTGAGGATCGTGGCGTTGCGGCTTTTGTGAATAATAGGCAGTTGAAATTTTTAAATCTGTCCTGGAATCGTATCGGTGATGAAGGGGCCACTACTTTATCCAAAAATATCAGTCTGACTGGCCTGGATTTAAGTTTTAATCTGATTTATAAAAAAGGCATTGCGGCTTTGTCCTCTAATTTCAGGCTCAAGCAGTTAAAACTAGGGGGGCTGACTTGTCTTGGTGAAGAAGAAATGGAAATCATTTCGGAAAAAAATCCGCTACGCAAGGCCAACTTCCGAGCAGGGGAAAAAGAAGTGCCTCCCTTGGTTTCACTCAGTTTGTTCAGCCTTCAAAAGGGAATCAGAGAAGGAAAAATCAGCAGTGAAAAAATTAAATCCTTACCGCAGGAACTGATGGAAACTCATTTTGGGATATCTGGCAGTAAATAATCCTGTTAATAGAATTTTGACAACCTGTTTCTTGTATAAGACAATCAGCGTAACTCCCCAGCTACGTCATCCTGAGCGTAGCGAAGGATCTCAAACTGCTTAGAACTGAGCCAGCTTCAGGAGATCCTTCACTGCGTTCAGGATGACGTACTGGGGAGTTAACAGTCAGCTTAAATGGATACATTGGAATTTCTCAGTCTGAGGAATTTCTTATAGATGAGCGTTGCAGTCAATGACTATCTATTGCCTAGGAAAATGAATGAAAGCGAAAATGGAAACCACTGTGGTAACAGCATTTAAAAAAGCAGTTTCTGAAGGGGATTTAAAACAATGCCAGGACATATTGGCGAATTATGCCAGTTATGAAAAAGAATTAATTACCGCCCTTAAATCCTCAGAACTATTGAAATTAAAAGAATTAACTCGGTATACAAGTCAATTTGATGGCGTGACCTCTGTGCCTTATCCACCAGAAACTGCGAAAGATTATTTCAAAGAAACCGAAGAGTATTACTATGTTGTCGACGAAAAATATGCTGAATGCTTTAAAAAAATTCCTCCTGAAGCGTCTTTTGTGGAGTGTTTTAATTTAATTAATAGCTTACGAGTTAAGTATGGATTTCCCTCTTATGCAAACAAATCTGAAGATAGAATAATACCTGAGAGATGGCCTTGGAATCATCCGGGAATAGATTGGGATATGGCAAACTATTCTTATGCCTGTATCATAAAAGGAACTTGCAGTGCAGCACCCGCCAGGACACCACCCGCCAGCCCCATTCTTGAAAATGACATCGAAAGACAATTCCATAATTCCAGAACGCATTGGCCTGTACAAAGGTCCGAGCAAGAAACCCGCGCTCTGGCTTTTTTTGAAGAATTTGTCCGCAAAGAGCTAAGCGGCCGCAAAATCGAGGACAAAAAAGAGCCTGGTGATTTATCTCCAGCTCAAAATGCCAATCAGCTAAAGTAGTTGGGAAAAAAACAGCGAACATCCAAAACTTGGCCCTTCTGGCAGTAGTTAATTGTTTTCGCTTTGGTTATGCAATCTTTTAGATGCCTGCACTGTACATTTGGCGCGCCATGAGTTTAAATGACTGCCATCTGGATGGTTAATTTTGCATTCTATGTTTTTTGATGATACTTTTTTGGAATATAAGGCAAGAGTTAATTACTCTGGGTCTCGCATTGAAGATTTTGATGAAATAGCTGCGTTCATCAAGGCTAATCGAATTTTAATAACACCTGCCGACTTAGCCGCGTATATCCTTAAGCCGGAAAATTATAAATATGCGATTATTGCCAGAATAAAAAATATCATTGCAGGCATTGTCTTATTTACGGATTTTGAATCGGAAGTATTTATTAATTGTCTGTTTGTAAATCCTGTACATCGATTTAAAGGGATTGGCTCAAATTTATTGAAAGAATTAAAAGCGTTGATGGGGCAAAGAACGGTTACTTATTTAGATACAAGTAACAATTACATGCCCTGGATGGATGCTTTGGATATTTCTAATAAAGCAGCAATGATAAATCAATTAGGCTCATTTTATAAATCAGGGAAGTAATAGCCAGATTAATTTTTAAATCCCTTATTAAAAAATAATTCTAGCCTCCTGGTCCACACCGTGTTGATAATGCATTCTCTTGCTGATGCCTGACAACCTCTTCGCGGCATTCTCTGATTCTATCCTCTTTCCTGTAATCGCCGAAGCCTTGTAGTTCTGCAGCAGTCTTGCCCTGATGGTTCTCGATGCTGCTATCAATTCTGGAATCTTGCAGCAGGCGTTTAACACACTCGAGATGGCCGCGTTCTACTGCATCATGGAGAGCGGTGTATCCAATATTGTCCTGTTGGTTAGGGTTAAGTTTCTTGTCTTTTAGAAAGAGTTCAAGAAGCCTCACATCATTGATAGAGGTCGCCCAAAACAAATGGGGCTCAGTAGAGGAAGTGGTGCTATTCATATCAATGCCTGGCGTATTCAACAGGAGTTGGATCAGCTCAAATCCCTTATTATATTCTTCGCCTTCTGTTCCAGCCAGATTGTGTATAGCTTCCATTAAGGGACTTGTACAATAAAGATTACTCGATTGAAATACGTTTATCTCTGGGAAAGTAAGCAAAGCGCCACGAATAGCAGGCAAATTATTGTTACGAATTGCAAGAATCAGATAGTCTATATTTTCTTCAGCAATCCCTGGATTTACGCTTTGAAAATGTTTGAAATACTCCAGATCACTATTACGTTGTTTTTTCTCAACCTTAATTTTCTGTCTTAACGGCTCATCCTCTTTCACCATTTTAGTCAGCGAATCGCCTCGGTATGGTTTGAACAGGGTACCTGGATAACTCAATAACAATTCGGCAGTGTCCTTACGGTCTTTTTTAAGCGCCAGATACAAGGGGGTTATGCCATTAACATCCCTTGCAGCAGGATGTGCACCACCGTAATAGATCAGGGAACGCAGGTTTTCGTTATGGCCCCCATTTGCAGCCGCATGCACAGCCGAGCGGTGGCTGTGGGTGCATTTTTTTATTGCCTCTGGATGATGCTCCATTATCGCTTCCAGAATCTTCGCATCCTTTGTGGCGGCATAATATGCCGTATGTTTACTGGACTTTGCCCCTTGTTTAAGCAAGGCAAGAACCAGATCCAGCCGATTCTTTCTTACTGCATTGTCCAGTGCACTATCAGGCTTTGCTTCGTCCACACGTGCTCCAGCACTGACCAGAAGATTAATCATCTCCACAGACTTCACCAGACACAGTGGTTCATCATCAAACCAGTTTTTTAAATTCACTGCTTTCGGGAATAGCGCCAGCAAAGATGAGGCAAGGGATATATTGTCATTCAGTACAGCAATATGTAATAGATGATAGCCCTGAAACGTTTGTTCCTCAGAAGGCCATGATTTTATTTCATCCAAATCATCCGCATTGACCTGATTTTTAAGAAAGCGATCCAGAATTTGTCGGCGCCGGCTCGAGGCAGGGTCAAGAACAATGGAAAGGCGCTGCAGTTGCTCGTCGAATTGTTCGGTCGAATCGCCATTGATAATCAATAGCCATCGTTTAATCATGAATTCAGTTTGCAGGATATCCTGGCTGGTTGCAGAGGTAAAATGATCTTTTATCAATGTTTCTATCAGTTCCAGCTTATTCTCAACTAATAGTTTTTGGTTGATTAAACGCATCAAAATATGCGGCAGAACTGCATTTTTAGCATGATATGAAAGATATTCTTTCAGAAAAAACTGTTCAAAAAACTCGATACTGTCTTCATAAATTCGATCTGCAATCTCCTTGGGTAAAAACAGGCGATATTTGGTTTTTAAAGCAATTAACTGGCTGTAGAGTCCACAATTGCCAACCGTTTGAAAATGATCACCATGGCTTTGAGTGAACTCCAAACCGAGGATTTCATGTAGATCCTGTTGAATATAGGTTTTATTTTCTTTTCTGCTATTATACTGATAAAGCCTTTTGAATAATGTGTCAGTTAATTGATCGGGCCTGGTTATTTTATATTCTTCTGTGGTGGCATCAGTACTGCAGCCGCCAGCGTTATTGCGATACAGGTCGTCTTGCTTAATGATGAGGTCTATTGAATGCCCTTTCCATCCAGTAACTATTTCGACCCCTCCACTCTGAATATCTGATAAAATCGAGTCTGTAAAATGGTCTGCTTTTGGCGAATAGCCAAAAAAGGGGTTAGCGGCAAAAAAATATCGCATCGCTTTGACGGTCATGTTTCTTACTTGCCTAATCGCTTCTAACTGCTCATGATGCTCTCCACTGCTCTCACAATGTGACACATAGGCATTCATTAAATGAACCATGAAGGGAGCCGTCTCTGACGTGAACGAGCCAGTTAATTTTTTAAGTTTATTATTAACTGGTATATAACCATTCAGTGAAAATAAATGACCAAACATTGTTGAGTCGGTTTCGAGTTTATCTGCTTTTTTACTGCGAAGAAATCGCTCTTCCCAGGCTAGAACTGTCGAGTCAAAACAATTAATTGATATGCCGAGTAGTTCAAAGACCTGTAATCCTCGTTGCCGTTTTATCGAGTCTTCTTCAGTCAGGCTTTCTATATAGAGGAAAATTTGATTAAAATCGAAATCAGGTTTTATTTTTTTAAGATAATTTGCGATATCCTGCTTGTGAACATCTGAAGAACCTGTCGCTGTCATTACGAGAATATATTCAATGTCAATATCAATTTTTGCGCGCAGAATTCCCTCAAATAAGATATCCATTTCCTCAGTAGATATCCGAAACTTCTGGAAGTCATCAATGCAGTCTATGATTAGTTTGTTAATAAATTCACTACTGCCTGGCTGACCCTTGCATAGCTCAAGTAAACCAGAGAATTCGTCTCTGACGGCATTATCCCGCTTTCTAAGCAGCCTTCCCAATATTGATTCACCATTACGATATTTGGCAAGCAGTGCAGAAGGCTTAAGCTTAAGAATTTCGATTATGAATTCTGCACGTCTGACTTTAAGTTTAATCAAATCAAATACTGCCTTTCCCTCATTATTTTTATGCTCAGGATCAACTCCTTTTTGAATCAATTGTCTTGCGGCATCACCGGGATTATCATGGTAACGAACCAGCAGTTGCAGATAATTATTCCCCTCACTATCCAGGGTGTTTATATTAAATGCCGGCAGGTTAATGCAGAGCTCTAATAAAGTATTCAACTGAGATTGAATGCTGTAGTTTCGGCTTTTCATTAGCTCAGCCAATATTGTTTTACCGTTTTTATAGCTTTCGAGCAAGGATGAGGGATGAAGTTTAAGGATTTCAAGTAACAATAGATTATTGGCATACTCTGAACGCCTGGCTTTGTTTTCAATAATTAGATCAAATACTGATTTGCCCTCGTTATTTTTATGTGTGACATCAATGCCGCTCCGAACCAGTAGTTTTGCAATGTCATCAGCCTGTACACTACAATGAAGGACGACCTGCTGCAGGTAATTATTTCCTTCATTATCCAGTATGTTAATATTGAATGCGGGGTGCTGAATGAATTGGTTTATCAGCTCTACATCTTTGTAGGACCCATTCGTCAAAATGCAGGCGAGGGCTGTCTTTCCTTCCGGATTTTGAACGTTAATATCCGTTCTGGGATTAGTCACTATAGCTTCCAATTCTGCCGCTTTAGATAATTTCAGTTCATAAATCAGATGAAGCAATACCGAGTTATGCTTAGAGGTTTTTTGATTAAGATCAAACTTTGGATGTCTTAATAAGACCTTATATAAATCGCGTACTGAGTAAGAGCTTGAATTACAAACAAGCTCAAAAAGACTATAGCCGTCACTGCCAACTTTTTGCTGAATATCAAGGCATTCAGATTCAAGCAAATGTTTCAAGGTATCATCAGAAAAAGTCGAGCCAATTTCCAAATAACAAGTCAGAAAAGATCGCCCTTGCTGATCAACAACATTTGGATTTCCACCTGCCGAAATCAGTTGTTCAAGAAATTGGTAAAAATCATATTGCTTTACATGTTTTGAGCGCAGCAATAGATGAAAAATAGAATCGCCTTCCTCAGTACGTTCATTAACAGAGAAATTTTCCTGAGAAAGAACAGTTAAAATTTCAAAAGGGTTTTGTACTTTATTGAGAATCTCCAGGAGCTTTTCTGATTTCATGTTGCTTTCCATTCAGCTTCAATTTTCGACTGAATGATACCAGAGCAATATTAAGCTAATGTTAAGGCAATATCTCGCATGTCATTGGTGGACTCAAGCAATTAATAGTTCCTATAAACGAGGCTTGATTTCTGCTTCTTCCAATGCGCTAAATTTCAAACCGAATTCTATATTTACCAGGCCCGTTTGGCCGCAAGAGGGCATATATCGTTTCATCTCAATCGCAGGATAATAAGGACGCTTTTTATTCCAGGGGTCGATAACGATTACTGTAGCTGGAAGGCTTGCACAATAGGATATTAATTCTTCTGCGGTTTTGGGAAATAAGCCGGCATGCTCAAGATTCATTAACAGGAGGGTATGTCCGCCGCGCTCATTTTTAATGTCAATACGATAAAGGCTATGCACTGGCGAAGCGACATGACTACTGGCTGCTTCCCGCGCCAGACTATACAGGAAAACAAAAGCGCAGTTTGCCTGTTCAGAACAATTCCCAAAGACAGGGCTTCGGCTATGAGCATGGTAATACCACATGCTCATGTTATAGCCAGTTCCCTTTCTAAATGCCGTTTGCTCAAACTCAGGATATTCTATTTGTTCGCGTCGTTCTTTAAAGCGGTTAAATACTTGCCTTAACTGCGTATCATTCATTTTTGTACGAAAGTCCTCAAGGATACGCATGCCAGCAGGAGACAAGGGCTTGTTTGCAGCCCTCATTCTGCGGCTTACATAGTCACATGCTTCTTTAGCGATGCATAGATTATTTGTTAACTGTTCAATTTCCTGCAAACGTTGTTCCAGGCCTTCACGGTGAAACTCAGGACTGGCAAGTTGATTCTGAAAAATAGATATCTGTGCTAATAGTGAGGGTTCATCAAGTTTTAGACGGTTAATGCGCTCGAGAAGAACCCCAAGGCGTTGTAGATAAAATTCTCGCATGATTTTTTCAATACAAAATGACAATGAATGATACATCATTGCATACTAAAGATCACATAGTAATCTCTTAGTGGTGTGATGGCTAATCAAATTAATAACTTGTTGCACCCAGAAATGATTTATATAATTGCCCGCCATAAAGTCTAAGCGTGTTTTCAGGATCAACAAGTTAAGGAAAGTTATGGTTGTTATCTTTCTCCACGGCTGGAGTGTTACGCATACCAATACCTATGGAGAGCTTCCTCAATGGCTAGAAAGTCAGAGTAAAGACGGAAAACTGGGCCTTCAGGTTGGTAATATTTATCTGGGACAGTATATTAGCTTTGATGATACGGTGACCGTTGACGATATTGCGCGCGCCTTTGATCAGGCAGTGCGTGATGAAGTTGCTGAAAAGCTCTGCAATGGAGGACGTTTTGCCTGTATCACCCACTCCACGGGCGGTCCTGTGGTTCGTAAATGGATGGACTTATACTATAAAAACAATCTTTCCAAATGCCCGCTAAGTCATCTTATCATGCTGGCGCCGGCGAATCATGGTTCGGCACTGGCGCAACTTGGTAAATCGCGTCTGGGCCGTATAAAAAGTTTTTTTGAGGGAATTGAACCGGGACGGCATATACTGGATTGGCTTGAACTTGGAAGCGAGATGAGCTGGCAGCTTAATGAAAGCTGGCTTGACTATGATTGCACTGCAAACGGCATTTATTCCTTTGTGCTTACAGGACAAAGCATTGACCGCCAGCTCTATGATGCGGTTAATTCTTATACCGGAGAAGCCGGATCGGATGGCATCATTCGCGTCGCTGCTGCAAACATGAATTATAGTCTGCTAAAAGTGCATCAGGAGGGAAATAATGGCGAGAATCTTGTCGTCGCCAAAATGAGACGCACACAGCCAATGGCCATGGGAATACTCCCTGGATGTTCGCATTCCGGTAAAAAAATGGGCATCATCCGCAGTATTACGATGACCAATGCTGCCACGCATCCCACGGCTGTTTGGGTTTTACGATGTCTTCAGGTGAAAAGTCGTGAATCCTATAATGCATTGGTAAAAGAGCTTGATAAATTAACTGTAGAAACTCAGAAAAATGAACATAGAGAAGTGGTGAGTACGCCTCTTTATAAGCGTGAATATATTACCAATCGTTATTCTATGATTATATTTCGATTGATTGACGACCGGGGCAATCATCTTGACGATTATGATCTTTACCTGACTGCCGGCCCCCAGTATTGCGAAAATGCACTTCCTGCGGGTTTTTTCGCAGATCGCCAACGAAACCAGTATAGCCGGGGTAAATTAACCTATTTTCTCGATTACGATATCATGGAAGCCGGTATTAATACGCCAAAAATGCAAGGTAATCTCGGCTTTCGTATTAAGGCTCATCCTGAGGCCAGTAATCAGGCGCTTGCCTATTACAGGCTGCTGGATTTTCATTCCTCGCTTGCCGACATTCACAAAATCCTTCACCCGAATGAAACTGTAATGGTTGAAATTATGCTGCAGCGACGCGTCGATCGAATTGTCTCTCGTATTACCAATAACCTTAACCCCGCTAAAATCAGCAGAAAACCGACTGGGAATAAGGCAGACTGATGATATTTATTTATTCTAAACTCTGCTATACTACAAATGTAGCAAAACATTACGATTGTAGGTGATTTATGGGAATTCCGATAAGAATTGATGAAAGCATTTATTATGAGGCTAAGAAAGTTGCAGCTGCAGAATTTCGTTCAATTCCGAATCAAATAGAATATTGGGCTAAGTTAGGAAAATGTGCATTAGATAATCCTGATTTACCCATTGAGTTTATAAAAGATATTTTGCTTTCTAAACTCCAGGATAAGTCTTTAGCCGAACCTTTCCAATTCGAGGGTGAAGGTGAGTGATATTGAAATAAGACAAATGCCAGCGTTTAAAAGGGTCTATAAAAAATTACCCGACTCGCATCAATGTATTGTGAATGAGGCTGTGCGTGCAATTATCAATAATCCCAGGATTGGAGAAGAGAAGAAAGGAGATTTAGCAGGAGTATACGTCTACAAATTTAAAATTAATCATCAACAGTTCCTGTTAGCCTATGAATGGGATCCTGCATCAAGGGTCTTATTAGCACTAGGAGTCCATGAAAATTTCTATCGCGATCTGAAGGGAAAGTAATTAAATCATGAACTAAACAACTCCAGATAAAGCAATAATAAAGCGGCTGCCGACATCAGTAAAAACGCCAAAATGCCAATCAGGTTGGATAACCAGCCATTGGTAAATTCTCCCATTATCTTCTTGTTATTAGCGATATGCAGAATAATCAGTATAAGTACCGGTGCCGTTAAACCATACAGAATGGCGGTCATTAATAAAGCTTCAATGGGGTTAAAGCCTGTAAAATTGATGAGCAATGCAATGATTAGCGAAACGATAATAATCAGATAAAACTCTTTTGCCGAGGAAAAGGAGTTATCCAGTCCGCTTTTCAAATCAAAAAGGGTAGTCAGCGTATAGGACAAACAGCCGCTTAATACCGGAATTGCTAAAAGCCCCGTTCCAATGATGCCGAGCGCAAACAGGAAGTAGGATAATTCACCGGCTAAGGGTTCCAGTGCTTTGGCTGCCTGCTCTACGGTTTGTATGTCATTAATACCGGCTTTGTACAGTACAGTACCGGTGGTTAGAATTATAAAATACATCACCAGATTGGAGCTGAACATCCCAAAACTGACATCCCCGGTCATCGCAGTAAGCGATGAGCGTGTTATGAATGAAGACTGTTTTTTACTGCCTTCCTCCGCTTCCATCGTGGCTTGCCAAAAAAATAAATAAGGTGAAATAGTGGTTCCTAATATTGCAACCAGAATGCCCAGATATTGCTTGTTAAACTGGATATGAGGGATCAGGGTATTTTTTATTACCTGCCAGGCATTGGGATTTACGAGAAAAGGAATAATTAAATAAAGGAAAAGCGATAAGCACAGGTATTTTAAAACTGCGACAATCTTCTGGTAGGAACAAAAAACCATTCCTATGGCCAGAAGGATAGTAAACAATATTGAAAAAATGGCAGCGGGGATTTGAGGTATAACCAGATGGCTGACTGCCCCCATACCAGCGATATCAGCACTTATATTTAAAATAATTGCCGGCACAGTAAGCAGAGCAATAAAATATAGAAGTGGGCGGGGATACTGCTCTTTAATGTTACTGGCCAAGCCCTTGCAAGTGACTTTGCCAATGCGGGCGCACATCTCCTGAATGACGGTCATCAGTGGGAAAGTGAATAAGGCCGTCCATAAAGTGCTTAAACCAAATTGGGCTCCCGCCTGAGAATAGGTCGCGATGCCGGAGGGGTCATCGTCGCTGGCGCCAGTAATCAGTCCTGGCCCGAGCTTTTTAAAAAAATTACGTATTTTGGAACTGGTCTTGTGTGTTGTCATACATCTCCATTGCATAGATTCTCTGTGCGCTTAATCGTTAAGCTCTAATAAAAATTAGCGGTTACCCCAAACTTCTTCCAGCCGGCTGTCGCGGCCGCAGCGGTAGCGATAGTAGCGGTATCGCAGCGGGTTTTTCTGAGAATAATTCTGATGATAATCCTCTGCGGCATAGAAGGTTGTTGAAGGCAGTATCTCAGTGTAAATTTTTGGAAATTTTTTTTCCAACTCTTTTTTACTTTGCAGGGCTATTCGTTTTTGATTGTCATTCAGGTAAAAAATAGCTGCACGGTATTGACGCCCGCGTTCACAGAATTGCGCGTCTTTGGTTGTTGGATCAATATGGCGCCAGAAATAATCCAGCAGCTGCTTATAGCTTATCTGATCAGGGTTATAAATTATACGCACTGCCTCAGTATAATTAGTACGTCCAGCGGTGACATCGTCATATGTCGGCTCTGGTGTTGTGCCGCCATCAAAACCAGTGACAGTGGCAAGGACTCCTTTCTGTTGATAAAAATCCGCCTCCATAAACCAAAAACAGCCGCCAGCAAAAATTGCTTCAGCGGGTTTTGCAAAAACAGACATACTGCTACCTATCAGGAAAATAAAGCAAATTAATTTGTTCATTGTATTCCCTTGAGCCAGCACTGATGTGTAGATATTATTTATTACAAGGACCAAAATGCTATTTTGTATAGGCCAGGCAGAAAAATAATGCTATTAAAAACATCACTATTACAAAGCGTAGGGCAATACAGTTAAAATATCCAGCAATGATGAACAAGGAAAATTATGACAACTGCTATCATGTGGTTTCGTGCCGATTTACGCTGCGAAGACAATCCTGCCTTTGCCGCCGCCTGTGAAAATGCCCGCTTGATTCCGCTATATATTCGGGATGAGGAAACGTCTGTAGTCTTGGGTAGTGCGCAAAACTGGTGGCTGCTTCATAGCTTGCTGGCGCATCAGAAAGAGCTGGAAAAAAGAAATTTGAAATTATGTCTCAAAACCGGCAGATCATTAGATATTTTGTTGCAGTTGATTGAGAAACATCAGGTGGAGGCTGTTTACTGGAATCGTTGCTATGAGCCTGCCACTATTGAGCGCGATCGGAAAATAAAATCTATTCTGAAAGACAGAGGCATTAAGGTTCATTCCTGTAACGGCAGTTTATTAGCTGAACCCTGGACTTTGCAGACTACGCAAGGAGGGTATTTCAAGGTATTCACAGCGTATTGGAAGCATGCTCAAAAGCAGCTGGATTTACCCGATAACATTGCCATTACTCAATTTCCATCTTGCCCCGAAACCGTTTCTGAAATTATTGAGGATTGGCATTTACTTCCTGAAAAACCCAATTGGGCTGCCGGGTTTTCCGATTACTGGCAACCTGGCGAGATGGGCGCCCGGGCGCGTTTAGAAGGCTTTCTTGAGGAGGGGCTTTCAACTTACAAAGAGCAAAGAGATTGCCCGGCGCGCATGGGAACCTCGCGCTTGTCACCGCACTTGCATTTTGGCGAGATTAGTCCTGCGATGATTTACAGACAAGTGCTGCAGATGCAGGAATCTCAAGCGTTGCCCTCTGCTTCAGTAAATCAGTTTTTAGCCGAGATAGGTTGGCGGGAATTTTCCTATTACCTGCTTTATCATTTCCCAAAGCTCCCGGAGCAAAACTTTCAGCCGGCATTTGATGAATTTCCCTGGCAGGATAATCTCTCTTTACTGCATGCCTGGCAGAAAGGCCAAACTGGATATCCTTTAGTGGATGCCGGCATGCGAGAGCTCTGGCACACAGGCTACATGCATAACCGCGTACGAATGGTCGTGGCTTCCTTTCTGGTTAAGGATTTGCTGGTTGACTGGCGAAAGGGGGCTGACTGGTTTCAGGATACTTTGTTAGATGCTGATTTAGCCAGTAATTCAGCAAGCTGGCAATGGGTGGCTGGCAGCGGGGCGGATGCCGCTCCCTATTTTCGTATTTTTAATCCAATATTGCAGAGTGAAAAATTTGATCCCCAGGGCGAGTATATCAAAACCTGGGTGCCAGAATTGAAGAAGCTGCCAGCGGCATTAATCCACAAACCCTGGCAGGCAACGAAGGAAAAAGGATTTCGTATTGCTGAGGACTATCCGTGTCCGATAGTCGATCACAGTGAGGCACGTACTTTGAGCCTGCATTTCTATGACTTGATTAAAAAGAAAAAATAAAATCTGTATGTCTTTGCGAGCGTCAGCGACGCAATCCAGATCAAAACTAAAATAAAGTCAGGAAGTAGATTGCTTCGCTGACGCTCGCAAAGACAGTTGTATGTGCCCTTTACTGTCCGCTTACTCCTGCCCTTAAGCGCCCTGGCAGTGGGATAAACTGCTGTCCGCGTCTTTATTAAAGGTGGTTGAACCAAAATCCTTTTTTAAATCAGTAATAAAAATCTGGGTACTGGTTTCCGTATTTTTTCGATCAGTCGAGAAAAAAAAGTTTCTATGTTGCGCTATAATCTCTGAGGCCGTTAAATTTTTAAATTGGTTCCCGGCGATCGGTAGCGAGTGTTCCCAATTTTGGATAAGGTCTCCCACTATGGCTTCGGTATTTCCATTGAAAGCGCTTACTAATTCACTACGAAGATTTTGGAACGCTTTAATCTTCAACTCCGGGTTTCTTAAGAAAATACTGGATTGCTCAAGCGTATCTATTTGCGCGGCAATCCTTGTGAGAAGCGCAATTGCCGCTAATGCATTATCGTATTCTTCCGCGGATTGATCCGGATATAAATCGCGGTTGTTTAATTTGTTGGTTACCAGTAAGGTGGCAATTGCCAAATCAGGTGATTGCTGCTCCCTGTACTCCTTAATGGATTCAATCACGGCGGTTAAATCATCGGCAATTAAAATGTCGCTTACCCAGTCAGGTTTGTATTTTAAAAATAAGTCCAGCATTAAGGCTTTGGTGTGCTTATAATTCATTCGGTTAGCAAGACGGTCGGCAAATCCCTTGGCAAATGTACTTCTTTCCAAGAGTCCGTTAGGCATAGGAACTGAACCATCTTTGGCAGTTAATTTTTCAAAATCTTTTCTTGCTGCCTGAAACGCCGCCCCTGGAGTATTTTTATCTGGCTGGTATTCCAATAAGTTGTCAAGAAAAGGATTATCTTCCCGCAGCTTGCTGATAAAATCATCAAATTCATTATCAGTATAAAGATATTCTTTTTCACCAGTCTCCCTGGCTTTAACCAGCAGCTGATCAAACCGATGAGCATTTTCCCTGGTCATTTGATTCCAGACCAGATCACAGGGCGTAATAATGCCATGTACAGTAAACCCTTTGGCTTCCAGTTTTTTTATTAATTCGATTCGCTCCTCGGTTTCCAGGACACGAAACCTCATATCCGAGAATAAATAAATGTCCTTAATGCCGTTTCGATTCAAAGCATTCAACAGGTTTTCGTTTAAATCATTTGCGTTAAACAGCAGTGTTTTATCGATATCGAGGAGAGCGACAGGTCTGTTCATGATAATCCGTTACGAGGTGTGTCCTTGTATATAACTATATAGCAGATTTATTAAGACACTCTTAATACCTTATACTCCAACGTCATACTTCCTGCCCCTACGCCCCCGCTTTATGCGGGAGACCCAGACTAACTCAGAAGAAAAAACACCATAAAAGTGAGACTTAAAATGATTAAAAAAGGTTTTATAGCTTGTCTCGAAAGCAACTTTAGCAGAGTGTATAAAATAATTCCCGCTCCAATCCCGTCTGCAATTGACGAAGTCAGAGGAATCATAATAATTGTGAGCATGCAGGGAGCAATTTCCGTCATATCGGTCAGTTTCAGATCCACCATATGCTTCATCATGCAGCAGGCAACATAAAGTAAAGCCGGACCTACCGCATAAACCGGGATCATCCTGGCCAGTGGAAAGAAAAAAAGCATTAATAAAAAACCGGCGGCAATGACGGCTGCTGTCCATCCTGTACGCCCTCCTGCTTCAATACCAGCGGCGGATTCGATGAAAGGAGAGGTACTGGCTGAGCCCAATAATCCAGCCAGCATCGAGCCTGCGGCATCCGCTGACAAACTATTGGCGATTCGTTGCTGATGATCCTTCTGATCTTTAAACAGGGATTGATTCAAAAGACCAATTAAGGTCCCGGTTGCATCAAACAAAGCGATTAGGAAAAACGTAAAGGTTGCCTTTAAAGTAGTTGTCGAGCTGAAGGAAGAAAAATCAAGCTTCATAAAAGTGGGTGCTAAAGAAGGAGGGAGCGCAAAGAGCCCTTGCCAGGCCACCATCCCTGTAAGTAATGAAATGAGGCTAATCGAGAGGATACTCAAAATAATGGCACCAGATATTTTAAAATAGTCAAAGATTAAAATAAGAATAAAACCGAGAAAGAAGAGTCCGGCTTCAGGTCTTGCCAGATTTCCCATCTGTAAAAGAGTATGCGCATTACTGATGATAATCTGATTGGACTGCAGCGCAATAAGTGCTATCAGAAAGCTAATCCCAATAAGAATAGCGAGCTGCAGATTATCCGGAATTGAATCAACCAGTATTTTTCGTAATGGAGTAAGACTTAGTAACAAAAACAAAAGTCCGGATACAAAAACCATGGCCAGTGCCTGTTGCCAGGGGATCCCCATGCCCAGAACGACGCTGTAGGAAAAATAAATATTCAGTGCCATACCGGGTGCGACCCCGATAGGCGCATTGGCTAGTATTCCGGTTAGCAAAGTGGATATTGCAGTCACCAGGCAGGTGGCTGTAAATACCGCGCCCTGATCCATTCCAGCATCATGTAAAACAACGGGGTTTACAAATACGATATACACCATTGTTAAAAAGCTGGTAATCCCCGCGAGGACTTCAGTGGAAAATCGGACCGGATTGTTTTGAGCGGTTTGAACAGTATTCATAAATGCTGGGATTAAGGGAGGGCATTGGAATCACAATGCTATCCAATCCAAAAAAATTTGCAATGAGTAAATTTAGAAATGAATATTTAAAACGCCGAAGATAATTTCTATCGCGATTAGGAAAATAATAATAATCTCCAGACTGTGCGAATGACGGTTTTCGAGATAGCCATTAAACATATCAAAGATTTCATTGATTGTATCGAGACGATGATTTAAGGCATTCACCCGGCGTGGGATGTGTAAATACCGCTCCAGCATCGTGTAATACTCCTCCAGTGTCGGGTGTTGCCAGAAATATTTAGGGTGATAAAGAAAATTACTGATTAAATTCATTTCGCTTTTTGCGCCCAGGATTTCACCTATGACCTGGCGGATCTGATTACGGCTGATTGGCATTTGCCCTTTATGCGACAGGCTTTGAATCAGAGGGTTGTACTTTTCAATGAGTGCATCAATTTTAGTTTCAAAATATTGCAGCTTAACCGATTGTGAAAAGCCGTAGGACAAGCTTAATTTTAAGTCATCACTGTTGTCATCAATGCTGATGCAGTCAACATCAAAATAATCATGCGGTTCGATGGCGATTTTGTCGCTGATCCGATAGCTGAACTCGTCGCGGACCAAAAACGAGACAGGTTTATCGGCGTATAATTTAAACAATTCAATATAATTGTCAATCTGATGCCGTTTGATCCCCCAGGAAACTACGGTTCCATTTTTAAATATGAAAATCACATACTGTTCGCCTGTGAAGGGCGTCAATTTGAGCACATCACGTGATTTAATCGCAGAAAAGCCTTTCACGCTTGCTTTAAAATAGTGATCAAGACGTGTTAAATCAATACTATTGGCTACACAATAACTAAGGCATTCCATCGATGAAACCTGTTTTAAAACCCGTTGCTAACGGCATCAGTCAACTAATAATTGAATTATATACGATTTGCTTTTTTTATGCAGTCTCAGTTTCTTTCCTGACTGGATAAGGTTTCTTTCTATCGGTTGCCCCACTTAACCACTGAGGACAAATTTCAAGAATCTGCGCAATTTTATCCAACTGCTCACTGGAAGGAAGCAGATGACCGAAAATCATCGCATTTGCTAAATGGCGGGTAACGCCAAACACTTTTGACACTGCTTTTATTTTTTCAGCGAGTTCTTCGGGGAAACCTAAAACAGCTAACTCCGAATTAAAACGCTGTGAAAATACCTTACTATTCATTTTTCACTCCATGAAATTTCTAATTACTCAGGGCTATTTTTATTAGTTAATAGTTCCCCATATACAAACATGTCCTGCCAATCCCTGTTACAGAACATAAGGTAGTCCAAATCCATTGTTCGCTTCCATTAAGAAGATGAGCTTTGGAGATTCTATCCGGGAATATCCAGCCTTTGGAATTAATACCACCCATTCTGTTATAACTCATTTTGCTCAAGTCGAAAAGTATTTTCTTTTGTTTTTAAAAACAGAGAGTTAAGCGGGAAATATTTTAAGACTAATCTCAATGCAGAGTGGGCATCAAAGCCAGTAAGGAAGGGTTATATGGCTGCCCAATCTTCATCGGGCAGTCATTGCGCCATAGCTGTTCTGATTATTCATTGTCCTGATGATATTTGAAATAATTTAAATCAAGTTCGCGGGCGGCCCGCACATCATCCAAACGTTTGACTGGTAAATTATGAGGTGCTCCTTTCAGTAATTCCGGATTTTTCTGGGCTTCGTCGCGTATGGCATGCATGGCAGCTGCCAGGCTGTCCAAATCTTCCTTGGATTCTGTTTCGGTAGGCTCAATCAATAAACATTCAGGAATCAATAAGGGAAAATAGGTTGTCGGGGCATGGAAACCATAGTCGAGCAGGCGTTTTGCCAAATCCATTGCCGTGACGCCGAAGTTTTTCTTTTCCTGACTAAGCGTCAGAATAAACTCATGGCTCGCCCGACGTTCCGGATAAGCGGCTGTAAACCCGGCTTTACTTAACACGCTCAACAGGTAGTTGGCATTAAGAGTTGCAAACTCTGAAACACGTAAAAGGCCTTCTTTACCCAGGACACAAATATAGAAATACGCTCGCAGAAGGATGCCGGCATTGCCCATGAAACAGGACAGGCGGCCAATGCTCTGGGGATAGTCTTCCCGGGTTGCCCAGCGATACTTATCATCGGATTTTACAACCACAGGAATAGGCATATAGGGCAGAAGTCGTTTGTTGACGGCAATAGGACCTGAGCCAGGGCCGCCGCCGCCATGGGGTGTGGCAAAAGTTTTATGCAGGTTTAAATGCATAACGTCAAATCCCATATCGCCCGGTCTGACACGACCCAGAATGGCATTTAAATTCGCGCCATCATAATAGAGTAAACCACCGGCCTGGTGAACAATGGCTGCAATTTCCTTAATCTGCTTCATGAACAGCCCGAGGGTGGAGGGATTCGTCAGCATGATACCCGCTGTTTTTGGCCCCACTTTGCTGCGCAGTTCCTCCAGATCAATATCTCCATCTTTAGCCGTGCTGATCTCGATGACTTTAAACCCGCACATCACTGCAGAGGCGGGATTAGTGCCGTGCGCCGCATCCGGAATAAGCATCTCGGTTCGCGCACTGTCTCCTCTGGACTGGTGATAGGCTTTAATCATGGCAACACCGGCAAATTCGCCTTGTGAGCCGGCCATTGGGGTCAGGGAAACCCCTGCCATTCCGGTAATTTCTGCCAGATAGGATTGCAGCTCATACATCGTCTGGAGATAACCCTGACTATGCTCTGCACCGGATAAAGGGTGTCTGCTCAGAAAGCCATTAATAGATGCCGCCTTGTGAACTCCTCTTGGATTATATTTCATCGTGCAGGAGCCGAGAGGGTATACATTGGTGTCAATCGAAAAATTCTTTTGCGAGAGACGAGTATAGTGCCGAATGACCTGCAGCTCAGAACATGCCGGCAAGCGGGCTGGTTTCTGGCGCAGAAATTTTTCCGGTATTCCAGAACTTTTCGTGCAGGATGAGGGAATTTGAGCTGCTGCACGACGTTTGGCTTGTGAGCGTTCAAAAATCAACATAATTTGCCCTCCGTATCCTGAATTAAATTTTTGAGTGCAGCGCAGTGTTTCACTGGTGTAAATTCGATGTAGTTATAATCTGCAATTTCCGCCATGTAATAAGGATCCTTTTCCATTACTGACTCGAGATACTTACGATCAGTTGTCGCGGCAATAATGATCCCGCCGGTACGCGGTTTCATAGGTCCTGAAGCAACCAAAAGGCCCTGTTTATAGTAATAATCGAGAAATTCCCGATGAGCCTGAAGGTATTTATCTACCTCACTCAGCGGCGTTTTATAGGTTAATTGAATGATGATCATTACTTCCTCACTTAGCCATAATGCATTTCATCGTATTAATGAAGTGATCAATTTCTTCTGCCGAGCGCATTTCAGTTGCACAGATGAGCAGGCTGTTTTTCAAGGCCGGATAATGCGACTCAACAGCATAGCCCCCAGCTATCCCTGCCTGATGCAGCCGTTTAAGCACTTCTTCCACCGGACTATCCAGTTGCAGCAGACACTCATGGAAAATCGGTGCTTTGAAAGCAATGCGGACACCGTCTATTGCGCTTAAACCCTGAACAAGAGCCTGCGTATTGGCATGGCAATGTGCCGCTACCTGCTCAAGCCCCTCGGCGCCCAGTAAACTCAGATGAATGGTTGCGGCGGTGACCAGCAAGCCCTGATTGGTACAAATGTTGGACGTAGCCTTTTCCCGGCGAATATGCTGCTCTCTGGCCTGCAAAGTCAGCGTAAATCCGGTTTTACCTTCTTTGTCCAGCGTTCGCCCAATAATGCGGCCAGGCATTTGGCGAACATGTTCCATCCGCGTGCTGAAAAATCCAAAATAGGGACCGCCGGAAGCCATTGGACAGCCTAAGGGCTGGCCTTCGCCGCAAGCGATATCCACACCGCTTTCTCCCCATTGTCCTGGTGGTTTGAGTAAGCCCAGAGAGATGGGATTTACACAGGCAATGCTAATAACCTGATTAGCTTTCGCCCAATCAGTCATGGCATCCACTTCCTCGAGACAGCCAAAAAAGTTAGGCTGGGATACCACCAGCGCAGTGATATCCTGGCCACTGTATTGTTCAAGAACAGAAAGCGCGGTAATACCCTGTTCCATATCCACAGGCAGCGTTATCACTTCTATGTGCTGATTACAAACAATGGTTTCCAGTGTCTGTCGATAAAATGGATGGACGCTTCCAGCGATCAATACCCGGCTGGTTTGCTTGTGCTTTTTGATGCGAACGGCCATCAGCACGGCTTCTGCCAGGGCGGTGGCCCCATCGTACATGGAGGCATTGGCCACTTCCATGCCGGTGAGCTCGGCAATCATTGTCTGAAACTCATAGAGCAGCTGCAGGGTGCCCTGACTGGCTTCTGCCTGATAAGGCGTATACGCTGTTAAAAACTCACCACGTGAGGCAATATCCCATACTGCGGCTGGAATATGATGTTCATAGCTGCCAGCCCCGATGAAACAAATGCCATTATCATTCAAATTGGCAATATGCTGTGCTTTTTTTAGCATCGCCATTTCACTGATGCCTGATGGCATATTTTTAAGTTCGTTATACAGCAACTCCTTGGGAATTTCGTCGAATAACTGCTGCGTCTGGCTTACGCCAATCTCGGCGAGCATAGCTTGTATATCATCTTCTGTATGGGGAATGTAAGGCATAATTAATGGTCCTCAGCAATCTCTTGCTCATATTCGGCTTGATTCAGGAGCCCGTTTAATTCGTCTGGATTACTGGCTTTAATCCGCACCAGCCAACCAGCCCCAAAGGGATCGGCATTCACAATCGCGGGATTTTCACTGACCTGATGGTTGACTGCTACAATGACGCCACTGATCGGAGCGTAGAAATCAGAAGCGGCTTTCACTGATTCAACTACACCGATTTCATCTCCTGCTGAGACTTCATCTCCCTCTTCAGGCAACTCAACAAAAACCATATCACCCAATAACTGCTGTGCGTGATCGGTAATACCAACAACGCATTCATCTTCTTCTAATTGTAGCCATTCATGGGTGGGAGTAAATTTCATAACCATCATGATATCCTTTTATTAATGTTGAAAGACTTCAGTTAAACTTTTCTGACTAAACAGATGCGTATTAAAGAGGTGCTCCATTTTTAACAAATCGGGGCTTAACCACTTTTGCATTTAACAACTTACCCCTGATCTCTACCTGCACCTCGTCCCCAGTACCCGCAGGTACTCTGGCCAAAGCCACTGACTTTTCAAGTGTGGGGGAGTAGGTACCGCTGGTGATAATACCGTCATTCTCAGCTTGTACAGCAACCCGTTGTCCGCTACGCATAATGCCTTTGTCTTCGAGAATCAAGCCGACCAGTTTTCGTTTAACACCATGTTGTTTTTGAGATATTAAGGCGCCCATACCAATAAAATCGCGATCCTCGGGTTGCCATTTAACGGTCCAGCCGAGTCCCGATTCAAGAGGTGTCGTGGTTTCATCCATATCCTGCCCATAAAGCAACATGCCTGCTTCCAGTCTTAAAGTATCCCGGGCTGCGAGGCCGCAAGGTTTAACCCCTGCTTGTATTAATGATGTCCATAACGCTCTGGCGTTTTCAGGAGGAAGAATGATCTCCAGACCTTCTTCACCGGTATAGCCGGTGCGGGCAAAAAAGTATTCATTGACATCGACACATTCAAAATAGGTGAGTGTGGAAACAGCATCTGCCTGTGCTGGTGTGAGAACCGACAGAGTTTTGGCCAGGGCTTGTGGACCCTGCACTGCCAGCATGGATAACTCGGTTCTTTCCTGCAGCCCAATGGAAAAGCCTGCACTTTTTTCGCGTATCCAGGCCAGATCCCTGTCGCGGGTAGCGGAATTTAGAACGATGCGGTAATTATCTGAAGCGCGCTGGTAAACAATCAAATCATCAATGATACCGCCATGCTCATTGCACATACAGCTATACAAGGCCCGGCCGGTGTGAGCTAACTGATCCACATCATTGGTCAGCAATTTGCGCAGGAACTGACGACCTCCTGCTCCCAGGATGTCGACTACCGTCATATGCGAAACATCAAAAATCCCCGCGGCCTTACGCACGATGTGGTGTTCTTCCAACTGTGAACCATAATGCAAAGGCATATCCCAGTCATGAAAGTTAACCATTTTTGCACCCAGTTCCAGATGCAAGGAGTGCAGGGGTGTTTTAGCTACCATTTCTAATCCTTTAATTCGCAGGTGTGGGTCTGATTATACTCGGTTAAGTCATGAGGACAAGTCTAATTAACTCTTCTGTCTGCTGCTTGTTTGTACACAAGAGGCTGTCTTATAAAGAATATAGCATCGATACTTGCTGTGGTTTCAATCACATGCCAACATTATAGGAAGAAATAAAAAGGAGCTTTAAGAATGGTTCAGGATTTGCCCCCTCAATCCTGGGGAAGCCGGCTGAAAGACACGTTGGTAGGGCTCATTTGCGGATTGCTGTGTATTGGATTGGCCAGCTACCTGATTTTCTGGAACGAAAGAACAGGTTATCGTTACGACTACTCGCTCGACCAGACGCAATCGCTGGTTACTTCAATCCCTGATCGTCCGGTGAACAATGATAACAATCAAAATGTCGTCTATGTTCAGGGCGATGCGACAACCAATCGATCACTTAGCGATTTGCAATTGAACATTACAGTCGATGGTCTGGCTTTAAAACGTCAGGTGTTGATTTATCAATGGCAGGAAGAAATCGATACAGATCATGAACAACCCCGCTACCGATATTTTACCGGCTGGGCTGAAAAATTGATTCTAAGCAGCAGTTTTCAGGAGGCGAATTCACATCCTAACCCGGCCACCTTGCCAATCGAGTCCCTGTATCAATATGCTGAAGATGCGGCCTTGGGAGATTTTGTGCTGCCGAGCACTGTTATTGACGCCATCCCCGATGTATCCAATGTGGATTTATCCAAAGTGGATCTGCTGTCACTGCAGCAAAAAGTCAATAAGCCTGCGCATCTTATTAATAATGAGATCTATCTCGGAGCTAATCCTAAAGCACCGCAGGTAGGGGATATGCGTATACAAGTGACCGCAGTTTTTCCACAGAAAATAAGCGTGATTGCCCAACAGAATGGAAATACCTTGCAGGCTTACCAGACTGCCACCGGTGATTCAATTCTGCTGGTTGCTCCTGGTGATGTATCAAAAGAGCGAATGTTTGAAAAGGCACGGGAAAGAAGCCCTGGCGTTGTTTGGTTTTTGCGCTTTTTCTGCTTATTGCTTTGTGTGACCGGTGTTTCCCTGCTATTGAAAATCATGATGGTTTTTGCAGATAAAGCAAGTTTTGCCAGAAAAGTAATTCACCCGGGCACTACGTTAGTCTCGGCTATCGCTGGCGGAAGTTTATGGAGCTTTATTACTGCTATTGCTATTGCTCCATTACAAATAGAAATAACCCTCATACTCCTGGCCATCACAGTGGCCGGTGTTTATCTGCTAACCCGCATTCACCCCAAAGGATAGTAATGTGAGCAATTCGACTAATGAGGAGTTTATACAGTGACCTGGCAGAGTACTATTGCGGTTATCTGGATGCTCGTCCTGTTATTTATGCTGGGTTATTTCTGGCGGTACCGCTCTAAATTTAAAACGTCGCAGGTCTGGCCCTTTGCAAAAGGTCAGATTACCAGGCTGAACTGGATTAGAAAAGATCATTTTCTCTGGGCTGATATTCAATACAGCTATGTCGTTGATGGGGTGGGTTATACAAATAACTGTCTGTTTATAGAGCAGCGATTTCGCTCTCCAAAATCAGCTTATGCGCGCCGCATTGCCTATCAGGCGGCATTGGCTTATGAAAAAGGAGAGGAAATTACGGTTTTTTATAATCCGGTGAACCCTCAGGAAGCTGCTTTGGATACCCGGGTGCCTTTAAAGCTGACGATTATTCTCATTTTACTGGGTGTATTCCTGGTCATCCATGTCTCAAGCATTCTAGTTGGCAATGTTCTGTAAACGGGTGCCCTCCAAAAATCAGCTAAAGAGAAAGCGGCGCTTTCGTCTTGCCCCATATTGATGAATCAACCATTCACTTATCTGCAGACTGGGTCATTCCCAGCGAGAGTGCTCAGCAAATTGCCATGTCATCTCGAACGCAGTGAGAGATCTCCGGATGCTGGCACAAACCAGGCTTTGGAGATCTCTCACTGCGTTCGAGATGACGGCGTGCCTGTAAGTGATGACACAGTTTAATGAACGCTCTCTTCTCAGCTATTTATTTTCCTGGCTCGGGGTGTTGAGTCTTACTTTGGCACTCACAGGGCGGTTCGATGGTTTTAGACGTCAGACTGGTGATCGCAAGTCCTCTTACTCCTTGCCCTGATGGAGCCTGTTCAAAGGTAATGGTGACGCTTAAATTCTGTTTCTGCTGGTATTGCGGGTTTTTATAAAGCACCAGGACAGGCATGGTGGCCTGCCAGTGACCATTTCCTGTAGCGCTGACGGTCGGGGGGAGCGTTGCCACTGCGCTCACATAATAGGCATTGGTTTTTACCGCATCGGGCAGCTTCGATTCATTAAGCGCTGTGCTGTAGGCTATCCATCCATTGGAACTGAAATATTTGGCAATCTGTTTCTGACGATCGATAAAATTCTGATAATTGAAAGTATAGGTTGCAATAATTGCTTCATTCGCCCAGACCGCCTGCTCTGTGAAATCCTCATCTGCTGCAAGACAGGAGGCAGAACAGAATAGTGAAACTGAAAGGAAACAGACTTTAGCTCTCATGATAATCCCTTAAATTAGTACCGCTTGGCCGCTTATAACCGGGAAACTAATAGTTTAACTCAATGTCTGCTGGCATCAAGTAATTTCCATTACCCCATAAATGGCATAAAAAAACCCGGCCTTAGGCCGGGCTAAATAGCATCAAGTAACTGCCTGTATCAGGAGTTACCAGGATGCACGCCCCATCCAAGAGGGAAGATGAAGCGAAGCAATTACATTGCTTATTTGGTTAGACGTGACAAATTTGAAAAAGTTCATTTCTTTTTTTAAAATTCAGATTTTTTTCCGGTATCGAATGATGTGTATTTATGATACTCTAGGCCCTTACGCTCATTTGCGGCTTTAGTGCATAGAGCCTGGCGTTGAATTTTAACCTGATTCATTCAATAAATTAAATCTTTATTCAGATTTGAACACGTATAGTTTGAAAAATTCAAGCTTGTACAAAATTGCATTTTCAATGCGGACAGGATAAAAAAATCCTGACTCGTCATTCTTATGATGGCTTGAACCATCAAATGGATTTGCCTGTGCGGAACATAGGTTGAAGTGGAGTTCGCTAAGACCATGAACGAGATCCGTATAAGTAATAAAAACTGATGAGAGGGGTGGCTTGGTGCGCAATAACCGATTCTACTTTGCCAACCGCGAAAATGTTGGTCGCTTTGTTAATCGCTGGGATTTATTGTTATTAATCCTGACCTTTTCGCTGTTATTTTTCCTGGGCTGGGCAGGCCAGCAAATGGCGGTCCCCTATCAATTGGGTGATCCCTTACCGATCTCCCTGGCCCCTTCTCATTTGCCTTTTTATGCGCTGCGTACCGTATTACGTATGTTTATCGCACTGGCCTTATCCATCCTGTTTACTTTTGTGGTAGGTGCCGCCGCTGCAAAAAACAGAAGAGCGGAGCAGGTGATTGTGCCGGCGATTGATATTTTGCAATCGGTCCCGGTCTTGAGCTTTCTTTCCATTACGGTAACCGGATTTATCCATTTATTTCCCAATAGTTTACTGGGACCTGAATGTGCGTCGATTTTTGTAATTTTTACCGCTCAGGTCTGGAATATCACCTTTGGATTTTATCAATCATTGAAAACAGTGCCGCATGACTTGAAGGAAGCGGCGGCCATGTTTCAATTGTCGTCCTGGCAAAGATTCTGGAAAGTCGAAGTGCCATTTTCCATGTCCGGCCTGCTCTGGAATATGATGATATCGATGTCGGCCAGCTGGTTTTTTGTGGTGCTATCGGAAGCTATTTCAGTTGCGCACCAGGATATCCTTTTACCCGGGGTCGGATCCTATATTGCCCTCGCCATCGAACAGCAGAATTTAGCCGCCGTAGGCTATGCGATATTAACAATGGTGATTGTGATCTTTCTTTACGATCAGATTTTATTCAGACCCTTAATTGCCTGGTCGGAAAAATTTAAAGTTGAGCAATCGCCGGATGAAGAGGAATATCAGTCCTGGCTGATTGATTTGATTCGCAGCAGCCAGCTTATCAAACGCATGGCCAAGCCGCTTTCTGCTTTAAAGGAGCGTTTTGTCAATGCACGAAGGTTAACGAATCGCGGGCCTTCAGTGGTTAGAGAAATTGATTCGCGGCGGCAAAAAAAACTGGACTGGTTATGGAATGGATCTGTGCTGCTGATTATTGTTGCCTGCAGCTGGATGCTGCTTGAATTTATCCTGACTAAACTGCGGATGCATGATATTGCCCATGCCTTTCTGTTGGGGGCGGCGACCGGCGCGCGGGTGATCATTCTTATTCTTCTAAGCTCTGTGATTTGGATTCCAGTCGGTGTATGGGTCGGTCTGAGGCCTCGTATTGCACAGAAAATTCAGCCCATTATTCAGTTTGCAGCAGCTTTTCCGGCCAATTTGTTTTATCCCTTATTCGTGATAGCCATTGTCCGCTTTCAGCTGAACGTTGAAGTCTGGGTGACTCCGCTCATGATTTTAGGTACCCAGTGGTATATTTTGTTTAATGTGATTGCGGGTGCGTCAACCATACCTCGGGATTTGTATCTTGCTGCCGACAATTTCGGTTTAAAAGGCTGGATTTGGTGGAAGCGTCTGGCCTTGCCAGGTATTTTCCCCTTTTATATCACCGGGGCAATTACCGCCGCCGGCGGCGCATGGAATGCCAGTATTGTGGCCGAATGGGTCAGCTGGGGCAGTACTACTCTAAAGGCGACGGGTCTGGGTGAATATATTCACGCCAGTACTATTGCAGGGGATTTTCCTCGAATTGCCCTCGGAACTTCGATGATGTGCCTTTATGTGCTGGCCTTTAATCATTTGATATGGCGTCCTCTGTATCGGCTTGCAGAGAATCGTTTTAATTTTAACTGAGACTGTTTAATGTCAAAAACTATAATTAGTCTGGAAAATTGTCGTAAATCGTTTAAAAAAGCTTCAGATCAGGACTTACTGGTTCTGGAGGATGTCAATTTTGAATTGCATGAAGGTGAAATTGTCGCCTTGCTGGGAAAATCAGGTTCTGGTAAATCAACCCTGTTGCGAATTATCGCCGGCCTGGTCCCACCCAGTGCGGGCAAGGTCAGTTACCGTGGTCAGCCCGTGACCAAACCCGTAGCAGGTATTGCGATGGTATTCCAGTCTTTCGCCTTGATGCCCTGGTTAACCGTTCTCGAAAATGTGGAACTGGGATTGGAAGCGCAGGGTGTTGGCCGAGAGGAACGTCGCCGCCGCGCAATTGAAGCGATTGACATTATTGGTCTGGACGGATTTGAATCGGCTTTCCCGAAAGAATTGTCAGGGGGGATGCGGCAGCGGGTGGGATTTGCACGTGCACTGGTGATCAATCCCGATGTATTACTGATGGATGAGCCGTTTTCTGCTCTGGATGTACTCACCGCCGAAAACCTGAAGTCTGACTTGCTGGAGCTATGGCAGGAAAAGAAAACCAATACCAATGGGATTTTGCTGGTCACTCATAATATTGAAGAAGCGGCCATGCTTGCTGATCGCATCATTATTTTTGGCAGCGATCCGGGTTATATTCGTGCTGAATTACAGGTTGAACTGCAGCAGCCTCGCGATCCGGAAACGCCTGAGTTTAGCGCGCTGGTGGATAAAATCTATCGTCTGATGACTTCAGGACCGAAAGAGCGAGCCAAGCGGGCGCAGCGTGAACGCCAGATTGGCCTGGGTTATCGTTTGCCTGATGTGGAGCCCTCTGAGCTTTCAGGTCTGATCGACACTCTGCAAACCTACGAAGAGCGTATTGATCTTCCTGAGCTGGCCGATGAGCTCATGATGAACATTGATGATTTGTTCCCCTTGCTGGAAACATTGGAAATCCTCGGCTTTGCCAAGGTATCGGATGGTGATATCCAACTGACTGAGCTTGGCAATCAATATTCGGAAGCGGATTTACAGGAAAGGAAGAAGATATTTGCCCGCCGCCTTCTGGATAAAGTGCCTCTGGCGCGTTATATCCGGCGCATACTGGACGAAAAATTTGGACATCGGGTTTCTGAAGAACGCTTTCTTAGCAAACTGGAAGATTATCTGAGTGAGAAAGAGGCCGAGCGCGTCTTAAAAACAATGATTGACTGGGGACGCTACGCAGAGATTTTTGCCTATGATTTTAATACCGGTATTTTGAGTCTGGAAAATCCGGGTATTTCTGATCAAATGGATGAGGAATAGGTTTAATGGTCTAGGGATCCCCTCGCCCAAGTTTGGGAGAGGCTAGGGTGAGGGTTGATTAACCCCCCCCTCTCTCTAACTCTCTCCCCGAGGGAGAGAGGATTTTTAAGGCAAACTCTTTTTCGAGGCGGCCTTTATCCTCAGCATGTAGGTTGTGCCCTTGGCACAACATTGAGTTCTGGATTAGTTCAACCCCTTTGTTGGGCCAAGGGCCCAACCTACAATGATTCCTTTCAAGCCATACTCTTAGTCACCAGCTCCTTCAAATCATTCGACAATTTATGCCTGGCAAGCTCATGCAGCTGATTTTGCATCATCGATTGCCGCGGCAGATTATATTGCTGCCAGCGGGTAAATGGCGTAGCCAGTCGGGCTGCGATTTGCGGATTGATTTGATCCATTTGCAGCAGCATTTCAGTAAGAAACTCATAGCCGCGGCCATCCATCGCATGGAAATTCCTCGGATTCGCCTGGCAGAAGCTGCCGATTAATGCTCTTACCTTGTTTGGATTTTTGATAGAAAATGCTGGATGCTGCAGTAATTTGCGTACATGCTGCAAGGTATCTCTGTCTTCACAGCTGGCCTGGATAGCAAACCATTTATCAAGAACCAGCTCATTGTTTGCCCATTGCTCATAAAAGCGTGAAATGGCCTGCTGCTTCGCTTCATGATTATGCGAGTTAACCAATAAGGCGAAACTTGAAATCTGATCGCTCATTGTTCTGGCGCCGGCATATTGCTGCTGGCAAAGCGTGAGGCTGGTTTCTTCTTCTGCTTTCATCATAAACCAGAGCACGGTATTACGGAGCCTGCGGCGGCTGTAAGAACTGGCATTCATCGTATGATTTTCTTTTTGCCATAGGCTTAAGTATTCAGATACCAGAGATTCATACAAGGCTTTACCCAGTTGACTGCGATAGGCATCGCGTGCAGCCTCCAGCAAATCAACGTCAACATCATGAAAATTAGTGATAATTTCCTCGAAACCTGGAGGGGTAAGCAGCTCGGCTTTAAGCGCTCGGTCAAGCGATTTATCGTGCAGGACATGCTGGCAGGCATTGATCAAATCATTGGGTATTTGCCATTGCGAGGAGTCCTGTTTCAGAAACTGGCCGATACAATCTGTAGTAAGACATTGTGCCGCATCCCATTTGGCGACACCGTCGGTTTCAAAGCGAAGTAATGATAACAGTTCACGACGGTTGATTTCTCGCTTTAATTTCACCGGTGCTGAGAAATCCCGCAATAAAGAGACCACAGGTTTCTCTGGAAGATTGGGGATACGGAAAGTTTGTTCCTCTTCTTTTAATTCCAAAACGTCCTGTTCAATCTCCAGTTCTTTTCCATGGGTATCAAACAGGGCAATGCGAATGGGAATATGAAAGGCTTGCTTTTGCTCACATTCAGGCGTTGGCGGGCAGTGCTGTTTCATATGCAGGCTAAGCTCACCATCCTTATAAACGCTTTTGATTTCAATCTCGGGTGTTCCCGCCTGACTGTACCACAGTTTGAATTGGGTCAAATCAACCCCATTGGCATCTTCCATTGCGGCCACAAAATCATCAATTGTTACCGCCTGACCGTCATGGCGCTCGAAATACAAATCCATACCGCGGCGAAAACCTTCTTTACCAAGAATGGTGTGCTGCATACGGATGACTTCCGCCCCTTTATTGTAAATAGTTGCGGTATAGAAATTATTGATTTCCTGATAGGAGTCGGGACGAACCGGATGCGCCATACTGCCGGCATCCTCCGGGAACTGAGTGGTTCGCAGCATCTTCACATCAAGGATGCGGTTAACGTCTCTTGAGTTCATATCGCGGGAAAATTCCTGATCGCGAAAAACAGTTAGTCCTTCTTTTAAACTCAGTTGAAACCAGTCGCGGCAGGTGACGCGATTACCAGTCCAGTTATGGAAATACTCATGGCCAACAACCCCTTCCACATCGGCAAAATCCTGATCAGTCGCAGTTTCCGGACGGGCTAGAATGTATTTGGAATTAAAAATATTTAATCCTTTATTTTCCATAGCCCCCATGTTGAAATCACTGACGGCCACAATCATGAAGATCGATAAATCATATTCCCGCCCATAGACTTCTTCATCCCAGGTCATGGCGTTTTTCAATGAATTCATCGCGTGCTGGCATTTGTCTTCGTTTCCAGGTTCAACATAAATGCGGCAGTCCACTTTATTACCAGAGCGCGTAATAAATTCATCCTGGATATGCACCAGACGTCCGGCAACCAGTGCAAAGAGGTATGACGGTTTCTTAAAAGGATCCTGCCATACCGCCCAGTGACGCCCGCCAGGTAATTCGCCAGAATCAACGAGATTTCCATTGGATAATAAAACCGGATATTTTTCCTTGTCCGCTTTTATGCGTGTGGTGAAGACGGTTAACACATCTGGCCTGTCAGGGAAAAAGGTAATGCGGCGAAAGCCTTCTGCCTCACACTGTGTACAAAAGAGATGATTGGAGCGATAAAGGCCGGATAGCTGAGTGTTATCCTGGGGGCGAATGCGGGTGACTATCGTAAGCTCAAACTCATCAGGACAATCCGGTAAAACAAGATCATTGTCTTTGCGATAATAAGCCCCCTCATTCAAGGGAATATTATTGAGTTTTATACTAACTAGCTCAAGTTCATCGCCGTTCAAATGCAGTGCTCCGAGCCCCTGGCGCTTCAGCCGCATGTGATTTTCAACCATTGCATGATCATCGTATAAATCAAAATCAAGATCGATTTTCTCGATAGAAAATACGGGAGGCTGATAGTTTTTACGGTAAATGGTAGTGTTGGACATAAACTTTTCTCCCTTTAAGAAATAATTTTCATTTCAATAACAAGTCAGTAAGGTCAGTCGCTTGATTCTTTGGGAATTTTTTATCGAAAGCACCTAGTCGGCAAGCCTTATTTGATCCTATACTAAATTTAGGAAGATAGTGTCTCGCTTTTACCAGCGAAATGCAAAATTAGAATGAGAAAGACTCGCGGATTTCCCGGTAGGGATCTGTAAAAGGGGATAAGTGATGAATACGCACGATTTTTTAGCTGGTTACACCAAACGCTATGTGGATAACAAAGAAGAGGAATTCACACTCGACGAATATCTTGAGATATGCAGCCAGGATCCCTCTGCCTATGCGAACCCGGCAGAGCGTCTGTTAATGGCTATCGGTGAACCCGAAGTGATTGACACCCGCCATGATCCGGTACTGTCACGCATATTCTCTAACAAAATTATTCACCAGTATCCTGTGTTCAAAGAATTTTTTGGCATGGAAGACTCAATTGAGCTTATCGTTGGATTTTTAAAGCATGCCGCTCAAGGCCTGGAAGAAACCAAACAGGTACTGTATCTACTGGGTCCTGTAGGGGGCGGTAAGTCCTCACTGGCTGAAAAACTGAAAGATTTAATGCAGAAGGTGCCGATATACGCCATCAAAGGTTCGCCAGTGTATGAGTCACCACTTTCCTTATTTGATCCCCAGGAAGATGCGGAACTGCTCTATGAGAAATTTGGCATTCCTTCACGCTACCTGCGCTATGTGATGTCTCCCTGGGCTGTCAAACGCCTCCATGAGTTCAATGGCGACATCAGCAAATTCAAAGTTATTAAGGTCAAGCCATCGCGTCTAAAGCAGATTGCGGTCGCCAAAACCGAACCGGGTGATGAAAATAATCAGGATATTTCTTCTCTGGTCGGTAAGGTCGATATTCGCAAGCTCGAAGAGTTTTCTCAGGATGACCCGGATGCTTACAGTTTCTCTGGCGGTCTGTGCCGGGCTCACCGTGGTTTGCTCGAGTTTGTGGAAATGTTCAAAGCACCCATTAAAGTGCTGCACCCCTTGCTGACTGCTACTCAGGAAGGTAACTATAATGCGACTGAAGGCCTTTCCGCGATTCCTTTTGAAGGTATAATTCTCGCCCACTCCAATGAATCAGAGTGGCAGACCTTCCGTAACAACAAAAACAATGAAGCCTTCATCGACCGGATTAACATTGTAAAAGTACCTTATTGCCTAAGGGTCTCCGAGGAAAAACGCATTTACCAGAAACTGCTTGATCATAGTTCTTTAACCGATGCGCCTTGCGCACCAGGAACCCTGGATATGCTGGCCCAATTTTCCGTATTGACTCGCCTGAAGGAGCCGCAAAACTCCAGCATTTACTCCAAAATGCGCGTGTATAATGGTGAAAGTCTCAAAGATACCGATCCGAAAGCCAAGTCTTATCAGGAATATCGGGATTTTGCCGGAGTTGATGAGGGTATGAGTGGTATTTCAACCCGGTTTGCATTCAAGATCCTTTCCAAAGTATTTAATTTTGATCACAGCGAAGTGGCAGCCAACCCGGTTCACCTCTTGTACATTCTTGAGAGACAAATTGAGCAGGAGCAATTCCCCCAGGAGCAGCATGAGAAATATCTGACTTTTATCAAAGAGCATTTAACCCCGAAATATGTTGAGTTTATTGGCAAGGAAATTCAAACCGCTTATCTTGAATCCTATTCAGAATACGGACAAAACATTTTCGATCGTTATATCACCTATGCTGATTTCTGGATCCAGGATCAGGATTATCGTGATCCTGATACGGGTGAAATCTTTGACCGCAGTTCTTTAAATATGGAACTGGAAAAAATTGAGAAGCCAGCAGGTATTTCCAATCCTAAAGATTTCCGTAACGAAGTCGTTAATTTCGTATTAAGAGCCAGAGCGAATAATCATGGAAAAAATCCAATCTGGAACAGCTATGAGAAACTGAAAACAGTAATCGAAAAGAAAATGTTTACCAATACGGAAGATTTACTCCCGGTTATTTCCTTCAATGCCAAGGCATCAGAAGATGACAAGAAGAAGCATGAAGAGTTTATCGCGCGTATGGTTGATAAAGGATACACCCGAAAACAGGTTCGCTTGTTATGCGAATGGTATTTAAGAGTGAGGAAATCGCAATAGCGCGTGCATTTACCAGCACGCATGGCGCTAACTTTATAGAAAATCCCCTCTCCCAAGCTGGGAGAGGGCTAGGGTGAGGGTTGTTTCTAAATCCCTCTCTCTAACTCTCTCCCTGAGGGAGAGAGGATTTTTGCTTAGCTAATGCTTGGAAACTGGTATTTTGAATAGGATGAGCGTATGTCGCAATTAATTGATCGACGACAGAATGCCGGCAAAAAGAGCACAGTCAATCGCCAGCGCTTTCTGAGACGATATAAAAACCAAATAAAACGTGCCGTTTCTGATGCTGTAGGAAAACGCAGCATCACCGAGATTGATCAGGGCGAAATGATAAGCATCCCGGCAAAAGATATTTCTGAGCCGCAATTTCACCGTGGAAGAGGCGGGCGAGTTGAACGAGTCTTGCCTGGCAATGATCAGTTTATTGCCGGTGATCGAATTCGAAGACCCGATGGCGGCGGCAGCGGCGGCAGCGGAAGTCAGGCCAGTAACAGCGGTGAAGGTGAAGATGAGTTTGTATTTCAGTTATCTCGTGAAGAGTTCCTGGATCTCTATTTTGAAGATCTGGAGCTTCCTGATTTAATTAAAAAAGAATTGGCGCAGTTAACAACCTATAAAACTATTCGAGCCGGTGTAACCAGCAGCGGTATTCCGACCAATATCAATGTTGTCCGCTCAATGCGGCAGGCTACCGGGCGGCGTATGGCCCTGGGCGGCTCTTATAAAAAACGTCTGCGACAGGCGGAAGAAGAGATGGAGCACCTGCAGGCAAATCCTGATGCCGAAAAGTTTCAGATATTAGAATTGCAGCATGAAATTGAATTTCTAAAGAAAAAACTGAAAGCGGTTCCATTTATCGACACCATTGATTTGCGCTATAACAATCGGGTAAAGGTTCCAGCCCCTTCAACGCAGGCAGTTATGTTTTGTGTAATGGACGTTTCCGGATCAATGGATGAAGCAAAAAAAGATATTGCCAAACGATTCTTCATTCTACTGTATCTGTTTCTGACCAAGAATTATGAAAAAATTGAACTGGTGTTTATACGCCATCATACTTCCGCCAAGGAAGTCAATGAAGAGGAGTTCTTTTACTCGCGAGAGACAGGAGGCACAGTAGTCTCCAGTGCACTGGAGTTACTCAGTACTATCATTGAGGCGCGTTATCCGGTCTCTGCCTGGAATATTTATGTGGCCCAGGCCTCTGACGGTGATAACTGGAATGCCGATTCACCATACTGCCAGGAATTGCTGCAGGAAAAAATTATGCCGCTACTGCAATATTTCGCCTATATTGAAATTATGCCGCGTCATCATCAGAGCCTCTGGGAGGTTTATCAGAAAGTGCATGAGCTATATCCTAATTTCGCTATGGAAAATATCGATAATGTAGCTGATATTTATCCAGTATTTCGTGAACTGTTTAAAAGGAAGACTGCATGAAAAAAGAGCCGCTGTCAAAAGGGGCCGAGTGGACCTTCGACTTAATCCAGAGCTATGATCGCGAAATAGGCCGGCTGGCCAAAGATTTCAAACTGGAAACTTATCCCAACCAAATTGAGGTCATTACCGCCGAGCAAATGATGGATGCCTACGCTTCGGTGGGTATGCCGATTGGTTATCACCACTGGTCGTTTGGAAAACATTTTGTCGGGGTTGAAAAAAGCTACAAGCGAGGTCAAATGGGATTGGCCTATGAGTTAGTTATCAATTCCAATCCCTGTATTGCCTATCTGATGGAAGAAAATACAATGGCGATGCAGGCGCTGGTTATCGCCCATGCCTGCTATGGCCATAATTCCTTTTTTAAAAGCAATTACCTTTTCAAAATGTGGACTTCCGCCGATGCGATTATTGATTATCTGGTATTTGCCCGTAATTATATCAGTGAATGCGAAGAGCGTTATGGAATTGATGAGGTCGAATCGATTCTTGATGCCTGCCATTCATTAATGAATTATGGTGTTGACCGTTACAAGCATCCCGCTATCCTCTCGGTACAGGAAGAAAAAATTCGTCAGCAGAATCGCGAAGTATACTTGCAATCACAGGTCAATGAATTATGGCGAACCATCCCGCAAAGCAAGCGGGTAGACAGTAATGGTCAAAAGAAACGCTTCCCAGAAGATCCACAGGAAAATATTCTTTATTTTATTGAGAAAAATGCGCCCCTTCTGAAGTCCTGGCAGCGGGAAATTGTTCGGATTGTACGAAAAATAGCTCAGTATTTTTATCCGCAGGGACAAACCAAGGTAATGAATGAAGGTTGGGCCTGTTTTTGGCATTACACCCTGATTAATGCACTTTATGATGAAAACCTGGTCACTGATGAGTTTATGCTGGAAATTTTGCAAAGCCATACCAATGTGATTATGCAGCCCTCCTTTAACAGCCCTTATTTTAGCGGTATTAACCCCTATACTCTGGGTTATAACATGATGCAGGACATCAAACGAATTTGTGAGAATCCTACCGCGGAAGACAAGCAATGGTTTCCATATCTCGCAAATACCGATTGGCTAAGCAGTCTCGATACCGCCATGCGTAACTATAAGGATGAAAGTTTTATTGCCCAATACCTTTCACCGCAGCTAATTCGGGATCTCAAACTGTTTCATATCGTGGACGATGACCGCCAGCCTGATTTAATGGTTGGGGCAATCCATGATGAGCAGGGTTATCAGTTAATTCGTGAAGCTTTGTCCCGCCAGTATAATCTCGGTTTTCTGGAGCCTGATATTCAGGTCTACTCTGTGGATGTCGAAGGGAACCGAAGCCTTACATTGCGCTATATTCAGCAAAACCGCTCGCCCTTGGGGGATAATACCCAGGAAGTATTGAAGCATCTGTACACGCTTTGGAAATTTCCAGTTCTTTTGCAAACTGTGGATGCTCAGGGAGAAGTTATCGCAGAATATCATTGTCCGCCTGTAAATAAAGGAAATAAACCTCCTCATTGATAGTTCAAAACAGTTCTTTTGCGAAAAAATAACTGGCAATGCGTTATTTAAAAATAGGTATTGTCAGTAGGAGGGTGGGCTCATTTTGAGCGATCAAAAAAAGGCTCTTCTGTACATTATTCGAATTTCATGTTTAAATGTTGGTCTTTTGCAGGGCTTTAACCTGCAGATGATATCGTTGTATGTCGTTTCATCTGTACGCAAATAAAACAGGAAACTATTATGCAATTCATTTTATATTTGGGTTTAATGCTGCTTACAGTGGCGTATGTTTATCGAAGAATAGTTCAGTCCGCCATAACCTTCCCTCATCCTGTCTCTTACTTAAAATTAACGGCCACACTGTTTAGTGAAAAATTACAATCCACTGAAAAGCCTGAATTAAGTAAAGAAAAAATACAGGAAACCTTTATGCAATTCGTGGTTGATGTAGGCAAAAAATCATTACAGCCCAATCATAAAGGCATCAGTCTTTTTCTTTTACCCAATCTCTCTCGGGTGTATGTCATTGCAAAACCTGCTCTGATTCAACAGATTTACAACACTAAAGCCTTGCAGGGCAAATTTGGCCAGACCCCTTTGTTTAACCGCCTTGATCATATTCTAGGCCCGCATAATCTGATGTCTTCAAAAAATGGTACACCTGGTCATGATAATCTGCGCGGCGCTATCCTGCGGCGTAATGAAGACCTGCTTCATCGGAAAAATAAGGAAAATCGCTATGAGCTGGAGACTTTGATAGAAGAGTTTTTTGAATTGCAAAGTGCGGATGTGAATCCACATAAAAAAACACTCGGCCAGGTTATGGATACGCTGTCCAGGCGTGTGCTGCTGTATAATTATTTTAGCAAAAATAGTATTGAGGTATTTGAAAAACTCTATCATCCCAGTTTAACTCAGGAACTGATGGGCTGTTTGTTTGATATTGAGCCCATATCCGATGCCGAGAAAATGCAATTGTGGAGCCTGCGAGAAAAGATTTTTAATTTTGGCTGCTTACTTCTGCAGCATGAGGACCTGAAACGAGAACTCTGCGCGACGGATAGCTGGCTTAATCGTTTAATGACCGCGCATGTTCTCGATAAGAAAGCTTTGGAGAAGGACCTGCTAAGCCAAGGGATTGATCCGAAACTCCCTTTAAAAGGGGGAGATTGCTCAAACTTAATCGAATTCGCAAAATGTCATGGGGATACTTGTGCTTTATCCTCCGCGGTCATTGATGCGCTTAATGAAAGTCTGTTTATCCCGCTGCTGGGCTTTGATGCGACTGCGACCCTGCTAACTACAACGCTTCGAATTATGCTGCAGGATCCAAGGATTTTAAAAATGGTCCGCCAGGAATTAGCCACCGCTGATTTTGACCACTCCAAACTTTCCACCTGGGGAGGCGAGGAAAAACTGTCTTATACCGAGGCAGTCATATTGGAGGCATTGCGCATACTTCCTCCTGCTCCAGCAATCCCTGAAGTGGTGCAAGAGCCTCTCGAGCTTAAGCAGGATGGTCAGTCAATCACGCTTCCACGCGGTGCTCTTTTGTTAATGCCGCTTGAAGCAATCCATCAGGATAACCGCAATTTTCCCGATATTTATTTGTCCGCAGAAGGGGAGGCATCATTGGGGAAAAAACTAGTAACCGCCAAAGATATTTTTCCTGAGCGCTGGCTGCCAGTAGACTCTCAGGGAAACCACTACAATGCCTGCTTGTTCGCTGATATACCACAATCTATCCATCCGGCTCAGAAGGAGAAAGAGGGCAGCTTTCTATCATTTAAAACAGGCCGACGGCGTTGCCCGGGACTTCGACTTGCTCTTGGTGAGGCGCTTTCGGTGGTCAAGATGTTGACTAAATTTGATTTTGAAATCGAGGGTGAAGACGCGCTGAATTTTCCCTTTGTCTATAAAAACCCCTTACAAAGGCAGGGGGGAAAGGGACATTTGACGGTAAGGAAACAGCAGGAATCCAAAAAAACAGATGAAAATGCTTCGATTCAGAAACCTTTACCGGGCAGGCTGTTTTTTGATAATTATCCTGAGGAAAATGAAATTGTCTCAGAAGAGAATTCATCACGGCAATTCGTTAGAGCCTGGAGTCTCGCTGCACCTGCCGCGCCTGATTAAGGCACGACAGATGCAGCGAAGTGGAGAAGTCTAACTACCCGATTCAGTTTAATCACTTGCCAGTTCGATGGCAAAAGCCAAGCCTAATTTGGCAAAATTAACCATATGTTCAGGAGTCAGACGATCCATTGTATCGCCAGAGGTATGAATTTTCTGATTATGGTGTTCAAAATCAGTCTCGCAGGGGAATGCTGCAGGAACCCCGGCTGCTGTCCATGAAGCATGATCGCTACAGCCATAACCACATTCTGATTCAGCCACAGGAACACCAATATAAGTCTTGATTAACTCAGACAGATAATCCGTTAACATATCATTGGTGTAATCGCGGAAAACCCACATGGTAGGATCATTGCGATCATTACGGAAACCGGTCATATCAAATTGAACTGCGGCAAGCACAGGGATATGTTCCTGCTCAAAATGCTCGACTACATACTGAGAACCGACCAGACCGCGCTCTTCCGCAGCATACCAGATGATATAGATTGGACGGTTAAACTCCTGATGTGAGTTTAGTAACACCCTTGCAATTTCCATGACGCTTGACGATCCGCTGCCGTCATCGCCTGCTCCAGGCATACGGCCATCAAGAGTGTCCATATGCGCGCCAATCACTATTCCGGGAGATCGGCTGTCTTTATTTATTACTGTAACCAGAGAGGGCTGTTTATACCACACGCCCGTTTTGACAAAATAGGCATCCACATCGGTACGTCCTGCTTCTTTTGCCATTTGCAGAAACTCTGACTTCAGCCATTTAGCGGCCTGAACTCCGGTATTTTTGGTCGCGGAACGATTCTCATAATCAGTGAGGTGTTTCAGAGTTTTGAGGATATTCTCGGATTTCACCTGCTCGAGCGCTTCAATAACCGCTGAACGATGCTTGACTTTAAACCCGCTCTTTAAGAGAGTGTTTTGCTTCAAGGCAGGTTTTGTCAGCAGTTGATGAGCAGCCTCTGCTTTTTGGTTGCCGGATTTGTCTGCCAGCTGTCCGCTCACATTAACAAATCGACCACAATTCAATTGGTCAGCCAGCAAACTGATACTTTGAAGCTTATCAGAAGGCAGATTGATAATCTTAAACTCGTTATTCTCCGCAAGGATTTCAAATTGTGAAGGCATTTTTGCTGCAAGACATTGCGGCACCTGTATTTGTTCCATGTGAGTCTGGCCTTGCGCTGCCAGAGGATTGGTTATCAGCATTAACCCAGTGGAAAGAAAAGTCATCCATTGATTCAAACGCATCATTACTCCTTAATTGATAAATGGCTTAATTCGTCATAAAGCATGTCTGCTGCAAGCGCTGAAAGGAAGGTACACTCAACAGGCTGTTTGAGAAATACTTTACGATGCCTACAGATAGTACATGATGACTTCAAGATTGTAATCCTAAATTTTTCCTAAGAATTCATCTAAGCGGTCAAACTCACCCAGATGCTAGATTAATCAACAGCTTGCTTTATATTTTAAATCGGTAAAAGTCGCTTATTAAGAACAATATGTGTCATAATTGCCCGTTTCCTTATTGATAATCATTTTCATTTGTTATAAAGTTGCAAATCCTTTTGGATGGTAAACACGGGCTAAAAATGAAATCAAAAAAAATACCCTATTATCTGCTTCTCCTTCTATTAACTGTTGGAGCCAGCCTTATTCTCGGCTTCCTGAGTTTTGGCGGTATGTTTGTTCTTTGGCCCGTTCTCCCTCTGGCTTTCGGCGCCTTCTTTCTCTCTGTTGCTTACGAATACGAAATATACATGCAGAATATCACCGGTGCTCTCGGTAAGCTGGGTTTTAAACGTGATTATCTGGAACGCCATCTGGCCAGGGAATTTTTACTTAATAACTTTCCCAAAGAAGGAGCGGAGCTTGAGGGCGGGCCGGAATTTTTCAGAGATTATAAAAAAATGCTGCAGCGTCTTCATGCCTTTGGCGAGGATCCTTTAGACGAAGCAGGTCGTCTCAAAAAGAAAAAGATTGAGAAAAAGCTCAGTGATATGGAAAAATGGTTTGCTGAGCAACTCTTTGCCAAAAATGATGAGGAAGAGGACCTAACTCCCTATCAGCAGGAGCTTCGCCGATGGTTGAAGGCCAGAGGTCAGGATGAAGTGCAGGAGTTGTTTACAAGACGTCGTCTATATTACCGTCTAGCCGGTGCATTCAGTATTCTTGCCGGTCTTTTCATGGGGGCAGGAACCACTTACCTCCTGGTCGGAGAATTTGCTGCTATTCCTTTACTGGCGGCGATTCCGTTTTCCGTGTTACCAGCCTTCATTATTCCAATGGCTGTCATTGCCGGAGCTGCATACGGTTTTCTAACCTATAATGCCATTACGGACATGATCAATAACGATACCTTGCGGCAATGGTATACCAAGATCCGTGATAATTTAGTCAAAGAAGTCAATTGGCGAAGTATTTTCCTGGCGGCGACTTCAGTACTCCTGGTCGGTCTAGCCATTGCGCTAACGATTTGTACGGCTGGTACCTGGTGGACGGTGGTTAAAAACTCGCGGCCTTTGTTTGCATGGATGGGTAAAATCCCCGTATTCGTAATGGGGATCATAAATCCTATTATCACCGGTCTTTCTGCAGTGTTTTTTAATCTGGAAAATACCAGCAATACCTTTGAAATTATCGAAGGCGCCCTGAAAAGTAAGAAATCCTGGTTTAGAGAATTTGTAAACGATATCAAGCAAGGCTGGGCTGAACTGCGTCAGAAGGAAAACTGGCTACAGATCATCAACCCATTCCGTCTGGTCATTAATATTTTGTTAGCCCCTCTGCGCCTGATTTTATTTTTGGGGCATTTGATTAGCATTGGCGTCACTTCCGATCGCGTGCCCGGGATTCCGGAAACCGTGTCAGCAGGTTTGGGAACCATAAGTGAATTGGGTGAAGACTGGCATTATTTCTTCCCCGGCAGTCATGAGCATAAGCATGATGATTTTAAATTAAAACACGCTTTAAAAGATCGTCTGAGTGCAAAAGGAGGGCATAGCCATGATAATGACGATGCGCCTACCCTCATATTGAAATTTGTACTTTCCCCTGTATTTTTACTGGCAACGCTTTACGCCTGGGGTGCAAGTCAGTTCAATAACCCGAATGATCAGACGAATCCCCGCGAGGTCTTAAGTTTCAAACAGGCCTGGTATCAGCAAACAGGGCGAAAAGCAGAAACCTCTATCGAATTGAAAGAGCCGGTTGAAGCTGTCTCTGAGGACTGGGAAATTGAGCATACCCTCTATAAAGTGGATAATTTCCAGAAAAAACATTTCAGCTCTGCTTTTAATTCCAAAATAGTTAAGGAAAAAACTGAGGGTCTGAACAGCTTCCAGAAGGAGCTGCGTCAACTGGCGAAACAAAAGAAGGCTCTAAGCGAAGAGGATTCTCCAAAGCTGAATCTGAAGGCCAAAATTGAAGAAGAAGCCGAAAAGGCTCTCTACAATAAGCATCGTTTCTTTGAGAAAGGCGACGCTACGACCAAAACCTTCCTGCAGGAGTTGCCGCAGTCGGTTTGTGCCGCTTGATCCTGCTTGCTTCCATCCTGCGAGAATGGTAGAAGGTAGTTTTAGAATTCAGAATCGAGGCAGTTATGTCAATTAAATCGGATCAGTGGATTACCAGAATGGCACTGGAACACGGGATGATTTCCCCGTTCCAGTCGGAACAAGTACGAGACACCGGCAACGGCCGTATTATTTCCTTTGGTGTGTCCAGTTATGGTTATGACGTGCGTTGTGCGGATGAGTTTAAAATTTTTACAAACATTAACTCAGCAATCGTTGATCCCAAATCATTTGATGCCAACAGTTTTGTTGATGTCAAATCGGATGTTTGTATTATTCCTCCCAATTCCTTTGCTTTAGCCAGGACTGTGGAGTATTTTCGTATTCCACGTAATGTTCTAACGATTTGTCTTGGTAAATCGACTTATGCGCGCTGCGGCATTATCGTGAACGTCACACCGCTTGAGCCGGAATGGGAAGGGCATGTCACTCTGGAGTTTTCTAACACGACCCCTCTACCCGCTAAAATTTATGCCAATGAAGGGGTGGCGCAAATGATATTCCTCGAGTCTGATGAGGTATGTTCCGTTTCCTATCGCGATCGTCACGGCAAGTATCAGGGGCAAACCGGGGTTACTTTGCCGCGAACCTGACGTTGTCCTGGTAAGCGAAGCTTACCCAGGTTCACAAGCGATTAATGCCCAATAGCCGTTCCCTGGATGCGCTTTGCTTACCGAGGCTACGGCTGCATTAATCCCTATTCGTCGTCTTCCTCATCCTGCAACGGGATGGTTTCCCTGGAACTGTCTACCCGCTCACGTAGCTCTTTTCCTGGCTTGAAGTGGGGACTATATTTAGCCTCAGTGATAACTTTTTCACCTGTTTTAGGATTGTGGGCATTTCTGGGTGGACGATAATGCAATGAAAAACTGCCAAAGCCACGAATTTCAATCCGTTGACCGCTAATAAGTGCTTCACTCATTAATTCCAGAATACGATTGATACCATCACTGACTTGCTTTTCGGGCAAGTGAGTCATTTTTGCAGCTAGGTTTGCTATGAGTTGCGATTTAATCATACCTACCTCGGTTGGCCGCGTTTCAGAAGGCTCTTGCCCAAAAGGCTTCAGCTAAGAGCTTAAAGTACTACTCTATTAATCAGTATAGACTCGCAAAAAAATTATTCAATCTTATCAATTAACTGTAACAAGATTTTATGGGTATGCAAATAGTAAATAGCCTGATCTTTTTATTACTGTCTTTGCTGGATAAAAACATCGACTTCTCCCCAGTTCATTTGCACTCTGACAGTGCGTATCAGAGTAAACAAAGAGGATTGCAGTGCTTTGCTGGTGCTGAGCACCAGGCTGCCGGCGGCAATGCCTTCCAGTACATGACTTAAGTGCTGCCAGCGCTCGCCAAAAAAAGCGGTGGCATTAATATAGACTATATTTGCATCGGAAAAGTCAGCAGAAAAGATATCATTATTTTCAAAATGAATATGATGATAATTTTCTTTATAAGCAGGCATTGCTTTTAGTTTTTCCTGCTGCCGTAGGGCGCTGCAATGGAGATTTTCAAACAGCTCTATTCCCGCGCTTTTTTTAACTGGAAACACCATCGCACAGGCTAGTACTGTTTTGCCGGTTCCGCTGCCTAAATCATAGAAAATGGTAGCAGGCCCTGGCTTGCATAAAGACAGCAAGGCAATAAATGATTGAAATTCAATTTCTCCGTACACATATTCCGGCGAATCATTGTGAGCACGGGCCTCCTTGGAAAGATGAAATCCGCTGACCGATTGATACAGTTGTTTGAATACCTTTTCATGTGCATCAAGGTTTAGGCCATGGCGCCATTGCTTCAGCCGCCATCCTTTACGCCATTTTTTAATATGGATCATCAACAAAGGGATGGCCGCGATACCAAGGAGAGTCCACATATCAGTTCTTATTCATTGAAGCAGTATTCAGAATCTTGTTTTTTTCCTGATGGGACAGGTTAGGCCAGGCCTTTAACAAGACTTTACCCGCCTCACGCTCGTTTCGGGCATGCTGATGCATTTCCCATGGCAATTCATTACTGATGTAAAGCCCAATAAACAAGCTGGTAATAAAGGTGACAAGCAAGGCGAGGCTCACTGAACGCCATTGAAATGAGCGTAGAAGGCCTGTGCTTTTCTGAATGGCGCGAGTCGCTACTTTTTCAACCTGGACACAGCTCTCATTGGCAATCCGTTTGAAATAGTGTGCATCATAATCCGCCAATTGCTGATCAATTTTTGCGATAGCCTGCTGGGTGTGTTGTTCAATTAAATTAAGTTGTTTGTGAAAATTTTTATTAAATTCCCGCAACTGGCTGGCAATTTCCAGGAGCATTTGCTGACTGGCTTTTTCCAGCATAGCAAGATGTTTTTCTCCCTGTACTAAAGTTTGCTCAGCACTGAGTCTGAAACGCGCCAGACCGGCCTGGGTGAGGACTTCATGCAGGGATTCCAGTTCCTGATGCAGATTTTGTAATTTCTGCTCTATCTTCTGATGCTGATTATGCGCCTGTTCTTCAATATCTTGCCGCCAGGCAATCATTTTAGTCTCTGCCAGTTCAAAATAAGCAATAAATTCACCAGTATGCCGTAATAGCTCTTTCAGTTTAGCTATTTCCTGGTCTCGCATTAGTTCCATAGGCCCTCCTGGTTGTCAGAACTGGCACGCCTGTTAATATTAGGGTTCCGCTGCTATTTTCATTGTAAAAAGGTTATTCATGTTAAAAAATTTTGCCCTCTTTAGCATTTTATTTATTCTGCTGGGAACGCTTTTCATCTTTTTTTATCAAAGAAAACTAATCTATTTTCCAGCAAAACTGATGCCAAGTCCTGCGAGTTTCCAGGCGAAGGATATGCAGGTAGTATCATTGCGGACAAGCGATGGGCTGACATTGCAATCCTGGTACAAAGCGGCTAAATCCGGACAAGCCACCGTTCTTTTTCTGCATGGCAATGGTGGCCATATTGGGATGCGCATGCCAATGGCAAGGCAATTGATTCATCATGGATTTGGCGTCTTGCTTTTGGAGTATCGAGGCTACTCGGGTAATCCTGGCTTTCCTTCAGAGAAAGGTTTTTATCAGGATGCTGAAGCGGCAAGAGCGTTTTTAAGACAGCAGGGTGTAACAGATAAACATCTGGTGATTTACGGTGAATCGCTCGGCACCGGGGTGGCTACCTATTTGTCAGTAAATCATGCCGCATGTGCTGTAATTCTGCAAAGCCCATTTACTTCGTTAAGCGCTATCGCCAGATATCATTATCCGCTGATATTGATTTCTCCCTGGGATAAATATGATTCCCTGTCGCGTATTCAGGACGTCAAAAGCCCCTTGCTGATTCTTCACGGAGACCAGGACAGGATCGTGCCCTATGCTCAGGGGGTTGATCTCTTTGACGCCGCCAATCAGCCCAAGGAATTTATCCGGGTTCAAGACAGAGGGCACAATGATTTATGGGGGCAGGCCTTTTATCAGAAAGTCGTTCAGTTTATTCAGCAAAATTGCAGCCAATAGTCCGGTGTGTTTCACAAAAACTGTTTTTGCGAGCGTCAGCGAAGCAACTCCTGACTTTGTTCAAGTCTGATCTGGATTGCCTCACTTTGTTCGCAAAGACAACAGGTTTTTCTATACAAATTAATATTTCCTTAATCTATATTGATTAGAATGGAATCATACAGGTAAGAGGAGAGGTGTCATGGCCATAGCGACGACATCGACATTTTTTAGACAAGCCCCAAGTATCACTCCACTTGTCCGGCCCGTCATCCAATCCGCTGACAAGCAGCAGGCGGGATATATTTATGTTGGTGAAGAGAACGATTGTTTTTTTCGTTCTGCAGCGGCCGCAATTATCAGCAAAGCTTTGGACAATCCAGCTAAGCATGAGGGACTGATTCAGCAGATCCTTGAATACCATAAAACCCTTTTTCCGAAGCCCCAGCAGCTTGAGCGTGCTGATTCTTATGTGAAACGTTTAAGACAGCTAATGGCACAACAGCCCATCACTCAGTTTGTGAGAGATTTGGGATTTACCCTTCGCCAGATCACTGTCGATGAGTTGGTTTCTGACCCGGTTGCTTATCAGGATGCGTTTTCTGATCAGCTTTCATCGGTGGCAGAAATGAGGCAGTCAGACACCCGAATCAATGATAATGTGTTGAGAGATGCCCTGGCAAAACGTTTAAGTTTATCCATTAAGATACTTGAAGTGGAGCCAGGTAAAGAATTTCATGCCGCTCATCATTCTTCACCACCGGAAGGCGTGACGCCTGCTGTGAAACTTAAACTGCAAGTCGAGGACAAGCTTTATCGCCCGTATGTAGCCAACATTGCAGTCTTTGAAAAATATAATGCAGCGATGGCCTTGCCAGAGTTGCCTCAAGTAAACCGAGCCAGTGAGCCCGGCATGGAAGAACTGAAGGCCCAAATCAAAGAAAGCAGACAATTGATGCGGCAGGATTACTTACGCCGCGTTAAAAATCTGGAAGTGCAATATAAAGCAAAGGATTTTGATAAAACGGGACTTAGAGAAGCATTACTCGAGGAATGGAAACATAGCTTTAATTATCATTTGCGTGTTCCCTATGCGGGTATTGAACATGGCATTCAGAAGTTTTTCCGCAAGAATATCGGGCTTGCCAACAAGCATGAAGCAACCAATATTAAACCGCAGAGAGATTACCAGGACCATACAGCTCTGGATTTCATCCATACTATTGCCCAGGGATTATCCCTTGGAATTTTTAATGAAGACAGGGTGTTTGCTAATCTTAAGAAGTACTCTTCAGAAAATAAAAAGCAAGAGTCCTCATCTGGAATGAGAATACGTTAATCTTTAAGAGATCCTCTCTCCCCTCAGGGGAGAGAGTTAGAGAGAGGGGTTTAAAATCAACCCTCACCCTAGCCCTCTCCCAAACTTGGGAGAGGGGATTTTCTCTTATGTTTGTCTCTAACTCTCTCCCCCTAGGGGCGAGAGGATCGCTATGGATTCAAATATCCCTGCTGCCGCATCCAATCGTCACTGGCAAATTTGCTCATATAATTGCGAATTGAATCGGGGAGGATGACCAGGCATTTGTCACCTTGCTTTAAGGATTTGGCTGCCTGCAGCGCTGCCCAGGCGGCGCCTCCGCTGGAGCCTCCTACCAATAAGCCTTCTTCGCGAATTAAACGTCTTGCTGTATTAAAAGAGTCTGCATCATTGATTTTGACATAACGGTCGATGAGCTGGTTATTCAGAACATCGGGGAAGAAATCATAGCCAATGCCTTCCACGTCATAGGGTTTAATTTCATCTCCGCCGCCCAGAATAGAGCCAATCGGGTCAACGCCGATTATCTGGATTTCAGGGTTATATTCTTTCAGACGTCTGGCAATTCCGCTAATCGTCCCACCGGTGCCAACGCCTGCCACGACCATTGTCAGGCTTTTGCCGAAATCCTCAATGATTTCTTCCGCTGTTCCATGGTAATGGGCATTGGGGTTATTGGGATTGGCGTATTGGTCGAGAATATGCGAATTGGGTATCTCTTTCTGCAACCGGCTGGCCAGCGAGATATGGCTTTCAGGCGCATTCCAGGCGGCTGCAGTCGGGGTTCTGTAAATTACAGCACCTAAACGCTCCAGAGCCACTTGTTTTTCCTGGCTCATTTTATCCGGCATGGTAATAATGACTTTATAACCCAGCACAGCGCCTGCCAGCGCAATGCCAATTCCGGTATTGCCTGAGGTGGGTTCGATCAGCGTATCACCCGGTTTGATACGGCCTTCCTCCTCTGCTTTTTTCACCATTTCATAGCCAATACGGTCCTTAACTGAACCCCCTGGATTGAAAAATTCACATTTGGCATACAGCTCACAATCGAGTTCTTTTCCCAGTTTATTTAACCGCACAACCGGAGTATGGCCTATCGTTTCCAGAATATTTGAATAAATCATGAGTAACTCAAGATTAAAGAAGGAGGGTGCTCTACTTTAACAAGTAATTTTATCAGGAACAATTGCTAAAATGATTAGCCCAATTCCAGGGCTACAACCTAAATTCAAGCATATTGATTTTACAAGTTAAAATACAAGAGCTAGAATTTCAACTTGTATGGAATTAACTAACCGCAAGGAAGAATAACCATGAAAAGAAAAATCGCTTGGGTTATATTGGTCGCCCCTTTGGTATTAACTGGCTGTGAGCAAATGGACTCCTTATTTGGAGGATCTGATCACAATGAGCCTTACTATCATGGTAAACGCTCTTCTTCTGCCAGCACAGAAAAGAAAAATACCAGCTCTCACCAGTCGAACTCATCCAACACCAGTTCCTATAGCAGCTCCTCCTCCAGCTCTTCGTCATCCTCTGGACAATCAGGGAATGCTGCACAAAGCGTCACTTCAGTAAGCGATAGCCCTGCTGATATCAGTAATGCGGCAACCACTCCCAAACCTGTGCCAAGCGGAGCTGTACCGAATACCAGTCCGATGGTTGGTCAATAATCTGTTAACAAGGAAAATGGCATGACGACTGTTGCTGATGTATTTATCGATACCCTGGAAGAAGCCGGCGTTAAGCGTATTTATGGGATTGTAGGCGATTCCCTGAATGGTTTGACCAATGCTTTGCAAAAAAGGAAAACCATTTCCTGGGTTCATACAAGGCATGAAGAGGTCGCTGCTTTCGCAGCAGGTGCCGAGGCTCAGCTCACCGGCGAGTTAAGCGTTTGCGCTGGAAGCTGCGGACCTGGTAACGTTCACCTCATCAATGGACTGTATGACTGTCAGCGCAGTAACGCGCCGGTATTGGCAATCGCGGCGCATATTCCCTCACCTGAAATTGGGGGGGATTATTTTCAGGAAACGCATCCCGCGATCCTGTTTAAGGAATGCAGTGTGTATTGCGAGATCATCTCGTCTCTGGAGCAGATGCCGCGCGTTTTGAAAATTGCCATGCAAACAGCAATTGCAAAGCGTGGGGTTGCGGTGATCGTCATTTCCGGGGATTTCGCTATGCAGGAAATTCGTACCCGGCACTCACCTGCCTGGATTCCAGCACCAAAACCCGTGGTTTTACCGGATAATGCGCTGCTTAAGCAATTGGCTAAAGAATTAAATGATGCCCAGCGAGTCACCATTTTTTGCGGGATTGGCGCAGCAGGCGCGCATCAGCCATTGATGGCTCTGTGCGACAAGTTAAAATCCCCGGTGGTCCATACGCTGCGCGGCAAAACCTTCATTGAATATGATAACCCCTATGACGTCGGCATGACCGGTTTAATAGGATTTTCCTCAGGCTACTATGCAATGGAGTCCTGCGATGTTTTGTTATTATTAGGAACCAGCTTCCCATACCGGCAGTTCTATCCTGAAAATGCCAGAATTATTCAGATTGATATTGAAGGCAGCCAGTTAGGAAAACGAGCCGACATTGATTTAGGCGTGGTGGGTGATGTGAATGCTACACTGGAAGCATTGCTGCCATTAATCAAGTCTAAGACAGATAGCAGCCATCTTGAAAAAGCGGTGGAGCATTATCGTCATGCTCGCAGAGAGCTGGATGATCTGGCGAGCGCTAAGCCCGGTAAGAAACTGATTCATCCCCAGTATCTGGCAAAACTAATCAATGAAGAAAGCAGCGATGATGCGATCTTCACCTGTGATGTGGGAACTCCAACGGTTTGGGCTGCCCGTTATCTGATGATGAATGGCAAGCGGCGTCTGCTGGGGTCTTTCAATCATGGCTCAATGGCAAACGCCCTGGCACAGGCTATTGGCGCACAAGCCTGTTTTCCCGGGCGTCAAGTCGTTGCTCTCTGTGGCGATGGCGGGTTCAGTATGCTGATGGGCGACATTCTGACTCTTGTTCAGCAGCAATTACCGGTTAAAATGGTGATTTTTAATAATGGTACTCTGGGCTTTGTAGAAATGGAGATGCATGTCGGTGGAATGCTTGAGTATGGCACTCAACTGGATAATCCCAATTTCGCGCAAATGGTTGAAGGAGCTGGAATTCATAGCCTGCGAGTCGAAGATCCTGCTGATTTGCGTGATGCCTTAGGGGCTGCATTCAAACATCAGGGGCCGGCGCTGGTGGATGTGCGGGTAAATCGCAATGAACTGGTTATGCCGCCTGCAATCAATATTGCCCAGGTTAAAGGCTTTAGCCTCTATATGATGAAGGCCATTATTAATGGGCAGGGTACAGAAATTTTAAATCTGGTAAAGAATAATTTATGGCGGTAGGATTTTTATGGAATCATTAAAGCAACAGGCTGCGAAAGCTGCTCTGGATTTCATCGACGATGATATGATTGTCGGTGTGGGAACTGGCTCAACGGTTAATTTTTTTATTGAGCAGCTTGCTGTCATTAAACATCGTATTGATGCCTGTGTGGCCAGCTCTCTGGGCACACAGCAGCGTCTTCGGGCATTGGGAATTCCCGTTGTCGATCTCAATGTGGCCGGAGAGGTGGCTATCTATATTGATGGCGCTGATGAGGTCACGACCACCCACCAGATGATCAAAGGTGGAGGGGGAGCCTTAACCCGGGAAAAAATCCTGGCGGCAGCATCCAGACAATTTATCTGTATTGTGGATGAGTCTAAACTGGTAAATCGTCTGGGGGTGTTTCCTGTGGCGGTAGAAGTGATTCCAATGGCCCGAAGCATGGTAGCACGAGAATTAGTCAAGTTAGGCGGTGACCCTGAGTATCGCGATGGTTTTGTGACTGATAACGGAAATATTATTCTCGATGTCTATAACTTTGAGATTGAAGATGCGACGGCACTGGAACAAGCCATCAAATTATTACCCGGGGTAGTTGAAAATGGGCTTTTCGCAAGACAGTTGGCTGACAAGGTCATTGTGGCTGCAAAGCAGGGGATCCGAGTGGTGTAATGAATGAGTCCTGGTATCAATTGGGAGAGGGAAAGCTGACTCTTTTTCTTTATATTCAACCCGGCGCTAAAAAAAGTGAAGTCTGCGGTTTGCATGGCCAAAGTCTGAAAATTAAACTCGCCGCCCCCCCTGTTGAGGGCAAGGCCAATAAAGCCTTGATAAAATTTTTGGGCAAATCCCTGAACATCCCGCTCGCGGCGATTTCAATTCGTCATGGGGAGAAATCCAGGATGAAGACGGTGATAATTCAGGGTGGCAGGAAAGAGCATTTGTCATCCCTTGTTGATCAGAAAATTTAAAAAATCCTCTTCTATAGAAACAACTCGAAAATCTGCTACACTGAAAACTTCCTCGGTTGATAATGGATTATCATGAGACTATTTAATTTTCTGTGTTGTTTATTAATTTCTTCAAGCTGTATTGCAGAAACCAAAGAGGTGGCAATCACCATTGATGATTTGCCTCTGGTCGGTTCCAGTATGAATACCCCGGGCAATCAGCAGCGCTCAACCGAGCGATTCCATCGAATTGTTCAGGCTTTAGTGGATAATAAGGTACCTGCAACCGGGTTTATTATCGCAGGTGCTATCGCCAAGGGGCAATGGGAGTTTCTGGAAGAGTTTCGCAATGCCGGATTTATGTTGGGAAATCACACCTATTCGCATTACAACTTAAATAGTATGAACGCGGACAAGTATATTGCCGATCTTGATAAGGCGGATAAAAAGCTTGAGCCGATTATGACCGAACCCAAATATTTCCGCTATCCTTATCTGGCAATGGGAAATAAGAACTCAAAGCCAAAAGTATTAGCCTATCTTCAGGAACATCACTACACCATTGCCCCGGTCACCATCGATAGCAAAGATTTTCAGTTTAATGAGCAGCTTTACAGAGTGCCTTATCGTATGCGGGAAAGTTATGTGAATAAACTAAAACCGCGCTATCTTGCCTATATCTGGAAACAAACCCTGAGAGCAGAAAAGCAGGCAGAGGGTAAACCGGTTAAACAGATTCTGTTGATTCATGCCAATCTGCTTAACAGTTATGCCTTGCCCGATATCATTAAGATGTATCGTGATAATGGGTATCAGTTTATCAGTTTGACAGACGCACTTACAAACCCGGCGAACCAGTTAAATTATGGCACCGAAGAGAAAGATAACAGCGATGAGGAATTGGAAAAAGAGCTGATGCCCTTTTCTTTGGATTGATTGAATGAATACAGATTCGGATTGCTCAATCCGGATCTGTTTCCTGAGAATTGTTTGGCTGCTTTTTCTGCTCCAGCAACTCATCAAAGAGTTTCTGCTTTTCAGGCGACAAGGATGCCCGTCTTAGCTGCAACATCTCGGCGTAAGTTCCCTGCACGCAATCAGGCGTCAGACGATCAATAATTAAAATGCCATTTAAATGATCAATTTCATGCTGAAGCACTCTGGCATAAAAGCCTTCAGCCATTTGCTCATGTGGCCTGCCCTGTTCATCATAATAAGTGACCCGAATTTTATTAAAACGAGGAACCTTGCCTGCCTTGCTGTTCACTGAATAACAGGCTTCGAAATCAGCGGTCTTCTCATCACCCACTGCCTGATAATCAGGATTAATCATAATATGCATGGGATAAGTGACGACATTGTCACGCAATAGAGCAGCACTTTCAGGAATATACAGAGCAATAATCTGTCGCGCATGATTGACCTGCGGTGCCGCCAAACCAACCCCTCCAAGGCTGTAAAGCTTCGATTTCATCGCAGCAATCAGATTAATATCCTCATCAGATAAGGGAAAACTAACCGCCTTGGCGCGAGTGCCAAGCACTGGCTTATAAGCGTCTTCTTCAATGTGAACAATGGTTAATGCCTGAGTGGAAGTGCTGGTCATAAGGGCTCCAAAGAGAAAGATAGCTTTAATCAATAAGGACATGACTGGGTTTTGATTCCGTTTTAGACTGACTATCATAACATTATTTTCTCAATGAGCTACTTTCTTTACTGTATTCTTAATCCGGAGGTGTGCATCCCAAAGCACTTGTCTCTGGAATGCATTTTGAAAAAGCTAACGGCAGCGTGTTATGTTAGCGGGTTGATGAGTGGCGGTGCATTTACTGGATCATCAACTACAGGGGCCTGCTGCTGCTTTTTGTTGAATAAGCCATGAGGATTCTGACCATAACCATTGGGGTTGTCCATTTTGGAAAATGGGGTATGGGCTGCAGAATGCAGTTGATCATACTTTCTAAGATGCGCCGGTTTATAAAGGTGTAGCGCTTCAAGCAGATCGAAAAAGCATCGTTTCACCCAAGCCAGGCTAAACATATCCAAATGTTGTCTGGCTGTAATGATGGTTTTAAAAACAGGACTTTCCACCTCTGATTTTAAATTCTCCAGGCGTTCGGAGATGGGTATTGAAGTGTCATCGGCAATAGTTTCCAGCTTTTTAATTTCAATCTGCTTGGCAGTCAGTGTTTTCTGACTTTCATATAAAGATTTCTGATTTTGCAAAGCACTACTGGCATGGGCAAAATAGAGTTTAAATGCATTAATTGCCGCTTTTACCTGGTCCAGTTGCTGGTATTCAGCAAAATGTTCGTTTTGAAACTGACGAGCTTTATTCATTAACTCTTTACGGATTTTCCTTTTGATATCCTGTTCATTCAAAGCCCGTTCAACAAAATCATTTTTGAACGACATCAAATGCTCTTTCAGCTTTGCCTTATATTCCTGATCAACCATATGCAGGCCCACTTGCCTGTTAATGATCAGTTCCACCCGCTTATCAAAGGTATTTTCCGTATATTGTCGTCTGAAATTGCTATTTTCCTGAACTTGGGAGGTTTGCAGCTGCTCAAGATAGGCTATCTTTTCTTCTGCAGACTTGATTGCTAATTCTGCTGTGGAGAGATTGCCAAGGTAATAACTGTAGGTGCTGCGCACTCTGTCCCTGATATTCGCGAGTTTTACTGCGGTTTTAAGTTCAGAGTTATGAATTAACTGATCAATCAGTTTGTTTTCAGCACTGATTTCTTTAGGTAAAGGCAACTGCTTATGATGTTCTTCCAACAAGGGATAAGCCTCTGCATACGACTGCAAGACACTGGTTTTTGCTTTCTCAATTCCTTTGTTAATTTTATCCAGTGCCGGATTTTCTTCAGTCTCATCCTTAGCGTCTTTATTCTGAGATTGAATAAAGTTCAATTGATTGACCAGATTCAGATAATGATCCATAGCGCCCATTAGCGTCGTGAGCGGCTTCATTTTGCTTTTGATTGGCTCTATCTGGTTTTCCGCTTCGTCCAGTCTTAGGTACGCCGCGTCTTTTCGTTGGACAATGGGCGAAAAATTGTGTACCAGACGCATGTGTTTTTCTGAAACCAGATCTAAAGGCTCAAGCATTCCCTTGTAGAGCTCATCGAGAATTACTTTCATCGGGCCTGTCAGCGTGCCTGGAGCCAGGTTGAGTTTGTCTTCCCATTTATCGGTTTCCAGAAGAATTTTGGCGAAGATGACCGTATTGATTTCTTCAAGATGATCAATAGTAAAGTTATTGGTGGTCTGAGTAAATTCGGCAAGCCTGACGCGCAGTTCCTGGAAGAGCCGGTACATAACCGGTGTTTCCAGCAATAGCCTGAAGTAAGAGTCGGAGTTGGCAATAATTCGCTCAATATGGATAACAACTTTCTTAGTGTTGGTTTGTATGCTTAAAAGCTGGGCCTCAGAAAGATTCGGTTGACCTTCCAGTGCCGACTTAATTTGCGCAGGTACCATGAAAAAGGCCTGCAGTGTGTACCAAATCGCGTTATAACGTACTTCTCCGGGGACTTCCTCTGGGTCGACGTTACTGGCATCTGACAGATAAGGTTCGCTTTGCTCCATCACCACGCGTTTCATATCCTGGGCTTTGGCGAGTAATTCATTGGCCAGCATGGAAAGATGAGGATCTGCTGCCAAGGCTTTGCACAACTCTAAAAGCTCGGAGACATGCCCATAAGCCTGTAAAAGATAGAAAACATATAATAACTTTGTGCTGCTGTTATCCAGTTTCTGCAATTGCTTAATAATTTGTTCTACATGATATAAGGCATTAAACAATTGTTTGATATGAAGAACCTGATGGCTTTGCGCCAGTACTTTGTGCGGATCTTCCAACTCCGGGAAGGGCAGCTTATTGCGTTCCTGAGTACCAAGATGCAATTCTGTTTTCACAGAAATATTTAAAAATTGCGTCAACTTCATTAGAGATTCGCGGAAATCACCAATTTTTTGCGCATAGTAATCATGTTTAAACACGTAGCTTGACCGGTTGCCATAAACCAGATTAGGCAGCACTTTAGCCGGCGCATGACCACGGCTGGCGATAACCGCCATGATTTTTGAAGAAAGGGTTCTTAACTCGTCATGGAGGAAAGGACTGGCTAAAGCTTCTGCAAAATCGGAGCGAACTTCAGTCTGAATGTCTGTTCTCAGCTTTAATTCAGCAATCGGAGCGCCCGCCGGATAACTGATTTTGGCGTCCAGGCGTTCCTTAAGTTTTCCATCGCCCAATTGCTGATATTGCATCAGTTTGCGATCGCAGATTTTATCCATACTTGCGAGCACTTCTTTGAACCAGGCTGCGTTGTTTGAAAAGTCGTTTGTCCTTACTTTTATTATACGTAACTCCTGCTCTGACTCAGGATTCAGATTCTGAATAATTGCCGCATCCAGTTCTTTCATATTTTCCACACTGCGTTTTGCTGCCGTGGCGGCTAAAAAGTAAGGGCGGAATTGATAATAATAGCGGCGAGCATTAAGTTTTTCTTCTGCGGACATGTCGCAGACAAACTCCGTTTTTGCTCCTTGCAGGATATTGGTGAACTGTTCAAAATACAGTTCGGCTTTCTGCAGGTCGTCTTTTCTGAGTGTGTAATAAGCGTGCAAGGACTCTGCTTGCTCAAAGGATAAATTATCCATTTTGCAAATCTGTCTACCATAATCCATCGCCTGGACATCTGCCTCGCGGCTTGCCTGAGGGGATAAATGAATCGCCTTTGCTTCATTAAACAGAACCAAATCCTGTTCAATACTGACAGGATGCAGGAAAATTTCAGCTTTAGCGACGAGCTCTTCCTCCAGGGCCCGGTTTTGATCCATCATATGCTGCTGTGAGGCATTGTCTCTGGCGATACCTTTACCAATGAGCTCTTTGTTACTCCGTACATTGGCAATCCAATCCATATTCTGATAATTGTGAACATAACGGTCATAAAGGGCTTTGAAACCATACAAGGCGGCGCGGCCTTCACCATTAAGTCCATTAACGATCGCATCTTCCAGTTCGGGAGCGGCTTCGAGCACATAGCTTCGGAAGTATACGAAATGCTTTTTTAATAACAGTTTGGTCGAGGGGGGCAGGTCAATTAAACGTTTACCCTGCAACTCCTCGTCTTCAATAATCTGATAAAAGGCTTCAAATGCGGCTTGTGCACGCTCTATTTTGTTTAAGTTTTGCTGAGCTATTTGCTGACGTTCTCTCGGGCCTTGACTTCGCTTATCAAAGGCAGCTGCGGACCCCTCGAGTAATTCAGGGCTGTCAGCAACCACTGGGAAGAACTTCTCAGTTTCTTTAACAAGCCCAAGGTACAGGGATTCTAAACTTTCCTCCAGTCGATTGCCTAATTTGCCATGAACCAATTGGGCTTTAAGCTCAATCTGATCGGCAATACCCAGCAACTGAGGAATAATCTCCTCTTTCATTACCAACAGCTTATGACGAATAAACTGAGGGTTTGAAGCCCCATTTTGCAATAACTCTCGAAGAGTATAAAAAGACTGGCGAGTTAACTTATAAGCCAGTTTAGATGCCGCATCTTTTAGTTCTCTGGGAGCCGCGTAGCTGTCCCATTCCTGTTTAGCTTTTTGAAGAATTGAAAAAGCCTGTTCCAATTGGCTGAGTGTGGATGGGCTTACTGCCAGGGTTTTGATGTTTTCAAAATCCAGGAAAGGAATATGCTCAGAAACCGGGCTGCTTAAATCAGGTAAATCATTTTCGCTGAGAATATCGCTAATCGATTCGCCCGCAGCGGTAACAACCGAATAAGCAAGACCTTTATCAGTCACTTCGTAATAGATAGCCTGGTTTCCGGCATGACCATAATTTAAAGGCTCAGCTGGAATAGCGGCCAAAGCATTGGATAGCGGTTGATCAAGTGGTTTAAGCGTTAACTCGGGAGCAGAAAGACCTGCGCCTAAGTCAAGGTTTGCCGCTAAAGCGTCTGCCAGTTTATCAAAGCCGAGATTACGGTAAGTCAGTTGCTGCTGCAGGCAAAGGGTCTCGGTTTTTCGTAAAGTCTGCTGAAATGCGGCGCTTGAGTCTTTGAAAAAGTCTTTACTAATACTGTTTGGAGCAGGCTTATAGTTGAATAAGCCGGCATTTAAATTATCTACAATATCCTGGTCCAGACGTTCAAACAATTGTCTTGGCAAGGCCTCTGCCATGAACACCATAAAATAGGGCTGGAATTGGTTATAGTATTGTCTGGCGAGCTGTTTATCTGCTTCAGACAGCTCAAGCAGAGAAGCAGCTGGAGAGGCTTCCAGAAGCTGGATAAAATTTTCAAAGGCCGTAGCCGCCCGTTCTACACGGGTGTGTTCGCTTAAATAATAGGCATATAGTTGCTGAGCCTGGGTTGCCTTAAGCCTGCGAGGGGTCGTAATTTGTCGGCAGTAGGCCTCTTTTTTAGGTTTGTAAGCCTGGTATTTTTCTTCTGGAATTCCCAATACTTCCAATTCATTAAAGAGGATAAGATCATTGTTAACTTTTGCCGCAGGATTTAATAAAGTTATTGTTTGTTTCTCAATGCTGTCAATGAGGTTCAAACCTGCATTGTAATGCTCTGTCTGCCTGTTGGACGCGTCTTGCAATGCCTTGGCAAGGTTTTCTTTATTGGCTAATACATGAACAACCCAATCATTGGTCTGATTACCATACACATGATAATCCCAGTGCTTCATCACGCCATAAAAAACAGAGCGGCCTTGTGAGTTAAGTCCATTGACAATGCTGGCTTCCAGGCTGGGATTTATCGCCAGGAGATATGGGCGGAAATAAGCAAATTGTTTTTTCAATAACTCTTTGGTTTCGGCAGACAAATCGATAATTCGTTTGTCTTTAAATTCTTCATCCTCAAGGATTAGATAAAACTCTTCAAGTGCATCCTGTGCCTGGCCAATCATGTTAGAGTTATAATGACAGGCCTCGATTCGCTGGTAAACAGGCGCAATACGGGCTTTCACTGCTGAAGCCGAAACCACATGCAATGGAGGGTTATTGTCCAGAGCAGGATATCGACCGCTAACAACCGGCATGATTTCATTATGGAAGGCATTCAGATTATCAAGCAGTGGTTTTGTGAAGGTTTGCAGTTCTGCTTTTGCATGAATCTCCAGTTCATCGGTTAAGCTTAATAACTGAGGAATGAGTTCTTCTTGCAGCTGCTGCAATTTTTCTTTAACAGATAAATAGTTTTTATGATAGTCGGGGGCAAGACTTGCTTCGAGTAGCTGTATGTACTGATTACAGATTTTGGCCAATAACTGATTGCATGCCGCTTTTTGCTCTGCGCTGAGCGGGTAAGATTTCAGCTGCTCATCCAGATTAAATAAATGGGTAATCTGCTGTTCAAATCGCCCCTTAACCAGAGGGCCTAATGGAAGTGCGGACAAGGTTTTAAGCTTCAGTCGCTCAAGAATGGCCTTTACTGGCTCAGGCATAGTCAAATTATGGGTGTAACCATGGCGCTGGTTATCAAAATACAGTTTGAGTGCCTCAGTTAAACTGTTTGCCTGGATCGTTTTAACAAGAGAATATTGCGCTTCATCGACTACTTCTTTATTTCGTTTAGCATGAGTCAGTCCGGCATATGCCTGCGCCCGTTTTCTGCAGACGGCTGCTGCGTCAGCAAAGCAGATATGCATATCCGATTCATGTTGCTGCAAAAACTCAAAACCGGAGTCGGGAATTGTCAGTTCATCGGAATTCAGCCAGTCGATATTTTCTTTGTCTATAAATTGAATTCTTGGATCAGAGAAAGCGACGCAGAAATAAGGCTGAAAAATGTTGTACCAGTTCCTCAGTTCAGTTTTGGCTTCTACTAAAGCGGACTTCTCTTCCTCAGTATTGCCTGGCAGGGTGCTATAGCGGGCCAGTGAAAGCATAAAGTTTTTATAGGCGGCATTTGCACTCAGCAATCTGTCTTCTATTCCCGCGTAGTATGTCATCAGCGAAAGACACTGTTTTGCATTCAGATTCTCAGGCTTTGATATGACCGTGCCCCATTTATCGTCCGTGTTTATCCCATACGCAGGGGCTGCTTCCTTGCTGATATCCAGCGCTTTTTGCTCATCGAAAGTCAATACCTGGCGGCTCGGGTCAAAGGGGTAGAGTCTCAAATCAGCTTTAGTATAAATGGACTCGATCAGAGCGATATTGGAATGGAGGTGGAAATTCTGTGTATTTAATTCTCGCTCAATTAAACTGCCAATGTTGCCTGCATGGTTGAGCAGATTCGCAATCCAGTCGACGCCTTCATATTTTTTCCACCAGCCATCGTAATATTCTTTAATTGTCTGAAATGTGCTTGTGTCGCCCCCATTCAGCCCATAGACAATCGCGTTAGCCAAATTGACATCGTATTGCTCGACAGAATGCCTGAAACGCATAAAATAGCTGGTCAGAAGCTCTCTCACGGGCAGAGGCAGATCCATTATGCGCATGCCTCGATATTGAGGAGACTGAATGATCCCGTAAAATTTCAGAAACGCTTCCTTCGCATCCTGAGCGGCATACAGTTTTTGTCGGCTATGATCTATTCGTGCTCTCGTTCCCTGAATTCGTAATTCGAGAAGCTTGCTGTCTTCTACAGTAGATAGTTCCGGCGCCTGTTCTGAAAATTTAACGAGCTTGCCAGTGTGTTCAATAATAGCGCTGTAAAGTGCCTTGATTTGCGTGTTTATGGGATCAGATAAAGAGCCTGGTTGTAACAGGAACTGATCTTCTATTTTATCGGCAAGCGCAAAAAGCTGCGGGAGAAGATCATATTTGAGCTTGGATAACTGGGCACAGACTGCTCGCTGAGTGGCCTCATTCATATTCATCGATTGCGCAAGAATACTGGATGTCAAGGTCACGACATTACGCAGGATTTTAATATAATGAATCACCTGCAAGGGTAAAAAGAGTCGATTATCCTGCAGCAGAGTAATTGAATTAAGCATAGCCAGGGCACTGGCCTGTAACGATTCGATCGCTTTTTTATCAAGGCTTTGCATCTCTTGTAAGGTTTCAATGGCCTTGGGATCCAGAGGAACGCCTTTCTCGATAAGCGCTTGCATCAGTTCCTGAGAATGCGATTTAATCTGTTTGGTAAATTCCTGCAGATATTCAGGTAACTTGGCAGATAAATGGGTCAAAAAGTTGTAGTCGGTTTTTCCGCCTTTGGGTTGCAGCTGATCAACTGCTACTCCGGCAACATAACCGGCAGTATAGGCATGATTTCGGGCAAACTGGCTGGCCTGTTCAAGCAGCTTTACCCCTCTTTCCGGTGAGTCGGCATAGTTTTGGATACCCGAAAGCAGTTGTTCTCCCACTGCGAATTCGCGGGAAAACATTTCTACCAAATCAGAGTCAAGGTGAGTTGCCAGATAGCAGGCCGTATAGGCATGATCAATTGTACTATTCAGCAGTTTTTGAATGTCTAACTGGCGTTGCTCCTGTGCTTCAACTATCTGTTGTCTTTCTTTGGCTATTGAAACGATGCCATCTTTTAGCAGTTGCAGGTTTTCAATTTCATGTTCTTCAAGAGCAAAACAAAGGCGATTAATCTCTTCATCGCTAAAAATTTTACTTAATTCTTCAAGAGGAATTTTATCGACAATTAATCGTTGATTACGGGTGTTGATTACATAGTAAATCAGAGGTAATTCACCGGCTTTGAGTAAATTGCTGCCCAGTTTCTTCTTGAATAGCTCAAGCTTGGAAAAGTCTCCTGCTCGCAATGTACTCAGAAATTGGGGCGTTTCTTCTTCACCCAGCATGGTTTTCAATTCATCAGCGCTGAAACTGCCCTCAAACAGTTGTTTAGTTATCGGATGAATAAAGGAATAACGAAGGGTTTTGTTTTCTTCGCCTTCCTCTTTTAAATAAAGCGTATTGGCGCTGAGATCGCCTTCCTGAGGAAATGCTGCAATAGAGAAGCTATCTAAAGGGTTTCGCAAATAAATTTTGCCAGTGACCGGTTTTTTATTTACGTCTACGATGTCAAGGTGATATACCCCTCTGATATTCAAACTTTCCAAATCAAGGAAAGCCTGTTCTCCGTGGTATAGGGCATTAATCAAATCTTTTATCTGTACCACTTCCCGCGGTTCACTGCTGTAATTCAGAACAGTATGCCCTGCCTTGTGGGTGGCATGCATAATCAGCGGTAAGTTCGCCTGCAGATTTTCTATAGTCAGAGGGTCACTCAGAGTGATTCCCAGGTTCAGTGGATCTAGTCTTGCGCTCACTTTCTGTGCCGGGGGGGCAATTACAGTATACTCAATCTTGCCATCCTGGACGGAGAAATAAATTTTTCCAGGTTCAATTAGCATTTGATTGATATCGGCATCCTGCTCAAGCAAAATCGGTAAATAGGATTTAGGGAAAGGAACGCCCACTGTGTACATGTTCGATAAGTAATGGCTGTTTAAACTCTCATTAAATCGAATGGAAACTTTAGGATTATCACCGGCAGGGAAGTCATAGCCTTCAGCCAGCGTCTTGCAGATGAGCTCTCGCTGGGCACGAAGAAACGCCGCCACTTGCTTCTCTTTAAAAGACTCGAGGGTTTTTAGCTGTTTGTCAGTAAATTCCAAGACAGGATTAGAGAATATATCTAAAATGGCTTTTAGCTTATCGAGCACGGCTTCATCTCTATGCAGTATTTATATCCTACATAATATATGTTGAACATTAAGTAAACCTTAAAATGCTTTTTTATTTATATAGGTCAATATAAAAGCTCGATAGAATTTCAAAGAAACTAGTTTATAATTCCTAAACGGTTTTAGAGTGAATACGAAAATGAATCCTGACAAGTTGGCCGAAATTCGCCGTGAATACGGCAATTTGACCTTAGATGAGCGTGTGGAGACAGATCCTTTCGAGCTTTTCCAGCGCTGGTTTGAAGAAGTTTTACAGATAGAAATCAGTGATCCGACTGCGATGGTGTTGTCCACTACGGATGAAAGCGGATTACCTGACTCAAGAGTGGTCCTGTTAAAAGGGCTGGAACAGGATTCTTTTTTATTTTATACCAACTATGACAGCGCGAAAGCGATGCAATTAAATCGTACCCCTTATGCAGCCTTGAATTTTTTCTGGCCGCAGCTAGTGCGCCAGGTCCGTATTCGCGGACGAGTTAAAAGAAATTCCCCCGAACAGTCTGATGAGTATTTTAACAGCCGTCCTCTTGCCAGCCGGATAAGCGCCGTGGTTTCACCACAAAGCGCGGAAATCACTGAACGCATGCAGCTTGAAAAAGCGTTCAATGATTTGCTGGCAAAGCATAGTCAGGAGCCTGTTATCCGTCCTCGCAATTGGGGTGGTTATCTGGTGCTTCCTGATGAGTTTGAGTTCTGGCAGGGGAGAGATAACCGATTACATGATCGTCTGCATTTCAGACAGCAGGAAGGAAACTGGGTTTGCCGACGCTTGGCCCCTTGAAACGATTGCCAACAAGTCTCCCCACTGCGAGAGAGAGCGGGGCCCTTACGCCAAAGACTATGTATCAATACGGCAAATGGTTAAAAAAATAATTGTCAAGATTTTGTAAATTGTGTCTTCCCTCAGGCACACCCAATTTCCCAGGCGTACAATGGAACCATAACTTAAGATTAATTGCTTCACAAACTGGTGCGATAAATGCTTAAGGATTAATGAATACATTTTAGTATGCAAAGGGGTATTGAAATGAAAGATAAAACAACGCTTACGCCTTATTTACGATTACGTTTTAATATTGACCATCCAAGTCTTGAAGAGTGTTATGTTTTTGGTTACGAATGTGCCGCTGCGGAGCTTTCTGAAGAGGAAAACCCCTATGCTGCCGGAACTGAAGAGCATGACCAATGGAGCGAAGGCTGGTGGGCAGGATTTTACGGAGAAGAGCCTTTATTTTCACTGTCTGAGCAGATTGAAGAAGAGGAACTGGAAGCACCGCAGGCTGCTGCCAATGATCAATGGTATCATCATCCTTTTCAGTCAGCGTTTCTGTCAACGTTCTTAAAAATTACCGGGGCCCTGGCAGCGACTGCTGTAGTTGGCTATCAGGTTTTGGATTTGGTGGCTTAATGATTACAAAGAAATAAACCGCCTCTTGTCGACAAAAACAAGAGGCTGTGATGTTATTTAAACAGTTTTAGGACCATGCTTCGCATTCTCTCCAGTTCCGATGGATTAAATTCCTTATAAATTGAACTGCCAATGTTCAGACATACCGTAACTTGCTCGCCCACTCCCTTAAGCAGATCAACACCTGACAGGCGAAGAATTTGAATTTCATCTTTAATATCCTGGGCCCAGGGGTGGAAATAACTCATATCTGAAAATACCGGCAGAAAATAATTTCCGTTTTCAACCATATAAAGCACTTCCGGATTATCCGCTGCTGATTTTTTATCAATTGGAATGATAAAATTGGCTTTAATAAATTCAAGATAGGCCTTATTGGCTTCCTGACTGCTTCCAGACAAAGCCAGAGCTTGCTTCACCGCTGTTTCTAATGCGTTCATGATGACATCATTCTCATATTGAAATGCGCAGAGTATACCAATTTTTTTGCCGTCAGCGGCAAAAGATGGAATTTATTTCCAGTTCAATCGGGTGCACTCGAAATTCAGCCACCGATCTATTTTGTATATAATCCTGTCATTTCCGCGCAGGCGGAAATCCATCAGTGATTTGGCAGAGTGCTCATGAAGTAGATTCCTGCTTACGCTGTAATGGCACAATTTGAACAGAAGTGGGAAGCCTGACTGACGCCGAGCCTTGAGGCGGTTGAAGGGCCTCAAGACTCATACTTTATGATGAAAATTAATGGCAAAAATTTCCGCAAATCAAGGCGTTTTCTGTAGGTCGTTGGCACGTTCTTCCAGAATAGCAACTGCCGGCAAGGTTTTTCCTTCCAGACATTCAAGGAATGCTCCGCCACCTGTGGAAATGTAGGAAATCTGCTGATTTAAATCGTAAAGATCGATAGCTGCCAGCGTATCGCCGCCGCCTGCAACTGAAAAAGCGTCGCTATCTGCCACAGCAATAGCCAGTGCCCGCGTTCCATAGGAAAATTGAGGAAACTCAAAGACGCCTACTGGTCCATTCCATATAATGGTCTGAGCCTTATCAATAATATCCACATAGGTACGAACGGTGTCCGGGCCAATATCCATAACCATATCATCACTGGCAATGTGATGAAGTGATTTATTAAACGCAGGGCAGTTTTCAGTAAAGCTTTTTCCAACCACCACATCAGTAGGCAAGGGCATTTTGCACCCCTTGTCTTTGGCCAGCTGCAGAATTTCCCGCGCCTCGTCCAAAAGCTCATCTTCACAGAGGGATACCCCAATTTCATGACCCTGAGCTTTTAAAAAAGTATTGGCTATTCCGCCGCCTGGAATCAGGTAATCTACCATCGTCACCATTTGTTTGAGCAGACTAAGCTTGGTAGATACTTTCGCTCCGCCTACAATGGCCACGATCGGGTGTTTCGGTGCTTTCAAAACCTGCTGCAAAGCCTCTAACTCACTCACTAATAAAGGACCAGCAGCGGCAAGAGGGGCAAATGCGGCTACACCGACTGTTGATGCCTGAGCGCGATGTGCTGTGCCAAAGGCATCCATAATGAAAATGTCGCATAATGAAGCCAGTTTCTGCGATAAAAACCGGTCATTCTTTTTTTCGCCCACATTGAATCGAACATTTTCGCAAATCACTAATTCGCCGGGTCTGGTATCAATTCCTTCGAGATAGTCGCTGACAAAACGGACTGGATAATCAAGATATCCGGCAAAATAATCGGCCACCGGCTCAAGAGAAAATCGCTTCTCGAAACGCCCTTCTTCCGGGCGGCCCAGATGGGAAAGCACAATAACGGCAGCGCCTGCGTCCAAAGCCTGCTTAATAGTAGGCAGAGAGGCCTGCAGACGTTGGTCGCTGGTAATCATGCCATCCTTAATCGGGACGTTCAAATCCTCGCGAATAAGAACCCGTTTATTCCTGAGATTCAGGTCGCTCATTTTTAAAACATTCATGTTTTTTTGATCTCTTAACGATTCATCATGCACTTGGCAGTATCAAGCATGCGGTTAGAAAAACCCCACTCATTATCATACCAGGCGACTACCTTAACCAGATTACCCATGACTTTGGTCTGTGTCACGTCAAATATTGCAGACGCTGGATGGTGATTGAAGTCGCAGGAGACCAGAGGCTCTTCGTTGATGTGGAGAATATCATTTTTTGCCTGACGCATAATGTCGTTAACTTCACTGACCGATGTTTCCCGGGCAGCAATAAACGTCAGATCGACTACAGAAACATTCAAAGTCGGAACTCGCATTGCAAAGCCGTCCAGTTTGCCAGCCAGTTCAGGTAATACCAGACCTACCGCAGAGGCCGCACCTGTTTTAGTGGGAATTATGGATTGAGTTGCCGAGCGGGCGCGTCTTAAATCAGAATGGCTGCCATCCAGTAACATTTGATCTTTGGTATAGGCATGTACAGTGTTAACCAGACCCTGGGTAATGCCAATACGCTGATGCAGGGGATTGACGACCGGTGCAAGGCAGTTCGTAGTGCAGGAGGCATTGGAAACAATGATATCAGTGGCACGCAGGCTGTGGTGATTTACTCCATAGACAATGGTGGCATCTGCATCTTTACCTGGCGCTGAAATCAGCACTTTCTTGGCGCCAGATGCGATATGCTGCATAGCCTTTTCCCGGGATGTGAATGCACCGGTACATTCCAGCACCACATCGACATCCAGATCGCTCCAGGGTAAAAGAGCAGGATCTCGTTGCGCGAGCACTTTGATCGGCTGGCCATCAACGACCAGTTTATCCCCATCAATAGCAACAGTACTGGCAAAACGGCCATGGGTGGAATCATATCGGGTCAGATGAGCAGTGGTTTCAATGCCTGAGAGGTCATTGATTGCTACTATTTGCAACTCATCCTGACGGCCGTTTTCAAAAAAAGCGCGCAGAATGCAGCGTCCAATGCGGCCATAGCCATTAATTGCGACTCGTATAGTCATAAAACTTCTCCGAAATATACTGACTCAATCAAAGAGCCATTATTACAATCTATTGATTACTTTAATAATATTTTCTACGGTTAGCCCCAGGTACTCATAGGCTTTTGCCGCTGGCGCGGAAACTCCAAAACGCTCAAGACCTATCACGTCGCCGTCAAGTCCGACAAACCGATACCAGTAACCACTGGCCGCAGCCTCAATCGCAATACGCTTGCGTAGATGTCTGGGCAAGACCTGTTCCTGATACGCTTCATCCTGCTGCAAGAAACGTTCGCAGCATGGCATGGAGACCACGCGAATTCGCTTCCCGTTTGCGCCTGCCTGTTTTGCAGCGTCCAAGGCGAGCTGAACTTCCGAGCCGGTAGCCAGGAGAATAATTTCCGGTTCTTCACAATCGCTTAGAATATAAGCGCCTTTGCTGATTAAGGCTGACGCATCGGTCGCGTGAGAAAGTGCCGGCAAATTCTGGCGCGATAACAGAAGAGCGGAGGGGCCGGACTGATGTTGTAAGGCTTCTGCCCAGGCGACCGCCGTTTCCACCAGATCAGCAGGGCGCCAAACCTGCATGCCAGGCGTTAGACGCAGCATGGCGGCATGCTCTACAGGTTGGTGGGTAGGACCGTCTTCGCCAAGACCAATTGAGTCATGGGTTAACACAAAAATAACACGCTGATTCATCAATGCACTTAAACGGATTGCATTTCGAGCATAATCCGTAAACACCAGGAAGGTGCCGCCATAGGGAATAAAGCCGCCATGTAAAGCGATGCCGTTCATTACCGCAGCCATTGCAAATTCACGCACACCATAATATAAGTAGTTTCCTGAAAAGTCCTCTGCAGAAATGGCCTTGCTGCCTGACCAGTCAGTATTATTTGAGCCGGTTAAATCGGCTGAGCCGCCCAGCATTTCAGGTAATTCTTTGGCAAAATGCTCGATGCAATACTGGGAACTTTTACGAGAAGCCATTGTTTTGTTTTCGGCAATGCACTGCTGAATAAAATGCTCTGCATCAGCTGGCCAGTTATCAGGTAAGTCGCCATTAATACGCCTTAAAAACTCCTGATAGTCATCTTTATATTGTTTCTGATAGTTGTTGCAGGCCAGGAGCCATTGTTTTTCATCATGCTGACCCTGCTCAACATGATTCCATTCTGCATAAATCTGATTTGGAATTTCAAATGCCGGGTGAGCCCAGTTCAGTGTTTTACGAACCTGCTCAATTCCAGCCGCACCAAGAGGAGCCCCATGCGACTTTTCACTGCCAGCCACGTGAGACGCAAAGCCGATGGTGGTTTTGCAGATAATAAGGCTGGGTTTTGTCGTTTCTGCCTGGGCTTGTTTAATGGCTGTTTCAATCTCAATAGGATTATGGCCGTCAATTGGGCCGATGACTTGCCAGTGATAGGCCTTGAAACGCATCGCCGTGTCATCGCGAAACCAGTTGTCGACCTTGCCATCAATGGAGATGCCATTGTCATCGTAAAAAACAATCAGTTTGCCTAATTCGAGAGTACCGGCAAGAGAAGAAGCCTCGTGGGATATCCCCTCCATCAGACAGCCGTCGCCAACAAATGCATAGGTAAAATGATTAACCAGCTCCATATTGGGGCGATTAAACTGGCGGGCCATTAATTTTTCAGCAATGGCCATTCCTACCGCATTCGCTAAACCCTGGCCTAAAGGGCCGGTCGTTGTTTCCACACCAGGGGTTTCACCAAATTCCGGATGGCCGGGGGTTTTGGAATGTAACTGGCGAAAATTTTTAAGCTCTTCAATCGGCAGATTGTAGCCGCTTAAATGCAGTAAGGAGTACAAGAGCATCGAGCCATGTCCATTGGACAAGACAAAACGGTCGCGGTCATACCAATGAGGATTCTTGGGATTATGTTTCAGAAATTTCTGCCAGAGCACAGTGGCAATATCAGCCATTCCCAGGGGCATTCCAGGATGTCCAGACTGCGCCTGTTCTACCGCATCAATACTCAAAATTCTTACAGCATTGGCCAAATCACTTGATGAATGCATGTGTTACTTCCCCTATTATCAGGTTGCCTATTGTCGCTCAGAAGCTTTTAATCAGCAAGGTTGCCGAGATTGTTTTATTAGTATTGTATAAAACTTGTTCATTACCAGACTTTTTCTATATTTATTTTACTTTTTGTTTAAAATTTGAGATCATGCTTGTCTCGAATTTAAACCTAAAGGGCATTATGTACGTTGTAATGCGACGATTGCCGCAAGTTGTTCAACTGGAACCGTCAATTACACTGGAAGGCACAAAAATTTGGCAAACCGCGGACTTTTCTAGCAGGCCGCAGGCGTTCTACGAGTCTCTTGTCGAAGAACATCTGGCATTGACACTCGAATACAGCATACTCTGTACGCATCTCGCGCGCGAATTTATGCTGCAGCCAGACTCGCCCGAATTTACAAAACAGCTTGAGGCAGCACTCTTATCTGCCGAATTATTGGAATATCTGTTCCGTAATTATATCAATGTGCCACGCGAGGTGCTCCGCTTAAGAAAAGAGCAGGCTGTTTACCGTTACTACCTGGAAAAACGTGGCTATTATTTCGAGCCTCAGCCTGCCGATCTGGAGTTAAAGGCTGATACCTTCACGCAGAAAATGCGCAATGATACGGCCTGGGTTAATCCGTTTCGACTGATTTTTATCCGCAGCAAGCGTTTGCTCAATGCCCTGGTGCCAGTTCTTAGCCAGATCGATCAATATGCGAAAGCGATGGCCACGGTTGATAAAGTGCTCAATCCGGCATTGGCTTATCTGGGTTGGATATTCTTTGCCCCTCGTCTGTTCTCCAATTTATTCCTTCTTTTCAAGCATTCTGTACCCGCATTCATGACTGAGCAGGAGAAAAATCTCGGTTTCTGGTTTCGTTTTTTAGCGCAATTAAAACGGCGCTATTTCGAGATTGGAAATGATGTGATCTGGTTTACCGCCGGGGTATTGAATTGCTTCGTTTTTGTTGGACCGTTGGCACCCATTGGGGTCTATTTCAGTCTTGCCTGCTTTATTTACGACATAATCTGGGCAGGTATCAGAGCTGGCATTGAAATCCACCGATTTAATCAGTTGAAAGCCAAATACGCTGAAATGGCTGATGAGATTAAGGATGATGATTCAAGATACGAAGAATACCAGGCATTACTTCGCCATCAGAAAATTCTGGACTTTCGCATTGAAATAGAAACCAAGCGCGTACTCACGACGATTGCAACGACTGCGGGCGTTTGCCTTGGCTTCACACTGATGCTGCCATTTTTTATGGCGAACCCCATTATTCCCCTCATTGGCGCAATAATTTTTTTAAGCGCGACTGTGGCTGGCTTTTTGGCTACCCGTTATTTTGAAGAGTTAAGACCTCAGGACCAGCTGCAATTACCAGCAAAAGAAAAGCCGAGTATTACCTCTTCGCCACTCCTGTTTTTTAGTTCGGTTAATAAGAACGAACAGGATGGGAGCTATAACGATACATTTCTTACTCAGCCTGCATTCCAGCTCACATAGCCTGGGCATTGGAGCATTCTTCCGGAAAGTGCTATGCTCTTCTTTTTATTCCTAGAGATCTTGTAATGTCGAAAGTTAAATTACCGTCTTTCAAATCGATTGATCCAGAACATTTTGCAAACGATCTGGGCGACATGCTTCAAAATAATCTGGAGCGCATCAATACGTTATTGCAACAGGAAACCGCTTTTACCTGGGAAAATCTGATTGAGCCGCTTGATGAAATGGAGGATGAACTGGAGCGTTTCTGGTCTCCGCTATCTCATCTGCATGCCGTGGTAAATTCGCCCGAATTACGGGCTTGCTATAAAGATTGTCTGCCCAAACTGTCAGCTTACCAGTCGGCTATAGGCCAAAATCAGGCCTTGTATGAGGCTGTTCGCTCTCTGGACGTCACTCACATGGATGATGTACAGAAAAAACTGCATGAAGATATGCTGCAGGGCTTTGAATTATCCGGTGTGGCTTTGTCTCCTGAGGATAAGCAGGAATTTGAAAACATCCAGGCGAGAGTTTCGGAATTATCCAATCAGTTTGAAAACAATGTGCTCGATGCCGGGCAGGCATTTACAATGCATGTTACCGATGAGGCCAAACTGAAAGGCCTGCCAGAGCATGCCATACTGACGGCAAAAGAGTTGGCCGAGGAAAAGCAATTGCCAGGATGGGTGTTAAATCTTGAATTTCCCTGTTATCTGGCGGTAATTACCTATGCCGACGATAGAGAGTTACGCGAAACCTTTTATCATGCGTTTGTAACCCGTGCGTCCGATCAGGGTCCGACAGCGGGTAAATTTGACAATTCAGCCATTATGCAGGAAATCCTGGCATTGCGTCATAGAGAAGCGCAGTTGTTGGGATTTAAAAATTATGCAGAATTATCAATTGCTACCAAAATGGTGGACTCAACCACTCAGGTCACTGACTTTCTGCTAGATTTAAGCGAACGCGCTCTTGATCAGGCCAGGGCAGAGTTCCAGAATCTGCAAAAATATGCAAGAGAAGAATGGAAAATTGATCCCGTCTCACCCTGGGATATTCCTTACCTGTCTGAAAAACTGAGTCATCGCGATTACAATTTCTCACAGGAGGAATTGCGTCCATTTTTCCCGCAGAATCAGGTGATGAACGGGCTATTTAACATCATCGAACGTCTATACGGTATTCGCCTGCAAGAGGTCAAAAACGCTGAAACCTGGCATCCTGACGTCATTTGCTATGAGTTGCTGGATGAGAAAAATGACTCACGCGGGTTCATGTATGTGGATCTCTATGCCAGACAAAATAAACGTGGGGGTGCCTGGATGGACTCACTGCAAACAAGACGACGCCTGCCCAACGGTGAAATTCAGTTACCTATCGCCACACTGACCTGCAATTTTGCCAAACCCGCTGGAGACAACCCAGGCACTTTATCCCATGACGAAGTGTCTACTTTATTCCATGAGTGCGGTCATTGCCTGCACCATCTACTGACCCAGGTTGATTATTTAAGCGCATCCGGCATTCACGGCGTTGAATGGGATGCTGTTGAATTACCAAGCCAGATTTTTGAAAACTGGTGCTGGGAGAAAGAAGCGCTGGATGAGTTGAGCTGTCATGTTGTGACTGGAGAAAAGCTCTCTGATCAATGGTATGAAAAAATGCTGGCTGCAAAAAATTTCCAATCTGCAATGGGGATGATGCGACAGCTAGAGTTTTCATTGTTTGATTTCAGAATCCACCAGCATTTTGCGAATGAAGCCGATTTTGTTGCCCGAATGCTGAAAGAAGTCCGAAGCATTACCGCAGTAACGCCATCAACACCATACAATCGCTTCCCGCATAGCTTCACCCATATTTTTGCAGGCGGATATGCCGCTGGTTATTACAGCTACAAATGGGCGGAAGTGCTTTCCAGCGACGCCTACTCCCGTTTTGAAGAAGAGGGCATCTTCAACCCAAAAACCGGGCGCGATTTCCTGCGAAGCATATTGGAAGTAGGAGGATCTAAAAAAGCCGCCGACGCCTTTATTTCTTTCCGCGGCCGCCCTGCCACAGTAGACGCCTTACTGCGTCACAATGGCATCAAAAGCTAAGAAAAAAGCCTCCCGCCCGTTGGGGCGGGAAGCTTTTCATCAACAAAGCAGACATTTTTCCCTCCACAGGATCAAAATTCCCAGACTTATGTTATAATAAAAGTTGGGGGGCGACCTGGCTTCGACGCGGGTTGCGAAACCGGAGGTGCATGCCGAGAAGGAGATCTCTCGTAAATAAGACTCAGTAAATATAAATGCAAACGATGAAAACTTTGCTGGTGAAGCTATCGCTGCGTAAGCTTTGATAGTGTAACCCACCGTGTGCTGCCAAAAAACCAGCACCCCGTTCGACCGAGCCTGCTTATCGGTATCGAATCAACGGTCATAAGAGATAAGCTAGCAATCCCGCCCGTCTCGAGCGAGCTTGCGAAATTCAGAGAATCGCTGTGTCTAATCCTGCCTGTCGGAGGAGCCACAGCTAAAACCAATCGACAAGGCTAAGCATGTAGAACTAAAGGCAGAGGATTTGCGGACGCGGGTTCGATTCCCGCCGCCTCCACCATAACCAATTGATTTATTACAATATTTTCTATTTGTTTTCTCAATCGGCACCACTGCGGCACTCACAGCGCATTAGTCAGAAAGGTATAATGACGCTTTTTGATCAAGAAATGCTTTTGTTTTTTCCCAGTAGGGGATAACTTTGCTAATCAGTCGATAGAATTTGTCGCTATGGTTATGTTCTGCGATGTGGCATAGTTCGTGAATAATTACGTAATCAATGCATGTTAATGATGCCTTAATCAGATGGGTGTTAATCGTTATCTTGCCATTGACAGAACAACTACCCCATCGAGTTTTCATCACTCTTAAATGAATGACTGGTCGTTCTTTTACCCAAGGTACTATAGGTAAAAGTAGCTCCAATCTTTGGTTAAAAAGCTCAGAAGCTTTTTGTCTATACCAATCTGTTAATAATTGTTGTCTATGTTTAATCGACCTGGATCCAATTATCTGCAGTTGGCCACGCAATAACTTAACTTGAGGCTTAACTTTGGGTGCATCGATCACCTTAAGTACATATTTCTTCCCCAAATAGTAATGGTTTTCACCGCTTATATATTGTCGATGGGTAATATAATCTTGTTGAGATTTGAATACACGTAATTTGTTATACACCCATTTTGCGCGTTTATTAACAGCCACAATAATTTCGTCATGGGTTGCGGATAAAGGTGCAAAAACAATAACCTGACAATCAGGTTTGACTTTAATTGTGATGCGATGGCCTTCTTGCTTTTTGGGTCGAAGCTCGAAAGGAATTTTATCTATCCCGAATGTAATATAGGATGTGTCTGCAGACATTAATTATCCTTAATCATATTGAAATTAGACCCACACGAACAATTTGAATAATTTGTTCAATAATGTTTTTTGCATGTTCCATTCCAAAACCTAAATCTTTACACGCTTTGAAAAAAATAGGTAATAATTTTTTTCGAATGTCTGCTTCTGTATTTTGTTGATTCAAGGAATGTTCCGCAATTGAAACATTAATTAGTTCATCCACAGTAAAGGCAAGATCAATCCATTTTTTTTGTTCTTCTTCTGTGAGAGTTGCAAAAGAAACAGGAAGTTGAAGCTTGAATACTCCATAATAAGCTTGTGCATGGTGATTATCAGAAAAATCTGCTGGAATTTCCTTTAGTTTTCTGTTCAGCACATCATGTTCAAATTCTTGAAATAGTAAATATTGTTTTAATGGATGTTCAAATAGTTCGTCTGCCTCTTTTATGGCTATTTTTAAAAGTTCTGAAAATGTTTCTTGCGCATAGGGATCATCTCTTAAATCCTGTTCAATCATTTTAGCTATGCGTGTTTTTATGATATCTGTTTCATTTCTTGTTTTTTCTTCATTCCATTCTTCAGGTCGCTCTTGGCGTCCCATTTTGCCAACTTCATATACACCTACTGGCTCTTTAATTTGCACACCAACAACATGTTTATCCATGAGCTTTTTTACAAGCTCGGCGTACTTATCATATATAATGATTTCACCTGCATCGAGTTTTGCAATTTGGCGCAGGCTGGTGAATTGTTTTAATGTCTCTTTATAGTGTGTACGTTGGGTATCAGTAATACTTTTATCATCAAAAAAGCTATCAGACTGTAAGGCAACTTTGAGGCAATTCGCAAATTCACTCAGTGCATCGTAGAAATCCTCTCTAACTTTCAGATTTGTATCGACGAGATCGCCATCAACTTCTTGTATTTTGGGGATAAGTACTTGCCTTAGTTGTTCAAAATCACCTTTGTTTTTAACTTCTTTGAAGATTTGCCATAATGCATCATAGAGCACGGGAAGACGTTTATATTCACTAGACATTTGATGATATAGACCATCCAGATCGGTAATGTCATAACCTTGTTGTGTTCTGGATGCTAAATCCTGATATTTGGCAATAGTAGTATCAAGCTCTTTAAGGATTCCTCTATAATCAATCAATAATCCAAATTTTTTCTTTTCATGTAATCGGTTAACACGAGCTATAGCCTGAATTAAATTATGCTCTTTTAGCTGCTTATCGATATAGAGCACCGTATTTCGCGGTTCATCAAAACCAGTAAGCAGCTTATCAACAACAATAATTATTTTTAAATCTTCATCATTGGCAAAACGCTCTATAACCTGTCTTGTGTATTCGCGCTCATCTTGATTACCAACATTATCTTTCCACCATTTTGTTACTTCTGGAATTTTAGACTCATCTACTTCCACGTTTCCCTCTCTGGTATCAGGAGGAGACATTACTACGGCGGATTCAAATAATCCAACTTCATCTAAATATTTTTTATAACGAATAGCGGACAGTTTGCTGTCACAAGCAATTTGTCCTTTTAAGCCCTCATCAATATTTTTTACAAAATGGTGCGCTATATCTAGAGCAACAAGCTCAATCCGATTTTCAGAGCGGTAGATTTCGCCTTTTTTGGCATATTTTTTCTTTAAATCAGCCCTTTGCTCCTCAGAAAGTTCCTCAGTTATTCTTTCAAACCAAGAATCTATTGCACGGTCATTGACCATGAGTTCAGGACGTCTTTCTTCGTATAAAAGCGGTGTCACCATTTTATCTTCTACTGCTCGCTGCATGGTATAGGCATGGATAATAGACCCAAATTTATTCGTTGTTTTATCTTCTTTAAGCAAGGGCGTACCTGTAAAGGCAATGAAGGCAGCATTAGGCAAAGCCTGTTTCATTCGAATATAATTTTCCCCACCTTGTGAGCGGTGGCCTTCGTCCACTAAAACTACAATATCACGACTTAAATTCTTACATTGTGGTAATTTTGCCGCAGTATTAAATTTTTGAATGAGAGAAAAAATTACACGTTCAGTGCCTTTGCTGATTTGCTCTGCCAACCGTCTGCCCGATGTGGCTTTTGCATTTGAAAATTCTGTTTTTCCAGAAAACTCACCACCAGAATGAAAGGTATTAGATAGTTGTCTTTCCAGATCGACGCGATCAGTTACGACAACGATACGACATTGTTTCAAACTGTCATGCAAAATGAGTGCCCGTGATAAAAAGACCATCGTTAGCGATTTACCAGAGCCAGTCGTATGCCATATAACGCCACCTTCACGCCCTCCGTCAGGGTTTGGTGTGTTAATTCGTTCAATAAGCCGCTGGATACCAAAGAACTGTTGATAACGTGTAACGATTTTCCCTGCTTTCTTGTCAAACAACATGAAATAACGAGTCATATCGAGTAATCGTTGGGGTGATAATAAACTGATGAGCAGTTTATCTTGACCTGTTACAGCTAATTGTCCTTGCGAAATGAGTTTTTCAAACCAAACTCTATCTGTTACTCGCCGGTGGTTAAAAAAGCCGTCTATTTGTTGTGTGGTAAGGGCTAAATTTTTAATTTGATTGAATTGATTCTCATCTATATCTTCGTCTCGCCAAGTCGCCCAAAATTTTGCATCTGTTCCTTGTGTTCCATATAAGCCATCAACGCCATTAATAGATAATAAAAGTTGGCTATAGGCGAATAACTGAGGGATTTCGCTTAAACGCTGGTTACGTAGATGTTGTGATATTCCTTCCTCAATCGTTGGGCCTTTCTTACCATCTGGACGTTTCGCCTCGATGACTGCGAGTGGTAAGCCATTAACGAAACAAACAATATCAGGGCAACGGGTTTGTACACCACCAGCACCCAAAACAGAATATTCTTCTGTCAATAGAAAACTATTATTTTGGATATCATGCCAATCAATCAGCGGAATAGTCGGATTTATTTTTTTACCACCAACAAACTCAGTGACAGTAATGCCATATAAGATGTGGTTATATATCTGTTCATTTGCTTTGGTTAATCCTTCATTTAATGCAGGTGTGCTAATTTCTGCAACAATCGCATCAATCGATTTATCAGAAAGCGGATACTCTTTTCCTGCATATATAAAGCGGCGTTTTCGTAACACATCATATAGTGCAGCTTTTAAGACTACCTCATTAGGTTTACCATCACGTAAAGCTAAGGCTTGTTCTGGAGATAGGAAAGTCCAACCTAAATTGTTAAGAACAACAAGCGCAGGTATTTTTGCGCTGTATTCTTCTTGAAAACGAGGTAATTGGGTCATAGTTGCCCCTTATTTTTTAACCACTGCCTTCCTTTCTCTGTGATAGCGTAAGCTTGATTTGGATGATTTCGTACCTCTGGATGAGTATACGTTATCAAACCTTCTTCACACATAGGTACAAGTTGTTTCGTTTTTAAAGCACTCGCGTTTCTATTAAGAATAGTCGCCATTTGATCTGCAGAATACGAGTGATGTAGGCATAACTTCAAAATGACGGGCTTTATCTGACGAGACTTTGGAGTCAATCGTTCAATTGCCTCTCGCAAAGCATCAGGTAAGTGACAACTATTTGCATCGAGGTCACTACCATTTCGATTGAGGTCATTACCATTTGCCATGAGGTTACTATCATTTCTATTGAGCTCATCTCTATTTTGATGCTCAGAAGGATGATAGCTCATCAGCAAATGAGTCGGTTTATAATAGGTATTACGTCCACTTCCACCCTTTTCAATCAAGTGGTATTGTTGCCAAAGGCGACCAAGCACTTTACTTGCTGCCAGCGTATCTAAGTCTGTAATTGCTCGCAGAGCACCATTATCGATGGCTCCCACCTCTCTAATTAAGACCAACGCTTTAGCTTCATCAGAACTTAAACTCAAGTCTCTAAACTGCTTTAACCAAAGCAATTGCTCTTCATTCATCAGTTGATGGAGTAAAAAAGTTGCTTTGAAATAATTGCTTTGTCTATTTGATAATAATATGGGTTTAGTTAAACCTGCATCATTTAATAAACGTTGCATCGTCCGAAATCCGGTTCCTTTCGTTTCTGCAAAATCTAGATCATATAAAACATGCGAAAGAATTGGGTTTCTCAATTCAGAACCAGTATCATCATATTCGTCCAAAGACTTCAAAGAATAACCTGCATTTCGGATCTCAAGACGATTGCTATAGCGCACAACTATTGTTGGCTGGTGGACATGGTAATCTCGATGCATCACTGCGTTCACAATCGCCTCGCGAATCACTTTTTGAGGCAAGAACGGCTGATCGGAACGTTGTAGCTGTCCTTCTTCTAAACGAAAATAGCGGGGCATGTCATCTAAAATCACATTTTCAAGTTTAGGGATAAGAGTTAATAATGGTTCTCGCAGATCAAGGGAGTACTGAAAACGTTGTTCTGGATCTTCTACCCATTCAGTGCCAGCAACCCGAACATAATCTACACGCACAGCGGGTAGTAATCCGCGCAAAGAAAGTGTTTTGCCAAATAAAAGTAATCCGGCAATATTGGGGGCATACTCGCCACCATGTTTTTTAACTACACGCAGCGCACGGAGTAACCCTAAATCATCGGCTTGTAACTCTTCGGCATTAGGACGAACCTTTGAACGTAGTTTGCGGTACAGGGCGATAGCATTTTCATCCAAATCATCGAGAGTAGTATCCGGCAAAATAATTTGTTCATAGCTGATGCCAGCCTTTGCCATTAAAATAGGCTCTAACTCTTTTTCATTGCATTCATAATCACCGTTTGCACCGCGTCGCCAGACGCCTGTTTTACGCTTGTTATGTTTATCAGGTTTTCCAATAAAACGGCATGGTTTTGCATTAGGTTCAAGTTCATGTACAAAAACACCAATGACTGATTTGCCATCAAATTTTTCGTGCTTACATTCAATACGAATGGGATGCTCAAACTGTGTGCGACAATTATTTTGCAGCTCATTTAATAACTTGTCGATATTTTCAACACCACTAACCCAGAATGTGTTATGTTCAGAATCTGGTTCAGCAATACCAAGAAGCAGCCAACCCCCGCCTAACCCTGGTTCGTTTGCAAAGGCACAAATAGTTTGCATGATTGAGTGACCCATATCACTTGCGCGTTTAGCTTCGATACGTTGATGTTCATCGAGTTCGATTAGTTCATCGAATATTTGTTTGGTAGTCCAGGTCATGCAGAATCCCCTATAGGCTCTAGGTTTTTATTGCAGTTTATGAAGAAAAAATCAGCTTGATTTCCCATTAGGCCTTCCGCATAAAGACTTAATAACAATTTATCGATCCTAGTTTCATTACTCAAAAAGCTGAAATATTCTTCTGTTAACAATGGTCTATTCATCAATGAGATGATTCCACCTGATATGGCTAGAATATAACCTATGTTTTCTTTGTGCATTAATTCCTGTAAAGCTTTAAATCTGGGGGATTCGATTTTGTTTTTTATTGTATTTTTTATTTGGTAGATGAAAGTATATTCGTCATATCCGCACTTAAAATCTTTATCGGAACCGGATAGTATTTTTGTAGACAATGGTGTGCTTTCTAAATCCAAAATTATTTGTTTTAATACAGTTTCCTTGAGTTTTGGAAATAAAATGCGTAGTAAACTACAAGCCTTTAAAAAATCTTTCATGGAAAACTGGTCTAAAGACTCAAATTTTAATGGATATTTTTTATTTTCTAACTCAGGGTAAAGTACACACATAGAAGTTAAACAATCATAAGCATCTCTCCATCTTTCAGTTAATTGTTTCGATCGATGTGTTTTAAGGGCTAATAAAATTTCTTGATAACATTCTTCGCCTGAATTGAAAATATCAACAGCTCTACTTAGAATTTTGTCTTGTGTTGGCATAGTGACTTCGACAAAGTATCTTTTACTGTTAAGGGTAATTAAGAAATCAGGATAGTTTATATTCTTAACAGTGTTTTCATTTTTGTAGTTATCAATCAGAGCATTCTTCTTTAAAGTTGTTGTGAAGTTAGCCCCTATTTTAAATAGATACTCAGCAACTCTGAATTCAAATAAGCGGGTTGCTAATTTTTGCTCTTCGGGATGATAAATTTTTACTGTAGATTGATTCTGAAACCTTTTTAAGTCATTGAGAAAATTCTCGTCCAAATAGTCGGCAAATATTCCGTAGCCGTTTGTTAATATATCAATAATTGTGCTTCTGACTTGTTCAGAATAGGGAATCTCGTTGATATCAATTTGGGGCCATGTATTCATATTGATACTCGCCGCTTACCAGTTAATAATTGCTGTATTAATGCTTTTTTCTCTTGCCTTAAACAACATAATTTTTGTTTTAACACTTCTATTTCAAGATCAGCGGTAGACAGTACCGAAGCAATTTTTTGTTGCTCTTCAGAAGAAGGTAACCCAACAACAAGATTAGCAAATATTGAAATCCAATGCCGCTGATGTCCTCCAATGGGATATTTCAGAATTTGCATTGCTTCGAATACATACTTTATTGAAATGCCCTCTTTTGCTTCTAAGATTTTCATTGCACTAGATTTTGCTTTAAATGGAAAGTTTACAAACTTACTAGCGGTGGTAAAGTCGTCAAATATGATTACTGGTAGATTCTTGTTGAATATTCCAAAATCTTCATTTGTGTAACCTAGTATAAATGTTTTTCCAGCGGTTAATACTGGTACTTGATGTTCATTAGAATAACCGGTGGACTTCACCAGATAAGGTGTTGGTTGTTGGTAATCTAACAACTTGCCTAACTCTACTTTTTTCCACACACTATCAAATCCCGGAAAATGCTTTTTCCCAGTCAGCAATTGTTGCATTAACGCTTTTTTCTGTTGCTCGCTGTTGGCTAATAATTTTTCGGTGATGGTGATGGTTTTGCCCCATGTTGATAGGATTTGGGCGATTTTTTTTTGTTCAGAGAATGGAGGAAGAGCAATTTTTAATTTTTTGAAATAAGGTAAACCAATTGTTTTAATTGTTGAGCCAACTGCTTGTCTCTCAAATTCTTTTTGATAAAGCTGAAGCCAATAGTATAAAAACCAGCTGTATATTTTGTTTAAATTATCACATTTCCAAGCAATAAAATGCTGGCTTACTGCCATAGGCTCTGCCATAACACCACTCTTTCCTATGCCCGCATCTCTAGATAACACAACTGTCTCTGCAGGATGAATTTCCGCTGAGGAATTATTTATACCTTCTTGTGAAATTTCTTTATCCGTTTGAAACACATAGCCTTTATCTAATCTATGAGAGTCAGCAAGGGAAATCCATTTTATACCCCCATTCCAATATTCTGGGCAAGACTTACTAGGCGTATGGCCACTACATCGCTTTGCAAATTTATCAAGTAAATCATATTTCCATCCCGAAGGAATTAATTCTAAGTGTAGATTACGAGCCATAACCCAACTCCTTCAAATAGGCTTCCATTTGAATCTCAAGCTCTGCTAATTCTTTTTTCAGTAATATACGCTCAGCCCTAACTGCCATTAAATCAATTTCTTCTTCTTCTTCAAAGGTATCGACATAACGAGGAATGTTTAGGTTGTAGTCGTTTTCTTTGATTTCATCTAGGCTTGCAAGATAAGAATATTTATCAATAGATTGACGTTTTTTGTAGGTCCCAATAATTTTCTCAATGTTTGCTTGAGATAGCTGGTTTTGATTTTTTCCTGACTTAAATTCTTTAGATGCATCAATAAAAAGCACTTTTTCATCTAATTTTTGTTTTTTGAAAATAAGTATGGCCGCAGGTATACCGGTGCCATAAAAGAGTTTTTCAGGTAGGCCAATCACGGTATCAAGTAAATTCTCTTCAATCAATTTTTGTCTAATTTTTCCTTCGCTGGATCCTCTAAATAGAACGCCATGTGGCACAACCAAGCCCATGCGACCTGTTTTAGGTTTAAGCGTTTCAATCATATGTAATATAAATGCATAATCGCCTTTGGTCTTAGGTGGTATCCCACGGCGAAAGCGGCCAAAATGATCGTTTTCAGCCTCTTCATGCCCCCATTTGTCTAGTGAGAAGGGGGGGTTCGCTGTGACAATATCAAACAGCATCAGATGTCCTTTGCTATCCAATAGCTTTGGATTTCTAATGGTATCGCCCCATTCAATCTTATGATTATCTTCACCATGCAAAAACATATTCATCTTGGCGAGCGACCATGTCGACCCAATAGCTTCTTGTCCAAAGAGTGCATAATTTTTTTGATGGTGGTTTTCTCGGATTAGTCGACCACATTTCATTAATAAAGAGCCAGAACCACAAGCAGGATCGCATATGCTGTCACCGGGTTGAGGATCAAGTAATGTTGCTATCAAACTGGATACTTCGGGAGGAGTATAAAATTCTCCAGCTTTCTGTCCACCACTGGCAGCAAAGTGTTTGATAAGATATTCGTAAGCATTGCCAATGATATCAAGTCCAGCGACACGAGAAGGTCTTAAGTTCAATTCAGGCTTGGCAAAATCCTCCAATAAATGCCTTAATATAGTGTTCTTCTGCTTCTCTTCACCCAGCTTATCAGTATTAAAACTGATATCTTGGAAAACACTTTTAGCGTTATCGCGTAGTTTGGTACCATTTGCTTCTTCTATAGCATGTAAGCACAGGTCAATTCGTTCACCATTTCCGGGTTCATGGCGTCGTTCCCAAAGGTTTTTAAAGGTTGCTTGAAATTGATCTCTAATAGAGCCATCTTCATTTTTAAGAACAATTTCAGGAATCACAAAGCGTTCATTTTTCATCATTTCATGAATTAATTCCGGCTCATCGCCATATTGCTTTTGATATTCATCAAAATGATCTTGCCAAACATCAGAAATATATTTCAGAAAGAGCATGGTTAGAATAAAATCTTTATAGGTATCAGCACTAATCGTTCCACGAAAAGTATCACACGCTGCCATCAGCGCTTTATTGATAGTGTCTTGATTAACAGGATCGGCATTGATGGGTATAGTGTTTAACGCATTGCTATTTAGCATGATGGAACTTCCTCTTCATTCAATTGGGTTTGGCTGATTTCATTAAGCAGTGTTTGCATAAGTAACTCACCATTTGCGATTATTTTGTCCGCTAACTGTTTTTCTTTGCTAATGGTTTTAGCTAATTCTATGATGGTTTTTTGTTGCTTTAATGTAGGTAAAATAATTGGTGTTGCTTCTAATACCTGTCTACGAATACTTGGCGTTGTACTACCTTCAGCATTACTGAGAAAGTAGCGTTGTGCGATAGTTTGATTTAAAAACCAAGCTATATATTCTGGTAGAACATCAGGAACATTTAAACGAATTACAAAGAATTGAGGTGCTGCAATCGCAAGACGCTCTTTTAGCTCAGCATCTATTAATGCGGCGTAATTACGCTGGCCTCGTGCTGCGAATAAGATATCCCCAGACTGAAGTGATACCAGAGATTGGCGGCTGGGTAATAAAGTCTCTATTACTGTGCTCCAGTTTACATTATATGTTTCATTAATGTCTTTCATTTGAACACAATAAACGCCTGAGTTTTTAAGTTCAGGAATTTTTCCGCGAAATGAATAGCCTGCGCTAATTTTTGATATGTTTATCAGCTCCAAAATAGTAGCATCCTTTGTAATGATGTTGATAATTATCGAGTGCAACGCAAATTTTGTCAAATTTATTTTGCATCAATGATAAGGATGTAATAATTTTCATCTTTAAAAAGGAGTTCACTTTATGACAACAGACATCCGCACTATAATCTCTACGCTGGAACAATTGTCTTTGGCGGGTTATGTTTTCAGAGGACACGAAAATTTTAAGTATCAACTTATCCCTAGTGCTTTTCGAGAGCAATCGATAGCGCAAATGAAAAAAGATTTTGGAATTCACGCAACGATTACTGAGAAATGGTTTGTTAGCAAAGAAATTAATAATGTCATTGTATCATGGTATTCCCCCAATCCCATTTATTCTCAGAATCCAACGATATATTTATTAAAAGAATATTGTCTATATTTGATGCTTTATAACCACTCTCTCCACATTTTTGTAAAAAACAACCATAACAAGGTTTCTGAACAGGATAAAGCCAATCTTTTATTACGTGATGCTGAATATTGGAGACAAGAAACAACTTTTCAACAAATGTTTGAAAGATATCTCCCGACAATTATTAACCGTTACAGTATAAAAGATGGTTCGTTGATACATAAAGCCGACCCCTATGAAGATTTAGCTGGTGTTGACGAAACACTACCTCAGCACTATGGGATACCAACTGCAGCATTGGACTGGTCATATAATTTTCATGTGGCTATTCATTTTGCTTTAGGAGAAACATATGGGCAAAACTCCCAATTTCTTGCCCTATACGCTTTTAAAGTCCTTGATCTGCAGTTACCAGTTAAGATGCTCGATAGAAATATACAGTTAGAGAACATAAGAGCAGACAGACAAGAGGGTACATTCAGTTGTTTCACGCACCCCTGTTCTTTTTTTCTGCAAAATGGGCTCTTCCCATCAGTGAATCATTTTAGCCAGCGTTACAATAATCGACTAGATACCCGTAGGTTTGAACTAAAAGAGTTTTTGATTGAGCGAACTGAAAGTAACTTATGCTATCTTAAAGGGCTTTTAAATGAAAAGGGTATAAACCAGCAGTTCCTTTTTCCTGATCTGTTTGAATTTGCTCAATCCAGCTCTTAAGTAGTGGCTATAAAGTGATGTAACTAATGAACCTTAAAAGTACGAATCATGACTGAAATAACAAAATACTTTTTTGAAAAAAATTGCGATGTGCTTAATCAATTAAATCATTATGCACCGAATGACGCACAATTACTTGATATTCCATACTACATGATGGCAGTAGATCCTTTCTTGCTCACATTTAATAGCCCGCCTATACAAGATGCCAGAAAAGGAGCTCTGACGTGGTCAAGTAAAACGTTACAACCCAGTTAAGCTATTTTTTGTAACAGCAATTTAGCTTGTTTTTCATACTGATTGGGAGAAACATATCCTTTCTGCCGCTGCCTTGCGCTCATATCCTTGCGCTAGTACCAGGCTTATCGCATCCAGTTTAAATTCTTTTGAATATTTTGCTCGTTTTGTCATCTTTTTCTCCAGTTAAGGTACATTATATCTCTTAACTGGGGTGGTCGCTTCTATTAGACCACGTCAATGTATTCCTGTTCCAAACGTAGACGAGTTCCGAAACGCTGTGTTTGCAATGCCTCATACAATGACTGCTCTTCTGCAGTTAAATAGTTCAGGGAGCTTTGACTCTGTTTCGGTTCTATTGTCCAATGAACTTTATGACTAAGCAGGGTAGTTTCATCCATAAGGAATGACTTTGTCTGAGGAAGGATTTTCCTGCACTGATTTAAAATAGCAAAGCCATGCGTATCAATGTCCCCCCAATACCAAACCTCTTTATCCAAAAGCCAGGAGGCCTGTTCCAGAAAATCAAACCCATAGCCTCTGCCGAAAATTACCAGAGACTTGGGAATCTGGGGAAAAACCAGGGCATTAATATCATTTTCGACTATGAAAACTGCTTGCACGGGTAAGGCGAGTTTAGAAAAAGCCTGTGTAGTAATACTTAAATCCGATAAGCCCTGGATGTGACAGGTTTCATCCAGAATACGAAAACGAACCAGATTAGGTTTTTCATTGAAGCCATATCGTGCCGCAAAATTCGCTCTCGCGCTCCATTGCTGCTGAATTCCATCCACAGGCAAGAGCAGATCAAACCACTCGCTTAAAATGGATTGATGCTGCTCTATAAATTTTGAATCTATTTCAGGCAAACTAAGCTGTCTCATATAAATACCGGGCTTAGGATTTTGTAACATCCATTGCATGACCCGCAATAATCTGGGGATTACCTCATGATAAATGAGCACTTGATGTGGTTTTTTTATAATCCATGCTCGCAATGCAGGGATCTCGGCTAATATCCGTCTCGCTACACGCAGAAATAATTCTCCGTTACGGTGCTTTCCCAACCAGGTTAGAACATCTTGCACAGAAGCGATAGAGAGTGATTTTGGCAGCTCATTGCGACCCAAAGATCTGTGATTTATAACTTGCCAATCCAGATGAAATCCGGGAATAGATGACAAACTCCGAATTTCAGAAACCCAAATTTGAGCTTCAGTAAAGCATTGCCCTAAATCAGCCGAAGAAGGGGCTTTCAAAGAAAAACGAAGCGGAAAAAAATCAGAAGGCTCTAAAAGCTCTGTTAACAAACGACCGGAATCCCAAAGCGCCTCCAGTTTCTTTTGAATTAAAAGTTTACTTGCCCATCGTCTATTAGGTTGCAAGATAAGCCTCTTTTTCTTTTCTATATTCGTCTATCGTTAGATGCCTTAACAAAGACTCGCCTCCTTCCTTGCTATGGACAAATCCTACCGAAGCAACATAAGGCTCTATGATATGAATCTTTTGTAAAGGTGTTACCACCAATAACTGTAATCCCATTGCTTTAAACAAATCCAAACCAAAACGTGCCGATTCATCAGAACCTCGCCCAAAAGCTTCATCGATAACAACAAAACGAAAACTTTGCTGAGATGCTCTATCTGCCTGTAAACCAAATTGATAGGCAAGGCTGGCAGCCAAAATGGTGTACGCCAATTTTTCCTTTTGACCACCTGACTTACCTCCCGAGTCGGTGTAATGCTCGTGTTCACTATGATCTTCCAGCCATCGCTCAGACGCTGCAAATACAAACCATTGGCGCACATCGGTCACTTTACGGGTCCAGCGTTTATCAAGTTCTGTCGTTCCTTCTCGTCCCCGAAACCGCTCGATGATGGCCTTTACCTGTAAAAACTTATGCTCGGCATACTGAGCAGCTTCCTGGCTGCTCAGACTCCCTTCAGTGCACTGGCGCAAATCCGTACGGAATTGACGCAATTCCATATCACGAGTATCTTGAATTTCCAAAGCGATATAGCGTCCAGGGTTATACTCTATTTCTTCAAGAGACCGATTGATTTGTGCAATGCGCTCTTTAATATCTTGTACTTCCCGGTTAAGTTGTGACTGGAAATTGGCAATTTCTCTTATTGTATTTTCATTCAATAAAGCCTTAAAGCGTTCTTCAAAGCGAGGTAAATCATCGGCTTGCAAGTTAGATAACATGAGTTTAAATTCATTTCCTGCCTCCAGCCGTGCATCAACCTCTTGTGTTTCAGCAGGGTAGTCACGCCGATATCCTTCCATCGCTTTAATAATTCGCTCTTCCAACGTTTTCATTTTACTATCCTGGCTATCAATTTTCTTTTGAATCCAGAAACGTAAGTCCTGCTGTTTATTATCACAGGATTCTATAGTGAGCTGGTGACTTCCCAAAGCCTCCGCTCTATAGCGCTCCAATGCCGTAATTAAGGCCGCTACCTCACCACAGTCTTCAGGTAAACACTCTTGCTCGCAGGTGGACAACTGCTGTTGTGCCCACTCCATTTTAGCTTCGCTTTTGGAGGTTTTATCTTTTTGCTGGTCTAATTGCTGTTCCAGCGACTTGATATGCTCTGTAGTTTTTTCCAAAGCCGCATTGAGTTCTTTTAGCACATCAGAAGCCTGCTCCAGACATTCTTTTTCCTTTTCCAGAGTCGCAATAATTCGAGTTAATTCTTGCCAGCAAAGCGCTTCAAATTCTTTGAATGCTTCCAGACGCAGAATGTTAATTTTTTCCTGGTCTAATTCTTTCCTTGCACTTTGCTGTTGACTAATCTGGATGGACAATTTATGCAAGGATTGTTCTTGCTCTTGCTTTTGAAGTAGCAAGATTTTGATTTTTTTCTGATTATTCCAGCCCAAAATGTAGCGGCTTTTATCATTAATCGGATACCTGTCATCCTTTTCATGCCGCTGACCAGAAAATTTAATCTGTCCTGCGGGTGTCACTGCCTGTTGCGCTTTGCGAAAATCATCAAGATTTTCACAGCATAGAAAATCAAAGCGTTTACTTAATTCCAGCTCCAGCCAGGTATAAAACTCTGTATCGGGTTTAATTTGTATTTTTTCTACCAGGGAACCTGGCTGAATTGCCTTTTGCTGTCTGGAATCAATCGCGGCAGGTACACGATAATAAACTAAACGACCTTTCAAATGAGTGCCCTCAACCCAGGCACTGACAGTTTGATAATGCCTGTCTGGAACTAGCAGCGATAGGCCAAACTGATGCAGTAAACGTTCGGCAACGCCTTCCCAGCGCGATTCGCTATCCTGGATTTGCAATAACTCGCCAATAAACGGCATATCGTCCTCTGGGAGATTTAAAGCCTGGCATAGTTGAGTTCTGAGCACAACTTGTTGAGCACTGATATTGCTTTGCCGTTGCCGTAAAGATTGAATTTCCTCTTCAAGTATCTTATGTTGCTGTTGCTCTGTTTTGAAGCGTACTGTACAATCGGTAATTTCATTTTGCATAACGCTTTCGCGAATTTCTCCATTTTGCAAACGCTGTATTAATGCGGCCTGGTTTTGGATGAATTGCTCAAAACTGTCTGGAAACGGTAACTCAAGATCTCTCGCCAGAAGTTCATAGTCTTTCGCTGTTTGTTTGCGTTTATTCTGCTCACGTACATGCCCTTCTATTTCAAGACGCAAACGCTCAGCGCGGTCACCCCCATTCACCAGAAGTTCTCGTGTGAGATGATCTCTTTCTGCCAAGGCACTGGCCCGGTTGTCATTCAAAACAGCAATCCGGTTTGTTCCTTTTTGTATATCTTCTTTCAAATTCTCGATACGCTGCCTCAATAGCCCCGATTTAAGATAGGCAAAATAATATCGTAACCCCTCGCGACATACACGCCAATGCTCCTTTTGATTGATAACCTGGTTATGTAAATCCAAATCCTTAACTAGTGGACTAAGCTTTTGAATCTGCGCTTTCGCTTTAACCACCGCATCATGCGCCCGGTTTAAATCATCAAAATGTTGGATTAAAGATTCAATACGTGAGGCAACATCGAAAGCCTCCAGCATGTGATCGCGAACAAATTCCGTTAAGTTTCCTACCGATTTCATCGATACCGTTTGGTGAAAGAGCTCCAGCGCCTGATCATGCTGAATCCCAAAGCGACGTTTGAACGCTGCGGCATACGGAGGGAAGCTATCAAAAAGCAGTTCTGACGAGGAGAGAAGGCGTAAGCGCTTTTTGAGTTGATTAATATTCTGACCAAAATGAGTAAAATGAGATGCAATACTCAGTACCTCATCCGCTACCACAAAAAAACGTGCTGGCTGTCCCCCGCTATCTTTAATCCAGAAAACTTGAGCAAGCGTTACGGATTGCTGTGTCGCTTGATTATGAAAAACCCCTAGAATCACTGAATAATGACTATTATTTCTTAATGCCACAGGTTTTGCGGCCTGACCAGCCTCACTACGTTCCGACTTATAATAGCCCAGCACATAAGAAAGCAGGCTGCGCTCCTTTGCTTCAGCTCCTGCCGCCTTATTGTATGCAATACGATGCGCGGGAACTAACAAGGTAGTAATAGCATCCACTAATGTAGATTTTCCTGCACCAATATCTCCTGTCAGCAAACCATTCTTGCCTTCCAACGCTAAATGCCATACCCGCTGATGAAAAGTACCCCAATTAAATACCTCTATTTGCTGTAGACGAAATCCACTCATGATTACTCTCCCTGCGCTGCGCCAGCATGCAGTGCATAGGCTTCCAATTTTTGTTCAAAATTATGCAGCCATTGGGCATCAACGAAGGCTTTAATGATACGCTTTACTTCGATTTTTGAACTGTCATTGTGTAAACGGCGCACGAAGCCAAGCTCAACAATTTTATTAATATAAGTATCTATCTGATCCATAATTCTGGCTTCATTACTTCCGGGTGGTAAGAACAGACGAAGCTGCTCAACAACGTCTTCTTTATTCAGAATAAGGCGTGAATCCCCACTGCTGGCATCATGCTCCACCAGTTTTCGTCTAAAAAGAGCTAACAACAAGCTGACGGGATAGGACAGCTGACGTTTAGGCACTAATGAGGGCAAAGGCTCCTCGTCGTCTTCAACAATTTTAGGTTTAAGCCAGGCAATTCCCTCATCTTCCAGCAACACTAAATCCAAACCAATAACCCGCACATAATCTCGCACTTTTGCTTGCAGTTTAAGCAAATGCTGCCATAAGGATGGTTCTTCCTCTAAATATAAAACACCTTTAAACAGTTTAATTAAAACCAGAGACAGAGTATTGGATTCTTGATTCATGTCAGGTCCGGGTAAAAATAATTCTTGGAAGAGAGGCCTGGCGCACGATACCTTGCTCGTCAAACCATGAAATCACCTCATTAATATCTTCATCAAATACTGCATGTTTATCATTGGCTGCAATAGATAAATAAGTGACAAGTTCGGCCAAACCATGCTCTAAAGGGTATGTTTGTATTACATGAGCCAAGCTTATCTGTGGAGCAAGTCCTCGTGCACGCTTGATTTGTGCCATTAACTCCTCTTTATCAACCACCATCTGGTTGTATAAAGTCTCAGATACAATATTGTCGAGCTCATCTGTAGACATATGGGTTTGCAACTTGACTTTGGTCGGCGGGGTAAACAAAGGCCTGCCCATAGGCACATGCAAGGCTGGGGAAGCTTCATCCATGTTCATAAAGTCCTCTTTGGGCGGGCATGACTTAACTTGCAAAGCATGAAGGTTAATACGATCCAGGATCTGGATGATCCTTTTATTCTCAAGATAGGCCTGATCATCTAAAAAGCGTCTCAATTGCTGCGACAATTTAGCAACGGTTCTTTGCGTATACTCTCCAGCTTCAAGCCAATCGAAATGTATCCGCTGTAAACGCGTATCCTTGACAAATTCAGCCAGAGACTCTAATTGCGTCACCTGTTGTAACAAGGCACTTAATTCGTCCTGGCTTGCTGGAGACATTAAAAAGTCCCAAAAGGCTCTGAAACTGCGGCCTTGAGCCGAATCTGAAATGGCATCCCGCTCACCAAAAATCTGTTGCAATAATTGGCCTTTACTCCCATCCCAGGACGCAATCTGCTCGCGGACATCTCGATCCAGCACTCTAAAATTATGCTCTACCGTTCTAAAATCACTCAACAATTCCCGCGCGGTCGACTGCACTTGAAAGAATCGATCTTTTAAGGCAGCATCATCCATTACTGCAAGATCGCCCACGTGAAGAGATTGAATTTCCTTGTCGATATCACGTTTCTTTTTCTCAAGTTCAGCAATACGCACCTCTACATCGGTTTCTACGCCATGAGCAATTTGCCTCAGTAGTTCAAAAATGATCAAAAGCCTGGACTCCGTGCCTACAAAGCTTTTTTCTGCTAAATTTTCAAGCCAAACCAATGCTTTCTCAGTCGTTGGGGTCAAATCATAATGAGGCTCATCAGAGCCTTGGGGATAAAACTTTCGTAACCAGCCCTTATTATTTTGCGACCAGTCATCCAAATAAGAGAGTGCTGACTTTGAAAAAAGCGCAGCTCCATCTACATTTTTTAGTTGAAACAATACATCATCTAAAATAGAAACCAATTGAGATTGAGCCAAAATGCGTTCATTAGTTTGAATGAAAGCTTTGTGTAGAAAACTGGCTATCAATGGCGCATGATCCGCCTGCAATAAGCGCCATGCTGGATTATTTTTCTTAAGCTGATTCAAATAATAATAATCGAAACTCATTGGGCAACAGCAAAAGATAAAATGTTCAATATTCTATCATGCATATCCAGAATAACAATATGATCAGTAACTTTTGCTGGAGCATTCTTCCTGATTACTTAATGCCTTGGAATTCATTCTTGAAACACTAAAAAATATCTTCAAGCTGGGTGAGGATGCTGTTCGACACATTATAAAAAAAGAGTTGAATGCCTTGACCCGCTGGTATGTGATAATCCGTTTCACATTAGCATTTGCTTTATGGTATATGACTCACAAGTATAGAGAAAAGAGCCGCCTTATCTATCTGGCATTCGGTGATGCACTCCTTCATAACAATTATCAAGAAATGAACTTACTTCCGCCAATCAATGAGCGTACAGGACAAACCATTGAAGAATATTTGCAGTTGCATGGTCTCTATCTTGAGTTTAATAAAGAGTTGCTCTTTGAGGCCGCTATTATGATGAACTGGTTTTAGGTTTCAAAGCTTCACTGAATAAAAAAAGGGTATTATTTTACTCCGCATGTCGATGATCTCAAGTGGAAATAATATGGGATAGCTACCATCTTTGTTTTCTCAGTTCTTCATGTTCGAAAGCTGAAGCCATGTGGTCAATCTCCCTCTTGATCAAACCCAATCGCGTAGCTACAGATCGCCACTCGCTCACTGCTAGCGCGACCTCTTTTATAATTTTAAGCGCTGTTGCTTTCTTTATTCGGAAGTCTTCAATTATGGAAAGCGCTAAATCGATAGAAGCTGTTGGGTCATCATAATTTATCGAGGTTGATAACATACGTGCTTTGATTTCAACGGGGGTTGGATTTACATCATAGGCAGGTGACAACCTCCAGCCTTTATTGCGCTCATATAAAAATCCATGGTTTCTTAAATGATCGTCTGTGTTTGATATCAGCACGCTGAAGATAATACGCCGCCACAGTTCTTCTAAATCACTGTTTGGATTTGCACCGTTTTGCATAATGGCATAAGCAATATCCAGATAGCTGTGAGGATCGTTATCCTTTGCACCCAACATACTCATGGCAGACAGAAATGGAACACGCTGGGCTGATTGGCGGTCAAAACGGCGCAAAAGCAGCACTGGCTTGTCCATGATTGGTTCTAAACGCCATTCTGTTGTTTTAATACCGGCTTTTTCTGCAAGAGTCAGCGCAACAGCTTCCCATACAACCACGTTAAACTCGTCATCTTTTTTGGGGAATTTGGCGATTGCAAGGTGACCGTCTTTATCTCTAACTGATGCTTTTGGCCGTGCTCCGCCAAGAGATGATCCAGGAGCCAATAATATTTTCAAATCTTCAGCTGTTTCATCATCATCGAGGTAGCGTTCAGTTGCTGACAGAAGCTTAGGTAGACTAATCAAAGGGGGAATGCTTTCTTTATTTTTAGGGGCTAAGTAAGGCCCCCCATCTGCTAACGAAAAACGCAAAGCACCCTGACGAGCTTCATCATTAACGCCCAACAGATAATCTGCTTCTGACAATGTTCTTGGTACTTCTCTCGCCAATTTAGCTCGCCCACTCTCTGCGCGACGCATCAATACTCGTCCCCAGCGATCCGGCGCAGAATCGCCAATAGCTCCGAATAATATCTGGTCTGGTGTAGTATGAAATGCTCCAGAGGTTAATTGAATAGCTGGATCAAGAGCGAACTTTTCTGAATGTTTCAGCCAGTCAGGATCATATTCAAAAGACGCACTTTGCCTGGAGCCACGCTGATGAAACCAGAGCTTGCCGACCTTGTGCGTTTTTTCGCCAAGCTCAATCGAAACAAATATTTGTTGGCTGCTCATTTCTCATTTGCATCCTTCTTACTGCTTTGTGGCGTTCTAATTCTTTTCGGGAGATTTTCTTCCTCAAGTTCACGTCCGACAATGTCGTGAGAAGCATCTGCAACGCCTGCTAAATGATCAGACATCCCTAAAACAAAAAGAGCGGATGCATACGCACCCATGGATACACTTGGGTCGCCTTTTTCAATCTTAGATAAAGTGATACGGGAAAATCCGGCACGCTCCGACATAAGCTCCATACCTATACGCCGGCGACGACGTGCATCACTAATATTCTTGCCCAATCGTCTTAAACCTTTCTGCATTGGAATGGGTAAATGTGTTCTTTTACTCATAATTCCACCCCTTATGTATTCTTTAGTTTACCTTATTTATATATAACGTATATTATAAGATACGTTAATTAAAAATACTAAATAATGAATCAATAATGTATATTATAATTTACACTAAAATAGTTAAAGTTAATTTTAATATACTTAATCATCATTTAATAACACTTCAAAAGCCCTATGTGCATATTAAAGCGAGGCTGCTCGCGATTACTCACTGCATTGGGTAGCCGATCACACAAACGGAAACGAGCTTGACAGGAATTTTCAAGTGCTGCAATGAGAGTAGTAGTTCAACAATTTTTCCACAATTAATGGTGGTGAATTGACAATTCCAGGTAAAGACAATGGTATTAACCAAGGATCGTGATGATTAAACTAATGATCTTATGACAAGTGTCCATGTGGATGAATATATGTTTACGCCTTACTATTTCCAAGTAAAACTGACTGATGCTGACTTTCCTGCCGCATTGGAAATATCCTGCAATAAGCTTTCTGTAGTGCTATGGCTTTTAAAACCTGACATAAAGAAATAAAATCCTGTTCCTCTGTTTAACATAAGGCTGTGTTCTCTGCTGGCAAGAATGTTATCCACTCTCGACTTTACCTCATTAGCAGGCAAGGAATTTAATTCATCAACCAGATATCGGAGTTCATTGGCTTTGATTTTTCCCTTGGTAGAGCCATCTGCCTGTAAATTGTTAATATAATTTTGCAATGCCTCAATGGCTTCCTTCAGTTCTTGAGGATGCTCGACTGGGTTTTCTGACCTGGATTTTTTTTCTATTTTAGCAACAGGCAAGTTAACAAACATATCCTGGGTTGGATCATTAGAGTAAGGAAGTTTATAGACTGTAATGAAACTCACTTCACCACCATCCACCTTGCTCGCTTCATGGAGCAAATGGCTTGCCAGAAAATTAACAGCATCCTCTCGCGTGTTGAACCTCACGACTCCATAATTGTTTTCATAATACTCCATTCCCTCACCGACCATTCTTAAACTGGTTGAATGGAAACCGCGGTTCTTAATAAGAAAATTGAAATTGAAAGTACTTTTTTCATCCATATCTTTTAATGCATTCCAAATAGCCTCCCGCATTTGTTTTTCCAGACTAACTTTAAAATACCAGCCAATCCGCCTAAAAAGAATGTCTGAAAAAGTCCAATTTTGTTTAAAAGTTCTGTACAGTTTTTTGTTGGAGGCTTGAGACAGATTATCGAGCAAACCTTCTGATACAAGTTTTCCATATTGATGAGTATGTCCCCAACAGTAACCCGCAAAATCAGATCCCTTAAACGGATCATTCGATTGATTAAACGGTATATAATGGGTTCCAAACTCTTGAGCAAGTTTATGAAAGTGCTGATAATTATTCCAAGCGTTATAATGTAGCGCATGAAGCTTAGCTGTTTTCTTAATATCGTTCAGAATTCTTTGAATAGCATTGATCGCAAGACTATCACTGACAAGCATTTCATATTTTTTAGCCTTAAGGATATTGGCTTCAATAGCCTCAATGCCCATAACAACTTTATTCAATTGCATGAGGTCATACTCTTTGCGCAAAGCAAAAATATCTTTTTCCTTTCCGCTTGGGCTTTCCCTTAAGTAATTAATAAAACTCGGATTATTAGCACTCAATTCCAATTTTTTTAAATCTTGTTTTAACTGAGCGGCAAACTCTTTATTTTTTATCTGTTTGATAAAAGAATAGGTATCCGAATAATGCATTCAATGACCTTTATAACTAATGTGTATACAAATTTTATCATAAGAAACTTAAACTCCCCTTAACTCGCCGCAAGGCAGCGGTCATAACCTCAGTGCTTCAGTAGAAAAAGTTGTATTTATCAACAAGCAACCGCTTCAGGAATAACTTGATATTAGCCCTTTTCTTTTGGCTTTGCTTTGCCTAACGACTAAGCGTTATCATTTGTTTAAAATCCTCTCCTGTTTCATGAGTAAGAGTGTAGACATGTATAAATTTCTTGATTTTTTTAGAGACAAGCAAAACCGGATTGTAATATTTCAGTTCCCTAATTGGCCGTTAATCCTGTGGTTTGTATTCGCAGTATTGGATTACCTTTGGAGCAGCAATCAACCAGAAGTTCATCATCTTTGGAGCATGCTGCGATTTGGTTTTATTTTTACATGGGCCTGGCTGGAAATAACAAGTGGAGTGAATTATTTTCGTCGCGCCCTGGGTTTACTGGTTTTAATTATCGTAGTGGCTTCCAGTATATAGTCTCGCTCGCCACGCTAAAGAAATACTTTGTCCATGCTGCATTCTGATGTGGTATGGGCCAAGATATTGAGTATTTTGAATGCAAAGTCTGACACTGGCGAAGTAGCTGCTCGTACTCGCTAATCAATCGAGACAGTCTTTATAAATGTCCATGTGTTTTTAAATGCGCCATGTTTGACAATAATTGACCTTCTTTGTACAATCGAACATCAATTAAACACTTGGATAAATTCCAAACCAAATGAGGGCAGAAAATTGTTTTTAAAAAGCGTACTTTTAATTTCAAGTTTAACTTTTTCAGTTGCCGGCACAGTGTATGCCGCAGCTATTGAAAAAGCTCCGAAGCAAACGCCAGTTCAGCTTGGATATGCACTGAGTGGAGTGCAGTATAAAGCGGTATGTCAGATCCGGGCAGACTCTGAAAATATTTTGGTGGCTCGTGATGATGGATATGCTAAATATTCTTACCTTTTTACTCAAATCAATGATAGCAAATCAAACACCGGATTGGTCAAAGAAGGTGATAATACACTGGTGATTCGGTTTAGATTAAACCCGGCATTTAGTGGCAATGTTACCTCCAATTTAACAAAATTCAGAGACGGGGAACTTAGTGTAGAAAATTGCACCCTGGACATTGATTTATAAAGTCTCTTTTTTTGCAGGTAGTTCGCTAAAACGAATGTAAATTCCTGCAAAAAACTTTAAATTAATATTATCTTGCTCCAATCTCAAGACAAAATCCTTTCCGCTCAACTCTACGAACGGCCTGCGTATTCGGCTGAAAGTCTTTTACATGAATACTCGGCATATCTGATAGAGTAGTATCTTTTTTTGCCATGAGTGTGTAATATTTGCGCACTGCGTGTTGGTGAGGCGATATCCCTATGCGATTAACTTTTGATTCTTGTTCCAGTTTAGGCAATTCATTTCAGATTCAGCTCGACATAGATCCGAATTTTCAATCGTATTGGTTAGATCAGAATCATAAGTTCGCATTTTATCAAATACTTGTTAAACAGGTAATTAATCAGCCTTATGCGGATATCCCGGACGACAAGATTCGCAGTAATAACACTATTATTTATCATTCCAATCATGATAGCGCCCATGCGGCCAGACAATATACGAACCTGGGTTTTTTTCTTGAGCTGGTTAAAAGTCAAGGAATGGAGCACTACCGGCAAGCGGTAGTCGAGTTGACCCTTGAAGAGGGGGAACTATTGCACTTGGCGGCTTTTCTATTAAGGGCAGGGCGAACCAATGAGCGAAGCGGTGCTGAAGATCGCAGTAATCAGTCCCGTTCAGCAGAGTTATTTAAAGCGATTGCCTTAGCGGTTGGCTTTAACGAACACCTCGTTCAAACCATCGCCTATTGTGTTGAGTATACTTACCAGTCTTTTGAAGGTAGAGAGCAGCAACTGGTGCTTGCCTTTGCTGGTGAACAGCAAGTGGAAAAGTTACAACTGGCAAAAAATTGCCTGCATTTGAGCCATCATACTGATCTTGTACGTTGTTTTCCTGATAAAGAGAGAATTGCTGAAGCCAATAAAACCAACTTAAAGTCAATGCTTGAAAATGGCAGCATTGATGCGATAAGCGATATTATTTTAGAGTACGCCAGAGCAAGCTGTGAAGTGACCGGAACCCCTTATTTTTTACATAATAATAGCCCTGAACGGGTTATCCCCCGGCGTGATTTAAAAGCGCAGGCGGTAGAGGATATCGCAAAGACCATCAGCTTATTGGAAAATGCAGTCAAAACGCCTTTTCTTGTTATTGCCAATCAACAGCAAGCTGAAGCAGCCAGGGAACAGCTGGCAATAATCAGGGAGGCAGTTCGCATCAAGGCTTCCCCCGAATTAACGCAGGCGGTAACTGTTTTGCAGCGCAGTTTTTTTGCGAGACGATCACATTCCCTCACTAGAAAAATAACCCGGATTTCACCTTTAGATAGTTCAAAGAACAGTTTGGAAAAACTGAAAGACGAATTAAGAGCCGGCCATGGTTTGACGCCGCAGGAGCAGGAATACACTAAAGTGCATTTACTTCTAAATGAGGAAAAAGGACTTTATGATTATTTACTGAATCAGTTTGAATGGACTATCAAACATGTAACCAGATCGTATCCCCTTATTCAGGCTGATGGGAATGTTTTGAAATCGGTTGATAAGCGAAATGTTGATTCACATAATAACACAACCTCTCATACGGACACACTTTCTGGAAAAACAGATAATGTGTTTGGCACCCTGACTGGGCCAAATGGCCCTGCAGCTGATTTTTTAAATCAAACTGAAGGGTATGAAATTCGCATTCCTCTGCGCCCCTTTCTGAAAAAAAGCCAGGCAAGTGATAAATTAAGGGGATTATGGATCAGTTCGCACTGGTCTAATTACCTTTTATCTACTCAAACAGAGGGTATACGCTCCCAAATTTATGATACAGAGCGAACAATTCACTATGTAAGCAATCACCCTGGTGTTGTTAGTGGTGATAATAAAAAGCGCTACCATTATTTAAGAAAAGATGGCAGGCAGTTTATGCGCGAGGTGGCCATCGCTGATGAAGTAATAACAGGTGCTGAATTAATGCCATTTCTGGCATTCAATATCATTCTGGAATTAAGGCTGGTGGGGGGCACTTACCGTCAGGTTTGCCTGAATGATCAAACATTTAAATCGATTGAGCCATTTATTCATGTCATCTATAGTTCATCGAACTTTGAAGCTTTGCTGCCCTCGCGTATTGATTTAAATGATAAACGTATTGAGGTTAAACCCTTTGCACCCATCAAAGAACTTGAGGATCCCAAAGTAAAACTGCTTTCTGAAGCGATTTTTAAAGATCGGGATGTCAATGCGGCTAAGAAATTGATTGAAGAAGGTGTGCCCTTTGATCTTAATTTGGGTGAAGGGCTGACCTTCCTTGCTGCTCTTCTCTTAAAAGGCTATGCACACTTGATACCTCTATGCAATTTGTTAATAGAGAAGGGTGCAAATACCCAATTGGTTTATGGAGACAATACCCTGTTACAGCATGCGGTACTAAAAAAACTCCATGCCGTTGTAGAGTGTATGTTAAAGACCGGTTTAATTGAGAAAAATGATAGGCAGATAAAGCGTTTATATCGCCCAGAACAACTGAAACAGGCGATAATTATCGCTGTCAGCCAAGCGGATAAATACATGCTGGATTTATTTATTCAGTATGGCTATGAAGTGAATAATTTTGCTGCAGATTTTTTGCAGTTTATTGTTGATAAGCCTGAGCTGATTGCCAAAGATATGATTGATTATTTAAATGCGAAAGGCTTTAATCCTCATCATATTGAGCATGCAACGGCTGAACAGAAGTATGGTTGGTTAAAAACGGCGATTGAGAAAAATAATGCCCAGGTTTTAACATGGCTGCTTGAGCTGGGTTGTTATTCTTCAATGGAGGTTATTAATAGACAGCCTTCACTGTTAGCTGTTGCCCGGCAAGTCTGCAATAACCGCGCTGTTGAGCTGCTCAAGCCATTGAGTGAAAATAGCTTACAGCCTGGTGAAGGATCGCAATTAACAAACCCCGCTATAAACAATAAAAAACGCAGCGCTTATCTTTTGGTTGAAAGCGATAAAAACATTCTGATTTCCAAAAAAAGACGAACTACCAGTACAAACACCAGTTATTATCAGACGATTACAGCCCCGGTTGAGGCATTGGATAATGACTATTTAAATACGGTATTACTTCGCATGATAGGTGTCCGTCTTGAATCCATGGAAATTTGTCCGGTCGTCACCGTTGAATCGGAGCAGATTAGTGAAACAGTCATCAGGATAAAAACGAAAGATGATCATTTAAAACCTGTTCCAACAGTGTATCAGACTGCCCCTCAATGGATAGATAAAAAAGAAATCAGCCGCTTTAAATCAGATGCATTAATTCAAACCCTTTGCCAAAACCCTGGTCAGTTAGGACTGGTTCTTGAGCGGCAAAAGGACTTAATTCAGGCAATTAAAACCAAGAATATGAATCAGGTAAAAGCGCTGTTAGAAAAGGGCGTTGTTGATGATAACGGCAAGGCTTTGTTTATAGCCTGTGATACCAATCAACCTGATTTGCCTATTATCAAATTGCTGATTGATCATGGCTATGATATTAATCAAACCTGGCCTTTTAACAGGGAAAGTTTTACCCCCCTTATTCTTGCAATTATTCATCATCAGCCTGCTTTGATTGAGCGATTGGTTCGAGAGGGTGCTGATATTAATCAGGTCGATGAAGCTGCTGTCAGTCCTCTAATGGTTGCAGCAGCACTCGAGCAATTCGATACAGTAGCATTACTGGAAAAAAACGGCGCCTCATTAAACCATCCAGCCAATGCCGCCGTTTTAGCCTACCTGTCGATGAAAGCATGCTCGGATAAAGCGTTTAATTATTTTATTGATCGTGCTGACAGGAATGCGACCTGCCAGGGGTATACCGCATTAATGATTGAAACGGTCTATCATAATATGCATCGCGTGGAAGCTCTGCTTCGAAAAGGGGTAAATACCGAAATTAGAGATCCAGTCAGAAAGCAGAAGGCAAGAGATTTCGCTAATCAATCCGAACAAGTTATTTTTCAAAAATATGAGAAAACAGATCACAGTAATTCAACCGCCCAGTATCAGGATCATACGAAGGAATATCTACGTATTACAGGCGCATTAAATGCGCCTGATCTGCAGGATAGAATTGCCAGAGAATATGATCTGACAATCATTGATGACCATTCAGTATTACTGCCCTTTGCCCAGCAATTACTAGGCAATGCAGGAGCTGAGCGTTTTTCAAGAAAGTCCTGTTTAGCCATTGCTCACTCAGGCAATGCCCCGGTTTTTACTTGTCATGGGTTTAAGCAACCCATTATTGCTATTCATAAACAGTACTTGCTTCAACCGGATTTTGATTATAATCAACTTGTTTTTGCTGTCGCGCATGAGCTTATCTATATTGAACAAACGAATTATCAATTCAGGTTCTGTACCGCTGGTGAACTGGCCAGTTTTGATCAGAAAGCCAGTATTGTCTGCGCTAATCCTGATGTGATTATTGAGTATATGCAGAAAGCGCCTCAAGTTTGTAAAGTGTATCAGTCAGCGGACAATTTCAACTGGCATTCTGCCTGCTATGGCTACTCCGGACACTCCAGGCCAGACAGATTTATGTTTCAGGAGCGTCTTAAACTCTTCCGTACCTCACTCGCCCAGTCTTCAAAGAAAAGTAATGATAGTGCTGACTTGGTTCGTAGTGGGCTCAGTGATGAGACCGCTGGATTCATTAAGTCTCTTAAACAATATGTTTATTATTCTGAATTTCCCGACACAGGAACAATTAAAGATAAATATGATTATTTAATTGCGCAATTGCCTTCTTTAGCATACGAATTAATTCCTTTTGAAAAAACAGGAGTGCCGAGTTCTCGGTTAAAGGAGTTTTGCCAGCTATTAAACACTCTACCGGAAAGTGAAGAAAAGCTTCACCGTTTATTAAAACAAGCCCATGATCTTGAGATTTCGAGCTTTTCCTATCTTTATAAATCTGCATGCGGCGCTGATCAATCGGTTACGAAACCGATACTTTTTCCTTATGGCTATTTTTATACCATGTATAAAGCCATGTTAGCCTTTAAACAAGCTACAACACTTGAGCAAGCTCAATCTGCTCATCAGGTTATTTTGGCAACTTATCCCAAGATCGTGAATCATGGCCATTGTAATTTTTATAATGACAGACATTATCAACCGAATTTTAATTTTCACAATTTAGACCGTTTTTATTCAGATATAGGTCAATTAATTGCCTGGCCTGCGTTTAATGATGCGAAAGAGTATGAAAGACATCTAAACTGGATTTTATGCAATGAGCAAGCGCAAGCTATTCAGCTCTGGAAAAGTTTATGGATTATGGGGGTTACTAAGGAGGTTTTACTGTATCAATTCATCTCCCGGGATAAGCTGATTCAAATCCCTGAACTTTGGGCTGGTACTTACCAGGCGAGTTTCGACGAGGTTATCCCTCGTCCAGTGGGCAAGTCAAATTATTTTAGCGAAGCAGTATTTAGTATTTATCCTTATTTTGTGGATGAAAAATATAGTGATATTAATCCCTTACAACTGGATTGCAGCATGTTGCAAAATGGTGAAATTCAGGATCTCGCGCTTTTTATTCAAATTAACCTGCCTCATTTTAAAAGTTTTGGGTACCATGACTCAGGAAATACGCCAGGTGCTCTGGTTTTACTCACTTATTTATCCAATCTCGCCAAGGGAAATAAGCAACAGCAGGGCATTGTGCGACAGTTTTTTTTAAGTCAGGATGAATTCTGCTTTCAGAAACTGGTTAACTCTTGCGAATTTGATGAGGATTCAATATATACTCAATTTATTATAGCGTACCACTACCTGTTTTCATCGATTGAAATGGAAGGGCTATTGGATTTCTTTGATATCAATCAGCAAGAATTATTGTTTAAGATGCTTGGGTTTAACAATGATTCCTATAAAATTAACCTGTTTAATTTAATCAATGTATTCATTTCTAAAAGAAGTTATGTCAAGGCGGGCCCTTTATTTGAAACCCACTTCAACAATTCAGGGGTACGCTCTATTTTTTCTGATGATACTTATCAGGATCTCATCTTTTTTTTCAGCTCCTTGGATTCAGCGGTTTTCTTCTGTTCTAAAAAAAGTAGTTTCTTTTCTGGGATAAGATGGGCTTCTATTGATGAGTGCCAATTAACGATTGAACAGTGTATTAATTTGTATCGCATTCTTGATCAATTGCTGGCTTTTCCAAATCTGCAATTCAGAGCCGACTTCGGTCATTTGATTTTAACCAGAATTCAGCAGATTTCTTCATTTGAAGATGCTTTTTTCTATCTGGCTTCCTTTTTAGATAAGCACAAACAATTGACTCCACTGCAAGATCGCGGCTTATTTAAAAAGCTTATCGATGAGCTCGTGAAAAGACTGGTTCAACACTATAGCAAAGACCAGGGTTCTGTTACCTATGCTTATGCTATCAAAAATTTATTGACTCAGTTTCATGCTGGTTTTCATCGGACCGATGTCGTTTATTTTTTTGATAGATTGGCTGATAAGATTGAAGCGCAGCATGACATTTGCGTACATATTGAAAACCTGCTTGAGCCAACAGTTAATCAGCATCAGCTGAAAGAACAGAGCACTCACTATAGTTACGTGTTAGATGCGTTTAAGACATTTATTTCCAATAGCCAGGATAAATTGGAAGTGCTTGAATTTATCTCCTCGCCTTTTAGCGAGGATTCTATCCAGCGATTTATGAATTATGTCGCCAACCATCCCCGGAAAGCTAAGTTTTTGGACAATTTTGGTTTCAAGGACAACGATTCGCTTGAAGATTTATATTTTCCGCTGACTTATATTTATAATCTGTTTTGGGATTTACGGATACAGGAACGGGCAGTGGTGCTTGATGGAGTAATAATTACCATTGAGGACGAGATGGATGAGGATTCCCGTAAAAACGCTTATCAAGAGGGTTTTAACAACATATCGAACAAACTATTTCCTGATGCCGATACAGACCCAGAAGCCGGAATCGCCTTGAGCTTATTAAGCGCCTATTTACATGTGGCTAATAAATATGAGCGTCAATATCTACTTGCTGGTTTACTCGTTACCAGCAATGAATGCCATGAGACTTATTCGATCGGCCGTAAAATTGCGACCCTGTGCGAACATTTGGGACCAGCGTATATTAAACTGGCTCAGGCGATTCACTCCCATCCGGATACCCCTTTAAGCATGAAACAGGATCTTTCCCATGTGAAGGGGCGAGCCAATCCCCCCCACCGCTGGCATCTCTGGCGCCTGATAAAAACGGTATTAACTAATGAACAAAGACAATCCATTGCCAGTATCGGCAGATTGTTAGGCTCTGCTTCCTATAATCTGGCTTTGGAGCTGACTACACAGACAGGGGAGCAGCAGGTATTGTTATTATTGAGAGACAATGCCAGAGAAGAGGCGGAAAAAGGCTTTCAACAATTAGCAAAAACCATTCTTCATTGCCAGCATCCAAAGGTAATTGAAGCAAAACAGTCTTTTTTGAATATTATCCAGGAAGCGGAAGCAATGTCGCATTGTGAGCTTGATCACCTCACGGGCGATGAGCAGCATAAGAGAGCTCATGAGTTATATCATCATAGCTTATTGGAGAAAAAAGTTGCTGGCAGGGTATTTAAAGTGGTTTTCAAAACCGCCGAGAGTTTATCCAGTGGTCCAGGTTACCGCGTACTAAGCCGCATGCCGGGTGTGGAATACAATGATTTACCAGGTAATACCGCTGAAGAGAAAGCGATTCGCAAAGCCATTGCTTTAGCGGTTATGGAAAAGGAGTTAACTTTAATCTTAAGCGGCGGGCAATATGATTGTGACCGGCATGGCAATCAATTGCGCATTATCATTGAGGGAAATCGTATAGAACTTGGTTTATATGATTTTGGTGAAATGAGTTTACAAGCTTTGAGCCCGCTTGAAATTGAATCACTCGCCGCGTTAGTCAAAGAACTCCCGCTCTTTGTAAAAACGGGTCAATCTGTAAATATCTTGTTTGAAAAACATATTAATATGGCGCTCCAGACCGGTCATCCAACTCGACATTTTGTTCGCATGAATAAAGCTTTGCTAGCTCTGCAGGATTTTCAGAAAGAGTTAAGTGTTGACGAGTTAAAAACAATATTTTACCGGATTGTACCCAGTATTAACCGCACATTTGCCAAAAGTCTGCTTGCTGGTGCTTATCAGCACATGAGCTTCCGTGAGATGGCTGGAACGTTCTTCCAGGGCATGCAAGAGACTGTGGATGATGCGCGTAGAGTGTTTACCAATTTTTGGATGAGCTGATTGTAGGTCGGGCGCTTCGCCCGACATTTCGCTTTTTACCTATCATTGATTTTCATAACCTTTGATTTCCCAAGATGAAAATGCCATCATTTGCCTTTTTTCTAAAAGGATTAGCAATGTCACCAAGACAGTGGGCAAAAAGGATGTTGGGTGTAATTCTCTGTATCTTGAGTTTCCATGGCAATGCCAGTATTCAGGATACGGAAAAAGGTCAGCTTGTGGATCATCTGTATCTGGGAATGTTTCCTCAGAGTGCAGCCCGTTTAGTGCTGCAGAAAACAGTGCCTCTTGATACACTTGAGGCTGATTACGATCTGAATCTGTACTCAATCCATTATAAAACCCTCGATCCGGATGGCAGGATAACGATCGCCTCTGGTCTGGTGGCAATGCCCATAGTTACCGATAAAGCGGTGAGTGTCGTTAGTTATCAACATGGTACACGTTTTAATCGTGATGATGTTCCTTCGCGAAGCATGGAAAAAAGCTATATGATTCTCGCGGCTTTCGGCAGTCATGGCGGCTACATGACCGTAATGCCGGATTATCTTGGACTGGGCGATAATGAGTTGCCGCTTCATCCCTATGTACAGCCTGAAACGCTGGCTGGCAGCAGTGTAGATATGTTGTTAGCTGCGAAGCAATTAGCGGCTCAACTGAATTATTCTCTCAATGAAAAGCTCTATCTGACCGGTTACTCCGAGGGTGGATTTTCAACGCTGGTCATGTTTGAGCTCCTGGCAAAAGAATATAGCAATCTGCCAATCAGCGCGGTTGCCTTGGGATCTGCTCCCTATGACTGGGAAGAAACAATACGCTTTATTCTTTTGCAGCCAGGTCCGCGAGCCAGTGCGTATATGGCTTATTTCTTTTATTCCCTGCATTACTATAAACATTACTGGACGAGTTTGGATGATATTTTTGTACCTCCTTACAACACTCTCGTTTCTGAATTATTTGATGGTAAACACAGTAATGAAGAAATTCTCGATGCCCTGCCAAAAGATCCGGCACAGCTTCTTCAGCCTTCGTTTTTTGATGCAATTCTTAATCAACGTGACGCCAACTCAGAAAAGCTTAAACAACTGTTTAATCATTATGATTTCACGCCCACCGCACCCTTGCTGCTCGTGGGTACAAAAGGGGATAAGGATGTTCCTTATCATGGGTCGGAAATTGCGTATGATGTTTTTCGCAAGTTAAGTGATTTTGTGTACATTAAATCGGTCAGTGAGTCCCAGGATCATGTCGATGCAGCACCTTTTGTATTGAAAGAACAATTGGAGTTTTTCAAGCAATATTAATTTGGAAAATCAGCTCAGGATTGCCCCGAATGGGGCTCCTGTCTGTGCGCTACAAATATCAGAGTAACTGTCTATAATTAGAAAATCGCTTGCTAAATTGCGAAAAGGATTTAAGCAATTAACATTCGATTTTAATTCAATCAAATCGTCTAACGTCATCCTGAACGCAGTGAAGGATCTCCTGAGTCTGGCTCAGCTCTAAGCAGTTTGAGTCAGGATGACGTACCTGGGGAGTTACGATTTTAAAATGAATGTTATCCAAACCGCACTCGCATTTTTTGAAGGGGTAGGACTTGCTTTTTCTCCCTGCATTTTGCCGATCCTGCCCTTCATGTTTGCTGCCTCTCTTACAGGTGGAAAATTTCGTCCCCTGCAAATTGTTTCCGGTTTCATTTTAAGCTTCAGTTTCTTCTCCCTGCTTTCAAGGCAATTGTTGTTTGCAACAGGCGCTCATCTGGATCAAATCCAGTGGTTTGCATATTTACTGCTGCTTATACTGGGATTTATCATGCTTGTACCCATCCTGGAGGAGCAATTCGCCCGTTACACTAATCGATTAGCCAATCAGGCGCAGCAGCTCAGCAAAGCGCGTTTTTTAGAGCAGCCTGGCGGCGCCTTTGTTATTGGCAGTTTGCTGGGATTAATATGGACGCCCTGTGCGGGTCCTATTTTAGCGATCGCCCTGGTGCAGGTCATCCAGGCACAAACAAACTGGCAAGCCGTTTTAACTATTGTGGCATTTAGTATTGGTACTGCAATTCCTTTGCTATTGGTCGGCTATTTTGGCCGATATTTTAGTCGTCATCTTAAGGCAATTAATCGTCATAGTCTTCTAATCAAGCGCAGCATGGGAGTACTGGTTATCAGCTTCGCTTTACTGGGTTTATTCGGAATTAATATCGGTCAATGGACTTCTGTCAATGGAGAAAGTGCTTCTGGACAGGTAACAAAAAATGAATTAATAAATGGCTTGCCCGTGTCGTATCCGACACCACAGATAGTGGGGGTAAGTCATTGGATAAATTCGCCCGCAGTGACTCTCGGATCGCTGAAAGGAAAGGTCGTTTTAGTGGATTTCTGGACCTATTCCTGTATCAATTGCATACGGACCTTACCCTACATAGAAAACTGGTATCAAAAGTATAACAAAGAGGGGTTGGTTGTTATCGGTATTCATGCGCCGGAGTTTGGGTTTGAACAGCAGCTTAATAACGTCAAAGAGGCGGTCAGGAAATTTGGATTAACGTATCCAGTCGCTTTAGACAATCAGTTATTGACCTGGCAAAATTTCAATAATCATTATTGGCCTGCTCATTACCTGATTAATCAGCAAGGGGAAGTGGTATATATTAATTTCGGTGAAGGGGAATACGATGTAATTGAAAATAATATCCGTTATCTGTTGGGTCTTAATAAAAAAGAAGCATCACAATTTAATGTACCTATCGCTGCAAATCAGACACCAGAAACCTATCTCGGTTCTGCCAGAGCCGATCGGAAAAGCCCCTCAGGAGCACTCCCCCTGCATTATTGGCAGTTAACCGGTCATTGGCAAATGACTCCACAATACATTGAAAATGAGGATGCCGGCAGCCAACTGGCCTTACACTATCAGGCGAGAAAGGTATTCCTCGTCGTTGAGAACTCCTCTAATCAAAGAGGAAAGATTGAAGTCATTAATAATCAGCACCAGAAATCAGAAATTTTTATCTCTCAGGCCAGGCTGTATCAACTGCTTAATCATCAGAAATCCCAGGAAGGTATTGTGACCATTAAGGCGCTTACTCCTCATCTGCGCTTTTATGCATTCACATTTGAAAGCTAATCAACGAAATCTTATTGTATTTTTTACGAATTTTCGTGTTAAAGTACAGCGCCTTTAAGTTTTTATTCAGTACAGGGATGATCACAATGCTGTCTGCACTAAAGAATTTCTCAGTGTTTTTTCTGTTTTGCTCTGCTGCAAGCCACGCGGCTTATAATTTTAATCATCTGGTAGGGGTTGATTATCAGCCTAATCATTATGCCGGTAATGTCGCTCAGAATAATCATGATGTGTTTATTGTCGGTAACGATGCAACGGGAGCTCCGGTCAGTAATGTCTATGCTGAACTGCTGCAATTACGAGAAGCAGGATTTTATACGGTTCGTTCTTATCAGACTACGGTGTATTCCTGGGCTGAAATTATCAAGCAGGCAAATGCTCTGGGGATGAAAGTTATTTATGAAGCGGTGATTCCGCAGCAGCCTGCTGATTCACCGGTAAATGGATGTCCAATTCCTTCAGCAGGTCAGGGATACATTCCCTGTGCACAGGCGACCATGAGTGCAGTGATTGCGCGAGTAGGGCAGGCGGTTTTTAATGATACAGTGATTCTGGTATTCGCAGGCCATGAAAATTATTGTGAGGCAGGGAATGTTATTCCGCCTTGTAATAATCCCGTGACATCCAATGTCACTTATCTGACGTCCGCAGTAGCGGCGCTGCAGTCTACTCTTGCCGGGGCAGGCCTGAGCACTCCAGTCAGCTCGGCTTTGATTAGCGGCAATCTCGTTACTCCCAGTGTGCAAATTACAAATGATATGATAGCCCTGGTCAATAGCTATTCGCCAACAGCCCCGCTGGCCTTTGATCCCTATCCCTTTCAATGGGGAGTTCCTCCGGCGAATGCTGTGTGGACACCGCCATTGAGCACTCAGAACCAACTACAGAACTCATTAGCATGGGATTATCTGCGGGTAGTAGGTTCCGCCAATCCTCCGGCTTTACCGGCAGCCGCACAGCAGCCATTTTACACGCCAGGAAGAGTGCTGATGTCTGCCGAAACAGGCTGGGCAACAGCCGGTTCTACCGGCGAATACGCCTGTAACTCTCCTGGACCATGTCTTCCCAGTGTAGCGAATGCAGTAACTTATTATCAGGCTCTCTATCAGGCGAGCGCTGCGAATTTTGTCGCCTTTTCCGGTTATCCAATTGCCGTTCTGGCATTTGAAGCCTATGATGAGCCTAATAAAGGCAGTACTTCAGCTGAGGGGCATTACGGGCTTTTTGATTCAAACTGTTTCCAGAAAGCGGCAGGTCTGGTGCCTGTCAACAGCATGGTAGCGAACAAGGGCTGTCAGGGCTTTTCCAGCGGCAGCCTGTTAACTATCGTAGGGTTTGCCCACCCCTATACGCTTATTATACGGGGAACCAACCCTTCCACAGGAGCGGTTTCTACCATTACCACAAGCAGTACCGGCCAACCAGGACCCACGGATTCGACCTGGCCTCAATATCTGGTATTTCCCGGTTCGACAATCACCATCAGAGGAACCCCGTCCTGTACCAGTACGGTGCAATCGATTGTAAATGGGCATATAACCTTCTCTGGAACCTGTAATTGTCCCAATGACAACTTGAATAACTGTTACTACTAAGGCGGCGATTGATATGAAGTACAATGGTATTAGCCTATTGGCATTAACTCTTTTTATTCCGGCAGCGATTGCAGGCAGCATGGGTGATGTTGCAGCGCCGGGTCCAGGCGGATTGTTCATTGGCATCGGCGGAGCTTATGATGCCTTGCGAGTCAAATCCAGTGACTCGGCTCTATTAAATGTAGATAGTGGTTTTCCGCCACTGGGAATCTATTCGGGAGCAAGGAACAGCTATTCTGAGTCAGAGGATAAATTGATTCCTATGGCGCAGGTGGGTTATTTCGGAGCATTCAATAACAGCGGCTGGTTGTGGGGGCTTGAGCTGGTGTATCAGCACTCAAGATTCAATGTGACTCATAATGCGGCATCAATTCATTTTTTTAATCCTGTCGAAGCGGTAAGCAATGAGCTTCACGTGGAAGGGTTTAAAACCAAAATGAATAATCAATGGATGCTGCCGGCATTAATAGGCCATTCATTTAAAAATAGCGTTCTTTATTTAGGCGCGGGGCCTTCCTTGCAGAAAGTTGAGCATAGCGTCTACAGAAGTTCAGATACGCAGTCAGGCTATTACATTGGTAATTTAAATGGCTTTTCTGATGAGAAATGGCTTTGGGGTGGGGCTGTTCAGGCGGGAATTGCGTATTTTCTGAATCCTTCCTGGTTTTTAATGCTCAATTATACCTACTCAAAAACAGAGACGTATAAACAAAACCATGTGATATCGTTCACTCCGGAAATAAACGAGGGCTTCAATGGCGGGCTTCTATCGTTTAATACAAGCCAGCGTTTGAGTACACAAGCGGTGAGCCTCTCGATCAACAAGCAGTTTGCCTAGATTGCTCATTAAACTGCGTCATCCGCGGCAGCGCGGATGACACAGCGTATTCTGTTTACAGGGAACTCGTAGGGGCCGTACCTGAGTCTTCAGGTAAAATGGCTGGCAAAGCCTTGAAAATCGATTGGGCTTTGCGCCTGCCTTCTGAACGAGGTTCAATATGGCCATTCTCTTTAAGTTTTAAACCAAAAAAATCATCGACTAATTTACCCAATACCTCAAGACTATGATTCTCTGTTCCGGCTTGCTCGGCGGGATTTGTTAAACGGTCCTCAGTTTGAGCATTCGTTTCCAGTTGAAGACCTGTGAAAATCTGCTGATATATCATTTTTCTAAAATTTTCATCGCGAGTAACCGGGTCAAATACTTCTATTTGCACATTTCTCTCCCCTTGAATGGGGTCTTTATCCGAACTTAGCGAGGAAATTGACTGGATCGCATTATAAAGAATGCTCAGATAAATTTTCAGAGATGAATTATCCGTACTCATCTTTTCCCGAAAAATAACCGGATTAATAAAACGCAATAAAATGAAGGCCAGAAAAATTCGCTGGCTGTTTGCCAGATCAGAATCCTTCTGCCGGAGATCGAAATAAGCCAATTTTAAAAATTTCTGAATTACTGGTGGGAATCGAGAGGGAGAAAGTATGTTTTCCATCACTATTTTAAATTGCTGCTGCAGAGACTCAATGGCACCTGGGGTTGCCAGAAAATCTGCTCTTCCGACAGAATAAGTCTTTTCATTGATGTTTAAGTTTCTGAAAAACGAGGTCAAAGTAGAAGTCTGCTCCAGAATAAATTGTTTAAATCCTGCGTGCTCTTCTTTGCCTAATCGCAGCTGAAGCAATTGGATAAGTAAGTTATTCCCGCGACACCATGTCATTAATTCTTCATATCTCAATAAGTGCTTATATACAGTCAACATTTCATCATCTGACAGTTGATCAGCCAGAATTTCTGAAATTTGGCGAGTTTGTCCCTCAGCATGTTGAAATATTTCAAAGGCCTGTGTAAATACTTTATCTTTTCTGCGCGCTAAATTTAAAATAAACTCGGCAGTTTTTTTCTTATCGATGGAAAATAAACCCTCAAAAAAGTCTTCGATGGTGGTGAATCCCTTCCTGGAAAGCAATTCAATACTATTTTTCTCCGGGTTTACCCCTGTTCTATGCGACAAAGGGGGCGATTTGGGGCATGAATTATAAAGCGTGAACGGTGTTGTAAACTGTCCTCTTGGAGAGCCTGGTTCGCTCGTTTGACCATGATTTATGCCAGTGGCTTCTCCCAGTCTGGTATTCACATATTTCTGGATTAGCTCAGTACTTTCTTTTGTAGATTCTTTTGTCGATTTTCCCTTAAGCACTTTTTGCAGGTTTTTATCAGTGAAAAAAGTTCCGAAATCGAGAATTTCCGGTGAGATTTGAAAAATCTGATAAAGCAGGGCGAATAAAATACGCTTAGTGCGCACCGTTTGACTTTTGAAAAGCTCATTATGTTTCTCAGAATTTTGCATGAGCAGCAACATGTTTTTTATTTCTGATTTGTCGATAAGACTTGTTATTTCTTCTGGAGAACAGCATTGTTTAGCAAATTCAATCATAGCCATTAAAATATGATACTTGTGTAACGGCGTAAGGCGCATACAGACAACCTCTTAATTATCATTCATTCAAAGGGGGTAATATTAAGCTAAAATTAACAAAATTTAAACAAATATATTATTTTTGATTCTAAAATAATTTGAGTTCGATGTAATATACTTGAATAAAAACAGTAAAGTTAAGTTAATGATTGCCATAAGCAAATGGACTGAAAGATGGGGCTTACGAAATGAAAACCTATAGAATGTATATCAATGGGGAGTTTACCCAGGCAAAAAAGGGAGCAACCCGCGATATTATTGATCCCGGTAATGGTGATTTAATTGCAAAAGTGCCGGAAAGCACGAAAGAAGATGCTCAGCTGGCCATTGAGGCTGCGCGCGAAGCCTTTGATAACAGTGAATGGCGAAAAGTATCCGCTCTGGATCGCGGTAAACTTTTATTTAAGCTAGCTGATTTAATTCGAGATAATGCCGGCAGACTGGCTGAGCTTGAAACCCAGAATTGCGGAAAACCACTGGCGGAAGCGGAATACGATGTAGCCGATGCGGCTAACTGTTTTGAGTTCTATGCCGGGCTCACCACCAAAATTCATGGCGAAACCATGTCGGTTCCTGCCAATTCATTCAGTTATGTAGTGCGCGAACCAATTGGCGTATGCGGACAAATTATCCCCTGGAATTTTCCTTTGCTAATGGCCGCATGGAAACTGGCTCCCGCTTTAGCGGCGGGGAACACCGTGATACTGAAACCCTCGGAATTAACTCCAATAACCGCTCTGGAATTATTTGAACTAATTGATCAATGTGGGTTTCCCCCCGGCGTTGTCAATCTGATAACCGGACCCGGAGCGGGGGTAGGTGAAGAGCTAAGCAGCAATCCCCTGGTCGATAAAATCGCGTTTACTGGTGGAACTGCAACCGGCAGGAAAATTATGCAGGCGGCAACCGGAAACCTGAAGAAAATCTCTCTGGAGCTGGGAGGAAAAAATCCCAATATTGTGTTTGCTGACTGTGATCTTGAAATGGCTATTGATGGTGCTTTGTTTGGTGCTTTTGCCAATCAGGGAGAAGTGTGCTCCGCCGGTTCCCGTTTGATAGTAGAGCGTTCTATTCACAAGGCATTGCTTGAAGGAATGTTGAAAAAAATTCCCAATATTAAACTCGGACATGGTCTAAGTGCTGGCGTTAAAATGGGGCCGCTGGTATCCAGCGCTCACCGGCAGAAAGTGGAAAAATATATCCAGATCGGTATAGAGGAAGGTGCAAAACTTCTTTGTGGCGGGAAAAGACCGCAGGCTCAGGAGTTTGCAAAAGGGAATTTTCTCGAGCCTACCATTTTTGATGACGTAAAACCCAATATGCGTATCGCCAAAGAGGAGATTTTTGGCCCGGTTCTCGTGGTAATTCCCTTTGATACAGAGGAAGAGGCCATTCAGATTGCTAACGATACAAATTATGGTTTGGCTGCCGCTGTCTGGACCAACAATCTGACGAGAGCGCATCGAGTCACATCGCAATTGCGGGCCGGGATCTTATGGGTTAATCATTACCACCCGACCTATAATGAAATGCCCTGGGGTGGCTATAAGCAAAGCGGCTCCGGACGCGAGCTGGGATTGTATGGCATTGAAAGTTATCTTGAAGTGAAGCAGGTCAATATTAATCTCGATGAAACCCCCATTGGATGGTATGAATGAAAGAAATTCGAATTAAAACGGCAATTCCTGGTCCGAGATCGCTGCAATTAATGGAAGAGCGCCGTGAGCATGTCGCACGTGGACCCTTTCACGCAACGCCTGTTTTTGTGGAAAGGGCAAAAGGCTCTTTTGTTGAAGATGTTGATGGCAATGTGTTTCTGGACTTCTCTTCTGGAATTGGAGTAGTCAACACTGGCCATTGCCCTGATTCCCTTGTGAATGCCGTCAAAGGGCAAGCAGAAAAATTCATGCATACCAGTTTTAATATCCTTCCTTATGAGGGATATATCAGGGTTTGTGAGAAACTGAATCACCATGTACCAGGTGAGTTTAAAAAAAAGTCATTACTTTTGAATTCTGGCGCGGAAGCCGTTGAAAATGCGGTCAAAATTGCCCGCGCTTATAGCGGAAAGCAAGCCATCATTTGTTTTGATCATGCCTATCATGGACGCACCTATATGGCGATGGCGCTGACGTCAAAAAATAAACCTTATAAGCATGGATTTGGCCCCTTCCTCTCTGAGGTTCATCCTGCTCCTTTTCCCTATGAATATCGCTGGTGTGGGCAGGATTGCGCAAAAGAAGCTTTTGAGGCCTTTGTTGAATTGGTCAATTTTCGTGTAGGCCTGGAGAATGTGGCAGCGGTTATTCTTGAGCCTGTCCTTGGCGAGGGAGGCTTTCTCCGGTTTCCTGCATCCTATCTTAAAAAACTTCGCGAATTCTGCACAGCAAACCAGATCATTTTAATTGCAGATGAAATTCAGTCAGGATTTGGACGAACTGGTAATCTGTTCGCGATGGACACCTTGGGCGTGGCGGCTGCTGATCTCACGGTCACCGCCAAGGGCTTAGGCGGCGGAACCGTTATTGCCGCGGTAACCGGGCGCTCTGAAATGATGGATGCCGCCATGGAAGGAGGCTTAGGGGGAACCTTTGGAGGAAATCCCTTAAGCTGCGCTGCGGCGCTTGAGGTGTTTAAGTTGTTCGAAGAGGGTAATATCCTGTCTAATGTGGCCGCTCTCGCTGCGGTACTTGAACAAAGACTCGAAGAGTTCAAAGAAAAATACCCTATTGTCGGGGATGTTCGTGGCCTGGGTATTATGCGGGCCATTGAACTGGTAAAGGATAGAGAGGGCAAATTGCCTGACAAGGAGGCGACTGCCCGTTTAGCACGCTTTTGCCTGGAACGTGGATTGGTGGTGCTTGGCTGCGGAACCTATGGGAATGTAATTCGCCTGTTGATGCCATTGACTACTCAATTGAGCGATTTGGAAATTGGACTTTCGATCATTGAAGAAGGGCTGAAAGAGCAAACTAATATCAAGTAATGGCTATACGTAAATCCAGAGACGCCGTCGGCACTCTGGATTAAACTTTCGTTCATGAATGACTTTACAATTGTAAATCATTTGCCTCGACGTCAAGATCGGACGTTCTCGTACCAGCTTGAGCAGGTGCCTGTTCATTGAATAATGTACCGCTGTAGCTTGTTGTAACCATGCCCCTCTGACTGCGGGTTATCGGTAGGTTTGCATTGAATAACGTACTGCTGCAGCTTGTCGAAACCATGCCTCTCTGATTGCGGGTTATCGGTAGGTTCGCATTGAATAACGTACTGCTGCAGCTTGTCGAAACCATGCCTCTCTGATTGCGGGTTATCGGTAGGTTTGTATTGAATAACGTACCGCTGTAGCTTGTCGTAATCATACCTCTCTGCTTACGGGTTATCGGGAGTTCTGTACTGAAAACGCTCTTATTCTGGCTTGCTGAAAGCGCTGTGAGCGTTTGAGCGCAAATCTCGATTGCGTCTTCCATTTCAGGATCGGAGCATTCGGAATTCGTTGACATCTCCAGTATTTCCGGCTCGGGTTCTTTGTCTTTACGGCGACGTTTTGCGGCCCTGCAAACGCTTTGAGATTCTTCATCCTCATTGTCATAAACCGTGCTCATCACGGTAGATCGTTCTTCGTCTGAGGGAGCCAGTTCTTCTGCCTTTTCAAAAAGCGATGAAAGCAATTTTGCAGATTCGATGGTTCTCTCATTGTTTTCATTTGTTTTTTTTGCTCGCCTTCGTTTGTACCATGTTGTTTTGCTGATACTTTTGGTTTTTTCATCCTTGTGTTCAGGATTCTCGGAATCATAGGGAATGGTATAATCTCGAGCCAGAACTGTGATTCGCTCTCCTTGAGGATCATTCTTCATAATGGTTTCTTCGGGAATGGGATAATGCTCGGCATCCGAATCATAGCCATAAAAGACTCTGGATCTTTTCAGGCCATTATGGGTATAGAAAACCAAAGAAGCCCGGTCAGTAGTAAAATCCGCTTTTTTAGCGCCTGCAGAGGAGCCATAAACACAATGGAGATAATCGGTATCAGCAATCAAGGCATCGCAGTCGTCCAGGTTAAAGCGAAGAATTTGGCTGGTTACGGGGTCGTTCCATTCAAAAAAACAGGTGCCGGCGCCCATCGCCGCCTTGGGGTTTAAGGATACGCCTAATATCACACTGTAATTTGCAGGATCGGTGTCTCGATGCAAATCCTGCATTGCTCCCCGATTGTATTGTACCGTGGTATAAATATTATCTGGAGTCAGCATTAACCCCGCTTTTTTGAAAGGGATCATTGCCTTTGCAGTCTGCCTGAAGGTTGCTGGTAATAACATTTTAAACTGCAGATTCAACTTGTCGCTCAGCAGTCCTAATTTTTTGAGTAAGGGCTGTGTATTAAACGTATGATAAGCCAGGTGATTCTCCTGTCCGGCATAATGACGGATATAACCGAAGCTGGCACTGCCTATTGGCTTTCCCGGATTTTGTTGTCTGATTTTTCGATTGAGATCAGAACCGCCAGCAAATACTGTGAGCGGTAACTCCTGTAAAGAAGTGGAAACGGACTCTTTTTCTTCTTTATTGATTGCATTTTTTAATAAAACAGCGAGAACTTTATTGGTCTGAACATCAATAACAATTGTTGAATTCCGGTCAATATTCTTTGCATTTTGGATCATTTGTTCCTTTTGCGCATCGATTTTTATGATCTTTGGGGTAAATTTCTCAGGCACCACATTCACTTTCTGAATGACAAAACCTGCTTCTTCATATTCCCTGATTTTGTCTTCAGTCAGATAATCCCCAATGGTATCTCGTCTTTCCATCAGTAATTTTTCCGAGACTGTGGAGTAATCGATCTCTACCTTGGCAAAAGATAGCTCTTCAAAGGTGTTCCAAAGGATTTTATTAAATTGATTTTTGAGTATTGTGGTTTGCGCCTCACCCTTTTTAGCACCTTTCAAAAGACAGATTTTCCAGAAAATGAAGGACAAAAAATCCCTTTCACTTCCATTGTGGCTATCATTCAGAAAAGCCAGTAAATGGTGTTGATTGGCAATAAGGACGGCACGGGAAATATTCCTGATATCCTCATCTTCAAGAGGATTTTTGGCCAGTAGTTGTCTGGCAAGGTTGTTACAGAAGTCATAAAGCTTCTGATCACGCGGGAAAGGGTTAGGTGTTGTTTTATCCACAGCAATAGGCAAGGCTTTGGAGAGTGATTCAGCGTCTAATGAAGCAATCGTTTTTTCGCAGGCGATACTTTCTGGCGACTTCGCTTGTGAACAGTATTGTTTACGGATATAAAGAGCTTGTAATTCTTGCCAGGGTTTTTTGAGACTATCCATAACGATAATGTTTTTTTTGTTGCGAAGAAGTGGTTTTTGATTTTGACCCGCCATGATTTTCCTCATAACTTACTAATAAGACCAACCCAAGACTTCAGTATTGTTCTTATGGTTGGCATGCTGGGCATATTATACACAAAACAATCAATCATGGTAATATCTGGCTTACATGTTTAAAAATTGATTAAATTTCTAAAAACGCCCCCGCTTTATTTTTACCAGACAAGCCTGTTACACTCATTTATTTACATTGCTTATATGAATAATATGGAACCAACTAAACCACCTTATCGAAAGTTGTGGCGCTCGCGCAGGGACAAGAAAATAGCGGGTGTCTGTGGAGGGCTGGCGGTCTACTTTGGCGTCGATCCCTTTTGGGTCCGTTTTGCCTTTGTGTTGTTCTTTCTATTAGGTGGGGCTGCATTTCTTTTATATCTCATCATGTGGTTTCTTATTCCACTGGAACCACGCGACTGGCATTAGCTACCGCGCTTCAAATGAGGGCATTAGCAATTTAAACTTGAATTTGTGCTCGCTTTTGAGCACTATGTAGAATTGTTGAAAAATGACCGGTTCTCAGTATAATGTAAACTCAAGTCTGCTGATGTTTTAATCATAGTGACGAGTTTTTGTGATTGAAATCGCGTGATAGATTCTAATGGACTAACTTAGCAACCACAGTGAATATATGAATAAAATCGCCCTCTCTCAAAATGAAAAAATAGGTTATAAAAAGCAATTGGCCTTTGCCTGGCTGGTCTGGGGATTGGCTGCCGCTTTTTACTTTTCAGATTACATGGCTCGTGTTGCTCCTGGAGTAATGCATCGCAGCCTGCAAATTGATTTTGGCATTAACGAAGCGGGATTTGGTATTCTGACCGCCTCTTTTTACATTCCCTATATCATCATGCAGATTCCTGTGGGATTAACGGTTGATCGCCTGAGTATCCGCGGCATATTAACTGTAATGTCTTTAATTACCGCCCTGGGCTGTTGCGTTTTTGGTTTGGCTGATGGGCTGCTGGTGGCTTCTTTGGGGCGTATGCTGATTGGTTTTAGCGCCGCTTTTGCCTTTGTGAGTTCTTTAAGACTGGCCACTTCCTGGTTTCCGCCCGCGATGCTCGGTTTATTATCCGGTTTAACGCAGGCTCTGGGCATGCTGGGGGCCGCTGCAGGTGAAGCGCCTGTGTCCTTCCTGGTCGCTAATGTCGGCTGGCGTCATAGTATGCTGATCATTGCCTTTCTATTCATTGCGCTCGCTGGATTACTCTATCAGTTTGTCCAGGATCAACCTGGAATTCCCCGCCGGGAAATCAAAAAGCAGGCTTCTCAACTTAGTATTTTTCAAAGCCTGATGATAGTGCTCAAGCATCGTCAAACCTGGCTGAATGCGCTTTATGCCGGATTTTTATTCGGGCCTACTGCGGTGATTGGTGAGGCAATTGGTCCGGCTTATTTACAATATGGAAGAGGCTTATCCGCCCATTCAGCCGCTTTTGCAACTGGATTGATCTTCATTGGCTGGGGGATTAGCGGACCTCTCTCCGGCTGGATTTCAGATCGCATTGGGCGTCGTAAACCCTTGATGATTGCATCAGCAATTTTTGGTGTAATTCTGAGTTCACTATTTGTTTTCATTCCTGATATGAACACTTCCACCGCCTATTTTCTGTTCTTCGCTTTTGGAGTAACTAACACTGGAGTAGCCATTGCCTATGCGGTTTCTACTGAAATTCAGAATGGTAAAGTGCTGGGCACTGCGATAGCGTTCACCAATATGGCGTCAATTTTTGTTGGAGCCTGCATGCAGCCATTGGTTGGATGGCTGGTTGATAAAGCCGCAGGTGCGCGAGCCTATAATCTCGAAAATCTATTATTAACAGATTTTCAGGCAGGATTAAAAATATTACCGCTTTGCTCCCTTGTTGCTCTTATACTGGCCTTCCTGGTTAAAGAAACTTACTGTCATCCAGTCCGTGAAGCGCATTAGTCTGATATAAGCCTGCGCACTCGGGTGTGCAGGCGCCACATGGAAGGTACTCTTATTAATCAACATCTCTCCTACAGCTTTTAAATTCTCACAGACTGTTCAAATTAAAGGGTTTTTATCGTATTTCTTTTGCTAGTTAGGCAATCTCGTGTTTTAATTATCCCTAGCTTATATTCGGTTTTGTAACTGATGAGTTGGACTAACACACGGAGATAATAATGAAAAAACTTTTGGGAGTGGTGGTGATATTGGCCGCTCTAATCCTTGGTGGGTATTATGGTATGGGTGTAATGACCGAACGTACCATCAAAAAAGACGCTGCAATTGTTAACAAATCCGCTAACGTATTTATCGATATTCCTGAATATCATCGAGGATGGTTCCAATCAGATGCTAAATTAAATTGGAAGTTTCATGCACCTGAGCGTGTGGAAACAGGCGATGACGGACAAACAGTCACAATTCCTGCTCAAGACTTCCAGGGACAAATGCCCCTGACTGTGTATCATGGTCCGATTATTTTCCACAAGGGAGTTCGTTTTGGGTTGGGTTATGCGCAAACTGCTATCCCATTGCCCGATGAAGCCCAGGCCCAGTTCAAGCAATTCTTTACAGCGGATTCCACAGCCCCGGAACTTAAATTAAGCCTGTTTGTAAATTATTTAAATAATAGCCGGGTAAAAATGGAAGTGCCGGCCTTTAAAATGGTGGCTCAGCAAGGCGGCGGAGAGTTTGAATGGCTGGGTATGAACAGTGCAATGACCATCACCTCAAACGTTGACAAGGTTAAAGGAGATATCACGATTGATGGCATGCGCTTTGCTAAAAAAGACGCTAAAGTAACCGGAACCGTGGGTGAAATCAGTTCAGAATACAATCTGTACAAAGCGGATAACGGTTTATACTTTGGTGACGCCAGCATTTCCTTTCCTTCAGTATCTGTAAAAGCCGATACAGCCAATGTATTTCAGCTTGATGGTCTGGATATGTATTCCAGCAGCGATATTGATGGTGATTTATTCAATTCACATTTCAAAGTTTCTCTGAACAAAATGCTAATCGAAGATCAGACCTATGGTCCTGGTAATTTTGAAGTGGCGTTAAGAAATCTTGATGCCAATGTACTTGCCAAACTTAACCAGCAGGTTCAGCAGGCACAGCAGGGAACTGAACAGGAAAAGCAACAGGCTATCATGGCGATGCTGCCTGATCTGCCCAAGTTATTTTCCCGTGGTGCAGAGTTTGAAATTTCTGAACTTAGTTTCGCTATGCCGGAAGGAACGGTTGAAGGTAACTTACTGGTAAGCCTGCCCAAGGGCGAAATGGGCAACCCCTTTGAGGTGATGCAAAAGGTTCAGGGTAATGGCAAATTGAAAGTACCTGCTCCCATCCTTAAGAAGCTGATGACTCAAACTAACAAGCAACGATTGGGATCTCAAGCTGCTCAACAGGAAATTGTTCAGCAGATACAAAATGCCCAGGCACAGAGTGGAACCGCTACCAGTGCGGCAACAACCGCGCCAGACGTAACCCAGCAGGCTGCCTCCATGACAGAGCAACAAATTGCATCTATGCTGCAATCCGGATTGTTAGTACAGCAAGGCAATGACTATGTTATTGAGTTGAGTCTTAATCAGGGACAATTTGTAGTGAATACCAAGCCATTTACCCCGGCTATGCTGAAATTTTAATCTTTTTAAAGAGTGATCCAGGAGTGGATCACTCTTTTCACAATTAAATCAATAACTTGATTCAAAATTATGCTAGAAAAGTACTTTTTCATGCGTTAAAAGCGCAAATTACTAAACCTATACTTGTCAGGAATTGCCCAATTGGGTAAGATGCTGTTTTTCTAAGGAGGAGTTAATAATAATGACAACAATCAGTAGTGAAGCCGGCGATACAACTTCGTCACTGGCGGCATGTGTGACTCAATCTGTACAGAAATATTTCTCCGAGCTGAAGGGCACTGATCCTGTTGATCTATATCAATTTGTTCTGGAAGAAATTGAAACACCATTGTTCAAAGCAGTTATGGAACATTGCAAATATAATCAATCACGTGCTGCTGTAATGCTCGGAATCAGCCGAGGTACTTTAAGAACCAAGCTGCGCCGTTATTTCGACGACAAATATGTAGGTACACGGGACTAATCAGTAAGAACCCCATCCGCCTCTATTCAGAATCGGATCCGGATGTTCCCTGATTATGCAGGTGCTTCATCAAGACACAGATTTGAAATGAAGCTAGTCTTTATGAAGCACAAGCACCTAATCAAAATAGCTCTTGCCATTCTTCGCCTGATTAAAACTCCAGTTCCTTTGGTGGCTCAGCATCGGTGGCTTTTGTATGATTGTTAAAATCAAAGTTCACTTTAATCATCTGATTAAACAATTGGTAAAAATTCCTGGTCAAATCATGTCTTCCCTTATAGGCCGTCCACCTGCTGTTATTTTCAAGACTGGCCATATAGCCGATAAAGCAGATCTCATTGAGTATGTTAATATAGTCGACATTTCCTTTCATCAGATGCTTTTGATAAATGGAAATCATTCTCGCCATATTTCTGGGAACAGTCTTTTGGATTGCATCCCCGCCTTCAGCAGGGACGATATTGACCACCGTACCACCCCATAATTTTAAGGGCCAGCTGTTTGAAATTATTTTTTCTATCAGGCTGCGAACCACTGCCTTTGCAGTGTACATATCGAGCTGATCCATTTTTTGTATAATTCTCTCTCTTTTAGAAAGGGAACCTTCTGGCGCAGAATCAGATTTTTCAATTTCATTATGAACTGCTTCTAATTTGCTTTTCAATCGAGCTTTCTGCAAGGGCTTTTGCCATACATAAAGATTACCTAAATGGCTAATCATTTGTTCGAGCAACTCTCCTCTTTGCTGAGGATTAATGGTCCACTCCTGAATAGGCCTGGACTTAAACATTTGCAGATTGGAATCTGGCTCATGGAGCTGCACATAGTCTGGCGGTGTCCATTGACTTAGATCCAGAGGTGAGAAATCAATCATTGCCTGCTGCAGAACACGATGGTTGGGCACGCAGAGCCCTTCAATCTCTTTCAGAGAAGCGCCTCCTGCCAAAAGCACTTGTTTGCAAAAATGAAAACAGTTATGTAAAGGGCCACCCCAGAGCCAGGTTGTCTGGCATAGCTGAACTAATTTGCTCATAGCGGCATCGGGATTGGGAACGTGAACCTTTTGAATAGCGACGACCCGCTTTTGCCACTTATCCAGATAAAAATCACGAAAATGCGCATCGCTGATGTAAATCGGATAATTGTAAAGCCCATTAATATGTACGTAACCCTTATCCTCGCCCAAATGCAGCAAAGTATGCCCTAATCCTGGTCCTGATCCAAAGCCTGTGGAGACGTAGACAATAGAAAAGCTGACGGCTTGTAACAAGCGATGCAGAGGAGGGCGAACGTTTCGCGCATTGAATGGGCTTTCAAGATCGTTAGGATCGGGGTGTAATTCCTCGAAAGGCCATAAATAGCGCCTCTCCTGAAAAAAAAGCCGATTTTTACATATTTGTGCCAGATTCAGGATCACATGCTGTTCTTCATAGCTAAAGGCATGTCTTGATTTCAAGCAATCGACCATGTAGTTGCCAAAGGAAAGCAGATTCTTTGTCAGTTCTTGATTTTCCAATACCGTATATTTTTCCAGTGTTTTAAAAAATTCAGCGAAGACAGGATTTTTGCTGATAAAAGGTTGAAGCTGCAGAAGCATGTATTTAACTAAATCCAAATCACTATAAATTCCCAGATTGTGGTTAATTTGAATTTGTAACTTTTGCTTAAGCTTTTGTGGATCATTATCGATTTCATCAATACTAAAGTTGGAAGGGAGCGGTAGTTTACGAATTTGAGAAATTGAAGTAGAGGGGTTGATGTAAAGATACAGGCAGAGCATGGAGCGAGTATCATATAAAGTGGCAAGCCGCGTTTGCGTAATAGGCAGTACACCAATTTCAGCATCTTTGATAAGTTGATTTAGCTTTTTTAATTCCAACTGATAATCAATCATGTCAATCCAGAAACGCTCTGATTCCCACAGACTCTGAGTGTTCAAGAATTATCTGTTAAATTAATATTAAAGTGAATAATTATTTTATAAGTTGTTTAAGCGATGAGAGCGGATGTGTAAAGAGCTGATAAGCGCCAGCATCTTCCTCGATAAGTTTCTCATCATGGCAGATGCTGATACGCAATCAAAACAAAGGCTTAGTCTGCAAACATTGAGCTGACAGACTCTTCCACATTGACGCGCTTGATTGCCTGGGCAAGCATATCGGCCAGACTGACGATGCGGATTTTTGGACATTGTTTGGCTTTTTCAGACAGCGGGATAGTGTCAGTTACAACGACTTCATCGAGGGATGAATTGACAATATTATCCACTGCGGGACCGGAAAGCACAGCATGAGTGATATAGGCTCTTACACTGATTGCGCCATTACGTTTGAGCTGAAGGGCTGCAGAACAAAGAGTTCCCGCGGTATCGACGATATCATCAATAATGAGGCAGTTCTTTCCATTCGGTTCACCGATAATGTGCATCACTTCCGATTTGTTAGGACCGCTTCGTCGTTTATCAATAATTGACAGTTCCGCATCATTGAGCCGCTTGGCCATCGCTCTGGCACGAACTACACCGCCCACATCGGGAGAAACAACCATCAGTTTGCTTAAATTCTGCTGTTTGATGTCGTCAAGAAGTATGGGGGTAGAATAAACGTTATCCACTGGCATGTAGAAAAAACCCTGGATTTGATCAGCGTGCAGGTCAACCGTCAATACGCGGCAGATACCTACGGAAGCCATCATATCCGCAACCACTTTGGCTGTTATGGGAACCCTGGCAGAGCGAACTCGTCTATCCTGCCTGGCATAGCCGAAATAGGGAACTACCGCTGTGATACGCCCAGCGGATGAGCGCCGTAAGGCATCCGCCATCGTTAGCAACTCCATCAGATTATCATTTGCTGGAGCGCAGGTTGATTGTATTACAAAAATATCCTTGCCTCGGACATTTTCGAGAATTTCAACCATAGTTTCACCATCGCTGAAAGTTCCGACTGTGGCCTGGCCAATAGGTATTTGCAGGTGTGTAGCAATATTGAGAGCTAATTCTGGATTAGCATTGCCGGTAAAGAGCATCATAGTCGACATGTGTAACAAGCCTTCGATTAGTTAAATCAGTTAACTTAAACACATAGCAGAAGACAGCCAGAAAGATATAATTATTATTTTAGCGATCCGGTGAACGCATCCTTCCCGGTTATCTTCTGCCGTCTGTTTACTTGAATCAACAAGAAAATGGCTGGGGTGCTAGGATTCGAACCTAGGTATGCAGGGATCAAAACCCTGTGCCTTACCACTTGGCGACACCCCAATAAACTTTAAGATCCTTCATTGAGACATTGAGCGCTTCGCTACAATGTGCTGCGTATTTTGCAGATAAAACGCATCGATGTCAATGATACCTTAAAAAATTTTCTTGTTGTCAGAAAACTATAGAAGACCGAGAAAGAAAAAGCGAATACTCTCGCAGAGCAGAGTTAAGGAATCAACTGTAGGTTGGGCCCTTTGCCCACGCAAACGGGAACTACTACTGAGCTCAATGTTTGGCCAAGGGCCCAACCTACATGAAAAACAGAATCCGGCAGTGGGGGCTAGACCCTCCAGCGTTTAATCACAAACTTGATAAAGACCCCATTACCTTGAAGTTTTATCTGGCTGGGCAAATAGGCATTGCCTGATTTGGTATAGCCGAGATATTGAATAGTATAGCCTCCCTGGCGCAGCAGCGTTAAATAGCCGGATGGATCCTTCACTGCTGTTTGTACTTTACCGGGAGCAGGAACACCGCGTACCCAATAATAAAGACTGGTCACCGGTAAGCGGACACCAGTTTGCTGCAGTAAAAGCTGCTCGGCATTACTGGATGTAGCTGATTTCGGGCCATCGCGGAAACTGACCTGACCACCCTGTTTTTGAATGAGCACTGTGCCGCTGCCCAGCGGGCCAAAAAGCCTGATTTGATAATTGCTCATGCCGCGTTGAACCCAGTTAACTGAAGCACTCCATGCCTTATTTTTGCTTCGCGCAGCCATTGCTCCGGAAATTTCCCATGAAGAGATTCCATTCGCTGCTGTTTTTGCGACGCTGGTGTCCGTTTTTGCCGCCTTGGCATTTTGGTCTGATATTGCTGCTTTTGTGTTCTGGGCTTTTTGCCCAGTGGCGTTGAGAGTTGTTTCTGATTCTGAAGGCGCAACGGGTGTACTCGTTGGGGGAGGTTCAGCAGCGGCTAACTGATCGGATGCTATTTCTGTGGCTGGCGGTTTTGGCGCGCAGGCAGTAAGACAAACGAGTGATAGTAATCCCAGATACTTAAATGCATTCATTGCATGTTCCTTAGAAGAATTGGCGGTGTCCAATGACCAGGAAGATATGGATAGTCTTTTTAAATACAATACGCTAGACTGAAACAACTTGCAATCAAGACAATCATTATGAAACAACGAGCAGTTTATCCCGGTACTTTTGACCCTGTAACCTGTGGCCATGTCGATATCATCAGTAGAGCAGCGACTATTTTTCCGGAATTAATCGTTGCTGTGGCTGGTAATGAAGCTAAAAAACCGTATTTTCCGCTGGATGTGCGTATTGAGTTATTGAAAGAGTCTCTGAAAGACATTCCTGGTGTCTCTGTGGTAGGTTTCAATAGCTTATTGATTGATTTCGTACAGGAGCAAAAAGCAGGCATTATTTTGCGTGGTCTTCGGGCAGTAAATGATTTTGAATATGAGTTCCAGTTAGCGGGTATGAACAGAAAACTTTGCCGCGATATTGAAACCCTGTTTTTGACACCATCAGAAAATCTCTTATTTATTTCATCCACTTTAGTAAGAGAAATTGCTAACTTAAAAGGCGAGATTTCTCAATTCGTGCCCCCCTGCGTTGTGAAGGCCTTTGCTGAGAGGATGAGTGCCTGACAATGAAGAAACTGATTGCTTCTTTACTTGTGCTGGCATGTGGTTTTCCTCATGCTAAAACAGTTCAGGAGAAGCCGGGTGGCTATGCTGTCGCTTCAGCTCATCCCCTGGCCACTAATGCCGGCCTTGCAGTCCTGGCAAAGGGCGGCAATGCCTTTGACGCAGTTATAGCTGTAAGTGCTGTACTCGCGGTAGTCGCTCCCTATCACAGTGGTCTGGGAGGCGGCGGATTCTGGCTATTGCACCGGGCAGAAGATAAAAAAAATACATTAATCGATGGGCGTGAAGTGGCGCCGTTGGCGGCACACAAAACCATGTTCTGGGATAAAAATGGCAAGGTAATTCCTGAATTATCACTCAACGGGGGACTGGCGGCGGCTATCCCCGGCGAACCGGCCGCCCTGGCTTATATCGCTTCGCATTATGGAAAATTGCCCTTGTCAGAAAGTCTTGCGCCAGCAATCCAACTGGCCGAGAACGGTTTTCCTGTTGATCAGCAGTTTTATAATTTCTCAACAATGAGTGATCGCCTCGAACAAATGCGAAAATACCCGGCAACCGCCAGAGTTTATTTACACGATGGTCAACCCTATTCCGTAGGCGAATGCCTGAAACAACCGGAGCTGGCAAAAACTCTTCACCTGTTAGCCAGTAAAGGCCATGCCGGGTTTTATCAGGGCGAAGTGGCAGAAAAACTGGTCGCAGGAGCGAGGGTTGCGGGTGGAATCTGGACACTGGAGGATCTCAGTAATTATCAGGTTAAGGAACGTGAGCCCTTGCAGGGGGCGTATCATAATATGCTGATTATCACCGCACCTCCTCCTTCTGCGGGCGGGATAGAATTGTTAACCATGCTTAATATATTAAGCGCTTTCCCTCTGGAGTCGCTGGATCGTGCGCAATGGATCCATTATCTCGTTGAGGCGATGCGCCTGTCATTCTGGCAGGGTAACCAAATGCTTGCCGATCCTGATTTTGTTAAAATACCGGTAGAGCGTCTCATTTCTGCCGCAGAAGCTAAAAAGTTGCGTGAATTTGTTTCTCCTGATAAGGCAACGCCCAGCAGCACCCTCGCCGAAAGCCGGTTTTTTCATGGTGGTAAAAATACAACGCATATTGCCATACTGGACAAAGAGGGTAATCGGGTGTCAGCGACTTTAACGGTTAATTTTATCTTTGGTTCGAGTGTGGTGGCTGAAGGAACGGGTGTACTACTGAATGATGAGATGGACGATTTTTCGTCCAAGCCTGGACAGAAAAATGTGTATGGGCTGGTGGGCAGTGAACTCAATGTGATTGAGCCTGGTAAGCGGCCTTTATCCAGTATGACGCCCAGCTTTCTGGAAACGCCAGGGCGCTTGGCAATTGTCGGAACGCCAGGCGGGAGCCGTATCCCGACAATGGTTCTTATAGCTGCTCTCGCATTCTATGATTATGGCGGGGCAATCAGCATGGTTTCGGCAATGCGCTTCCATCATCAGTATTTACCGGACTGGCTGCAGTTTGAACCGGATGCTTTTTCCCTGCAAGTTCAGGACAAATTAAAGAAGATGGGTTATCAACTGATGCCTCTGGATCAACCCTATGGCGATATGCAGGCAATCACCTGGGACAGGGAAAGAAATATCATTTCTGCGGCATCTGATCCCAGAAGGATAGGCCGGGCTTCCGTTATTTCTCAGATTCCGACAGGTTATGGTTTAACTCATTAGCTGGTTCAGGGATGGAGCTGCTGCTCTCGCCGACTAATTGTTCCATCACTTTGTGCACCCGCTCTACCAGCTCATCTCTTGTTTCCATAGTATATTGTGAAGCATCAATGGCTTCGCCAATATGGATTTCAGCCGTCTGGTTTATATTGAACTGCATGGTATGGGCGGGAAGAATATCATATGCTCCTCGAATCCCGATGGGTATAATCATTGCCTGTGATTGAATGGCGGTAATAAATGCCCCTTTTTTGAAAGCAGCAAGACGGCCATTTTTGGAACGTGTCCCCTCTGGTGCAATCCAAATGACAATCCCGCTTTCCATTAATTGCCGAGCTTCAGCCAGGTCTTTTATTGCCTGATGCCGATTATGCCGGTCAATAAACGGAAATTCCGCTGCAGCCATTCCTTTACCCATAATAGGAATTCTGGATAATTCTCTCTTGGCCAACATCCGAATTGAATGATTGGGAAAGGCTTTGAAGCCTAAAGGGATATCATAAAGGCTGGTATGGTTACACATAAGAATAGTAGGCTGGCCTGCCACGGGCGCCACATTACCTGGATTGATGATTCTACATTGGACACCAATCAATTTAAGCAGTTTATCAGACCAGTTACGAATGACCTGATCAACCCAGGGGCGAGTAATAGTTCCCCGCCAACTCTTAAAAATAGCTCTGGAGCAGGCATTCGCGGTATAACCCACAGAAACCAGGGAAATCCATAATGTACGCAGCTTGCTGATCTTCATAAAAGCTCAAAAGGGAAAAGTTATCCTGATAATACTTCAAGTTATTTGAATTGCCCATAGAGAAAGTATAAAACAATCAGCCTCTAAGCTTCGCTTTTAATGGGTTGACATGAGGGGCAATAAGCCGAACTTCTACCGGCGAGTCGAATACTTTGAAGTGGCTGGGAGCAACTCACGCAGGGCAGTTTCTCCCGCCCATAGACCTGTAAATCGAAGGAGAAATAGCCGGGTTTACCATGAGGTGAAATAAAGTCTTTAAGGGTGGTTCCTCCTGCGGCCAGTGCCTGCGTTAAAACCTTTCTGATGGCGGCCGCTAATCGCTCATAATCCTTTTCGTCCAGTGCTTTTGCAGCGTTGGCGGGATGAATTCCAGCCATAAACAGGCTCTCACTGGCGTAAATGTTACCAACGCCGACCACAATATCATTATTCATAATAAAGGATTTAATCGCCTGTTTACGATTACGGCTTTGCTGATACAGATAGCTTGCGCTAAATGCCTCTGACAAAGGTTCTGGGCCAAGGCGGGCCAGTAATGGATGTGATTCTGGCTTGATTTCAGAATAAAGGCATAATCCAAAGCGGCGGGTGTCGTTATAGCGCAGTATTTGCCCGTCATCCAGTTCAATGTCGATATGATCATGTTTTCCAGGCGCTAATCCGTTCTGCACTATACGAAAATGGCCTGACATGCCCAGATGAATAAGGATGTATCCCTGATTAGATAAATGCAGCAGTAAATATTTGCCGCGTCGGGAAACCGTATCAATTCGCTGACCCACACAGCTCTCGGCAAATTGCGGATTAACGGGCACACGCAATTGCTGGCAGCGGACAATGCAATTCCGAATCAGTTTATTCTTAACACAGGAAAGAAGTCCTTGTCGTGTGGTTTCTACTTCGGGTAATTCAGGCATTAATCATGATCTTTGTGTTCAATAATACGCCCCGATGTCTTTGCTACATTTTTGGAGGGGAAAATGAGTCGTTTAATCGTTGCAAAAATCCATAAAGTTCCACCAATCAGGATTCCCCAAACCAGAACATAGGAAAACATGATAAAGAGACCAACTAACAGGGAAATGGCTATTCCGAGTAACAGGAATGGAATTAAAGTCTGAAATAACTGTTGAATTTTATCATTCATTAGTAGAGCCCATGCGAATTCGGATTATAAGAGTGAGTTTTAATTCGGAACATTTACAAATTATCAATTAAATTATCGTTCACATTCTGCAAGGATGCAATGCGCATTTGTGCAAATTATGTTATGATCTTAAGAACTACCCATAAAAAATGGATAATTATACCAATTTCTTACATAGATTATCCGCCGTTTCTATTATTACTGTAAGTATTACAGGAGAGCTTCATGGTTCATGGCCTTTTAAATCTTTCATTCTGGGGGTATGTCGTTGCTACTCTCATCTTAACTCAGATAACTATCGCAGGCGTTACTTTATACTTGCACCGCTATCAAACGCATCGTGCTTTAACCCTTCATCCTGTCGTTAGTCATATTTTTCGCTTCTGGTTATGGCTCACAACTGGGATGGTTACGGCCCAATGGGTAGCTATTCATCGCAAGCATCATGCCTCGACCGATGTCGAAGGGGATCCGCATAGCCCCAAGGTATTAGGATTGAAAAAAGTACTCTGGGAAGGCGCCGAGTTGTACAAGGAAGCGTCTCAGGATAAAGAAATGGTTGCCAAATACTCACATGGCACGCCTAACGACTGGGTCGAAAGAAACATCTACAGCCGTTTTTCATCCAAAGGCATTTTTTTAATGTTTCTGGTTGACTTGCTGCTATTTGGAGTTCCTGGAATTACAATCTGGGCAATTCAAATGGTATGGATTCCCTTTCACGCCGCAGGTGTGATCAATGGTGTCGGGCACCACTTTGGTTATCGCAATTTCGAATGCCATGATGCCGCAACTAATATTTTTCCCTGGGGTTTTTGGATCGGCGGTGAGGAATTGCACAACAATCATCACACCTTCGCTTCTTCTGCCAAATTCTCTGTGAAATGGTGGGAATTTGATATTGGCTGGTTGTACATTCGATGTCTTTCCGCTCTAGGCTTGGCCAAGGTTAAAAAACTGCCGCCTAAACTCGGCAAAGATGCTGCTAAGCTACATGTTGACCTTGATACGGTAAAAGCAGTTATCAGCAATCGCTTTCAGGTCATGTCGCATTATTACAAACATGTAGTTCGTCCTATTCTGAAGACAGAAAAGAAAACAGTAATTGCCGGCGACAAATCACAGAAGAAAATGTTTCAGCGAGCCGGCCGTTTACTCCGTCTCCAGGACAGTTTGCTGTCTCCAAAAGCCAAGTCCAGACTGCATGCGTTGCTGGCCAGTCGCGAGAAGTTAAGATTGGTCTATACTTATCGCCAGTCATTGCAAAATATTTGGCTTAAAACCGCCTCTTCCCAGAAGGAGTTGGTTGAAGCTTTACAGCAATGGTGCAAGCAGGCAGAGGAGTCTGGTTTAGAAGTTTTACAGCAGTTTGCTCAACAGATTAAGGCCTATGTGCCCAAGCCTGTTCGAGTATGAGGTCAGAATCCAAGCAAGAACAATAATCAGGATGGCAGGATGTTCTCCTGATTGATGGATCATCAAATAACGGAATAAAAGAGTTTAGGCAAGCCTGTGCATAACAGTCTTGCTTATTTTCATTGACATTAAACGGATTTTCCTTTGAAGTAAAAGGGTATTCGTTTAAAAACAGAAGGGAGTTTCATTTATGGACAAAATGATAGCCTTGGTTACTGGAGGTACCGGTGGGATTGGCTCCGCCATTTGCCAACGTCTGGCAGCTGATTATCACGTAATCGCCTGCTACTATAAAGGTGGCAAACACGAAGAAGCAAAACGCTGGCAGCAGGAACAAAAAGAAGCCGGCCATGATATTGATATTGTTTATGGTGATATCGCCAATTATGCCGACTGCGAAAAATTAGTTGCTCTGGTTACCGAGCGCTATGGACATATCGATGTACTGGTTAATAATGCCGGTATTACAGTCGATACCAGTTTTAAAAAAATGACTCCGCAACAATGGCAGCAGGTAATTGATGCCAATCTCACCAGCGTCTTTAATATGACGCGTAATGTGCTCCCGGGTATGCTGGAAAAAAATTATGGGCGCATCATCAGCATTTCTTCAATCAATGGACGAAAAGGGCAGTTTGGCCAGTGCAATTATGCGGCCAGTAAGGCTGCATTATTTGGATTTACCAAGAGTCTGGCGATGGAAGTGGCTAATAAAGGTATTACTGTCAATACTATCGCACCAGGATATATCGAGACCCCCATGCTTGCTGCTATGAAGGAAGAGGTTTTGAAAAGTATTGTTGCAAATATTCCGGTAGGACGTCTGGGAACTCCTGAAGAAGTCGCTGAAGCAGTTGCTTTCCTGGCTGCAAAAACATCTGGATTTATTACTGGCTCCAATCTGGATATCAATGGCGGACAGTACATGTCATAACAAAGAATGGCAGCTGTTTCGCCATTCACTATAATGGGTTTTTCTAGCAATGACTGCTTTTAATCCATTGAGTATTTTTAGCTTTGTCAGCTATCAAGAGTGAGGAAGTATGGATAAAAAGAATATGGCATTGATTACAGGAGGTACTGGTGACATTGGTACTGCTGTTGCAAAAGCACTCAATGCAAAATATAAAACAGTTGTTGCTTTGGATATTATGGCTGCCGATGAGGGGCCATTGTGGCAGGCTGCTTTAAATGAAGAAGGCTTTGAAACCATTGTTTTTCGGCGTATGAATGTTTGTGATTTCGATGAGTGCCAGCATGTCATCAATGCGCTTGTAGATGAGTTTGGTCCTGTAAGTGCATTAATCAATAATGCCGGGATTACTCGTGACGCCGTATTTCATAAAATGACCAAGCAGCAGTGGGACGAAGTTTTAAGGGTCAACCTGGATGGAATGTTTAATGTGACACGCCAGGTCGTTGATTCCATGCGTGAGCAAGCCTATGGTCGCATCGTTAATATTTCATCAGTTAATGCGCAGAAGGGACAGTTTTCTCAAGCCAATTATGCCGCCTCAAAAGCAGGGGTTTACGGATTTACAAAAAGCCTGGCCCAGGAGATGATGCTAAAAAATGTGACGGTTAACAGTATTTCGCCAGGCTATGTGAATACTCGCTTAATGAAAGGAATACGTCCTGATATCCTGCAATCAATTATTGAACTCATCCCCGCCAAGCGTTTAGCGGAGCCAGAAGAAGTTGCCTGGGTTGTGGAGTTTTTACTGGATGATAGAAGCCGTTACCTCACAGGAGCTAACCTGAGTGTTAATGGCGGTTTGCATATGTATTAACCTTCATCCATTTTGCAAGAGAGACTTTATGAGCCGGCTGATAAAAAAATATAAGAATCGTCGTCTGTACGATATGGAAAAAAGCAAATACATTACTGTCGAAGAATTGCAGCAGTATGTGATTGAGGGAATTGATTTTCGCGTAGAAGACTCTACAAGCAATCAGGACATTACCAATAGCACTCTCCTGCAGATTTTCATGGAGATGGAAAGCGGAACCACCCAATTTCTTTCTCCAGAGGTTTTAAGGCAGCTAATTATACTGGCGAAACATCCCATGCATCAGCTGTTTGCTAATATGCTGGAGCAATTTTTCACAAATATGCAAGCGTCATTGAATTCCAATCCCTATCTGAACAATGCCCAGCAAACGAATCTGGTATGGCAACAGCAAATGCAGCAGTTCGTTTCTCAATGGCAGAAAATATTCAAAACCAGTTAAATGGTGCACTGCAAAAAAAATTACTCCAATCTCTTGACATCGTCATAAGACGGATCTAATCTATTATTGTGCAATGCAACATATTAGGAGACTGTTATGAATCAAGAATATTTTGAGAAATGGACTGAAATGGCTAAAAAGGTTCAAGCTCCTTGGCAAGAAATTGTAGAGTTAAATGTCAAAACTTTGCAAAATTTGAACTATATCAAGCCTGAAGAATTAGCTAACTTAAAAAAACCTGAAGAGTTGTTTGAAAAACAAATCAGATTATTGATTGAGAATGGCCATAAAACGCTGGATCACGTGCAACGTTCGTTTGAAATTGTCGAAAAAGCGATGCTGTCAATGGTTCAGGAAGCCCGCGAAAAGGGTGGAGTACAACATTAATTCTTAGGGTCGATCGCAGTCAGCCATAAGGATTTCTCCTCCCACTTAAGTTAAGCTCAATTGTATATTCAACTGTCATCCCCGCGAAGGCGGGGATCCATCTCTGATCTGGCTATAATGCCGGCTGAGGAATGGATTCCCGCCTTTGCGGGAAAGACTAATTCTTAACTTAATTGGAGTGCAGCCTAACGGAGGGAATTCTCCAGCGAATCACTCCATCCTCTTAAAAACTTCTGTTCCGTCAATAATCTTTTTCACTGTGTCCAAGCCCAGTTTTCTTAACAAGCGTATATTATTTACAGGAATTGATTCAGTATCACCATAACGATTAATCGCCTCCTCCAGGCTTTCCTCGCGTAAAATATGCAGCATGGGGTAGGGTGAGCGATTAGTATAATTAGTAACATCATCGCTTGATGTGTCTGAAAAATAATAATCTGGATGGAAGCTTGCTAACTGAAAAATACCCTCAAGTTCTTCTTGCTGGATTAATAACTCGCCACGCTCAAGCAATTCCAGATAATGAAAAAAGTCCGCAAATTGCTGCGGGAAAATTAAAAAACTGGTCTCAATCGCTGGATTGGTTTCCAAAATTTGAAGTTCATCGAGTAAGCACTGCAGAGCTTCAGCCATAGTGTCCACTTCGGCGACCTGAAATCTGACGGTTTGTTTTTTCATTTCGCGTTTTGCAAAAGGACAAAGATTAAGAGGGATAATAAAAGTTTCTATCCAGCGTTTGGTATTTTCTATAATCAGGTCAGGAGATGAGGACATACTATTCGGATTAAAATATAAAACTTATTGTTCATTGATTCTGCATAATATAATAAATATATAGCATTGATAAAGGAATGGATCATGAATCAGGACAAATTACTGCCATCGATTCTATACGGAACTGCCTGGAAGGAAGAGCAGACCGAAGTGCTTTGTTACCAGGCTTTGAAAGCCGGTTTTACTGGTATTGATACGGCTAATCAGCGTCGACACTATTATGAAGAAGGCGTTGGCCTGGGAATTAGTCAGTTTTTGATGGAGTCTGGACAAAGTCGCGAAAGCCTGTTTTTACAGAGCAAATACACCTATGCAGAGGGACAGGATCACCGAAAACCCTATGATGAAAGTGATTCCTATGCCAATCAGGTCAGGCAATCACTTGAAAGCTCACTCTTACATTTAAAGACTGATTATCTGGACTCCTATATTCTGCATGGCCCTTATTCCGGGCAGGGCTTAACTGAGCAGGATTGGGAGGTCTGGACTACAATGGAGGAACTGCTTCGCGAAGGAAAAGTCCGCATGCTGGGAGTTTCCAATGTCAATCTTGCTCAATTGAAGGCGCTCTACCAGCGAGCTGCAATAAAACCTCGCTTTGTGCAGAATCGCTGTTTCGCTGTTAAATTGTGGGACAAGGAGATTCGACAGTTCTGTTATGAAAAAGCCTGCGTTTATCAGGGATTCTCATTGCTGACTGCCAATTATCAATATCTTGCAAATCCTAAGCTTCATCTCTTATGTGAAAAGTACAATAAAACACTGGCACAGATGATTTTTAGGTTTGCCCTGGACATAGGCATTCTTGCGCTCACTGGTACAACCAGGCTGCAACATATGAAAGAGGACCTGGATATTGGCAATTTTTCACTTATGCCTTCCGAGGTAGCGCAAATTGAAGAAATAGCCTTGAGTTAGACCCCTCTCTCTAGCTCTCTCCCCAGAGGGGCGAGAGGACTTTAAGGAATGATTCCATTTAAGAGAGTCCCCTCTCTCTAACTCTCTCCCAGAAGGAGAGAGGACTTAGAATCCCCTAACCCTCTGGGAGAGGGTTGATTTAACCTCCCTTTGCTTCTTAAGACTATATTCCAGCGGCGGTTTTCAATTGATTTGCCCGTGACGTTTTATAAGCCAATACAGCGACTAAAATTACACCAAGCAAGGCACAAAGCGGGATTACGCTCAGAGAGGTTTGAAAAGTTGACAGGTTATACACGGTCTCTCCCGCTTGGATAACGGACTCTTTTTCCATCAACTGACCAATGATAGTATGGAAAAAAGATCCACCCAGCATATTAATGCAATTTAAAAATGCAACACTAACACCCAGTAACTCCGGCTTGACCAGATCTGCTCCGGCTGAAAAAATAATCACCTGGTAACAGCAAAGAACACCGACCACGAAAAGTAAAAGTTTCAATTCAAAATGAGTCAAAGAGGTCGAATTAAGGATCCAGAACAAAGCCGTGGCCATACCTACTCCGCAGAAAGCGATGATGGAAAAATTTCCTGCTTTACGCGCAAGCAAGGCCAGCAGTGGGCCGCCGACCAGCATGCCGATGAAAATAAACGACATGAGCTGGGCCGCCTGACTCTTATCAAAATGATAGGCGCTCATCAAATAAGGAACGCCCCACACATCTGCGAATCCCTCAAGTGCTCCAACCATCATGAAGTTGGCTAATGCCAGAAACCAGATGAGAGGTGATTTCAGTAAGGATTTGAATTGACGGCGATTAAAACAGCCTGACGTTTTGCTGATGCCTGCTGCAGTGTTTGAGCGCAGCAGTAAAAAGATGCCGCAGCCTAAAACGATTGCGAATAAGGACAAGCCTAAAGCCACCGGTTGCCAGCCCTGGGATTCAATTAACTGGTTAACTGGCTTACCTCCATAGATGGCTCCTGTTAATCCTAATGTAAAGGAAAAACTAATCATTCTGGAATATTGAGACGCAGGAAACCATTCTGAAATAATCTTGGAAACGCCCAGAAAACCTACCGCTGAGCCTGCTCCAATCAGGAAGCGGCTTAAGCAGGCCAGATACCAGTTCGAGGTAAAACTAAACAGCAGCGTTGCGAAACCACATAGTATGGCGAATCCGGAAATCACATAGCGGGCACTCCATTTCTCCAGCATCATCGCCACAGGTATTTGCATGCCGGCATAGCCATAATAATAGAGGGCAGCAAGAACTCCAAATTCACTGGCATCTATGGAAAAACGGGTCATGATGGGTTGCATCATCAAGCCCGGCCATAGGCGAAGGATGAATTGATAAGTAAAAAATGCTAAAGGAAAAAGCCACATTAAAAAAGGCCGTAATTTAAAAAAGCTCATCTTCTCGCTCACTTTCGGAGGTTTTCAGGAATTAGATAAAATTTTAAGGCGTAGGTAGATAGTCGGCTTTTCAGCCGATAATAATGAAAGAAATGATGTATGTGGAGAAGTTTCCAAATAGCATTTGTTCTGCGCTAATAGTTTATTAGTCTGTCGATTATACCGGTTTTTTTTGGCTATGAAAGCCCTTAAATGAACAAATTGTCCGGTCGGTCCAGTACAAGGCTTTAGCTGGCTTAATTCGTCAACATGTTTTTCAAGGCCGTCAAATGTGATTTGGCAACTGCCTTGGCTCGCTCTTCATTTTTTTCACCTGATTTGCCAAACCATTCAATGCTGTCGACAGGTAATTCCTCAAGAAAGCGGCTGGGCTGGCAATCCTGCACTTCGCCGCCGCGCCGTCTTTGTTTGGCGAGACTAAGGCAGAGCTCGCGCTGCGCTCTGGTAATTCCAACATAAGCCAGGCGGCGCTCTTCTTCGATCTGATCCTCGTCAATACTCACCCGGTGAGGCAATAAATCCTCTTCCATGCCGACCAGATAGACAAAGGGAAATTCAAGACCTTTAGATGCATGCAAAGTCATTAACTGAACTGCTTCCTTGTCTTGTTCATCACCCTGCTCGAGGATATCGATAAGGATTAATTTATTAATGATATCTACCAGATTTTTTTCGGGATCTTTATTTAGTAACCGGTCTATCCAATCCAGCAACTCCCAGATATTTTCCATTCGCTTCTGCGCCTTCGCAGGCGTATCACATTGTTCATAAATATAAGCTTCATAACCGGATTCCTCAACCATCTCCCGGAGCGTTTCCGCGACCGCCTGGCTTTCGAGACGTTTGTTAATTCCCAGCATCCATTGCTTAAACTGTTGCAAAGCCTGGCGCGGTTTGTCCGCCAACAGTTCAGACAGAGCCAAATGGTCCGAACAATAAAACAGGCTTTCGCCACGGTTTTGGGCATAATTCCCAAGGTGGTCCAGGCTTGATTCCCCAATTCCTCTTTTAGGAGTATTGATGACACGAAGAAATGCAGCATCATCCTGGGGATTACAGAGTAATTTCAAATAGGCGAAAATGTCCTTCACTTCGCTTCGCGCGAACCAGGATTGGCCGCCGCTTATGCGATAGGCGATGCCATGATGGCGGAGTAGTTTTTCAAAAACACGTGACTGATGGTTTCCACGGTACAATATGGCGTAATCGCCATACTGTTTACCATGACGTAATTTATGGCTTATCAAATCAGCAATAACCTGTTCAGCCTCATCTTGCTCATCCTTACAGCAAAGCACGCGCAGCATCTCCCCATAACCCAGTTCGCTCCACAGGGTTTTGTCGAATAAGTGGGAATTATTGGCAATCAGAGTATTGGCGACATGCAGAATTCTGCCCGTAGAACGATAATTTTGTTCCAGTTTAATAATTTTAAGTTGCGGATAGTCTCGTTGTAACTGAGCAAGATTTTCAGGCCGTGCACCTCGCCAGGCATAGATAGACTGATCATCATCGCCGACTACCGTAAATTGTGCGCGAAGACCAGTAAGCAGTTTGACCAGCAGATATTGGCTGAGATTGGAGTCCTGGTATTCGTCAATCAGTAAATGACGAACACGATTTTGCCAGTAATCTTTTACTTCTTCATGTTCAAGCAAGAGGTTAACAGCCAGTAAAATCAAATCATCAAAATCGACGGCGTTATAGGCCCGCAATGAAATTTGATAGCGTTCGTAAATGGGAAGTGCCTCAAGAAAAATGGGGGTGTCTGGCGTTTTACTGCTCAGGTGCTCTGGCTTTAGCAACTCATTTTTCCAGCGCGAAATCTGCTGTTGTATTTGTGCCAGATACTCTCGGTCATTACTTTTACCCGGGGGCAGAAAATTACGAAATAATTGCAGACAATCCTCGCTGTCGAGAATAGAGAAGCCTGATTTTAAACCGCAAAGCTTTACATGCTTTTTAATCATGGTCAGGCCCAGGGTATGAAAGGTGGCGACCTTAAGACCCCGTCGGTGCTGGGCAGATAAAACCGAGTTGACCCGGGAGCGCATCTCATTGGCTGCCTTGTTAGTAAATGTTACTGCGAAGACAGAGCGGGCCTGATAACCGCATTCTTCAATTAAATAGGCAATCTTTTGCGTAATAACCCGGGTCTTGCCGCTACCTGCGCCAGCCAATACAAGTAATGGTCCGTCTATATAGCGCACAGCAGCCATTTGCTGAGGATTTAACATACCACAATCCGAAACTCAAAAGAGGAATTATCACCTGACAAGCCTGAGCAAACAATCATAAATGTGTTAGAATTAACAACATTTAATGCCTGAGCGGAAAAAAAAGCGTTTTTTTCGCGAAATATGAATAATTAATGAGTGAGAAAAAAATTGGATAGTTTGCAGAGTTTTATATTTGAGCATGCCAGTATTCGAGGGCAAATTGCTCATCTCCATGAAACCTATCGGACCATTATGAACCAACATGCTTATCCGGAAATGGTTAAATATTTGTTGGGTGAGGCATTAGTATCCTGTTTACTGCTATCAGGCAGTATTAAATTTGAGGGTGATTTAAGCCTGCAGTTCCAGGGTGATAAACGTCTGCCTTTGTTATTGGTCCAATGCGATCATCAACTTAATTTAAGAGGATTTGCCAAGTTTCAGGAAAATCTTGAAATAGCGGATTATGCCGAGGCTTTTTTGAAAGGCCAAATGGTGCTCACTATCAATCAATATCATAACACTCAGGCCTATCAAAGCGTGGTTCCCATTCTTGCTACTTCCATGAGTGAAAATCTGACCCATTATTTTGCCCAGTCAGAGCAGGTTGCCACACGGGTGTGGCTGGCAGTGAATGAAGAACGGGCAGCTGGCATGCTGCTACAGCTGATGCCAGGTCAAGATAGCCTGCAACGCGAGCAGTTCTGGGAATATGCTGTTCATCTAGGGCAGACAGTAAGTGAGAATGAGCTTTTAACTCTGGATAACCAGACATTGCTTTACAGGCTCTATCATGAGACCGAACTGCGTTTATTTGATGAAAAAGCGACTCAATTTAAATGTCGCTGCAGTCAGGAAAAAATGAAACAGGTGATTGTAGTTCTTGGCGAAGAAGAGGCCAATAAATTGTTAGCCGAGCAGGGCCAGATTAATATCAGCTGCGATTTCTGCAACAGCCATTTTTCATTTGATTCAATTGATATCGCCTTGTTGTTTCGGAAGAAATAAATGAAATAAAGGGAGTATCTGGCATGAAGCCTCTTTTGTTATCCAAACAGGCTGGTAGTATTTTACCTGTAATTCAGGCACCGATGGCGGGTGGAATCACCACACCCGAGTTGGCAGCCGCCGTTTCTAATTGCGGCGGGCTTGGTTCCATCGGTGCTGGATATCTTGAGCCAGAGGCGCTTAAAAAGCATATTCAGGCAACAAAACGTTTAACCTCTAAACCATTTGCGGTTAACTTATTTATTCCTGAAAAGATAACCTATACTGATAACGAGATGCTTGAAGCGGTTCGCGATATTAATCGGGCCGCGGACGATCTGAAGTATCCAGTCTCAGCAGTTTCACCTCCTTTTTCCCCTGATTTCGACAAGCAGCTGCAAGTGGTTGTGGAAGAAAAAGTTCCTGTGTTCAGCTTTACCTTTGGTGTATTAAAGGAAGCGCAGCTAAGACTGTTAAAAGCCAATAATATTTTTGTTTATGGAACTGCGACCAGTCTGCCAGAGGCAAAAATGCTGGCTGAAACAGGGGTTGATGCAGTCTGCCTGCAAGGACTTGAGGCAGGGGGACATCGGGGGAGTTTTATTGGAAAAGAAGAAGATAATCTGATTCCAATTGACTCCTTGTTAAAGACCTGTCTGGACTCGGGACTTAAACTGCCTTGTTTAGTCGCCGGGGGCATAGCCAGTCATGCTGATGTCGAGAAGCACCTCAGGAATGGCGCCCATGCTGTTCAGGTGGGTAGTCTGTTTTTAACCGCTCACGAATCGGGCACGTCACATGCCTATAAGCAAGCTGTGTTGAATCAGTTCGCCGATAAAACCCGCCTGACCCGCGCATTTTCTGGCAAGTTGGCTCGGGGGGTCGATAACCGCTTCATGAACAAGATGCAAAATGCTTACACGCTTCCCTATCCTGCGCAAAACAAGCTGACCAGCCAATTGCGAAATTATGCAAAACAGCTTGAGAATGCCGAGTATATGTCTCTGTGGGCTGGAACGAGTTCCTGGAAGGCAAAGGCTTCACCGGCAGCGCAATGCTTTAATGAACTTATTGGACGCTGATACTTGCGTTTATACCTGGAATCAGCTTTACGCGCCGTATTTTTCACGGCGCATATCGGTTCTGCTTAGTCCTCCACTCTTACCTCGATACGTTTTTCCTTAGGCGTGGTTCGCTTGGGAATGATTACTTCGAGCACGCCATGTTTGCATTTAGCGCTGATGTTCGATTCATCAGCAGATTGAGGCAAGCTAAATCGACGATAAAACTGTCCTTGCGAACGTTCTATTCTCGAGTAACCTTCTTTACCCTCTGTTTTTTCAAAATACCGCTCTCCTTGAATCGTCAATAAATTATTTTCAAGGGAAATATGAATATCTTCCGATTTGACACCTGGAATATCCGCGACGACCAGGAAGCGATCTTTTTCTTCCTTGATGTCCACTGCTGGAGCCCAGGTGCCGGTATCCACAAAGGAAGCATCGGTCTGACCTTTAAAGAAATGCTCCAGCAGGCTATTGATATCTTTACTGATGGGAAAATAATCACGTTTTAAACCATTCATAACTTTCTCCTTACTGTAATTGATCTGTGTAAGAAATAAGTAGGGATTAATCTGGTTTTTTCAAGTTGAAGTGATTGCTGAATTTGCCGTCTATTGAAGCTTAATTTCAGGGTGCATTTGGTAATTCATTGGGATCAATTGACAACTGCTGTTCCGAATCAAGCGGCTTGGCTTGGTATGTTTTGCAATTATTAATTTCCAGGGTTTGATTGGCAGTAACTGCGCAAACAATACGAAAGCCTTTGGGATTATAAAGATAAAGTGTCATGTAATGAGGATCTTTACCTTCAAGATTAACGATGTAGTTCTCCGGGTTTGGCATCGTCTCTAATTGTCCACTTATACATTGAGCCAATACGATGCCATCCTCTTTATTGCTTTGCTTGGTATAACATTGTTTGATGGTTGTCGTTACATTCTCAATAAAATCATCCGCGGCATGGATCACCGAAAAGGGGAAAAGAAAGGCAGTCAGCAAAATTAATAAGCGTCCATTCATAATTTATCTACAAGTAAAGGTTTATTAAATTATACAATATCCAGCGGAAAATGATAATTTTCAGTTTGATCCAAAAGTATTTTAAAATGGAGATACGCGCATAGCCCCAAACTTAATGGGCTGCTGCAGATACGGCATTCTTATGAATCAGGGTTGAATTCAGCAATTGTTTAATTACTGTTCCATCAAAATGCAACGTTTCTGCCGAGAGAGGCGTTTTTACACTATTTTCAATAATTAAATCAGCTCTTTTTTTATAAGGTTTAACATATTGTTCGTACATGGGCTTCACATAGCGCGTATACTGGGCAATGACTTGCTCTGTTGTGAGTCCTCTTTCCTTGGTGTCGCGTTCAATCCGTCTGAATAAGCAGACATCGGCCTTTGTTTTTACGAATATTTTTATGTCGAATAAATCCGCAATATAGTCAGGGTAAAAAATTAAAATGCCTTCAACAATAATGACGGATTTGGGGGTTATCCTCTTGGTTTCTTTTTTACGCGTGGAGGTTGAAAAATCATATAATGGAATATCGATTGCCTGTTCCCGTTTTAGTTGTTGTAAGTGTTGAGCCAATAATTCAAATTCAATACTGTCAGGATGATCAAAATTCACTTCCAGAAATTGTTCCAAGGGTATGTTTCCCAGGCCTTTGTAGTAATTATCAGAAGAAATAATAGTGCAATGCTCTGAACCCAGATATCGCTGAAGTTCTGTGGCAACCGTGGTTTTACCGGAGCCGGATGCCCCTGCTATACCGATGAGAATGCTATCCACTATTCACTCCCCAACTGATTAATTTATGAAGAGTTAAGGCCTGGCATAGAAGAGAATGCCTGTTGTCTTATCCAAGTATAAGCAAGATTAAAGGAAAATGCTGAATACAGCGGGTTTAACTGCTGACACGCACGGTAATATCTCTGGCGTCCGAATACCCGTGATCATCAATTACCCGAACCACAAATTTTCCGGGCCTGGCTGCCCATAACAAGGGTTGATCATTGGCGGTTTTGCCCAGGTAATTATCATTGATAAACCAATAGAGATTGCGCACATCCGCATCAGTAACAGCTGAGAGAGGAATAATGCTCGGCTGATCTGAATTGGCTTTGACAATATAATTCAGCTCAGATTGAGGGGAGGATATTTGCAAAGCCAGTGATTTTCCTGCTGACAGATTACAGTCGGCTTCATAGACGGGGGGAATACGACGCTGAATACCTGCTTGTTTGAAAATCCGGGCAAGATCGGAGGGCCAGAATTCATAAATTTCAAAGCGGGTGTTTTCATCGAAATGGCAGGTGCGAAGACCCGTCAATCGATTGATTGCTACTTCGCGATAGATATTATCAGTTTTAATGGGGGATTTTCCGGGGATAAACCAGCTCATTTCAGTATCTTTGCAGTAGCGGGTGGGCAATAAACCGGAAGCTTTACAAACTGGAATACGTGTTAAATTCATTCGTTCCGGGTGTTTGTCAATTGGCTTTAGCGGCCCATTTTCATGCTGGATGGCCTCCACCAGCTCGAAGAATAAGGGCGCTGCGATATTCTTCCCGACAAAAGCCGGGTTTCCCTTGTTATTGAAATTGCCTATCCAGACGATCAACACATAAGGACCGAAATTCCCAACTGTCCAGGCATCACGATAACCTGATGAGGTTCCGGTCTTCCACGCAATGGGCAGGCTGCGTGATTTAAACAGCAGATCGCTATGAGGTGTGTCTTTCAGCATTTCCAGTATAAGAAAACTTGCTTCCCGGCTTAATAAACGTTTACCGGTAACGGAAGGATCTTCCTTAAGCATGCGCAAAGGACGCCATAATCCGTCATTTGCCAGCATGGCATAGAGCGTGGCCAGCTCTTTCATCGTGACCTCTGCCCCACCCAGGGTCAGAGCAAGCCCGTAGTAGGATTCTGATTTCAGCTGGCTTACCTGCGCCTGTTCAAGAAGGCCAAATAACCCAGGTTTTGCCAGCTGGCTGGCCAGATAAATTGCCGGAATATTTCGGCTTAAAATGAGTGCTTCCTTTGCCCGGATAGGTCCCATGAAGTCATTATCAAAATTTTCAGGATTATAGGCACCGAAACTATGCGGCACATCCTTTAGTACGGTATAGGGATGAATTAAACCCTGATCAAGAGCCAGCGCATAAATAAACGGTTTAAGTGTTGAACCCGGCGAGCGTTTGATATCCATTCCGTTAATCTGCCCGCCTATTGCTGCGTCATAGAAATTAGCCGACCCCATTGCAGTTTTAACACTCATGTCGCGGGTATCAATCAACAAGACGGCCGCATTAAATGCGCCCACGCCTTTTTTACGCAGCAAATAGCGCCGGGTGATGCGTTCAGTCAGAGACTGTAGTTTCAGATTCAGAGTCGTATGAATTTCCTGCTGATTTCTGTGTGTACTTAACAGGCTATTCACAAAATGAGGCGCGGCAAAAGGGAGATCGCGAATTGTTTTCATCGCCAGCGGAAGCGTCATTGCATTCTGATAGCGTCGATCCTGGGGGTGAATTTGCAGCCAGCGGGCAAAGAGTTTATTGCGAATTGTTTTGAGTTGTTGATTATGTGGTGTGCGTTTGCCAGGATTTTGCGGAATAACACTTAAAGTCAGGGCTTGCGGCAAGCTCAATTGCATGGCCGATTCATTAAAATAAATCTGACTGGCTGCTCCAACCCCTTCAATATTGCCGCCATAGGGGGCCAGATTTAAATAAGCTTCTAGTATTTGCTGTTTGCTATAATGCCTTTCCAATTGAATGGCGCGAATTATTTGTTGAAGCTTTCCTGACCACTTTTTTGAATTAATATTAAAACGGATTCGCGCCAACTGCATGGTAATCGTTGACGCGCCCTGACGCCGCGATTGCACAACATAGGTTTCCCAGACTGCTTTCAGCATTGAAACCGGATTGAGCCCTGGGTGTTTATAGAAATACTGATCTTCCTGCAGAAGAGTCGCTTCAATCAATTGCGGTGAAATTTTTGAAAGAGGTACATAAAGACGATATTTTTCATCACGGCTTAAGCTAAGACGCAGAAGACGTCCATTGCAATCCCAGACTGCTGTGGAGAAAGGGAGCCCCTGCAGTAAAGGCGGTTTGGGTAAGCAGTAATAGCCTAGCGAAACTGCGGCACAAATGACCAGGAAAATTATGCTTAAACGATATTTCATAATTAGAAAACTAGTGATAAACTAAAGCCGCGCAGCGCATAGATGCAATGTAGAGCAAATTTAAATCAATTTGAATGAAATAGCCAGTAATATTTCCATTGAGACTAATTTTTTGATTTTGGCTTCTATGCAAAAAATAAACAGGCTTTTTTCCAGACTCTGCTGGAATGAGTTTTAGAAAAAAGACTGATAGTTCAACCCCTCCATACCCTGGTCACATCCCATGAACAAAAAATCTATTTTGAAACCATTCCTAGCTATCGGTGCGTTTTTTTCCCTGTTATTCGGTCGAGTCCATTGGAGCAGCCCACCCTGGATAAAAGGTGTCAGGCAGCAGGCAATTTCAAAACCAGGCCTTTTCTGGGGAAGCACAGTCGCTGTTCTTCTGCTGGCAGCCAGCAGCATCTACGGCTATATCTGGTATAAAAATTTACCTCAGCCAGAATTGGTCACGGCGGTGATTGCCTCGCCTGATATCACGCCTCTGGAAGAGGATTTAGTTCCCAATGATTTGATCATTAATTTTGGTATTCAGAGAGATGAACTGGTGTCTCAATCGGTGGCACCGCTGAAACTCATTGGTAAAGAAGTGACCGAAGGAATTGAATTGGTTCCAGACATGCCGGGTGAATGGGCATGGGATAACGACAGTCGTTTGATATTTACCCCTGAAAAAGATTGGCCTGCAGGGCAAACCTATGAAGTTCGTTTCAATAAAGAGGTTTTTGCCGCCAATGTCCAAATGGAAAAGCTGCGCTATCAGTTTTCCACCAAACCTTTCGAGGCAAAAATTGCTGAACTTGGCTTTTATCAGGATCCACTTGATGCCAAAAACAGGCAGATTGTCGCCACTGTCAATTTCAATTTTCCAGTGGACAGCAACAGTTTTGAAGAGAAAACCACACTCATTTTGCAAAAAATTAAGAACAATCAATTAGATCTTGATGCAAAACATTTTAAATTTACAGTGAGCTATGACAAGTACAAACGAATTGCCTACCTCCGTTCGGAACCATTGTCACTGCCCAAGGTGTCTCGCTATGTGGACTTGATTATCCCCAAGGGTGTTGAGGCAGAAAGCGGCTCTGGCAAAACGGGAGAAAGTATCAGCAAGAACCTGTTGATTCCCGATGCCAGCAATTATTTTAAGGTAAGTTCCGCGGACGCATCCATTATTCGTAATGAAAGAGACAGACCCGAGCAGATTTTAAATGTGGAAACCAGCCTGGGAGTGACTGAGGCCGCTATCAATAAGGCGCTTCATGTATATTTATTACCAAAAAACTACCCGGCAACTGCTTCTGAGCCTGAAAAGTCTGACTATGACTGGCAAAATCCCGGGGAAGTAAACTCGGCTATTCTTGCACTATCCAAACCTCTTTCATTACAGGCTTTACCAGCGGACAGGAATTATTCGAGCTTGCACAGCTATCGCTTTAGCAGCAATACCCCGCAATATCTCTACTTAAAACTTGATAAAGGCCTGAAAGGCTTTGGCGATTTTGATTTATCGACGGATTATACTGCCATTATCAAAGTGCCTGAACTCCCGAAGGAAATTAGTTTTCTCCATAAAGGGGCTTTACTGGCCTTGGCGGGCGAGAAAATGCTTTCGGTCGTGGTCCGCGGCGTGCCAGCGGTTAAATTTGAAATTGCCAGAGTCTTGCCTGACAATGTGAATCAGCTGGTCACTCAGACTCAGGGCGATTTTAATAATCCCTATTTTATTAATCAAAGTTTTAATCAGCAAAATATCAGTGAAATCTTTTCAGAGATTCAGCAGTTTGATACCTCTGATCTGACTAAGCAAAATTATACCGCACTCGATCTAGGGAAGTATTTATCCGCACAAGCCAATACGGGCGGACCTCAGGGTTTGTTTCTATTGCAGGCGACCGGTTGGGATGTTCAGCAGAAACAGCCCCTGGATGTTAAAACCAGCCGTTTAGTATTAATGACTGACCTTGGATTATTGGCAAAAGATAATAATGACGGTAGTCATGAGGTATTTGTTCAATCGATTGCTCAGGGTGCTCCAGTCGCGAATGCGAGTGTTTCCATTCTTGGAAAAAATGGTCTGCCTTTGCTGACCCGCATGACCAATGAACAGGGACAGGCGAGTTTTCCTGTGCTAAGTGATTATGTGGATGAACGCGAACCTACGGTTTATCTGGCGAGCCTTGGCAGTGATGTGTCGTTTATTCCTTATAATAATGCCAGCCGTCAGCTCAATTTCTCGCGCTTTGATGTAGGCGGTCTTTACGTTAACAATCAGGATCTACACAGTCTAAGTGCTTATCTGTTTTCGGACCGCGGAATTTATCGGCCTGGTGATGAGGCTCATTTTGGCATGATTATCAAACAGGCTTACGCCTTTTCACAACCGGCTGGCCTGCCATTGGAAGTACTTATAACCGATCCGCGCGGCACTACGGTTTTAGATAAAAAACTAACGCTTGATAACACCGGTTATCTGACACTGGATTTTCCGACTACGGCAACGTCTCCAACCGGACAATATCAGGTGAACTTATATGTTATTAAAGACAATAACCCACAAAGCCTGTTAGGCAGCACCAGCATTCGAGTAGCTGAGTTTCAACCGGATCGGATGCGAATCACCTCTTCTTTCTCGCAGAAGCCAACGGAAGGATGGGTTTCTCCGGATAATTTAACTGCTCAGGTTAGCCTGTGGAATCTCTATGGCGCGCCGGCAGCGGATCGCAAAATCAGTGCGCGAATACTGCTATCGCCTCAGCGTGTGCAATTTACGAAATACCCTGAGTATATCTTTATTGACCCCTTGCTTGATCCATCGAAGCCGGCAAAGGTGTTTACCGAGGATTTGCCAGAAACCCGGACTAATGATAAAGGTGAAGCCGATCTGGCTCTTAATCTGAATCGCTTCGATAAAGCCACCTACCAGCTCACCTTTTTTGCGGAAGGTTTCGAGGCACAGGGCGGCCGTAGTGTAAATACTCAAAGTTCGGTGCTGGTGAGTCCTCTGAGTTATTTCATTGGTTATAAACCGGATGGGGATCTCTCATACATTAAACAGAATGATAAACGCAGTGTTAATTTTATTGCGGTGGACCCGCAGTTAAAGCAGCTGGCGATTGATGGGCTGAAACTCCAGTGGATTTCCTTGCGACCGGTAGTCACACTGGTAAAAAATCCCAATGGCAGCTATAAGTACCAGTCTATTATTCAGTCAACAGTACTTGAAACCAAGCCGTTTAAAGTGGACGAGCAAAGCAGTGCTTACGATTTGCCCACCCAGCAAATCGGTGATTTTGCAATCAAGGTGCTCGACAAAAACAATACTGAATTAAGCCAATTGAAATACAGTGTAGTGGGTAATAGTCAGCTTCCTCTGGCTAAAAATGCGGAATTGTCGGTCAAGTTGAATAAAGAAGAATATAATGTCGGTGAAGATATCGAGCTGCAGATTACAGCGCCCTACACGGGTTCTGGCTTAATTACTATTGAACGGGATAAGGTTTATGCCAGCCAATGGTTTAAAACAGACAGCTCCAGCTCGATTCAGAAAATTCGGATTCCGGCGGATTTCCAGGGCAATGGCTATGTAAATGTGGCTTTTGTGCGCAATTGGGATTCTCCTGAAATATTTATCAGTCCTTTAAGCTACAGCGTGATGCCTTTTAGTGTAAATCATGATAATCGCGCAATTCATATTGCGTTGAAAGCGGAGGAAGAAGCAAAGCCGGGGATGCCTTTAAACATTGAATATCAAAGCGATAAACCCGGGAAGATCATTGTCTTTGCTGTTGATGAAGGTATTCTGCAGGTTAGCCGTTATGTGACGCCTGATCCTCTGGCATTCTTCTTCCAGAAATACGCACTGCAGGTATTCACCCAGCAGACTGTCGATCAGATTTTGCCAAAATATATTCGCGAGCGCGAATTGTCCGCGGTAGGGGGCGACGACGGGGAAGAACTATTAGCCAGTCATTTAAATCCCTTCAAACGTAAAACTGATTTACCAGTGGTTTTCTGGTCTGGTCTTTTGCCAACTGACACCACCGCACGGCAAGTCACTTACGAGGTTCCAGATTATTTTAATGGCAGCTTGCGCATCATGGCTGTAGCCGTTGGCGACAATGATTTGGGGTCTGCTGAAAAGCAGATTAAGGTGAAAGGTAATTTTATCATTAACCCGAATGTTCCCAATTTTGTAGCCCCGGGGGATGAGTTTGATGTGACGGCCAGTGTTGCCAATAATGTGAAAAATTCGGGAGCTGCTGCGAAAGTTAATGTACAGATGTCAGCTTCTTTTGCATTGGAAATTATAGGCAATGACAAGGAAACGATTGAGATTGATGAAGGAAAGGAAAAAACGCTGCGTTTCCATGTGAAAGCCAAAGCCGAACTCGGTAATGCGGATTTGAGCTTTACCGCCAGCCTCGGTGATAAATTGAGTAAGATGAATGCCAGTTTAAGTGTTCGTCCTGCCAGTAGTTATATGACGACAGTAAAAAGCGGACGGGAGGCATCAAAATCGATGAGTCTGCCGCTCGACCGGGCGCTTTATCCAGAGTATCGCCAGGTACAGGCTGCTGTATCGAGCAGTCCACTCATTTTAGTGGCAGGTTTGCAACGCTATCTGGAAAATTATCCCTATGGCTGTACAGAACAAATCACCAGTAAGGCCTGGCCTCTTCTGGCGATGGGTAATCAGCCGCAATTTGATAATGACAGCCAACAGGCTAAACAACGGATTGTTGAGACTATTCAAACCTTGGGCCAACGTCAGATGACCAATGGCGGATTCAGTTATTGGCCTGGGCTCGGTGACAATAGCAATAATGATTTTGCCTCAGTGTATGCCATGCATTTTCTAACCGAGGCCCGCGAGCAGGGCTATAATGTTTCTAACGACATTATTTATTATGGGATTAACTACTTAAAAGAGCTGGCTGAGCGAAAATATACTGATCTCTATCAGGGACGCATTCAGGCCTATGCCATTTATGTATTAACCAGAAATGAGATTATCACTACCAATTATCTGACCAACCTTCAGTTAAGTCTGGAGCAGGACAAAAATAATAATTGGCAGCAGGATATTACCGGTGCCTACCTTGCCTCGACGTATCAATTACTGAAAAACTTCAGCGAAGCTGAGCGCTTAATCAAACAATTCAAAGTGAATAATCAGTCAAACGAGATGGGTGCTTTCTATGACAGCAGTATTGCCGACGCACAGTACCTGTATCTGGTTGCCCGCCATTTCCCGCAGTTATTGTCATCAGTCGGGGATCGCTTAATTATGCCTTTGGTTGAATCAATTAATGCGAATGAAATAAATACTGTACTTTCGGGCTATACCAGTCTGGCTTTAAATGCCTATGCTCAAAGCTTGCCTCCGGCACAAACCCAGGGATTATCCATCATGGCGGTCATCGGTGGTCAGCAAACTTCTTTGGAGCCCATGGATAAAGCGTATCAAAAGGTTGATATTAATGATAAGACAACCTCTGTTACTATCGACAATCCCAATAAAATAAGTTACTTCTATCAACTGATCCAGGCAGGTTTTGATAGAAACAAGGTTGATAAACCTCTGACACAGGGAATGGAGGTATTGAGAGAATACCGTGATGATGAGGGCAATACGATAAGCTCTGTAGCCTTGGGTTCGGAAGTTGAAGTTCATATTCAATTACGGACACTCGATAATCGTTACATTAATAATATCGCCATTGTCGACTTGTTGCCGGGTGGATTTGAAGTGGTTCGTGACTCAGTAAAAACAGATAATATGGAGTATGCTGATATTCGTGAAGATCGGGTTATCTTTTTTGGCAGTCTCGGGGCTGAGGTTAAAGAAATTAGCTACCGGATTAAGGCAGTCAATATTGGACAGTTTACAGTACCCCCTGTTTTGGCTGAAGCCATGTATGATCCTGCCCTTAAAGCAGAGGGAGTCAGTTCAGTATTTTCAGTTAACCAGTAAAGTTGTTAACTGCGTAACGCCTTCCATATCAGTGGAGGGCTATCCCAGGCTGTACCATTACCAAAAGGGAAAAGATGGTAAATCTGGTTAAATTAAGTGATAAAACACGCCGTTACATTCAGCAAATGAATGAGGTAAACCAGGGGGTAAATTATTTCCCCCAGGAATTTGCTGAAGAAAAACTACCATTATCCCTGCTTCTTCCCTGGTTAAAAAGCAATCCTGTGGCGGATAAAAAGCAGCAGCTTATTCTTGAGCAAGTGCAGGCTGCGCTATTGAAGGACATTTACCAGATCCTGCATACTGAAGTCAGGGAGAAGGTAAAAAAAAGTAAATGGGCAAAGTTTAAATTTATTTTACTTTTCGTTAGCGGAACGCTTTATTTTATTTGCGAAGGCTTTGACGGAATCAGTAATGTCCTGGGTTTATTCTCAATCCCTACTGCAGCCGTATTTGTGGCCAGCCTGGTTTTCTCCGCCATATCCATTTTATTATTTTATGGGCTCGATTTAAGCGCTCTGGCGAAAGAGTTCGGGATCAAAATGCGACAGGTTCCTCAGCTGACGAGTGTGTATGCAAAACAAGTGAAATTAATTCATGCGATTCAGGCAAAACTTGCTGAAATCTATGACGAAACCGAAAATCTCTGCGTGTTACAGGACTATCTGACGCTTTCACAGGTGTTGCAATTAAAATTCGCGGAATTGGATGAAGCAAGAGCCATTCTACGAGCCAGGCGGTCGAGCACTGCCAGCAAAGCACTAAAACTACTCGCGGTTAGCCTTCAGGCTATTACAGTGTTCAGTGGTGCATTCTGTGCCGGCCAAACGGTTTCCATGTTTATTGCAGGCTGGGTGCTTGCCTCAGTCAGTCCCACTTTCTGGCCTGTTCTGCTGACGAGTATCCTTGTGGGAGCATGCGCATTAGTTTGCTATTGGTATTCAACGAAACCCGAGATAGAAGAGCTGGTGGGCAGGCAACTGGGGCTCGATGAAGAGGTGATTAATTTGCTCTGCGATGAGGAGGCTGTAAGCCAGCAAAAAGCACAGCTTGAAAAGCTGGAGGGCCGGCTTATGAAAAAGTTATTGACGCTGGAAAAAAGAGAAGAGCCCTTACTCAACAGCGATGTCAGGATGCCAATACGCATCAATCGTATTACGCGCACACTTTCAAACAGCAGTTTTTTCAGCAATCAGGAGCCGCAGGCATCTTCCACACTCAAGCTTGAGGCCCCCGTAAGCCAGGAACTTCAATGTATATAATATTTCTATAACAGGGAAGGCGTAGATACTACCTGCTTTATACCCATTCCAATGGTTGCCAGATTCAAAGGAAGATAAACCAATAAGGAATTACCCAAATGATAGTTGGGATTAATAGACACATAATAGTTATGAAAAGGATTCCTGTCATCAAAATGAGGGTCAATGCCATTGGTTAAGGCCACATGGTTTTTAATGACCATTGAATGTTCTGAATGAGGAATCCAGTTGTTGTCATTAATGAGACAATCCGCTCTTTCCAATACATAGTCCGGGGTGCGTGTATCGGGTTTGGGATAAATATTGTGGTTGAAGCTATTTAAGAATTGATATCGGGATGGTGTGTTTGTATGTGCAAAATAAATAAATTCCTCTTCCGGATGGGCTAATTTATCTTTCATTGCATGAGCGAGGCCAAATTTGGCTGCTACAAATCCTGGATTGACACGCTGATTGTAGTAAGTGCCTCCCCAGTAAGCAATAACCGGCTTACTTTTAGGGTAAATCACCTGACGGCATACGCGTGTGAATCCGGTCAGGTGATTAAATTGATCGTAATAAAGAGCAAGTGCCCCCGGCTTCTCAACGCCTAAGACCTCATTCCTGAATTGCTCCGGGCTTGAAAGCTGATAATGGCGGGCGGTAAAATTTTCAAGCAATTTGATAAGCCCTGCCAGCTTATCTTTTTCACTTGGAAGCAAAATAATATCTGTTCTGGATATTATAGATTCAATCATTATTTTTCTCTGAAATCAGTTACTTATAGACTTATAAGAAGAATTGCAAAAAGTCAACTAAAGAATGTTTACAGGGAGAAAACTATTTCAAATTCCCAGAGTTTCTTTTACGAAAGGAATGGTGATTTTTCGTTGGGCTGCAAGTGAGGCGATATCCAGCTGGTCAAGGATATTCAGCAAATCATGTAAATTTCTTGTACATCGTTTAATTAAAAACAAGGCTACACTGTCTTTAAGCTGGAATCCTTTTTTCTCAGCGCCCTGTTGCAAAATCTTTATTTTCAAATCATCATTCAGCTCTTCCAAATGATAAGCTACTCCCCAGGCCAGACGGGAGCGCAGATCGGGCAGGCTGATAGCTGAAGCAGCGGGAGACGCTTGACTTGAAATGAGAAGACAAGACTCATTGTCGCGAATTTTATTAAATAAATGGAATATAGCTTCTTCCCAGATACTGTCATTGGCAATTTCATTTATATCGTCAATTGCAATTAACTGCTGCTGTTCCATTCCCTCAAGACAGCCTGGCCCCCAGGCTTTTAAAAGGCTTAATGGAAGATAGGCGGCGCTAAGATTCCGGCTGCTGGCCATTTGGCAGCAGGCTTGCAGCAGATGGGATTTCCCGCTTCCGGGTTCTCCCCAGATAAACAGATAGGGCTCGGTTTTATTTGTAAAAAGAGTTTGAATTTGAAGTTCCAGCAAGCGATTAGTACCCCAGAAAAACTCCGAGAGCTTGGCATCATAGTTCTGTTGAATTTCAAATACTAACTGACGGCTCATTGACTGGTTTGGCTAATTGACAGGGCTTTCCGTCCCCAGGTCCACACATAATCAATATATGTTGCCGCTGTAGTAACGGCGGTAAGCAGAATCAAACTGAAAAGAACATAGGGTGAAAACTCAAAAAAGGCCAGTTGAAACAGGCAAAGAGTAACCAGCAGCAATTGCAGGCCGGTATTGAATTTGCTAAGCCGTGTGGGTTCAAAATTAATCGGCTTACTTATGAGCAGATACCAGGCTAATACACCAAAGGAAATAGTCAAATCTCTTAAAAAAACCAAAATAACCAGCCACCAGGGCAGACTTTCCAATAAAGCCAGTGAGATAAAACTGGAGGCAACCAGTAATTTATCGGCCAGTGGATCAATAAACGAACCTAATGGCGTTGACCAGTTATAATGACGCGCAAGCCAGCCGTCCAGCCCGTCAGTAAGACCGGCTAGCATAAAAATATAAAAAGCCTCCACGAATTCACCGACGTATAGATGCCATAAAAAAGGCAGAATTAACACCAGGCGACCGAGGGTTAGCACGTTGGGTATATGTCTCAGAATCGGATGTGACACGCTATTTCAAAATGCTCCTGTATGATTTGGGAGACCAGGCTCTCTGACAAGTGTATACAATACCATAGCTGCTGTCACCTGCTGAGACAGTTTAGTCAAGCAGTGGATTCGGAACACTGTAATAAATACATTCATTCACTGGAGCTGGTAATAAGTTTAAACTCAGGCGTTTCTTTATAAGCCATTTAACAGAGAACAAATGGGTATGAACCCTAAGCTTTAATCCCGGAAAGGCCTCGGTGGTTCCCGGCAGGATTTCGAGCAGCTTCTTTTTGATAATTTTCCAGAAAACTGCAGGATTAAGCTGATAATCATGGGAAAAGGCTTTAATCAATAACTGCAAATGATTTAAAAAAATGGTGCTGATAAACTGCTGTATCATCTCTGAACCCTCCGGGGTCTCGGCTATTGTTTGACGCTGAACTCTTTTAAAAATAATTCCCTTGGGGATATGGTTATCAAGGATAAGCAGAAGGTCTGCGGACGCAAATAGCAGAATAGTTCCCTGTTCAACCAATAATCTGATGAAAGTCGTGAGGAACTTCTGACTATACTGTTCAAAAAAAGCGATGGGCGAGAGCGAACTGCCAGCCACTATTTCACTGATTAACTTTGAACCGCTTCCCGGGCAGCGATTAAGCAAAGCATAAAATGGAACGGCCATTTGATGTTTTTTTAAGAAATCCAGGGGGGATTGAAATAGCATTGGCTTGAGTAGATGAAGCTCTTTTCGAAATAATTCTTCTTCAGACATACAGTCTGTGACAAATACACCTTCCTCAAATTGATTCACCTGAGCAAGCACTGCCTGTAAAGTCCTGTCATTTGAATAAGAGGAGGCCGGGCGGTCTGACAAAGGTAACTGCAATTCGGCTGTACCTCGTTTCACAGGAGCCATGCAGGAAAGAGACATTAGTGGTTTTACCTGCTGATGATGGGGAATAAGTAATAAATCATTCTGATCGATTAAATGGCTAAACCTGGATTGAATCAGATTTCGCCATTGCCAGGGATGGACAGGAACAGGCAGGTAATCTGACGCGTTCCGCTGCATCATATATAATTTATCTTGCCAGCGTTTATATTCATCAGGGAAGCAGGTCTGTATTTCTCTTTGATAAGTGAGAGAAGCCTGTTTCTCCATTGTAATGGTTTGGCTGTGATGTAAAGCACACCAGTGCAGACTTATCCGGGAATTGAATTGCGGCGCATACTGCAATACCTCACGTCTTTTAAATGCGTCAGGAATAAATTGCTCAGGTTCTAACAAGTCATAGGGCGCGGCCCATTGTGCAAGAAATAACAATAAATCATGCGCATTACCTATTTTCAAAAGCCAGGACCAGAAACTGGAGGCACTTCCCATTTCACAACTTAACTCCTTCTGCCAGCGTTGTTCATAAAGAAGCATCATTGCCTTGTTAGCGATAAAATGATCCACCTCAGCAAGCAGTTTGGGCCACTGGAAGAAATAACTCTGAGGGTTTTTCTGTAGCTGACTTTCTTTAAGCTGTACTACAAAATCATGCGCCTCATGACTCAGAATGTCTGAAGCCAGATTTTCTGACGCAGCCATTTGACGCAGTTGCTGAAGGCATACACTTTGCGCTCTGGAAATGGCCGTTTCTACCTGCTGGTGTGAGCAGGCAATCCCCATTTCAAACAGAAGAAAGCGTAATTGATGCGTTAAGCCGTGATAATCACCGTAAGCGAGGGCCATAACTGTCTCTGCAAGTTAACTATTAGAATAAATATAAATGATAATCATTCTCATTTGCAAGATAATCATGAGTAAACCTGATCGATTTTCTGGAATATTAATTCTGTGGAGAGATTTTTAAGTTAAATTGAGCTAATCATGCAGCCTCGCCAGAGGCTGTTGTTTATTTGGGAAGGAACAGAATAGGTTTAGTCTTCTCTTGGCCGGTAAATTACCGCAATATTTCCAATCAGCTGGACCAGTTCAGCATGGAGAGTTTCGCAAATTTCCGTGAACATCGGCTGACGGTCTTCTTTTTCAACGCCATAGATTTTGACTTTGATTAACTCATGCGCCTGCAAGGCAACATTTGTTTCATCGATAACTGCCTGCGTTAAGCCTTTTGCCCCGATTTGAATAACCGGCTTCAAATGATGTGCCTTTGCTTTTAAAGATTGCCTGAATGCGGTGTCCATTGTGGATCCTGATTAAAAAAACTTCAGATTATTGCACGTTTCACTGGGAAAAAATAGGAATTTTGAGTATCATGAAGCATTCTATGTTTAAAAAATAAGTTTATGCCTCGTTCCAAAAGTAGTAAGCGTTGGTTACAAGAGCATTTTGACGATTTCTATGTCAAAAAAGCGCAAGCAGAAGGTTATCGTAGCCGTGCTGTATATAAATTGAAAGAAGTTGACGAGCGAGAGCATTTATTGCGGTCCGGGATGACTGTGGTTGATCTTGGAGCTGCACCCGGCGGCTGGACCCAATATATTAGTCAGAAATTAAACGGTAAAGGCAACATTATTGCGCTGGACATATTACCAATGGATCACCTGGCCGATGTTACTTTTATTCAAGGCGATTTTCGAGAAGATGAGGTTCTGCAGCAATTACTCGCTTTAATCCCGGAGCGGAGTGTGGACTTGCTTTTATCCGATATGGCCCCAAATATGAGTGGAAGCTATGCGATTGATATTCCCAAGGCCATGTATCTGGCTGAACTGGCATTCGATTTTGCTGATAAAATGCTCAAGCCAAAGGGCGCTATGCTTATGAAAGTGTTTCATGGAGAAGGCTTTGATGAACTGGTAAAGCAAATAAGACAAAAATTTGGAAAAGTAGCAATCCGAAAACCAGCGGCTTCGCGATCACGATCTCGTGAGACCTATTTGCTGGCTAAGGACTATAATTTATAGTAAGTTAATCGTTCTGACGTCGTAGAATAGTTCTTACATATCAGGCAGGATGACAGAGGTTTTGCCGCTGCCTTAACTGGAACTAAAGATACGCCCTTAATAGAGGTAAATGCTTTGAACGACATGGTAAAAAATTTATTTCTGTGGCTTGTTATTGCCATTGTGCTGGTCTCTGTATTCAGTAATTTTGGTCCTCGACATGCTGCGGCTGAGAAAATCTCTTACAGCCAATTTCTAACAGAAATTGACCAGGGCGCAGTCAATGCGGTTACGATTGAAGACAACAAGATTATTAAAGGGGTTACCAAAAATAACCGCCGCTTCGTTACGTATATGCCCATGACGGATAATGCTTTACTAGGTCAGTTACTGAAAAATAAAGTAGATATTAGCGGTCAGGAGAAACAACAGGAAAGCTTCCTGCTGCATATTTTCATTAACTGGTTCCCCATGCTGCTTTTAATAGGTGTATGGATATTTTTCATGCGCCAGATGCAAGGGGGCGGAGGCCGCGGGGCCATGTCTTTTGGCCGTTCACGCGCACGCCTGCTCGGTGAAGATCAGGTTAAAGTGACTTTTGCTGATGTCGCCGGTGTCGACGAAGCCAAGGAAGAAGTGAAAGAACTGGTTGATTTCCTTCGTGATCCAAGCAAATTCCAGAATCTGGGTGGACGTATTCCCCGCGGTGTGCTGCTGGTGGGCCCTCCTGGAACTGGTAAAACCCTGCTGGCCAAAGCGGTGGCGGGTGAAGCAAAAGTTCCATTCTTCACAATTTCGGGTTCTGATTTTGTTGAAATGTTTGTCGGGGTAGGGGCTTCCCGGGTTAGAGATATGTTTGAGCAAGCCAAAAAGCATGCCCCCTGTATTATTTTTATTGATGAAATTGATGCCGTGGGACGGCATCGCGGAGCCGGCCTTGGCGGCGGCCATGACGAGCGCGAACAGACATTAAACCAGCTGTTGGTTGAGATGGACGGCTTTGAAGGAAATGAAGGGGTTATTATTGTTTCTGCGACCAATAGGCCTGACGTTCTGGATCCTGCACTGCTAAGACCTGGTCGATTTGATCGCCAGGTTGTGGTTCCTTTACCCGATATTCGTGGGCGCGAGCAAATTTTGAAAGTTCATCTGCAAAAAGTCCCGATTGAAAAAACGGTAGATATTTTACCTATCGCTCGGGGAACTCCAGGTTTTTCTGGAGCTGATCTGGCAAATCTGGTTAATGAGGCTGCTTTGTTCGCCGCACGCTCCAATAAACGCAAAGTAGGCATACTGGAGCTCGATAAAGCCAAAGACAAAATTATGATGGGTGCTGAGCGCCGTTCAATGGTAATGGATGAGAACGAGAAGAAGCTCACCGCTTATCATGAAGCAGGTCATGCCATTGTTGGTCTGTTGGTTCCTGAGCATGATCCTGTTTATAAGGTGACCATTATTCCGCGCGGAAGAGCATTGGGAGTGACTATGTTCCTTCCCGAACAAGATCGTTATAGCCATAGCAAGCGGCGTCTCGAGAGCCAGTTATCCAGTTTATTTGGTGGACGAATCGCAGAAGAGTTGATTTTTGGCGCTGACAGTGTAACCACTGGTGCTTCAAACGACATTATGCGTGCTACCGAAATCAGCCGCAAGATGGTCACCAGCTGGGGGCTTTCTGCTTTAGGTCCGCTTACGTTTGGCGAAGAAGAAGGCGAAGTGTTCCTCGGACGCAGTATGTCACAACGTAAAGAGATGTCTGATAACACTGCTCATCAGATCGATGAGGAAGTTCGACAGATTATTGATAGAAATTATCAACGTGCTAAAGAGATTCTCACAGCTAACCTTGATAAATTGCATTTGATGGCGGACGCTTTAATTAAGTTTGAAACAATTGATTCCAATCAGATAGCAGAAATTATGGCAGGTCATGAGCCGTCTCCTCCTGAGGATTGGACTGGTCAAAAACCGGATCCCAATGCGTCGCCCTCTCTGGATCAAAAAATCAATGGCAAGCAGGTTGATCATCCAGCTGAAGGACATTAGCGTAACAAAGCTTCCAATGGTAGTCGCTATTGGAAGCCTACTTGGTTTATTCTCCAGGCATTCAAATATTCAGGACTAAATTGAACAATCAGCAATTCAAATTCTGGTGTGAAAATCATCCCGCCTCCATTGATCCTGTTTTCCAGGCACTGGTGATGGGGATTGTGAATGTGACACCTGATTCCTTTTCAGACGGCGGTCAATATAATGATTTGCCTAAAGCACTTTCGCATGCCCTTCAGCTAATAGATGACGGGGCAGACATTATTGATATTGGTGGTGAATCTGTCAGACCCGGTGCGATAGCTATAAGCGAACAGGAGGAGCTGAGTCGTGTGATACCGCTTATCGAAGCACTTCGCAACGAGAGCGATATCTGTATTTCTATCGATACTACCAAAACCGGGGTTATGAAAGAGGCTATACGTGCAGGGGCGGGCTTGATTAATGACATTAATGCCCTGCAGGATGAATCAGCCCTGGCGTTTGTGGCATCAACAGACACTCCGGTTTGTCTGATGCATATGCAAGGCACACCCATGACCATGCAAGTCAATCCACATTACAATCAGGATGTAGTCGATGAAATTAATGAATTTCTGGCAAAACGTATACAAGCCTGCATCTCAGCAGGAATAAAACCAGAACGAATGATTGTCGATCCGGGCTTCGGTTTTGGTAAAAAAGTGGAACATAATTTACAGATAACTAAACAATTAAGCCGTTTTCGGATACACCAGCGACCTGTACTTTTAGGTGTATCCCGAAAAACCACTATTGGCAAAGTTTTAAATAAGAATGTCGATGAACGACTAATTGGAAGCCTGGTTTTATCTGCAGTCGCTATAGAACAGGGTTTAGGCATTATCAGGACACACGATGTAGCAGAAACAAAACAGGTAATAACTATGATGCAGGCTATCCATAAATCCTGTGGCGATACTAACAAATTGAGGACTTAAAGATGGATCAACGAAAATATTTTGGAACGGACGGTATCCGTGGGCAGGTTGGTTTATCAAATGTAAATCCAGAATTTATGTTAAAGCTTGGTTGGGCCGTAGGGCGTGTTTTGGCGAATGGCCATCGAAAACATGTATTGATTGGTAAAGATACCAGAATTTCCGGTTATATGCTGGAATCCGCATTGGAAGCCGGACTGGCTGCTGCTGGTGTGGACATCAGCCTGGTGGGGCCGATGCCTACTCCTGCTGTGGCTTATTTGACCCAGACTTTACGTGCGAATGCCGGAATTGTTATCAGTGCCTCACATAATCTATTTGAAGATAACGGGATTAAATTTTTCGCAGCTGATGGAAGTAAATTACCGGATGCGATGGAACTGGCGATAGAGAGAGAATTGGAAAAGCCGCTCACCACAGTTAGTTCTGTAAAACTTGGTAAAGCAAAACGGATTAGTGATGCGCCTGGACGTTATATTGAATTTTGCAAATCGACTATTCCTTCCTTAACCAGACTGTCTGGCTTAAAAATTGTCGTCGATTGCGCAAACGGTGCGACATATCATGTTGCACCGAATGTATTCACGGAACTTGGTGCGCAGGTGACTGCAATTGCCGATAATCCGGATGGATTTAATATTAATCAGAACTGTGGTTCCACCTCGCCGGAAATGTTACGCCAATGGGTCCTGAAAACAGAGGCTGATATAGGTATCGCTCTCGATGGAGACGGCGATCGTCTCATCCTCATTGATTCCAGGGGAAATATCATCAACGGAGATCAGGTATTATATATTATTACCAAAGACAGGTTTCAACGGGGCATTCTTCATGGTGGCGTAGTCGGAACTTTAATGAGTAACTACGGATTAGAAAAAGCGATTTCGAATCTGAACATCCCATTTTTAAGGACCAAAGTTGGGGATCGTTATGTTTTGGAAACCTTAAAAGAGAAAGATTGGCGAATTGGTGGAGAATCTTCCGGTCATATCGTTTGTCTGGATAAAACTACGACTGGCGACGGTATAATTGCTGCTCTGCAAGTTCTTGCCTGTATGGTTAAGCAGGGCAAATCTCTCTCAGAACTTACCGAGGGGATAACCCTGCTACCCCAGACCCTAATCAATATCAAGACAGAACACGCAACGGAATTACTTGAAGATCAGAGAGTCCAGGCATCTGTGCGTGCCTTGTCTGAAAAGCTAGGCAATGACGGCCGCGTTTTATTGCGCCCCTCCGGTACTGAACCATTACTGCGGGTGATGGTAGAGGGATTGGATCAGGATGAAGTTCTTGTACAGGCAGAGCAACTTCGAGATAATATCGTCACTATCGAGCAGGGTCTGCGCTGATCTTCTCTCCTGCATACCGCGGATTTATCTTCGCCTAAGTACTGCGGCTTTACCGCAGTACCCAAGGCATATAAAAGGCGTTATTGTCTTGCCAGAGTGTTAGCCAACTCAAAATCCTCCTGCAGGGAATGTACTGTGGAGGTGGACTTATAAAAAACACTTTGATAAAAAGAAGATTTATTTTCCGAGAAGCAATTCCATAAAGCAGTACTCACTTTTGCAGCCCATTGTGAAAGGATCCAGAATCCACGGTGCTCATAAAGGCTTTGATAGCGTGGATCAGAAAGGTAGTTTCTGATCAACTGTACACTAGTGTTAGCATTTTGAGCAGGCTGTTTTTGCAGTTGGTGCGCCAGATCAGCACAGAGTTTGGCTTCACGAGAATATTTTCTATTTAATAAACTATCCAGTTGTGATTGCAAAATGGGATGAAATTTCCCTTTTTCCTGCAAGTTTGGTTCAACAGGAGGTTTGAAACTAAGTAGAACAGACCACTGTTCGCTAGGATTTTCACATAAGGATTTATATTTATAAAGTAAACTGTAAGGAGCGGATGGAGGCGGTTCGTTCATCTCAAAAAGAATGTCTTTCAGTAACTGATACATTTGCCGTTTGGTCGCTTCATTGACATGCTGCTGCTGCAAACACATGAACAGCTTAACATACCAACTATTCAAATCAGCGGGCAATTGCTGAAGTTTGACGATAATTTTGCTGTTCCAGTATTGCAATTTACCCAAGTGTAAATCCATTGTACTCGCACGTCGCATGCGAGCATTCGTCAATGCAGCATCAAGAGTTTCCTGTGGTTTTGTACTGAGTTCATGAGGCTTTATCGTAGTTTGTAACAATTTTAGCTCAAGCGATAAGCTGGCAATATGTGTATCCAGTTCTTGAGGATCAATCGGATGTTGATCAAGCCTTAACAGTTCATTTTCAAGCTGCGCTAATTTATCTAAAGTATTGGTTTGAACTGTCCTGATTCCTTCTATCTGTTGACTCATCTGCCTGAGAAGACCAAACTCCGCAAGTAAATTCTGGCATTTACTTGATAACTGCGCTAATCGAATGAGTTCATTCTGCCGTCCTGCCGATTCTTCTTTCAAGACTGCCAATTCGCGTGCCGGTGGAACAAAATCTTCAGGGAGGCCACTAAATACATGGCTAGCTTCCAGGCTGCTGAGTTCTTTTTTTGCCTCTATAAACTGGGGAAGCAAAGCAATAATTTGGGAATGTCTACTGCAGGCTCGCTCTAATTCCGGAAGAATTTTGTCTAACTCAATTAATAGTGACACGCTTGAAACAGGTTCTCTGGCAATGAAGCCGGGAATAAAACCCTGGATTGCATTAATGATTAGATTGATTGCATCAGATGAGAGGTGATGCTTAGGGTTATCAACCCACTCGCGCGAATTATCTGATAAAAGCTTTTTGGTATCATCCAGTATTTCACTCAGTTGCGCCAATTGGTAAGCTGCATTGTCCTTATCATGAAGAAGTTCAAGGTACTCAAGCTCGCTCTGTTCGCGAGTCAGCTCCTCATTATGGTCCTCAGGATTGGCCAAATAAAAAGCCAAAGCGCTGGGCCAATAGGAATTAAGATAAGAAACTCTGCTTTGTCTATCCTTTAGTAAATCTTCTATATTTGAGGTTGCAGAATAAAGATCATCAAGTTCCCTGGTATTAACAAGCTTGCTTTCATTTATCTGCCTGCCAATGGCAGTTACGGTATCTTCCAAAAACAGAATCTTCTTTTGCAAATCCTGAATCTCAGCAACAAGGCCATTTTTTGAAACGGTGTCAATAAGTTGCGTTTTGCTTGATGATAACTGCTGAAGAATAGCATGCAAGCGTTTGGAGTCACTTAAAGAATTAGCGGCAAAAAGCGATGCATGTTTAATCGTGGTGGAAGTTGTGAAAATAACATTAAGTGCATTAAGCTTTTGAATTGCCTCATCCCTAAGGAGAAGCTTCTCACCAACAATAACCTGATGATTTTGAAGTAAAAGGCGCTGATATTCGTCCCGTGTGGAAATAAAAAACTGGCGGATAATCGGTTCGTCGCCATCGTTTGCCCGGGGCAAAGCAGACGAGGGAGAGCCTTCACAGGCTTTCAGAAGCTCAGGGGAGTGGGCATCAATTCTCTTTCGAACGTCTGCCTCTTCTTTGAGCAGAGAGTTTAACCTGGGCTCCAATGATAATTTTTGGTGATATAATTCTTTGACTTGCTGGGCCAGCAGCTGACGATTTAACTCCCTTGTCTTAAGCTCGTTGACTTTAAGATAGAATTTATAAATGTTTGTGATTATCTGCCATTGGACTTCTATCTCAGAATCAATTGCCAATGGTTTTGAAAATAAATCCTGGCAGGAGTGAAGCAGTTTTCCTAGTTCCAGAACATTAATCGGATGCTCCAGCATGGAAAGCCGCCGGGCAAGATCAATAATTCGATTCTTCATAACCTGTCCTCCCTGAACAAAGTACGTAAGATGAGAAGAATTAGAACAAATTTAATGAAAATTGGCAATAATAGCCAGTACTTTTGAAAAAATAGCCGGAAGGACTTCAATAGCTGCGAGGAAATTAAACTGATCATGAGAGAATAAAGAAAATATAGATGAAATGTTTTGATTAAGTGCTTTGTCTAAGGTATAGTCGCAAAATTAGATTCGAGGTTCGCATGCGAAAAAAAATAGTAGCTGGCAATTGGAAGATGAATGGTCAAATTGATCAAATCAGATCTCTTCTTCAGGCTATTTTGCATGGGTTGCCAAAAGATTTGACAGTTGATTGCGTATTGATGCCATCAATGCTGCATTTACCCCTGGTAAGCGAGATTCTAAAATCCAGCCCGGTTCATTTGGGAGCCCAGAATGTGTATCCAAAGGACTCTGGGGCCTATACGGGTGAAGTTTCAGCTGCTATGGTAAAAGAGTACAACTGCCGATATGCAATGGTAGGGCATTCGGAGCGACGAAGATTTTTTTCGGAAAGTGAAAAATTTGTTGCAGAAAAATTCCACCATGTAAAAGATCATGATATGATACCGATTCTTTGTGTGGGCGAGACCTTAAGCGAACGAGAAGATGGTCTTACAGAGCAAGTAGTTGCCAGGCAAATACGAGCAGTCGCCGACAAAGAACATTGTTTTAAAAATTGCGTAATTGCATATGAGCCAGTTTGGGCTATAGGAACAGGTGTCCCACCTTTACCCGAAGAGGTACAGGAAGTTCACCAGTTTATCAGAGAGTTAGTGGCAGAATACGATAAAGATGCCGCGTCAATGGTAACCATTGCCTATGGCGGAAGTGTTAATGACAAGAACGCAGCATCACTATTCAGCATGTCTGATGTGGATGGCGTTTTGGCAGGTGGTGCATCGCTTAATGCACAACAGTTTGTGGAAATTGTTAAATGTATCAATTAATTTTAATGATTCATGTACTTGTTGCAATTGCTCTGATCGGATTAGTATTAATCCAGCATGGCAAAGGAGCCGATATAGGTGCAGCATTTGGCTCTGGCGCATCGAATACAGTGTTTGGTAGTCAAGGTACTGGCGGTTTCCTGTTCAGGTTTACTGGCGGTCTGGCTATAACATTTTTTATAACCAGTTTGACTCTGTCATATATTGTTTCAATGCAATATCAAAAAGCAGGGCAACAAGTAATACCTCAGCAGACCAGTGTGCAGGAAAACAAAGTTCCCGTGCCGGTTGATAGCAGTAAAAACGAAAAACAATAAACTAACAATGCCGAAGTGGTGGAATTGGTAGACACGCCGTCTTGAGGGGGCGGTGGCGTAAGCCGTGCCGGTTCGAGTCCGGCCTTCGGCACCATTTATCCAAGCGATTTAAATGATGCTATCACAATATTTACCGATATTTGTTTTTATAATTATTGGCTTGATTCTAGGTATCGCAATGATAACTGCGGGTTCGCTGCTATCAAAAAGCAATCCAGACTCAGCTAAGAACTCTCCCTATGAGTGCGGCTTTGATGCCTTTGAAAGCTCTCATATCCCTTTTGATGTAAGATTTTATCTAGTTGCTATACTATTTATTATCTTTGATTTGGAAACCGCGTTTTTCTTCCCCTGGGCTTTAGTGTTGCGCAAGATAGGCTGGTTTGGTTTTCTCTCAATGGCAATTTTTCTGGGACTTCTGGTCATTGGATTTATTTATGAGTGGAAACGTGGGGCGCTAGAATGGGAATAGTATTCCCGCAGGGCATACAAATCTTGAATCTTGGTTAGGAATAATAACAATATTCGTTCAATATAGAACAGAACGTTTTGTTTCTTATTATTTCCATACTTTTCAGAGGCTTATATATGGCTGCTGCAGAATTGCAAAAAAGTGGTTTCATTACAACCAGTGTCGATAAATTGTTAGGTTGGGCGCGAAGCGGTTCAATGTGGCCAATGACCTTTGGACTGGCCTGTTGTGCCGTAGAAATGATGCATGTGGGAGCTGCCCGTTACGATCTGGACCGCTTCGGTATCATTTTCAGACCAAGCCCTCGTCAATCGGATGTAATGATTGTTGCGGGTACTTTATGTAACAAAATGGCCCCTGCATTGCGCAAGGTCTACGATCAGATGCCTGAGCCGCGCTGGGTGATCTCAATGGGATCCTGTGCCAATGGTGGAGGCTATTATCATTATTCCTATTCTGTTGTCCGCGGTTGTGACCGTATAGTTCCAGTAGATATCTATGTTCCTGGCTGCCCTCCAACTGCAGAAGCGCTTCTCTATGGGATTATCCAGCTGCAGAATAAGATAAGACATAAAACAATCATTGAAGCTTAAGGGCAGGTAGATAGCAAAATGACAAAATTAACCCGCTTGGTTGAACTCATTGAAAATGAACTGAAAGGTATGACAGAGTCTGTTACTCTTGCCTACGATGAAGTAACGATAGAATGCCAGGCAGCCCACATTCGCAAAGCGCTTACTCAATTACGCAATTATGAAGAATTTGCATTTGATGAGCTAATTGATGTTTGCGGTGTTGACTATCTCGATTATGGACGTTTTGACTGGGAAACTGAGGCAGCTACTGAGAAAGGTTTCTCCAGAGCAGTTGAGCCACAGGAAGAGCGGATTGGTGTTTGGGAAAGGCCACGTTTTGCAGTTGTCTATCATCTTCTGTCTACAATTCATAATCAGCGGCTTCGAGTGAAGGTATTCCTGGAAGAAAGCCACTTGATCATCCCTTCAGTACATGATCTATGGAAGTCCGCCAACTGGTTCGAAAGAGAAACCTATGATTTATACGGTATTCTGTTTGAGAATCATCCGGATTTACGACGAATTCTTACCGACTATGGTTTCATTGGCCATCCCTTCAGAAAAGACTTCCCGGTGAGTGGTCACGTTGAAATGCGCTATGATGCGCATTTGGAAAAGGTTATTTATGAGCCCGTGGATGTTGAACCACGTGTTATCATACCTAAAGTAATACGCGATGATAATCGATACATTGACACTCCGGGGATGAGCCACCATGATTGAGCTAAAGAACTATACTCTGAATTTTGGTCCCCAACATCCTGCAGCGCACGGTGTGCTGCGTCTGGTAATGGAACTGGAGGGGGAAACAATTGTCAGAGCCGATCCGCATATAGGATTGCTGCATAGAGCAACTGAAAAGCTAGCCGAGACCAAGCCTTACCTGCAAAACATAGGTTATATGGATCGTCTGGATTATGTTTCCATGATGTGCAATGAACATGCCTATGTAATGGCCATTGAAAAGCTGCTCGGTATTGAAGTACCCATTCGCGCACAATATATCCGTACAATGTTTGATGAGGTAACTCGCATACTGAACCATTTATTATGGCTGGGTGCGGTGGCTCTTGATATTGGAGCAATGACTGTTTTCCTCTATTGCTTCCGTGAACGCGAAGACTTGTTTGACTGCTATGAAGCTGTTTCCGGCGCCCGAATGCATGCCAAATACTATCGTCCAGGCGGCGTAGCCAGAGACTTGCCAGAAAGCATGCCTAAATACAAACCTTCACGCTGGCACAACGAGCGAGAAGTAGAAAAGATGAACAGCAATAGAGAAGGCAGTCTCCTGGATTTTCTATGGAGTTTTACTGAGCGCTTCCCTAAATGCGTTGATGAATATGAAACCCTTCTTACCGATAATCGCATCTGGAAGCAGCGCACAGTCGATATAGGACGGTTTAGTGCTGAGCAGGCGTTGCAATGGGGTTTTACCGGGCCTATGCTGCGTGCCTCCGGTGTTGCCTGGGATTTAAGAAAGAAACAGCCTTATGCTGCATATGACAAGATGGAGTTTGACATTCCCGTTGGAAAAACAGGTGACTGTTATGATCGATATCTGGTAAGAGTTGAAGAACTTCGTCAGTCCAATCGAATTGTCAGACAGTGTATTGAATGGTTAAAAGCAAACCCTGGTCCTGTTCGTGTTCATGATTATAAGGTGACTCCGCCACGCAGGGCAGTGATGAAACATGACATGGAAGCATTAATCCACCATTTTAAACTATTCACAGAGGGCTTTTGCCTGCCGGCAGGCGAAGTCTACTCCGCTGTAGAAGCGCCCAAGGGAGAGTTTGGCATCTATCTGGTTTCCGATGGAGCAAATAAACCCTATCGACTAAAAATCAGAGCGCCAGGTTTTGCTCATTTGGCCAGCTATGATGAAATGGTCAGAGGACACATGCTTGCAGACGGCGTTGCCATTTTGGCAAGCCAGGATATCGTTTTTGGCGAAATTGATCGATAGCAATCTTGAGTTTACACTATCTTCACTGAAGAGGTGTTACTCTTTGAAATATAGTTAAGGCTAGTTAGTATGTCTGAAAATTCAGGTAAGTTGTTATGTCAACTGGTTACATCAAAACGAATTGATGAAATTGACCATTGGATAAAAAAGTATCCTGCTGACCAAAAACAATCAGCTGTGATGAGTGCCTTGCGGATTGTTCAGGAAGAACATCAATTCCTAACGCCTGAGCTAATGGATGCAGTGGCTGAATATCTCGATATGCCAGCGATTGCAGTCTATGAGGTGGCAACCTTTTATTCCATGTATGAGCATAAGCCATTAGGGAAACATCTCATTAATGTATGCACCAATATCTCATGCAAATTGCGTGGTTCCGCTGAAGTAGTAGATTACCTGGAATCCAGATTAGGGATTAAACTGGGATCTACGACAGAGGATAAACGCTTTACTTTACGTTCAGTTGAATGCCTTGGGGCTTGTGTGAATGCACCGATGATGCAAATTGGAAAAAATTATCACGAAGACCTGACTACTGAAAAAATTGATCAAATTTTGGAACAATACCAATGAAAGATAGAGGTAGTTGTCATGGTTGAGCAAAATCTAGTCTGTTACCGTACATTTCATTTAGATAAACCTTGGACGCTGAAGGCTTATGAAAGCATTGGCGGCTATAGTGTATGGCGAAGAATTCTGGCTGAAAAAATACCTCCTCAGCAGATCATTGAAGAATTAAAAACATCGGCTTTACGTGGAAGAGGCGGCGCAGGATTTCCTACAGGACTCAAATGGAGTTTCATGAACCGCAATGCCCCGGTGCAAAAGTACGTCGTGTGCAATTCGGATGAAGGCGAGCCAGGTACCTGCAAAGACCGTGAAATTCTTAGCAGAAATCCACATCAGCTCATTGAAGGCATGGCTATTGCTGGTTATGTCATGGGTGCAACGGTTGGTTATAACTATATCCGGGGAGAGTTCTGGCTGCCATTTGAACGAACTGACCATGCCTTGCATGAAGCCTATGAGGCTGGTTTACTCGGTAAAAATATATTGAATAGCGGCGTGGATTTTGACCTTTATAATCACCTGGGGGCAGGAGCCTATATCTGTGGTGAGGAAACGGCATTATTAAACTCACTTGAAGGTAAGAAGGGCATGCCTCGCTTCAAGCCGCCATTTCCAGCGAACTACGGCTTATATGGAAAGCCAACAACAATTAATAACACAGAAACCTTTGCGTCTGTACCAGTAATCCTGGAGAAAGGCGGCGAATGGTTTTTAAAGCTTGGTAAACCAAATAATGGCGGGACGAAATGCTTTAGCGTTAGCGGTCACGTTAATCGTCCTGGAAATTTTGAAATCCCTTTGGGAACTCCTTTTAAAACCCTGCTTGAGCTGGCCGGTGGAGTTACCCAGAACCGAAAAATTAAAGCGGTAATTCCTGGTGGAACCTCGATGAAGGTATTGCCAGGAGATGTAATGATGGAACTTGATATGGACTACGACAGTATTCAGAAAGCAGGTTCAGGCCTGGGATCTGGTGCTGTGATTGTTATGGATGAAACGACCTGTATGGTCGATGCGCTTTACCGTATTTCCGAATTTTATATGGATGAATCCTGTGGCCAGTGTACTCCTTGCCGCGAAGGTACCGGTTGGCTCGTAAGACTCATTCATCGCATACGCCACGGGCATGGAGAGCCTGGTGATATTGAAAAGCTGGCTAATGTTGCTGACAAAATTGAAGGACGTACTATTTGTGCTCTTGGAGAGGCAGCGGCATGGCCTGTTCAAAGTTTTGTTAAACATTTTTATCATGAGTTTGATTATTTCATTAAGCACAAACGCTCGATCGTCGCAGCATAATTGAGAAGGTTTAGACAATGGCAACCATTGAAATTGACGGAAAAACCCTTGAAGCCGATAACGGCAAGATGATTATTGAAGTTGCGGATGAGGCCGGTATTTATATTCCGAGATTCTGCTACCATAAAAAATTATCTGTCGCTGCCAATTGCAGAATGTGCCTTGTAGAAGTAGAGAATGGGCGAAAACCAGTTCCCGCTTGCGCAACGCCTATTACTAATGGAATGAAGGTATTTACCAAATCGGAAGAAGCTGTACGTTCTCAGCAGGCGGTGATGGAATTCTTATTAATTAACCATCCCCTTGATTGTCCTATCTGCGATCAGGGCGGTGAGTGCGAATTACAAGATATATCCATGGGATTCGGTCATGACTCATCAGAATACTCAGAAGAAAAACGCTCGGTAGATGACGACAATCTGGGGCCGCTTATAGCAACAGAAATGACACGTTGTATACATTGCACACGCTGTGTACGTTTTGGCGAGGAAGTGGCGGGCCTTCGCGAACTGGGAGCAACCGGGCGCGGCGAAAAAACTCAGATAGGCACCTACATTCAGCACAGTATCACTTCAGAAGTTTCCGGAAATGTTATCGATTTGTGCCCTGTCGGCGCCTTAACGTCCAAGCCCTATCGATTTACAGCGCGCCCCTGGGAAATGGATCAATATGAGAGCATTGCCCCTCACGATTGCCTGGGTTCCAATGTTTATGTGCATGTTCGACGCAATGAGATAATGCGTGCTGTACCCAGAGAGAATGAAAGTATTAACGAGACCTGGCTTTCTGACAGAGACCGCTATAGCTATCTCGGCTTAAAAAGTCCTAACCGGCTGGCTCAGCCCTTGATCAAGCGTAATGGACAATGGGAACAAACAGATTGGGAAACAGCACTGAAGTTTGCTGCTGAAGGCATTAGCAAACTCATTAAGCAGCATGGTCCTGAGCAATTTGCAGCATTTTCATCTCCATCTAATACTCTTGAAGAGTTATATTTACTGCAAAAACTAATGAGAGAGTTGGGTGTAAACAATCTGGACTATCGTTTGCAGCAGTCAGATTTCCGTGATCAGCATCATTTACCTGCTGTAAAAGCCAATAGTATGAGCTATCAGGAAATTGAGAATGCACAGCACATTCTGTTGGTAGGATGTAATATTGACCGGGAAATTCCATTGGCTGGTCTGCGTGTTCGCAAAGCATTCCGTAACAACGCGAATATCTATGCGATAAACGCAGTAGATTATGAATACCGATTTGATCTGACTGCCAGAAGTATTGTGTCGCCCCAGGAAATACCAATGCAATTGGCTAAACTGGTTAAGCTGATGATTGGTGACAGACCCAATTTATCTCAGGAGATTGAGCGCCTTATTTTAGGATTGGAGCCAGAAGAGAACTTAAGACAAATTGCGAATGGCTTAACTGAAGGGAACTCGGTCATTCTTCTGGGTGCTATTAGCGAAAATCATCCTGAAGCCAGTCTGATAAGAACATTAGTGCATCTGCTTGAAACACATACCTCTGTAAGAGTAATTTGGTTTTCAACTGGTGCGAATGCCGCAGGTGCCCGACTCGCAGGAATGTTGCCTGACAGGACGGTTGCAGGGAAACGAGTAGAGCCTGCGGGTTTAGATGTCCATTTAGCGCTCGAACACAAATTAAAAGGCTATCTCTTGCATGCTGTTGAGCCTGGTTTTGATTTTGCCAATCCATACAGAGCAAGACAGTCTATGCTTGCTGCTGAGTTTGTAGTGATGTTATCTGCATTTGATAACGAATCGATGAGAGATTACTGCAATGTAATTCTGCCAGTAGCCCCTTATGCAGAAACCTCTGGGACATATATTAATGTGGACCATAAATGGCAGACAGTACAGGGTGCCTATGCTCCATTTGGTGAAGCACGCCCTGCCTGGAAGGTTCTGCGGGTATTAGCTAATCTGCTGCATTGTAAAGAATTTAATTATACTTCTTCTGAAGAGGTGATTAATGAAATTCGGCATTTGACTGCAATGATGCCCCAGGAAGAGTACCGTCCTTATTATCCAGAGTCATTACCAGTCGCCGATCATCATTTGACGCGTGTGGGTGAATGGCCGCTGTATAGAAATGATCAGATTGTCAGGAATGCTGAGGCTTTACAATTGTGTGCAGCTGCCGAGTCTGCTTGTATAAGGATTAATCCGATAACAGCCAATCGATTGAAATTAGATGAGTTTGCTACTGTTTCTCAAGATGATATTGAGATAACATTGCCGCTTAAACGCGATGAGAGAGTAGCACCCGATGTAGTATGGGTAGCGAATGCAATGCCAGAGACAGTTGATCTTGGTCATTCATTTGCTGCAATCACTATTAAGCGCTAAACAGGTATAAAAATGCTTCATGATATAGGCATATTGCTGTGGATTGTTATTAAAATCCTGATTATTGTTGTTCCACTTTTAATTGCTGTTGCATATTTAACATATGCCGAACGCAAGGTAATTGGTTATATACAAATCCGTGTAGGCCCGAATCGAGTTGGTTTTAAAGGCTTGCTTCAGCCCTTTGCTGATTTATTCAAATTAATAACCAAAGAAATTATCGTACCAACCAAGTCAAATAAATATTTATTTGTAATTGCACCCTTGTTTGCATTGGTGCCTGCACTGGCTGGATGGGCTGTAATTCCTTTTTCGGAAGGTGTCGTTCTCGCCAATATCAATGCAGGAGTACTTTATCTCTTTGCAATGAGTTCACTCGGAGTGTACGGGGTTCTGATAGCAGGATGGGCATCTAATTCAAAATACGCTATGTTTGGTGCATTGCGCAGTACGGCACAAACGGTTTCCTATGAGATCGCGATGGGTTTTGCTCTGGTTGGTGTTTTGCTGGCATCAGGCAGTATGAATATCACGGAAATTGTAAATTCTCAGCAAGGAGGAATTTACCATTGGTGGTTTATTCCTTTATTACCACTGTTCCTTGTATTCTGGATTTCCGGTATTGCTGAAACTAACCGCGCGCCATTTGATTTGGCAGAAGGTGAATCTGAAATTGTCGCGGGTTTCCATGTGGAATACTCCGGTATTGGCTTTGCTTTATTCTTTCTGTCTGAATACGCCAGTATGATTCTTATTTCCACGGCAATTACATTATTTTTTCTGGGCGGTTGGCTTTCACCATTTGAAGGGCTTCCTGTCCTTGAAGATATCTTCTTAATTGTTCCTGGTTTCGTATGGCTGCTTCTGAAAATTTCGTTTTTCCTTTTTGTTTATCTTTGGGTCAGAGCAACCTTTCCTCGATATCGCTATGATCAGCTGATGCGATTGGGTTGGAAGGTTTTGATTCCAGTAACAATAGTGTGGGTGATGGTTACCGCGTTTATGGTTGTAGCCCAAGTTAAACCCTGGTTTTAATTGTGCAGAGCAAGCTAATGAAAAAAGCATATCAATATTTAAAACATTATATTCGCAGTTTCCTGCTTTTAGAGTTGCTTTCCGGCTTAAAGCTGACAGGTAAATATTTTTTCAAAAAGAAATTTACAGTGCAGTTCCCTGAAGAAGTTACTCCCATTTCGCCGAGATTTCGCGGTATGTTAGCGCTAAGACGCTACCCAAATGGTGAGGAACGTTGCATTGCATGCAAATTATGTGAGGCAGTTTGTCCTGCGTCGGCAATAACTATTGAATCAGAACCAAGAGAGGACGGATCCAGACGTACTACTCGTTATGATATTGACGCGTTCAAATGTATTTACTGTGGTTTGTGTGAGGAGTCCTGTCCTGTTGATTCTATTGTCTTGACGCCGATTCAACACTGGCATGTGGCTGAGCGCGGGCAAAATATTTTGACTAAAGAAAAACTGCTGGCAGTAGGCGACCTGATGGAAAAGCGCCTGGCTGCTGATCGTGAACAAGACAAAGATTACCGATAACGAGGCGCTTCATGCATAACTTAATAGTACCAGTTATTTTCTATGTGTTTGCTGCAATCGCGGTTTTATCCGCGCTGATGGTTATTACCCAGAACAATCCTGTGCGCTGTGTCTTGTTCCTGGTGGTAACTTTCTTTGCCAGCTCAATTTTATGGATCCTCCTTTCTGCAGAGTTTCTGGCTTTGATTCTGGTTTTAGTCTACGTTGGCGCAGTTATGACCTTATTTTTATTCGTCGTGATGATGCTTAACATCGACATTGAATCAATGCGTTCGCACTTTATCCGTTATATGCCTTTCGGACTAATTATTGTTGCATTGCTGGTAGGCTTGCTTTTGGTTGCAGTTCCTGAAAACTGGTATAAAAACGCTGTTGAGCAGACACCAGCAGCCGCAAGTAGTTCCAGTACCACGTACAGCGACGGCGAGGATACGCCTAAAGCCCCCGCCAAACCTTCAAATACAGAAGAGATTGGAATGGCTCTGTTTACTGATTATGTATTTGCCTTTGAAATTGCAGCTGCCTTGTTATTAGTAGCTATTATTTCTGCGATTACCCTTGCGCACCGAGGTGCGGTTCGTTCGAAACGGCAGGATATAACGCGGCAAATCATGACTAGAAAGCAGGATCGCTTAAGTATTGTCTCTATGAAAACAGAAAAATAACCGGGAATTGTCCACATGGTACCAATTAATCATTACCTCATTCTAAGTGCAATTCTATTTGGACTTAGTCTTGTAGGAATCATGCTGAATCGAAAAAACGTTATTCTATTGCTGGTATGCATTGAATTAATGTTGTTGGCAGTAAATACAAATTTCATCGCCTTTTCACATTACTATGGTGGAATTGCCGGCCAGGTATTCGTATTTTTTATTCTTACTGTTGCTGCTGCTGAGGCCGCAATTGGTTTGGCGATCGTGATGTTACTCTACCGCAACAGAGGTAACATTGATGTTGACAAGATGAATCATTTAAAAGGTTAAAAATTGTGAATATTATTCAGCTAAGTCTAATAATTGTTCTGGCGCCATTGGTGGGATGCCTCGTGGCTGGTTTGTTTCGCAATCAGATTGGCCGAATTGGCGCGCACACTGTCACTATAGCCGGTGTCGGTATTTCATTTGTATTGTCTGTTATCGTTGCGACTCAGATTTTTAGTGGAACAGCAGAAATACAGAATCTGAATTTATATACATGGGCAAGCGGTGGGGTATTATTTCCCTATTCATTTCATATTGGTTTCTTAATAGATCCGCTGACATCGGTCATGCTGGTTGTAGTCACCTTTGTCTCTTTACTGGTTCATATCTACTCCATCGGTTACATGGCAGATGATGATGGTTATCAGCGCTTTTTCAGTTACATTTCATTGTTCACATTTATGATGCTGATGCTGGTTACCAGTAATAATTTCCTGCAGCTCTTCTTTGGCTGGGAGGGCGTTGGTCTTGTTTCCTATTTATTAATCGGATTCTGGTATCAAAAAGAATCAGCGATTGAAGGCAGCCTGAAAGCATTTCTGGTCAACAGGGTCGGGGATTTTGGCTTCGTTCTGGGAATTGGCCTGATTTTAGCTTATACCGGCTCGCTGGACTATGAAACAATTTTTGCGAGTGTAAAAGGGCTGACTGCACAAACCATGCAGCTTTATACCGGTCATGACTGGTCCGTATTAACCATTATTTGTTTACTGTTATTTGTGGGTGCAATGGGTAAGTCAGCACAGGTACCATTACATGTCTGGTTACCGGAATCAATGGAAGGTCCGACGCCGATTTCTGCATTAATCCATGCGGCTACGATGGTTACCGCTGGTGTATTTATGATTGCGCGTATTTCACCATTAATTGAATATTCAACTACTGCGCTGACAGTGGTTTTGGTGATTGGGGCGACAGGCGCTTTATTCACCGGTATTCTCGCTATCGTAATGAATGACATCAAGCGAGTGGTCGCTTATTCAACTCTGTCACAATTAGGCTATATGATGGTAGCAATGGGAGCTTCATCTTATAGTGCAGGGATGTTTCACTTGCTTACACACGCATGTTTTAAAGCCTTGCTTTTCCTTGGCGCAGGATCAGTGATTATCGCCATGCATCATGAACAGGATATGCGTAAAATGGGTGGCTTGTGGAAAAAAATGCCAATCACCTATGTAACATTTGTTATTGGCAGTCTGGCATTATGTGCTATTCCTCCTTTTGCAGGTTTTTACTCCAAAGATACTATTATTGAAGCAGCCAAACTTTCTGAAATTCCCGGGAGTGGATATGCCTATTTCTGTGTAAGCCTCGGTGCCATGGTGACTGCTTTATATACCTTCCGCTCCTTGTTTATGACATTTCATGGCAAACCTCGCATGGATAAACACACTGAAGAGCATTTGCACGAGTCTCCATGGGTTGTCTGGTTGCCTCTGGTGATTCTGGCAATTCCCTCTGTCATTATTGGTTATATTCTGTATATGCCCATGCTGTTTGATAGCCCCACATTATTATCTCGTTCACTGTTCGTATTACCTGAACATAATGTAATGGCTGAACTTGCAAAAGAAGTTCACTCTCCCTTACTAAGTGCTTTGGAGGCGCCAATGACCTTGACGTTCTGGCTGACAGTTGCAGGGATTGTGATTGCCTGGATTTGCTATATTGCCTTGCCTTCAATCCCGGGAAAAATTGCTCATACATTCAAGTGGCTTTATAAACTGCTGCTGAACAAATATGGCTTTGATGCCTTCAATGATCTGGTTATTGTCCGCGGTACAAAAGCTTTGGGTCGGTTGTTTTATAATACTGGCGATCAAAAGCTCATTGATGGATTAATCGTCAATGGAACTGGTCAGACAGTTCGCTGGTTTGCTCAGAAGGGACGTGCATTCCAAAGTGGTTACCTTTACCATTATGCTGCAGTTATGGTACTGGGTCTTTTTATTTTCTTATGCTGGCTGCTATTAGGCTAATTATAAGGTGAAGGTATGTATCATTTGCTGAATTTATTGATCTGGTTGCCAATTGTTGGCGGTGTTTTTGTATTCCTCACTGGTGATGACAAAAACCCAAACACAGCCCGGTATTTGTCATTATTTACCGTGCTGCTGACGTTATTAATGTGCATCCCTCTGATGAGCGGGTTTGATCCAAATACATACAGTATGCAGTATGTAGAAGAAATTATCTGGCTGCCGGCCTTAGGAATTAATTATACTTTGGGTGTTGATGGTTTATCGATACTGCTAATTGTATTAAGTGTTTTCACTAATCTGATAGTTATTCTGGCGACCTGGGAAAGCATACATAAGCGTGTTGCCCAATACATGTCAGCCTTTCTGATAATGCAGGGCTTGCTCGTTGGAGTATTCTCCGCAACCGATGCCATTGTCTTCTATATTTTCTGGGAAGCGACATTAATACCGATGTATCTAATTATTGGTATCTGGGGATCGGATAATCGGGTTTATGCTGCCATTAAGTTTTTCCTCTATACATTCCTTGGTTCAGTGTTAATGCTGGCCTCATTCTTGTATATGGGATATACAGTTGGTTCTTTCAAAATTGAAACTTTCTATGCGATTCGATTGGGAATGACTGCTCAGACCCTGATCTTTATAGCGTTTTTTCTGGGTTTTGCTATCAAGATACCCATGTTCCCGGTTCATACCTGGTTGCCTGATGCTCATACAGAAGCACCGGCTGGTGGTTCAATTGTCCTGGCCGCTATATTACTGAAGCTTGGAGCTTACGGATTCATTCGCTTTGCATTACCGATTGTTCCAGACGCCTGCAGACATTATGCGCCATTGATGATTGGATTGTCTTTAGTAGCCGTGGTCTATGTAGGTTTGGTTGCGATTATTCAAAAAGACATGAAACGCCTGATTGCTTATTCATCAATCTCTCACATGGGCTTTGTCACATTAGGATGCTTTACAATATTCACTATTGCAGAGCGATCTGGCTTAAGCAATGCAGGACTCGTGCTTGAAGGCGCCATTGTTGTTATGATTTCTCATGCGTTTATATCAAGTGGGATGTTTGCTGGTGTCGGATTTATTTATGATCGCATGCATACCCGTAAAGTCAGTGATTTTGGAGGTATTGTAAATACCATGCCTGTCTTTGCCTCCTTTTTTATGCTGTTCGCTATGGCTAATGCAGGCTTACCAGGTACTTCCGGTTTCGTAGGCGAGTTCATGGTTATTCTTGGCAGCATTAAAGCCGGGTTCTGGATTGCATTCTGGGCTGCTACGACACTGATTATCGGTGCTGCCTATACATTATGGATGTATAAACGCGTCATTTTCGGCAAAATTGCAAATGAAAAAGTAGCTGCTTTGAAAGATTTATCTGTTTTTGAGACCAGTGCCTATGTGCTGTTGGCATTGATGGTTATTCTTATGGGAGTCTATCCAAAGCCAGTTCTTGATTACGTTCATCAGTCCGTCAGTTACACATTGGCTCAGGCTGATAAATCAAAATTATAAAAATGCAAGGTTAATAAACATGATGTCTTTACTTGATAATCTACATGTCGCCATACCGGAAATAATACTCCTGATAACAGCTTGTCTGGCTTTGTTGGGCGATCTTTTCTTCAAGGAAAAAATTAAAAACCTGGCTTATGGCATTAGCCTGGCAGGTTTGTTACTAGCTGGAGTAGTCTGCTATCTGCTTCTGGGTAATTTTAAAATTATCGTGCTAGGCGGCCTTTTTATCTGTGATGATGTTTCCCAGTTAATGAAATTATTCATTCTGCTTAGCGTTTTTCTTGCTTTTATCTATTCAGAAAAGTATCTGGATGAGCGTCAGATGCCCTCGGGTGATTACTACGTGCTGGGTCTTTTTTCCACTTTAGGAATGATGATCCTCGTTTCCGCTCATTCGCTGCTGACGGTTTATCTTGGACTTGAATTGCTGTCATTACCTCTTTATGCAATGACCGCAATAAGACGCACAAACAGCGATGCTTCAGAAGCTGCCATGAAATATTTCGTAATGGGTGCTATTGCTTCTGGTATGCTGCTTTATGGCATGTCCCTCGTCTATGGAGCAACCGGTAAACTCGATTTACTGGACATTGCCAATGCAATTGCTGCGAACTGGCAGGAGCAGGGCAGCTTGCTGACCTTCGCATTGGTCTTTATTGTTGCCGGCTTTGCCTTTAAGCTTGCTGCAGTGCCATTTCACATGTGGGCACCCGATGTATATCAGGGGGCGCCAACTTCTGTAACTTTATTTATCAGTACTGCGCCCAAAATAGCGGCAGTTGGGATGACTTTCCGATTGCTTACGCTTGGACTAGTTGACTTAGCGGCTGATTGGCAGCAACTATTAATTGTTATCACATTACTCTCTACTGGTATTGGCAATCTGCTGGCAATCGTTCAAACGAATTTTAAACGGCTGCTGGCTTATTCTGCAATTTCACATGCCGGCTATGCCTTATTTGGTATTTTGGCTGGTAACGCGGCTGGTTATTCCGCTGCCTTATTTTATGTCCTCATGTATTCAATCATGACAGTAGCTGCGTTTGGTATCATTCTTCTGCTCTCACGCAGTGGTGTAGAGATTGAACAAATCAGCGATCTGAGAGGCCTTAATAAACGAAATCCCTGGATGGCGTTTATGATGCTAATCGTCATGTTTTCAATGGCAGGTGTACCTCCAACAGTGGGCTTCTTCACCAAACTGCTGGTACTCAAGGCGCTGGTTGATGTTCACCTTACCTGGGTTGCTGTTTTCGGTCTGATTTTCGCTGTGATTGGTGCCTATTACTATATTCGTGTGGTTAAAGTAATGTACTTTGATGAAATGGAAGACAGTGCTCCTATCAGACTATCAGGACCTACAACACTACTTTACTCACTCAATTGCCTGTCTTTACTTGCGCTTGGGTTGTTTCCAACAGGCTTATTAACCGCCTGCGTTAACGCGTTTTCCAGTTAGTTAGTTCTCTCAGGGCTGGGTTATGTTGCTCAGCCTGCTATTTCCAATCAACAGCTATGCATAATAAATGTTCGATACAGTAAATCCGGAATAAATTGTATCTTCCAAATACATGTATTGGTTTTAGTCAAAAAACCCTTGATTAACCATATAAAACACAACAATATCAATAAATCGACGAGATTATAAGAAAATACTTGCAGAGTTAATAAATGCTGCGTATACTTGGTTCTGTTGATGCGGGGTGGAGCAGCCTGGTAGCTCGTCGGGCTCATAACCCGAAGGTCGTAGGTTCAAATCCTGCCCCCGCTACCACTACTAAAAGCCCCATTTATGGGGTTTTTTATTATGTAAAAAACGGATCTCATTTATCGGCAACCCTCTGAACTGCTTCCAGGAGCGAAAGGGAATGTCAAAATCATTGATGGATGGGTAATTGGAGTATGGAGATATATTCTTTTGGAACTAAATGCTCCGACGCCAATAAACACTCTTTGAAACCGAGAGGTGTACTGTTTCCTGCAATCATATTCTGAACAAAGGTTGAAACCTTCAAATCGCCATAGCGCTGGTATAAATTCAGATGACTGAACAAGCATAGGAAAAAAGTAATTCCTGAACAGCAAATGATTAAACTAAATTGAAGTTATCGATGATTAAAAATGACATAGAAAATTTGTTATATCCAATAGTGACCGCACTAGGTTACCAGCTATGGGCTTGTGAATATTTACCTCAGGGCAAGCATTCCCTGTTAAGAGTCTATATAGACAGACCCGAAGGAATTGGCCTTGGGGATTGTGAAATAGTCAGCAAACAGATCAGTGCATTGCTTGATGTCGAGGATCCGATTCCCGGGAATTATAGCCTTGAGATTTCTTCACCGGGCATACCGCGTCCACTCTTTCATAGAGAACATTATTTAATGTATGTTGGACAGGAAATTCAACTGAAGCTTAGAAGAGCAATACACGGCCAACGAAAAAAATTGAAAGGGAGCATTGAAAGCGTTCAGGAACACTCTTTGGTACTAAATGTTGAAAACGAACATCTGGAAATACCATTTTCCGACATTATAAAAGCTAATTTGACAGGCGAGTGAGGCAGGCATGAGTAAAGAATTGTTATTAGTAGCAGAGGCATTGTCCAATGAAAAAGGGGTGACAAAAGATGTCGTGTTGTTAGCCATTCAGGCAGCTCTTGAATCAGCCACTCGAAAATTGTCAGGGCATGATATGGGCGTTCGCGTTAAGCTTGACCCTAAAACTGGCGAATATGAGACCTACCGCTATTGGGAGGTTGTTGCAGATGACGAGATTGTAAATCCAGCGGCTGAAATAACCCTGTCAGCAGCCCGTGAGCGTTCACCCGCCATTGAGATCGGTGAAAAAATTGAAGAGCCGATGCCTTCCATTGAATTCGGACGTATTGCTGCTCAAACGGCGCGGCAGGTCATCATGCAAAAAGTCCGGGAAGCTGAGCGGCAACAAATTGTCGAACAGTTTCGTGCCAAACAGGGGCAGCTGGTTTATGGAACCGTTAAAAAAGTAACCAGAGACAATATTATTATCGACCTGGGCGGCAAAGCAGAAGCGTTTATGCCACGTCAGGAAATGCTTCCTAATGAAATGTTCAGACCCAACGACAGGGTTCGCGCTTACCTCTATGAAATTACACCGCAATCTCGTGGTCCTCAATTATTTGTCAGCCGCATTCGTAATGAAATGCTGATTGAATTATTCCGCATCGAAGTGCCTGAAATTGGTGAGAATGTTATCGAAGTGAAGGCTGCTGCCCGAGAACCTGGAATTCGTGCTAAAATTGCAGTAAAAACTAACGATGGCCGTATTGATCCTGTAGGGGCCTGTGTCGGTATGAGAGGGGCTCGCGTCCAGGCCGTATCTAGCGAATTGGGCGGCGAGCGCGTTGATATTATTTTATGGGATGATAATCCGGCGCAATTAGTTATCAATGCAATGGCTCCTGCCGATATTACTTCCATCATTGTAGATGAAGATAGTCATACGATGGATTTGGCTGTTCAGAAAGAGCAGTTATCACAGGCAATTGGGCGCAATGGTCAGAACGTAAGACTAGCCAGCCAATTAACCGGTTGGACATTGAACGTGATGACAGTCGATGACTTTAATGCAAAAACACAGGAAGAATCATCTAAAATAGTAAACCTGTTTACTTCTGCACTGGATATTGACGAAGAGATTGCAGCTCTGCTTGTCGCCAATGGCTTCTCTTCTCTTGAAGAGATTGCTTACGTGCCCAAAGAAGAGTTAATGGGAATTGAAGAGTTTGATGAAGAAATTGTTGATGAATTGAGAAATCGAGCGAATGACACATTACTTGCTCAAGCACTTTCTTCAGGCCAGGATTTAGAGAGTGAAAATGATAATTCCTTACTTGAAATGGAAGGAATGACCGCTGAGATTGCGGATGCCCTCAACAAAAAAGGGATTGTCACCATGGACGATTTGGCAGAGCAATCTGTTGATGAGCTTCTGGAAATTGAAGGTATGACTGAGAAAAAGGCAGCTGCCTTGATAATGAAAGCACGTGAACCCTGGTTTAGCTAAATTAAGCACATCTGGGTCAAAACAGGTTAAGTGTCTGCAGGACGCCTGACCAATGTTACGAAATGATATTTAGAACAAAGCAATTTGATTGAAGTTGCCAAAAGAGGATCATAAATATGGCGGATGTAACGGTTATACAATTAGCTCAGGTCGTGGGTATCCCGGTTGAGAGCCTGTTAAACCAGTTGCAGGAAGCGGGGCTATCGTTTACTGATGGTACTCAAACTGTAAATGAAGATCAGAAGCGGATTTTACTCAATCACTTGAAAACCAGTAGTCGTGGCGAGCTGCGGGCGAGTCCCGAGCGGATTACGCTCAAAAGAAAAAGTCTCACCAAAGTCACTGTGGGACATGATATTCACAGTGGAAAAACTGTCAATGTTGAATTTAGAAAAAAACACATTTATGTGAAGCGCTCAGCTCTGGAGCAGGAACCTGAAGTCGAAGTAGAGACCACCACTGCGTTGATGGAGCCTGTGGAGCATGAGGTGGAGGTTATAGAACCACCGATTACTTTGGAAGAGCCGATTGAGCCTGTCAGCAGCGAAGAATCTCCAATTGCTGCTGAAGTGGCAGAGACCGATGTATCCGGGATAGTTTCTGAAATCCAGGATGTGAAAGAAGCCGTTATTCCCAATATTGAGGAAGCTGCCAGCACTGTTGCCGACACTCCTGCTGCTGAGTCTGTCCAAAAACCCTTTACTCCAAGAACTACCGATGAGAAATCGGAAAAGGCACCTAAAAAACGCCATATGGACAAAGAGGAAATGGAAGCCGATAAAAGCGATTACAAGCGCGGTAAAAAGAAGCCTAAATACCAGCAGATGTCTGAGCGTGATGATGACGACGCAGGTGTCCGTTTCAAACGTGGCAAATCAAAAAAACGAAAACCGAATGAAAAATCTGATAAATACCGGGAGGCTGAAGAAGCATTAACCCACGGATTTGCTATGCCTACTGCACCGGTTGTCAGGGAAGTTGCTATTCCTGAAACAATTACTGTGGGTGAGCTGGCCAAGCGAATGTCAGTAAAAGTTGCCGAAGTTATTAAAGTCATGATGGGGCTTGGCGCAATGGCGACTATCAACCAGGTTATTGATCAGGATACAGCACTGATTGTAGTCGAGGAAATGGGACATAGAGCCCATCTGCTGAAAGAGGATGCGATTGAGCAAAATCTTGGTGATGCCCTCTCTAAAGGAAGCCATAGTGTTGAGCGTGCACCGGTAGTAACCATCATGGGGCACGTAGATCATGGAAAAACCTCGCTGCTGGATTATATTCGCCGTACCAAAGTTGCAGCCGGTGAAGCAGGGGGTATTACACAGCATATCGGTGCATACCACGTGGCTACAGAAAAAGGCGAGATTACTTTTCTTGACACACCAGGTCATGCGGCGTTTACTGCCATGCGAGCCCGCGGTGCACAGGTTACTGATATCGTTGTGTTGATTGTCGCAGCGGATGACGGTGTTAAACCACAGACTATTGAAGCGGTACAGCATGCGAAAGCGGCCAGTGTACCTATCATTGTCGCAGTAAATAAGATGGATAAGCCTGATGCGGATCCTGATCGGGTTATGAATGAGTTATCTGCTTATGATGTAATCCCTGAAGCATGGGGCGGCGATAACATGTTTGTGCAGATTTCAGCAAAAGCTGGGACAGGCGTCGATGAATTACTCGATGCAATTCTCCTGCAGTCCGAGGTACTTGAATTGACTGCACCAACTGATGGTGCTGCCAAAGGGGTGGTAATTGAATCCCGTCTCGATAAAGGCCGTGGTCCTGTAGCTACTGTCCTCGTACAGAGCGGTACCCTCCATAAAGGTGATATTTTACTGGCAGGTTTCCAATATGGCCGGGTAAGAGCGTTAGTTAGCGATAATGGGTCATTGGTTGACACTGCCGGACCTTCAATTCCTGTGGAGGTCTTGGGTTTATCGGCCATACCTCATGCAGGGGATGAAGCTGTCGTTGTACCGGATGAGAAAAGAGCGCGTGAAGTTGCCTTGTTCCGTCAGGGTAAATTCCGTGATGTGAAGCTGGCAAGACGCCAAAAATCGTCTCTTGAAGGCATTTTTGAAAATATGACGACCACTGAAGCTAAAGTACTTAACGTGGTGCTTAAAGCAGATGTTCAAGGTTCTGTCGAAGCAATCGCTGATGCGCTGGTCAAACTTTCAACTGATGAAGTAAAGGTAGAGATTATTGCGAATGGTGTTGGGGGAATCACTGAATCAGATGTTCATTTGGCGATAGCTTCCAGTGCGATCCTGATTGGTTTTAACGTTCGTGCGGATACTGGTGCCAAACGCCTTGCTGAGCAGGAGGGGGTATCCTTGAATTATTACAGTGTTATTTATGACATTGTAGATCAGGTGAAGGGTGCATTAACGGGTATGTTAGCGCCACAGTTTAAAGAAGAAATTGTAGGTATTGCAGAAGTTCGCGACGTATTCCGCTCTCCCAAGTTAGGCGCAATTGCTGGTTGTATGGTCATCGAAGGTACTGTGAAACGTAATAATCCAATACGTGTGCTGCGCAATAATGTGGTTATTTATGAAGGTACTCTCGAATCGCTACGCCGCTTTAAAGACGATGTCCTGGAAGTACGTCAAGGATTTGAGTGCGGTATTGGGGTTAAAAACTATAATGACGTTAAACCCGGTGATTTGATTGAAGTTTTTGAAACGATTGAGATAAAACGAGATTTATGAGTAATTTTAAACGAGTAGATCGGGTTGCGGAAATGCTGCAACGGGAGCTGTCACAATTGATACAGCAGGAAGTTAAAGATCCTCGACTGCCTTCTTTTGTGACAATCTCGGCTGTAAAAGTATCTCCTGATTTGAGCCATGCAAAAGTATATTTCACGGTGCTGAATCATGATGTAAAAATGACAGCCTCGATTCTGAACGCTGCTTCAAGTTATTTAAGAACCGCTTTGGCACGTTCTGTAAAGTTGCGCATAGCGCCTCAATTGCATTTTATTTATGATGAATCCATTGAGTATGGCCGTCGTTTGAGCAAGTTGATTGATGATGTAAACCCTGCGGAGCCTGATGAAGACGCGTGATTCCCTGGCAATTAATGGTATTTTGCTGTTGAACAAACCACAGGGATTATCTTCTAATGCAGTATTACAAAAAGCTAAACGATTGCTTAATGCCGCTAAGGCAGGTCATACTGGCAGTCTTGATCCTCTGGCTACCGGTATGCTGCCTTTATGTTTTGGCGAGGCAACCAAGGTTTGCCAATACTTACTGGACGCCGATAAAACCTACCAGGCGACGGGCCGATTAGGTATCAAAACCGACAGTGGTGATTCAACCGGAACCATCGTGGCTCAGATTTCAGATTTACCTGCGATTAGCGAATCCGTGCTGCAATCAGTCGTTCAGGAATTTACCGGGGCTATTGAGCAGACTCCATCGATGTATTCTGCCCTTAAACATCAGGGTAAGCCGCTGTATAAGTATGCGCGTGAAGGTAAGACCCTCGAGCGAAAAAAACGAATTATTAATATCTATCATATTGAATTAAAGAACTTTGATGGCCAGGATTTCGCTATTGAGGTCAGTTGCAGTAAAGGAACCTATATTCGCTCTCTCATTGAGGATATTGGCGAGAGGCTCGGCGTTTATGCGCATATGACGCAATTGCATCGACTGCATACTGCAGGATTTAAGCATGAGCCGATGTATACATTTGAGCAGTTGTCCGTACAAGATGACTTGCAGAAACTTCTATTGCCTATGGATGATGCGATTTCGCATTTGCCTGCGGTTGAGTTAGAAGACAACCAGTTGCAATGCTTACGGCAGGGTAAAATAATCCAATTAACAAACGATGTGCTTCCAGGCCTGCTGCGTCTTTATAATCAAAGCAATTTTTCCGGCATTGGTGAAATCAATGAGAATGGAGACTTGCTGGTCAGACGGTTGCTGTCGTTTTAATTGATGGGCTGAAGTTGCAGTCGGATGATTCGCTTCAGAAAAATCTAGTGGAAATTTTGCAAAAAGAGTTGTTTTTGAATAACTTTTTGACTAAAGTATAGCAATGCATTATCCAATACTTGTTTATTTGTTGTGGTCTTGGTAAAATGCTCGCCTTTAATACCACACACTTAGCTTATATCCAGGAGTGAACAATGTCGCTAAGCAGCGAACAAAAAGTAGAAATCATCAACCAGTTCAAGCGAGCTGACAATGACACCGGATCTCCCGAGGTTCAAGTCTCCCTTATTACTGGACGTATCAAATATTTAACTGAACACTTCAAAGTGAACCGTAAAGATTTCCATTCAAAACGTGGTTTGCAAGCTTTAGTTAACAAAAGAAGAAAGCTTCTTAAATATTTAAAAGATAATGACTCAGGTCGTTATCAAACACTAATTCAGAGTTTGGGACTAAGAGATTCTTATTGATTCAGGATTTCATTTAATGCCAGAAGCTCTTGACATATTTGACTAATGAAAGGCGCAGTGTTCTGCGCCTTTTTTTTATAATAATTAAACGAGGTAAATTACGTGTCCAAAATTATAAAAGAAATACGCTTTGGTGAGCATCGCCTGGTTTTGGAAACCGGTGAGATTGCGAGACAAGCGGATGGCGCCATATTAGCCAGTATGGCAGGTACCCAGGTATTGGTAGCTGTTGTAGCTAAAAAAGAAGGCGCTGATTCGAACAATTTCTTTCCATTAACAGTTAATTATCAGGAAAAAAGTTATGCCGCAGGTAAAATTCCTGGCGGTTTTAACAAAAGGGAAGGACGGCCCAGCGAACATGAGACGCTGACCTCACGTTTAATGGACAGGCCATTACGTCCTCTATTTCCTGAAGGCTTTTCTAATGAAGTGCAAGTCATTGCCACTGTTTTATCTTTAAATCCGGAAGTTCCAGCAGATATTATTTCCATGATTGGTGCTTCGGCTGCGTTAGCTGTCTCTGGCTTACCATTTCAAGGACCAATCGGTGCCGCAAGAGTTGGTTATAAAGATGGCATTTATCTTTTGAACCCTGGCTACAAAACCTTGCAGCAATCTGCATTGGATCTGGTAGTTGCTGGAACGCAGGACGCCATATTGATGGTAGAGTCCGAAGCTAAAGAATTGTCCGAAGAAATCATGCTGGGTGCTGTGCTTTATGGCCATGAAATGATGCAGTCTGTTATTCAGGGGATCAGGGAATTGGCTAAAGAAGTCAATAAAACCCCTTGGAACTGGACAATGAAACCTGCCAATGAGGAACTGGTTCAGCGTGTCAGTGAGTTCGCCAGAGGAAGTATTACAGAAGCTTATTTACTCAAAGACAAGCAACAACGTTATCAGCGCCTGGATGAGATCAGAGTGCAGCTGATTGAAAATATGTGCGGCGAAACCCAGGAAATTATGCCTGCAGAAATCAGTGACATAATGAACTCGCTTGAAAAAGAAATCGTCCGTAACCGCATTCTGGATGGCGAGCCTCGTATCGATGGACGTGATCAGCACACTGTAAGACCTATCTCTATTCGTACTAAATTTTTGGAAAGAGCTCATGGTTCGGTATTATTTACCCGCGGTGAAACTCAGGCCATTGTAGCGGCAACTTTGGGGAATGAGCGTGATGCTCAGATTCTGGACAGCCTGACCGGCGAATCAAAAGATCGCTTTATGCTCCACTACAATTTTCCTCCCTATTCTGTTGGAGAAGTGGGGATGGTTGGTAGTCCCAAACGTCGTGAAATTGGACATGGTCGTTTGGCAAAGCGCAGCCTAATCGCCGTATTGCCAACAGCCAGTGAATTTCCCTATGTCCTGCGAGTCGTTTCTGACATTACCGAGTCGAATGGATCAAGCTCAATGGCGACCGTCTGCGGTACCAGTCTGGCATTAATGGATGCCGGAGTTCCTCTGAAAGCTCCTGTTGCCGGGGTGGCAATGGGATTAATTAAAGAAGGCGAGCGCTTTGCTGTATTGACCGATATACTCGGCGACGAAGATCATCTGGGTGATATGGATTTCAAAGTGGCTGGAACTGATCAAGGCGTCACTGCTCTGCAAATGGATATCAAGATTACTGGTATCACCAGGGAGATTATGGAGCAGGCACTGGAACAGGCGAAAGCTGGACGGCTTCATATTTTGGGTGTGATGAATAATGCACTGTCCGAGCACCGTGATGAGCTATCGCAACATGCTCCACGCATTACTACTATGAAAGTTGCGGAAGATAAAATTCGGACAGTCATCGGTAAAGGCGGTTCTACAATTAAAGGATTGATAGAAAGCACAGGTGTTTCCATCGACATCGATGATACAGGTGTTATCCAGTTATTTTCTCCTGATGCGCTGGCATTGGAAGAAGCACAGCGTCAAATCAAAGCTCTGGTTGCTGAAGTTGAAGTAGGCCAGATATATCGCGGTAAAGTAAGCAAGATAGTTGATTTTGGTGCATTCATTAACCTTCTGCCTGGCAAAGATGGTTTACTGCATATTTCTCAGATCTGTAGCGATCGCTCTCAGAAAGTGGAGTCTGTTCTCAGCGAAGGCCAGGAAATTGAAGTGCTGGTAGCTGGAATCGACAAACAAGGCCGTATCAAACTGGAGTGGAAGGACAAGCCTGAAGCCCCTGCGAAAGCTGAGAGTGAAAGCACTGCGTCTGCTGAGACTGAAACAGCTGATGCCGGCTCAGATCGTAGTGGGGAAGAAGAGTAATTTTACTTTCGTTCCCGCGAAGATCATTAAGTTACGGAAATTATGTCATTCCCGCGAAGGCGGGAATCTATTTCTCAGTTGGCATTATAGCTAGCTCAGAGATGGATCCCCGCCTGCGCGGGGAGGACAGTTTAATGGCAGTGTCCCTAACCCTGTTACTTAAAAAAACCATGCCATGTATTAAGCATTTTGCAAAACAGCTCTGCTGTTTTTTCAGCATCATAAATCGCGGAATGCGCCTCCTGAGTATTAAATTCAATCCCCGCGGCCCTGACTGCTTTTGCCAACACCGTTTGACCATAGAAAAGTCCAGATAAGGTAGCGGTATCAAAACAGGTAAATGCATGAAAGGGTAATTTAACTTTGGTGCGTTCAGCCGCTTCTTTCATAAACAAAAGATCAAACCAGGCATTATGGCCTACGAGCACAGCTCTTTGACAGTGATTTTTCTTCAATGCCTTTTGAATAGGTTTAAAGAGATTTTCAAGCGCTTCTTTTTCCTCAATAGCAAAACGTAATGGTTGAAACGGATCAACCTGAATGAATTCCAGCGACTTCTGATCCAGAACAGAACCCTCAAAGGGTATAACATGTTCAAAATGGGTAGATTCCCGATAATAATTCCCATGCTCATCGCGATTAATAAGTACAACACAGGCTTCTAACAATGCATTAGTTTTAGGATTTATGCCTGCAGTTTCCAAATCGACAATAACGGGTAAAAAACCTCTGAATCGCTCTTTTAACTGATTGCCATATGTTTCTAAAAATTTAGTCATCAATACTCCATGACAGTAATTCGCCTGCGGCCATAGGTACAATTTTGTCCTGGCCGAAGGTTAAAAACCCTGGAATCGACTGCGGTTTTTTAACAAGCTGCAATTGATCGACGTTGGGAGCTAAGCGATAGAAATCAGAACCATGCTGAGCTAAAAATCCATTAAGCAAAGAAAGTTTGTTTCTCTCATCAAAAAGTTTAGTATAAAACGCTACTGCAAAAGGGGCTGAGTATACTCCTGCACAGCCGCAAGCGGATTCTTTATGCTGGACCGCATGCGGCGCACTATCGGTTCCTGCAAAAAATCTGGGATCACCGCTTAAAGCGGCTTCTTGAAGGGCCAGCTGATCGCGTTCATGTTTCAAAACCGGGAGGCAATAATAATGCGGTTTAAGGCCGCCAGCGAGAAGCTGGTTACGATTATACAGTAAATGATGAGGGGTGATGGTCGCAGCCAGGGTTTCAGGTCCATTTTTAACAAACTCAACAGCCTTTCGCGTAGATATATGCTCCAGAACCACTCGTAACCTTGGAAAATTATGTAAAATGGGGCTCAGGTAGCTGTCAATGAAATCCTCTTCGCGCTCGAAAATATCGCCTTCAACGGTCTCGCCATGAATCTGCAGCACCAGATCATAATCTTGCATGATCTCCAGCAATGGATATAGAGCGTGAATTGAGCGGGCACCTTGTTCAGAGTTGGTAGTTGCTCCTGCAGGATATAGTTTGGCTCCAAGAATAAAATTGGATTGTGCCGCCTGTTGTAGTGTTTCCGGTGAAACAGTTTCATTGAGATACAAAGTCATCAAGGGTTGGAATTTACTGTTTCCGGGCAATACGTCCAGAATACGCTGACGATAGGCTATTATTGCCTCAACGGTGGTCAGGGCTGGTTTTAAGTTAGGCATTACCAATGCGCGTGCAAAGTGTCTTGCAGTCGCATTGACGGTATCTTTTAACAAGATGCCGTCTCGGAAATGGACATGCCAGTCATCTGGTTTGGTAATGGTGATAGTTTTCAAGATAAAGATTCTCTGAAAATTGCCGATATAGGAGAATAACATGCTTTCGCGATGTGGATGAGCAAAAAATGACACCAGCACGCCTTTTTTTACCGCTTATATTGTCTGTGTTGAATCTGACATATGCAGTCTCATATGCCGCGCCGCTGCATGTCGAGTATGTAAGTCCACTGGGAACAGAAAACTGGAAAATGACCGGTAGCCGCTTACGCTGTGGTTTATCACTGACAATTCCAAATTTTGGTGTTGCCTATTTTGAGCAATATGCAGCCAAACCACCTCATTTCATTATGACTAAATGGGAGCAGGTTGAAAAAAGGCTACCGGCGGCATTTTATGCGGGGCCTCCGATGTGGAAACCAAATGGGCCAATTTTCTTTATATCCAAAACATCCATTAATCCAGGCAAGTATGGTGTATTTTTAAATAGAGAGCCTGCACTAAAAGCCTTAACTTATTTATCTCGAGGATTTATAACCAAATTTCAATACCATTCAGAAGAGGGTTTCGCTGTATCAGTTATTTTGTCACCTGTGAAATTTCAGGAGCCGTTTGCGAAATACCAGAAATGCCTGGGGAATCTTCTGGATTATACCTATCAAAGTGTTGCAGTAACAATTATCCTGTTCAACACAGATAATTCCGAGTTAAGTGATGCCGCGAAGAGTCAACTGGACAAAATAGTCGAGTATTTTCGCGCGGATGCGCAGGTTAAAAAAATTGCTATTGCGGGTTACGCCGACAGCACAGGACGGAAATCCTATAATAATGCTGTTTCCGAAGACAGGGCTGAGGCAGTGAGCCGCTATCTTTCTGGTAAAGGTATCGATAAGAGTGAGATGACAGTTACCTGGTATGGAGCAACCAGACCAGCAGAGACGAATGACACAGAAGCAGGTCAGGCTGCTAATCGGCGAGTTGTCGTTAAGCTGGTAAAGTAAGTATTCATTTATTCATTTGTAATTAATTTTACTTCTTCTTTCTTTCAGACAAAGCAGAAATATACCCCCATTTAAAAAGCAGTGATGCGCTTATCTTCATTTGACCACTTTGATCATAATAAATCCTTTTCTATATGTTGATGAAAGAGTCATCTCGATCTGGATTCGCGCATTCGGTCAAATATTGGACTTTAGTCCTGAAATTATAAAGTTGATGATAAGTTGCTTATGATGATTATTTTGGAATCAATTAGTAAGGTTTACCTATCAGTTTTTAAAAATTATATTGAAAATTAGATGAAATACTGTTGACTTTGCCAAATTGGCGCTTGATAATTTGCCCATGTACGTTCTCGGTTAGAGCGATGATTGCGTACTGTCGTCAACCTTCAATGGTTTGACAGCAAAACGGGAAATTAATAATAAAAAAGTGGAGATGAAGCATGTTAAATTTGAAAAAAACAGCGGTAGCTGTTCTTGCTTTAGGTAGCAGTGCAGTATTTGCTGGAACCATGGGTCCTGTATGTACCCCTGGTAATGTTACAGTTCCTTGCGAAAGAACAGCTTGGGACTTCGGCGTATCAGCTCTTTATCTTGAGCCTGTTTACAATGGCGATTTTGGTTACCACGGTGCTTATGTTGATCCTTTCACAGGCAACTACCGTTTCAACGAAAATGAGCCTGATTTCGATTGGGGCTTCAAAATCGAAGGTTCGTACCACTTCAGCACTGGAAATGACCTGACTGTAAACTGGTACCATTGGGATAATGATGACGATCGCAATGTTAACACTTACGACTACTTCCTGGAAGGCAACGTTCCTTACCACCTGAGCTGGGAACCTAAATGGGATGCTGTTAACGTCGAATTCGGTCAACACGTTGATTTCGGTGAGTTCAAAAACATCCGTTTCCACGGTGGTGTTCAATACGCTCGCATCGAACATGATCTGAGACTGCGTCCATGGTACAACTACAACATCCAAAACACTCGTTTCGAAACTAAATTCAACGGTTTCGGTCCTCGTGTTGGTGCTGACATGTCTTACGATTGGGGTAACGGATTTGCAATCTATGCAAACGGCGCTACTGCAATCCTGGTTGGTGACAGCGATTTCAGCAACAACCTGGTTGCCTCAAGCCTGGGCTACGCTCACGGTTCCAAAACTTCTATGGTTCCTGAGTTGGAAGCTAAACTGGGTGCTAAATACACTTACGCAATGGCTCAAGGTGATCTGACTCTGGATGCTGGTTGGATGTGGGTCAACTACTTCAACGTTAACCACGTTGGCTACCCTGCAGCTGGTTTCCCAACTGTTAGCGAAAGCGACTTTGCTCTGCACGGTCCTTACGTTGGTCTGAAATGGGTCGGTAACGTATAATCGTAGTACAGCTTTAGTAAAGCCCATCACTAGTGATGGGCTTTTTTTTACAGAATGGAGTGAATATGTTGAAAAAAATGACTTTGGCTGTATTAGGCTTGACTGTAAGCAGCATGGCTGCTGCAGGAATGTACTCTGAGCCCCCTGCACCTACTTGCACACCGGGCGATGTGACTGTTCCTTGTGAAGCAAAACAATGGGATTTGGGAATACAGGCGCTTTACCTGCAACCTATTTACAGTGCTAGCCGTGGTTATAGACTGGGTGGTACTTTACTGTCCAATCTTTCCTCTACGTATTATAATGACGTTGATCCTGACTGGGGTTGGGGTTATCGATTAGAGGGCTCCTATCATTTCCGCACTGGCAATGATATTACTGCAACCTGGATGCATTATGATGCTGACAGTAAACTCGGTCCTTACTTTGGTCCGTTCTATGTTGCTACAACTCAAAGTTTTATTCCAGGTACTTATCGTCAGTATGTCGATAATCGCTTTGATCAGGTCAATGTGGTTATGGGTCAGCATGTAGATTTTGGATTGCTTAAGAACGCTCGTTTTTATGGCGGTTTACAGTATGCTGATATTCAGGTTGATGCGACTAATTACTACAATCTTCCATTAACTGTTCAGGCAGCTACCTTTGGTATCAGAACATTTAATAATACAGATTTCAATGGAGTGGGTCCGGTTATCGGCATCGATTACTCTTACGACTTATCTCCGAGCTTTAGCATCACTGCAAATACTGCAGGTTCTATTCTGTATGGAACTTCAAGAATTAACCGTGCAGATGTGTACAATGTCGGCCTGGTTGCTCTGAATGATTATGGTTCAAAACATAGTATCGTTCCAAGCTTTGAAGCCAAGTTGGGCGCGAACTATGCGTACCCAGTAGCTCAGGGTGTATTGAATATTCAAGGCGGTTATCATGTACTTAACTATTTCAATGCCCTGCAAGACGTGGAATTCCAATGCTGTACACGCGTCGTAGCCTATAGTGATTTCGGCCTGTATGGTCCATACCTGGGTCTTAAATGGGTAGGCTAAGCAACTGACTTAAAGTAAAAGTTCACTATATCAATTAAGTGAATATGGAGATCTATTTCCCAATTGTTCCATGCAATGAAAGAAATAGATCTCAGATTTCCGCAGCTAAAAAAATCTCGTTGATCATGATAAATAATGTGCAATTATTCTAGTCAGTCCGGGTTCGGCAGGCTATAATCGACCACGCCTTATGTGGAAGAAAAAAAAGAATAGTCAGGAGTACCCGTGAAACACAAAGCTTTAATCCTTGCCCTGGCCGCAGTCACAGCCCCGGTTATTGCAGCCGATAACGAGCAGCTCCAACAGCAAATTCTGCAATTACAACGCCAGACTCAAGAATTGCAAAATCAATTAAGCCAGTTACAAAAGCAGTTAGTTGCTCAGTCGTCAGCGAATAAGAGCACGGTTAAAAGAGCTGCGCCTAAGAAGACAAATCGCACAAAAACAGCGCCAGCTCCAATCGCGCGGAAGGCAGAAACAAAACGCCAACAGACGGCAAGCACGCCAGCGGCAAAATCAGTGCCCACGACACAAAAAGGGACGCGTGTTTTTCACGATGCCAATATCACTGTGCATACTCCCGAGGGTCACCCGGAGTCTATTGGATTTTACCCAACAGCACTCCTGGCTGATAACCAGGTGGTTACCTATATTGCAGGTACACCAGTTGTAACCTCTCCCTATTTAGGCGATCGTCCTGCATTTGATGGTTCTGATTATATTGTGAATATTTCCAGTATTAATCGGGACATTCGCTTAATGCAGCAACGTAGACGACTCTATGATGCTTACAAAAATATTGGTTATCCAATTCCCCATATTCCAATTATTGCATTAAGCGGGAAGGCGGAACCAGTTGCCAGTTTCAGTCAACCCTATGTGGGACAATCAAGTGGTGATTTGACGCTTGGATCGAGTGAGTTAGACGTGGCAGCGGCCTTGAATAGTTATGTTGAGGCATTTATCGGTATTGCTTATGATGAGAGTCCCCCGGATGTAGGAGGCCAGCGCCTGGCGAATTCTGCCTTTGGCCTTAATCTTGGATTTGTGAACATTGGTAATCTGGATGAAAGTCCCTTTTATTTTACGGCGGGACAGCTATACGCACCTTTCGGACGCTACTCCAGTTCAATGATTAGTTCCCCGATTACCCAATCGATTACGCGCACGAAAACCAGACCATTCATTCTGGGATACAAGTCGCAGACAGATACGGGTCCATTTGCAGCAGTTTATGGTTATAAGTCAGATACGACTCTGGGACATTCTGCGGTAGGTGGGGTCAATCTTGGCTATATATTTAAACACGGCGATGCGTCTGGGGAAATTGGCGGCGGCCTGATAGGCTCTATTAATGATGCGCAAGGACTCCAGAGCACCGGCTCGGCACCTTTAACCACCTTTGGCGGTTTTGCGTCTCCGACCAATGGAAATGAAGCAGTCGCCAAAAGACAAGGCTTGAATATTCATGGAAATATCAGCTTTGATCGCTACAGTTTAACCGCTGAATGGGTAGGAGCAAGCAAGGCTTTTCGTACTCAGGATCTAAGCTTTAATGGATATGGCGCAAAACCCCAAGGCGCTCAGCTCGAGGGTGCGGTCACATTCATGGCTTTTGATAAACCGGCTTCTTTGGCTCTGGGTTACCAGTGGTCTCAGCAAACGCTAGCGCTCAATTTACCGAAACGTCGTATTGCCGGAGTCTTTAATATTTCTTTGTGGAAAGACACAGTGGAAAGTCTTGAATACCGCCATGATACAGACTTTCCTGTTACCGATTTCGCCAATGGGGCTACAGCGCCCGGCTTATTGAATTCCAACACCGTGGGTACGGGTCAATCCGCTGATTCAGTGATAGCCCAAATCGGGGTTTATTTCTAACTTCTTCACACTTTCTCTTATTAAAGCCTCCGGGTCGGGGGGACTGCCATTAAGTTAAGCTCAGTTGTATATAAACTGTCCTCCCTGCGAAGGCGGGGATCCATCTCTAAGCTCGCTATAATGCCAATTGAGGAATGGATTCCCGCCTTCGCGGGAAAGACAAATTTCCTTAACTTAATGGCAGTGCGGGGTGGGGGCCTAAACATGGATACAACTCTGTTCAATAAATTTACATATCCTTATCGTTTTCTATTGTGCAATAATTACTCACTTATGTATACTTAAGTAATACGTTGGGGGGTTTTAATGGATGCACATAATTCCACTCGCATTCTTCGCGTATATCAGACAGATGGAGTTGTTCAAATTTACAGAAGCATGAACGAGCTGGTTGTCAATGAAAATTTTATAATAATCGAAAATGATATAATTGATACGTCGCTAGGAAGCCTTGTAATAGAAACGAATGATCATCAGTTGTTAAAGCTGATGAATGGATTTCGCTTTAAATTAACCAGCGTGTTGTTTGATGCGATAGAATCCAATTCTCCGCAATTATATCAATTAATATCCCTGTATGATCTGAATCAGATGAACAACATGGGATATAATCGAAGCAACCAGTATTATCTGGCCCTCCTCGCTGTTGCCATTGCTTCCTCAGTGACCAGCTATGTCGCTTATAAAACCTGGGATGACTGGTTTCCTTCAGCTGAAGGTGAAGACGCCTCCTATGGCTTTTTTAATTTTTCCTTCCTCCTCGAACTTTTTAAAACGCTGGTTAGCCGATTGGAACTCATGGGCGACAGCAATGATTTTTCAACTCAGTCGGTACTGGTTTCTTTAGGAGATCATTTTCAGGAGGGGGCTCTCGCTGAGTATAAACCGCGCGGCAAATCAGTCGAAAACCCAACAAATACAGCCACCACGAGTAATGAGCAGACACGAGAGTCTGATCACTCGGAGTTCATTCAACCACAGCCCTACAATCCCAAAACGCCCGATGTGATTATTTATGAGCCGCACTCGCCAGGTCAATTATCAGTTGACGGGCAGTTGGCCCTGCGAAGTTCTGGCAGCGGTTATTCAATGAATCTAACTGGCAGGACTGTTAATATAGCGCCCGGTTCAACGGTCATCGTTACGATTACCGATAGCCAGGGAAATTCAGTGCGATCAGTTATCCCTGTTAATGCTGTTGGAGGTTACAGTTTAAATGGTATCAATGTATCCGGTTTAATTGATGGCGTATTGCACATCAATGCTACGGTGGTCGATGAGCTGAATCAAGTGGTTAGTGCCAGTGATCAGTTAGTGCTTGATGCGGTGCAGGGGGCGCTTAAAATTAATCTGGTTACCCAACAAAATCAGAGCGCTATGGCAATTGGAGGTACGTCTGCAGATATTCTGCCAGGGCGAATTTTAGATGCTGTGATAACTGATAAACATGGGCAAGTGGTCAATGCGAAAGTCATTATAAATCCGGATGGCAGTTTCAGTCTGTCGAATATCAATGGCGCCTCCCTCACGGATGGCAAGCTTACAGTTTCTATCTCTGGCGTAGATAATAATGGCTATACAGTAAAAGCGGTTGCTCAGGCCATATTTGATGCCATTGCCGGTTCAATCAGCGCCCAGGCGAGCACGATTACTCATTCTCCATTAATTGATATCAATGGGCTGACAAAGGATATTCCTGCAGGAAGTATTATTAATGTCATTATTACTGATAGTCATGGCAATCAGATTCACACTACAGCGACGGTTGGCAGTGACGGCCGCTTTCAACTCAGCCAGTTTGATGCTTCGTCTTTGATTGATGGGGATATTGCTATCAGCGTCAGCGGTGTGGACAATAATGATACCGGGCGAAATGCAAACGCTGCAGCAGAACTGGATGCACTTGAAGGTTCTGTTAATGCGCAAATTACAACTTTCCTGCATTCACCTTTTGTTGATATCAGTGGCCAGACAGTGGATATTTATCCAGGAAACCTCGTCACCATTACGCTTACAGACAGCCACGGAAATCAGGTATCGGCTACTGCGGTGGTTAATAATGATGGAAGCTACCAGCTTAATCAACTGGACCTGTCCTCTTTAATTGACGGCGATATTGTGCTGGAGGTTGTGGGCACTGATAATAATGGGTTCAGTAGAAATACCAGTGTTCCCACAGAACTGGACGCCTTGCAAGGGGCTTTAACCACTGAGCTAACGACCTACTCGCACTCACCTTTAGTGGACATCAGAGGTCAGTCCGTTGATATTTATCCTGGATCGATATTGGCGGTTATAGTTAGCGACAGTCATGGTCATCAGGTAACGACAAATGCAACTGTTAATAGTGATGGTTCCTTTCAAATCAACCAGCTTGATGTGTCCTCTTTGACTGATGGCAATATTTCAGTGCAGGTTACAGGCACTGATAATAATGGAGATCCTTTGAATGCAAGCCAGAATGCCAGCCTCGATGCTATTGCCAGCTCGCTGACTGCTGATCTGGTGACCACTAATTATTCGCCCCTTATTGATATCAGCGGGCAGGCGATTGATTTTGCCGCAGGTATTGTTAATTTTACTCTTAGTGATGTCAATGGAAACCAGATTTCAGGGATGACGGTGGTAGATGGCAATGGCATGTTTCATATAAGCCAGTTGAATGCCTCAGGGCTTGCTGATGGTGTTTTGACATTGCGGGTATTTGGCCAGGACAACAATGGCAATGCTTTAAGTGTACAGGATACCTCAATATTCAATGCCGTGGATTCACCACCCGTACTTAGTGTTATAAATCAGACGATTGAGTTTTTCCGGGACGCACAGGGATTGCAGTTGACTGATTTACAGGCGGCCCAGTATCTTCTGTCGCAGAAACTGAGCGGCAGCGGGGGGCAAACGATTACGGTGCCTGAGTATGGAGTGGATTTGTCCAATACTATAATTAATACCCCTGTTCAGGTGACAGTCAATTTTATTACCGAAGGCTCTGGTTATAATAATTTAGTTGGGTATTATATTTTTGATAGCAATGGGCAAATTATTTCGGATAAAGTGGGCTTTATGTGGCTGGCAACGGATACCCCTGATGGAAGCTCGCTCCCCAATGTCCGTTTTGGTATTGCTCAGTCCGCTTCCTATACGATTACTGAGGGGATTCAGCCGGGTCAGGGGATTGGTTTCTTTGTAATTGCCAATGGTTCTAATCTGGCCTTTAATGCCAATTTAATTCAGGGAAACTATTCCAGTCTGGCGGCTCTGAATAATGACGTGACTATTGAAAATGGGCAGGTCAAAATCAATGGTACCGTAGTGAGCGGTGATGTGTTTTTTTCACACGATAAAAGCCTTAATGCGGATGCTTCTGTAAGCAACGATGCCCATGCAATTGGCGGCATCAGCTTCAATAACACTGGGAATATGGCTGATTATGCCGGGCTTCTGCTTATTGGTTTTGAAGACTTATTTGGAACTGGCGACAGTGATTACAATGATTTAGTGTTCAGTGTGAATATTGGCAGCAACATCAACCAGCTGACAACCACCTCCGCTTCAGGTATTAATACCTTGACCGATATTGACAGTTCAGGTATTACCAGCGTTGAAATCAGCACCAGCGGATTTCTGGCGGGTGATCTGTTGCAGTTTAATGGAACACTACCGGGTATAACGATTGGAACAAACAGCATAACTATTAACTATCAGAACCAGAACTATCAGATTGACATCACCCAGATCAATGACGGAAACCCTTATCATCTGCTTTTTTCAGGGCATGCCGGAGCAGTGCCTGTCGATGTATTTGAATTGTTACTTCAGGCAATAACGTTTGTACCGGTGGCCTCTGAAAGCAGCGCCGGCACGCGCTCAATTCATTTTGCGGTTACCGATGATGGCGGAGCGATTGGGCATAGCCAGATTAACTACAATGTCAGCATTGAAGATCTCGGTTTCAGCGGCCTGATGGCGGCCCAGGATCTCTCCAGTTTGAGTGCAGGCGATGAGGTGGTGCATGTGACTGATGATCTAAGCCATTTGGGGATTATGTCCGGCACTTCCGGAACTGACACCATACAGTTTGACCAGCTGAATATGGGCTTGAGTGCTTCAGAAATTAAGGAGCATTTCCAGTCAAATTGGGAAATCATTGATATGACCGGGCAAGGAAATAATAACCTGCAATTGGATTACGAAGCGATTCATCAATTGATTCAAAATAATCAACTCGTATTTGAATTAAGTACGGGTGAAGATGTTAATGTGTTAAAAATTGTTGCTGATGGCAAACAATCAGCAGCCAGCATGAACTTCGACAGTATTAGTCTGGAAAGCACCCATGTGACCCAGATTAATGATCCCAATCTTGCCAGCAATGAACAATTATTCAAGCTAACCAATGCTCAGGAGCAATCAGTGTATGTACACATTGTCAGTTTGACTGAGCACCTGCCGCAGGTTCATGCGACAGAGGTATCTGCTTAAATTTATGAGAGTCTTCATCAAATTGTGTCTCACAGGCAAGCCGTCATCTCGAACGCAGTGAGAGATCTCCCAAATCTTGGTTTGTGCCAGCACTCGGAGATCTCTCACTGCGTTCGAGATGACGGCCTGCGTTCGAGATGACGGCTTGCCTGTGAGTGTAATGACACAGTTTAATGAACACTCTCTAATGTGTTGTCAATTATCCACCGCTAAAAGGCTTTTTAAACAGGGTTTCGGAAGACTCTTCCTCCGTTTTCTTTTGCTCTTTATTCAACATGGAATCAAAATCTTGCTCGCGAGTCGTTTTGACTTCCGTGGAGCTGAAAAAATAGGTTTTGCCTGCGGCTTTTCGACCCAGACCCACAAAAACACCGCCAAAAAGGGTGGTAAATACCATGGCTAAATCTGCAATGAAACGCCTGGTCGAATGGCGAGGCTGAAATTCCTTTTTGGCCGCCTTTTTCATGGCCTCTGCCTGCTCTTTAATTGGCTGATCAGACAGACGGGTTTCGAGTGTTTGTGCATAAAATCGATCCAGAGATGCTGTATATTCATCGCCATATTTATTCTTATGATTTTTTAAGACTCTTTGGTCATGAAACTGCTTTAAAGTGACTAGATCGGCGGCAATACCAGGCTTTATTGGCGTGGTTGAAGCTTTTACTGCGTTCCATAATCGTTGATCGCTAAGCAGCTGTTGCCTGAAGAGTTGCAATTCAATCTGGTTTCCCGCCAAGTCCGGGTTGGAAAACACCTTTTTCAATACAGGATTGATTTCCTTCACTGGGGTTTCTTTAGATACAACCTTTTCTGCGACCAGTATTTTATAATGTTTTGCTTTTTCCAGGAGCTTCTCATACTCTCCCTGATATAATTCTTTATTGGCATTGTCCATGCCGGCATATTTAATAAGAAGCTGATCAGAGATTTCGAGAAACCGCTGCACACTGACCTCATCCTCTGAAATTTCATCATAGAGCTCTTTAAAATTCATAAATCTAACGGCTTTATCATAATCCTTTTGATAGAGGGGTTTATGCTCGTCAGGCAAGGCCTGAAAAGCTGCGTCCAGCACACTGAGATTCGTTAGGGTATTATCTTTATCAAATTCCGATAGTCTGCCTTGATAATCAGCAACTCGAAGTTGAGTTTCGTTCTTTTCTGAAGCCTTTTGATAGCTCGCCTGATGCTTGACTTGTTGTGGTTCCTTTAATTTTTCATAGTGTGTTTTCAACAGTTCAAAGTGTTCGCTTGTGGAATGTTGCTCATACTTTTCTAGTGATAAAATATAGGCAGTTTCCAGTTGCAATTGCTCCAGTGACTTCTCTGCCATTTCCAGACTTTGCTCTTTGCTTTTCTTAACATCAGAAGGCAGCATTTCATAATGAGATTTTAACAGTTCCAGTGTGCTCAGGCTGATATCGCTTTGGAATGTTTCCAGAGCCTGTTCATAATCGATTTCCAGTTGATGAAGAGCCAACAGCCGGTCATCTGCTTGCTGAAGCAGTAATTGGGCTTCTTCCTGCAAATTAGTGTCCAGTTTTTTAAGTTGTTCGGCCATCCTCAGTCGTTCTTCCTGTTTTTGAAGATAAGTTTCGGCAACACTGAATTGTTTGTACGTATTAATAAATAGATAAAATTTTGCTAATTCGGCGGTTTTGCCAGCTGGGGAATCCACTCTCTTGGTAAATACATCTTTTGAAAGAGCGGCTTGTACTTTCAAATAGAGTTCATCGTTACTTACAATTCGAGTGAGTAAAGAGCTCACTTTCCTGGCGTTTAATTCCTCAAGACAGATAGTGGCCAGCTGATCGCCAGACAAAGCCTTTAACTCATCTTCCTCAAATGGATAAAAAAACTCGCTGCTGTACTTTTCGCTGTCTGTTTTTTGCGGAACTATCTGCTGGAAGCTCTCTTCCAGTTTCTTATTATGATGCAAAAACTTGCTAACAGCGTCTTTAAATTCTTTCAGATGCTCTTCGTTAAGGGGGGGTGCATCAGGGGATGATTGTATTTTTTGCAATACGTGAAGGTTATTGACGATAGCCTGGGCCTCAGTAATGGCATTCTGGCATAAAACCCAATATGAGTCTGGATGAGTTTTTACATAGCGCTCAATCGCTCCCTCATAAAGAGCAATACGGTGCGTTATGAATACGCCTAATGGATGGGCTTCGTCAATGTGCAGATAGCTATAGGCCATTCGCCGCAGTAAAGTCGCTTCACGGTATTGAGGAAGATAGGCATGTCCACGCAGAGCTTCCGTCTCAATTTCGGGTGCATAAGGGGTGAATATGTTCTGATTAGATTCCTGATTCCCCCAGAGATTAAAAAGCTCACCTTGCTGCGCCCAAAAATCGATATAGCTATTCAGCTGATTTACTATCGCTGAAATATTAATCTGCCCAAATTCATCTTTATAGGTCCATTTTATGAACTCTTTAACGAGAATTGGGAAAGGTTCTTCCCAGACGGATGGATCGGGCTTCTGGGGAAAATAGATGCTTGTATGCATGCTGTTATCTGGTGCAGTCAGAAACAATTTTCGGGCTTTGTCCTTATAAGTATCCTCTGGTGTTTTTAAAGTTTCCATTTTATCCAGACGGCCGCCCATAATTGCGGCCATTTCCTGTGCCAGCTCCCTTGTACTCTCCTCATCACCCAGGCGAAGTGCATTGAAGCTGTTGATACTGGTATCCTTCGCCAGGGTGGCAAGCGTTTTCTGTTCTCCCGAATCAGGAAGTTCCTGCTGGAGCGGGGAGTCAATATCTGGTGAATCATTAGAAACTGGCTGCCCTGGCTTTTTAGTCTTCAATAAGTCGGCAGGTATTTCATTCAGCGCAGTATGAATAATATCAATGAGAAGCTCCTGCGGCAGTCTGGCATTTAATTGCCGCGCTCTCTCCGCCATTGTCTCGAATAGGCCAGGAATATATCGATAATTTAAGAAATAGGCTTTGGTGATTCCCTTGAGATTAAAAGCCCCGATGGATTCATAGCCATAAATAATGAAGTCAGTATTTTCTTTTTTTCCGTAATTACGAAATGCAGCGCCCCAGTCAATTTTTCCATATTGATAGCAGACCTGACCGTCGATGTTTTTTGTCATGCGCACCATATTTCCACTATGCACACTGTAATCGCCAAGCAACATTGAAAGCATGAGAGTGGTTGATAGTCCAAACGTATTACTGGTATTCAGAAGTGACATGTAGTAGGCAGGACCGTTGGTTGCTTCAATTCTTGGGTCACGGTCGGAACCATCGCGATAGCCGGTGTTAATTATTTTATAGAGGAGCTCAAAGTCAACTTTGGGTTGGATAAGTGCATAACTGCCGTCAGGCATTTGAACAACATCAGCACAAATAAGGGAAGATGCATGCAGTTTGTCAACCAGACCGCGCTTTACAAACTCTTGTAAAATCAAACCTGCAAGTAATTCAGTCAATAACTCTGCCTTATCATCCGGTTGTTTAATAAAATATTCTTCACCGGTTTCCGTGTTTCGATAAAATCCGCCGACTTTGTTTTTGCCGCCTGTTTTATCACCAGTTTTTTCAAGATTCAATTGATTGAAATGCAACATTTTGATTCATTTTTAATTAAATAATGTTAATTTTAGCTGAATTTACCGGTGGATACCTTAAGTAAAACTTAAGCCAGAGGAATTTGGCAATCACTCATACGTAGTAGAGGTTGAAGCTTTCAGGCGGAAGCCATTGTGGCGGCAGCGAAGATAAGGGTTATACTTAAGGTGGTGGATTAAAGGAAATCAATATGGAAAAAATATTCGCAAGTCTGTTGCTGGTCATTAGCGGTGTTGCAAATGCCGAGCCGCTAGTCCTCATTTCTACTTCCGACCCTAATATTAACCTGCTTCCTTCCCCTTTTCCTGTGTATGTTATTGAGGGACAGGCAGTTATCAATCATCCCTCTCCGGGAGCGACCAAAGTTGATCTGCCCACGGACAATAGTTATACCAAACAACCGGGATGCTACATTGCCTGCTACTCTCATCAACCAGGGGTGTATGCTGTATCACCAACTATCAGCGTGATGGGGCAAATCCGGGTTCCGGGTACTTATGTTGCAAGGCTTTGCCAGCCTGCCGGTTTCGAGAATCAGGATATTAGTAAGGCTGAACAATTCAAACAGCTTTGTACCAGTAAAATTGCAGCCTGCAAAGGAAGCTGCTGGGCTGGTGGTGACACAGGCGGCTGGTTTGGTATTCAGGGAACTGACTGATTGGCCGCAGTATTATTTTTAATAAACTTAAGAAAGCTGATTAATTCTGTTAACTCCTGCTGAGAAAGTTTTGAAGGAGGAAATGGAAACTTTTTTGGGCTGATGACCGGGCGCAGCGAATGAGGATCACGAATAAAACGGCGTAATTCATCCTCGCTGAAATAATTCAAGGGGTTTGGGTTGTTCAGATCATGAGCCAGTTTGGAACCACCCGATCCGTTTAAGAGATGACAAACATTACATTTGGCCATAAAAACGCGCGCCCCGGCATGCTCTTTTGCATTCATGCCGGCTGGTAAAATCGCTAGCAGGGGATGTTCTGCTACGACTTCCAGACTTTGTATGCCGTACACTGATTCCGAAAAACGCTTTCCCAGCCATACCAGGTAGAAGGGGCCCGCTGAGCGGTCAGAGTTAAGGAGTAAGGGCCAGGGATACTGTGGATCCTCTAAAACCAGAAAGCCTGGAATTTTATTGCTGGCGCAAGGATAGAAATCCTTGATAGTAAAATAAGCGACATAGCCGTCTCGCGCTGTGACTTTAAGATAATTTTCTGGATTTTGAATCAGGCCTTCAAATAATTTGCATAAAGGGATCCCTTTCAATAAAAGAGTTTGATTGGGATAGATGGGCAGAGTCATTGGTCCTATTTCCACGAGCGCAGGATGCCTGATTAATTCCTTTTGCTCCAGAGAATGAACTTTAGCATTGATAGAAACGTCCAGAGTTTCAGCCATTACCGGATTGATCTGCAAAGCAAGGAAACCGAGTATCAGTGAAAGGCTAACCCCAAACCACCAGGCGCCAGTATTGCTTATGTTCATCTCTCGATAATATCCTTTCTGCCAGAATGAAACCCAATAAACAGTAATACCCAAGCCAGCAATGGTTTGGGATCAAATCGTACTGCAACTTATTGTAAATCATTAGCAAAGAGGCGGAAAGGGCCAATATCCACGGCATATACACGGCATATTTCAAGCTGCTGTACCAATAAAGCGTGGTCAGAATACCACCGAATAACAAGCCGCCAAGAATATCGTAGAAATTATGATAGCCGTAATGCATCAAGCCGGCTCCGACAGCCGAAAGAATGGCAGCAATCAGTAGCTTAAGCGGCCGGCTAGGGGTATGCCAGGCCAGCCACAGATAAAAGACGGTGGATAACTGCATATGGCCGCTGGGAAACGCATAACCTTTTCCTAGCCAGGCGACCAAGGGCACTTTAAAAGTTCCTTTTAAGGCCACATTGACTACTATATCAAAGGCAGTGAGACAAGCGGTTTGAAAAAACAAGGGCTTGCTGATGAGAAAAAAACCAGCCAGTGCAATGATTAACAACACATTGAGCTGGCTGAAGGACAGAAAGACATCTGCTAAAGAGTCATGCAGCATGGTCAACCTTACTGGGCTAAATCAAGCGATTTTTTTTTTGCGACACTTGCCGGCGCAGGGGCCTCTGTCCCGTCTGTTTCAGATTGCGTTTTATGATTTTTCAGAACATAGGTGCCAGGCGCATCAATAATTGCTTTGAAAGCCAGTTTAGCCATATCAGGTGCTGCAACCAGCTCTCCTGATTGTTTCTGCAGCCATTTCAGCCACTCTGGCCACCAGGAGCCGGCATGCTCAGTGGCTTGCTGCAGCCATTCCTCTGCTGTTGCTGGCGCTTTGGGGTTCGTGTAATAACTGTACTTCTGGCTTTGCGGCGGATTGACGATTCCGGCAATATGGCCTGAGCCTCCAAGAAGGAATTGTTTTTTGCCTTTCATATGCTGGAAACCGGTATAAGTGGTTTGCCAGGGAGCGATATGGTCTTTTTTAGTGGAAACAAAGAAAGTTGGAATATCAATCTGACTGACATCAAGCGGAGTATGGTTCAGTTTGATTTTACCCGGTTTGATCAGATCGTTATGCAGGTACATCCAGCGCAGATATTGCGAGTGCATTTTTGCTGGCATGTTTGTCGCATCGGCGTTCCAGTATAAAATGTCAAAGGGAACCGGATTTTGGCCGCGCAGATAATTTTTGATGAAAAAAGACCAAATCAAGTCATTGGCACGCAATGAATTAAAGGTGCTCGCCATAAACCGGCCGTCCAGAAAACCTTTCAACTTCATCTCTTCCTCGAGACGTTTAATCTGGTGTTCATCAATGAATACCGAGATATCGCCAGGATCGCTAAAATCAATCATCGAGGCTAGAAATGTGGCGCTGCGAACGGGATCTTCCTGATGTGCTTTTAAGTAGGCAAGCATACTGGCCAGCAGGGTACCGCCAATACAAAAGCCCAGGGTGTTGACCTGCTTAACCTGACATTGCTTTTTCATAATCTCGATAGCCGCCATTGGGCCATCCTGCAAATAATCGAACAGGCCTTTGTCCGCATAGCTGGCATCCGGATTAATCCAGGAAATGACAAAGACCGTAATGCCCTGGCTCACTAACCAGCCAATAAAGGAATTGTCTTTGCTTAAATCAAGAATATAGTATTTGTTAATCCAGGGTGGAATAATCAACAAAGGAATGGAATAGACGGTTTCAGTCGCCGGTTTGAACTGAATGAGTTCCATCATGTCATTGCGAAAGATGACTTTCCCTGGTGTGGTCGCAATATTTTCACCAATTTTAAAGGCGTTCATATCGGTCATCTGAATGATGAGACGGGAAGAGCCAGCCTCCAGATCGGTTAACAGATTTTGTAAACCGCGTAATAAATTTTTGCCATGGCTTTGGATGGTTTCAGCCATTAACTGCGGATTGGTGGCAATGAAATTGGCTGGCGACAAGGCATCGAGGAATTGCCGTGTAAAAAATTGCACTCGACGAGCGAGTTGTTTATCCCCATAATCCATATGCTCCAGGAGGGAGTTCATATGCTCGCTGGCCAGTAAATAATGCTGGCTTAAAAGATTAAAAAAGGGATTGTTAACCCATTCTTCGCTGCTAAAGCGCTTGTCTTCAATAGGCATGGGCTTGCCTTCAAGCCACGAGGTAAACTGGGATTGAGCAAGGCTCATCGCGTCTTGCCAGTAAGCGAGCTGCATTTGCCAGACTTGCTCAGGATTTTTCAGCAAGCTGACTACTAATGACTGAAAGTCATTGGTTAAATCAATATATTGGTTAATCACCATAGGTAAAGCAGCCGGTTGATTCTTCAACTGACTGATCATGCTCAAACTTTTTTCGGCAACTGATTTCATTAAATCGCCAAGTTCTGTGTCCTGAGTCATCCGTACTCCTAAGCCTGTTTAATTAATTTAGAGTAGCAAATAAAGTCTATAATAGCGAGGCGTTATGCAGCCTCGGCCAAAGGAAATAGGTACACAAAAGATTGTCTTTGCGAGCATAAGCAAAGACGAGGGCGAAGAGCAGGCCGCAGGGCGGCCTGTGAATGTTATTGATAGGCAGGAGTGGTGATTTCAGGCTCTGTTGGCTGGACAGTTTGTGCGTTGGGCGCCGGGTTAAGCCCTAATCCTGAAAGCAGACGCGCGACAGAAGGCGAATCTTTTTTCTCTGCTGCCTTGGCACTGCCAATGGTTTGAGTACTATGAATAATGACCTTATTCTCGCTATCGGTCACACTAAGCTCAATTTCATCGCCTGGTTTGCAGACTTGTGGCTTAAGACTATGCAATTGTCCGGATAGATCGATGTACTCTTCAAACGCTTCATTATTTTTGCCGGCCACTTTTACGACAGTGGTGAAAAGACCGCGGGTAGCTGCCCAGGATCTCATAATCTGGGGATCTTTCAATGCCGCTAAAAAATCCGCGCTGTTAATGTTAATGATCTGGCCTTTAAAGGTTTCGACCACACCTTTCATCACCGGATCCTGTTCGACACCAAAAGACAGGATGTAGAATTTGTTACGAGCCTTCAGCGCCGCGTTTTCTGGTCCAAATTGACTCAGAGCAGTGCTGACCTGGTCTGGGCGAGTCTTGGGATGGCCAAATAAGCCTATATAATCAAAGGAGCAATTTTCACCATCAGTAAACAACAGAACATTATTGCAGCCGGGTTCATTCCTGATTTCATTTAACACCCTGATAGTGGTTTCATATAAAGGTGTGTCGCCTTTCGTCTGCAAGGATGAAATTATTCTTAAAAAATCATTAAGATTGTTGTTACCGTAAGTGCCAAGTTCATGAATACCGTCAGAAAAAGTAGTCAGTTTGATTCTGGCATTCGGTTGAAACTCAAATAATTGCTGGGCCAATTCATTCACACTCTTTTTTAATCCCTCCATGCGTTTACCACTTGCCATACTACTGCTTATATCAAGCACTATCCGATATAAGGGTGGTACAACGGCACTGGGAACAAAGAAGTAAGGTGTAGCCTCTATGTTGCCATCATCAAGAGGTTTCGTAGCATAGAATACTCGATTGGCTTCAAGGGCTGCGCTATTAAGCAGAAGCATGTCCTGATTGGTGTTTAAGTCGCTGATTGCAATCAATGGCTCGGGTCTGCTTTTGATATATTTTTTAATATCGAAGCGAATTTTTCCGTCATCGCTAATGCTTAAATTGGGATATTTGAGTAATTTGAACATGCCGGCATAAGCAGGTTTAGGCAATTTCATTTCGATAAAGCCGGACTCTTTTGAAAAGCTTGCATTCCATGAAAATTTTCGCAAGGTAGAAAAAAGGCCTTCACAGGCTTCCTTATCTTCTGGATCCGCGGTGGCATTTTCAATTTCTTCGGCAATAATGTCCGCAATTTTGATTGTTTTTAAGGTGTTTTTTTCACCAGGACCATTTAATACATTGAGGATTGATTCGCTAAATTCCTGTTTGCGCTGGGGATTGGGGAACTCAAAGCTGAAAACTCCCTCGACACTTTTGATTGTTAAATCGTCGGTTTTAATTCCCATCGGGCTTAAAAATTCCCGCAGAGAATTCTCACGTAACGCGGCATTACTTAAGTTAGGCATAAAGGCTCCATGATTGAACTGCAGGGCAATTATACAGAGTGAGCCTTAATGAAATCTTAAGAAATGAGCTTTTCTGGTTCCCGCGAATAAATCGATGTTGGATGAAGAAGATAAGCGCACAACAGTCCGTCTTTGCGAGCGTCAGCGAAGCAATCTAGTTCAAATTACGTGGATTGCTTCACTTTGTTCGCAAAGACGATAGATTGTGTGACCTCGCTTATTCCTGATCTTTTCTCAGAATCTCACTGGTGATGATAATTTCTCCCAGCAGGGTACGATGTACCGGACAGCGCTCTGCGATTTCTTCAAGACGCCGAACCTGTTCATCGGTTAAGGGGCCGCTGATTTGCAGTTGTTTAAAAATGTGATCGAGCACTTTGTTTTTATTTTCAAAATCCTCGCAATCGCGAATATGTTCTTTTTTATGGTTTAAGCGAACACTGACATGCTGCAGGGGAATTTGCTTATGTTCTGCATAAAGACGTAAGGTCATGCTGGTGCAGGCGCCAAGAGCCATTAGTAAATAATCATAGGGCCCGGGGCCTGTATTTTTTCCGCCGGACTCAATGGGTTCGTCGGCAATCAACTGCTGTCCCTGCCAATCAATAATCTGCTGAAATTTGCTTTGATGGCTTTCACTGACAATCACCTGATTCTGGCTGTCAACTGCTTGAGGTTCATTCTCAATGTTCACCCAACGCATACTCCACCCGGCTATCATGCGGGCCAGAAAATCGGCATCCTTTTGCTGGGTAACCAGATGATCGGCATCACCCAGTGACAAAAAACTCTTGGGATGTTTTGCCGCTTTAAAAATCTGCTCGGCATGTTCTATAGATACGGTGGTGTCGACAGGTGAATGACAGACTAAAAGAGCCGCCTTGTTCTTTGCCAGACGCTCCACACAATGATATTGAGCCAAATCATTCAGAAACTGGCGGGTAAGTGTGAGCTTGCGTCCGCCCAAAAGAACATCTGCCTGTCCATTCTTCTCAATTTCACTGATTTTGTCATTAAAATTATGCACTACATGGGCGGCATAAGCCGGAGCACCGATAGTTATAACCACCTTGATATCTGGTAATTGATTAAGCGCTGCAAGAACTGCCGCTCCGCCAAGACTATGTCCGATTAGTATCTGGGGAGTATTAAACTCCTGGCTAAGAAAGTGAAAGGCGGCAATCAAATCATCAAGGTTGCTGGTGAAATTGGATTCACTGAAATTGCCTTCGCTTTGCCCAAGACCGGCAAAGTCAAAACGCAGCACATTAATTCCCTGTTGTGCCAGTGCCTTGCTCACTCTCACGGCAGCCAGGGAGCTTTTGGTACAGGTAAAGCAATGCGCGTAAATCGCATAGGTTTTACTGGCTATGAGAGGCTGCTCAAGGATGCCTTTCAGGCGTATTCCATTTTTATTGATAAATGAAACAGGCTTGCTTGCTGTGACCAGATTCATCATATTCTCCTTGCCTCTAAGACAGGCTTCAGACTATTTGCGTACGCGCCATAGCGAATCCACAAAATAGTTTTTTGAATCCATATAATTTTTCACGATTTCAAAACCACCGTTCTCTGCAAAAACTGCCAGTTGATCAATCAGATATTTGTAGGAATATTCAACATGGATAGGCTCATATTCATAAAAGCTAAAAGAGCGGTTCAAGGCATCAATAACGATGGATTGTTTTTTACGGCTGAGCAGATAACTTTCCATTGCTCCCGAATAGACGTTATAAGTGGCATAATGTTGAAACTGCTCTGGATCAAAGTGGGCGCCCAGTTCACGATTCATGCGATTTAGCAGATTCAGATTGAAATTGCGGGTGATCAGATCACTGTCGTTATACGCCTTGTTTAAAATGTTGATATCTTTTCTAAGGTCAAAGCCAATAAGCAGATAGTCATCATTTTGCAGATCGCTGGCAATATTCTTCAGAAAAACCTGGGTATCTTCCTGATTAAAGTTACCAATACTGGATCCTAGAAAAAGAACTACATTTCGTCGTTTAGAGCGCTGACTCAGCCAGTGCAGGCCGCTAAAATAATCGGAGTTCAAAGCGATAAGCTTAAGTTTTGGCAAGTCATGATTAAATTGCTTAACAATCTGATTAAGATAGCGTCTTGAAATATCGATAGTAAAATAAGTGAAATCCAGGGACCTCTGCAGAAACTCATCAATAAATATTCTGGATTTAATTCCTTCACCTGGGCCAAGCTCAATCAGATTAAAACTGCTTTCTCCAAAAATGTCGGCGAATTCCCGCTTGTTGTCTTCAAGAATTTCGAGTTCACATTTGGTCAGGTAGTAATCAGGATGCCTCGTTATCTGATTAAATAACTCACTGCCTTTCTCATCATAAAAATATTTTGAGGAAATGTACTTCTTTTTACTGGAAAGTCCTTTTTCAACATCACGCATAAATTCCTGGCGATCATTCTGCGGGTATTTTCGATCACTTATCGTCTTAATCTGTAAATTTGCATTCATTTTTTATCCTTTTTATTAGTTTGAATCGACAAATTTTCTTCATCCCGGGCCAGACGAATCCCGCTGAATGCCCAGCGTTTATCTGGTTGAAAAAAATTTCGATAAGTAATGCGGATATGAGCCGCAGGCGTTGCACAACTCCCCCCGCGCAAGACTCGTTGGTTATTCATAAATTTGCCATTATATTCACCCAGAGAACCTTCAAGTGATTTGTACCCTGGATAAGCGCTGTAGCAGCTGGCAGTCCATTCCCAGAGATCACCAAAAAGCTGATGAACGTTACCCTTATTTGGCTGAGAGCAGGGCAGCGGGTGGAAAAGTCCTTTGTCCATGAAATTTTCACTTCCTGTTCCCAGTGGATAATGACATGCAAAATGTTCCCATTCTTCCTCAGTGGGCAATCGACAACCTCTCCATCTCGCATAAGCCTCTGCTTCGTAAAAACTGATATGCGCCACTGGTTCTTCCGGGACCAGCTCGTTTAGGCCAGACAACCCAAAAATGAACCATTGATTATCTATTTCATGCCAGTAAAGAGGCGAACGAATTTGCTGCTGCTGAAGCCAATCCCAACCATCAGACAACCACCATTGGGGTTGCTGATAGGCATTGGCCTCAATGAATTCCAGATATTCTCCATTGGTAACCAGTCGATTAGCGAGTGCATAGGGTGTTAATATCTTACGGTGCCGCGGCAGCTCATTATCAAAACAAAATTTGCCGCCTTCGTGGCCAATTTCTGCGATAGTGCCGGCTACTTCAATAAATTTTAAAGAAAGCGGTTCAGCTTTTTTTACCAGGGTTCGTTGCGGCTTATAGACAGGGAATAATGGATTCACGGAAAAATTATATTTAATGTCCATGAGCAATAATTCCTGATGTTGCTGCTCATGATGCAAACCCAGCGTAATCAATGCGGTAACGCGTTCCAGTTGTTCCTCAGGCAGGCGGTCAATCATTTCGAGAATTCGATGATCAATAGCCCTGCGGTATCCAAAAATTTCATTCACTGTAGGACGGGAGAGCAAGCCTCGTTTTGGTCGGGGAAAAGGATGGCCAACCCCTTGATAGTAAGAGTTAAATAAAAACTCAAAATCATTATGAAACAGAGTGTAATCAGGGACAAAGGATTTAAGAATAAACGTTTCAAAAAACCAGGAGGTATGTGCCAAATGCCATTTGGGCGGGCTGACATCTTCAATTGCCTGAATCACATAGTCTTCGGTAACCAGGGGTTCGCAAATAATTTCTGTCTGATAGCGAATAGTCTGATAACTATTTTTAAGCTGTGCCCGATCCATTTTCTAATCCTTCTAGGGAGGATATCATTCATTAATCGATAATGCTTACGCCTTTCCAGAAAGCGATATAATTCTTTATCCTGTTGGCTGCCTCTTTCGGCTCCGGATAATACCAGGCCGCCGCCGGGTTAGTTTTGCCATCTACCGTAACATCATAGTAATGAGCAATTCCCTTCCAGGGACATGTTGAAGTATGGGAACTGCCTGTTAGAAATTCCTGATGTACTGAATCTAAAGGAAAGTAGAAATTTCCTTCCACACGCTCACACTGATTACTTTCAGCAATTATTGTGCCATTCCATATTGCTTTGGTCATTTCCAACCCTCTCTGGTAGTTTCAGGCGCTTGCAGCCTGCCAAGGAAGCTGGCTGTCAGAAAAATGGCTGCTTGTTTCTCAAGTATAGCCTATCACACGACATAGTCCTGGCACTTTGAAGCCAGTTTGTGACAGGATATTGCCTATCTTAAAAAAATATTGTTGTTTGTTCACAAAGATAACAGGTTGTTGCATATACTATTTACGCAACAACGCCGTGCTGGAATGACATTGTCTGCCGGGAAAATAATGCAGCCAAAACCTTCTCTTCATTAGAGGTATTAAGGTACAATTTTTCAATAATCGATTGCCCTTCATTCCATGCAGCTTAAACAATTAAAACTGGCAGGTTTCAAATCTTTCGTAGATCCAACCGTAATTCCATTCCCAAGTCAGCTTGTCGCTGTCGTCGGGCCTAATGGTTGCGGAAAATCCAATGTCATCGATGCGGTGCGTTGGGTAATGGGTGAAAGCGCTGCAAAAAACCTGCGCGGTGAATCGATGACCGATGTCATATTCAATGGCTCATCAACCCGAAAAGCAGTGGGCCAGGCTTCGGTTGAACTGGTATTTGATAACAGCATGGGCCGTTTAACGGGTCAATACGCCAGTTATCAGGAAATTTCAGTCAAGCGCCTAATCACCCGCGACGGCGATTCCTCCTATTTTTTAAACGGAACCCGCTGCCGCCGCCGCGATATTACCGATATTTTTTTGGGAACCGGTGCCGGCGCCCGCGGTTACTCAATTATTGGCCAGGGAACTATTTCCAAAATTATCGAAGCCAGACCAGAGGAGTTACGCGCCTTTCTGGAAGAGGCCGCGGGGATTTCCAAATACAAGGAAAGACGGCGGGAAACTGTGCTAAGAATTGGTCATACCCGCGAAAATCTCTTACGCGTCGCTGACGTCCGGGAAGAGTTGGGCAAGCAATTGCAGCGCCTCGAACGCCAGGCTAAAACCGCCGCGCGTTATCAGGAGTTAGTGGAGCAGGAAAAGCGATGCAAAGCCGAAATCCTGGCTTTAAAATGGGATGCCTTAATCAAGGAACAGGAACAAACCCGTAAAAATCTCGCCCAGTTGCTCATTAGCCATGAACAACATCAAACGCAATCCACGACTGCCTATCGGGTATGTACGGAAATGCGTGAGAGTCTGTATCAAAAGAACCAGCAGTTTCAGTTACTGCAGGAGCAATTTTATCAGCTGGCTACTGAAATAGCCCGCCTGGAAGAAAGTCGTGAACAGCAGCATCGCGAAAAACAACGTCTGCAGAGCGATCAACAGCAATTACAGAATGACTGGCAGACGGTTTGCGAGCAATTGCAACTGGATGCTGAAACCCTGGCATCCAGTGAGCTTAATCAGAAAGAACTGGACGTCAGACTGGATAGCTTGCGCGATGAGCTGGATGAATGTACCCAGGCTTATCAATCGCTGCAGGAAGAATTTGCCGCCTGGCAGAATACCGCCGGTGAAGTAAGCACCCATTTAAACAAACTTACACGTGACAGCCAGCTTGAGCAACTACGCCTGCAGCATATTCAGCAGCGAACGCAGGAATGTCAAATCAGGCTGGAAAAAATTACTATCGAGAAGCAGCAACTCACCCCCATAGACGGGCTTGATGAGCAATTCAATGGGTTGCAGGATGCCCTGTCTGAAACAGCAGAACAATCTGAACAGGCTGAAACACAGAGCCAGCTTCTTATGGCCGATATCCAGGCATTGAAGCGCCTGGCGAATGAAACTGAAAGCAGTCTGCGTCAGCAACAAAGCCGCTCACATCAGTTAAATGTAGAGCAGGCCAGTTTAAGTGCTGCCCTGCACAATCGGGTTAACCAGCAGCATACAATCCCACAACCCTGGTCAGCCAGGCCCCGTCTTATTGAAAAAATGCAGGTGGAAAAAGGCTGGGAATATGCGATTGAGTTAATCCTGGGACTGGGTATGCATGCAGTCGTTGTGGACGATATCAGCGAATTAATGCCGGCGCTCAGCGAACAGCAAATTACCGGGGGAACCTTCACCACCGCGGCGCACACTGCACAGGTTAAACAGGACATTCCCTGCCTTGCCGATAAAATTCAGGGGCTGATTCCTGAATCCGCGGTTAATCTTGGTCGAATTTATGCAGCCGAAGATTTGGAGCAGGCGCGTGCGTGGCTGCCGAGACTCAAGCCCGAAGAGTCTGTGATTACTCCGCAAGGAATCTGGATGGCGCAAGCTTGGCTACAGGTCATTTTGCCGCAAGAGCAATCCGGTGAGAGCTTGCTGGTCAAGCAGCAGCAATTAAATCACTGCCGTGAAAAACTGGCCGAATGCGAAGCGGTATTGGAGGTGCTTCAGGGTCAATTAGAGGAAGTTCGCGAACAAATTCAGAATAAAGAGTTCGAGCTTGAGAACTGGCAGGATAATCGTCGACAGAGGCAGGATCAGCAAAGACAGCTGAAAGCGGAAATAGACGCACTGGAACGACAGATTGCGCATCAGAAACAAATGCGCCACCGTTATGATGATGAGACGCATGAGCTGTATCAGCAGCTCGAAGAGCTAAATCTGGAAAAAGAAGACGTTCAAATCAAACTCAGCCTCACCCAACAGGAATTGCAGCGTTATGAGCAGGAACAGACTCGTTTTAATGCTGAAAAGCAGATCTGGGATGAGCATAGCAAGGCGCGCCGTCAGTCCCTGGACGACTGCCGCAGCCGCATCCATCAGATAGAATTGCAGCGAGAGAGAGAAGCCCTGATTAATAAGCAGCTGAGTGCCAACATTCAGCGAGAGGAAGTCAGGCAGCAGACTATTGGGGAACGTCTGGAAAAAATCGCACAGCGTTTATTTGAGCTTGAAACACCTGATAGCAGCAGGACCAATTCCCTGGATGACAAACTGGCTCAGCATCAGGAGCTGGAAGATGTGCTTTGCCAGTACAGGGAGGCAATTGACAGTTTAAACCAAAGTTTGTCTCATCAGGAATCATTTTACAAAGCAGAGGAATCTGCCGCCAAAACCCTGCAGGATAAAACGCAGCAGGAACAATTACAGCTGCAGACCTTGACTGTTCGGATTGATACTGTTCTGGAAAATCTTAATGAATTGAATGTAAATCCTCAGGACATTCTAAATGAAATTCCTGAGGAAAGTACTTGGGCATTATGCGAACGGCAGTTACAGGAAATTGTTGACAAAATTGGCCGGCTTGGTGCAATCAATCTTGCCGCTATCGAAGAATACGAAACCGAAGCTCAGCGTAAATTGTATCTTGACGAACAGCACAACGATTTAACAGAGGCGCTGTCGACGCTTGAGGCGGCTATTGAAAAAATGGATAAAGAAACGCGGCAGCGTTTACAAATTACCTTTGATGAGGTGAATTCGCGTTTTCAAAGTCTTTTCCCGCGCCTTTTTGGTGGAGGGCGAGCCTTTCTTGAATTAACCTGTGATAATCTTCTGGAAGCGGGAATCATGGTAATGGCTCAGCCCCCGGGCAAGCGCAATAGTACGATTCATCTGCTATCAGGCGGTGAAAAGGCTATGACAGCTGTTGCTCTGGTATTTGCCATATTTCAATTAAATCCTTCACCGTTTTGTATGTTGGACGAAGTGGATGCGCCGCTTGATGATGTGAATGTCGGAAGATTTTGTGCTTTGGTTAAAGAAATGTCACAATTCGTACAATTCCTGTTTATTACTCACAATAAGATCGCAATGGAGTTGGCGGATCACTTAATTGGTGTCACTATGAGGGAACCCGGTGTATCGCGAGTGGTCACTGTCGATGTTGAACAAGCTTTAGTAATGACCGAATCATAATTTATAAAAATCAAATGTCTGGGAAGGTGAGTTAAAACCTTGAAGACGAATTAATAGGAGTCAAACATGCAGGCAAACTGGAGTCTGATTCTCAATGTGGTATTACTCATTGGGGTGGTAATCGCAATCGGGCGATTAATGAAAGCCAGGCGGCAAAGTTTCAGTACGGCGGTGAATCAGCAAGCCAAACCCACGCTGGGAACCGCTGCGGAGAACCGTTCATTTGATGACATTATCGCTGTACGCAAATTGACTCAGGACAATACCGCTTCTCCTGAAGTGAAAGAGGAGCCTGAAATCAGAAAGCATCCAGTTCGTGAAGTCAAAACACCCGTGGTAAGAGCGGTCGTAGAAGAGAAAAAACAACCGAGGGTTAAACCTGGAAAAATGATCATGTTGTTTTTACAGGCTAAGGAAAATCGCCAGCTGGCTGGCTATGAGCTGTTACAGACAGTGCTGGCTGCGGGTCTGCGTTTTGGAGAAGGTCAGTTATTTCACCGCCATCAGCAAGCCAATGGTCAGGGAGCTGTTCTTTGCAGTCTGGCTGCGGCAACCGCAACAGGGGTATTTGATTTGCAGAATATCGGTGCGTTCAGCGTAAAAGGCCTGTGCCTCTTTATGCAGACTTCCGGCGAACCAGAGGTGGATGCCGAACGAATCAGAGCCATGTTTGAAACTGCGAGATTATTAAGTGAGGGCCTGGATGCGCGTTTACTGGATGATCAGCAGCGAGTTTTAAACGAAGAAGGTATGGCAAGGTATTATCAGATGCTTAATATTCCGGAAGAGGAAAGAGATTTGATTGAACTTGCCCACTAGCTTTTGAACTGAGCAGAATTTAAAACCCAAATGAAGCAATTCCGGAAGGACGAGAGTTCATGAAATTAGAAGAAATTACAAAGATACTGGGATGCCCTGAATTCGCAGGTGAAATTCAGCGGATTGTGATTGATAGCCGACAGGTAAAAAAGGGCGATTTATTTGTCGCGTTACAGGGTGAACGCCTTAATGGTTATGAATTTATTCTGGACGCCCAGGCGAATGGCGCGGCGGCTGTTATTTGTGAGCAAAAGCATCCAGAGGCGAATATACCCCAGATTCTGGTGGACAATTCTCTAACGGCAATGACTGAACTGGCCAAAGCCCACCGCCAGAGTATTGATTGTCCGGTGATTGCCCTGACAGGAAGCAATGGTAAAACAACCGTTAAGGAAATGATTGCATCGATTTTACCCAAGCCTTCCCATGCAACCTTTGGCAATCTGAATAACCATATTGGCGCACCGCTCAGTGTCCTGCAGTTAAGCAAAGCGCATCGCTATGCAGTATTTGAATTGGGAGCGAATCATCCGGGAGAGATTGCTCATACGGTTGCCATAGTCAAACCGCAAATTGCTTTGATTAATAACATTGCTCCGGCACATATCGAAGGCTTTGGCTCTATTGATGGAGTAGCCCGTGCCAAGGGAGAAATCTACGAAGGCTTGTCCGAAAATGGCACTGCTGTTGTTAATCAGGATGATCATTATGCCCATTTCTGGGATGGACTATTTACCGACAGAAAAGTCCTGCGTTTTGGATTGCACACTGGCGATGTTCATGCCCGGGACATTACTTATGATGATAAAGGATGTGCCTCATTTACCCTGATACTACCTAATGGAAGTGAGAAAATTCATCTTCAGGTTCCTGGAGAGCATTCTATTCGTAATGCGCTGGCAGCCTCAAGTTGTACTTATGCTGCCGGTATTAGTTCTGTAGATATTGCCAATGGTCTCAATACCTTTTCGGGTGTAAAAGGCAGGATGACTTATTTGGCCGGTAAAAATAATTCCATTGTCATTGATGATACCTATAATGCTAATCTTCGCTCAGTATTAACGGCTGTCGATGTGCTGTCGAAGCGGCAGGGCAAGCGTATTTTAGTTTTGGGTGATATGGGTGAACTGGGTGCCTGGACACAAAAACATCATGAAGAAATTGGTCAGGCCGCTCTGTCTCACGGCATCGATTTACTCCTGACCTGTGGCCGGCAAAGCGAATTCACCAGCAAGGCATTTGGTCAGGCTGCCAGACATTACACCAGTCAGGACGCCCTGGCCCAGGATTTACTGCCGCAATTGGACAGCAGCACGACAGTATTGGTAAAGGGCTCTCGATCGGCTGCAATGGAGAATATTGTCCACCAGTTAGTGGCTTGATGTGGCCCTGCGGACACTGCCACTAAGTTGAGAAAGCTTTGTCATTCCCGCGAAGGCGGGAATCCATTCCTCAGTTGGCATTATAGCGAGATCAGGGATGGATCCCCGCCTTCGCGGGGACGACAGGTTAATAGAAAATTGATCTTAACTTAATGGCAATACGCTTGTCTCAAGGCGGGCTACAAATTGAAGCCTGGTTTGTGGTATTCTTGCCCGGTTTTGCGTTTGTATTTTGCTGGAAAAAAACAACTGGCAGAAAAAGTATTTAAATATTAATTATTTTTGAGGAATTCCCAACATGCTTTACTGGTTAACGCAGCTTATACAGGGACAGTATCATGCGTTCAGAGTGTTTCAATATTTGACCTTTCGCTCAATTCTTGCGGCACTCACGGCTCTTTTAGTAAGCCTGTTTTGCGGTCCATTAATGATTCGCTGGCTTCGCAATTTGCAGATGGGGCAAGTGGTGCGTAATGACGGTCCGCAAACTCATTTGTCAAAGGCAGGAACACCCACTATGGGGGGCGTACTGATTCTTGTGGGGATTACTGCCAGCAGCTTATTATGGGGCGATTTACATCAACCCGCCTTGTGGCTGGTTCTGCTGGTAACACTGGGCTTTGGTGCGGTAGGCTGGATTGACGATTATCGTAAAGTCGTTCGTAAAAACAGCAGGGGTTTGCCAGGGCGTTGGAAATATTTCTGGCAATCGGTAATCGCAATCCTGGCCGTACTTTATTTATACCTCAATGCCAACTTGCCGGTGCATACCCAGCTCACTATCCCTTTCTTCAAAAATCTGATAGTCAATCTGGGACCGCTATTCCCGATACTGGCTTATTTTGTTATCGTTGGCAGTAGTAATGCGGTGAATCTGACCGATGGACTGGATGGTCTGGCCATAGTGCCTATTATAATGGTTGCTGGAGCGCTTGGTGTATTTGCCTATGCCAGCAGCAATGCGGTGTATGCTCATTATCTGTCTATCCCCTTTGTACCTGATACTGGCGAGCTGACTATATTCTGCTCAGCGGTTTTGGGCGCAGGGCTTGGCTTTCTCTGGTACAACACCTATCCGGCTCAGGTGTTTATGGGCGATGTCGGCTCATTGGCATTGGGCGCTGCCTTGGGAACGGTTGCAGTAGTAGTTAGACAAGAGCTGGTTCTCCTGATCATGGGCGGCTTGTTTGTATTGGAAACTATGTCGGTAATTTTACAGGTGGGTTATTTTAAATATACCGGTGGCAAACGCTTGTTCCGTATGGCGCCCCTGCATCATCATTTTGAGTTAAAAGGCTGGTCGGAACCTAAGGTTATCGTGCGTTTCTGGATTATGACAATAATCTTCGTTCTTTGTGGTTTGGCTACATTAAAGTTACGATAGGAAAATTATGAATCAATCATTGTATCTGGTTGCCGGTCTTGGAAAAACAGGGCGTTCAATAGCAGGCTATCTACATCGTCGTAATTTACCTTTTGTGGTATTTGATACCCGCGCAGAACCTGCTGGTTTAAGCGAATTCAGAACTGATTTTCCAGGAGTTGATATTTTCCTGGGGCAGTTTCCAGATGAAATATATGATCAGTTAAAAGAAATCATTGCCAGCCCTGGCATTTCTCTGGATGAGCCTTTTCTGCAAAAAGCGATTGAAAAAAAAATTCCGGTAATTGGTGATATCGAATGTCTGGCGCGAGAAATCCAGGCTCCGGTTGTCGCAATTACCGGCACTAACGGCAAGTCCACTGTAACCACCCTGGTTGGCGAGATGGCCAAAAAAGCTGGCTTGTCTGTGGCTGTTGCAGGCAACATCGGCCTGCCTGTTCTGGATTTACTCGATGATAAACAACACTATGATCTTTGGATTCTGGAACTCTCAAGCTTCCAGCTTGATTTAATCTACAGCTTGTCTCCGGTTGCGGCCACCATATTAAACATCACCCCCGATCATTTGGACAGACACCACAGCATTGAAGCTTATCGGTTTTCCAAACAGCGAGTTTATCGGAATGCCGGGCTCTGTGTGTATAATCGCGATGACTGGCAAACCACACCGATTGAGCAAGAGGCAGCTCATAAGGCAATCAGCTTTGGCTTTAGTCAGCCCACAGCCGGACAATGGGGAATTATTCGCCAGGCAGAAATGAACAGTCTGGCCTTTGAAGAGAATTGCATCATTCCAGTAAACGATATCCTGATTAAGGGCAAGCATAATTGGCAAAATTCACTCGCTGCCTGTGCTTTAGCAACCGCCGCAGGAATCGATACACAAAGTATTCGTGATGTGTTAACCCGATTCGCCGGACTTCCTCATCGTTGCCAGTGGGTGAGAGCGCTGGATGGGGTCGACTGGATTAATGACTCGAAAGGAACCAACATTGGAGCGGCCATATCAGCGATATCAGGAATCGGCGGTGCCATGCAGGGGCGAATTGTTCTGATAGCCGGTGGTTTGGGGAAAGGGGCTGATTTTAATGAATTGCGTACTCCTGTGAGCGAATACGTGCGCTCGGTTGTATTAATTGGAAAAGATGCTGACCAGATTGAAGCCGCGTTGACTGGAGTCGTTCCGGTGTTAAGAGCATCAAATCTTGATAATGCCGTAGCACTTGCCAGAGACGAGGCTAAACCGGGGGATGTGGTGCTGCTTTCTCCTGCCTGTGCGAGTATGGATATGTTTAAAGATTTTAATCATCGGGGCGAGGTGTTCAGCGAAGCAGTCAGAAGGTTATAACGATATGCAACCCAGGCATTATACTCAACGCGGTAAACCCACGAATAAACCTTTAGCCCTTTATGACAGATGGCTTATGGGGGCGGTATTGGGTTTGATTATCATTGGCCTGATGATGGTTGCTTCAAGCGCCGTTATGATTTCAACCAAATATTATCATCAGCCTTTTCATTTTCTCATTCGCCAATTCTGTTATCTGTTCGCGGGTTTTATGGTGGCTTTGGTTATCATGCGCATTGACAGCAGCTCCTGGGAAAAATTGAGCATGCCGCTTTTGCTGGTCTGCCTCTTGATGCTGCTGGTGGTTTTGGTTCCTGGCATTGGCCGGACAGTGAATGGCAGCCGGCGCTGGCTGGCATTTGGCCCTATTGGCATTCAGGTATCCGAACTCGCCAAAATGACCATGATCTTTTATGTTTCGGGCTACCTGGTACGGCAGCAACAGTCGATCAGACAATCGATTCTAGGCTTTATAAAACCCATGATTATTTTGGGTGTGGTCGCGGTTTTACTACTAATGGAGCCTGACTTTGGTGCCACAGTGGTCATAACCGGAACTGTGATGGCGATGTTATTTCTGGCTGGGGTTAAATTTCGTTATTATGCCGGCTTACTACTGGTGGTAGGGGCGGCTCTGGCTTTACTGGCTATTTCGTCTCCCTATCGTGTCGCCAGATTGACAGCCTTTCTTGATCCCTGGGCGGATCAATACAATAGCGGTTACCAGTTGACCCAGTCTTTAATCGCTTTCGGACGAGGCGGATGGATGGGAGCCGGGCTTGGCGACAGCGTTCAAAAATTATTCTATTTGCCTGAGGCGCATACGGATTTCTTATTTGCTGTACTGGCAGAAGAATTAGGTTTGCTGGGTGTGCTTCTAGTATTGATTTTGTATAGTATACTGGTGTGTCGAGGTTTATTAATTGGGTATACCGCGCATAGCCAGGAGAGGCTTTTTGCTGCTTACGCTGCCTATGGTTTAACCTTTTGGCTGGGATTACAGGCAGCTATTAATATGGGTGTGAATTCAGGGTTACTGCCGACAAAGGGCTTGACGTTACCCCTGCTGAGTTATGGGGGCGCAAGTATGGTGGTAAATTGTATGGTCATTGCATTACTGCTGCGTATCGATCATGAAAATCGTTGGCAATCATTGGGATTAAGATCGCCAGCCTAATAGAAAATAAAGGGGAATTGTGTGAATAGCTTGGGACACTTTCTTTCGCCAAGGATGGGGCGGGTGGAACAGATTCATTTTGTTGGAATTGGCGGTGTTGGCATGTGTGGTATCGCTGAGGTGCTGCATAATGAAGGATATCGGGTAACCGGCTCTGATATTAGCGAAAATAAAACGGTTCAACGCCTGCAATCTCTCGGCATTAAAGTTCACATCGGACATCGCGTGGAAAATATTCATGGCGCGGATGTGGTCGTTCGATCAACCGCTGTCCAGTCTGAAAACCCCGAAATTATTGCAGCACATGAGCAATTAATTCCCGTTATCCCTCGGGCGGCTATGCTGGCAGAGCTTATGCGCTTTCGCCATGGGATCGCTATTGCCGGTACTCATGGTAAGACCACTACAACCAGCCTGGTCAGCAGTATTCTGGCCGAGGGTGGTTTTGATCCCAGTTTTGTTATCGGCGGCAAGCTTAATAGCTGCGGCAGTAATGCGCAATTAGGTAAATCGGCTTATTTCGTTGCCGAAGCGGATGAAAGCGATGCCTCCTTTTTATACCTGAAGCCAATGATGGCTGTGGTTACCAATATCGATGCCGATCATATGGCCACTTATGATGACAATTTTGACAAGCTTCGCAGCACCTTTGTCGAGTTTCTCCATCATTTACCTTTTTATGGTCTGGCAGTGGTTTGTCTTGAGGATGATGAAGTGCGGCGTATATTGCCGGCTATCCAGCGGCCGACCAAAACCTATGGTTTCCGGGAAGATGCACATTTCAGAGCAGTGGATTGGACGCAGAATGGCCTGCTCAGTGAGTTTACGGTCATCAGGCCCGCACCCCACAAACCTCTGGCGATTAAGTTCTCCTGGCCGGGCAGGCATAATGTATTAAACGCTTTGGCGGCAATTGCCATTGCGACTGAGCTTGATGTGAGTGATGAAGCGATTATCAATGGCCTGTTCAAATTCCAGGGTGTGGGTCGCCGCTTTCAGATTTTAGGTGAGCGCCGCTTTGAACAAGGCAGTGCGATTGTAGTCGACGACTATGGCCATCATCCCCAGGAAATTATTTCAACTATCGACGCATTTCGTCGAGTGTGGCCTGATCGGCGTCTGATTCATATATTCCAGCCGCACCGATACAGCCGCACTCACTCCCTTTTTTCACAGTTTGTAGATGCCTTGAGTCTGGCCGATGAGCTACTGTTACTGGATATTTACTCAGCAGGAGAAGCTCCGATTGAAGGCGTTTCCAGTCAGTCGCTTTTACAGGAAATTCGTAAAAACTTCCCCAATGCCCGCCTTATTAACGAGCAGACATTGCAGTCGACCCTTGATGAAATCGTTACTGAAGGTAATGTCATTCTGATGCAGGGTGCTGGAAATGTTGGGCAAATGGCAATCAACCTGGTACAAGCCATAAGAGAGCCAGCATGAGCACAATCAATCTGCAATCTGCGGAGCTGACTTATCAGGGTGAGTTGTTGCTGCATGAGCCTTTGGCTGATTATACCACCTGGCGAGTAGGGGGACCGGCTCATAAACTGTATAAGCCAGTGAGTATTGAGGACTTGGCTGTTTTTCTGAAGCAATTGCCAGCCGATGAACCCCTGCTCTGGCTGGGGCTGGGCAGTAATTCTCTCATTCGAGATGGTGGTTTTCCGGGAACGGTTGTTCTGACTCAGGGATGTTTGAAAAACGTTCATCTTGTTGATGAGACGACTGTTCAGGTTGAAGCAGGGGTTTCCTGCGCCACAATGGCCCGTTTCTGCGCACGCAATAATCTGGCGGGCGGAGAGTTCTGGGCGGGTATTCCTGGAACGATGGGTGGTGCTTTACGAATGAATGCGGGTTGTTTTGGCAGCGAAACCTGGAAGGCGGTTGTTCAGGTTGAGACTATGACTCGACGAGGTGAACGAAGAATTCGTAAGCCTGAAGAATTTGAAATTTCCTATAGGCATGTTTCTGGATTAGCTGATGATGAGTGGTTTATTGCGGCCACCTGCCGTCTGGAAAAGGGAGAAAAAGAACAGTCTCTTAAACTGATTAAAGAGCTGCTCGCGCACAGAGCCGAAACCCAGCCCACCAGCGAATATAACTGTGGTTCAGTCTTTAGAAACCCGCCAGGCAATTTTGCGGCCCGATTAATTGAATCCTGTGGGTTGAAGGGAAGGCAATTGGGTGGGGCTGTAGTATCTGCCAAACATGCCAATTTTATTATTAACCAACATGGAAATGCTTCTGCTAATGATATTGAATCGTTAATAGAGCTAGTGCGTGAAACAGTTCATCAACAAACAGGCGTAGAACTAATTCGCGAAGTACATATCATCGGAGCAAAACATGTCTAATTTAATTAATCTCGTACTTCTTTATGGTGGAAAATCCGGCGAACATGAAGTGTCACTCATTTCTGCCGCCTCCGTATTAACTCAGCTCCGAGCCGATAAATATCGGATAATTCCTATTGGTATTGATAAGGAAGGGCGATGTTATTTAAACGATTATCAGGAGCTGCTGGCCGCTGGGAAAAGCCTGCCAGTGCAGACTGAAAAATCCCGGCTTCTTCCCAGCCTGTTTGTCAATGGCCATTTAGCGGTTGAAGCCGATGTAGTCTTTCCTGTAATGCATGGGCCCTTATATGAAGATGGCTGTATTCAAGGTTTGCTGGAATTGGCAGATACGGCCTATGTAGGTTGCGACGTCTTGGCGTCTGCTATCGGCATGGATAAGGACATGGCGCGACGCCTGGCTTGCTATGGTGATATTCAGAGTGCGAGATACCGCATGCTGTCCTGGCATGCGAGTGCGAAAGAAAAACAGCAGTTTTGCCAGCAGATGATTAGCGAATTTGGTTTGCCGCTTTTTGTGAAACCCTGCTCGCTCGGTTCTTCAGTAGGAATTCATAAAGCCAAGACAGCCGAAGAACTTGCCCGCGCGGTAGACGACGCGCTGCGCTACGATGAAGCGATTCTGGTGGAAGAGTTTATTGCCGGTCGGGAAATTGAATTATCAGTTCTTGAGAATAGTCAACAGCCTGCCGAGCCTTTGGTTAGTGTGGCTGGTGAAATAAAAGTTAACCATGCGGATGGGTTTTATTCCTACACGGCCAAATACCTGGAAAGCGAAGAAACTGAATTACACATTCCCGCCAGTCTGCCTGCTTCTTTACTGGAGCGATTACAAAAAATGGCAAGCGCTATTTTTCTGCGCCTGAAGTGCAAGGGAATGGCAAGAGTCGATTTCTTTGTTAACGAACAGACTAATCAGATTTATTTTAATGAAATCAACACGCTGCCTGGGTTTACTCCTATCAGCATGTATCCGAAGCTTTGGGATGCCAGTGGTCTTTGCTATCCTGATCTGCTGGATAAGTTGGTTGAACTGGCGATGAGACATCATCGCTGTAAACAACAGTTAGTGACCAATTATCAGTAGGAACAGGAACGAATTGCCGGGCTTATTTAAGCCCTTCGCGATTATAAAAGACGAGGCAAGAGGATGGATGGGGAAAAAGGGCAACTGCGCTATGCGAGTGTATTATCACTGTTAATCGCCTGCGCCCTTTTTTTGGCGGCGCGTCTGATTTATTTATTTGTGGCAGATCCAGAGCGCTTCCCAATAAGTACTGTAAAGATTGCAGCCAGTTACCACCATATTTCGCATAAGCAGCTGGAAGAGGTACTGGAAAAATATTTAAATGACAGCTTTTTCTCTTTGTCGGTAGGAAGACTGCATACGGAGCTATCAGCTTTTGAATGGACTCGCCAAGTGCATATTGAACGAGTCTGGCCGGACACTCTGAAAATTACCCTGGTAGAAAAAATTCCATTCGCGAAGTGGAATGACGCTATGCTGACTGAAGATGGAGAAATGTTCAATGAGGGCAATTCTCAAACAGATATGTTGCTACCGGAGCTGAGTGGACCGTCTAATCAATACAGAGAAGTCTTACAAGTTTACAAAAAAATGAGTAAGATATTATCAATTTATGGTTTGCACGCATCCTCACTGGAATTACGCGACAATCATGCCTGGGAGCTTGGTTTGGATAATGGCGTGCAATTGCGACTGGGTAAGCGGGACCTGGAAAAGCGAATATTAAGGTTTTGTAAGGCTTATCCAGCAGTTTTTGCAGAAAAATCAGCGCAATTGGCAAGTGTCGATCTACGCTATCCGCGTGGTATGGCAGTGCAATGGAAAAATGAAGCGGGAAGATAATGGCTAAAAAATCAGAAAAGAATATCATAACCGGTTTGGATATAGGAACATCAAAGGTAGTGGCGCTGGTTGGGGAAGTTAGCTCCGATGGAACTATTGAAGTGATCGGTATAGGGCGCCATCCATCTCGTGGTTTAAAACGTGGTGTAGTTGTCGATATTGAGGCAACTGTGAACTCAATACAGCGAGCCGTACAGGAAGCGGAACTAATGGCTGGCTGTGAAGTACGAACTGTATACGCCGGGATCGCCGGCAGTCATATTCGCAGCCTTAATTCGCATGGTATTGTGGCTATTCGTGATCAGGAAGTCTCCCAGGCTGATGTTGAGCGGGTTATTGAAGCAGCAAAAGCAGTCGCCATTCCTGCTGATCAAAAAATTCTGCATATCCTTCCTCAGGAATTTATTATCGATAATCAGGGAAGCATCCGCGAACCAGCCGGCATGTCAGGTGTTAGACTTGAAGCCCGAGTGCATATTGTAACCGGAGCGGTGAGTGCTGCGCAGAATATAGCAAAGTGTGTGCGCCGCTGTGGTCTTGAAGTATCAGATGTCATTCTCGAGCAATTGGCATCCAGTCATGCAGTACTTACTGATGATGAAAAAGAGTTAGGGGTCTGCGTATTGGACATTGGCGGGGGTACAACAGACATCGCTGTATTCGCCGAAGGAGCTATTCAGTATACCGCGGTGATTCCAATTGCCGGCGATCAGGTAACCAATGATATCGCGATGGCGCTAAGAACCCCAACCAAGGCGGCAGAAGTGATTAAAGTCAACCATGCCTGTGCCTTGCCTGAGTTTGCGAACGCTGATGAAATGCTGGAAGTTATAAGCGTGAATGAACGTCCCGGTCGAAAAATTTCCGCAAAAATTCTGGCTGATGTGGTTTCGGCACGTTATGAAGAACTATTCAGGTTGGTTAGAAATGAGTTAAGACGCAGCGGATTTGAAAATCGAATTGCTGCGGGAATGGTGATAACTGGTGGGGGTTCCTGCGTGCGCGGTGCTATCGAATTGGCGGAATTATGCTTTGAAATGCCGGTAAGACAGGGGTGTGCACATCATGTGGCAGGATTGGTGGAGGCGACAAGCAATCCCTCACTGGCCACAGGGGTGGGTTTACTACTGCACGGATTCCAACAGCAATATGAAGGAGGCTACAGCGTGCCGACTCTTAGCGAGAGTGGTAAAAGCATGTGGTCCAGAATGCGTGAATGGTTTCAAGGGAATTTTTAAACTGGAGTTTTAGGAATACAGGATCTAATCGTTCATTGAATTATTAGGCCCTGTATAAAAATGAGTTGAATTGTGTGTGGACATGTTCTGATTTATTAAGTGGACAGCATGATATACATAATCTCTAGGTTCTGTGAACCAATTTTATTGTGAGCGAAAATGCGGATAATTGAGTGTCAATATGTCTTTGAATGAGGCGAATAGCGATTTCTATTTAACGAATTCAAAGACATATTGGCACCAGTTAGCAGCATTTGCAGCCACAATTAAAATTGGTTCACAGAGCCTAAGTATTAATCGGCAGTTAAAAAGAGGGGAGAGGCAGGAATGTTTGAATTAACGCAAAGCCAGGACAACAGTGCCGTTATCAAAGTGGTGGGAGTTGGCGGCGGCGGCGGTAATGCGCTTGAGCACATGGTCGCTGAAAATATTGATGGGGTTGAATTTATCTGTGCCAATACTGATGCACAGGCATTGAAAAACTCCAACGCCAAAGTTCATATTCAACTGGGTGATAATCTCACCAAAGGACTTGGCGCAGGTGCCAATCCGCAAATCGGCCGCGAGGCGGCGGAAGAAGATCGTGACCGTATTCGCGAAGTACTTGAAGGTGCGGATATGGTATTTATTACAGCGGGTATGGGTGGCGGTACCGGTACCGGTGCGGCTCCAGTGTTTGCTGAGGTGGCCAAGGAATTAAATATCCTTACTGTGGCAGTTGTCACCAAGCCTTTCTCTTTTGAAGGTAAACAACGAGCCCTGGCTGCTGATGAAGGAATCAGACGTCTTGCTGAGCATGTGGATTCGTTAATTACAATTCCTAATAATAAGCTCTTAAGCGTTCTGGGTAAAAATATCAGCCTGCTTAATGCCTTTAAAGCGGCAAATAATGTATTGCTGGGTGCAGTAAAAGGGATTTCTGATTTAATCACCCGTCCAGGATTGATTAACGTGGATTTTGCTGACGTACGGACAGTAATGTCAGAGATGGGCATGGCGATGATGGGCACCGGCAGCGCCACCGGCGAGCAGCGAGCCAGACAAGCGGCAGAAGCAGCCATTGCCTCGCCTTTATTGGAAGATGTGAATTTCTCAGGCGCACGCGGTATTCTGGTGAATATTACTGCCGGTCTTGATATGTCAATCGGCGAATTTGAAGAAGTGGGTGATGTGGTGAAAGAGTTCATTTCTGATGATGCCACGGTCGTTGTCGGTACCGTCATTGATCCGGATATGACCGATGAGATGCGAGTCACAGTCATCGTCACCGGTTTAGGTGATCCCAATCGCGGCAGACAGCAGCAACAGCAACCGCAATACGCTGGCATTGCCAAAACCCGCACTTCCGAATCAATGCGAAGCGATGGCACCTTTGATTATCAGCAATATGAGAGACCGGCTGTGATGCGAAAGCAAGCAACTCCTGCAATGCAGTCGTCTGCTGCCAAGTCAAACGAACCCACTATTCCCGATGTCGATTATCTCGATATTCCGGCTTTCTTACGCCGTCAGGAAGAGCAGGTAGAGTCTTAAGTCTAAGTGCAGATTGGGAATGGCCGCCCAATCTGCATCTTCTTATCAAGTGGTCAGATGCAAATTAAGTTAAACGTATTCAATAATGGCTCCTGTGCTCAAGTCTATGCTTTCTGTGACCCAGATGAGGAGGCTTGGCTTAACTTCAGAATTGTCAAAATATGGCATAATTCGACAAAAACCAGCATGGTTGGGCTTAATGCTGCTCCTGATAATTACGACAATGATTACTGTGTTAGCTTTGTCAGTAAAATGTCTTTTAATAGTTTCTGCTCTCAATTTGAATTGTCGGAGTATAACCATCCTGAAAATTATCAATATTTGACTCACAATTGCTCAAATGCTGCGTATTATGCGCTGCTGCTGGCGGGAGTCACCATGCCCGCCAATAGCTTGCGATGGATGAGTTTTTCCAGTTATGTTTCTGTTCCAGGGCCATTTCTAACACCTATTGAGCTATTCAATCGAGCTAAAAAATATAAGACCAGCCTGCTTGAATACCCTACGCAACCATTCAGCAGAATTTCTTTCAGATTTGAACTGGCCTCATCGAGATTACATTTTTGGGCAAGAACTGCCGCCGCCGAAAACAGAGATAAAATTCATACTCTACTTTCTGAAATGAATCAGCGAATAAAAAAACGGCCTTGGCATGCAGAGATACATCTTGAGACGTTAGTTAATATAACTGATTGGCTAATGCATGAAGCTTCTGAGAGCGAAGCGACTGATTATGAACAATTGGCGTCTACATTTCGCGAAAGGAACAATTTTGTTGAGACTCAGTTTCTGGATACAGCAATTTTTGCACTAATTTTACTTAAATTTTTAATGCTCCTGCATCATGGTCTACTCCATTACGAGACAAACTGGCAGTTTGCACAGAGTTTTCTTAAAAATGCTCTGATTGGAACACAAAATGACTGGCTAATGCTAATTCCGTTCTTCCTGCTGGTGATCGCCACAGGCGCTTACGATATACTCTATCCTCCCAAGGTCGCAGAAACAGTGCTTTCCCGCGTAATGAAGGATTTGACGGCTGATGCAAATAAACAAAATTCAATACAAAACCCCCGGCGTTTTCGTTTTCTGGCGCCATCGGAGAATCGACGAAATGAGACTACAGCTCAGTCAGATGATTTGCCGAGCGACCTGACTCTAAGCAAGTATCGATAAAATAAATAAAAAATTAGACTAATCAACCGATTGTTGATATGATTGGGGGAATTATTGTGTGAAAAAATGGGATATCTGAATAAGGTGATCGCTGAATGATTAAACAAAGAACTCCTAAAAAGGTGATTCAAGCGACAGGTGTTGGTTTGCATTCTGGTGATAAAGTACTTTTAACCTTGCGTCCCGCTCCAATCAATACTGGCATCGTATTTAGACGTATCGATTTAAATCCCGTGGTCGAAATCCCTGCAGTTTATGATTATGTTGGCGATACCATGTTATGCACGTCATTACTGCATCAAGGGGTAAAAGTTGCTACAGTAGAGCATCTGCTTTCTGCGCTGGCTGGTTTGGGTATTGACAATGCCTATGTCGATATTAATGCGCCTGAACTGCCGATTATGGATGGCAGCGCCGCGCCTTTTGTTTTTCTGATTCAATCGGCCGGAATTCGTGAGCAAAGCGCCGCTAAACGCTTTATTCGCATTCTCAAGCCTATTCGTGTCGAAGATAATGGCAAGTATGTGCAATTTCTTCCTTATAATGGCTATAAAGTTTCATTTACTATTGATTTTGACCATCCTGTTTTTAATGACAAGCCGCAAACAGCGACTTTTGATTTCTCAAATACTTCCTATGTGAAAGAAGTTTGCCGGGCCAGAACTTTTGGTTTTCTTTCTGATTATGAAAAATTACGTGAAAATGATTTAGCCAAAGGTGGAAGCCTGGATAATGCGATTGTTGTCGATGAATACCGTGTTCTGAATGAAGATGGTCTTCGTTTCGACAGTGAGTTCGTTACCCATAAAGTGCTCGATGCCATCGGTGATTTGTACTTGCTGGGCTGTGGATTAATCGGTGCATTTGAAGGTTACAAATCAGGTCATGAACTCAATAATCGCCTGCTAAGAGAGCTGATGGTTCGCCAGGATGCCTGGGAATATACTTATTTTGACGCCGAAAATTACATGCCTGCCATGCCAGGTTTTATGCCCGTAGAAGCCTGATTCTCGTTCCGCAAATAATTAAGCGTAGGTCGGGCGCTTTCGCCCGACATTTCATCTAAAGTGAAACTAGCGTATTCAAGCATTTAGCAATTATCAATATGGCATTCTTCTTTGGATAAGTAAACTTCATCTCATTTGCGAAAAATTGAATGTCGGGCGAAGCGCCCGACCTACGCTTGATTAAGCTGATCCAAGAGCCTGCATATTAAAAAACACAATCGCGCTTTCGGGGTTCTGCGCCGCCTCGTTAATTTCCTCAAGCATTAAATCATGTGTTTCCCAGGAAATTCGTTTTGTCTCGAGCAAGGTTTGAGAACAGGTCAGCAAAATATCACGAAAATAATAAAAGAACTCCGTTTTTTTACTGAAGTTTCGATTGTCATGATGGAAGGTATGAACCTGGGTTTGAATATTCTGAAACCCTGCATCCATTAACAGGTTACCCAGGCGCACGCCAATATCGCCATCACAGCCCATTTCATGCTGTAATTCATTCATGGCTTTCCAATAAGTGCTGACGTTAGGCAATGGAGGGTAAATGTATGCTGTCTCGTTGAGCTCTTCATAGCAGGAAATGGGTGAGCCCGGTTGAAGCACTTCCCGTACACAGGATAAGACCAGATCCGGTTGCTGCATGTGCTCCAGGACATAGCAGAAATAGGCGCAGTCATACTTGTTCTTTTCCAGCTTAAGATTGGTAGCGTCCATTACCAGAAACTCATATCGCGGAGTACCATCAGGCCATTTGGTCCAGGGGAGGGTGGACAGATAGTGTCTGGCTTGCTCAATTTGTCCCGGCTCGCGATCAATGCCTGTTACGTGGAGATTGGGAAAATCCTTCAGGAGAAGTGCTGTTTGAGCGCCAACGCCTGAGCCTATTTCCAGCAATCGCTCTTTTTTCTGAAATGGCAGATCCTGATGTGCAAAATGGTAAATCAGTTTGGCTTGCTGGTATAAACGCTGGGTTTCTTTTTGATTATATCCGTGAATGTAATTGATTGGGCTGTTTTCCATATTATTGTCCATAATAGATCCTTACGGGTGAAATCCAGAACATCTCCAATTTACTATAGTAAGTTTTTTAGTTTATTGTTAAATTCTGTGTTGCCCCTCTATGGCTAATAAATCGATTATTGTCCCTTGATTTAGATAATTTTCAATTAGAGCTTTTAGGATAAATCGTTTACTATATGAGCGTTTTTCTATGAATTTGCAATAGGGAGTTTTGCTTTATGTTTAATAAAAGTAGTTTTGTAAGTTTGATCCTGTGTACTAGTATTGCTTCTGCAGGAACCATGGGGGATATTCAAGAGCCCTTATCTCACTGGACAGCTGGCGTCAATCTCCAGGTTGTTCAACCCTTTTTCCAAAATAATCCAGCATTTTATTTTCTTGAAGCTGAACGTATAGCTTATTCAGAAGCATTTTTCTACGTTAATGACGTCCAGCACCAAAGAGATGTTTCTCACAATATGGAATTGGCCCCCGAGTTTTTCCTGGGATACAAGCTAAATAATGGCTTAGGATTTTATACACGCTACTGGTTTTTTGATGATGACACCAGGCAATCCGTTGCGACACCTCAGACCTCGGTAACAGATCTTACCTTGTCTTTTCCCATTTCTTCAGCGGCTCCTATCGGCCTGGACATTGATACCAGGGATAATAACCTGCCTGACTCGATGACCGTTACCACTAGCCTCAAAACACAGGTATGGGACGGCATTATCACCCAGGATTATCAACTTGCCAACTCCAGGTTGACACTGGGCGGCGGAGCACGATATGCCTATATGTCGCAATCTTATAATGCATTTGAAACACAACTTCCTGGTGCTACTCTGGATATCAGGATGGATCCTCCTGTTCCTCAATTCATTACTGCTCACGAAAAGACCCTGCATTCTGGCCATAATTTCAGAGGTTGGGGGCCTGTTATCCAATTAGAAGATAAATTGCCATTATGGCAATCGGGATTTTCTCTCGTCGGTACTGCCCGCGCTTCTGCAGTGTTTGGTCGATCCAAGCAGACGGCCAGCAAAACCCTTCTGGTTCGTGGAACACAATATGTTGACGATGTATTAAGTGAAACAGCGTTTGTCCAAAGAACCAATCATCATCAAACAGTGCTTGAAATTGTTGAAGCAGAACTTGGGATCGCTTATGAGCGAGAGGCTCTTAATGGCAAGATCGGCGCTCAGCTTTCAGTCGTTGCACAAGAATGGTTCGGTGGCGGCAGCGCTTCAAAATCTGCTACAACAGGCGCAGGATTCGGTTTGCCTGGCAGCGGAATGACAGGAGCGCCGCAAGTAGCTGGTGTCACGGCCGAGAGTAATTTTGGCTTTTTAGGAGCAGCATTTAAAATCAATTATCAATATTGATCTCAATAGCGCTGTTGAATTTTGAACAGCGCTATGTTCTGGTAATCGTTGTTCATCCAATTCATTTTGCAGAATTTCTTTTGTAATTTTGCATGCTTTGGGGTGAGCAGGGCTATAACATATATCTTATGCCTCCATTATAGCTCCAACCATGAAAACCATAACTTGTCACATCCTGCTGGTTTGCTATATCCCCATAAATACTGAGGCGGGGAGTTAAGTGGCCACTGAGGCCGCCTCGCACTTGTAGCATGGTGCCAAACTTTCCAGTATCAAAACCAATATTGCTTATTTGGATAGTATGCCCGCCTCCTAATCCCTGCAATAAATTGCCTTCAAGGTAAGTGGTAATAAAATGGTTTGTGGTATCTTCTGTACGTAATAAACGCAAACCACCCCGAAAAATACCTTGCCTGGGGTGTTCCCAATGGATACCAATCTGGTTTATGTCGGTTTGCGAATTAAAGTGTAGCTGCTGATAAACTATTTGTAGTTCGGGTTCTAAAATAAGTTGATGCCAATTAAGCGCTATGGGATAACCTGTTTCTAAAGAAACATCAATATTATTACCGGTTAATCTGGCTAGCCAGGTCCGGGAAAGCGTATCAATGTGCTCATTAAAACGGCCGCCGCCAAAAATAAAATCCCAGTACCAGCCGGACTGCGCTTGCCAGGTCATTAAAGCTGACACTGTTTCGGTATGAGCTGAATTGTTACTTTGTCCATCAATCGCTACGGGTTTGTAATTCAGATCTCCCAATACCCCTGCCAGACCGATACGCAGTATTCCTCTCTCATTCTTGGCTTTAATAATATTGGTGCCGAATTGAACCGCTGAATAGCGACTGGAAAAGTTATAGCCATATTGGTTAAAACTACGGTTAGTCGAATAATTTAAATGATCACCAAAGCCTCGCACAAAAAACTCGGGATGATCTTGCGAATTATCATGGATAGTATTCCGGATTTCACCCAATCGTCGATGAAGCTCACTGATGTCTTCAAACTCTGCAGCAAACAGTGCCTGTGGTGCTGAAATGTAAGCCGGAACCTGGGGAGCAACAGCAAAACGTGAGTTAAGGACAGGCTGATTCGGGAGTACGGGACCTGATGGCGTCATGTAGACACTTTGCAGGCGGTAATCCCAATAGCCGCCAGGATTGCCAACCAGATTTTGTGCCGGATCAGCAGGACCATAAATTGAGTCAGGTCCATAAGCATTCAGCTGAAATCGATAGGGTGAGGTGGGAATTATCAGTTCATTATTAAGAAGCTGAAAGCTTGTCTGAGCTGCACTGCCAGCAACCTGAATTAAGGAAATTCCTGTGGATGCCGCAGGTAAAGGACTCATGAACGGTGCTGCCAGGTATGGAATGACCGTAACCCTGGTATTATCTGCGGCATTGCCTGAAATCAGGAGTCTGTCTGTAACCTGATTGGCTAAAGGTCCTCCGGCATTTAAGAAGGTCGCGAGGGTCAAAGCGCCCTGAACCATCCCGGTACTATAATTTCCATTCACCTGCAAAACGTTACCAATGGCTAACTGCCCAGCCAGATTTATCAGGCCGGCATTAATTAAATCAGAGCCTAAAGTCAGGGTCCCAATGACATTCCCCGCCAGATTTCCCAGGGAATTGCCAGCACCCAGGATGCCCTGGTTAACAACAACACCATTTATCAAACCATATCCCGATAAAATCGTATTAGGACTAACCTGAACCGAGCCTGTTCCCGTAAGCGCTGCGGCTGGGTTGCTTGCATCACCTACCACTAACGCCCCTTGGGCAATTAAGGTATTACCCTGGTAGGAGTGAATACCATTAAGTGTAAGGATCCCTGGTCCAATTTTCTGCACTCCGCCGCTGCCAGTAATAGTTCCGGGATAAATTTCGTTAACCAACTGGTTAAACTCGACTAATCCATTATCAGTAATAAGCGGCATCAGATTGCTGGCAGCACCCGATAAAATACCAGCCGGACCGACCGTCATTGTGCCAAGATAGTTCGTATTATTTCCAGTTAAGATGAGTGTTCCAGCTACTACAGAAGCGGCTAAAGGGGTGGCTACATGAGCATTGTCGTAATTGCCTAAAGAACCGGAAAGCGTCCAGGTGCCGATATCCTGCTTAATTAAAGTTCCAAAATTGGTAAACTCGCCTGATAGAGTATCGGTTCCTAAACCATTAAGTGTTAGTGTATTGGCTCCGCCGCCGCCGTCAACAGTGCCTGTGATGATCGAGCCTGTATAAATATTAAGGGTATCATCGCCATCGCCAAAGGTTAAATTCCCGTTTAACACGGCTCCTGTTTGCTGTGAAAAAATAACACCCTCAGTACCAAATTGACCGATGATTTCATTGTTTGCGCCAGCTGTAATTGTACCAAAGTTATTGACAATGTTTTGTCCAAATCCGGTATTGACATTTTGAAAATAGAGAGCCGAACTTTGGCCTCCCTGAATTGTGCCGTAATTTGTTAAAACATTGCCATCACCAATAAAATTCACCGCTTCTGAAAAGAGCTGTGGGCCATTTGCTGCAACAAGAGCCCCTAAACCAATCATTAAAGTGGATTGATTATTAAATTCAATGGTATTTGCGCCGGCACCATAACCCCCGCCATTGTTTATGCCAAAATTCGATACTACTGCATTTTCACCGATAATAATCGTGGCCATGTCACCCAGTGAAATAGCGGGTGTATTTCCTGTATCCAGGATAGCGTTGGCCTCAACTGTAACCTGCCAGTTATCACTTGCAGGTCCTGCCCCTACCTGCGTTAGGGTCACCCCGCTACACACAACGACAGGACCGGGTGTGCAGGCAGCAAAAACTAGTGAAGACGTCGGGAATTGAAATAACAAGGCAGCAGCAAATACTTTCCCTGTATTAGGAAACATGACCAATCCTGGATAAATAAAAAAATGTCATTAATATTAAAGTAGATGCAGTGGTATAACAACTTGTCCAGCTTCTGTTTTTTGCTTCTCTAATAACAGTTCGGGCTTTCGACTACTTGCCTCGGCAGGCAGGTAGAGGTTAAGCCGGATTAAACGTTCTCAATTATAGAGTGCAGTCGTTTAGGGTGTCTGAGCTGTTATTTGGTTCACTAGTGGCTGAATCTTCAATGACAACTCTCGCTTTGTATTGCTGTAGAAAATAGGGAAAGCCATTGGAAATTAGCTTTAGCGGGGTGAGAGATTCTTCACCCAACATATGCTTCAACAGGATGGTCCGGAATGAGTGGGGGTTGGTATTGCCATTATGTGGCTTTTTATTCTCCAGATAATCAATAAGAAATGCCAGTGCTTCCTGATAAGTATCCTTGGTCTTCAATTCCTGTACAAAATTATTTGCATTCCGTTGCCCGGTTGCGCCATGACGGTTAAATAAGGAAAACCATATTCGCTTGTAATGATACTGATATTCAGCAAAACTTCGCTCCGCCTGTATGATCAGGTCACGGAGGGGGTCCTCATTCTCAGTGAGATCACTCAGGTCTGTCAACTCCATTAATGAAGGCCTTGTTTCTCTCTCCGGCGGTTTCGCAGGATAACTGAGATCAAAAAATGGCGCATCGAAGCCGGCATCTGCAGGAGGACTATTCGGCGCTTCGGGAGTAGGAGATGACAGTTTTTTTAATCGATCGCAGGCCATTGGGATACGAGTAACCCAATGCAGGTTATTTTGATTATCAATCGTAATGCAGTGCTGATTGGGAATATCCTTAAAGGGTTGCGTTGCCTGGCCATTGACTAAATAATGCAAATTTACACGTAAAGTGCGCGCCAGACTATCCAGATGGCTATGAGAGCCCCAGGTATAATTCTGAGTAATTTTTTTCATGCCCATAATAATGGGTGAATCCTCGGAAAATGGGATATCCGTGGGGAGGGATACTTCCTTTCCATAGAGTAAACGCAGGAATAGCGACTGTAAATCGAGGTTGATTTGTTCAAATGGAATTTCTTCTACTGTGTCATCACCCTCTCTTAATTCGCGGAGTAATCGATCATGCTTCGCTTTTAATGCTCTGATTTCTCTTAATATGATTGCGGAGCTGGCAAATTCATTATAATTTCGGATACGATTGATATCCTCATGATATACAGCGGCAAAATCGCTAAACTGGGAGTTAGATCGAAGCCGGGTATAGTCATCACCAGGGTTTGAACAAACCTGTTCCAGTTCTTCCTGTTGACTCTTGAAAAGTAATTCCCGGAGTGCTTTTTGCAGGATATCAAGTAATTCTCTATCTTCTCTGGTGCGTTTCGACTCCTCAATATTAAAAGCGCAAATCCTGGGGTAAAGCGTATCAATAGTGGCTTGTAGCTGGAAGTGTTCCTCTAATGCAAGCCAGTGGTCAAATAACTCCCTGTTGTTGCCCGAGTTTTCTTCCTGAATTATATGGATAAGCCCGGTTGCTAGTGCATAAAAGGCGCAATTTCCTAATCCAGGATTATTAATTGATTTATTGCGAATAATAATTTGTGGCATCTGCTCGAGGGCATCGGCAGGAGGTGCTGATACCTCCTGGGTATTGTTGTAAGCCTCCAGTGAACTGAATTTAAGCTTTGCGTCGTCCATGTAAATCAGATCAGCATCATTTTCTGTGCAGGTGACATCCCAATGTGCTTCTTTATGTTTTAAATAGATACCTGGTCTTGTATTTCTGAGGCTAGGTATCTGGTTTTCATGAATTTGCAGATGCAGGGCCTGACTTAGCCCTTTAATATCACCACAGCTGTAGCCCCGTTGAAATTCATCGGTACGGCTATATTCCTCTGTGACCAGTTTAAGCAGTTCTTTGTCAGACTCTATCTTTGCTTTGTAATCTTTTAATTCTCTTCCTCTGAACCCTTTAAAGTGTGCTCGCAAGCTTTCCAGGATGTAGGTCTTGGTCTCTTTGCTCAGCATATCCAATGCGGGAAAGCTGACCGTTTGCGGTGCTCGCATAGTTATTTCAAACCACTGCCGTTTGGATTGGATATCCGCTTTTCGATGCCACATTAAACTGGTTAATTCGTTCAGTAATACGTTCTGAGTATCAGGCAAAAACTGTTTATTGAATTTAAATAATACAGGGGCGAGGAGCAGTTCAATGTCGCGTGGGCTGTTATAATAGTTAAGCCATAACTTTAATGTATCCCAGGATTTGGGTAAAAAGTTAGGATGCTGTCTGGCGAACTCGTCAAGTAATGCCTGATAGTTTTCTTCTTGAGCATAATGGTCAAGACGGCCACTTAAGATCTCTATAGCCAGACCAATCGCTAAGGCATTGAAAAGACAAGCACCATCTCCGGTAGCTGTAAAAATTTTAGGCATTTCTAAAAACCATATATTAAAGAGTTCCGCTGTACGAGCCATTAGAACATTATCTATTGGTCTAATTTTTGCACAAATTGATTTTGAACTCAATAAATTTTACATTTTTATAACGCTTTCACAACAGATCTTCAAGTATCGGCTGGGTGTTTATTGTGGTTTGCCAGATCTCTCAAGGCATTTCGCAAGGGTTCGAAGCTGCATACATCACTCAATGCCTGTAAAGAAGAACAGGTAGTGGCTGAAAGATATTGACGCTTTTTCTTGTTGGAGGACGGCTGGGTGTAGTTTTCATTCGCCAGTGCCAGTTTAATCGATATCAACTGATACAGACCTTCTTTTCTTAAGGCATCGCGCAGCTCAGGCAAGCTATAGCGTAATTCGGTTGCCCAGGCGGGATCATTGATTTGTACCGTCAACGTTCCCTTGCTAAAACTGCTGACACGACAGTGTGCGCTTAGATGAGTCGGTAAATATTGTTTTACCAGTAAATTAAGCTTGTCAATTTCTGCTGCCTTTTGACAGATGGATTGCAATTGTTTGTTCATGCAATGATTGATACGCCGCATTGGCTGAGAATCTCAATTTGGGATGACGACGAACAGGAGCATAGCAAATTAATCCTATCTGCACTATTATATTTTCACTCTTTATCCGGGATACAAAAATGATCGATAGTGACAGTAATGTGGTGTATGTGGCCAGACTCCACTGGATAATTTTTTTAGGCCCGTTTGTGATGGCCTGTTTGGCCATGCTGTTAGGGATTTATATCGAACAGATTAAAATCGTCGCTTTGTTTTTCTTAATTTTTGCTTTGGCCTGGGCTGCGGTAACCTGGGTTAATTACCATTTTTCTTCCTTAACTATACGAAGAAAGCAGGTCATCTTGCGTGCTGGCATCATGGTTCGCAATACGATTGATATTCCCTTGGGTAAAATTGAGAGTATCGATATTCGCCAATCCATTATTGGCAGTTTATTTCGTTATGGTTCTCTGATGATTACAGGAACCGGAGGAACGCGTTATTCAATTAACTTTTTAGATAAACCTTTGACCTGCAGACGCTATATTGAACAATTAATGCATGAGCCATAACCAGTGGGTCACTGCCATTAAGTCAAGGAAATTTGTCATTCCTAATGGGCATTATAGCTAGCTCAGAGATGGGTCCCCGTCTGCGCGGCATAGCTATCTACACATCATCTCTACACCCTGCGGCTTGTCCGCAGGGTCCAGTGTAAGATATCGCGGGTATTCTCATGGTTAGCCGCTGGGAGATTAAGGAGCTGCCGCAATTGCACAGGAATGGCCTTCACCAAAACCGTGTTGAAATAGGCCTGCAGCGATTAAAGCCTGCACATCGAGCGGGATGTTGTTAGGGCTGCCATTACCGCTGTTGATTGGTGAGCCAAGCTGGCCATAAAGGTTGAGCCCCCAGCATTTGGCAGTCCCTGTCTCGAGCAGCGCGCAGCTATGGTAGGTTCCTGTCGTTATAGCGACCACCCCTGAGCTTAAAGTCTGTACATCAAGCGGGCTATTGTTGGGATTATTAGTGCCGCTGTTGGTCGTGGAACCAAGCTGGCCATAGAAGTTTAGTCCCCAGCATTTAACGGCACCCGTATCGAGCAAGGCGCAGGTATGATCTAATCCTGCACTTAAAGCTGCTACACCTGAATTTAAAGTCTGCACGTCCAGCGGGCTGTTGTTGGGATTATTAGTGCCGCTGTTGGTGGTGGAGCCGAGTTGGCCATAAAAGTTCCTTCCCCAGCATTTAACAGTACCCGTATTCAACAGGGCGCAGGTATGGAATCCCCCTGCAGTGATAGCGACCACTCCTGAGCTTAAGGTCTGTACATCCAGCGGACTGTTGTTTGGATTAGTAGTGCCGCTGTTGGTGGTGGATCCAAGCTGGCCATATGCATTATCTCCCCAGCATTTAACAGCCCCCGTATTGAGCAGGGCGCAGGTATGATAGTATCCTGCGGCTAAAGCCGTCACCCCTGAGCTTAAAGTCTGTACATCCAGCGGACTGTTGTTTGGATTAGTAGTGCCGCTGTTGGTGGTGGATCCAAGCTGGCCATATGCATTATCCCCCCAGCAATTAACAGCCCCGGTGCCGAGC